>NZ_CP043653.1:1200000-2400000 GCF_014217685.1 Glaciihabitans sp. INWT7 | reverse complement strand
GCAGCCCGCGCGATCGCCCCCGACGGCCACGAGATCACGCTCGCTGACGCTGCCGCGGGACTCTCGCTCGTCGTGGAGTTCCATCTCGGTCAGGAGGGGATGCTGCGAATCCGCAGCACCCTCACGAACGTCGGCACGGATGACTATGCCCTGCAGTCGCTGAGCACCACGCTGCCCACCGGACTCGGTGCCGCGGAGATTCTGGATCTCACCGGTCGCTGGTGCCGGGAGCAGCATCCGCAGCGCCAGTCACTGCGCCAGGGCACCTGGCTTCGCGAGTACCGCCACGGCCGCCCGGGCCACGATTCGTCGCTTTTCACGGCGGTGGGGACTGCCGGTTTCGGCAACCGTACCGGCTCCGTCTGGGCCACGCATTTCGGATTCAGCGGCAACCGGGTCACGGCAGTGGAGAAGACACCCACCGGCCCGGCGCTGATCGGCAACGCCGAGTTGCTGGGCTCCGGGGAGATCGTGCTGGCCGCGGGTGAATCATACGAGACGCCCTGGACCTACGCCTCCTTCTCCTCCCGTGGGCTCGACGGAGTGACGGACACCTTCCACCGGTGGCTGCGGTCGCGCGCGCAGCATCCCTCGGGGGTGCGCCCGGTGGTGCTCAACACCTGGGAAGCGGTGTATTTCGACCACAACCTCGACAGTCTCGTCGAGCTCGCTGACCGGGCGGAGCTTCTGGGCGTCGAGCGTTTCGTACTCGACGACGGCTGGTTCCGTCACCGTCGAAACGACAAGGCAGGGCTCGGCGACTGGTACGTGGACGAGGACGTCTGGCCTCAGGGCCTCACCCCGCTGATCGACGCGGTGCGCTCCCGGGGCATGCAGTTCGGGCTGTGGGTCGAGCCGGAGATGGTGAACGAGGACTCCGATGTGATCCGTGCGCATCCCGACTGGGTCAGCGGTGCCGGTCTCGGTCGTACCCCGGTCGAATGGCGCTACCAGCAGGTACTCGACCTGGTGAATCCGGATGCGTTCGCGTACATCTTCGATCGCCTCGATGCTCTGCTCACCGACAACGCGATCTCCTACCTCAAGTGGGACCAGAATCGAGATCTCACGGAGATGGGTCACGACGGTGCGCCCTCGGCTCACGAGCAGACTCTCGCCGCCTACCGGCTGATCGATGCGCTCCGCCGAGCCCATCCAGAGGTGGAGATCGAAAGCTGTTCCTCCGGCGGCGCTCGGGTCGACCTCGGCATCCTGGAACGCACCGATCGGGTCTGGGCATCCGACTGCAACGATGCTCTCGAGAGGCAGACGATCCAACGCTGGACCGAGGCGATCCTGCCCCCGGAACTCGTGGGAACCCACGTGGGGCCCACGACCTCGCACACGACGGCTCGCACGCATTCACTGTCGTTTCGGGCGATCACCGCAATGTTCGGCCACTTCGGCATCGAGTGGGATGTGCGCACCCTCGACGAGTCGGACCTGTTCGAGCTCGGCGAAGCGGTCGCGCTCTACAAGAAACACCGCGCGCTCATCCACTCCGGCCGTGCGGTGCATGCCGACCTCGTCGACCCGGCCTACCTGCTGCAAGGGTCGGTCGCCCAGGATGGTTCGGAGGCGATCTTCTCCTTTGTCAGTGTTGCCACTTCCTTCGACGAGGTGCCCGGCCGGGCGGGATTCCCCGGATTGAACCCCGACACGAGCTACGAGGTGAAGGTGGTCTTCCCCTCCGCGACCTCGCCCTATGGGAGTAGAGGCAACGTCAGCTGGATCCCGGACGGATTCACCGCGACCGGGCGATTCCTCGCCGAGGTCGGCCTTCCCATGCCCGTGCTGAACCCCGAGCAGGGAGTGCTCATCCACCTGGTGGAGACTGCGGGCGCCTAGCGCCGACCCCGGCCCTCCGGCCACTGACTCAGGCCGACGGCACGGGCCGACGGCACAGGCCGACGACACAGGGCCCGACTTCATGAGAAGCCGGGCCCTGTGTCGGTGTGCGGGGAAGGTCAGCGGTAGGTGAGGGTGTTGGTGACCGAGATCACCGTCACCACCGCCGCACTGATGAATCCGCCGATGTAGGGGTTGTTGGTCACGCGGTAGATCTTGCGTCCGATGACCGCCGTCACGAACAGGATCACGATGACCGGGAAGAGCCAGATCGAGAAGATGCCGCCGAAACCGGGGATGAGCTCCCCGGTGATGGCGAACACCGTGTACTGGGCTGCGACCAGGATGATCGGGGCGAGGGAGTTGAACAGCGCGAGTACCGCGGTGTTGCCCCACTCTCGACCCCGGATGGTGAAGCGGTTGAAGCTGTTGATCGCCACGGAGTTCGCAACGAAGTAGATCAGGAACAGCGGCAGGTACATCAGCGCGATTCCGAGCTTGTCCACGGTGAACGGGGGGATGGCGAGCACCCAGAGTCGGAAGTCGGTCTGGAAGAAGTAGCCGACGACGAAGACGATTCCGAAGGCGGCGACCACGGTGATCAGGCCGAGCAGGATGCCCAGCCAGAACTTGCGCCACCCGGGGAGAACACCCGATTCACGCAGGCTGAGGCCGTTGCGCTTTCCGAAGAGCTGGTAAGACACGGTCATGATGACGAGGGCTGCGATGCCGTTGATGGCAGCCCACAGACCGATGAAGAACACCGCCCCCTGGGGGATCAGCGGGGGTACGCCGACGAATACGGCCGTCGAGAGGGCAGTCGTCTGGCTGAGCAGCACGTAGCTCACGGCGGAGAAGACTGCCGAGACCACGAGTCCGCCCCAGAACCACCGGAGCCCGATGCGAGTGTTCGGAGCGAGGACAGCCGGTCGCTCGTAGCGCAGTCCAGCAAACAGTCTGGCGCCGAGCAGCGCGCGAGCGAAGGCCAGCAGGAAGATTCCAAAGCCGACGAGGCCGAGCGCGTTGAAGACCGCCTTGACCTGCCAGATCTGCGATCCCGGTGCGATCGCGTTCGGCGCGCCGAGGGACTTGTCGAAGAAGGTGAGCAGCCCCCTGACCTCGCTCTGTGAGATCGGTCCCCACGGGTGGGTCTGGGCCGGGTTCTCGATCACCCGGATCGCCTGGCGGCCGTCGACTTCTTCGGAGTACTGCTTGTAAGAGCTGCGAGTGCTTTCGCCGGACGGGTCGGCACCGAAGTGCAGAAACGACTGCGCGTTGGGCGTGGTGATGTACTGGCGCGGGGTGGTGAGGGCTTTTCCGTTCTTGTCGTAGCTACGGAAGAAGAACTCGTCGTACTGGTCGGCCATGAGACCGACATCCCGGTTGCCGTAGTAGTTCACGTACGTGCCGGTCTTCGGGTCCGCGTAGATCGGGTCGTTGTCGACGAGATAGACGGACTTGATCAGAGGGGTATCCGCGGCGTTGTCGAGACCGACGGCCCAGTTGGCCGCCCTCGCCCCGTTGGAGTGACCGCTGATGCCGATTCGCGAGGTGTCGACGTAGGGGAGACGCGAGATCTCCTTCACCGCATCGTACATTCCGGTCGCGGCATCCATCTCCTTGCCTTCAGGCATCGACGAGGAGCTTCCATGACCGTACATGTCGATCGACATCACCACGTAGCCACGGCGCGCAAGCTCGACGTAGTTGGAGTCCTGCATCTCCTTCTCGTTCCACCAGCCGTGAGCGAGCACGATCGCCGGCAGCTTCTTATCGGCGCTTGCGGCGGCCGGCTTCAGCAGCAACGCGCTCAGCGTCTGCCCGGATTCTGTCTCCCAGCTCATACTCTTGATGGTGACCGAGCCGCCGGAGGTCTGCACGAGCGAGGCTCCGATGGCAGACACGAGGCAGAGCGCGAGGGAAAGCACGAGCCAAAACCCGTTGCGTTTCACCAGGGTGCGATTCATTGATCCAGACTCCTTTGTTGGGTTCAAGGCTGTGTAGTGCGCCAGCGGCCGGATGGTCGTTGTCAGGCGCTCCTCAGAAACTTATGGGAGGTGCTGGCGGCCGCTGTGCCTCGTGCGAAAGGTTGCACAAATGTGCAGCGCTCGATTTCGTAGGATGTTCCCTGCCCAGCACGATTTCACAGAGACGCTGCACGAATGTGCGAGATCAGGACCCATGCCACACCCCGACGAATGCCTCGATGAACGATCAGAGAGTGCCCTACAGGCCGCCCAGATGTATTACCTGCAAGACCTCACAATGGAGGCGATCGCGAGCGAGCTCCACACCTCGCGCTCGTCGGTTTCCCGGCTTCTCGGTCACGCGCGTTCCTCAGGGCTGGTGGACATCCAGATCCGCTCCCCGCTCGGCCGTGCTTCGCAGCTCGAAGAGGAACTGCGATCGAAGTTCGGACTCACCGCCCACATCGTGCCCGTACCCGACAACACCAGCAGCATCGATCGGCTCGAGCGGGTGGCGATGTCTGCGGCGCGCATCCTCAATCGGTTCTTCGACTCGAACATGACCCTCGGTGTCGCGTGGGGCTCGACGATGAGTGCGGTCAGCCACCAGCTGATTCCCAAGGAGACTCACAACTCGCGCATCGTGCAGCTCAACGGTGCGGGCAACAACCAGACCACGGGCATCCTGTACGCGAGCGAGATTCTCCGACACTTCGGCGAAGCTTTCTCGGCTCAGGTGCAGCAGTTCCCCGTGCCGGCGTTCTTCGACGATCCTCGAACCAAGGAGGCGCTCTGGCGGGAGCGGAGCACGAAGCGGGTGCTCGACATCCAGGCCCGCATGGATGTCGTATTCTTCGGTCTCGGATCTCCCTTCGCCGAGGTGCCGAGCCATGTCTATATCGGCGGATACCTGGAGGCCGAGGACTATCGCAGTCTCACCGAAGCCCGCGTTGTCGGCGACGTCGCCACGGTCTTCTACCGGGTGGATGGATCATTCCGCGACATCGCGCTCAACTCCCGGGCCACCGGTCCCGACCTCGATACACTCCGTCGGGTGCCGCGGCGGGTGTGTGTCGCTTCGGGCCGAGCCAAGCTCCCCAGCCTGCGGGGAGCTATTGCAGCCGGCCTGATCACCGACCTGATCGTGGACGAGGGGCTCGCCCGTCGCCTTGCCGAAACCGGTTCCGTGCGCCCCTGATCGGCGCTGTCAGCCGGGTCGTGCACATCTGTGCATCGGCCTGTGGCGAAAGACCCTCGTGTTCTACATTGGGTTTCGACACCGCCTCGACATTCGAGCGGACTGCCGCCGACAGCCCTCGGGGTTGCCTATCGATACACCGCGTTCGATAACAAAGGAGTTATTTCTCATGACTGATTACATTTTGTCGATCGACCAGGGTACGACGAGTACTCGCGCCATCATTTTTGATCATTCGGGCTCGATTGTTTCGTCGGGTCAGTTGGAGCATGAGCAGATTTTTCCGCGGGCGGGGTGGGTGGAGCATGATCCGAAGGAGATCTGGGATAACACGCGTGAGGTGATCGGGCAGGCTTTGTCGAAGGCGAATATCACCCGGCATAACATCACCGCTGTGGGGATCACGAACCAGCGGGAGACTGCGGTGGTGTGGGATAAGACCACCGGGGTTCCGGTGTATAACGCGATCGTGTGGCAGGACACCCGCACTCAGTCGATCGTGGATCGGTTGGCGGATGGGGATGTCGATCGGTACAAGCAGAAGGTCGGCCTGCCGCTCGCGACGTATTTCTCTGGCACGAAGATCGTGTGGATTTTGGAGAACGTCGAGGGGGCACGGGAGAAGGCGGACGCCGGGGACCTGCTGTTCGGTACCACCGATTCGTGGGTGTTGTGGAATTTGACCGGCGGAATCGAGGGTGGTGTTCATGCCACCGATGTGACCAACGCGTCGCGGACCCTGTTCATGGATTTGGAGACCCTGGCCTGGGATGAGTCGATCCTGGCCGACTTCGGGGTTCCGGTGTCGATGCTGCCGGAGATCCGGTCCTCTTCCGAGGTGTACGGGATGGTGTCGGAATCGTCCCTGTTGCGGGAGGTTCCGGTGGCGGGGATTCTGGGCGACCAGCAGGCGGCCACCTTCGGGCAGGCCGCGTTCGATGCCGGGGAGTCGAAGAACACCTACGGCACCGGCAACTTCCTCATCTTCAACACCGGGGAGGAGATCGTCCATTCCAAGAACGGACTGCTGACCACCCTCGGATACAAGTTGGGGGATGCGAAACCGCACTACGCGTTGGAGGGTTCGATCGCCGTCACCGGGTCGTTGGTGCAGTGGCTGCGCGACAACCTCGGCCTGATCAAAACGGCCCCCGAGATCGAGGACCTGGCCAAAACTGTCGACGATAACGGTGGGGTGTATTTCGTGCCCGCGTTCTCGGGCCTGTTCGCCCCGTACTGGCGTTCCGATGCGCGTGGCGCGTTGGTGGGCATGACCCGGTATGTGAACAAGGGACACATCGCCCGCGCCGCGTTAGAGGCCACCGCGTTCCAAACCCGCGAAGTATTGGACGCCGTCAACGCCGACTCGGGCGTGGACCTGACCGAGCTGAAAGTCGACGGCGGCATGATCGCGAACAACACGCTCATGCAGTTCCAGGCCGACATCCTCGGAGTCCCGGTCGTGCGTCCCGTCGTCGCGGAAACCACCGCCCTCGGAGCCGCGTACGCGGCGGGCCTTGCGACCGGGTTCTGGTCCGACCTCGACGAGTTGCGGGCCAACTGGCAGGAAGACTCCCGCTGGACCCCCAACATGGACACCGACGAACGCGACCGCCAAATCCGCCTCTGGAAAAAAGCCGTCACCAAAACCTTCGACTGGGTCGACGACGACGTCTGATTGCTGACAAACGCGACTACGGCCGCGCTCCGACCCAGAGCAGTTCCTGCACGCGCAGGGCGAGGTTCCTGAGGAGCGCGGCCTCGGCGTCGCTGAAGCGCCGCGGTGCATCATCCATCACGCAGAGGGCGCCGACGCGGTGGCCGTCGGGCGCTTCGATCGGGTACCCGGCGTAGAATTTCACGCCGCCCGGCCCGGTGACGTGGGGACCGTCGGCGAATCGCGCGTCGTCTCGCGTGTCCTCGATCACGAAGTGTCGTGGTTCGTCGATCGTGACGTTGCAGAAGGCTTCCTGGCGAGGAATGACGGAGCCGATGAATCCGACGGCAGACTTCGTCCACTGCCTGGTGTCGTCGATGAAGGTGATCGCGGCCATCGGCACATCGAAGAGGTCGCGGGCGATCGAAGCGATCAGGTTGAATGCCTCGTCGGGTTCGGTGTCGAGGATAGCCAGGGAGTCGAGCGACAGTTGCCGCTCCCTCTCGTCGACCACCACGGCTTCATGTCGAACCGCACCGGGCCTGCGAAGCACCTCACTCATGAGCGGGGCGGCAAGTGACGCCCAGCGTTCCGCAGCGGTCGTGCCGGTTGAGCGGAGGGTCTCGAAGTCGTCGAGACCGATGACAGTCGAATGTGGGTCATCCGACACGAGTTCCGCGGTGACCGCCGTGAATTGACGAGACTGGCGCTGCACGAAGGCATTGAACGTGCGGGGGAAAAGTGTCGCCGAGCCGATTATCGGCATCGAGACGATGAAGATCTCAGTTCCGGCCGCGGACCTGCTGCGCACGATCTCGAGAAGTTCCCGGATATCTCTTCGCCACGACGTGGTCTACCTCAGTTCGAAGGCTTCGACCGCCCCGACCACCAGGACGATCGCGTCGAAGCGGTCGAGAGTGAGTTCCGACAGCGTGACGGCGCAGGCCTTGGCCGTCATGGTGGTGGACACGCGAATCTCGAGGTCGACGCCCCGACCGCTCAGTACCGCGAGCCGACGGGCGAGCTGTCCGGCGAAGGCGAGGTCGTGCGTCACAGTGCCGTAGCCCGCAGCAATTCCCGTACCGCTCAGGAGCACTCGCACGGGATCCACGCCGGCTCCGTGCACTGTCGGAGAGTCGACGGGCGAAGGAGAACGCTCCCAGGAGTTGACAGACTGGCGCAACCACAAGGCGATCAATGGGCGCATCACCGAATTCACGACATGAAGAATCATTTCGGCCCCCAGACCGGGCGATTGCCCGCGGCGCTGTCACGCACCGTTCGGAAGAGCCTACTCTCTGTGCCCCGAACGAGGGCCAAAAGCACTCAGACGAGTGAGTCTGTCAGGTGATTGGGGGTTCCGAAGCGGTGCGCGGTGATGCTCACCGCCTGCTCACGAAGGAACGGCAGCAGTTCGATGCGACCGGCTGGCGTCACCGGGCCACTGTAGACCGCGACATCCGGCCTGCCGCCGATCGCCACGGCCAGAGCCACCGGATCTCCGCCGATGAGGCGGATGCGGCCGGTCTCGAGGGAGGGGAGCCGGGAGAGCCAGGCCGTGTCGTCCTCGACGACCATCGGGAGGTCGGCGAGCGCCTCGCTCGTCGCGGAGCTCGAGACGGTCAGGCGAGATCCCGCGAGCAGGCCGGCACCCACGACCCGAAGCAGTTCGCTGAGGGGCGCACCGTCGCTCAGTCGGATGGTCACCGGCACAGGGAGATAGCGGAACACATTGCGCTCGGCCGCCAGGGCGGAGACATCCTCGGTCAGGCCGAAGACGGTGTTCCAGGCCGCGGCATCGCTGCCGAAGGCTCCGGACAGCGAGTCGTCGACCGCGAGGAGTGCCTTCACGGCGGGGTGGGTGATCGCTTCGCCGGCCGCGGAGTGATGCGCCGGGACCCAGGATCCGAGACCCACAAGGTAGTTCGGTCCGCCGGCCTTGGTGCCGGCACCCACCGAGGACCTCTTCCAGCCGCCGAAGGGCTGGCGCTGCACGATGGCCCCGGTGATTCCGCGGTTCACATAGAGGTTGCCCGCCTGCACGGTGTCGAGCCAGAGGGCGAGCTCGGTGGAGTCGAGAGAGTGGATGCCCGCGGTGAGACCGAAGTCGGTCTCGTTCTGCATGGCGATAGCCTCGGTCAGCGTGGAGGCGGTCATCACGCCGAGCACCGGACCGAAGTACTCGGTCTGGTGGAACGCGGACCCGCGCCGTACCCCGCCGCGCACCCCGGGCGTCCAGAGCTGGCCGTGCTCGTCCAGCTTGCGCGGCTCGACCATCCAGGTTTCTCCCTCACCGAGAGTGGTCAGGGCGCCGAGCAGCTTGCCCGTGGCGGGCTCGATGAGCGGCCCCATCTGCGTTGCCGCGTCGGAGGGGTAGCCGACCTTGAGCGAAGCGACCGCATCACGAAGCTGATTGGTGAAGCGGGCGGATTCGGCGACCGATCCGACCAGGATCACGAGCGAGGCGGCAGAGCACTTTTGGCCGGCGTGACCGAAGGCAGACGAGACGACATCCTTCACGGCGAGGTCGAGATCCGCGCTCGGCGTGACGATGATCGCGTTCTTGCCGCTCGTCTCGGCGAGCAGCGGGAGGTCGGGGCGGAATGACCGGAAGAGCTCGGCTGTCTCGTAGCCGCCGGTGAGGATCACCCGGTCGACCGACGGATGAGAGACCAGGTTCGTGCCGAGATCGCGCTCGCTCAACTGCACGAGTTGCAGCACCTCGCGCGGCACACCGCCCTCCCACAGGGCTTCGGCCAGCACGGCGCCGCAGCGGGCCGAGAGCGCTGCGGGTTTGAGGATGACGGCACTTCCGGCGGCGAGGGCTGCAAGGGTCGAGCCCGCGGGAATGGCGACCGGGAAGTTCCACGGCGGCGTCACGACCGTCAGCTTCGAGGGCACGAAGCTCGCGCCATCCACGGTCTCGAGGCCGCGGGCGAGTTCGGCGTAATAGTGGGCGAAGTCGATGGCTTCGCTGACCTCGGGATCGCCCTGGTCGATGGTCTTGCCGGCTTCACTCGCCATCACCTCGAGCAGTTCCGCACGTCGAGCACTGAGAGCGTCTCCGGCACGGTGCAGGATGGCGGCACGCTCCGCCGCCGGTCGGGCGCCCCACGCCGCGCCTGCCGCTGAGGTGCGTGCGATCAGGCGGTCGAGCTCCTCTGCGTCGGTGATCGACGAGGATGTGACCGCCTCGACGCCGAGGCTCGAACCTGGCACGCGCGCGATGATTGCGGCACTCCAGGCGCGGTTCGCCGGAAGCGAGGGGTCGGTGTCGGCAGTGTTCTCGAAGCGGTCGCGCGGCGCGACCTCGGCGACGGCGCGATCCTGGGTGCGGCGAGGAAGCGGGATGCCGCGGTCGAGCTGGGCGAGCGAGGCGAGAAAGCGTTGCTTCTCCCGCTCGAACAGCGCCTCGTTGCTGGAGAGTTCGAAGACCGCCGACATGAAGTTGTCCTGGCTGGCCCCCTCCTCGAGTCGGCGGATCAGGTAGGCGATCGCGACGTCGAACTCCTGGGGGTGCACCACCGGGGTGTACAGCAGGAGGCCGCCGACATCTTTCTTCACGGCCTCCGCCTGGCCGGTGGCCATGCCGAGCAGCATCTCGAACTCGATGCCGTGTTGCACACCACGCTGCTCCGCGAGGAGCCAGGCGTAGGCCACGTCGAAGAGGTTGTGGCCGGCGACGCCGAGGTGCAGCGCATCGATTCGGTCAGGCCGCAGGGCGTAGTCGAGGATGCGCTTGTAGTTGGTGTCGGTGTCTTTCTTCGTGGACCAGGTGGCGAGCGGCCAACCGCGAAGCGACGACTCGACCTGCTCCATCGGCAGGTTGGCGCCCTTGACGAGGCGCACCTTTATCGAAGCGCCCCCGGCGGCGCGGCGCCGCGCGGCCCAGTCGGCGAGGGTCACCATCGCGGAGAGCGCGTCGGGCAGGTAGGCCTGAAGCACGATTCCCGCCTCGAGCTTGGCAAAGCGTGGCTGGTCGAGAATGCGGGTGAAGACGGCGACCGTGAGGTCGAGATCTTTGTATTCCTCCATGTCGAGGTTGATGAACTTGGCCGGGGTCGAGGAGGCCGCTCGTTCGAACAACGGGGTGAGGCTCGCGACCACGTGCTCGACATCCGCCTCGAATGCCCAGGGCGAGTGCGGGGCGACGGTGGAAGAGACCTTGATCGAGACGTAGTCGACGTCGTCTCGCGCCAGCAGCGCATGGGTGCCGGCCAGGCGGCGAGCGGCTTCTCGTTCGCCGAGCACCGCTTCGCCGAGGAGATTGACGTTGAGTTTCGCTCCGCCGGCTCGGAGAGAGCCGATCGCCGCGCCGAGACGTCGAGGTGTGGCATCCACGATGAGATGGCCGACCATGCCTCGCAACACCCGACGGGCGAGGGGAACGACGATGCCGGGTAGTACCGGCGCGAAGACACCACCGAGACGCACCGCCGCCCTCAGGTAGCCGGGAAGGAAGGCAGGCACACGCGGCGCGAGCGCGGCGAGGTTGCGCGCCGCGACCGTCAGATCCTCCGGGCGGATGACACCGTCGACGAAGCCCACCGTGAAGTCGAGCCCCTGTGGGTCCTTCAGCACTCCGGCGAGGCGCTGCGCGGAGGCATTGACCGGCGCCTGTGCACCCTCTTCGAGCCACCGGCGCACGAGCGCGACACAGCGCTCCGCAAGCTCGGGGGAGAGGGCGTCGTCGAGAGAGGTGGACGTGGCGGTGTCGGTCACGGGAATCCTTTCGGGGTGATCTGATCTCAGTATTTATCGCGGCATCCAGTTAGGTAAAGCGACCGTTTCTGACGAGTATTCTTAAGCGCAAATGATTGATGGGAGACCCGATGCTGGATGTGCGCCGGCTGCGGCTTCTGCGCGAACTCCAGATCCGTGGAACCCTCGCGGGGGTCGCGGAAGCACTTAATTTCAGCCCCTCCGCGGTGTCCCAGCAGCTGAGCCAGCTGGAGAAGGATGTCGGTGTCGAGCTGCTGCGATCGTCAGGCCGCCGCGTGGTGCTCACGCCGGCCGCCGAGATCCTGGTGAGTCACACGGCGGAGGTGCTGCGCACGCTCGAACGTGCCGAAGCCGAGCTCGCCTCCTCCCTCACGACGATCACCGGCACCGTGCGCGTGGCGGTCTTCCAGTCGGCAGCGCTCGCGATCATGCCCGATGCGCTCGCCATCATGGAGTCGGAGCATCCCGAGGTGCGGGTGGAGATGGTGCAGCGCGAGCCGGAGTCGGCCCTGCGGGAGACCTGGGCGCGGGACTTCGACCTCGTGATAGCCGAGCAATACCCGGGCCACGCGGCCCCGCGGCATCCGGAACTCGATCGGCGCACCCTCACGACCGATGCGATCCGCCTCGCCACGCCGCCGACCGACCGCGGGCGGCTGCATCCTGCCTCCATCGAAGGGGCAGCGGATGCCGCCTGGGTGATGGAACCCCGCGGAACAGCCTCCCGGCACTGGGCCGAGCAGGCCTGTCGCCGCGCCGGGTTCGAACCCGATGTGCGGTTCGAGACGGCGGACCTGCAGTCGCACATCCGTCTCGTCGAGTCGGGGAATGCCGTCGCCCTCCTCCCCGACCTGGTCTGGATCGGCCGGGGGACCTCGGCTCAACTGCTGCTGTTGCCGGAACATCCGCAGCGCACTATCTTCACCTCGGTGCGCGAGGCGAGTAGCACGAGGCCCGCGATCGTGGCGATGCGCGCGGTACTCGACCGAGCGGTGCGCCGGGTCGCCGGCTGACCCGCGGACGCTCCGTATCGGGCCCCCGTGCCGAAAACGCAGGAGATTCGCCCCGAAATGCCGTCGATCGCGGCCGGAAGGCGCTTTCGATGGCGAATCTCCTGCGCTTCAGGTGAGGTGTTGGGTGCCGCCGGGTCAGCGGAGTGACGTCGCAGCCAGCGAACCCGACTTCGCTGACTGCAACAGCAGGTCGGCCGCCTTCTCGCCGATCACCATCGACACGGCCTGGGTGTGGCCGCGGATGATGTCGGGCATCACCGAGGCGTCCGCGACGCGAAGACCCTCCACCCCGCGCACCCGAAGCTCTTCGTCGACGACGGAGGCCTCGTCCGTGCCCATGCGGGCCGTGCCGACCGGGTGGTACAGCGTGTGGGCGGCCGTTTCGAGCGCGACGGTGTCCCGCTCGGCGCGCTCGAGGGCATCCGTTCCCTCCGGAGCAAGGAAGTGCGGTCCGGTGGTCGTCTTCAGTGCGGGCGCCTGCAGGATGTCCTCGCAGATTCCGAGGCCGGCGATCAGCCGCGCCCGGTCGCTGCCCGCCGCGTCACTGAGGTAGCGCGGATCGATGATCGCCTTCTCCAGCGGGTCGGCAGAGGCGAGGGTGATCGTTCCCGTGCTCTGGGGCGTGAGGAGAATGGCTCCGATGGTGATCGCGTGGGCCGGGGCGGGGACGAGACCTTCGCCGATGAAGGCGACCGGGGCGAAGATGATCTCGATGTCGGGGAGTTCCATGGCGGGATCCGAACGCACGAAGCCGTACGCCTCCGCGACATTCGAGGTGAGCATGCCCCTCCCCCTGGCGAGGAAGTTCACCAGTTCCGGTGCCTTCTTCGCGGAGAAGAGGGTGTCGCCCGAGGTCTCGACGATGAGCCCCGAGAGCAGATGGTCGCGCAGATTCTCGCCGACCTCCGGTGAGTCGACCAGCACCGGGATCCCGTGCTTCTCGAGCTGCGACTTCGCGCCGATCCCCGAAAGCATCAGGAGCTGCGGGGTGTTCACCGCCCCGCCGCAGAGCACCACCTCGTGACGCGCCAGTGCTCGAGTGGTCAGGCCGTCGAGAACGTACTCCACGCCGATGGCGCGGGTGCCGTCGAACAGCACCCGGGTGGCCTGCGCTCCGGTTCGCACCGTGAGATTCGGTCGATCCTTCGCGGGCACCAGGTAGCCGTCCGCACTGGAGAATCGCTTGCCTTTCCTCTGGCTCACCATGGTCTGGCTGAAGCCGTCCGGCCGCGCGGAGTTCGGTGCGACGAGCGAATACCCCGCCTGCACGACGGCCTTCAGGAAGGTCGCCGTGTGCGACCGAGGGCTGCGCTGGTGCTCGATGCTGATGGCACCCCCGGATCCCTGGTCGGGATCCGTGTTCCCCTCGACCCGCTCGACACTCCGGAAGTACGGCAGCAGTGCCGCATACGACCATCCCGGCCCGGCGGTCTGCGCCCAGCCGTCATAGTCGGCAGCGAATCCGCGCACCCACATCATGGCGTTGATCGACGATGATCCTCCGAGCATCCTGCCTCTCGGCCAGTAGATCGTGCGACCGGAGAGCTGCGGCTGGGGGGTCGTGTCGTAGTTCCAGTCCAGTTCCGAACGGAAGAGCGCCGAGAATGCGGCGGGGATGTGCACCTCCGTCTTCTTGTCGACGGGGCCGGCCTCGAGTAACAGCACCGAGCGGGTGCCGTCTTCGGTGAGCCGTGCCGCCAATGCCGCCCCGGATGCCCCGGCGCCGACCACGACGAAATCGAACTCGGTGTCTGCGCTCACGCGCGCACCTCGAGGCTGCGGAGATCCTTGCGCAGGATCTTGCCAGAGGTGGACTTCGGAATCGTGTCGATGAAAGCAACCTGGCGGATCTTCTTGTGCGGGGCCACGTGCTCGGCGATAAAGGCCATCACCTCTTCTGAGGTGATCTCGGCGCCCGGCTGCACCACGACGAATGCCTTCGGCACCTCTTCTCCCTCGGCATCGTGGGCGCCGACCACTGCGGCATCGGCAATGCTGGCGTGGGTGAGCAGAAGCGCCTCGAGCTCCGCCGGAGCCACCTGATAGCCCTTGTACTTGATGAGTTCCTTCAGCCGGTCGACGATCGACACGATGCCCTCTGACGACACCGTCGCGATGTCACCCGTGTGGAGGAACCCGTCGTCGTCGATGGTGGCGCGCGTGGCCTCGTCGTTGCCGAGGTAGCCACGCATGATGTTCGGGCCGCGACAGAGCAACTCTCCGGGCGCACTCGTGCCTTCAGCGGGCATCTCGATCTCGTCACCTGTTGCCGGGTCGATGAGCTTGCACTCGATGTTCGGCAGGGTGATCCCCACCGAACTGAGGGGGATGTCCGCCCGGCTCACCGGGATGCTGTGAGACACCGGGCTCATTTCGCTCATGCCGTACCCCTGACGCACCAGGCACCCGAGGCGATCCGCCACCGCCTTGCCGAGTGCGCCGTCGAAGGGCGCGGCGCCGGAGACGATGACCTCCATGCTCGAGAGGTCGTACTGGTCGATGAGCGGATGCTTCGCCAGAGCCACCGCGATCGGGGGCGCGATGAACGCCCAGTTGATGCGGAAGTCCTGGATGATGCGCAGGAACTCCGCGAGGTCGAATCGCGGCATCGTCACCAGTCGTGCCCGACTGCGGAATGCCATGTTGAGCAGCACGGTCATGCCGTAGATGTGGAAGAACGGAAGCACCGCGAGTACGCGGGCATCGGCATCCGCCCCGAGCAGTGGAAGGGATTGAGCGACATTCGCCACCAGGTTGCGATCGGTGAGGATCACCCCTTTCGGCCGCCCGGTGGTGCCGGAGGAGTACGGCAGCACCGCGATCTGCTCGGCAGGGTCGAAGCTCACGGCCGGCGCCGGATTGTTCTCCATCATCAGGTCGCGCAGCGAGGCGAAACCCTCGGCTCCGTCCAGCACGATTACCTGGTTGTCGGCGATGCCCGCCCGTGATGCCGCGTCCCGCGCGGAGGCGAGAAGCGGCGAGACGGTGAACAGGAATCGCGCCTTCGAGTCGACGAGCTGCGTGCCCATCTCCTCCCCGGTGTAGAGCCCGTTGACGGTGGTGGCTGTGGCTCCCGACCGCAGGATGCCGTGGAACACCGCGGCAAAGGCCGGCACGTTGGGGGAGTGCAGCGCCACCACATCCCCGAGTCCGATGCCACGGGCCGCGAGGGCGCCCGCAACGAGGTCGATCTGGCCGATCAGCTGACGATAGCTCGTCTCCGCTCCGGACCCGCCATCCACGATGGCGATGCGGTCGAGATCGGCCTCATCGATGCTCGCGAACAGGAAGTCGTAGATGCTGAGGTTCGGGATCTCGACATCGGGCAGGGGTCCTCGAAAAACCACGTGAATCTCCTTTGATCGTGTGGTGGATGGTGCGGGTGAGCGTTGCGAAAAACCTACCCGGTCAGGCTCTGAATGCGGAGATGAATATCGCCGGCATCTTGAGCCACGAGGGCGCCGCAGCGAATCCGGCCAGCAGACGCCCCGTCTTCTTCGCACTGCGGGCGGTCACGAACCACGGGGGTTTCGGGAACAGGGCGAACTCACCGTGGAGAGCAGACCGCGGGAACGGACGGAATGGACCTCGGGCGATCGTCTTCTCGGTCTCGGAGAGAAGCAGCGCATTGTGAACGACCCCGATGCCGCTCTGCACGTGGTCGAGGCTGTGCCCGGGAAATGCGCCCCAGGGGGCTCCCGGCGTGAGGAAGCCGAGGGCGGTCCAGGTGTTGACCGCGATCGTTCCGTAGTCGAGCTTCGCGAGGGCGTTCTCGAATCCGGCACCGAGGCTCTTGATGGTGCTCGGCATGCCGAGGATGTTGGCCCCGAGCGTGCCGACGAAGTCGCGGTTCACCGTATCGACCGCCGTGTCGAGGAACGCCTGGCCGGTGCCCGGGAGTTCGATGACTCCGAGCACCGGGGAGAAGTATTCGGTGGTGAGCAGCGTCGAGGCGTCGTCGTCGGCGTGGATGTCGACGAGGAGTCGACCGCCGCTCGCTCCGAACTTCTCGGCTGCCGGGTAGGAGGTGGATGCCTGGCCGACGCGAACGTCGCTGCCCGGGTACCACGGGGCACGGTCGGGGGTGCGGGCGAGGGCGCTGCGGAGCTCGGCGAGGAAGGCCTTGCGCTGCGGCCATTGCGAGCTGAGCACCACGATTTGGCCGGCGATGCAGTTGTAGCCGCCGTTGTGCAGCCGCTGAGTGACCACATGCTCTGCCTGGTACCGGAGGTCGGCCTTCGACCACGCTCCCGGGAGAACGATGATCGGCGCGACGCCACCCAGCTCGCTCGTGATGGGTTTCGTCAGAAGGGGGGTTCCCGCGGCGCGGCGCGTGGCCGCACCCGGTCCGGTGCCCCACACGATCACATCGTGGGTCGCTGCGCTGCCGGTGATATGCACGTGCGAGATGCCGGGATGGTTGGCGAGGTAGCCGCCGACATCTCCGGCACCGGTCACGATGCGCAGCAGGCCGAGGTCGATAAGCGGTTTGAACGCGGCCGAGTACGGCGCGAGCATCCGATCCATCACCGGGTTGAGCTTGAGCAGGGCGACGCGATTGTGGGCGATGAGCTCGTAGAGCACATCCAGCGGTGGGATCGACGTGATGTTGCCGGCGCCGAGCACCAGGCCGACACCGTCGGTCTCCGTCGGCGTGCGGGCTCCGAGACCGGCCGAGGCGCGCACCGCCTTCTCGGAATCGCCCGGCTTCATCCACACTTCTGCGCTGAAGCCGTGGAGCAGCAGCGCCTCGTAGGGGTTGGCGGGCAGCACTGGAACGCTCACGCGCCCGCCCGGGGCGCTGCCGAGCTTTGCATCCGCGATGGGGCTCTTTCCCTGCGCGATGGCACCGAGAGTGTGTTGGAGGGCGAGGAGTGAGGAGAGCACGATGTACGGTCCGGAGATCCATTCCTCACCGACGTAGGCCGAGTCCGGATCAAGATTCTTGGTGCGCACGGCGGCATCGACCCACTGGTCTGCGGCGGCGGCGACGGTGGAATGGACCTTGCCGAGCAGGGCGATGCGAGCCGGGATCGGCATCTTCGCCCAGCGGGACTCGCCCTCGGCGAGCTGGCTCACCGCTGCATCCAGTTCGGCGCGAACCTCCGCGTCGAGTGACGGGGAGGCGGGAGCGGCCGTGGCGGGCACGGTCGGGTCTGTGGTGGTCATCAATCTCCTTTGATCGCTGCCGTCTTGGTCACGGGCATAGTCGAACCGACCACGCCTCACCAAGGAGATTTCAGTATCGCCCACTAACCCCCCGAGTGCGATAGGCGAACGCCGTCTGTTCCCTGAATACCATTGTGCGCTCGCACAATACGGCGCTACAGTCCCCCCATGTCCATCGATCAGCATGCGCGGCGAGTGATCGCGCCGGAGCACCGGGCGGCGCACGCCGAATCCGCCGACTTCTTCCTAGAGCTCGTGGACGCCGTCGGGCCGATCACCGACGGCGTAGTCGACCAGATCATCGCGGGGGAGAACGAGTACGCCGAGAATCCGATGCCGCGGGAGCTCCTGCAGTCGATCGTGAGGGAGAACATCGCCGCACTGCTCGCCACTCTCGCCGGCGCGACGGACTCGCTTGCCGCTCCTCGTCGGGCCGGTCGCATCAAAGCCGAGCACGGCATCCCGATGGCGAGTCTCCTTCACGCGTACCGGCTCGCCGGATTGCAGCTGTGGGACGAGATGATGGCGAGGTCGGTCGGCAGCCAGCGGGCCGAGACGCTGCTGCACCTCTCCTCGGATGTCTGGGGAATCATCGACCTCTTCTCCGGCGCGGCCGCGGAGTCCTACCGGGCCTTCGTCGACGAGCGGGACCGCCGCGACGAGCAGGCGCGCAGCGTCATGCTGCTGAGCCTGCTCGATGGGAGCGCGACTCCCGGGGAGGTCGGTCGGCTGCTCCGTGCGCTCGAGCTGCCGGAGCACGCCCGCTACCTGGTGATCGCGGCCGAGCGCAGCAGCAGTGGCGCGGATCCGGTGCCGGAAGTGCACGGTCGACTGAGCGCCGTCGGGATTTCGTCTGCCTGGACCGCCTGGAAAGGCGAATACGTCGGCCTCGTCGGAGTGCCGCGGCACGCGGAGATCGACCGTGCCGTTTCCATCGTGGCGGCGGCAGCAACCTCCAGGGTCGGTGTCAGCAGAACCTTCACCCAGCTCTCGGCCTCCCCGGGTGCCGTCGACCAGGCGCGGATGTCTGTCGAGTGCATCGCCTCCCCGGGCGTGGGGATCCACCGCTACGGATCGGCCCCCCTCGACCTGCTCCTCGTGGCGCAACCCGGCTACGGTGCCGAGCTGCGGGACAGCGTCTTCGGTCGGCTGTTCGGCCCGGACTGCACCGATGGTGCCGTGTTGCTCGACACCCTCGAAGCCTGGTTCGACGCCGAGGGGTCGACCTCCGATGCAGGCAAAAGGATGCACTGCCACCGCAACACCGTGCTCTACCGTCTCGGCCGCATTGCCGAGCTCACCGGACGCTCAGTGGCGCGCCCGGCCGAGGCCTCCGAGTTGTACGCGGCACTGCGAGCGGTTCGACTCGGCGGTGTCCGCGCCTAGAGTCGCTCGATGATCGTGGCGTTCGCCATGCCACCGCCCTCGCACATCACCTGCAGGCCGTAACGGCCCTCGGTGGCCTCGAGGTGATTCACCATCGTGGCGAGCAGGCGTGCACCGGATGCCCCGAGCGCGTGCCCGAGGGCGATCGCACCCCCGCGGGGGTTGAGCTTCGCGGCATCCGCTCCCGTCTCGGCGAGCCAGGCCAGTGGAACCGGGGCGAAGGCTTCATTCACCTCGAAGGCGTCGATGTCGTCGACGGTGAGACCGGCCTTGGAGAGTACCTTCGCCGTCGCAGGGATGACCCCGGTGAGCATGAACAGGGGATCGCTGCCGGTCACGGCGAAGCTGTGGAAGCGGGCGCGGGGCTTCAACCCGAGCTCTGCCGCCTTCGATTCGCTCATGATGAGCGTCGCCGCGGCCGCGTCGGTGAGCGGCGAGGAGTTGCCCGGGGTGATGTTCCAGCCGATTTCGGGGAACCGCTCCGCGAAACGCTCGGTGTAGAAGGCCGGCTTCAGACCGGCCAGGCCCTCGGCGGTCGTGGTGGGGCGAACGGTCTCGTCGGTGGTGACGTCGCCGACGGCGATGAGTTCGTTGGCGAAGAAGCCGCCGGCAGTCGCTTCGGCGGCGAGCTGGTGCGAGCGCGCCGAGAAGTCGTCGAGCTGCGCACGGGAGAATCCCCACTTGCTCGTGATGAGTTCTGCAGAGATCCCCTGCCCGACGAGACCCTCGGGGTAGCGCGCGGCAACCTGTTCTCCGTAGATGTCTTCGCCCATGATCGAGTAGCCGATCGGCGCGCTGCTCATCGACTCGACTCCGCAGGCGATGGCGATGTCGTAATTGCCGGTCATGATGCCCTGGGCGGCGAACACCGCCGCCTGCTGGCTCGATCCGCACTGGCGGTCGATGGTGACGGCGGGAACGTGATCGGGGAACCCGGCGCCCAGCACGGCGTTGCGGGTCACGTTGTAGGTCTGCTTGCCGGCCTGCGCGACGCATCCGCCGATCACGTCGTCGACGGTGGCGGGGTCGACACCGTTGCGTTCGACGAGGGCACGCAGAGTTGTGGCGAGCAGATCCACGGGATGAACCCCGCTGAGCGAACCGCCCGGCTTGCCGCGACCGGACGGGGTGCGGATGACGTCGACGATCACTGCGGAGTTGTTCATGGGGACTTCCTTGTCTGGGGTCCCTCCAGCTTAGGCACGCGTGCGGGGGGAAGTCTTGCGCGCTTCTCGCCACCGTCGGGCAGGGCGCGCCCGACGGGTGGACCGTGCGCTCTAGGTCGGCGAACGACGATCGACCGCGCCGCGCTTCTCCTCCCCACGGGGCACACCGGCAGTCGCAACCCGTAACTTTCACCGAAATCTCGGCCATTTCGGGCCATAATCGGGAAGGATTTCGCCCCGAAGGCGTTGACACCGTGGTACTCGAAAATCGTCGTCGACAGGCAACTGCCGTATGGCCTGGAACAGAAAGCGCAGCCCATGCCGCAACGCATCTACAACGACATCACCGAGATCTTCGGAAACACCCCGCTGGTGCGCCTGAACAAGGTCGCCGAGGGCCTCGGCGCCACGGTGCTCGCGAAACTCGAGTTCTACAACCCCTCCGCGAGCGTCAAGGACCGCCTCGGCATCGCCATCGTTGACGCGGCAGAGGCCTCCGGCGAGCTGAAGCCCGGCGGCACGATCGTGGAGAGCACGAGCGGCAACACCGGCATTGCCCTCGCGATGGTCGGCGCGGCCCGTGGTTACAAGGTGATCCTGACGATGCCGGAATCCATGAGCAAGGAGCGGCGGATGATCCTGCGCGCGTACGGCGCGGAACTCGTTCTCACCCCCGGCCCCGGCGGTATGCAGGCCGCCGTCGATCGGGCTGCCGAGATCGTGGCGAACACCCCCGGCGCCGTCTACGCCAAGCAGTTCGCCAACGCGGCGAACCCCGCCATCCACCGTGCCACCACCGGCCCCGAGATCTGGAACGACACCGAGGGCGCTGTCGACATCTTCGTGTCGGGTATCGGCACCGGCGGAACCATCACCGGAACGGGCGGATACCTCAAGGAGCAGAAGCCGGACCTCGTGGTCATCGGTGTCGAGCCGGCCGAGTCCCCGATCCTCAATGGGGGAGCGCCCGGTCCGCACAAGATCCAGGGGATCGGGGCGAACTTCGTTCCGGAGATCCTCGACCGTGAGGTCTACGACGAGATCATCGACATCGATATCGCCCAGTCGGTGGCGATGGCTCGCCGACTTGCCGCGGAGGAGGGCATCCTGGCCGGGATCTCGTCCGGAGCGACGGTGCAGGCGGCCCTCGAGGTCGCGGCCCGCCCGGAGAATGCCGGCAAGACCATCGTCGTCATCGTCGCCAGCTTCGGCGAGCGCTACCTCTCGACGGTCTTGTACGAAGATCTCGCGGACTGACCGGGTGCCTTTCGGGGGCGTTCGGGAAGACGTGCGGATGGCTCGGCTGAAGGATCCGGCGGCGCGGTCGAGCGCCGAGGTGTTTCTCGCCTACTCGGGGCTCCATGCCGTCTGGGGATACCGCGTCGCTCATCGGCTCTGGCTGTGGCGCTGGTTTCTCGCCGCCCGTATCTACTCGCAACTGGTTCGTTCGCTCACCGGGGTGGAGATCCACCCCGGCGCGACCATCGGTCGTCGACTCTTCATCGACCACGGCATGGGGGTGGTCATCGGCGAGACGGCGGTCGTCGGGGACGACGTGTTGCTGTACCACGGGGTCACCCTCGGCGGCACCAGCTCAGTGCGCGAGCGCCGGCATCCGACGATCGGTGATCGGGTCACCATCGGGGCGGGTGCGAGCGTTCTCGGGCCGGTCACTATCGGTCACGACTCGATCATCGGTGCGAACGCCGTGGTGGTGACCGATGCTCCGCCGAGCTCCGTCCTCACCGGCATCCCGGCGCGGGTGCGCCCGCGCGTCGCCACTCCGGTCGACGAGACCTTCACCGACCCCGCGATCTACATCTGACTCCGCTACAGGTCGAGAGCGTCACCCGGCTCGAGCGCGACGTACTCTCCGCCGCCCTGCTCCACCGCCCACTTGAGGCGATCCCCGCCCATGCCCTTGCCTGCCGTCGACAACACCATCTCATGGGTGGCGAAAGCGCGGCGCGGCCGCACGGCGAGCACGAAGTCGATGGCCTCGCCGATCTTGAGCCAGGGCGCACCGACCGGTGCCGCGAGAGCGTCGACCTCGATGCCTTCCGGCACGGTGAAGGAGTCACCCGGGTAGTACAGGGAGTCGTTCACGAGCACTCCGACGTTGTCGACGATCGGGATCGAGGAGTGGATCACGGCGTGCTTCTCGCCGAAGAATCGCAGCGAGAACGGATCCGCATCGATCACGTCGCCGTCCTTCACGACGGTGATGTCGAAATCGGTCGCGGCGACCGCGACCCCCTCCGGGCCATACAGTTTCGCGTCGGGATTGCGGTCGAGGATGCGGGTGAGCTGGTCTGCGGTCCAGTGGTCACCGTGTTCGTGGGTGATCACGATGGCGACGACGTCGCTGAGGCCGACTAAGGCGGTGGTGAAGACTCCGGGGTCGATGACGAGCGTCTTGCCCGCGGATTCGAGAATGAGGCAGGCATGTTCTTGTTTGGTTACGCGCATTTTCCAGACTGTACTCGCACAAGTGCGCCTCGGGATGTTCCCCACGGCATCCGACATACTGGGCTGATGACGACACCGGCGCCGCTCTCGTGACGGGCTTGCGCGTCGTCGTCGCCATCAATCCGTCGGCGTCGTTCGGCAAGGGCCGTTCGGTCGGCCCCGCGGTCGTGCAGGCGTTGCGAGGTGCCGGTCACCGGGTGACCGCCCTGAGCGAACCCACCTTCGCTGATCTGCGGCGGGAGGCCGAGAAGGCGATCGCCCTCGCGCCGGACGCCCTGGTCGTCGTGGGCGGTGATGGCATGGTCAGCCTGGGCACGAACCTGGTCGCCGCAACCGCCATCCCCCTCGGAATCGTGCCCTCCGGCACCGGAAACGACGTCTCTCGCGGCCTCAAGATTCCCATCGGCGAGACGGATGCCGCCATCGACGTCCTGCTCGTCGCGCTCGGCCGCGAGCCACGTGTGATCGACGCGGTGCTCGTGCGGGGCTCGGGCGAGCCGGATTGCTGGTTCGCCGGAGTGCTCTCCGCCGGGTTCGACGCCCTGGTGAACGAACGCGCCAACCTGTGGCGCTGGCCCCGCGGCAAGAGTCGCTACAACCTCGCGCTCTTGCGGGAACTCGCGACCCTCCGCCCCACGACGTACCGTCTCGTGCTCGACGGGGTCGAGTGGAACACTGCCGGCACTCTGGTGTCGATCGCCAACAACACGTCCTTCGGCGGCGGGATGCTGATCACGCCCGACGCGCTCCTCGACGACGGGCTGCTCGACGTGTGTGTGGTCGAACCGCTGTCGCGCACCGCCTTCCTCGGCATCTTCCCTCGAGTTTTCAAGGGAACGCACGTGAGCGATCCGCGGGTCTCGATCCGTCGGGCCCAGCGCGTGACGATCGAAGCGGATGGCGTGGTCGCCTACGCCGACGGAGAACGAGTCGGGCCTCTGCCCCTCGAGATCGAAGTCGTGCCGGGCGCCCTGCGGATCCTCGCACCCTGACCGGGCATCCCACACCGTTTTGGTGTGCCTTGCTCGCGTGTGGCATACTCGTTGAGTTGTCCACTTGCGGCCCCATCGTATAGCGGCCTAGTACGCTGCCCTCTCACGGCGGTAACACCGGTTCGAATCCGGTTGGGGTCACCACCGGTCCGGATGCCAGCGTTTGCTGGGATCCGGGCCTTTTTTGTGTGGGCGGCGGGGGTGTTTTTCTGCTGGGCGCGGAGGTGTTCGGAGCTGGTTGGGCTGGGCGCGGGGTGTTCGGACGGGTTTTCTGCTGGCCGCAGTGTCATCCGGCAATATACGCCCCGTGCGCGGCTGACAGGGGCTGATGGTGACGGGTGGGCGTGGCCAAGGGGAAGTTGCGCGGGTCATCCGTCGCAAAGCGCTCCCTACTGGGCAGCCCAGCGCAATTTGTGGCGACTGGGCGCCGGTGACGGCGATCGTGCGAGTGCGCCTCAGAAGGCGGCCACCAACGTGCGGCCTGTGCCCGGGCGGCCCGGGGCTGTGTGACGGTCGGCCGCATGCAAGGTGCTTGGGGTCGGGCGGGCCACCCGGCACAAAGTGCTCTCTCGCGAGCCGTCCAGCGCGGATTGTGACGGCTGGGTGCTCGGCGGGGTGGCCGGGCCGGCAGTCGGGCGGCCCAACCGGCACAAAGTGCTCTCGCGCGAGCCGTTCAGCGCGGATTGTGACGGCTGGGTGCTCGGCGGGGGTGGCCGGGCCGGCAGTCGGGCGGCCCAACCGGCACAAAGTGCTCTCGCGCGAGCCGTTCAGCGCGGATTGTGACGGCTGGGTGCTCGGCGGGGTGGCCGGGCCGGCAGTCGGGCGGCCCACCCGGCACAAAGTGCTCTCGCGCGAGCCGTCTAGCGCAGATTGTGACGGCTGGGCGCTCGGCGGGGGTAGCCGAGCCGGCAGTCGGGCGGGCCGGGAGTAGGCCGGGCCAGCAGTCGGGCGGGCCGGCAGTCGGCCGAGCCGGAAGTCGGGCGGGCCGGGAGTCGGGCGGGCCGGCAGTCGTGCGAGTCATCCGGCACAAAGTGCTCGCGCGCAGGCCGCCCAGCGCAGATTATGACGGCTGGGCGCTCGGCAGGGGTAGCTGGGCCGGGAGTCGGGCGGGCCGGGAGTCGGGTCGGCCGGCGGCCGTGCGCGTCATCCGGCGAAAGCTGCTCTCAAGCCGTCCGCTCAGCGCGGATTGTGACGGCTCGGCCCTCGGCGCGGGGGCCGGGCCGGGGGTCGCGGGGTCATCCCTGGGAAACTGTCGCACGCTGGCGAGGAAGCGGTCACGGTGCAGCGGTGACTGGCGGCTGGGCGAGCAACGCCCACGGTGGAGTTCGCCGAACTCAAGGGCCGCCGAGCCAGTGGTCGATGCGGTGGTGGTCGGGGGTGAATCCGTGGCCGACGCCCCACAGCACCGCCTGGCTGCGGCTCTGCGCGCCGATCTTGCGATAGGTGTTCCTGATATACGACTTCACGGTGTTGGGACTCAGATAGGTGAGTGCCGCCACCTCGGCGTTGCTCTTGCCCTGAGTGATCAGGGCGAGGATCTCGGACTCCCGGTCCGTTATCCCCTCCCGGCGGCCGGGCCAGTCCAGCGCCAGTGCGCTTCCCGATCGTCGAGCCGGATCGCTGATCACTTCCTCGCCGGCGTGCACCTGCTCGAGAGCCGAGACCAGTTCGTTCGCCGCCAGGGTCTTGGAGAGGTATCCCTTCACCCCCTGCTCGCGGGCGCTTTCGACGAGGCGCGGATGGAAGTTCCAGGTGTAGACCACCACGTTGCGGGCCTTGGGGTTGTTGACGAGCGCGTTCAGTTCCTGATGGTCGGACTCTGGCTGAGCGAAGGAGTCGTACATCACGATGTCGACCGAGTCGTCCAGTGACGCATTCGAGTCGATTTCGGAGACGAGGACGCGGTCCCGGTAGTCGTCGAACATGTGGGCGAGGCCCTTCAACACGACGTCGTAGTCGTCGACGAGCGCGACGGTCAGGGGGCGGGGTGGGGCGAGGCTCGGCATCCCCGCACATTACCTCCTTAGGGGTGTGACGGTCCACCCCTGGAGGGAGTTGGGTAGAGACGTGGCCCGCAGAGGGTCGCACCCACAAGACACAGCGCAAGGAGAACCTCATGCTCGGACTCATCATCAGCATCATCGTCGTCGGACTCATCGCCGGAGCCATCGCGCGACTGGTCGTGCCCGGAAAGCAGAACCTGTCCATCGGAATGACCCTGCTCCTCGGAATCATCGGATCGTTCGTCGGCGGATTCCTCGGTTACCTGCTCCTCGGTGCCGACCCCTCGGGTGGATTCTTCCAGCCGGCCGGCATCATCGGCTCCATCATCGGCGCGATCATCGTGCTCCTCATCTGGACCCGAGTCGGAAGCCGTCGCACCTCACGCCGGTGATACCGCCTTCGGATCGACACCCGATCCGTCTGAGACGCCCGGATGCCTGCCCAAAGCCGGCCTCCGGGCGTTTTTCTGTGCACACCGCCGCCACCGTCAGTCGATCCCGACGAGATGGCGAGCGGCCTGCCGCAGCCACGGATTCTCGTCGGACGTCCACCGCTGTACCGCCACATTCGCGCGCGCTCGGCTTCCACCATCCAGAGACCTGAACAGCGGCACGATCACGTCGACGATGAGCGGATCGGCCAGCGCCGGAGTCAGCGCCTCACGCAGGAAGCCCTCGAGGCGGGTGAGGTCGGAGTTGTCGAGCCGACGCACGTGGGTCTGCAGCAATACGACCGCCGCAAGCCTGCGCTCGTAGACGGCACCGCCCCACAGCTCCGAGGCGAGCGCGGTGATCTCGTCGTGCCCGAGGCCGGGGTAGCGGAGGGTCACTGCGCGGATGGTGCCCCGCACGGCGCCGACCGACGCTCCGTAGAACTGCAGGTGCGATCCGATCCGCGCCTCGTCGGTGATGGCTCGCTGCCAGGTGGCTTCGAGCTGGAGGGCGGCATCCACGAAGCCGCCAGCGTCGCTCACCGCACTATCCGAGGGGCTGGGCGATCTCCCAGATGTGACCGCCCGGGTCCTGGAAGCTGGCCGTGCGGATGCCCCACTCCCGGTCCATCGGACCGTTCAGCAGCCGCACCCCCAGCCCGCTGAGCTCGGCACACATGGCATCGACATTCTCCACGTCGAGGGTGAGCTGGAGTCGCGAGCCGCCCTTGGCGGACGCAACCGCGGCGGGTTCGATGAGGCCCACCGCCTCGGAGGACTTCAGCAGGTTGATCATCGTGTTGTCGAACCGGAAGACCGCGGAGTTCGCATCTTCGAAGAGAATCGGCAAACGGAAGACCCGGAGGTAGAAGGCCTTGGTCGCCGCGAGGTCGTCGACGAAGAGCGTGATGGCGCTGATCGATCCTGGCCACGGCGTCATGGGCTTCCTCATTCCTGTCGATGTAAAAGTTACGCCTGAGGATGGGTTCTGTTCGCGCACCAGCCATAACATGAGCATATGTATTCGAATTCGGGGGGCGCGGTTCGCGCCGCGGCTGCACGATGAGCGGCTCCTCCGGCCCGACGGGCCTTGCGGACTTCTCGGAGATGCTCGCGCGCGGAGCGGATGCCCCGGAACCGGATCCGCTCGATCCGGCCACGCAGGAGTCGGCTCGCCGCCGTCGCACCCGGCGCCGCGTCGCCGGGCTCGTAGTCGTACTCCTGATCGTGGCAGCGGTCGGCACCTACCTTCCCGTCACCCTGCTCGCACCGCTGCCGACTGCCGTGCTCACCGCGACCAAACCGGCCCTCACCGTGCCGGCGGCCGTCCAACTCACGCTGCCGGCCCAGGGGGAGTCTGCCGTGAGCGTCACCGGAGCAGAGACCTTCGCCGGCACGGTAGGCACCAACGGCATCCTGGCATCGAGCGGAGGGCCCGGTCCGCTGCCGATCGCGAGCATCAGCAAGCTGATCACCGCCCTGGTTGTGCTCCAGGCCAAGCCGCTGACGGGCGACGACGCCGGACCGACGCTCACCTTCAGCAAGGCCGATCACGATCTCTACGACCAGTACTACGTGCTCGGCGCCTCGGTCGAGCCGATGAAGACGGGCAGCACGCTGTCGGAACACGACGCGCTCGCGCTCATGCTGGTGGCATCGGCCTGCAACTACGCTGACGCGGTGAGCACCTGGGCGTTCGGATCGCGCGCCCGCTATCTCAGCGCCGTCAAGACCTGGCTCTCGGCCCACGGGCTCAGCGGCACGACCATCGTGGAGCCGACCGGAATCGATGCGAAGAACGTCAGCACCCCTTCCGACCTCATCACCATCGGCAAACTGGCGATGGCCAATCCGACTCTGGCGTCGATCGTCGGCTCGCGCACCGTGGATGTGCCGGGGGTCGGAGCGGTGCCGAACAACAACATCAGCCTCGGTTCGGAGGGGATCGACGGCATCAAGACCGGCACCCTCGACTCGGCCGGCTCGTGCCTGCTCTTCTCGGCCACGGTGAACGTCGGCCTGCCGAAGCCGATCACGATAACCGGGGTGATTCTGGACGGAAGCAGCCGGGAGACGGTGAACAGCGATGCCCAGATCCTGATCCGCAGCATCGAGTCTGGCTTCCATGTCGTCACGCTGGAGACCACCGGAACCGTGGTGGGGCGTTACGGCACCGCCTGGAAAGACGGCGCTCGAGTGGTGACGGGGGATCGGGCTTCCGTGCTCACCTGGTCGGACGCGCCGATCAGCTCCACCATGACCGTCAGACCGCTGTCGATCACCGCGGGCAAGACCGTCACAGACGGATCGACGGTCGGCAGTCTCGATTTCACCGTCAACGGGAGCGTGATCTCGGTACCCCTCGTGCTCGACGGCTCGATCTCCGGGCCGGGTGGGTGGTGGCGCCTCACGCATCCGGAGATGCTGCTCGGCGGCCACTGAGCGGCTGTAGCCGACCAGCGCCTGTCGCCGATCGGAGCGTGTGCGCCGATCTCAGAGCCTCGCCAACCTCAGAGCCGCGCCAACATCAGAGCCGCGCCGATCTCAGAGCCGCGCCAATCTCTCGATGTCTTCGAGGAACTCCGCGGCGACCTGGGGAGACACCGTCGTGCGAGTGGACCTGATCGCGGCGATGTAGTCCTGGGTGCTCGGGCCGGCCGGCCCCGGGGCATCCGCCTCCGAGAAGAGGGCACGCTCGAGCGCCTCCTGCGATGCTCGCCGCGCCGCGTACTCGACATCGGCGGGGGAGAACCCGTCGCTCGCCACAACGAGGGCCTCGAGATCGACCAGGCCGTCGACGGATGCGGGGATGTAGCGCTCCCAGATGGCCAGGCGGGCTGCGACATCCGGCAGTCCGATCGGCACGACATAGTCGAAGCGCCCGTGGCGGAGGAAGGCCGAATCGAGAGCGCGGATGAAGTTGGTCGCGCAGACGAGAAGCCGCCCGGGTTGTTCGCGGAACGCCGGGATGATCTTCAGCAACTCGTTGGTCACGCCCTGCAGGGCCGAGGGCGGCTCCCCGCCGCGTTGGGCGGCGATCTCCTCTACCTCATCGATGAACACGACGGCGTGTTCGAGCTCGGAGATCTTGAGGAAGGTCTCGCGCAGTGCGCCGGCCAATCCCTTGGGGTCGGCGGCGAGCCGCGAGGGGAATACCTCCACGAACGGCCATTCGAGGCGGGATGCGATCGCCTTGGCGAAGGTGGTCTTGCCCGTGCCGGGCGGACCGAACAGCACGACGGCCTTGGGCGGTACGACCCCGTATTGCTCGGCCATATCGGGTTTGGCCAGGGGCATTACCAGGCGTCGCTCGAGCAGCTCCTTCTCCTGCTGCATGCCCCCGACCGCCTCCCAGAGGTCTCGGGGAAGCACGCGTCCGCCCAGCTCGCTCAGCGATCGCAGTTCTTCTCGCTGCACGGGAATGTGGCGTTCGAAGTAGCGGAGGTTCTTCTTGACCTCGAATCCGCGATTGAGGAAGGCATCCACGCGGCTGGCGGATTCCGGCATCAGGGCCGAGAGCTTGGCCAACCCGTGCGGAGCCATCCGATTCTCCAGGGCGGCGAGCATCGCGGTACCGATGCCCTGACCCTGCCACTGCCGGGCCGTGGAGAGGAACACGATCCAGCCCTGGGCGTGGGCGGCCCGACCGACAGCGGCGCCGATGACTGTCTCACCGTGCATGGCGACGACGGCATGGTCCTTCTGGCAGGACGCGAGCACCTCGGAGAGGCCGTACACCGGCTCCGTCTTCGCCGCGGTGATCTCCTCCCACAGGTGAAGAATGCCGTCGAGATCGTCCGAATGGAAGTCTCGAATGCGCCAACCGGTCATTGTGGCTCCCTCGCGTGAATGACGTGTGGCAGCAAATCTAGAGCACGGTGCTGTGCGATTGCGCCGTGAGGTCAGACCGCGGCACGAGTGCTGTAGAAACGCAGCAGATCGGTGGAGGGGGTGAGGTGTCCTGCCGTTTGCGGCGACGAGATCCATGGCCGGTCGTTGAGGTAGGCGCGGGAGGGTGTCAGCACCACGATCGAGAGGTCGGCGCTCGATATGGTCCAGCCGCATTCCGGCGTGAGTACCGAGAACTGACCGGTCGAGAAGACGCCGAAAAGCAGTTCGAAGAGCAATCGCATCAACTGATCAGGGACCCCCGCGAGAGAGATCGCCACCCGGTTTCCGGCCGCGAGTGCCGCCGCAAGGTTCTCGCCGACCATGATGGAATCGCACCCCGGGGCACAGACCAGCATCACACTGCCCAACGGATGCGGCGGCCAGGTGCCCAGAACCGCACGAGTCCGGATGCGGGGCGCGCGGACCGCCAAGGCGGCGAAGCGTTCAAAGTGCGCAGCCATCAATACCGCTCCAGACAGCACTTTTGTGCCGTCAGCCGTCATCACCAGTGCACTGGACACCCCCCCCCGCAGAATCGACGCGGTCGTCACGAGTGCGGGATCCCCGCGGTGAGTCCGCCGTCGATCACGAATTCCGAGCCCGTGGAGTAGCTCGACTCGTCGCTGGCGAGGAACAGTACGAGCCGGGAGACCTCGATGGGGTCCGCGGCCCGGCCCAGCGGGATCTGCAGTTGGTGCGAGTCGATCCCCGCGGTCAAAGGCGTCGTGATGAAGCCCGGGTGGATCGAGTTGACCCGCACACCGGATGGACCGAGTTCGAGCGCGACCGATTTCGTGAGCCCACGGACGGCGAATTTGGTCGCGACATAGGCGTGGAGTCCGGCACTGCCCCGAAGGCCCTCGACAGACGAGACGTTGATGATGGACCCGTGCCCCTGGGCCGCGAGCACGGTCGACACGGTCTTCATGCCGAGGAAGCTGCCGGTGAGGTTGATCTCAAGGGTCTTCTGCCAGAGCGCGAGAGGAAATTCTGCGATGGGGGATCCGTTGGCGATGCCGGCGTTGTTCACCAGCACATCGAGGTGACCGAACTGCGCGAGGGTGACCTCTAGGGCACTGGCCCAGTCGCTCTCCTGCGTCACGTCGAGGTGCACGTAGCGGGCAGCCTCGCCGAGTTCGACTGCAAGGGCCTCACCATCCGCATCGAGCACATCCCCGAGAACGACCTTCGCACCCTCGGCCACCAGCAAGCGGGCATGGGCCGCGCCCATTCCCCTGGCTCCGCCGGTGATGAGTGCGACTTTGCCTGAGACACGGTTCATGAGGGTCCTCTTGGGTTTGCTTTTCGTGGCGGACGGGGTGCCCGGGCTCCAGTCTGGAATCGAAAAGCACGGCAGACCGGGCCTTGGGTCCCGACTGTGCGCCGCGGCGAGGAGCACCGGGGCACCCCGCGCATCAGCCGAGGAGCGTCGGACGCACCCAGTCCGCATCGTGAACATGCTGGTCGAGGAATGCGAAGACGGTCTCGTACCAGATCACGGCGTGCTGGGGTTTCAGCACCCAGTGATTCTCGTCCGGGAAGAGAAGGAACTTGTGCGGGGTCGAGCCGTCGGGGGCGGCATGGTGTTCGGCCAGTTCCGACCAGAGTCGCAGGCTCTCCCCGACCGGAACGCGGTAATCGTTGTCGCCGTGGATCACCAGCATCGGCGTCACGATGTCGCGCACGCTGTGGTGCGGTGAACTGTCGATCATCCCCTGAGGCGAGAAGATGCTCTGCCAGTACCAGGAGTTGTCGGTGGTGCCGTTGAACTGGTCGAGTGCCCAGAGGCTGGCGTGGCTGACGATCGCCCGGAAACGGGAGCTGTGCCCGGCCACCCAGTTGGCCATGTAGCCACCGAACGATCCGCCGAGCGCCGCCGTGCGGGTCGCATCGATGTCAGGGCGGGCTTCCGCGGCATCCGTGATCGCCATCAGGTCGGTGAAGGGCTTCGCGCCCCAGGCATCCCAGCCCCTCGCGATGAAGTCGAGGCCATAGCCGGTGGAAAGGGCGGGATCGGGCAGCAGCACCGCGTACCCGCGGGAGACCGCGAGCAGTGGGTTCCACCGCCAGCTCCACGCGTTCCAACTGTTGAGCGGCCCGCCATGAATCCAGAGCAGGAGGGGAGCAGGATGCTGCGGCGAGGCGCCCTCGGGAAGCAGTAGCCACGCGCGCACCCGCGAGCCATCCTCCGCGACAGTCTCGACCTCGGTGATCGACCCGGGCACCGGGGGAAGCTGCGCCGGTGTTGCGAGCGGGGTGACGACTCCCGAGCGGTCGATGCGCACCGGATGCGGCGGCGTGACCCAGGATGACCGCAGCGCCACGAGTTCACCCGTCGCGCTGTCGACCGCGACATCGGTGTAGCTGAAGTCGTCGACGGTGAGCCGACTCGGGGCTCCACCGTCGAGAGGCACCCGGAAGATGGGGCCGCGACCGTCGTTGTCGGCGGTGACGATGAGGGAGTGGTCGTCGGCGTCGAAGACGAGGCTCGAGGCCCAGCGATCCCATCCCTCGGCGATGCGGCGAGGGTTGCTGCCGTCGATGTCGGCCACCCACAGTTCCTGGTCCGCCGGGCCACTCGGAGTGCTGTATTCGGCACGAACGAAGGCGATCCGCGTGCCGTCGTGGCTCACGGCCGGCACCTCGAAGTCCACCCGCTCCTCGTCGAAGAGAGGCGTCGTCGCACCGGTTTCGACGTCGATCGACACGATGATGAAGCGACCCGATCGCTGCTCCGGAACCCGCAGCGAGGCGATGAGGGTGTTGCCGTCGGGAGTGAGCTCCTGACCGGCCGTGTCGGCGGTGCGGCCCGGGCTCGGCGTGAGGTCGCGCGGACGAGGCAGGTCCGCGGGATAGGGCAGCGGCTCCGGGGGTGTGTCCGAAGCCCCGCCGGAGGTCGGGACCGTGTCCGTGAGTTCGGACAGGTCGAGCGCCAAGAGATGTGGCTCAGCCGGCCCGAGGTCGTGGTCCCAATACCGCACGGGATAGCTCTCGTGCAGGATGGCGGTGACCTTCTTCGTCGTGCGTTCGGTGCGCGCCGCAGCCTCCGCCTCGAGACTGTTCGAAGACGGCAGGAGGTTCGCCGCGATGATCACCCCGTCGCTCCCTGTGGCGGTTGCGGCTATCTCGGACAACCCGCCAAGCAGCCGGGTGATCGCTCGCGCCTCACCCCCGGCGGCGCGCAGGATCCAGAGCTGCGCGGCTTCCGCATCCTTCTCCGCCGCGGCATCCGCACGGGCGGAGATGAAGAGGATGTCGCCGGACCCGGTGAAAGCCACCCCGGATTCGCCCTTGGCCGAGCGGGTGAGCCGGGTCGGGGTGCCCGATCCGTCGGCCGGAACCGACCACAGTGCGCGCTGGTAGGTGGTGCGGTCCAGGGACAGGGTCGCGACGGTCAGGACCACCGTGCGTCCGTCGGGGGAGAGGGCGAGGCCCTCCACCCGGGGAAGCGCGATGTAGCTGTCGAGGGACGCGAAGGGCAGAAGCTGAGTCTCAGTTGACATCCCTCCACGCTAGCCGTCGAATCGCGCGCGCGTCGTCGGCTCACTGCGGTCGGTCGCAAACGTGCTCTTCTCACCCGCTGAGGTGGTGACCAAAGTCCCGAGGGTGGACGATTCCGAGGCCTACGGTTCGAGTATTGGAACCTCGGGAGGCAAACGTGCATTCAGTATTCGCGACGGTGATGGCAGAGACGCCCACCGTCTATCTCGGTTGGGGGGCGTTCACCATCCAGCTGGGCAACTTCATCGTGATCGTGACGATGTTCGCCCTGTTCATCCTTGCGCTCGTGCTGCCCTTCCCGGCGGGACGGAAGCGCAAATGACCACCATCGTTCCGCCGCCGACCGACTCCCGCGACGACACCGGATCCGAAGAGGAGTTCTACACCTGGACCGGCAAGGCCCGGCGGTGGATGCTCAAGACCCTGCCGCCGCAGAAGCTTCTGCCGGAGACCCAGCCGAGCTACGTCGCCTCATGGATCTACGTCTTCGGTATGGGCGCGATCGCGTCCCTCGTGGTGATCATCGCCTCTGGGGTGGTATTGAGCCTCAATGGACCCACCTGGTGGCATGTCTCCGCGTTCGGACACTTCGTCAACAGCACGCACCTCTGGAGTGTGGAGTTCTTCTTCCTCTTCATGGTCGTGCACCTGTGGGGCAAGTTCTGGATGGCCTCGTGGCGCGGCGGCCGGCTGCTCACCTGGATCACCGGCGTGGTCTCGTTCGCCGTCTCCATCGGAGCGGCGTTCACCGGTTACCTCCTGCAGACGAACTTCGAATCGGAATGGATCGCGTTCGAAGCGAAGGACGCGCTGAATGCCGCCGGCATCGGAGCTTGGTTCAATGTCGCCAACGCGGGCCAGATGTTCATGTGGCACATCACGCTGCTGCCCCTTGCGGTCGCGGCAATCGTCGCTCTTCATGTGCTGCTCGTACGGGTGCACGGGGTAGCGCCCCCGCTAGAGGCAGCAGACAGCGACGCGCAGTTGACCGGTGAGGAAGTCCGATGAGCACGCCACGGAAAGTCAGCCCGATGTCCTGGCGACGGGGGACCGGTATCGCCGGTCGCTCGTGGAAGGGCACGAACCGCGAGTACGACCTGTTCAAAGAACTCACGGTCGGCGTGATCGTCGTTACCCTCCTGGTGCTCGCGGCATCCGCGATCTTCAGTTCTCCCGATGACAAGAGCGTCACTCTCAAGTCCTGGGCCAACACTCGGCCCACCGACTTCATCGCCACCGCGAATGCCGAACTCGGCCACACCAGCGAGACCGCGGGATACGGGCCTCCCTACAACGCGACGCCGGACGCCACGCAGACCCTCGGTGGTCTCGACCTGCAGAGTCTCGCCGGCGTGAAGATCCCCATCGACACGGCCAAGGACTTCGTGATCGCGCCACTCAGCACCCTGCCGAATCCGCCGGTCGCCGTCTCGAACTGGAACTCGGCGACGAGCAGCCAGCGGGCCGCCTGGACCGACGCCTATGGGAAGGCCCTCGCCAAGGCGAAGGGCAATGACCCCTCGAACGTGGCGAAGGGTGATTACGGCCCGGTGCCGGCATTGACCACCTCACTCCTCACGATGGCCAAGCAGGGATCGCTCGATAGCGTTCTGCAATCGGGAGGCGATTTCTACAACTTCAACTACACCCGTTCCGTGCTCTTCCTCGGCGACGGTGCGTACCTCGGCGACCTCGCGACGAACCTGCACCTCGGCGGCGACCAGTGGGGGATGATGAATGAGACCGGCAACTACCCCGGACAGTCCTGGCTGTGGCTGTTCTCGTTCTTCTACCAGATCGAGCCATTCAAGTCGGCAGCCAACGCCGACATCCTCGTGGTCTTCGTCGTGGGAATCCTCACGCTGCTCTTGGCGATCGTCCCCCTGATACCGGGGCTGCGCGACCTGCCTCGACTCATCCCCATCCACCGTCTCATCTGGCGCAACTACTACAAGCGGCGTTAGGCGCATCGCCGAGCCGGTTGTCGCCACGGCTCGGTGCAGGGCGGTCTGCAGGTCCCACACCCCTAAGGTTGGCTCATGTATTCCTCATTTCTCTTCCCGGTCGTGGGCATCGTGGTGTATCTCCTCGGCGCGGCGGTCATCGCGCTCGGCCTGTTCTGGGTTGTGCGACTGGGGGTGCGATACGCCTTGCGCGACCACGATCGCTGGCGCGAGAGCAGATCGCCCAACCCTCCTCCACCGGTCGCCTAGCCCAAGGGCACGCTGCGAGAGCACGGCGGGGAATACACCGCATGTGCTGTCGAAGGTTCGCAGAGATGGTTGGCGGGCGCGGGCGCGGGCGCTAGCGTCCGCGAAGCTCGTCGTCGCGCCACTCGATCGCGATGACGGTGCCGACAGCGACCTCCTCCTCGCGAGCACGCAGTTCGACCCGGCGGATCTTGCCGGAGATCGTCTTCGGCAGTTCCATGAATTCGATGCGACGGATGCGCTGGAAGGGCGCGAGCTGCTCCCGGGCGTAGGAGAGGATCGAGAACGCAACCTCGGCCGAGGGTTCGAACCCCGCCGCGAGCACGACGTACGCCTTCGGCACGGCCAGGCGCACGGCATCCGGAGCGGGCACGATCGCGGCTTCGGCCACAGCCGGATGCTCGATCAGCACGCTCTCGAGCTCGAAGGGGCTGATCTTGTAGTCGGATGCCTTGAACACGTCGTCGGTGCGACCGATGTACGTGATGTAGCCACCGGTATCTCGTGCCGCGATGTCGCCGGTGTGGAAGTAGCCGTCGTGCATGGTGCGGGCGTTGCGCTCGGCATCCCCGACGTAGCCCGTCATGAGGTTGACCGGATCACGGCCGAGGTCGACGCAGATCTCGCCTTCCTCGGCGAGCTCGCCAGAGATCGGGTCGACGAGCACGATCGGGCTGCCGGGAAGCGGTCGGCCCATCGAGCCGTCCTTCACGGCGGATCCCGGGGTGTTTCCCACCACCGCGGTCATCTCGGTCTGGCCGTAACCGTCGCGGATGGTCAGCCCCCAGTGTGAGCGCACCTGGCTGATCACCTCGGGGTTGAGGGGCTCACCGGCCGAGATCGCTTCGCGGAGGTCGCCGCTGCCGGCCGTGAGGTCGGACTGGATGAGCATGCGCCACACGGTCGGCGGTGCGCAGAACGAGGTCACATGCTCCTGACGGATCTTCTGCAGCAGAGACGCGGCGTCGAAGCGACCGTAGTTGTAGACGAAGATCGTCGCCTCGGCGATCCAGGGCGCGAAGAAGCAACTCCAGGCATGCTTCGCCCAACCGGGGGAGCTGATCGCCAGGTGGACGTCGCCGGCCTTGAGCCCCAGCCAGTACATGGTCGAGAGATGGCCGACCGGATAGGAGACCTGGGTGTGTTCGACCAGTTTCGGCCGCGTCGTCGTGCCCGAGGTGAAATAGAGCAGCAGGCGGTCGTGGGAGGCCGTCTGTGGATGGGGAAGCGGCGAGGCGGGCGAGGCGAAGGCATCCGAGAAATCGATCCAGGGGGCGGCTCCGTCACCCACCCTGATGCGGGTGAAGTCGCCGGGTACCTCATCGAACTTGTCCACATCGGCGGATGCGGCGATCACGTGCCGCACGCCTCCCCGCTGCATCCGGTCGATGAGATCCGCGGTGCCGAGTGCGGTCGTGGTCGGCAGGATCACCGCTCCGATCTTCATGATGCCGAGCATCGAATCCCACAGCTCGACCTGGTTGCCGAGCATGAGCATGACGGCGTCACCGCGCTTTACGCCCAGTCCCTGCAGCCACCGGCCGACCTGATCGGACCGCGTCGCCATCTCGTCGAAGGTGAATCGGGCGGTGGATCCGTCCTCTTCAGCGATGACCAGGGCGGGTCTGGAATTACCCCGGGCGATGGCATCGAACCAGTCGATGCCCCAGTTGAACGTGTCTCCGACAGCGGGCCAGCGGAATTCGCGCACAGCACCGACGTAGTCGTCCCGAAGGGCGACCAACTGATCGCGGGCGGCTCGAAAATTGTCAGTTGCGGGACTCTGCGACACCGGTGGCGCTCCTTGGGATCAGAAACTCGATCGTATCGCGGGTCGCCGTACGCCTAGTTCGCGCGCAGTTCGCCCCGCGTCTTGCGCAGACTCAGCACGGTCGCGACGGCGACGGTGAGGCCGATGAAGAGCAGGGAGAACCAGATCGGGATCTCGGGAGCCCATTCCACCGATCTCCCCCCGTTGATGAACGGCAGCTCATTGACGTGGAGCGCGTGAAGCACCAGCTTCACGCCGATGAAGCCGAGGATGACCGCGAGCCCCTGAGCGAGGTAGACGAGCCTCTCGAGCAGCCCGCCGATGAGGAAGTAGAGCTGCCGAAGGCCCATCAGGGCGAAAGCGTTCGCGGTGAACACGATGTACGCCTCGTCGGTGAGCCCGTAGATCGCGGGAATCGAGTCGACGGCGAAGACCAGGTCGATGAAGCCGATCGCCACGATCGTGAGCAGCATCGGGGTGAAGAATCGCTTTCCCTCGATCTTCACCGTGACGCGGTCGCCATGGAAGGTATCGGTGATGGGCAGCAGCCGGCGGGCGAGTTTCACGACCCGGCCGTGGGCCGGGTCGCTCTCGTGGGAGCTGAAGGCCTGTCGATAGGCCAGCACGAGCAGCAGAGCACCGAAGATGTAGAAGATCCAGGAGTAATTCTCGATCAGGGCCGCTCCGACGGCGATGAACGCACCGCGCATGATCAGGGCGATGACGATCCCGATCATCAGCACCTTCTGCTGGAACTGCCGCGGCACCGCGAAACCGGTCATCACGATGAGGAAGACGAAGAGATTATCGATCGACAGGGCCTTCTCGGTGAGATAGCCGGCGAAGTACTGTCCGCCGAAGTCCCAGCCGGACACCAGGCCGATCCCCACGCCGAAGAGCAAGGCGAGCCCGATATAGAAACCCGACCAGCGGGCGGATTCACCGATGGTCGGCGTGTGCGGCGTGCGCACGTGAGCGAAGAACTCGAACACGAAGAAGCCGATCGTGATCGCGATGGTGATGATCCAGATGAGCGGCGTGATGGCCATGGGCACTCCTTGGTCAGTCGATGAACGGACCAAGGTCTCTTCCACCCTGCGGATTCAGGGCAAGCCGCCCGGAACACTGTGCGGTGTTCGTATTGACGAAACGGCTTCGCGGGAATACTCCCCTTGCTGGCCCCATGTTAAGCAGGGTTCCTGAGCAGAGCCCCTGAAGCCGGGACGACGGCTCTCGCTGAAAGAAGCGCCTGCTTCTTACCGCTCCGCCTGCCACCTAGGATTGTTATCGCGAAGGGGAGTATTCCCACGGGCGGTCAACGCCCCGTTCCGCACTCGTCAAGACGGTCACCGCTGATGCTGGCCCGGGTGCGGTGGTGCCGGCCGGGCCGGCGCGGAAGAGACTTTCGGGATCTCGGCGTACCCACGTCATCCCTCTCTTGAAAGGCCGTAATGGACCTGCAACTCCCGCTCTGGTTCGAGGTCAGCAGCATCGCCGTTCTGATCCTCATCGTGATCGCCGACCTCGTGCTCGCCTACAAGCGTCCCCACATTCCGTCGACGCGGGAGTCGAGCCTGTGGGTCGGCTTCTACGTGCTGCTCGCGATCCTCTTCGCGGTACTCATGTACTTCTTCGCGGGAGCCGAGCATGCCGGGCAGTTCATCGCCGGATGGCTCACCGAATACAGCCTCTCGATCGACAATCTCTTCGTCTTCGTGATCATCATGGCGAGGTTCGCGGTGCCGAGGAAGTACCAGCAGGAAGTGCTGATGGTGGGCATCATCATCGCCCTCGTGCTGCGCGGGATCTTCATCCTGCTCGGGGCCCAGCTGATCGAGAACTTCAGCTGGATCTTCTACATCTTCGGCGCCTTCCTGCTCTACACGGCGTTCGGCCAGGCCTTCCAGAACAGCGACGAGATGGACGAGAAGGAAAGCGGCGTCATCCGACTTCTGCGCAAGCGGATCAGGATCTCCGACGGTTTCGACGGCGCGAAGCTGCGCACCATCATCGACGGAAAGAGGGTCTTCACGCCGATCATCGTGGTCTTCATCGCGATCGGCACCACCGACCTGGTCTTCGCGCTCGATTCGATCCCGGCGATCTTCGGCATCACGACGAGTCCGTTCATCGTGTTCACCGCAAACGTCTTCGCGTTGATGGGGCTCCGCCAGCTGTATTTCCTGCTCGGCGACCTCATCGACAAGCTGGTGTATCTCAAGTACGGCATCGCGTTCATCCTCGCGTTCATCGGCTTCAAGCTCATCGCTCACGCGCTGCACACCAACGAATTGCCCTTCATCAACGGGGGAAAGCACATCGAGTGGGCGCCAGAGATCGGCACCTTCTTCTCGCTCGGCGTGATCGTGGTGTCGATGGCTGTCGCGGTGATCGCCAGCCTGATCAAGATCCGCTACGACCGCAATCGCGTGGGGCCCGGTGCCGGCGAATAGCGATGCACTGTACGGTCAATGGGTAGTGCTGCCCATTGAGGTGCCGGGCGGTTCGCCGTCAAGATGCCCATAGAGTTGTGACGCGCTGAGCGGGAGGGGGTGCGTCGTGGACGAAGCACAGGAGCTCGAGCTCGCGAGCGGTACGGTTCGATTCCGATTCAGCGGACATTCCGACCGTGGCGCCGTTCGCCGACTGAACGAAGACAGTTATCTCGCAGCGCTTCCCGTCTTCGTGGTGGCCGATGGAATGGGCGGGCATGCCTTCGGGGATCGAGCCAGCCAGGCCGCTATCGGCGCATTCACCGCGGCATTCGCCGACACCACCCGTGCCACCGCGCAAGAGGTGCTCGAAACCATCCACCGCGCAAACGACGCGGTTCTCGGGGTCACGAACGAGCCCGGTGCGGTCTCGGGCACCACGCTCAGCGGCATCGCCTTCGTGGAGATCGGCCCCACCGACAGCCATCACTGGATGGCATTCAACGTGGGTGACTCCCGCATCTACAGCTGGGATGGTCGGCATCTGGCGCAGTTGAGCGTCGACCACTCCGCCGTGCAGGAGTTGGTGGAGCTCGGCCAGATCACACGACGACAGGCCGACACCCATCCGGATCGCAACATCGTCACCCGGGCCCTCGGCGCGGATGCCGTGGTCGATCCCGACATCTGGCTGCTGCCGGCCCGGGGGCGCCAGACCTTCCTGCTGTGCTCGGACGGCCTCACCAAGGAGTTGAGCGACGAGGAGATCGCGCGCATCATCGTCTTCCACGGCGCAGAACAGGTGCGGGAGACGGACCGTCTTCCCCTCACTCTGGCGGAGCGGCTGGTGAGTGCCGCGGTGGCGGCCGGGGGCTCGGACAACGTGACGGTGGTCATGGTCGAATCCGACCTTGTAGGGTCGGGTTCGATGTCTTCGGAAGACACGGTGGATCGCGATGCGATGCCCGGTTTCCTCGAAGAGACGAAGCCAAGGGGGTAGACCAGCGTCATGACCGTGCACTTCAGGCCTGCGCTGAGCGGGGGATGGCTCGCGCTCACGGCGGGCGAGACACTTCTGGTGATCGGTGCCCCCGCCGACCAGCCGGCCGTCGACGCGCTGTGGGACGCGGTCGGGTCTACGGGCGGATTCCAGCGTGTGCTCGACGTTCTCACGAGCAATGGCCTGGCTGCGACACCGCCGTTCGCGCTCTTCGATGGCGCCGCGGCGTCGCTCCGCGTCATCGTGCGGGGAGAGGTCGCCGCTACCGTGACGAACGCCGCAGGCTCTGCGCAGATCGACGGATCCGGGGTCACGACGTGGCGGGAGCAGACCTGGGCTGATGTGTCGTCCGTGGGGATCACGGTGGTCGGGGCGGGGCCGGCTGACGGTGTCGCCCAGCTGCCGCTGGGCAGCGGCGGGGCGTGGGTCGCGTCACTGCGACTGTCGTTCGCAGCATCAGGCGGTCTCGATACGGCCGCGGGTGGCCCACTCGACCAGCGGGGCGCCGCGGACGGCGTCGATCGGCGGGTGGCCGCACACGGGCAGCTCGACGAGCGGGTGGCCGCGGACGGCGTCGATCAGCCGGCTGCCGCGGACGGCGTCGATCAGCAAGTAGCCGCGGATCGTCCACTCGACCAGCAGCCGATCGAGTTCGATCCGGAGGCCACCGTCACCGAGGCGCCTACCGAGCGGATCGATCCTCCCGAGACGACGCCCGATACCCCCGCCGACGGCTACGACTATCTCTTCGGCGCCACCATGTTCCGCGGCGTGGCGGAAGCCGCAGTGCAGGAATCGCCTGCGGAAGAAGAGGCGACGGCCGAATTGGCCGGCGACCACGACGGCCACACCGTGCTCACCTCCGACATCGCGAAACTGCGGGCGGAGCGTCGGGCCAAACGCGGGGCGCCCACACCGCCCCCCGTGGCACCGCCCGCCGCCCGGGTGTTCCTCGCCCTGTCGAGCGGCACCCGCGAGCCCCTCACCCAGCCCATCCTGGTCGGTCGTTCCCCGAGCGTGAGCCAGGTCTCCGGCGGTCAGATGCCGCGCCTGCTCACGGTGGGCACTCCGGACCAGGACATCTCCCGCACCCATGTGCGTTTCGTGCTGGAGGGTGGCACCGTTGTGGTCACCGATCTGCACTCCCGAAACGGCACGCTCGTGGTGCTTCCGGGCAAGGAGCCCCAGAAGCTCCGCGCCGGCGAGCCGACCTCTGTCATCACCGGCACCGTGGTCGACCTCGGCGGCGGAGTCACCCTCACCGTCGAAGAAACGGCGGATGACGCCTGATGCGCCGCGCTCCGTCACTGCCACCCGAACTCCCCGGGTACAGCTTCGTCAAGGTGCTGGGATCGGGAGGCTTCTCCGACGTCTTCCTCTACGAACAGAAACTGCCCAAGCGCCGCGTCGCCGTGAAGGTGCTGCTCACCGAGGAGCTGAGTGGCGCGAATCGGGCCGCGTTCGTCGCCGAGGCGAACCTGATGGCGCAACTGTCGACGCATCCGTACATCGTCACGATCTACCAGGCGGATGTCGCGGGCGACGATCGGCCTTATTTCGTGATGGAGTACTGCTCCGGGCCGAGCCTGGCCGAACGATACAAGCAGGAGACCTTCCCGGTGGTCGACGCACTGCGCACCGGCGTGAGACTGTCGAGTGCCGTAGCAACGGCGCATGCGGCGGGCATCCTGCACCGTGACATCAAGCCGGCGAACGTGCTCACCAACGACTACGGCTGGCCCGCGCTCACCGACTTCGGCATCTCTTCCGCGGTCGAGGACGATGTGCTGCCGATCCACACCGGCACGCTCGCGAGCGCACTCGCGCAGGACACCGGCACCGGTGGCACCGGTCAGTCGGTGGGCATGTCGGTGCCCTGGTCGCCTCCCGAGATGTTCGAGGACGACCCGGAACCCGACGTGCGGTCGGACGTCTTCTCGCTCGCCGCCACGATCTACACGATCCTCGCGGGCCAGACCCCCTTCGAGTTGCGCGGCCACTCGAACGGCACTCTCGACCTGATCGGGCGTATCGAACGCGGTGCGATCACCCCGATGGCGCGGGATGACATCCCCCGCTCCCTGCTCGCGGTGCTGCAGAAGGGCATGGCCTCCAGCCGGGCCGACCGGTTCGCCACGGCGGTCGACTTCGCTCGGGCGCTTCAGCGGGTGGAACTCGAACTCGGCTATTCCCCGACCACGATCGATGTGCCCAACCTGCACATCGAGGCGCCCTCTCGGGCCGGGGCTGCGGATGACGCGGACGAGACCCGTGCCCGCAGCGTCGCCACGATCCAGGCCCAACCGGTCACCCCGGTGTCCCCGATCCTCGCGCCACCTTCCGGCCCCTCGATCGACGAGACCCAGGTGCGCGGAGCGCCGAAGGTCGTCTTCCAGCCGGAGCCCGCGAGCGAGACGATCGTGCGCCGGCGGGTCACCGCTCCCATCGAGCCCGCGACCGCGACCGCGACCGAGGCGCCGCAAGAGCCCCGGGAGGCGACTGCGCCGGCCGGGATGTCGCGCGGAAACAAAATCCTCATCGGGGTGGCTGGCGGTGTCGTGCTCCTCATCGCTGCCGCGGTCGTCGCGGGCGTTGCCCTCGGCGCGAATCCGAGCGGTGCGGCGAGCCCGAGCCCGAAGGCATCCGGCGGTGATTCCGCGATCGTCGAAACGGTGCCCGTGCCCACCCTCGTGGGAGCACCGGCGGTGGCCGGGACGGACCTCGTCTTCACCGCGAAGAATCCCAAACCGAACAAGGGCGACAGTTTTCGCTGGAAGATCAGCAATCGTGGAGCGGATGAGGCCCTGCACGTGAGCGCGGACGGAGTCGTGACGGTGCCGGATTACACCGCGGGATCCACGGTCTGTGTTCAGATCACGGTCGCCCGCGACGGCAAGGTCTCCGACCCACTGGAGACGTGCTATCCCCAATGAAGCCCCTCAAGATCGAATTCTGCGGCGAATGGTACGAAGTCACGCATCCCCAGGATTTCCATATCGGCCGCGAGTCCGACCTGGTGATCGACGACAACCCCTACCTGCACCGTCGATTCCTCCGCATCTACGAAGACTTCGGCATGTGGTGGCTCTCGAACGTCGGCAACCTCCTCTCGGCGACCGTGACCGATGCCACGGGCCAGGTGCAGGCCTGGCTGGCGCCCGGAGCGCGCCTTCCGATCGTCTTCCCGCAGATGCAGGTGCTGTTCAGCGCCGGATCGACCACCTACGAGTTCACGATCTTCTCGGCGGAGGACTACTTCAGCACCTCTTCGGCGATGGCGGGCTCCGGCGGCTCGACCACCATCGAGCCGGTCGCCCTCACCAGTACTCAACGGCTGCTCATCGTGAGTCTCGCGGAGGGCGTTCTGCGGCAATCCTCGCCGGGCCGGGGGGAGATCCCGACCTCCGCCGAGGCTGCCGCACGGCTGCACTGGTCGATGACCACCTTCAATCGCAAGCTCGACAACGTATGCGACAAGCTGGACAAGATCGGCGTGCAGGGGCTTCGCGGGGGAAAGGGCAATCTCGCGACGAACCGCCGGCTGCGTCTGGTCGAATATGCCGTGGCGACCCGGTTGGTGAGCCAGGACGACCTCTACCTTCTCGCCAAAAATGATGCCGATGTCGCGGCGAAGGCGGAATCCGACCGGGTCGGATAGAAGCCGGCACAGCCAGAACGTCCTGCGACCATGGGTAGCGCTGCCCATGCCCCGGGTTATCCGACGATTATTCGCCGTGTTAGGTTGATTCCATGTGCCGCGGCCCCACGGGGGACGGCCGTTGGAAATCGCCGGTAAATCAGCCGTGGGGGGTCACGCGTGAGTGCGGTCGCACGATGGGTGAAGAGCCGCAAGACGCTCGCGTCCGCGCTCGTCATCGCGGTAGTGGCCGGGGTGCCGCTGACCATCGCCGCGCTGCATCCGGGCTTTCCGGTCACGGATGTGGAGCTCACCTCTCGAGACGTGTGGGTGACCAACGGAAAGCAACTGCTCGGCGGGCGCCTCAACCGCCAGATCGACGAGCTCAACGGTTCGGTCGTCGCCTCCAGCGCGAAGTTCGAGGTGCTGCAAGACGGTGACTCGCTCTACATGCACAATCCGGATGCCGGTCGCATCGAGTCGGTCGACCCGGCCTCCACCGAAGTCACCTCCGCGATCGATGTGCCGAAGAACTCGGAGGTCGGGTACGGCGGCACGACCCTGATCATCGTGTCTCCCAAGGGCGAGCTCTGGGCGGTGCCCTCTGTCGGGGACCTGCAGTTCAACTACGTCTCGACCCCTCCGCTCGTGAAACTGGGCGTCGGCGGCCATGCCACCATCACCAAGAGCGGCGCCATCGTCGCGGTTTCTCCGACGAAGAAGAAGATCTACCGGATGGACACCCTCGCGACCCCGCCGGTCGCCTCGGACTTCCCCTCTGTGGGGGAGTTCCAGATCTCCGCGGTGGGGGATCAGGCCGTGATCTTCGACCAGTCCACCAACGAACTCATCACTCAGGACGGCACGAAACACCCGCTTCCGAAGACCGGGCTGCGGCTGCAACAGGTGGGGGCGAAGTCCAACTACGCCGTCGTCGCCACCGCGGATTCCCTTCTCGAAGTCGATCTCGGTTCGGGCTCGGTGAAGACCATCCCGGCAGGCGTGACCACCCCGGCGAAGAACGCAGCGGGCGTCTCCGCCCCCGTCTTCCTCTCCGGCTGCGCACACGGGGCGTGGGCGGCATCCCAGAAGTACCTGCTCGCGTGCGATGGGCAGAAGCCCGTGCGACATGACATCGAGGAGCCCACTCGGGGCAGCGAGCTCGAGTTCCGGGTGAACCGCACGGTCATCGCTCTCAACGACCTCAGCAACGGCAATGTCTGGCTCGTCAACGAAAACATGCGTCTCGTGGACAACTGGGATGACGTGACACCTCCCGCTGAGAAGCAGAGCGAAGAGACCGGCGACCAGAAGTCCGCAACCCAGTCCTTCGAAGACACTCTTGCCCAGCGCACCGACGTGAACCGAGCACCGACGGCCGTCGACGACAACTTCGGCATCCGCCCGGGACGCACGACGATCCTGCCGCTGCTCGACAACGACACCGACCCGGATGGCGACGTGCTGGTGATCTCCGCCTTCGAGGGCATCGCGGATTCGACCGGCCATCTCGACCCGATCGACGGCGGCCGCGCCCTGCAGTTCACTCCCGCGGTGGGATTCGTCGGATCGGTGTCCTTCGGCTACACGGTCGACGACGGCCGAGGCGGCACCGCGACGGCGCGGGTGACCGCGCATGTCGTGCCGGAGAGCAGCAACCAGGATCCGGTCGAGATCCGGAAGGGCGGCGTGAGCGTCGAGGCCGACCAGACGGTCTCCTACAACGTACTGACCAACTGGCGGGACCCCGACGGCGACGACCTCTACCTCGTGAACGCCTCACCGAAGTCGGGCGACCTGGTGCGCTTCACTCCGGACGGCTTCATCACCTTCACCCACCAGACCTCCGAGCTGGGCAAGAAAGACGTCGTCTTCGTGGTGAGCGACGGCCATGGAGCCCAGGTGCAGGGCACGCTCACGGTGGACGTCAAGCCGGCCGGGTCGCTCGATCCCGTTGGCACGCCGGACTTCGCTACGGTGTTCACCAACGACACGGTCGTCGTGAAGCCCCTCGACAACGACATCTCGCCCTCCGGCGCCCAGCTGCAACTCGTGGCCATGGAGGCTCCGAGCGGCAAGGCGGTGGCCTCCTTCAATTCCGATTCCAAAGAGATCACCTTCACGTCGTCCGAGGCCGGCGTCTACTACGTCAAATACACGCTCCAGGCGGGTGCGACGACGAGTGTCGGTCTCGTGCGGGTCGACGTGCGCGACAAGCCGCAAGACGATTCGCTCCCCCCGGTCGCGGTGAAAGACACCGCCTACCTCCGAGGAGATGAGCCGACGACGGTGGCGGTGCTCACCAACGACGTGAGCCCGAATGGCCGGGTGCTCGCGGTACAGTCCATTGCCGTGCCCCCGGAGCTCATCGCGAAGGGTCTCGTCGTCGAGCTGCTCGAAAGCTCGCAGATCCGCGTCACCTCGCCCGCTGCCCTCACCGACCAGGTGAGCTTCAACTACACGATCTCGGATGGTTCCCACGAGGCGACTGCTGGTGTGACCGTGGTGCCCGTGCCCGCCCTGACGAAACACCAGCCACCGATCGCCGCGAACGATACCGCGAAGGTGCGTGTCGGGGACGTCGCCACTCTCGATGTGCTTGCCAACGACGTGCACCCCGACCGCTCGCCCATGACTCTCGACACCAATCTGGTGACCGCTCCGACGGCCGGCCTCGCCTTTGTGAGCAAGAACAAACTGCGGTACCAGGCGCCGATGACCCCGGGCGAGTACACCGTCGACTATCGGGTGCTCGACCCCTTCGGAGAGACCGCGACCGCTACGGCCACGTTCACGGTCATCGGCCTTGATGCCAAGGGGAACCAGGATCCCACCCCCCGCCCGCTCACCGCGCGGGTGCTCGCCGGCGACTCGATCAAGGTGCAGATCCCACTCGACGGAATCGACCCCGACGGCGACTCCGCCCAGTTGCTGAGCTTCCCGGTCGGACCGAGCCTCGGCTCGATCGAGAGCCAGGGTGCCGACTTCTTCCTCTACAAGTCGTCGGCTGCGGCATCCGGAACCGACACTTTCAGTTACAAGGTCTTCGATGCCTTCGGCGCCACCGGCGATGCCGACATCAAGATCGCGGTCATTCCTCCGCCCAAGTCGCTGTCGAACCCGATCGCCGCTCCGGACAGCGTGTCCGTGCGGCCGGGGCGGGTGGCTCAGGTCGACCTCGTGGCCAACGACTCCGATCCGCAGAGTGCGCCCATCCAGGTCTCGAAGAAGCTCATCGACGTGCCGCAGGGCATCAAGGCCTCGGTTGTGAAGGGCCAGTATCTGGTGCTGACCGCTCCGGACACCGAACAGTCCTTCTCGATGCGTTACGAGCTCACCAATAACCGCGGCGGCAAGTCCGTGAGCTACGTGCTGGTGAAGGTGACGAAGGATGCCCCGATCCTTCCGCCCACGGCAGAGGACATCTCGATCCTTCCCAAGACCATCGCCGGCAAGCAGTCCACCACCGTCGACGTCTTCGATGGCCACGCCTTCAACCCCTCCGGGCCCACAGAAGACCTCGTCGTCAGCGTGGAGGGGCCGAACGCCGACTCGGCGAAACTGCTCGAGAAGAACGGCCGCATCGAGGTGACGCCGGGCAAGACCCGCCAGGCGATCGCCTACCGGGTGACCAACGAGAAAGACAAACTGACCGCCATGGCGTTCATCCTCGTGCCGGCCGCGGTCTCGAAGGACTTCGACCAGCCACCCACGATCGATCCCTCGCTTCCGGTGCAGTACGTGAGCATGAACGAGACCCGCACCTGGAAGTTGAAGGACATCGTCAAGGTGCCCTCCGGGCGTGAGGCGCACATCATCGACAAGGCAACGGTGAGCGCTCTCCAGAGCAACGGTGCCTCGCCCTACGTCGACGCTGACACGATCACCTTCACCCCGGCGAAGGACTACCGCGGCCCGGCAGCGGTGAAGTTCTCCGTGTCCGATGGGGCGTCGAAGGACGACCCGAAGGGCCTGAAGAACGATCTGACTCTCAACATCGTGGTGGGTGACCCGCAGTTCCGGGACACGCCGCCGGAGTTCACGAGCCCGAACGCGCAGGTGGAGGTCGGTGAGACCACCACCCTCGACCTGCGAGCGTCGACCGGGCATCCGAATCCCCAGATCCTGCAAGAGGTGACCTACTCCGACATCACCGGCGCCTCCGCCGGACTCCAGGCCAGTCTCAACGGATCGCAGCTCACCCTCACGACACCGCGCAACGCGAAGAAGGGCAGCAGCTACAAGCTCGGCGTGACGCTCAAGTGGGACAAGTTCACCGTGCCGGGCACGATCAACGTGACCGTCGTCGGCTCCAGCCGTCCACTCGCCGTCGCCGTCTCCGACACCTACGAGACGCAACGCGGCGACGGCGCCGTCGTGGCGCATCCGCTCACCAACGACTCGAATCCCTACCAGACCACCGGCGAGAAGCTCACTATCGTCGACGCGAAGGTGCAGAACAGCGGGCAGCCGGCATCGATTTCGTTCACCAAGGATTCGGTCACCGTGACGCCGAGCGCCGCGCTCAAAGACGGCCGGATCGAGATCGTCTACACCGTGCAGGATGCCACGGAAGACAAGGATCGCCAGGTCAACGGCACCATCTCTGTGATCGTCAGCGATGTGCCCGACCAGGTGGCGAAGCCCACGCGTACCTCGGCGATCGGTGGAGACGGCAACGCGACCTGGCGGTTCATCGCACCAGCCTCGAACGGCAAGCCGATCTCCTCCTACGACGTGAAAGCCACGCCCGGCGGAGCGACAGCCAACTGCACGGCCGGCGCCGACTGCACGATCTCCGGGTTGACGAACGGCACCGCCTACACCTTCGCGGCGCGCGCCATCAACGTGCACGGAGCGGGCCAATGGTCGGTGGAGAGCGACCAGGTGACCCCCTACGGCACGCCCGGCACGCCCGCGGTGACCGCGACCGTGACGAGCCCATGGGCTCCGTCCGGCAGCATCAAGGCCACCTGGGGTGCCGTGAACAGCGGCGGTGGTTCGACCACCTACACCTGGCGCGCCAGCAACGGCGCGACGGGCACGACCACCGGAACCTCGAGCCTGCCTGTCAGCGGTCTCGGTGCCGGCAACTACAGCTTCACCGTCTCCGCTCAGAACACCGGCGGCAAGACCGGCGCGACCGGCACCTCGAACACCGTGGCGATCCAGAACCAGACAGTTCCCGGCAAGATCAACCCGAGTGCCACCATCGTGGCTGACACGGACCCCGGAACCATCCGCTTCAACTGGGCGTCTCCGGGAGGCGGTGCGGCTGTCACCGACAACATGGAATACGTCTACTCGATCGATGGCGGCGGCAACGTGGTCACCACCGCAACGAGCGTGACCAAGGGCAATCTCGGTGCCGGAAACCATTCGATCTCGGTCTATGCGCGCAACAACGCGGGCAACGGGCAGGCCGGGACCGCGTCCGGCAACATCAAGGTGACGCCGCTGAACCCCTCGGTCGAACTGAAGGCGGATCCGCCCGGCCAGTCGGGCGGCTCGTGCTCCGGCAACTGCCACAAGTACGACGTGACGCTGCACGATTTCGGCGGCGGCGGCCACACGATCGACTTCTACTGCCAGGGCTCGTTCGGGTCGGCCAGCTTCTCCGGCAACACCTACCTGAGCACCAAGTACTGCGGCTTCAGCGGCACCTACGTGACCGTCGACGGTGTGAAGAGCAACACAGTCAACTTCAACTTCTAGCGATCCCGACCGAAAGTGAATCCATGCCCGTAACCCAGGAACAGGCGACCTGGTTCGCCGACGCCTTCCAAAAACTCGTCGCGAACGTCGACAAGGCGATCGTCGGCAAGAGCAATGTGATCCGTCTCGTGCTCACCGCGCTCGTCTCCGATGGGCACGTGCTGCTGGAGGACTACCCCGGAACGGGCAAGACCGTGTTGGCGAAGGCCCTCGCGAACAGCCTGGATGGCACGACCTCGCGCATCCAGTTCACCCCCGACCTGCTGCCCTCCGACGTCACCGGGGTGCAGATCTACGACCAGTCAAAGGGCAAGTTCCAGTTTCACCAGGGACCGATCTTCGCCTCGATCGTGCTCGCGGACGAGATCAACCGGGCGAGCCCCAAGACCCAGAGTGCACTGCTCGAGGTGATGGAAGAGGGTGTGGTCACGATCGATGGAGAGGGCCACGGGGTCGGTGCACCGTTCCTGGTGATCGCGACCCAGAACCCGGTGGAACAGGCCGGCACCTACAAGCTGCCCGAAGCGCAGCTCGACCGTTTCCTGATCAAGACGACGCTCGGCTACCCGGATGCCAAGACCGCGGTCGCCCTGCTGATGGACTCGGCCACCCGCGCGAGGGCATCTCTCGTCACCCCCATCATCAAGCCGGAGTCGATCGTGGCCATGGCCGGACTCGCCTCCGAGGTCTTCGTGGACGAGTCGGTCATGCAATATCTCAACGAGATCGTCGAGGCGACCCGCAAGAACCGTGACGTGGTGCTGGGAGTCAGCATGCGCGGAGCGATGGCACTCGCCCGCGCCATCAAGACCTGGGCGATCACCCAGGGCCGCACCTACGCGACGCCGGATGACGTGCGGGATCTCGCGGTGCCGGTGCTCGCGCACCGCATCATCCTCGACCCGGAGTCGGAGTTCGCCGGGGTGAAGGCCGAAGACATCGTCAGTCGCATTCTGCTCGACATCGAGCCCCCCACCTACCGGGCGGCGTGACCTCCCGACCATGACCGTCACCGACTCGAAACCCGGGCTGGCCGTGCCTCTTCAGAGGCTCGGAGCTCGCGGTACCCGACTGCTCACTGCCGTCGGTGCGATCATCGCGCCTGTCGTCAGGGCTGTCTGGCGTCTCGCCGGGCCGGTGTTCCGCACGATCACGGCGGCCGGATGGCTCGTGCTCGGGCTCTCAGTGGTGGCACTCGTTCTCAGTGCGGTCTTCGGGTGGCAGGAGTTCACCTACCTCGGCTTCATCCTGCTCGCCTCCCTCGCGCTGTGCGCGGTGTTCCTCTTCGGACGTGCGTCCTACGGCGTGCTCGTCGAGCTGAACCCGCGTCGGGTCGTCGTGGGTGACCGGGCCATGGGGCGCATGGTCGTCACGAACATCGGCACCCGGGGTCTCACCCCCACCCGCATGGAGCTTCCGGTGGGCCGCGCGATCGCGGAGTTCCAGCTGCCCGCGATGAAGCCGAAGGAGGAGCACGAAGAGCTCTTCGCGGTGCCGACCAACAAGCGTGCGGTGATCATCGCGGGACCGGCCGAATCTGTGCGCGGTGACCAGCTCGGCATGTTGCGGCGGGCCCTCAAGTGGGCGGATGCCGTTGACCTCTTCGTGCATCCGAAGACGGTGCGTCTCGCCCCCTCCGCGGCTGGTCTCGTGCGCGACCTCGAGGGGCAGGTCTCCAAGAAGATCACCAACAACGACATCGCCTTCCACGCCCTGCGTCCCTACGTGCCGGGGGACGATCGCCGCTATGTGCACTGGCGCACCTCTGCGCGCATCGGCCAGTTGATGGTGCGGCAGTTCGAAGAGACGCGGCGTTCGCAGGTGACGATGATCCTCGCCTCTCGGAGCGACCTCTACGCCTCGGATGAGGAATTCGAACTCGCGATCTCGGTCACGGCGTCGATCGCCGCTCAGGTCATCCGAGACGGCGTGCAGATGAACGTGGTGAGCGAGTCGGGAGTCTGGCGCACCCAGACCGTGACCTCGATGCTGGATGCCTCGTGCCGCATCGACCCGGTCGGTCGGGTCTACCCGAGCATCCGGGACTTCGCCCGCGAACGCACCCGGCGGCTGCCCGCCCCTAGCGTCGTGATGATGATCGGCGGGTCGAATATGACGACCGGCGAGTACCGCAGCGTCGAATCGCTGTTCGGGCAGGACACCGCGCAGGTCGCATTCCACGTCGTTGCCGGTGCGCAGCCGAAGATCGCGTCTGTCGCGGGCCTCACCGTGATCACCGTCGGCGACCTCTCCGACCTCTCCCGGCTGGTTCGGGGGCTCAGCTGATGACGGAGACGACGATCCCCACCCGCGGCATCCGGCGGCCGACCGGTCGCACCTGGGCCGATATCACCGTGTTGCTCGTACTCTCCGTGCTGGGCGTGCTCGGTTTTGAACCGTCATTCGGAGGCTACGGATTTCTGATCGCGGGCCTCGGTGGCCTGGCGCTCGGAGCAGCGACCGGCATCCTCGCCTCGGTCTTCCGCGTCAACATCATCGCCCTGGTGCTCGTCGCCGTCGTCGGATACTTCCTCTTCGGCACGGCCATCGCGGTGCCACAGCAGGCGCTGTTCGGTGTGCTCCCCACTCTCGCGTCGCTCGAGAGCCTCGCAATCGGAGCGGTCTACGGCTGGTCGGACATCGTCACGCTTCGTACCCCGATCGGTGCTCCCGCCTACATCACGGTGGTCCCGTACTTCGCGACGTGGCTCGTGGCACTCGTCTCCACCTCACTCGCCGCCCGCTGGCTCTCGTCGAAGCCGCGGTCGGCCTGGCGCTTCGCGATCACGCTGATCGGTCCGGTGGCGCTCTATCTCGCGGGCATCCTGATCGGCACCGACGTGCCTTACCAGGCGGGCATCCGCGGGGCCGTATTCGCGGCTCTCGCCCTCGTCTGGCTGGGCTGGCGTCGACCCACCATCACCGCGACCTCCGCCGGCCCCAACCGCCTGCGCACCCGCAAACTCGCCGGAACCGCGATCGTCGTCGCCGGCGCCGTGCTGCTCGGTGGCAGCGCCGGATTCGTCTTCGCTCCGCCGAAGGACGAACGCTTCGTGCTGCGCGAGGAGATCCAACCGCCCTTCGATCCGCTGGACTACCCGAGCCCACTGTCCGGCTTCCGGCACTACACGAAACAGGCGACCGACGACGTGCTCTTCACCGTGACCGGGTTGAAGACCGGCGACACGATCCGGCTGGCGACCCTCGACTCGTACACGGGCAAGCTCTGGAACGTCACAGGCCCGAAGACGAGCACGGATGGCTCGGGCACCTTCAACCTGGTGGGGCGCACGCTGCCCGATCCCACCTTCATCACGCCCGTCGTGCGCAAGGATGTCACCTTCACGATCGCCGGCTACAAGGACTTCTGGCTGCCCAGCGTCGGCTACCCGACCAGCCTCGACTTCACCGGCGGGGCGGCCAAAACCGCCACGGACAGCCTGCGCTACAACGACTCCACCGGAACGGCGGTGCTCACCACCGGTCTCGTCAAGGGCGACAGCTACACCATGACTGCGGAAGAGCAGAAGGTCATCCCCGCCGATGACCTCGCCAAGGACCCCATCGCCACCGTGAATCTGCCGCCTGTCGTCGGTAGCCCGGATGTCGTGACGAGCAAGGCGCAGGAATTCGCAGGCAAGGCGGCAACTCCGATTGCGCAGTTGGAGGCCATCCGACTGGCCCTCGTGCAGAAGGGCTTCCTCAGCCACGGGCGCGCTTCCGATGCCGTCGCCTCCCGGGCCGGCCACGGGGCAGACCGCATCAGCGAACTGCTGGAACGCCCTCAGATGATCGGCGACCAGGAGCAGTATGCCTCGGCTTTCGCGCTCATGGCGCGCAGCTACAACTATCCGGCCCGGGTCGTGATGGGCTTCGCGCCCAAGATCGCCGAGGGTCAGAAGTCGGTGGAGGTCACCGGAAACGACGTGACCGCCTGGGTGGAGGTGGCCTTCGACAAGGTGGGCTGGGTGGCGTTCAACCCCACGCCGAAGGAGACGGATATTCCGCAGGCACAGGTGCCGAAACCCCAGAGCATCCCGCAACCGCAGGTGCGGCAGCCCCCGCGTTCCGAGAAGGACAGTGACGACCTGCTGACGCCGGTAGAGCTGGAGAAGCAGAAGAAGCAGGACAAGGGGCTGCTGTTCTCGCTGCCGGGGTGGGTCTACATCCTCGGCCTCAGCATCCTGATCCCGGCCCTGATCGTCTTCGTGCCGATGCTCATCATCGCCGCGGCGAAGCGCCGGCGCGCGCGACGGCGCCGCGAGGCGGCTCGCACCGAGGATCGAGTGGCCGGCGCCTGGGACGAGTTGCTCGATCGCTATTCCGAGCTCGGCTACTCCGTGATCGGCAAGACGACGCGCGTGCACATCGCCGACGACCTCGAGAGTCAGGTGGCTCAGCCGGTGATGCTGAGATCGCTGGCCATCCGCGCCGACGAAGCCGTCTTCTCCGGGCGCCCGGTCGACGACCAGACCACCGATCGGGTCTGGACCGAGGCATCCGCCTCGATCGAGGCCGCCCGAGAGGCGGTGGGGGGCCTTCGCCGGTTCCTCAGCCGATATCGCGTGCGCAAAGCCCGCGATTGGGCGCTACGAATGACCACCCGCAAGGATCAGGGCTAGCCGACGCCCGGCGAAGGGTGCGTTAGCATTGCTCGACTGACGGACCAACCGGGGAGGGCGCTGTGTCGGACGAAGGCAACCCCCTCCTGATCACCCCGCCGCCCGGACTGTTGCCCGCCGCGAACCCGGCTCCCGCACCGGCCGAGACTGAGCCGGATGATCCGGAGGAGTTCATCACGCTGCCCCCGGGCATCGCCGATTCGGCCACGCACCGCGTGGCGAACGCGCGGATCGTGCCGCCCCGCGCCACTCCGGCGGATTCCGCGGGTTCCCCGAATTCTTCGGTCGACGAGATCGTGTTCTTCCCGGTCATGCCGGGTAGGCCACCGGTTGTGCCGAGCGCGCAGGATGTGCCGTCGATTCCGTCGGCCGCCGGTGAGGCCGCTCCGGCTTCGGTGCCGACGGTTTCATTCGAGGCCGCATCGGCACCGCTCGAGGGTTCGGTCGACGAGACCCGTGCGAGCGTTACCCGACGTGATTCGACGACTGCCTGGAGCATCGTGCTGCCGACCGGGCAGTCCGTGCCCGTTGCTTCCGCCGTGATCATCGGCCGGGATCCGGTGGCCAATGCCGCCTGGCCCGCTGCCGCTCTCCTGCCGGCGCTCGATCCCGCCAAGTCGCTCTCGAAGACGCACGCTCTGCTCGAGCTCGAGGGCGGCATCCTCTGGGTGCACGATCTCGATTCGACCAACGGCGTGTTCGTCGTGGCCCCGGGAATGGACGTCGTACAGGTCGACCCGGGTACCCGTGTCTTGGTGCCCGACGGCGCGGAGGTCGAGCTCGGCGAATTCATCGTCACAGTGGTGCGCGCCTGATCCCCCAGATCGGTTCCCCCTTGCAGCGTCGGGAAGCTCGGTGCCGCCGTGTTTCGACTCGGGATTAAAGGCGACCTGAGGCAGCTTGAACCCGCACATACCCTCGACTCGATGCCCCCGGAGAGCGCGTAGGCGGGATTGCCGCACCGGATGCGAGCGCGCCGAACCATCATCCGAGGGGGATTCCCAAACGGTGTTAGCCTGAAGCGGTGTTGTTCGGTCTGCTTCTTCTTCGTAGCCGCGACGAGTCCTAGTTTCCAGGCCTCCCTCGTCGCGGAGTCTGGTGCGGGTTTACGCGCCGCTGGCTGACCACCGTTTGGTATAGGAGAGCGCACGACCATGAACGATGTAAACCCCGCAGCACCCCGCACACTCGCCGAAAAAGTGTGGGATGACCACCTCGTCGTGAAGGGCGAGGACGGCAACCCCGACCTCATCTACATCGACCTCCACCTCGTGCACGAGGTGACGAGCCCGCAAGCCTTCGACGGGCTACGCCTCGCCGGTCGCCCGGTGCGCCGCCTCGACCTCACCATCGCCACCGAGGATCACAACACCCCGACCCTCGACATCGACAAGCCCATAGTGGATCTCACGAGCCGCACGCAGATCCAGACCCTGCGCAACAACTGCGCGGAGTTCGGGGTGCGCCTGCACTCCCTCGGCGACATCGATCAGGGAATCGTCCACGTCGTCGGCCCGCAGCTCGGCCTCACGATGCCGGGCATCACCGTCGTCTGCGGCGACTCCCACACCTCGACCCATGGGGCATTCGGCGCGATGGCCTTCGGCATCGGCACCAGCGAGGTCGAGCATGTGCTCGCCACGCAGACCCTGCCGCTCAGCCCGTTCAAGACGATGGCGATCACCGTCGAGGGCACCCTGCGACCGGGCGTGACGGCCAAGGACATCATCCTCGCGGTCATCGCACAGATCGGTACCGGAGGCGGGCAGGGCTATGTGCTCGAGTTCCGCGGCAGCGCCATCCGTTCCCTCTCTATGGAGGGCCGGATGACCGTTTGCAACATGTCCATCGAGGCGGGAGCCCGGGCGGGTATGATCGCGCCGGATCAGGTGACCTACGACTACCTCGAGGGCCGCGCGCACGCACCGAAGGGCGCGGACTGGGACGCGGCTGTCGCCTACTGGAACACCCTCGCTACCGACGCGGACGCGGTGTTCGACGCCGAGGTGTACCTCGATGCGGACGAACTCGAACCGTTCGTCACCTGGGGGACGAATCCAGGGCAGGGCGCGTCGCTCAGCGATCGAGTGCCCGATCCCTCGCTGATCATCGATATGAACGAGCGGGCCTCCGCCGAGCGAGCCCTCGAGTACATGGACCTCGAAGCGGGCACCCCGCTCAAAGACATTCACGTCGACGCGGTGTTCATGGGATCGTGCACCAACAGCCGTATCGAAGACCTGCGGGCATTCGCCTCGATCATCAAGGGACAGAAGAAGGCGGATGGCGTGCGCGTCATGGTCGTACCGGGTTCGGCCCGCGTGCGCATCGAGGCCGAAGCCGAGGGCATCGACCAGATCGTCAAGGACTTCGGCGCCGAGTGGCGCTTCGCCGGCTGCTCGATGTGTCTCGGGATGAATCCCGACCAGCTCGCCCCGGGCGAGCGCTGCGCATCCACCTCCAATCGCAACTTCGAAGGTCGGCAGGGCAAGGGTGGGCGCACCCATCTGGTGTCGCCGCTCGTGGCAGCGGCGACCGCGATCCGCGGGACGCTGAGTTCGCCGTGGGACCTCGGTCTCGATACTTCGGGTCTCGATACGGGCGCTGGAGTGCCCTCCTCGACCAGCGGAACGGCGGGCAACTGATGGACAAGGTCTCCATGGTCACGGGCGTGGCCGTGCCCCTCGAGCGTGCCAACGTCGACACCGACCAGATCATCCCCGCGGTGTTCCTCAAACGGGTCACCAAGACCGGATTCGACGACGCGCTCTTCTACGCGTGGCGTCAGGATCCCGATTTCGTGCTCAACAATCCCGTCTACGCCGGCGCCCGCGTGCTCATCGCCGGCCCGGATTTCGGCACCGGATCCAGCCGCGAGCATGCAGTGTGGGCCTTGCGCGACTATGGATTCGCCGCCGTACTCAGCCCCCGCTTCGGCGACATCTTCCGCGGAAACTCCGGAAAGCAGGGGCTGCTCGCCGGCGAGATCAGCGAATCGGACCTCGAGGTGCTGTGGGCCGCCATCGACGCGAATCCCGGCATCGAGGCGTCCGTCGATCTCGTCGCCAAAACAGCGACGATCGGCGACGTCACCGTGCCATTCGAGATCGATGATTACACTAGGTGGCGGCTGCTCGAAGGCCTGGACGACATCGGACTCACCCTGCGCAACGAAGCGGAGATCACCGAGTTCGAGACTCGTCGGGAACCCTGGCGGCCCCTCACACTCCCGGTACAGCAGGTCTCGAACCACAACGATGCAGGTGAATAGATGAATCCCCTAGCCACAGATGCCCAGAAGGCAGGACGGCGGGTGGGATTGACCTCCGACGAGATCACGATCACCGGCGGCAACCCCCTCAAGGGTCGCATCTCTGTGCGCGGTGCCAAGAACCTGGCCACCAAGGCGATGGTGGCAGCCCTTCTCGGCGAGACGCCGAGCACCCTGCGGGACGTTCCGGATATCAGCGATGTCGAGGTCGTTCGCGGGCTGCTCGAGGTCTACGGCGTGATCGTCACCTCCCCGAAGCCGGGGGAGTTGCATTTCGACACGTCCAACGTGGAGAAGGCACACTTCGCCGAGATCGACGCGCATGCCGGATCGAGCCGCATCCCGATCCTGTTCTGCGGTCCCCTTCTCCACCGTCTCGGCGAGGCTCGCATCCCCGACCTCGGTGGCTGCCGAATCGGCGACCGCCCCATCGACTTCCACCTCGACGCCCTTCGGGCCTTCGGTGCTGTCGTGGACAAGTCGTTCGAGGGCATCTACATCACCGCTCCGGACGGACTGCACGGCGCGGACATCGAGTTGCCGTACCCGAGCGTGGGCGCGACCGAACAGGTGCTGCTCACCGCGGTGCGCGCGAAGGGCACCACCGAACTCAAGAACGCGGCCATCGAGCCGGAGATCATGGATCTCATCGCCATCCTGCAGAAGATGGGCGCGATCATCTCGGTCGAGCCCAACCGCGTCATCCTCATCGAGGGCGTCGATCGACTCGAGGGCTACAAGCACCGCGCTCTGTTCGACCGCAACGAGGTCGCGAGCTGGGCTGCGGCGGCGCTGGTCACCAAGGGTGACATCTTCGTGGAGGGCGCACGCCAGAGCGAGATGATGACCTTCCTCAATGTCTTCCGCAAGGTCGGCGGTGCGTTCGACGTCGAGGATGACGGAATTCGCTTCTACCACCCGGGGGGTGAGCTCAAGCCGGTCTCCATCGAGACGGATGTGCACCCCGGTTTTATGACGGACTGGCAGCAGCCGCTCATCGTGGCGTTGACGCAGGCCACGGGAGTCTCCTTCGTGCACGAGACCGTGTACGAAGACCGCTTCGGCTTCACGGATGCTCTCAACGAGATGGGCGCGAACATCGTGGTGCACAAGGAGGGCCTGCCGGATCATCCGCGCCGCGTGGCCCGGCGTGACTTCGAGCAGGCTGCCGTGATCACCGGTCCGACAAAGCTGCACGGCGCGAACGTGCGCGTTCCGGATCTGCGCGGCGGATTCAGCTACCTCATCGCCGCGCTCAGCGCCGAGGGCGTCTCGACAGTGAGCAATGTCGGCATCATCAGCCGCGGCTACGAGCACTTCATCGACAAGCTCGCGATTCTCGGGGCCGACTTCGTCTACGAGGGCTGAACATCGCAGTGACCGGATCGACCGCATCGACGCGAGTGGCCTCAGAGAAGATCCCGATCTTCCGCCTGCTGGCGTTCCTCCTCGTGCCGCCGATGGAGTTTCTCGCCCGCTACGTGATCATCGACGGCCACAAACTGCCGAAGTCCGGCGCATTCGTGTTCTCTCCCAACCACTACAGCGAGATCGATCCGGTCGTCATCGGACGTGTCATGTACAAGCTGGGGCGCGTGCCGCGATACCTGGCCAAGGCATCCCTCTTCTCCGTGCCGGTCATGGGCTGGTTCCTGCGCGCCTCCGGGCAGATCCCCGTGGAGCGCACCGGCGTGGTGCGCGGGCAGGATCCGATCGCCGCGGCCGATGCCCTCGCGCACGCTGGCCATGCCGTCGTGATCTATCCGGAGGGGTCGCTCACCCGTGACCCGGAGCTGTGGCCGATGCGGGGCAAGACGGGGGCGGTACGGATGGCGCTGCTCGCCGACATCCCCCTGATTCCGGTCGCGCACTGGGGTACCCAGCACGTGATGCCGCGGTACGGAAAGAAGATCAGTCTCTTCCCGCGCAAGACGATCACAGTGAAGATCGGGGATCCGGTGGATCTCTCCGCCTTCCGCGGCAAGGGCGTGGATCCGAAGCTGCTCACCGCCGCGACCGCCGTTCTCATGGCCGACATCACCAGGCTGCTCGCGGACCTGCGCGACGAACCGGTGCCTGCCGAGACCTGGGACCCGTCCAAGCACAGCCAGAGTGAGATCGGTCGATTTGAACAACCCTAATCCGATGACATTGCCCATCCGCCTCTCCCGTCCGGGGGTGCGGAGAGTCGCGGTTCTCGGTGCCGGCAGTTGGGGCACGACCTTCGCCAAGGTGCTCGCGGACGGCGGATCCGATGTCGCGCTCTGGGCACGGCGCCCCGAGCTGGCCCGCGAGATCTCGCAGTCCAAGCGCAACAGCGACTATCTGCCCGGCATCAATCTGCCGCGCAACCTGTGGGCCTCCTCGTTCATCCCCGATGTGCTCGATGGGGCGGAGATCGTCTTCATCTCCGTGCCGAGCCAGTCGCTGCGGGAGAACCTGCGGATCGTGCGCGACGTGATCCCGCCCGACGCCATCGTCGTGAGCCTCATGAAGGGTGTCGAGAAGGGCACCCGCGATCGCATGAGCGAGGTCATCCACCAGGAGCTGGAGATCGATCCGGATCTCGTCGCCGTGGCATCCGGACCCAACCTGGCGCTCGAGATCGCCAAGGAGCAGCCGACGGCCGCCGTGGTGTCGTCCCTCTCGCTCGAGACCGCGACCTTCGTGGCAGCGGCGGCGACGGCCCCCTATTTCCGCTCTTTCGTCAACACCGATGTCATCGGCACCGAGTTCGGCGGGGTGCTCAAGAACCTCATCGCGGTCGCCATCGGCATCGTCGACGGGGTGGGTTACGGCGAGAACACGAAAGCCTCGATCATCACCCGTGGGCTGGTGGAGATGACGGACTTCGCGGTCGCCTACGGCGGTCTGGCGCAGACCCTGTCCGGTCTGGCGGGTCTCGGCGACCTCATTGCGACCTGCGAGTCGTCGCTCTCGCGCAACAACACCGCCGGGCGACTGCTCGGACAGGGCTACAGCTTCACGGATGTCGTCAAGCAGATGAACCAGACGGCAGAGGGCCTCTCCTCTGTGGCGCCGATCCTGGAGCTCGCCGCCGCGCGCGGGGTGGACATGCCCATCGTCTCCCAGGTCGCGCAGGTTCTCGCCGGCACGATGGATCCCCGCGATATCGCGCCGCACCTGACCACCGATGAGGCCCCGGCGATCCTGGTCGAGTAGTTCGGCGGGACTCCCGCCGCCCTCCTCTCCGTCTGCATAACTCCTGCAGTTCTCGGCCCGCGCCGTGCCGGGCCCCGCGGTCACGGCGCGGACCGGTGACGCGCGGCAAACTGCAGGAGTTGTGCCGAAGAAAGTGCGGCAGCGGCGGAGGTTGGGTCGCGACTACGGCGTCGGCGCCGGCGTGCTGTCCGGCACGAAACCGGGGTCTTTCCGGGTGCACTGTTTCGTCTGTGGAATCGAGCCGACGGCGTTGCCCAGATCGTCCAGGATGATCGCCTCCTGGCCCTGCGTCAGCTTCGTGTCGACCACCACCTGCGTCGCCGGCGAGCGGCCCCAGGTCGTGTAGACGTAGCGCGGCGAGCCCGAGACATCCACGACCCAGTCGACGCCGTTGACGGTGGAGCAGCTGGCCGAGGGGGCGGGCTGGGCGACACCGCAGCGCAGCAGCACCGAAGTGGGGTTGCCCCACGCGCTCGTGGCTTGAGCATTGGTCTCGCGGATGGGCTGGTCGACGACACTCTGCGGCAGCCTGACGATGATCTCCGCACACTTCGGATTCGTCGCATCGGCGGCAGGCGTGAGGGGAACCGTGGGGGTGCAGGCCGTGACGAGCCCGAGGAGCAGCGGAGCGAGCACTCCCACCACGAGGGCGGTGCGCTTCCGGGTTCTCGACATCGCAGGCATCCCATTCAGGCTACCGTTTGGAGCATGACGATCACGCCAGAATCCGCCGCTCCCGACACTCTCGGAGGTATCGGGGAATCGGCCGTGCTCTCGCGTATCTTCCCGCGGCTGCCAGCCGCGGCATCCGCCATGCTCGGTCCGGGGGATGACTCGGCTGTCGTCGCCGCGCCGGATAGACGGTTCGTCGTGACCACCGACATGATGATCCACGGGCCCGACTTCCGGCTGGCCTGGTCGAGCCCCCACGATCTCGGGTGGAAGGCCGCCGCCTCCAACCTCGCGGATGTCGCCGCCATGGGCGCCGTGCCGACCGCGCTCGTCGTGGCGATCGCCGCGCCGGCCGACTCGCCGGTCACCCTGCTGGAGGGCATCGCCGACGGGCTTCGCGATGCCTGCGAATCGATGGCTCCGGGGTGCGGGGTGGTGGGGGGAGACCTGTCCGTCTCCGCGACGCTCACGATCGCGGTCACCGCCTTCGGTGATCTCGAGGGGCGCGCCCCGGTGCTGCGCTCCGGCGCTTCGCCCGGAGACATCGTCGCCGTGGCCGGCGTGCTCGGTGCGGCCGCCGCTGCGCTGCACTTGCTTTTCGCCGAGGCGGTCGACGCCTCCGGGAATCCGGATGCCGCTCTCGCCACCGCACTGCGCTCGCGCACCGCGCCCCAGCTTGCGCCGACCCCGCCGATCGCCGCCGGGCGCACGGCCGCCCTCGCGGGCGCGACTGCGATGCTCGATCTCAGCGACGGGCTGGCCATCGACTCCGCACGGCTTGCAAGAGCCAGCGGGGTGGGCATCGACTTTGCTTCGGGCGCTCTGGGCAGTGACCCCGTGCTGGCACTGGGCGGGGGAGAGGATCATTCGCTGCTTGCGACCTTCCCGCCAGAGATCGGCCTACCCGCTGGATTCCGAGCCATCGGGGTGTGTGTCGAAGGGGAGGGACTCACCGTCGACGGAGCACCGCACGACTCGGCAGGGTGGGACCCCTATCGGGACTGGGCCGGATCCGCGGGCTGATCCCGACTCGCTGCTCGAGGCCGGCCGACCCAGGTCTCGATACGGGTGCTGAGCGCCCTTCTCGACCAGCGGGTTACGCGACCGAATCCGCCCACCAGAGGGTCGTGTCGCCGTAGTCCTTGCGGCGATCGAGCTGGATCCCCTCGGGCCAGGTGGGCTCGGGGGAGCGGCTGCTGCGCTCGAGGCAGATCACCGCGTCGGGCTCGAGGCGCGAGGCGAGCGAGGCGAGATTCTCCGCGAGCTCGGCCTCGTCGAGGTCGTAGGGCGGGTCGAGGAATACGAGGTCCCAGGTCTCTGGATTGCTCGTGAGGAAGGACTGCACGAGCCGACCACTGACCTCGATCCGCAGGGTGGAGCCTCGCGGCGCCTGGGCGAGCACCGCGGCCGCGTTGGCGCGGCAGACCGCCGTGCCGGGCCCGCCGCGTTCGACCAGCCGCACGAAGGCGGCTCCCCGGCTCGCCGCTTCGAGTCCGAGCGCGCCGGATCCGGCATAGAGATCGAGCACCCGGGCACCATCGATCACACCGCGGGATTCCAGCGCGGAGAAGATCGCCTCACGCACCCGATCGCTGGTGGGGCGGGTGCCGCTCCCGGGCGTCTTCAGGGCAATGGATCCGGCGAATCCTGAGATTATTCGAGTCATCGAAACCGACCCTATCGGGCTACATGAATTGTTCACCCGACGGGACTACCGTTTTGAGCATGGCCCCCGATTTTCGCAAGCCCTTCCGCGCCCTCTCGCTGCGACCGCGCATGCCAGAGATTCCCGTGCGCGTGGAGACCCCAGAGCCCGGCGAGGTGCGTTCGAGCCTGATCAACAACGCGATCTACGAGAATGGATACCGCGTCGAGACGCCCGCATCGCTCAGCGACACCTACGCTGCGCTCGACGCGCGCCCGGGTGCCATGGCCTGGATCGGGCTGTACCGCCCCACCACCGAGGAGCTCACCTCACTCGCCGGCCAGTTCGGTCTCCACGAACTCGCCGTCGAGGATGCGATCGTCGCCCACCAGCGTCCGAAGATCGAGCGCTACGGATCCACCCTCTTCGTCGTGCTTCGGGCCGCCCGCTATCTCGATGCGAAAGAGGAGGTGGAGTTCGGCGAACTCCACGTCTTCATGGGCAGCAACTTCGTGATCACGGTGCGGCACAGCGAATCCCCGGACCTCTCCCTCGTCCGCGGTCGGCTGGAGAACACGCCAGACCTGCTCGCCCGCGGCACGGAAGCCGTGCTCTACGCCATCCTCGACGCCGTCGTCGACGGCTATTTCCCCGTGGTCGCGGGGCTCGCGAACGACATCGACGAGATCGAGACTCAGGTGTTCGGGGGAGACCCCGGCGTCTCCCGTCGTATCTACGAGTTGACCCGCGAGGTGATCGACTTCCAGCGCGCCTCGGTGCCTCTCGTCGGCATGCTCGATCAGATCTCCAACGGTTTCGACAAGTACGGCATCGGGGAAGACCTGCAGCAGTACCTGCGGGATGTCGCCGACCACGTCGCGCACGCGACGGAGCGAGTGGACGAATTCCGCATCCTGCTCCGCGACATCCTCACCGTCAACGCGACCCTCGTGGCCCAGCGGCAGAACGAGGAGATGCAGGAGACCACGGAAGCGAACAACCGGCAGACGGAGGAGACTCGCAAGATCTCCGCCTGGGCGGCCATCCTCTTCGCGCCGTCGATCATCAGCGGCATCTACGGCATGAATTTCCGGGTGATGCCGGAGCTGCACTGGTTGTTCGGGTATCCCTTCGCCATCGGACTGATGCTGGTCGTCGGCGTCGGGCTGTACGTGATCTTCCGCAAACTGCGCTGGTTGTAACGCGAGGAAGTGCCGGAGGAGGCGGCTACTGTCGAGTGGTGGACTCCCCGCTCGACGCCAAGCTCAGCACCGCCCTTGGCGGGCGCACCGCGGCCGCCCTCGAGAAGGGTCTCGGCCTCGCCACCGTGGGCGACCTGCTCACGCACTATCCCCGTCGCTACGCTCTGCGCGGGGAGCTGACCGCACTCGCGCAGCTCTCCGTGGACGAGAACGTCACGATCGTGGCCGAGGTGCTCGCCGTGCAGGAGCGCACGATGCGGGCGCGCAAGGGGTCGATCCTGGAGGTGACGATCAGCGATGGCAGCGACATCCTCTCCCTCACCTTCTTCAACCAGGCCTGGCGAAAGGCCGATCTCAAGCCGGGGGTGCGCGGCATCTTCGCGGGCAAGGTGGGGGACTATCGCGGCACCATCCAGCTGGCCCACCCCGACTACGAGCTGTTCGAGACGGATGATACGGGCGGCGACTCTGCGGCCGCGGCGGAGCGCGCCCGCAAGTGGGCCGAGCAGCCGGTGCCGATCTATGCGGCGACGGCAGCGGTGGCATCCTGGCAACTCGGCAAGGCGATCGGGGTACTGCTGGACACGCTGCCGCCCCTCGACGATCCCGTACCGGGAGCGGTGCGCGGCGATCGCGGCCTGATGAGCTATTCGCGGGCGCTCGAGCTCATCCACCGCCCGGAGAAGGACATCGAGTGGCGCGCGGCACAGAAGTCCCTGCGCTTTCAGGAGGCCTTCGTGCTGCAGGCCGCGTTGCTCGAGCAGCGGGCTCTGGTGAAGCTGCAGTCGGCGACCCCTCGCGTGCCGAAGCCGGGTGGGTTGCTCGAGCGCTTCGATGCGCAGCTGCCGTTCGTCCTCACCGGCGACCAGACGACCGTCGGCACCGAGATCGCGCGGGACATCGCGGCATCCGCTCCCATGAATCGGCTGGTGCAGGGCGAGGTTGGCTCGGGCAAGACCCTCGTGGCGTTGCGTGCGATGCTCGCGGTCGCCGACAGCGGCGGCCAATCCGCTCTGCTCGCTCCCACGGAGGTGCTGGCCGGCCAGCACCTGCGTTCCATCGTGAAGACCCTCGGCCCCGACCTCGCGGCCACGCTGCGCCCCACCCTGATCACCGGTCAGCTTCCCGTGGCGGATCGGCGCAAGGCCACCCTCGCCACGGTCAGCGGGCAGGCGCAGATCGTCGTGGGCACGCACGCCCTGCTCAGCGAGAGTGTCGGCTTCTACGACCTCGGACTCGTCGTCGTCGACGAACAGCACCGGTTCGGGGTCGAACAGCGCGAGGCGCTCCGTCGCAAGGGCACGGTGCCGCCGCATGTGCTCGTGCTCACCGCGACGCCGATCCCGCGCACGGTGGCGATGACCGTGTTCGGAGACCTGGATGTCTCGACGATCGCCGAGTTGCCCAGTGGCCGGGTGCCGATCCAGAGTTTCGTCGTGCCGCTCGCCGACAAACCGGGCTGGGTCAACCGCGTCTGGGAACGTCTCGCGGAGGAGCTGGCCAAGGGACGCCAGGGGTTCGTGGTGTGTCCGGCGATCGACAGTACGGTCATCGAGAGTCCGCTGGTCGAAGACGCCGTCGCGGTCGGCCCGGCGCCGGCGGCCGTCGAGATCGCCAATGTCACCGATACCCTCGCCCGGCTCCGGGCGAACCCGCTGTTTGAGGGGAGGCGCATCGAGGGGCTCCACGGACGCCTCCCGAGCGACGAGAAGGATGCCCTGATGCGCGCCTTCGCAGCCGGGGACATCGACGTGCTCGTCGCCACCACCGTGATCGAGGTGGGTGTGGACGTGCCCAACGCCTCCACGATGATCATCCTCGATGCCGATCGCTTCGGCGTATCGCAGCTGCACCAGTTGCGCGGTCGGGTCGGGCGCGGAGGAGTGCCCGGGCTCTGCCTCATGGTGACCAGTGCGGAGGAGGAGACGCTCGCGCGAGAGCGGGTCGAGGTCGTGGCATCCACCCTCGATGGTTTCGAACTGGCGCAGAAAGACCTCGAGCTTCGTCAGGAGGGCGACGTGCTCGGCAGCACCCAGTCGGGCGGTCGATCCTCCCTTCGGCTGCTGCGGGTCGCGAAAGACGGAGTGCTCATCACGGAGGCTCGGGCTATCGCCCAGGCAGTGCTCGCGGATGATCCGTCGCTGAGCGGCCATCCGGCACTCCGTCTGGCACTCGAGCGTCGGCTCGATGAGGCGAGTCGTGATTTTCTGGCCAAGAATTGAGCGGCACCGTCATAAACGCCTCGTCGTTCATCGAGCCGTAACACCGGTGCCGTAGGCTCGCCATATGAGCAGGATCGCCGTCGTCCCCGGTTCCTTCGACCCGGTGACTCTCGGTCACCTCGACGTGATCGAACGGGCGGCGAAGATCTTCGACCGGATCCACGTACTCGTCGTGCACAACCCGGCGAAGACGGCCCTTCTTCCCGTCGCCCAGCGCGTGGCCCTCATCGAGAGGGCGATCCTCGATGCCGGTTTCGAGGGCGACATCATCGTGACCTCGTGGAGCGTCGGCCTGCTCGTGGACTACTGCACCGAGGTCGGTGCGAGCGTGATCGTGAAGGGCATCCGCTCTCAGGTCGATGTGGCGTACGAGACGCCGATGGCGATCGTGAACCGCAACCTCGCGGGCGTCGAGACGATCTTCATGCTTCCCGACCCCGCGCATGCCCACGTTTCGAGCTCCCTCGTGCGCCAGGTTGCGGGCCTCGGCGGGGATGTCGCACCCTATGTGCCGAAGGCCGTCGCGGACTTCCTGCAGAACGGCTGACCCGCACGCGGCACGATGCCGCGAGGCGACCCCGCGGCATCCCGAGGGGATCGGGATGCAGCGAGGTCGACCCCGCGGGACTTGCGGGACATCAGCGCGGCGGCAGGTTCAGGCCCTGCCACCGCCGGGCACGCCGTTCCCGCTCGAGCCGGGCGAGATACTGCTCGGCGTGACGGGCACGCCTCTCTCGGGATTCGAGTTCGAGCGGTCGGCGACCCCAGGTGATCAGGGCGAGCCCCAGGCGGAGAGCGGCGCGATCGATGAGGCTCACCCGGCGCACCTGCCGCGGCGCGGCGAGCGGGGGTGAGGGGGGCGGATGGACTGGTTGGCCAGTGCGACCGGGCGTGGTCGACAAAGCGGTTTTCATGACGGTGGTACCTCACTGCTGGAGTGCCGCGCGGGGCGGCGAGATCGATCGGGGAAGGCCGAAGAGTTCGTACGCTGCACAAGACGCGAGCGTGCGGAACCTCGAGGGTCGGGCTTCGACGTCGTCAGCACCGACGGGATCGGCGGTGACTCTGCCTCTCAGGAGGCGAGGATGCCGATCAGGCGGGGACGGCGCCGACGAAGCCGGCGGTAATGCGATTGCGGGTCATTCCCGAGAAATCTGTGTAAATCACGCTGGCTCCTCTCGTCAGTGGCGATGGGCAAACTTATCGGCACAGCGCGGGATCGCGCAAGCACTTTTTTTGGGGACTTCCGTCTGGGCGAGATTCGACTGCGACGGGGGTCTCGTCTTTTGGGACCATGATCCCTAAGCTCTGCTCATGTACCTCATCCCCGCGCTGGACCTGCTGGTGATGGTCTTCGCGCTCGTCGACATCATCCGGGCGGACCGCTGGAGCATCCGGTACCTCGACAAGTCGATCTGGATCATCATCGTCATCCTGCTGCCCGTGATCGGCGCGGTGCTCTGGTTCGTGCTCGGACGGGATTACGGGCAGGCGGTCGACCGGGGGAGCTTCGGCGACCCGCGCCGACGGGAGGTCGTGGTGCTCCCCGAGAGCTCCACCGAGCGCGAGCTCGCTGCACTGGAGCGTGAGATCGCGCAGCAGGAGCAGGATGACCGCCTCCGCCGCCTCGAGGCGAAACTGCGTGCGCTGCAGGCGGAGGGCAGCCCGAATAGTCCCGAGAACTGAGAGCGATCCCGGCGACGCGCCACGGAGCACTGCGGTGTTCGAGACAATAGAGTCATGCCCAGCTCACCCCCGCACGTCGGCTATGCCGCCATGCTCGAACAGTTCCACCCCACCGAGGTGCTCGAGCTTGCCGCCTCCGCCGAGCAGAGCGGATTCCGCGGCGTGATGGCTGCCGATCGTTTCCAGCCCTGGGTGCCGCGCCAGGGACACGCCAGTTTCGTCTGGAATGTGCTCGGCGCGCTCGGTCAGGCGAGCTCAGGCGACCTCGGCACCGGCATGACGGTGCCGACGTTCCGGTGGCATCCCGCGATGGTGGCTCAGGCCAGTGCGACTCTCGCCGCGATGTATCCGGGTCGGCACTGGCTGGGCGTCGGGTCGGGCGAGGCCATCGACGAGCACGTCACCGGCGCCTACTGGCCGGAGACCGCCGAGCGGATCAATCGCATGTTCGAGGCGATCGAGATCATCAAGAAGCTGTTCGTCGCCTCGCTCGCCGGGCGCGACACCAAGCACAGCGGCCCGCATTTCTCGCTGGAATCCACTCGACTGTGGACGATGCCGGAGGTGGCGCCCGAGATTCTGGTGGCCACGTCGGGTCCGGTCACCGCGAAACGCGCCGGCCGCACCGTGGACGGCATCATCATCGACGGGGCCCCGGTGGATAAGATCGCCGGACTGTTCGCGCGGTTCGACGAGGGAGCCCGCGAGTCCGGGCGCACCGGCGGCACGAAAGTGCTCCGGCTTCATCTCAGCTGGGCATCGACCCACGAGGCGGCCATGGCGAATGCCATGACCGAGTGGCCGAACGGGGGGATGCGATTCCCACGTTCCGACATCCGCTCGCCCTTCGAATTCGAGCAGCTCGCCCGATTGGTGCGCCCGGAGGACTTCGAGGGGCGGATGCTCGTGTCGGAGGATCCGAACGCGCATCGCGCCACCATCCAGTCGTACCTCGACCTCGGGTTCGACCGCATCTACCTGCACAACGTCGGGCGCAACCAGCGCGAATGGATCGACGTCTTCGGACGCGACGTGCTGCCGAAACTGGTGCGCTGATGCTCACAGTCTGGGCGATCGAGGGCATCCCCGAGATCGCGGCCGGAGACGATCTCGCGGCGATCATCGGGGGTCTCGTCGGCACGCTCGAAGCAGGCGACATCCTCGCGGTGACATCGAAGATCGTGTCGAAAGCGGAGGGGCGCTTCGTGCGCGCGGCCGACCGTGAACAGGCGATCACCGACGAGACGGTGCGCGTGGTGGCGACCCGCACCCATCCCGGTGGTGTCACACGGATCGTGGAGAACCGCCTCGGAATCGTGGCAGCGGCGGCAGGGGTGGACGCCTCGAACACGCCGGAGGGCACCGTGCTGCTGCTGCCAGTCGACCCGGACGCCTCCGCGCTTCGCCTTCGTACCGCACTCGAGACCCGCTTCGCTGTGCGTCTCGGGGTGATCATCACCGACACGCTCGGTCGCGCCTGGCGCGAAGGTCAGACCGATGTGGCCATCGGCGCGAGCGGTGTGCGGGTGCTCGACGACCTCCGAGGCACCCTCGATGCAGAAGGGCGGCGTCTCGATGTGACGCTGCCGGCGACGGGGGACGAGATCGCGTCCGCAGCCGACCTGGTCAAACGAAAGAGCGGCGGCCTGCCGGTCGCGGTCGTGCGCGGGCTCGGTCACCTGCTGGCGCAGGATGCCGAGGGGGCCCGATCCCTGGTGCGGCCGGCCGCGAACGACATGTTCCGGCTCGGCACCGACGAGGCATGGAGTCAGGGTTTCGAGGCCGGAAGGCTGGCGGCGGGTGAATAGCGCGCCGGGACCGGCGGGCGGACGGCGCCCGGCCAGCACGGGCATCCGCAAATCCGGGTCTGCCGGGTCAGCCGGTCGGCTGACCACCGAGTGGGTGGTCGTGGTGCCCGTGAAGGGTACGAGCCAGGCAAAATCCCGGTTCGGTCCCGGCGATCATTCGGCGCTCGCTCTGGCGATGGCCGCCGACACCGTCGCGGCGGCGATCGACGCGGTCGGAGTGGCAGGGGTGCTCGTCGTCACCACCGTCGAGGCGTCGGCCGTGTTCGACGATCTCGGGGCTTTCGTGATCGTGCAGCAGCCCGATGGACTCGCCTCGGCCATCTCGCTCGGCCTGTCGATCGCGACCGAGATGACCGAACCGGGCCGGGGGATCGCCGTGCTCCTCGGAGACCTGCCCGCCCTCACCCCGGAGGAACTGTCGGCGGCCCTCACTGCCGCCCGCGCCCATCCGCTCGCGATGGTGGAGGACGCCGCCGGAGAGGGGACGGCGCTCATCACGGCCGTCTACGGCGCCACCCATGCTCCGGCCTTCGGACGAGGATCGAGCGCCGCCCACCGCGCGGCGGGATATATGCCGCTCGAAGTATCTTCCGAGTCCGGGTTGCGGAACGACGTCGATTCCGCCGACGCCCTCCGGCCTCTCGAGGGTCGGCTCGGTGCCCGAACCACTCAGGCGTTGCGCGCGAATCCTTAGCGCGGACCCTGGGGAAGCGATGCGGCGGACAGTGCGTCGGCGGCGACCTGCGCACTCGAGTCGAGGTCGCGCATCCAGAGCGGTACCGCGCGCGTGGCGATGCCGGAGGCGGAGAGCGCGGCCGCTGAGTCGGCATCCGTCTCGTCGACGAGCCAGGCATCGAGAAGTCCGCCGGAGTCGCGTGCGCCGTAATGCAGCGCGACCGCCTCCGCGGAGGTCTGCACCCCGATCGCGGTGAGGCAGGCATCCGCCATACCCCTCACGACGGAGCCCGCGATGATCGGCGACACCCCGACGATTCGGGCGGATGTGCCGAGAAGTGAGGCACGAATGCCCGGGATGCCCAGGATGGTGCCGATCGAGACCACCGGGTTGGAGGGGGCGACGAGGATGACATCGGCGTGGGCTATCGCCTCCAGCACGCCGGGAGCGGGGGTCGCGGCGCCCACGTTCAGCTGCTCGAACCGGCGCGCCGCGAGGGCCGCCCGGTGCCGTGTCCACCACTCCTGGAAGTGCATCGTGCCCTCGTCGGTCACCACCTGGGTTTCGACCTCGTCGTCGGTCACCGGCAGAAGGGTCACGCCCAGGTCCCACCGGGCGGTGATGCGCGCCGTCGCCTCGCTGAGGGGAACGCCGGTGCGCAGGTAGTGGGTCCTGGTGATGTGCGTGCCGAGGTCGAGGTCGCCGAGAGTGAACCACGGCCATCCGATCCCATAGGCGTTGAGCTCGGCGCTCACCCGCTCGGTCTCGCCGATGCGGCCCCACCCGCGTACCTCGTCGTTGGCGCCCGCGAGGGTATACATGATGGAGTCGAGGTCGGGGGCGATGCGCAGGCTGTTGAGCCACATGTCATCGCCGGTGTTCACCACGGCGGTGACCTCGGCGGTGGTGCCGCCGGATCCGTCCGGGAGGACTTCGCGCAGATGGTGACGCAGGCCGCGAAGAAAGCGGGCGCCGCCGACGCCGCCGGAGAGTACGGTAATTTTCACGGTGTCAACGCTAGCCCGACCGGACGAGCCGAAGCGCCTGTGCGCCAGGTCGATGGTGCCTGAGTATTCGCTAGACAAGTCACTGAGTATCCGCACAGGTCTGGCAGACTCGCGAAAGATATGGCGAAGAGTGGGCGGGACCAGCGAAGAACATGACGACCAACGACTTGAGCAGCAACAGCACCGACAGCGCGATGCGACTGGACGACTTCTATCGCAACTCCACCGAGATCATCCGCAGCATCGAGACGGTGATCGATGGCAAGAGGGATGCCGTGCAGACGGCCCTCACCGTCTTGCTCGCCGAGGGGCATCTGCTCATCGAGGATGTGCCGGGAGTCGGTAAGACGATGCTGGCGCGGGCGCTGGCGAAATCCGTCGACTGCACGGTCAATCGCATCCAGTTCACCCCCGACCTGCTGCCCTCGGACATCACCGGGGTATCGATCTACAACCAGGTGGAGCGGGAGTTCGAGTTCAAACCCGGGCCGATCTTCGCGAACATCGTCATCGGAGACGAGATCAACCGCGCGAGTCCCAAGACCCAGAGCGCGCTGCTCGAGAGCATGGAGGAGGGCCAGGTGACGGTGGACGGATCCACCAGCATCCTCGCCTCGCCGTTCACCGTCATCGCCACCCAGAACCCCGTGGAGATGGAAGGCACCTACCCGCTTCCCGAGGCACAGCGCGACCGCTTCATGGCGCGCATCTCCATGGGCTATCCCGACGAGGCGGCCGAGCTCAAGATGCTGCGAACCCGCGAGTCCGCCAGCCCGCTCGGCGACCTGCAGCCGGTGGTCTCCACCGTGCAGTTGATCGCGATGATCGCGACGGTGCGCAACGTCTTCGTCTCCACGGCCGTCGAGCAGTACGCGGTGAGCATCGCCCAGGCCACCAGGAATGACCGCGACCTCCGTCTCGGCGCGAGCCCTCGGGCGACGCTCCAACTGGTGCGGGCGGCAAAAGCGCGCGCCGCCCTCGATGGACGGGAATTCGTGCTTCCGGATGACGTCGATGCCCTCGCCGTCGCGGTGATGGGTCATCGGCTCATTCCGACCAACCGCGTCTCCGGCAATGGAAACCCCTTTGCCACGGGAGCCGTCGCGGACATCATCTCGCGCATCGTCGCCGCCACCCCGGTGCCCCTTGGTGCCGTTGGTCCGGCCTGACCCGCGCCATGCCGGGTCGCAACAACAGTCCGACGCGCGGGACGAGGTCGCCCTCCGCGTCGAGAGCCGCCGCACGGGCCCTCAAGAAGATCGGCGCCTCCCGCGGGCCGGTGGTGGCCCGACGCATCGCCCGCCTCACCCGCCGCGGCTGGGTGCTGCTGGTGTGTGGCGCGCTCGCCATCCCCGCGTCCTACTGGGCGGGTCGGCGCGAGCTCCTGTACCTCGGCTGCTTCCTTGCGCTGCTTCCCCTTCTCGCGCTCGCCTTCGTGCGCTTCCGCCGCATGCGGCTCTCGGTGCGCCGTTCCTTCTCTCCCGCGGTGGTGAGCGCCGGGCACCCGACGATGGCTGATCTCAGGGTCGGCAATCGGTCCGCCTCCGCCACGACCGAGGCGAATTGGCGCGACTCCTGGCCGTGGTCGCCCTACGCGACCGAGCCGGCGCGACTGCCGGCACTTCTGCCGAGCGGGCCCCGGTTCGCCGGGCGCGGATCGAGCGTGCTATTCCGGTACGAGGTGACGCCGCCCAGCCGAGGGGTGTTCGAGCTCGGCCCCATGCTCGTCGACTTCGCGGATCCCTTCGGCCTGGCCGACGGCGCCCTCGTGGCTGGGGCCTCTGAGACCCTCACGGTGACTCCGGCTCTCGTGCCGCTCGCGGACGGGGTCGTCTCCATCTCGGCCGACGAGGGCCCGACCCGGATGCTGCAGAGGCGGGCGCTCGGCGGCGAGGACGACCTCATGACCCGCGAATACCGTCGCGGCGATGCCCTGCGGCGCGTTCACTGGCGTGCCTCTGCGCACTCCGGGCAGCTCATGGTGCGCCAGGAGGAACAGCGCAGTCATGCCGAGGCGCGCATCCTGCTCGACACCAGGCTCGTGCACTATCGCGACACCGAGCGCGTGGAGGACAGCGACCTGCCGCGGAGCGAGGCCTTCGAGTGGGCGGTGACCTTCGTGGCTTCGCTCGGGGTGCATCTGGCACGCACCGGGTTTCTCGTGCAGGTGATCGAGACCGCGCCGGCCCAACTGGCCTCCCCGGAGCATCCGGACGAATTCCTGGAGAGTCTCGCGTCGGTCTCGCTGAGCGACGAACCCCCGGAGGAGCTCTCTCTGCTCCGTGGGGTGCAACGGCCGGATCGATCACAGGGCTCGGTATTCGCGATCGTCTCCGATGTCGACGCCGCGACTGTCGAGCGGCTCGCGGCTCAGCGCCATGCTTTCGACCTCGCCGTCGCCTTCCTCGTCGCGCCCCGGCAGCTCGCCCTCGAGCGCTCCCTCACCGAGGCCGGGTGGCTGTGCGTGACCGTGCAGCCCGACGACTCGATCGAGAGTGCGTGGTTGGCTCTCGGCGCGCACCAGGACGCTCCCGCCCGCTCCGATCGCGACCCGAACAGCTCGATTCTCTTCGAACGGGAGGCCCGCGATGAGCGGCCCTGACCTGGCCACTCGGCCCGCGCGTAGTGCGCCTCCCGGGCCACCCCGACGCACCGCGGCGCAGTCTACGGCGGCCGCCGCCGTGCGATCCGCGGAGCTGCGAACGAGTGGCGCGCTCCTGCTCGCACTGCTGGTGACCCTCGCGGGACTGCACGTGATTCTCGACGGGGTCGCCTGGTGGTTCGAGCTCGCGCTTCTCTGCGTGGTGCTGCTCGCCAGCGCGGCGATCGTGCGACGCCTCCTGCCTGCGGCGTCCGCCGCCGTCGGCACGACCGGCTATCGACGCATACTTCCCCCGGTGGTCTCCGTCGTCGTGATGCTGCTCGCCGTCACCGTGGTCTTCGTCCCTTCAACGGCGATCCTGGGAATCATCCCGACCGGTGGGTCCTGGGCGGCGTTCCAACAGCTCATCGAAGCGGGTAACTTCTCGATCGCCCGGCAGTCCCTGCCGGCGACGGCGGTCACCTCCATCTTGTTCCTGCTCTGTCTCGGGGTCGGCGCCCTCACCATCGTCGCCGACGTGCTGGCGAACTCCCTGCGCACGCCGGCTCTGGCGGGTGCTCCGTTGCTCGTGCTCCTGGCTGTGCCGAGCGCCGTCTCCATCGACATCACCGACCCGATCATCTTCGTGCTCGCGGCGCTCGCCTACCTGCTGTTGCTTCGAGCATCCGCGGGCCGCCGGCAGACCGCGCTCACTATCGGGCTCGCGGCGACGGTGGTGGTCGGGGCGCTCGTTGCGCCGCTCGTGCTGCCGGAGGTTAACCCGGCGCAGAACACGAACGGCACCGGCTTCAGCTCCGGGGTCAACCCGGTGCTCTCGCTCGGGCAGAACCTGCGGCAGGACGTGGAGCGGACGGTGCTCGGCTACACCACGGAATCGGGCACCGCGCAATACCTGCGACTGGTCAGCCTGCAGGACTTCAGCGGATCCGACTGGGCGCCGGATGCGTTCCGCCAGCGCTCCGCGAACACGACTGACGCGATCGGCGCCCCGCCCGGACTCTCGCCCGATGTCTCCACCACCGAGGACCAGGTGTTCGTAGACGTCGGCAGTCTCACCAGCCCGTGGTTGCCGCTGCCTTACCCCACCTCGAGCGTCGGCGGACTCGATGGAAACTGGTTCTGGGACTCCGACGGGCTCGCGGTGAAGAGCCCCAGTCGCGACTCGTCCTACGAGACGTATCGCGCGACGAGTCTGGTCATCACCCCCACGCCGGCCCAGCTCGCGAGCGCCGGAACGACGGTGCCCGCTAATTTCGAGCGGTTCCTCGCGCTCCCGTCCGGCATGCCGAAGGTCATCGCCGACACCGCGAACGAGGTGGCCGGCGGGGCAACGAGCAACTACGAGAAGGCACTGCTCCTGCAGGGCTTCTTCCGTGACGGCGACTTCCAATACTCCGAGACCGCGCCGGTCGACCAGGGCTACGACGGCACCGGGATGACCGTGATCGCGGCGTTCCTCAAGGCCAAGGAGGGGTACTGCATCCACTTCGCCTCGGCGATGGCGGTGATGGCCCGCAGCCTCGGCATCCCCTCCCGGATCGCCGTTGGATTCCTCCCCGGCGCGGAACTGCCCGAGCGGCAGAACGGACGCACGGCCTTCACGGTCACCACCCACGATCTGCACGCCTGGCCGGAGCTCTACTTCGAGGGCATCGGTTGGACCCGGTTCGAGCCCACCGTCGGTCGAGGGGAAGTGCCCGCGTATGCGGACATCGCCTCCCCGGATGTGCCGACACCGGTCAACACGGCCACCCCGGCGCCCTCCGCGAGTGCGACGGCCCGGCCGTCCTCTTCCGCCGCACCGCTCGCTCCGGAGCAGACCACGCAGGCGAGCCCCGCGGCGGCACGCGCCGCTCAAGTGGGCACGTGGCTATGGCTGGTTCTCGCCCTCGTGGTCGTCGTGGCGCTGGCGTTGGCTCCCGCAGCCCTCCGAGTGCTGGTTCGCCGCCGCCTCCTCCGAGGCCTCGCCGCGGGCGGTGCGTCGGCTCTGACGGCCTGGCAGGAGATGTTCGACACAGCCACCGACCTCGGCATCGACATCCCCGAAACGGCGACACCCCGTGACGCGGCCGAACTGTTCGCCCTGTCCGTCGGCGCGGCATCCCGCGACCCGATCGATCGGGTGAGGGCGGCCGTGGAGAGCGAGAGCTACGGACAGCCGAGGGGTTCGGTGCTCACCGGTTCGGTGGCACTGGCGGGTGATCTGCGGAGGGTGATCGACGATCTCCGCTCCTCCACCGATCGCGGACGTCGCCTTCGTGCCGCGCTGATGCCGGCATCCGCCTGGAACCGCATTCGCCGAGCTGCGCGCATCGGGGACTGACCGGGCGCTACCGTCCCCGTCGCCACGCTCCCTCCGACGCTCGCCTCCCTTTCGAATGGGATCTCCACGATCCGCCCGGGGAATCGCCGCGTCGGGCGGTCGTTTGTGTGGCTGCCATCCCGCTAGATTGTGTCTCACCCTGTGAGGAAGCTGCGATCACTGCCGATCGTGGTGCTTCACAAAGAAGGCTGGAAGGTAACAATGCCCGCTGATTCTTCCCCCACCTCCGAGCGATCCGACAGCGAGCATCTCGCTGTTCTCGGATACGAGGACACGTTCGACCGATCGATGACCCTGTGGGCCAATTTCGCCCTCGGCTTCACCTATCTCTCCCCGCTCGTCGGGGTGTACTCGCTCTTCGCTCTCGCCGTCTCCACCGGCGGACCGCCCTCGATCTTCTGGCTGCTGATCGTGGGCGGCGGGCAGATGCTCGTGGCTCTGGTCTTCGGCGAGGTCGTGTCCCAGTACCCCATCCACGGCGGGATCTACCCGTGGACGCGTCGCCTCTGGGGCCGTCGCTACGCCTGGATGGCGGCCTGGGTCTACATCTGGGCCATGATCGTCACGATCACCGCCGTCGCCGAGTTCGGCAGCGGATTCCTGGCGAGCCTCATCGGTCTGCCGGTGACCAAGGCGGTCACGCTCGGCCTCACCGTGCTCTTCCTGATCGTGGCGCTCGGACTCAACTTCACCGGGACGAAGACGCTCGGACGCGTCGCCCGCATCGGCCTCGCGGCGGAGCTCATCGGGGTGATCGCGGTGGGACTGTACCTGCTGATCTTCCAGCGCCATCAGGAATTCAGTGTGTTCTTCAATTCCATGGGGGTCGAAGGCAAGGGCTCCTACGGGGTGGCGTTCCTCGGCGCCGCGCTCGCCGGACTGTTTCTCTTCTACGGCTTCGAAGCCTGTGGTGACGTGGCGGAGGAAGTCGCTGACCCGGCCCGCCGCATTCCGCGCGCCATGATCCTCACCATCCTGGTCGGTGGGGTGTCGTCGCTCTTCGCGTTCGGCGGCTACGTGATGGCCGCCCCCGACCTGCAGTCGATCGTGGACGGCAAGGACGCCGACCCGATCCCCGCGATCCTCCAGGCGTCACTCGGGGACGTCGGCGCGAAGATCTTCCTGCTGGTCGCTCTCACCGCGTTCCTCTCCTGCGTTCTGAGCCTCCAGGCGGCGGCCAGCCGGCTGCTCTTCTCCTTCGCGCGGGATGGCATGATCCCCGGTCACCGCTGGCTCGCCAAGGTCTCGCCGCGCAGCAAGGTGCCCACCAATGCCCTGATCGTGGCGTGCAGCATTCCGGTGATCCTGTGCTTGATCATCTTCGTGGGGCCGGACGGACTGCTCACGCAGATCACCTCGTTCGCCGTCCTCGGCATCTACGTGGCCTTCCAGGCCGTCGTGCTCGCGTCCCTGCGCCAGCGGATCAAGGGATGGCGCCCGGCGGGACCCTTCAGCCTGGGGCGCGCGGGCTTCGTGGTCAACGTCGCGGCTCTCGCCTACGGAGTCTTCGCCATGGTGCTGCTCGCCGTTCCCGGGCGATCCGGGGTGTTCCTCAATGACTGGATCGTGCTCATCGGCCTGGTGATCGTGATGGGTGTCGGATTGCTGTACCTGTTCATCGCCCGGCCGGACCGCAAGTCCGACGCACCGGAGGGTGATGCGATCCGCGTCGCAGAACTCCTGCGCTCCAAGGGACGCTAGCCCGAGGTTGAGAACCCGGCCGCCGTGGGATCCGAGATCCCGCGGCGGCCTTCTTTCGCTATGATCTGAAAGATGTCTTTCAAATCTATCGAACCGGTGCCGGAGCATCGCACATCGGTGACCGACGCCCGGGCCCTGCGGGCTCTTGCACATCCCCTGAGGCTGGCGATCCTCAATCACCTCATGGCTTTCGGCGCCCAGACGGCGAGCGCCTGCGCCGAGGCCGTCGGCTCGACGGCGTCCAACTGCAGCTACCACTTGCGATCGCTGGCCCGGTATGGATTCGTGGAGTCGCTTCCCTCGGCGGACGGACGGGAACGCCCCTGGCGGAGCGCCGCCACCGGCTTCGAGTTCCGGGGGGAAGAGGGCACCGATGCGGCGGCGACGGCGGTGGAGCGGCTCATCAGCGAGGCTCAGATCGACGATGGTGCCCGCCTGCAGAAGAAAGCCCTCGCAGTGCAGGCGCAGACTCCCGCGCAATGGCGGGATGCCGCATCCGCGAACTCCTACGCCCTGCTGATGACGCCGACCGAGCTCCGGATCCTCGCGGACTCTCTCGATGCGCTCATCCGCCCCTACATCGGTCTCACGCGGGCGGATCCGCCGGAGGACAGCGAGGTCGTCTACCTGCAGGTCGACGCATTCCGGCATCCAGACGCAGGACGATGACTATCGCCACCGGCAGGGAGCGTTCGCCGCTCAGAGACCGGGACTTCGCGTTGGTGTGGTCGGGCAGCCTCGTCTCCGACACGGGGGACTGGCTGCTGATGATCGCGCTGCCGCTGTACGTCTTCGCGGCGACGGGCTCGGCGCTCGGGGCATCCACGGTCTTCATCGCCGAGTTGTTGCCCGTGCTGCTGTTCGGGCCGGTGCTCGGGATGGTCGTCGATCATTTCGACCATCGCCGGGTGATGATCGCGCTGAATCTCGCCCAGGGGGTCACCCTGTTGCCGCTTCTCCTCGCGTCGACAGACCGGCTGTGGATCGTCTACCTCGTCGCGGCGGTGCAGGCGGGTCTCGCGGCGGGGTTGCAGCCCGTCCGCCAGGCGCTCTTGCCACGACTGATGCCGACCGCTCAGCTGGGGGCGGCGAATTCGCTCGTCGCGGTGAGCGACAACCTCGCGCGACTCGTCGGATCACCGCTCGGAGGGATCGTCTTCGCCACACTGGGGCTCGGGGGAGTCGTGGCGATGGATGTCACGAGCTACCTGGTGAGCGCAGTGCTGTTGTCCGCCGCCCGGGTCGATGGACCCTCCGATGCTCCAGCGGCACCCACCATGGGTTTCTGGCGGGATCTCGCGGCGGGCCTGGCCACGATCCGCACGACGCCTGCGCTCCGCATCGTGCTGCTCATCGAGTGCATCGCATCGCTCGCCCAAGGGGTCTTCCTTGTGCTCTTCGTGGTGTTCGTGGTGCGCATCCTCGGAGCGAACGACACCGAAGTGGGCCTGCTACGGGGGGTGCAGGCGATCGGCGGCATCCTCGGCGGTCTGGTCGTGGGCATGCTCATCCGACGGTTGAACACCCGAACCCTCATCGGGTGGGGTTTCGTGGTGTTCGGACTCATCGCCCTGGTCACCTGGAATTTGGCTCCGGTGAGCACGGTCGTCGTGGTGTACGTCGCTCTCTTCGTTGCCATGGGCATCCCGGCGATCGCGACGACGGCGGGCACGATCACGTTGGTGCAGGGGGTCACCCCTCCGGGCTCGATCGGACGTGTCGTCGCCACAATGGGCACCCTCGGGCTGGCGGCGCAGGGGCTCGGACTGGTGGCATCCGGCGTGCTCGCGGACAGCATCGGTGTACTTCCCATCCTGGACGCCCAGGCCGCGCTCTATCTCGTCTGTGGGCTGCTCGCGCTCCTGTTCCTGCGCCTTCCGGTGCCGGCAGCATCGACCCTTCCGTGACCCCGTTGCCGCTCGTCGCCGATCGCGCGACACGGGGGACTGCAGGGACCGACGTCGCCGGGCTCAGGCGCGCGAGGCCGTCGCGAGCTGCTCGGCGATCGTGTCGAAATCACGGCTCACGAGCCCGGCGGTGACCCGCACGAAATGGCCGCCGGCGCTCGCCTCGAACGGCGTCCCGGCTGCCACGCGGATGCCCGCCGCCGCCAGTTGCACGATGGCGGAGCGCTCATCCGCCACCTCGAGCCAGGTGTTGATGCCGTCCGAGGGAGCAAGGGAAACACCGTGACCGGCGAGCGCCTCTGAGAGGCGCCTCTGCCGGGAGCGGTAGATGCGCCGGGCGTCGTTGACCTCCGAGATCGAGGTCGAGTCGGTGAGCAGGTCATGCAGGATCGTCTGCAGCATGCGCGAAGTCCATCCCGGACCGAGGATGCGTCGGGCAACGAGCCGGTCGATGATCTCGGTCGGCCCGCCGATGGCCGCGATGCGCAGGTCGGGCCCGTGCGACTTGGAGAAGCTGCGAATGTGCAGCACCTGCCCGGGTAGCCAGCTGCCGAGGCTCACATCGCGCGAGACCGCGATCTCGCCGGAATGGTCGTCCTCGATCACCATGGCATCGCTCGCGTGCCGGCTGAGGCGGATGACGCGGGCAAGCTCCTCCGCCCGGGCCTTCGTGAGCGAGCGACCGGTGGGGTTCTGCGCCCGAGGCTGCAGAAGGATCGCGGTCGGTCTCATGGTCAGCGCCTCGGCGAGCAGGTCGGGGCGCATGCCGTCTTCGTCGAGGCGCACGGGCACGCGCACCGCCCCGAAGTGGTCGAGAAGGTCGAACATCGGGGGAAACCCGGGGTCTTCGACCACCACGCGGTCGCCGAATCGGATGACGGTCTCCATGGCTCGGGACAGCGCATCGAGCGCGCCGTCGACCACCGTGATCGCCTGTACCTCATAGGGCCAGCTCGACCTCAACACTGTCTCGAGCTCCGGGATGACGGGCTGGTCGAGGTAACTCGCCGTGCCAGCGCGTTCCGCCACCCGCGAGAGCGCGGGACCGAGCGCGGGAAGCAGCTGCGGGTCGGGAGTGCCGCTCGAGAGATCGAGGCGAGTCGCCTCGAGTTGACCGGCGAGACCCTGGAAGCGAGGGGGGAGCCACTTGCGTGGGGCGGCCATCACGAAGCTTCCGCTGCGCCCCCGAGACACGATGAGCCCGACCCCGGAGAGCGCCTGCCAGGCGTGGCTGACGGTCGCCGGACTCACGCCGAGGTCGAGCGCGAGCTCCCTCACGGTGGGCAGGCGGTCGCCCGGGGCGAGATCTCCCGAGGTGATCATGCGTGCGACCGTCGCCGCGATCCCATGAGGTGTCGCCTCTTCGACGGCGGGGGCGATGGGCTTCACATCCGGCCTCCGCTGTCAATGATTGATCTGGATTCGAATCGGCCCTATGTTTACGCCAACGTCATAGACAGAAACATAAGGGAAATGTTTACGGCGCACAATAACAAAAACCTTGAGACATACAGCTCGGCGAAAGAGGCCCAATTGACTGTCGTACGCGCAGCGATCACCCAGACCACATGGACCGGCGACAAGGAGTCCATGATCGCCAAACACGAGCAGTTCGCTCGCGATGCGGCTGCGGACGGAGCCCAGGTCATCTGCTTCCAGGAGCTGTTCTGCGGTCCGTATTTCGGCATCACCGAAGATGCCAAGTACTACGCCTACGCCGAGCCGGCCGACGGCCCGATCGTGCAGCGGTTCGCCGCCCTCGCCAAGGAACTGAACCTCGTGATGGTGCTTCCCATCTACGAGGAGGACATGCCCGGCGTCTACTACAACACCGCGGTGGTGGTGGATGCCGACGGCACGATCCTCGGCAAGTACCGCAAGCACCACATCCCCCACCTCGACAAGTTCTGGGAGAAGTTCTACTTCCGCCCCGGCAACCTCGGCTACCCGGTGTTCAACACGGCGGTCGGTCCGATCGGCGTCTACATCTGTTACGATCGGCACTTTCCGGAGGGATGGCGCGAGCTCGGCCTGGGCGGAGCGCAGATCGTCTTCAACCCCAACGCCACCAAGCCGGGGCTGTCCAACCGACTGTGGGAGATCGAACAGCCCGCCGCCGCCGGGGCGAACGGGTACTTCGTGGCCGCCCCCAACCGGGTGGGACGCGAAGACAACGAATACGGGGATCTCGCGGTCACCTTCTACGGCAACAGTCAATTCGTCGACCCCCAGGGCAACATCATCGGCGGCTACGGCAGCGGAGAGCACGAGGAGATCGTGATCCGCGACCTCGACATGGACATGATCCGGAAGGTGCGCGACAACTGGCAGTTCTACCGCGACCGCCGTCCGGAGTCCTATACGCGCATCCCGAAGCCGTAGGAGAGTCGCCGTGAAGACCCTCATCACCAACGGCACTGTCGTCAACTCGACGGGCACCGCGCTCGCCGATGTGCTCATCGACGGCGAGACCATCGCCGCGGTGCTGGCCCCCGGATCCCAGCTGCTCGGCTTCGATGTCGCCGCCAACGTCGACACGGTGATCGATGCCACCGGCAAGTACGTGATCCCCGGGGGGATCGATGCGCACACGCACATGGAGATGCCCTTCGGCGGCACGAATGCGAGCGACACTTTCGAGACCGGCACCCGGGCCGCGGCCTGGGGCGGCACGACCTCCATCGTCGACTTCGTGGTGCAGTACGCCGGCGAGAACATCATCGACCAGTACAACGCCTGGCAGGCCAAGGCGGCCGGGCAGTGCGCGATCGACTACGGCTTCCACCAGATCCTCAGCGACGTGCAGGACTCCTCACTCGTGGCGATGGACGAGCTGCTCGCCGAGGGAGTCTCGAGCTTCAAGCTCTTCATGGCCTACAAGGGCGTCTTCCTCTCGGATGACGGGCAGATCACCAAGGCCATGCAGAAGGCAGCCTCGAACGGCTCGATGATCATGATGCACGCGGAGAACGGCAGCGTGATCGACCTGCTCGTGCAGCAGGCCGTCGCCGCCGGCAACACCTCGCCCTACTTTCACGGCACCACCCGTCCGTGGCAGGCGGAGGAGGAGGCGACGCACCGCGCCATCATGCTCGCGAATCTCACCGGAGCACCGCTCTATGTGGTGCACGTGAGTGCGAAGCAAGCGGTTGAGCAGATCGCCACGGCCCGCGATCGCGGCCAGAACGTGTTTGGCGAGACCTGCCCGCAGTATCTCTACCTCTCGCTCGAAGAGCAGCTCGGAGCCTCGAGCGAAGAGTGGGGCAGCTTCGAGGGCGCGAAGTGGGTCTGCTCCACACCACTGCGCTCGCGCGAGGAGGGCCACCAGCACCACATGTGGCAGAGCCTGCGCACCAACGACATCCAGATGGTCTCCACCGACCACTGCCCCTTCTGCATGAAGGGGCAGAAGGACATGGGCCTGAACGACTTCTCCAAGATCCCGAACGGCATCGGCTCGGTGGAGCACCGCATGGACCTGCTCTACCAGGGCGTCGTCGACAAGCAGATCTCGCTCGAGCGCTGGGTGGAGGTGACCTCGACGACTCCGGCCCGCATGTTCGGCATGTACGGCAAGAAGGGTGTGATCCAACCCGGGGCGGACGGGGATGTCGTCATCTACGACCCGAACGGCCACACCTCGATCGGCATCGGCGAAGGTCGCTCGCACCACATGAACATGGACTACAGCGCTTGGGAGGGTTTCGAGATCGATGGTCATGTCGACACCGTGATCTCCCGCGGCAAGGTCATCGTGGACGACAACCGGTACCTCGGCACGAAGGGTGACGGCAAGTACTTCAAACGCGGCCTGAGCCAGTACCTGATCTGACCCCCTGTCGGTCGAGTAGCGAGCGCCAGTGGGCGCATCGAGACCGGCCGAAAGGGCTGGATCTGGCCGCGGGCGGCCACTCGACCAGCGGAATCGTAGAGCTTATCGACCAGCAGAACAGAAAGAGCCCCATGGAATTCGGAGCAGTACTCCAGACCAACCCGCCCGCCTCGCGCACGGTGTATCTCGCCAAGCTCGCCGAGCAGCACGGGTTCGACTACGCCTGGACCTTCGACTCCCACCTGCTCTGGCAGGAGCCATACGTGATCTACAGCCAGATCCTCGCGGAGACGCACCGGATCAAGGTTGGCCCGATGGTCACCAACCCGGCCACGCGAGACTGGACCGTCACGGCATCCATCTACGCCACCCTCAACGAGATGTACGGAAACCGCACCATCTGCGGCATCGGTCGCGGGGACTCCGCGGTGCGGGTGACCAACGGCGCGCCGACCACCCTCAAGACCCTGCGCGAATCGATCCACGTCATCCGCGAACTCGCGAACTCCCGCTCGGTGGAATACAACGGCGCCCAGCTGCAGTTCCCGTGGAGCGTCGGCAGCGAACTCGAGGTCTGGGTAGCCGCCTACGGCCCGCTCGCCCTCAAGCTGACCGGTGAGGTAGGCGACGGATTCATCCTGCAGATGGCGGACCTGGATGTCGCGGAGTGGATGATCGCGACGGTGCGGGCCGCCGCGGAGAAGGTGGGCCGCGATCCGCTGTCGATCAAGTTCTGTGTGGCCGCGCCGATGTACATCGGTGAGGACTGGGATCACATGCGCAACCAGAACCGGTGGTTCGGCGGCATGGTGGGCAACCACGTGGCCGACATCGTGGCGAAGTACGGCGAGGGCTCGGCAGTGCCGAAGGCCCTCACCGACTACATCAAGGGCCGCGAGGGCTACGACTACAACGAGCACGGGCGGGCGGGCAACTCGCACGCCGAGTTCGTGCCCGACGAGATCGTGGACCGGTTCTGCCTGCTGGGCAGCGCCGACCAGCACATCGAGAAGCTCGAGGCACTCAAGGAACTCGGGGTCGACCAGTTCGCCGGCTACCTTCAGCACGACAATAAAGAGGAAACGCTCCGGGTCTACGGCGAGACCGTGATCCCGGCGATGCGCGACCAGATCACGGCGAAGGTATGACCCGCACCCGCGGAATCCTGCTCGGCGTGGTCGGTGTCGTGCTGCTCGGCGTGCTGTGGGAGGTCTACAAGGCGCTCGGTCCGGCAAACGGTTTCGTGATCAACGGGCTCACCGTGCTCCCGCGCACGAACGACCTCGCGATGCCGCACCTCGTCACCATGTTCACTCGCCTGTTCGAGCCGGTCACCTCCGCGCCCGGCTCGCCCGCGCTCTGGAGCGCCGTGGTGCAGGCTGCCGGGTTCAGCCTCGGCATCGCCGCGGTCGGCTGGGTGATCGGGGTGGTCGTCGGCATGCTTCTCGCGATCCTCATGCAGCGCTTCCGCACCGCCGAGTCCGCGCTGCTTCCCTGGGTGGTGCTGAGCCAGACGGTGCCCCTCATCGCACTCGCCCCCCTGGTCGCCGGTATCGGCGCGCAGCTGAAGTTCGGCGAAGCCCGCTGGCAGGACTGGATGTCGGTGGCCCTGATCGCCTCATATCTGGCCTTCTTCCCGGTCTCCGTCGGCGCCCTCCGCGGCCTCGAGGCGCCCGACCGGGCACATGTCGAACTCATGCGCACCTACGCGGTCGGGTGGTGGAAGACCCTCGTGACGCTGCGGATTCCGGCGAGCATCCCGTACCTGCTTCCGGCACTACGGCTCGCCGCCGCGAACGCCGTGATCGGCACCGTCGTCGCCGAGGTCTCGATCGGCCTCCGCGGTGGGGTCGGACGAATGATGATCGAATACGCCTCCGCGTCCAGCGGCGACCCGGGCAAACCCTGGGCCCCCATCTTCGGCGCGGTGGCGATCGGGCTGATCGCCGCCGGCCTCGTGGCCGCCATCGGGCTCGGACTTCGCAAGTACCGTCGGGGAGAGGTAGCAGCATGAGCGACGCCGTGACCGTCAGCGCAGCATCCAAGACCTTCCCGCTCGCCCGCGGCAAGCAGGTCGTCGCCCTCGAGGCGATCGACCTCACGGTGGCACCCGGTGAATTCGTCTCCCTGATCGGACCGAGCGGATGCGGCAAATCGACGCTCCTCCGCCTGATCGCCGATCTCGACCAGCCGACGAGCGGCAGCATCGAGGTCTTCGGCAAGACGGCGCGGCAGGCTCGCATCGACCAGGACTACGGCATCGCGTTCCAGCAGGCCGGACTCCTGCCGTGGCGATCCGTCACGGGCAATATCGAGCTTCCCCTCGAGCTTCACGGGGTCGGCAAGACCGCGCGACGGGCGCGTGCCGCCGAACTGCTCGCTCTCGTGGGGCTTTCCGACTTCGCCGACCGCTACCCGGACCAGCTCTCCGGCGGAATGCAGCAGCGCGTCGCGATCGCCCGCTCACTGGCCGAGAGTCCAGAGCTGCTGCTGATGGATGAGCCTTTCGGCGCCCTCGACGAGATGACCCGCGAGCGGATGCAGGACGAGCTCGTGCGCCTGTGCGCCGAGACCGGTGCCGCGGTGGTGTTCGTGACGCACTCGATCCCCGAGGCGGTGTTCCTCTCCGACCGCGTGGTGGTGATGTCCCCTCGGCCAGGCCGAATCCGCGAGATCGTGCCGGTCGGGCTCGGCAGCGCCGGCAATCGCGACGACGGCCTGCGTGAGGCAGCCGGATTCTTCGCCGCGGTGAGTGCGGTGCGCGAGGCGCTGCACGGCGCGCCCACCGCCGAGGTTCGCGGGGTGGAGACGCGATGAGGTCGGCCGGAGCGGGACGGGTGCGGATGATCGTCGCGCCGGTCGTCCTCGGTGTCGTCGTGCTGGTGCTCTGGCAACTCGCGGTGGTGGGCTTTGCGATCAAGCCCTATGTTCTGCCGAGCCCCACCGCGATCGGCGACCAGTTCGGGCGCGCCTTCGGCACGATCTGGGCCGGCACGAGGGTCACGGGATTCAACGCGCTCATCGGCCTGTTGCTCGGCGCTGTGCTTGGCATCCTCTTCGCCATCGTCTCGGCGCTGGTGCGGGTCTTCGATGAGATCTCGTTGCCCGTGGTCACCGCGCTCGCGGTCGTGCCGATCGTGGCACTCGCGCCGGTGCTCTACACGATGTTCGGGGCGGGAGCCGAGACCGGACGTCAGCTGATCGCGGCGCTCGCCGTCTTCATCCCCGTCTATGTCAACACCCTGCGGGGCCTCCGTCAGGTGAGACCCGTGCATCGTGATCTCATGCGGGCCTATGCCGCAAGTTCGTGGCAGGCGACCCGCACGGTGACCCTGCCCGGAGCGACACCCTTCCTCTTCACGGGACTGCGGATCGCGTCGTCCCTCGCCGTGATCTCCGCTCTGATCGCGGAGTACTTCGGCGGTCCAGTCGACGGCCTCGGCAAATCGATCACCTCCGCGGCCTCCTACAGCAACTACGCCCTCGCCTATGCCTTCGTGCTCGGCGCCATCGCCCTCGGACTCGTGTTCTACCTGCTCACCCTCGCCCTGGAGAAATTTGCAACGAGGCACTCTCCCGCCTGACGTCCGGCGGCCTGGCCGCCGGCGAAACCACCGCCCCACTTCAGTGCCCACCAAGGAGGAAGCAACAATGAAACACAGCAGAAGAATTGTTCTCGGAATCATCGGTGTCGCCGCGGCGAGCACGCTCGCGCTCAGCGGCTGCAGCAGCAGCACCCCCAAGGCCGCCAGCAGCGCCGGTGCCCTCACCCCCGTCACCCTGCAGCTGCAGTGGGTCGCCCAGGCGCAGTTCGCCGGCTACTACGCCGCGGTGGCTCAGGGCTACTACAAGGACGAGGGCCTCGATGTGACCATCAAGGAGGCGGGCGCCGACACGGTGCCGATCAAATCGGTCGCGTCCGGCGAGGCCGACTACGCGATCTCCTGGGTGCCGAAGGTGCTCGGCTCGATCGAGCAGGGCGTCAACGTCACCGATGTCGCCCAGATCTTCGAGCGCAGCGGAACCACGCAGATCTCCTTCAAGGACAAGGACATCACGAAGCCGGCCGACCTCAAGGGCAAGACGGTGGGCAGCTGGGGCTACGGCAACGAGTGGGAGCTCTTCGCCGGCATGCAGGATGCGGGCATCAACACCACCTCCGGCATCAGCCTCGTGCAGCAGGCGTTCGACATGAAGGGCTTCCTCGCCGGCGACATCGACGCGGCGCAGGCCATGACCTACAACGAATACGCCCAGGTGCTCGAGACGATCAACCCGGCGACCGGAAAGCTCTACACGGCCGATGACCTCAACGTGATCAACTGGAACGACGACGGAACGGCGATGCTGCAAGACGCGATCTGGGCGGATGCCGGCAAGCTGGCCGACGACAAGGCGTACCAGTCCGAGACCGTCAAGTTCATCAAGGCGTCGATCAAGGGATGGATCTACGTGCGCGACAACCCCGAGAAGTCGGCGGACATCGTGACGGCCGCGGGATCCACTCTCGGCACCAGCCACCAGCTCTGGATGACCAACGAGGTCAACAAGCTGATCTGGCCGTCGAAGGACGGCGGAATCGGCACCATCGACACGAAGTCGTGGGACACCACCGTGAAGATCGCCAAGGGCACCAAGAATGACACCGGTTCGACGATCATCACGGCCACGCCGCCGAAGACCGCCTACTCCAACACCTATGTCAAGAAGGCGCTCGCCGAGTTGAAGGCCGAGGGCGTCGACACGACCGGGAGCAGCTTCACCCCGCTCACCGTCACTCTCAAAGAGGGCGGCAAGTAGTATCTGATCCACCGGGTGCGGGGGCCGTTTCTGCGGCCCCCGCACCACCGAAAGAAGGCACCGAATGACCACTCTCGACCCCACCCTCCCTGACACGGGCACTGTCGATCCGTCCGACGGCGCCGTCGCCTACGACCTCGACCGCTCACACGTCTTCCATTCCTGGTCCGCACAGGGCGCGCTGAAGCCCTTCGTGATGGCCGGGGGCCTCGCCTCCACCATCTGGGACTACGACGGCAACCACTACCTCGACTTCTCGAGCCAGCTCGTGAACATGAACATCGGGCACCAGCATCCGAGGGTGATCGACGCCATCAAGGCGCAGGCCGATCTCCTCACCATGGTCGCACCGGCACACGCGAATCTCGCCCGCGGAGAGGCCGCCAAGCGAATCCTCGCCAAGGCCGGCCGCCCGTTCAGCAAGATCTTCTTCACCAACGGTGGTGCGGATGCCAACGAGAACGCCATGCGCATGGCGCGGCTGGTCACCGGGCGAGACAAGATCCTCTCCCAGTACCGCTCCTATCACGGCAACACGGGAGCGGCCGTCGTCGCCACCGGCGACTGGCGCCGCGTGCCCAACGAGTTCGCCCGCGGTCACGTGCACTTCTTCGGGCCGTTCCTCTACCGCTCGGAGTTCTGGGCCGGATCCCCGGAAGAGGAATGCGCGCGCGCCCTGCACCACCTCGAGCGGGTGATCCAGTCGGAGGGGCAAGCGTCCATCGCAGCGATCCTCCTCGAGGGTGTCCCCGGCACCGCGGGTGTGCTCGTACCGCCGCCCGGGTACCTCGCGGGCGTGCGTGATCTCGCCGACAAATACGGCATCCTGCTGATCATGGACGAGGTGATGTCCGGATTCGGGCGCACGGGAGAATGGTTCGCCTGGCAGGGCTTCGCGGCCCAAGAAGGGGACTGGACCCCCGATCTCATCACCTTCGCCAAGGGAGTCAACTCCGGCTACGTGCCGGCCGGCGGGGTGGTGATCTCCGAATCGATCGCGAACGCCTTCGAGACCCAGGTCTTCCCCGGCGGGCTCACCTACTCCGGGCATCCGCTCGCCATGGCGTCCATCGTCGCGGCACTCGATGCCATGGATGACGAGGGCATCGTCGACAACGCTCGCGTCATCGGCACCGACCACCTGGGTCCGGGGCTCGAGGCCCTCGCCGCGAAGCATCCGATGATCGGAGAGGTGCGCGGACTCGGCGTGTTCTGGGCACTCGACCTCGTCGACGATCCCGAGACCCGTGACCCGGTCTCCGGCGCGGTCATCGCGCAGGTGAAGACCGAGCTGATGTCGCGGGGCCTGTTCCCCTTCTCGGCCGACAACCGAATCCACGTGGTGCCGCCGTGCGTTGTCACCCCGGACGAGGTAGCCAGGGCCCTGGTGATCTACGACGAGGCATTCACGGCGGTGGAGTCGGCCTGAGGAGGGCGCTCACCTGTGCGTAACCCGAGAGTGGCGGCGGGAGCGGGCTAGATAGCTTAGTTTCTTAACTATGACGAGGCCCGCCGCAGTTGCCGATGCCGACCTCGTGATCCTGGGAGCCGGATGCGCCGGGCTCACGCTCGCCGCCCGGCTCGCGCGATCGCAGAGTCCCCTGCGGGTGCAGCTGGTCGAGCCGCGCAGCGGATACGACGACGACCGCAGCTGGTGCTTCTGGCGGCCAGAGAGCCACGACCTCTCCGATCTCGTCTCCCACAGCTGGGACGGCTGGCGTTTCTCGGGTACCACCGGCCCGGCACTGCATCACCGGGTGGCGGGACTCCGCTACCAGTACATCCGCGCGAGCGACTTTTACCAACGCGCGCTGCAGCAGATCGATCGCGCGCCCGGCATCCTCACCCATGCCGGCGTTCGGGCCGCTGAGCTCGTGCCGCTCTACGACGGGCCAGACACTGTCGTTCGGGTGGAGACCGACCACGGCAGCATCCTTGCCCGTCACGTGATCGACACCCGGCCGCGGCCGATGCCCGCGATGCTCTATCAGAGCTTCAGTGGCGTGGAGATCGAGAGCGAGCACCCGTTGCCCTTCGACGGCGACGAGGTGGGGCTGATGGATTCGATGGCGACGGATGAGGGGGGCATGCACTTCCGCTACACGCTTCCGCTTGGGCGCACGCGCGCCCTCGTGGAATGGACGCGCTTCAGCAGCTCGCCCGTGCCGACCGTGACCCTGCGGGCCGAACTCGACGCGGAGCTCTCGCGTCTGGGACTGGCCGGGGCGCACGTCATCCGGCGGGAGGGCGGAGTGCTGCCGATGGGGATACTCGGCGGACTCCCCGAATCCCCGCGGGGTGTGGTCTTCGCCGGCAATTCCGGCGGCGCGCTCCGGGCCGCGTCCGGCTACGGTTTCCTGCGCATCCAGCGCTGGGCGCGCGCGTGCGCCGAGGCCCTCGAGCGGGGCGGGCCGCCGATCGGGCATCCGTCAGAACCGATCCTGAGACGCTCGATGGACCGGATCTTCCTGCAGGCCGTGCGCGCGGATCTCGAGCGCACGCCGGACTACTTCCTCGCGCTCGCCCGCGGGGTGCCTGCCGCCGGACTGGTGCGATTCCTCAGCGACGCGGCGCGACTCACCGACTACGCCGCCCTGATCGCCAGCCTGCCGACGCTGCCGTTCCTGCGGCAGCTGGCTCCGACGTCTTTTCCGGTTCCCCAGGAGCTGGTGCACGCGTGAGCGGCACGCTGCGCTCGACGGTGGCGACGGCGGTGGCGGTGGTGCGGCCGTCCTTCGAGACCGTGCTGTTCTCGGTTCTCGCCCTCGTCTCGATTCTCGCCATCGCCCTGCGGCTGCCCGCCGCGCCGCTGCCCGTGCAGGCTGCCGTGCTCGGCCTGCTCGTCGCAATTCTCGGGCTCCCGCACGGGGCGCTCGATCCGCTCATCGCCCGCCGGGCCGGGTTGTGGCGCACACCGCTCGGATTCGCCGGTTTCAATCTCGGCTACATCGCGATCGTGGTGGTGGTGGTCGTCGTCTGGCTGATCGCCCCCGCGGCGAGTCTCGTCGGCTTCCTCCTCGTCTCTGGCATCCACTTCGGTGCGGACTGGAACGGCGGGCGTGGAGTGGTCGTCCCTTCGCTCACGGGCGTCGGCCTTCTCACCCTTCCGGCGTTCTCCCACCACGACGAGGTCACGGGCATCTACCGCACCCTCGCGGGCAGCGGGGGAGCGGTGGTGGCGGATGTGCAGTCCTGGCTCGGGCCGGTCGCGATCGTCGTGATGCTGGTCGGAGCGTCACTCGCCCTGCGCCGCAGACCCGCCGATGCGCTCGAGATCCTGTTGGCCGGAGCGCTGGCGCTCGTCGCGCCCCCTCTCGTCTTCTTCGTCGTGTACTTCTGCGCACTGCACAGCGCGCGACATCTGCGCCACGGATTCGCCGAGGAGCGAGGGAGCGGCAGGCTGGCCATCCTGATCACGGTGGTCTACACGGTGGTGCCGATCGTCGCGGTCGGCATCCTCACCGCGATGTTCGCGGGTGATTTCGCGCCGGGCGGGCCGCTCGCGGGCGACTGGATCATCAGGCTCGTGTTCATCGGGCTCGCGGCCCTCACCGTGCCGCACATGACGGTGATCGCGGTCGCGGCGGTGCGGGAGCGGCGGCGGGATCGCGGGCTCGACACATCCATCCCCGCGAGTAAGCCGGTGTCGCTCTGGCAGAGAGCCACCCCGCGTTGACCGCTCCTCCACCCGTGCATCTTTCAGGCGGGGAGCTTTGCGAGTGGTTCGCGCAGAGCACAGCGAAGCCCTTCGGCTCGAGGTGGCCGCTCGCGTAAACTCGACGGGTGCCTCACGTGATCAAGACCCCCTACACCGTCGACGTCTACGACCTCATGCACCGCCCCGGCGAGATGCGCGAGCGAACGGTGGACATCGTCGTGCCCGAAGGATTCGGCAACGCGATGATCGGTGTGAAAGAGGGCAGCGAGCTCACCGTCGAGCTTCGAATGGAGTCCCTCCACGACGGCATCCTCGTGAGCGCCGACATCGAAGGCACGGCCGCGGGGGAGTGCGGTCGGTGCCTGATTGACATCGAACAGGCCGTCCAGGTCGAAATTCAGGAGCTTTTCGCGTATTCTTCAGACGAAGCTTTTGAATACGAGGTTCACGAGGACACCATCGATCTCGAACCCGTAGTCAGGGATGCGGTGGTGTTGTCACTCCCGTTCCAGCCGGTCTGTCAAGAAGATTGCCTCGGCCTGTGCCCGCAGTGTGGGGTACGGCTCCTCGACAACCCGGGCCACGAACACGAGAACGCCATCGATCCACGGTGGGCGGCTCTCGAGAACCTGGCCGGTTTCGACGGAAGTACAGACTCCACCACCACCACGAATGTGACCGACGCTGCCAGCAGCGCGGAGTAGAGAAAAGAGAAACTCATGGCCGTACCGAAGCGCAAGATGTCCCGCGCCAGCACCCGCGCGCGCCGCGCCCAGTGGAAGGCGACCCCGCCCACCCTGGTGAAGACCGTCGAAGGCGGCAAGGTCACCTACAGCCTGCCGCACCGCGCGAAGGTCGTCGAGGACTCCACCGGAGCTCCCCTGTACATGGAGTACAAGGGCCGTAAGGTCGCGGACGTTTAGTCCCCGCTATCGTCACCGATCCATTGGTCGATCCGATGCCGGGGACTGACGCGACTCGAGGTGAACTCGAGACGTTTCTCGCGGTCGACGTGAGCCCGCAACTCCTCGAGCTCGCATTGACACACCGGTCCTATGCCTATGAGCATGGTGGCCTCGCACACAACGAGCGCCTCGAGTTTCTCGGCGACTCGATTTTGGGCCAGGCCGTGACCGTGATGCTCTATCGCGACAACCCCTCCCTCGACGAGGGCGAGCTCGCCAAACGGCGAGCAAGTCTGGTGAGTTCCGTCGCGCTCGCCGAAGTGGCCCGCACCATCGGGCTCGGTCGTCACATCCGGCTCGGTCGCGGTGAAGAACTCACCGGCGGCCGCGACAAGTCGTCCATCCTCGCGGACACCGTCGAAGCCGTGATCGGCGCGACGTACCTCGACGCCGGAGGAGAGGCCGCCACCGCGCTCGTGCTGCGGCTCGTCGCGCCGCTGATGCTGGATCCCGATCGTTTCGGTGCCGCGATGGACCCGAAGACGAGCCTCCAGGAACTCTCCGCCCGAACGGGTCGTGGACTGCCGCACTACGCCGTGACGGATACCGGACCCGACCATTCCAAGCGCTTCCACGCCACGGTGTCGCTCGAGGGCGCCGACATCGCCAAGGGCGACGGCACGAGCAAGAAGCAGGCGGAGATCGCGGCGGCCCTCGAGGCCTGGACCATCCTCTCCGCGTCCGCTCCCGCGCAGCGCTGAGGGTGCCGGAACTCCCAGAGGTCGAAGTGGTGCGAGCCGGTCTCGAACCGGCGGTCACCGCTGCGACCATCGATGCGGTCACCGTCTTCGAGGAACGGTCGTTGCGCCGCCACGACGGTCCGAGCGAGGATTTCGTCGAGCGGCTCGTCGGCCGCAGCATCCTCGCCGCCGTACGCCGCGGCAAGTTCCTCTGGCTTCCCCTGTCGGCCCCGACGCCCAAAACGCAGGAGATTCGCCACGAAATGGGCAGATCGGCGGCAGAAGGCGCCATCGGTGGCAAATCTCCTGCGTTTTTGGAACCGGCGGAGGCTCTCGTCGTGCACCTCGGCATGAGCGGGCAGGTGTTGCTTCGCGATGTCGATCAGGCGGATGACGCGCTCCTTCGTATCCGGTTGGACATCTCCTCCGCCCACGATGGCCCGCTGCGCGTGGACTTCGTCGACCAGCGCATCTTCGGTTCGATGGCGATCGACCCCCTGTTGCCCACCCCGGACGGCCACGCGGCGGGATACGGCTCGGATGCCGCGCTGATCCCTGGCCAGGTGGCGCATATCGCCCGGGATCCGCTAGATCCGGCCTTCAGCGACCGGCGTTTCTTCGATGCACTCGCCGCGCGTCGCACGGGTATCAAGAGGGCACTGCTCGACCAGGGCCTCATCAGCGGCATCGGCAACATCTATGCGGATGAGGCACTGTGGGCGGCTCGCATCCACTACGACCAGCCCACCGCGACACTCTCCCGCGCGCGGGCCCGCACCCTTCTCGCGGAAGTACGGCTGGTGCTCGCACGTGCGCTCGCGGAGGGCGGCACCAGCTTCGATGCGCAATACGTGAACGTGAACGGCGCATCCGGCTACTTCTCGCACTCGCTCAACGCGTATGGTCAGCACGGCAAGAGCTGCCCACGGTGCGGTCGGCCGATTGTGCGTGAGACCTTCATGAACCGCGGCTCGCACTTCTGCCCGTACTGCCAAAAGATCCGCGCCACCTCGCCTCCGGCATAACTCCTGCAACTCGGGCCTGTGACCGGGTCGGCCCCGTGAATTCGGCAGCCCACAGGCGGCATCCGACAGATTGCAGGAGTAATGAGGCAGAGGCAGAGGCAGAGGCAGAGGCAGCGGCAGGGGCAGAGGAGGGGCAGAGGAGGGGCAGAGGAGGTGCGGGCGATCACGCGGCCGGCAGCGAGACGGCGAAGACCGCACCTCCGCCGGGGGCGTTGCCCGCGGCGATGCTTCCGCCGAGGCGCGAGACCAGCCGGGCGGCGATCGACAGGCCGAGCCCGGTGCCGACGGCGCGGATGTCGCGGTACCGCGCCTGCAGGGCCCCGCGTTCGAAGGCCACGGCCAGATCTTCGGACGAGAGTCCCGGCCCCCCATCGCGGACCTCGATGACCACCCCCGTGCCGAAGGCGCGCGCGGCGATGGACACCGTCGATCCGGCGGGGGAGACGCGCAGGGCGTTCTCCACCAGCCCGTCGATGAGCTGGCGCACCCGTTGGGCATCGGTCTCCATGGCGAGCCCGGGTGAACCGGGTATCGCCTTCACGGTCACGTCGAGCGTGGCGGCTCTTCCGCGCCAGGCGTCGGCGGTCTGTTCGAGGATGAGCGCGACATCCACCCGCTGCCGGACAACAGCGAAATCGTCGGCCTCGAGTCGCGCCAGCTCGAGCAGGTCGGCCACGAACCGGTCGAGCCGCTCGGTCTCGGTGACCAGAGTGGCGCCGACGCTGGCGATGTCGCCCTCCCGGATGAGCCCGTCGACCATCGCCTCCCCGTAGCCCCGCACGGCGGTCAGGGGGGTCCGCAGTTCGTGCGAGATGGAGAGCAGGAACTCGCGCTGGCGCCCCTCGCTCGTGCTGAGAGCCCGATCGAGGGTCGCGAGCGCTTCGGCGACCGCGGCGACCTCTGTGGGCTGATGCGCCTCCATGACGAGCCCGCGTTCGCCGGCCGCCATCCGCCTCGCCGTCTCGACAGTCGCCACGAGCGGGCGGGTGAGCCAGCGCGCAAGGAGGGTGCCGGCGACGATCGCGACCAGAACCCCGATCGCCAGCGCCAGGAAGACCCGCCTCACCGTGGCGGCCGTCGCGGTCTCGAGATTGCCGAGCGAACGGACCAGCACGATCGCGCTCCCGGAAGCCGTCGGGCGACCCTCCACGAGCATGGTCTTGCCTGTGCGGCCCTCCGTCTGGGAGACCGGATCGCCCGCGAGCAGGGTCGTCACATCGGCGGCCGACACGAAGGCGGCACCCGGCCCGGACACTCGCCCTTGCGGCCCGACCACGGCGACCCGCGTGTCGCCGAGCGCGAGGCGCACCCGCTCCCGGAGTGACGCGAGATTGGTGGCGGCGGGCAGCCGGCTCAACAGCTGTGCCTGCGCGGCAAGCTGGGCCCTGCCCTCGGTGATCGTCGACTGGCGTACCAACTGCGCCGAGACCAGGCCGGTGATGAGCACGGCCAGCACGGCGACACTCACGGTGACGAGGGTGATCCGACCGCGGAGCGAATGGAACCAGGCGCTCACTCCGCCACCGAGTAACCCACCCCGCGCGAGGTGCGGATGGGGCTGTCGGCCCCGAGCTTTGCGCGCAGCTGGGCGATGTGCACGTCGACGGTGCGCCCGAGCCCGTAGTCGGCCTGGCCCCACACGCTCGACAGCAGTTGTTCCCGCGTGAAGACCTGACCCGGCGAGCTCATCAGTTTGGCCAGCAGGTCGAATTCGGTGCTGGTGAGTTCGACCGGGCGACCGGATGCCACCACCCGGCGGCGCGCGGCATCCAGGGTCACCGCGCCGGCAGCCACCGGGGCGGCCAGGGGCGGTCCCGCGTGGCGACGCAGGATGGTGCGGACGCGCGCCACGAGCTCCCGGGGCGAGAAGGGCTTCGTGAGATAGTCGTCGGCCCCGAGCTCTAGTCCCAGGATTCGGTCCACCTCGTCATCGCGAGCCGTGACGAAGATGACGGGTGTCCAGTCGTCCGCGGCTCGCATGCGTCGGCAGATCTCGATGCCGTCGAGGCCAGGCAGGCCGACATCGAGCACGACGGCAACGGGGTGCAGCCGGCGGATGCTCGCGAGCCCGGCGAGCCCGTCACTCTCGACATGAACGCCGAATCCCGCTTCGCCGAGGTAGAGCCGTTGCAGGTCGGCGATCGCGCGCTCGTCTTCGACGACCACGATGAGACCCTTCGACTCCATGGCACCATTCTGGTGGTACCGAAGATGCCCGGGTCGCGCATTCGCAGCGTTCTTACGTTGCCCGAACATTCGCCGAACCGCCGCCGGACACGGGGGGAGCATTCTGGCTCAGGGTCGCAGAACGGCGGCCACCACGGGAGGACAGTCATGAACAACACGAAGACCGCCGCGCGCTGGGCAACGGGAGTCGCCGTCAGCGCCGGGCTCGCTCTCGCTCTCGGCACCGGTGGGCTCGCCGCGACTGCGGCCACGACCCCGACGCCGGTGAGCACCAGCTCCGCGAGCTGTTCCTTCGGTGAGCATCTCGTCTCGGCCTGGCGGGCGGTTCCGAGTGAGCTGCGCACCGACCTGAAGGCGGCTCGGGCCCTGAAGCCCGGCGCCGACCGTCGCGACGCACTGAAGAAGATCGAGGCCAACGCCATCGATGGCGGGTACGGCGCCGGCGTAGAAGTCCGGGCCGAGTGGCGAAAGGATCACCGCGGCGACAAGCTCCGGCCGCTGCCGGAGAGTCTGAAGGCCGATCTCAAGACTCTTCACGCGACCCCGAAGGCGGCACAGGGGGCCGAGGCGCAGAAGATCGCCGACACCGCTGTCGCCGGGGGCTACGGAGCCACCATCGAATCCTTCGCCAAGGCGGTGCAATCCAGCCCGGCGTGGAAGGACTGCACTCCGTCGGCAAGCTGACCGTCACGGGCGGCCGAGCACCTTCTTCCAGGCGCCCTCGTATCCCATCGGCGTGAAGCCGACGGCTTCGTTCACATCGAGCATGTGCCGGTTCTCCTCCGCGTTGAAGGGGATGATCGACGGATGCCCCGGAGCCGCCGCCTGAAGATGACGGATGTTGGCCGCTTTCAGCAGCATCCCCAGACGGTGTCCGCGGTGTTCCCGCAGCACGATCGTGTCGTTCTGGGAGACTGCGCGATCGGTCTCGGCCGGCACTCCGAGCTCGGTGAGGCCCGCAAGTCGCCCGCTCGGCACGTGCTCGACCACCGAGACGAGGGATGTCTTCGGGCCGGCTTCGGCGCGATCCTCGTAGTCGATCAGGCGCTGGCGGGTCCAGACATCCTCCGGCTCCTCGAGGCCCGCGGTGGGCGCATCCGTGCTCATGCGCGTGTAGAGCAGCGCCATGTCGTCGAGCCAGCGCGCCGGGGTACGACCGGCCCACTGGTGAATGCGATAGTCGGCGCCCGCGGTCTGCTGGGACTCCGCGACGAGGGCGTCGATGGCGGCGGCAGGCACGGGAAGGGCAAGCCGACTGGCGCGCTCCACCTGTTCGAGCCGGAAGCCGCGGCCGAGCAGCATCCTCACCTCGCTGTTGTCGGCGGGAACGGATCCGAAGCCGGTGGGGGAGGCGAGCCGGTCTCCCTCGGCTGCCTTCGACACGGTGTACACCACCAGCTGTGTGCGGTGGTCGGCGGCAGCGATCGCCTCGAGGCGATCGGTGAGGGCGGTGCCGATGCCCCGATGCCTGAACTGCGGATGCACCTGCACAGAGATCCACGCCATGTCGCCCTCTGCCGAGGGGCGGGTCTCGAAGATCCCGCGCGCGACGATGCGTCCCTCCAGCCGCGCTGCGAAGAGCTGCTTCGGCTCGTACTCCTGGTCGAGCCAGACCGGCAGCAGCTCCGCCGGAGTCACGGCGAGCTCTTCGGTGCCGAAACCGTCGACCTCGCAGGCATTGCGCACCTCGGCGGTCGCGATGAAGTCGACGGCGTCCGGATGCTCGAGATGAGGCGGGATGACGACCCGCTCGATCGTGAAGTCGGTCACAGTGGTGGCCCCTTTACTGCCGTCCGGGGTGGGACAGCCGACCAGAGTACCCCCGGGCTGCGCTCTGCGACGTCGATCGATACCGAAGCGTTAGGAGAGCAGCCAGCCGTTGTCGGCGGCGATCCGCACGGCTTCGCTTCCGTTGCGCGCCCCGGTTTTGCCGATGGCGGAGGAGAGATGGTTGCGAACGGTGCCCTCCGAGAGGTGCAACTGCTTCGCGACATCCCCGATGCTCCCCTCGGATCGCAGCGCGAGCAGCACGTCGGTCTCCCGCGCGCTGAGCGGGGATGCGCCGGAGATGAGCGACTCGGTGGCCAGGGTGGGATCCACCACCCGCAACCCGGCGTGCACGCGGCGAACGGCATCCGCGAGCTGGTGCGAGGGGGTGTCTTTCACGACGAAACCGGATGCCCCGGACTCGAGCGCGCGTCGGAGGTAGCCCGGCCGACCGAAGGTCGTGACGATGAGTGATCGGCAGTCGAGGCCGGAGTCCCGCAGCTGGCGGGCGACCGCGAGACCGTCGAGGCCCGGCATCTCCACGTCGAGCATGGCGACGGATGCCCCGCTGCCGGTCACCAGCGCGAGCACCTCGTCTCCCCGACCCGTCTGCCCGACGACCTCGATGTCTGGTTCCAGCGACAGCAGGGAAGCAAGGGCGCCACGCACCAGCGCCTGATCGTCGGCGATCACGATGCGGATCGCCTCACTCACGCGGCACCGCGCACCACGAGTTGGAATCCACCCTGGGGGCTCTGCCCCACCAACAACTGTGCCGCCGCAGCGGCGCTGCGCTCGCGGAGGCCCCGAAGGCCATTGCCCGGCACGGCGGCATCGGTGAGCGTCGCGCCCGGCCCGCGCCCGTCGTCCGCCACGGTGAGGGAGCGGTGGTCGATGGTCACCCAGCATGCCGTCGCCCCCGAATGGCGGATCACGTTGGTGACCCCCTCGCGCAAGACCCAGGCGAACACTCCCTGCTGCCGGGGGTCGATCGCGGGCACCGACTCCGGCAGGTGGGACTGGATGCCGGCGGCCGCGAGAGCCGTCTTCGCCGCGACCAGCTCGGCATCCACCGTGGTCTCCCGGTAGTTGGAGACCGCGAGGCGCAGGTCGGCAAGGGCGCTGCGGGTGAGGCGTTCGATGTCCGCAATCTCGAGCTCTGCCTTCGCCGGATCGATGGTGACCAGCCGGCGCGCCAACTCCGACTTCATCGTGACGACGGTCAGGCTGTGGCCGAGCACATCGTGAAGGTCACGGCTGAATCGGGCCCGCTCCTCCACGACGGCCAGTCGGGCGATCTCCTCGTTCGCTACCCGGAGGCTGAGATTGGAGCGGGAGATCAGTCCGAGCCCGATGAGGGTCGCGGCCGTCACCGCGGTCACGACCGGGGCGAAAAGCAGGCCGATGATGAAAGCGACCGAAGCCCCGACCGCAACCTGAACGAGAATCACCAGCACCGAGATTCCGACGGCCAGCCGAGGAGGGAGGTTGGTGAAGGCCGCGAGGGAGACGACGAGCAACCACATCCAGATCGCGATCGGCCCGATCAGGGGGAAGAGCAGGCAGGAGGCGGCCCAGAATGCCCCGATCGCCATCAGTCGAACGCGAACACTCTCGTTCCAGATGACCGGACCGAGCAGCAAGAAGACGGCGTAGAGCACCGCGAGAAGCAGGAGTCCGAGCACCTTCGAGAGAACGGGAAGGTCGAGGGACACGACGCTCACCACCAGGATGGATTGCCACACCAGGCCGGACGCGGCCCCGATGTACCAGGAGCGGGCGCCGGCTGCTCGCAGCCGCTCGCGCACGGGCATCCGTGGTTCGTTCACTTCAGTCTCTGTCGACACGGTATTCACCCTATTGCGAGCGGCTCAGGCCCGTGCGGCATCGCGGCGATAGCGCCAGGTGATGAGGGCGGCGAGTGCGAGAGTCCAGGCGGCGAGGACGACGATGGGCAGCAGGGCGTTGCCCGCGCCATCCGCCCCGATCTGCCCCAGCTTGTTGAGCCAGTACGAGGGCACCGTCTGCGCGATCGAGATCACCCAGGTGGGCATCACCTCGAGCGGGATCCACAACCCGCCGAGAATCGCCATGCCAAGGAACACCACGGTGAAGAGGGGTTGGGCGAAAGAAGGGCGGGCGAATTGGCCGAGCGCCACCGCGATGAGGGCGAAGGGGATGACGCCGATCCAGATGCCCAGGATCGCGGTGAACCAGTGCAGGGCGTCCATCCGCGCCCCGAGCACGATGATCGACACCGCGCAGAGGGCGATGATCGTGCCGAGCGCCACGAGCAGGGCAGCCGCGACCTTCGACACGAGGTATCCGACACCGGACAGCGGGGTGATGCGCAACTGGCGGTTCCACCCGATCGAACGCTCCGTGGTGATGGCGAAGGCCTGTGAGAGGGCGGCGAGCATCCCGCCGTAGGAGGCCATCTGTACTGTCGTGACGATGAGCCAGGGGAGGCCGGAGCGCTGCTCCTGCTGCCCGCCCGAACCGTAGAGCGAGCCGAAGATGAGCAGCATCACCAGCGGGATCACGAAGGTGAAGGCAAGGGAGCGCACGTTGCGCAACTGCCGGAGGGACTCGAGGAGGATGTAGCGGTACGGCATGGTCAGACTGCTTTCGTGAGAAGCGACTGTGCGCTGGACTGCGGGGTGGGGGAGGTGAGGGCGAGGAACGCGTCATCCATCGTGTGGGCGGTGATCTCGATGTCCCGCGCCGCCGGCACGGCGGTGAGAAGAGCCCGAAGGGTGAGATCCGAGTCGTCGGTCCTGAGTGAGAAACGATCGCTCCTGCGGTCGAAGGACCGGACGCCCGGCAGCTGCGGGATCGCCGCGGCCGCGGCATCCGCGTCCCTGCTGTCGACCTCGAACCGGATGGTGCGGCCCGAGACCACCGACTTGACCTCGGCGGGGGTCCCATCGGCCACGACCCGGCCGGCGCCCATGATCACGATGCGGTCCGCGAAGGAGTCCGCTTCGTCGAGGTAGTGGGTGGCGAAGACGACGGTGCGTCCCTCCGCGGTGAACTGTCGCATCGACAGCCAGAAATCCCGGCGGGATTCGACGTCCATGGCGGCGGTCGGCTCATCCAGAATCAGCAGTTGGGGGTCGGAGACCACCGCGACGGCGAATCGTGCCCGCTGGAGCTGGCCGCCGGAGAGCTTGCTGACACGGCGGGCGGCGAGGTCGCGGATGCCGGCCCGCTCGAGCGCCTCCTCGACGGGGAGCGGCGCGCGGTGGGCGCTGGCGACCAGTGCGACGGTCTGCGCGACAGTGAGGTCGGGAAGCAGCGCCCCGCCCTGCAGCATGGCGCCGACGCGTCCGTCGACGATCGCCGCGCGAGGGTCACCCTCGAAAAGCCGGGCCGTGCCGGCGGTGGGGTGGGAGAGGCCGAGGGCGAGATCGATGGTGGTGGACTTTCCCGCGCCGTTCGGCCCGAGCAGTGCCACGACCTCGCCGCGGTCGATGCGCAGGTCGACATCCACGACGGCATGCACGGTGCCGAAGTTCTTCGAAAGGCCGGTGAGTTGGATCGCGGGAGCTGTCATAGGCCAAGCCTCCCGGTCGGCTCCCATCTCGCGCCACGACTCCTCACACCCTCTCGCCGTGACTTTTGTCACCGGTGGCGCCCGGCATAACTCCGGCAATTCGGTGGCGGATCGATGGCCGCCGCCGAGAGGACGGGGAACGGCGCCGCGCGCTCCCCGGATTGCAGGAGTTATGCAGGGTGGCCGACTCTGCCTGGCGGGGCTGAAGATCGGCCGCAGCCCGTCGGCGCGGGGCTCGGCCCTCGACACCCCCCCCGCTGCATAACTCCTGCTGTTCGTCTCGCCGTGACCGTGACGCCCGCCGGCGTCGGGGCGCCGACGGGCGCCACACCCGATCTGCAGGAGTTATGCGAGGGGGAGGGGGCAGCCCGCCCGACGCGGGTCGCCGGTGTCGCCTGCCGGGGATGCCCTCCCCTCTCCGGTACCGTTGACCCAGACGTCGTCGAACGGAGAAGGGCAGGCCGGTGTATCTCAAGAGCCTGACTCTCAAAGGCTTCAAGTCCTTCGCCCAACCGACCACCTTCGCCTTCGAACAGGGTGTGACCTGCGTCGTCGGGCCCAACGGCTCCGGCAAATCCAACGTCGTCGATGCCCTTGCCTGGGTGATGGGCGAGCAGGGTGCAAAGACCCTGCGCGGCGGCAAGATGGAAGACGTGATCTTCGCCGGTACGGCGACGAAGGGCCCCCTCGGTCGGGCCGAGGTCATCCTCACCATCGACAACGCGGATGGCGCTCTGCCGATCGACTACGCCGAGGTGACGATCTCGCGCACCCTGTTCCGCAACGGCGGCAGCGAGTACGCCATCAACGGGGACACCTGCCGACTTCTCGACGTGCAGGAGCTGCTCAGCGACTCCGGCCTCGGGCGGGAGATGCACGTGATCGTGGGCCAGGGACAGCTCGACGCTGTGCTCCACGCGAGCCCGGAGGAGCGGCGGGGATTCATCGAGGAAGCCGCGGGCATCCTCAAACATCGTCGCCGCAAAGAGAAGACGATCCGCAAGCTCGACGCGATGCAGGCGAACCTCACCCGGTTGTCGGACCTGGCCGGGGAGATCCGCCGCCAGTTGAAGCCTCTCGGTCACCAGGCGGAGATCGCCAAGGAAGCCCAGTCGATCGCGTCGATCGTGCGGGATGCGCGAGCGAGACTTCTGGCGGACGAGGTAGTCACCCTGCGCGCCGCCATCACGGCATCGAGCCGGAGCGAGAGCGAGCGCAAGACGGAGCGCATCGTCCTCCAGGAGCAGCTCGACCAGGCGAAGCTGCGCGAGCACCGCATCGAACAGTCGCAGGAGGGGGATGCGGTGGACGTCGCCCGTCGCACCGCCTTCGGGCTCGAATCGGTGCAGGAGCGGCTGCGCAACCTGTATTCGCTCGCCAACCAACGCCTCTCCCTGCTCGGCCAGCAGGCCGACGGACCGGACGCGGCGCCGGGCGTCACGCGTCAGATGGTGGCCGACGCCGAAGACGAGGTAGAGCGCATCGCGGCGACGATCGTGGATGCCGAGGCTGCCTGGCAGGAGACACAGGCGGCGACGGCCGTTGCGAGAGCCAACCTCGACGGGCTGGACGAGCAGATCGCCTACCAGTCTTCCCTCGTCTCCCGTCACGACCTCGAGATCTCGAAGCTCACCGGGCAGAAAGACAGCGCCGCCTCTCGCCTCGCCGCGGTGCGCGGAGAGGTGCTTCGTCAGCAGAATGCGCTCGACGCGGCGCGCGAGAGACGCGAGACCGCGCAGATCGCCTTCGTGGCGCTCGAGGCCGAGGCCGTGCTGACCGATAGCGGTGAGACGGATCTCGACGCCGCCTATCAGAGCGCCCAGGCCGAGCTCGTCGACGCCGAGGCCGAGATCGACCGCTTGCGCGAAGCCCTGCACGGAAACGAAAGGGAGCGCGACGCGCTCGCGGCCCGTGTCAGTGCCCTGTCATCCGCGATGGACCAGAAGGACGGTTCGAGTGCGCTCGTCGCAGCCCGGCTCGACGGCATCCGGGGGCTCGTCGCCGAGCATGTGCAGGTGCAGCCCGGCTACGAGGCGGCGATCGCTGCGGCCCTCGGTTCCCTCACCGATGCCGTGCTCGCCGACAGCCGGGACGCGGCATTCGACGCGCTCGAGTATTCCGCGCGGAACGATCTCGGACGCGTCGAGGTAGTGCTGAGCGAGACGAAACAGGCCGTTCAGGGCACACGAGACCTCGGTGACGGCACCGTCGCCGCAGCCCAGGTCGTGACCGCACCGGACGGGGTGAAGCTGTTGCTCGCCGGCATCCTGATCTCGGACGATCTGCCGACGGCACGCTCGGCCTGGTCGCGGCTCGAGGCAGGCTCCGGCACCACCCTCATCACCAAGGCCGGGGATGTGCTCTCGGAGTACGTGCTGCGGGGGGGGTCCGGCGCCAAGCGATCGCGCCTCGAACTCGTGGCCGACCGCGATGCCGCCACGCATCGCCTCGACGAGGTGACCTCGCTCATCGACCGGGCGCGCTTCGCGCTCGCCGAGCAGCGCGGACGTCTCGAGGTCGCGAAGGAACAGTCGACGCGCTCGCTCACCGCGCTTCGCCAGTTCGATTCGCAGCTCGCGGCGCAGACCGAGAAGCTCAACCGCGTTCGCGTGCAGGTGGAGGCGGCCGCGGCGGAGGCCGAGCGGCTGGAGCGCGGGCTCGCCCTCGCCACCGACTCCGTGACGGATGCCGCCTCGGCCGCCGAGCGCGCCGCCCAGGAACTCGGCACTTTCGTCTCCCGCCCGCGTCCCATCCTCGATGTCGCCGCCCGCGAGGGCGTGCTCGCCGACCTCGATGAGGCGCGCGAGCGCGAGGTGGAGGCACGGCTTCAGGTGGAGACGGCGCGGGAGCGCGCGCGGGCCGAGCAGTTGCGCGCGGTGCAGCTGAAGCGCCAGTTGGAGGCGCAGCGCGAGGCGGCCGACGAAGCCGCTCGTCGCGCGGTGATCCGACGGCGGCAGGTCGCCTCCGCCCAGACGGTGATCGACGCCCTCCCGGCAGTGCTGGATGCCGTCGACCGTTCGGTTTCGGAGGCTCGGGTGCAGCTCGCCTTGCGGGAGGCAGAGCGCGCGGCCCAGAACGAGGAGCTTGCCGAGTTGCGTCGGGGAGAGAATGCCCTGCGTGAACGGCTCACTTCGATCAGCGAGGGCGTGCACGCGCTCGAGATGCAGGTCTACGAGAAGAAGCTCCATCTTTCGACGCTGCTGGAGCGCGCCGGCGAAGAGCTCGGCCTGGTCGAAGACGTGCTCGTGGCCGAGTACGGCCCCCAGCAGTCGGTGCCCCGAGACGGTATCGATGCGCGGCCCCAGTCGTCGGGCGCCTCCGACGGTCGGGTCGAGGGCGCGCCGGAAGACGGCATCCCGTTCGTGCGTGCAGAACAGGAGGCGCGCCTCGCCAAAGCCGAGCGAAAGCTCGCGCAGCTCGGTCGGGTCAACCCGCTTGCCCTCGAGGAGTTCGCCGCACTCGAGCAGCGTCACAAGTTCCTCACCGAGCAGCTCACCGACCTCACCTCGACCCGCACCGACCTGCTCACGATCATCGGCGAGATCGACGAGAAGATGGAGGACATCTTCTCGAGCGCCTTCGAAGACACGAGAGAGGCTTTCGACACGGTGTTCCCGATCCTGTTCCCGGGAGGCACCGGGAGCATCTTCCTCACCGATCCCGACAACATGTTGACAACCGGCATCGAGGTCACCGTGCGGCCTGCGGGAAAGAAGATCGAACGGCTGTCCCTGCTGAGCGGTGGTGAGCGATCCCTTGCTGCCGTCGCTCTGCTGATCGCCATCTTCAAGGCGCGTCCGAGCCCGTTCTACATCATGGACGAGGTGGAGGCGGCCCTGGATGACGCCAATCTTGGTCGCCTGCTGCAGATCTTCGAGGACCTGCGCCAGACTTCGCAGCTCATCGTTATCACCCACCAGAAACGCACGATGGAGATCGCGGATGCCCTCTACGGCGTGAGTATGCGCGCCGACGGCATCAGCGCGGTGGTCGGCCAGCGCGTGAAGGCGGAGCAGGCAAGCTAGCCCCGTGTGGGCGTGCGGGCGTGCGGCCGTGCGGCCGTGCGGCTAGCGACCCTGTGACGATGTGGGCCTTCACTCCTGTGCGATCCGCGCTGAATTGCACTCTTTTGTGGGTGAAACGGGCGGGCAGGTCGCAGAAGAGTGCAACTCGATGATTGTTCGCCCACGACGGTCGTCCATAGCCCGCGTCCACAGCCCGCTGCGGTCCATTGGGCACTCGGTCCCGGATCCGGGAGGATTGTTGGACTGCGTCCATTAAATGCCTACACTTGCCCCATGGTCGATATCGTCGTCGCCGGACTCGCACCGGATCTCCTGCCCTACCCGGACGCGCTCACACTGCAGCGCAGCATCCATTCCGCAGTGGTGGAGGGAATCCGACCCGACACCGTGGTGCTCCTGGAGCACCCGTCGGTCTACACCGCCGGCACCCGCACCGAAGCGAGCGAGCGCCCGGATGACGGCTCCCCGGTCATCGACGTCGACCGCGGGGGCAAGATCACCTGGCACGGACCGGGCCAGCTCGTGGGCTACCCCATCCTGCGCCTGCACGACCCGGTCGATGTCGTCGCCTACGTGCGCCGGCTCGAAGAACTGCTCATCGACGTGATCGCCCACTTCGGAGTCACGGGGGTGCGGGTCGCCGGGCGATCGGGGGTGTGGATCATCGACGGCGCGCGCGAGGAGAAGATCGCGGCCATCGGCATCCGCGTGGCGGGCGGCGTCACGATGCACGGATTCGCGCTCAACTGCAGCAATTCCCTCGACGCCTACGCGCACATCGTCGCCTGCGGAATCCGGGATGCGGGAGTCACGACGATCAGCCGTGAGCTCGGTCGCGAGATCACCCCCGAAGACGCGGCGCAGGTGGTCGCGGAACGCTTCGATGCTCTCGTCGCCGAGGCCGTGGCGGTGTCCGCATGACCGCGGCGCCCGATGGCCGACGGATGCTCCGCCTCGAGATCCGCAATACCGAGACTCCGATCGAGCGGAAGCCCCCTTGGATCAAGACTGTGGCGCGCCAGGGGCCCGAGTATCTCGAGCTGCAGAAGCTCGTGAAGGACGAGGGCTTGCACACGGTGTGCCAGGAGGCCGGATGCCCCAACATCTACGAGTGCTGGGAAGACCGCGAGGCCACCTTCTTGATCGGCGGGTCCCAGTGCACCCGCCGCTGTGACTTCTGCCAGATCGACACCGGCAAGCCGGCGGACTATGACACGGACGAACCGCGTCGCGTCGCGGACTCGGTGCTCAGCATGCGGCTTCGCTACGCCACGGTGACGGGTGTGGCTAGGGATGACCTGCCCGACGAGGGCGCCTGGTTGCACGCGGAGACGGTGCGCCGTATCCATGCGGTGAACCCCGGCACGGGAGTCGAGATCCTGGCCACCGACTTCTCCGGCAACCCCGACCTGCTCGCCGAGGTGTTCTCCTCCCGCCCGGAGGTCTTCGCCCACAATGTCGAGACGGTGCCGCGGCTGTTCAAGCGCATCCGTCCGGCGTTCCGCTATGAACGTTCGCTCGGCGTCATCACGAGCGCGCGCGAGGCCGACCTCATCACCAAGTCCAACCTCATCCTGGGCATGGGGGAGGAGCGCGCGGAGATCAGCCAGGCGCTGCAGGACCTCCACGACGCGGGCACCGACATCATCACCGTCACCCAGTACCTGCGCCCGACCGCCCGGCACCTGCCCGTGGCCCGCTACCTCCCGCCGCAGGAGTTCATCGAGATCAAGGAGGCCGAACAGATCGGATTCCTCGGGGTGCTCGCCGGCCCGCTCGTGCGGTCGTCGTACCGTGCCGGGCGGCTGTGGGCGCAGTCGATGAAACGCAAGGGACTCGAGCTCCCCGAGGAGCTCGCGCACCTCGCCGACACCGAGCTCGGATTCGCACAAGCGGTCTGAGTGACGTCTCAGGTGATGACGAGTGCCTCGTCGTTGACGGTGTGCACGCGCCATCCCTCGCCGAAGCGCTCGAAGGTCGCGGTCGACCCGTTCTCGATGCCGGGGAGCTGCCGGCCGGCCAGGGCACCCAGCGTGTAGCGGATGATCGTGCCATGGCAGACGATCACGACATTCGCGTCGCCGTAGTCGTCGGCGATGCGGTCGAGCGCCGCGATGCCCCGCGCCACCACCGAGTCGAGACTCTCCATCCCGGGATAGTCGTGATGCGGCCACTTGGCTTCGATGTCCTCCGCCGTCGCCCCTTCGCCATCGCCGTAGTGGCGCTCGACGAGCTCGTCGTAGCTCGGTCCGAGAGTGATTCCGAGGCCGTCGGCGATGATCTGGGCCGTTTCGCGGGCGCGGCTGAGCCGCGAGCTCACCACGGCGTCCCACCGCGTGCCGGAGAGCACGTCGACGGCATCCCGAGCCTGCTCCCGCCCGGTGTCATTGAGGGGGATGTCGGAGGAGCCCTGGAGCCGCAGCTCCCGGTTCCACTCGGTCTGGCCATGGCGGATGAAGGCGAAAGTCACGCCTCTAGTCTGCCCTGCCCGAGTCTGCCCTGCCCGACTGTGGGGTTCAGTTCGCCCGCGGAGTTCAGAAGCCGGAGACCAGCTGGTCGAAGGACGGCGTCGCGCCAGGGTGGTCGCCGAGAGCCGCCTTCAGCTCGGAGACGCGGGAGGACAGCACGCCGGTCGTGTCCCTGGCGTGGGCGCCGAACCAGAGCTCGCCGCGTTGGTCGCGCAGCACCCGATGCCAGTGGGCGAGATCGACCTGCGTCGGCAGATGCTGGTAGATCAGCCGGAGATCCGCGGCGATGTCGCTGTTGCCGTGATCGTGGAGCACGGTGAACGCCTCCCGGGTGGCCGCGACCATGAGTCGGAGGGTGTCGTCGTCGTGGGAGAGGCGCACCGGGTCGCCACCCACGCGATGGAGTGCGCAGTCGATCGGCACCATGAAGGCGTCTCGGGCGCGCTTCCCATGGGCGAAATTCGTGCTGATCACCGTCGGGAATCCGGCGATGCTGAACTCCGTCTGCAGGTTGCGGACGCGTCTGGTCATCGCACCGTCCGGTTCACTCAGCACCGTCTTCTGCCGGTCGATCTGGGCGAAGCGGGTGACCGAGCCCTCCCTGACGCCACTGACCGAGGGGAATCCGAACAGTGCCCGCGGGCCGAGGGCCTCGACGAGCCGGGTCTGGTGAGGGGCGAGGTCACCGAGGAAGAGCACGTCCGAGCCGTCCGTCATGCTGCGGAGCAGGGAAAGAGTGCCGACCAACTGTGCGGGCCGGACCGCCACGACGACCAGATCGAAGGTCTCGGTGACGGGGATCTCGTCGATGGCTCGAATGGCGAAGACGCTGCTCGTCTCCACCAGCGGCTCATCGACGACCAGCCCGTCGGCGCGCAGCTCGGACAGCCGTGCGCCTCGGTCGAGGAGCGTCACATCGCCCCCGACGCCGAGCAAGCGGGCCGCATATGCGCTCCCGATCACACCCGCACCACAGACCAGGACTCGCAACGGCGATCTCCCTTCAGCGAAGGGCGGCGTGCCCCGTGCTCACCCAACCACATCCCGAGCACCACCACGCCCGCCGGGCACAGCCGAGCAGCGCGTGTCGATGCGGATGCACCGGTGCCGTTGTGGCCGGTCGGTAACATAGGCCTATGGCTTCTCCCTGGTCCCTCTCGGGCGCTCTCAAGGGCATGTTCGCTCGAAAGACCATCGACGACGAGACCTGGGACGATCTCGAAGACGCCCTGATCACCGCCGATTTCGGTCCGGATCTCACCGAGGCGATCATCGAGGAGCTGCGCGCGAGCGTCAAACGCTTCAACACCACCGACCCGGTCGATCTCAAGCGGATGCTGCGCGAGACCCTCGAAGAGAGGCTCGCCCGCCTCAATCCCACGCTCACCCTCAGCGCCCGTCCCGCGGTGGTTCTCGTCGTCGGTGTCAACGGCGTCGGCAAGACCACCACCATCGGCAAGTTCGCCAAGTTCCTCGGCGGATACGGCAGGAGTGTCATCGTCGGCGCGGCCGACACGTTCCGGGCGGCGGCCGTCGAGCAGCTCGCCACCTGGGCGGAGCGCGGCGGGGCCGCCATCCAGCGTCCGCAACAGCAAGGGCAGGATCCGGCATCCGTCGCCTTCCAGACAGTGGAGCGGGCGCAGCGTGAGGGCATCGACATCGTGCTGATCGACACGGCAGGGCGCCTGCAGACCAAGAGCGGTCTGATGGACGAGCTGGCGAAGATCCGCCGGGTGATCGAGAAGCAGACCGAGATCGCGGAGGTGTTGCTGGTGCTCGATGCCACCACCGGGCAGAACGGACTCGCCCAAGCCGAGGCCTTCATCGAGCACGCCGGGGTGACCGGACTGGTGCTCACCAAGCTCGATGGTTCGGCGAAGGGCGGATTCGTGCTCTCGGTGCAGGAGAAGACCGGCATTCCGATCAAGCTGGTGGGTCAGGGCGAGGGCATCGGCGACCTGACCGGCTTCACCCCGCACGTGTTCGTGCAGAACCTGATCGGGTCATGACGGTGTCCACCAGCGAGACGCCGTCGGAACGGGCCTTCAGCCGGGTCGCTCTCGTCTCCCTCACCCTGGCCGTGGTCGGTGTCGGACTCGCGATCTGGGGCTTCGTCGCGGGGATCGACGAAACCCTCAACGGCGCCGGTGTGATCGGAACAAGCATCGTCATCTTCTACGTCGGCTCGTCGGTGTTGTTCGTCGCGCTCGTTCTCGCGATCATCGGACTCGTGCGGTCGGAGTCCAAGACGGTGCCGACGGTCGCGCTCGCCGTGTGCCTGATCCCGATCGCCGCGATCATCGTCATCGCGCTGGCGGATCGTCGCTAGCACTCTCGCCTCGAGTTGAGCCTCGGAACCGTCGCACAGTGGTCGGACGATGACGGGTGGGGCTAGATCGCCTCGGGCGAAACCCCGGGGGGTGTTGGACGCACTTCTCCGCTCTCGAGCTGCCGGGGTATCGCAGCCTCGACGTCGGAGAGCTAGTCGATTTCCACTGGGAAGCCAGCGATCAAGACGGCTTTGCCTACCGCGCGGTGCTGGTGCGGCCCCGTCGCCCTCGTACCGGCGAGACTCCGACCATCATCGATACACCGACCGTCCCGGTGTCTGCAGCTGCCCCTATCGCAGCACTCTCGGAAGCACGTCGCCCAGTGTGAGTGGCAACGCCTGTCAGCAGCACCCGAGCGCACCACCACTTGCATAACTCCTGCTATCAGGGACTGGTGGCGTCGATGCCCACGGGTTTGCGGGCATGCCGAGCTGCCGCCAGAAATCCGCAGGAGTTAGGCCCGGGCGCGCAGCGCGGAAGGGACTCAGCGCGAGGGGGCGCAGCGCGGAGGGGGCGCAGCCGGAGGGCGCGCAGCGCGCGGGGACCTAGAGCGCGGAGTGCTTCCGACTGAGCTCGACGTAGTGCGCGGCGTTCGCGGTGACCCCGGCGATCTCGTCCTCGGTGAGCGCGCGCCGCACCTTTGCCGGAACTCCCGCCACCAGTGACTTCGGCGGGATTATGGTGCCCTCGAGCACCACGGCGCCCGCGGCCACCAGCGAGCTCGCCCCGATTACCGCACCGTTGAGCACCGTGGCGCTCATGCCGATCAGGCAGTCGTCTTCCACGGTGCAGCCATGCAGCACGGCGGAGTGGCCGACGCTGACGCGCTTTCCGACGATCGTGGGCTTTCCGTGATCGCAGTGCACCGTGACGTTGTCCTGCAGGTTGCTTCCCGCTCCGATCGTGATCGAGTCGGAGTCGGCGCGGAGCACCGCTCCGTAGAACACACTCGAGTCCGCCGCGAGAGTGACCCTCCCGATGAGCGTCGCGTTCGGGGCGACCCAGGCGGAGGCATCGACTTCGGGAGTGTGGCCGTCGAAAGGCAGGGCGAGTGTCATCCATTAAGGCTAGCGCGGCGCGGGCAGCACCCCTCCCGAAATCGTTCCCGCCCCTCATCGGACACGCCCACTCGAAACCACTTTCCCCAAACGCAGGAGATTCGCCTCGAAAAGGCCCCCGTGGCCGCGCGAACCCCCGTTTGGTGGCGAATCTCCTGCATTTTCGGTTCGGGCGTGGCGGGGCGTGGCGTGGCGTCAGGCGAAGAGCGCGCCAACCTGCTCGGCGAGGGCGTCGTCGAAGTCCATCGACGCGGCCTCCGTCACGGCGTCCCACTGCTCGGCTCGTCGGGGAGAAACGATCGTGGCGGTGACCTGCGGATGTCGCCGCAGCCAGGCCAGCGCGAGGGCCGGGATGCCCACCTCACGCTCGCGCGCGAGGGGTGAGAGCGCGGACACCCGGGCCAGATTCGCCAGGGTGAACGCCGTCGCATACATCGCCGGAGCGAGGGCGAGACGGCTGCCGGGGGGCGGTTCGGGAAGTTCCTCCGGGTCGTCCGAGAGATAGCGAGACGAGAGCAAGCCGCCGGCCAGGGGCGAGTACGCCACGAATCCGAGGCCTTCTTCCGCGAGGAACGGCAGCAGATCCCGCTCCACGCCGCGGGAGACGAGGCTGAGCTCCGACTGCACCCAGGCCGGGCGCGGCAACCCGGCGCGATCGGCGGCGAGCAGCCAGGCTTCGACCTCGCGGACCGATCCGGTGGAGCATCCCCAGGCTCGGATCTGCTCGGTGTCGATCGCGGCGGCGAACGCGGTGATCGTCTCCTCGAGCGGCGTGCGATCGTCGAAGCCATGGGCCAGGTAGAGGTCGACGGAGCCCAGGCGCGACCGGCTCAGGGCGAGCTGCCGCTCGATGTGGTCGGCGGCAAGCGAGATGGTCTCCTGGCCACGCTCGACCACGTTTCCGACCTTCGTCGAGACGAGGACATCGGCGCGTTCGCGTTCTTCCCGCCAACGACCGATCACGCGTTCGCTCTCGCCTCCGGCGAAGGAATTGGCCGTGTCGAGCACCCGGATACCGACCTCGTAAGCCTCATCGAGCCGCTCGAGTGCCTCATCCGTCTTCATGCCGAGTCCGATGCGGGAGGGTGCGGATCCGATTCCCCCGATCGCTGCGCCGCCGAAGAAGAACTCGCGGACCTCGATGCCGGAGGAGCCGAGCGGAACTGTGCGGAATGCGGAGTCGGGCATGCCTGCAGCCTAGGTGGCTCGGGCGCGCGATGACTCGCGCCGGGGTCCCCCTGACGGTCTCCGGCCCCGCGAGTGACACCGGCGCCGAAACCCGCGCCCGCGGGTGTGCGGGAGGCGGTATGGATGACGCGGCAGCGCTCAGCGCAGCGCGGGCAACCGAGTCGCGACCTCTTCGAGCACGTCCTCGGATCCGGCGTAAATGCCGTCGTGCCGCGGCCAGTGCGCGATGACATCCGTGAAGCCGAGCCCGGCCGCCCCCCCCACGAGGTCCTCGAATGCGCCGACGCTCGACAGCGCGAAAGTGCCTCCGGAGTCGATGGAGAGGTAGCGGTCGATGGCCGCCGCGTCCCGTCCGGCGCGCTCGGCAGCGTCATCCAGCCGCCCGGCCAGTGTCGCGACGGACTGCCACCACTCCTCGCCCGTGACGCCATCTCTGCCTGTGCTCGCCCAGCCCTGACCGAAGCGCGCCACGAGGTCGAGCCCCTTCGGGCCGTTGGCCGCGATCACGAAAGGCACCCGCGGCAGCTGTGCCGGCGCTCCCACCATGCGGGCCTCGTGGGTCGTGAACCACTCGCCGGCGAACGAGATCGCACCGTCGTGCTCGAACCGCAGCAGCCCGTCGAGCTGTTCCACGAATTCGGCGAAACGATCGTGGCGCTCGCGGGGAGAGAGCGCAGGCTGGCCGAGCACGGAGGCGTCGAAGCCGGTGCCGCCCGAGCCGATGCCGAGCAGGAACCGACCGCCGGAGATGTCGTCGACCGTGGCGACATCCTTCGCGAATGTCACGGGATGCCGGAAGTTCGGCGACGACACGAAGGTGCCGAGGCGGATGCGTGAGGTCACGGTGGCGGCCGCGGTGAGAGTGGGGATAGTCGCGCCCCAGGGCTCGTCGGCGAGGCTGCGCCAAGAGAGGTGGTCGTAGGTCCACGCGTGGTCGAAGCCGAGCTCCTCCGCGCGGGCCCACTGGTGCTTCGACTGGGCCCAGGGCTGTTGGGGCAGGATCGTGATTCCGAATCGCATGCTGTGAGCCTAGAGCCGAGCATCCGGTCGGCGGGGAGCGGATGGAGTTGTGGATTCGAGTCGGGGGTAGTTGCGACCGGGGAGCTTCCAACTCGCGTTTTGTTCCGACTCGATTGCGGGGAAACTGGCGAATGGAGGCAGCGGATCAGCACCGAACCCACCTCACACCGGCTGCATCCTGGTCGCATCCATTCGACGCAACGGCTCATGATCCCGGGTTAAACTGGTGGCATCATGGCCACCTTCGGAAATCTCACTGACCGCCTCGCGGATACCTTCAAGAACCTGCGCGGCAAGGGCAAACTCAGTGCCGCGGATGTCGACGGCACGGTGCGCGAGATCCGTCGCGCCCTGCTCGATGCGGACGTCGCCCTCGACGTCGTCAAGGACTTCACCGGACGGGTGCGCGAGCGCGCCCTCGGAGACGAGGTCTCGAAGGCCCTCAACCCCGCCCAGCAGGTGGTGCAGATCGTCAACGACGAACTCATCACGATCCTCGGTGGTGAGGCGCGCCGCATCCAGTTCGCCAAGACCGCGCCGACCGTGATCATGCTCGCCGGCCTCCAGGGCGCAGGCAAGACGACCTTCGCCGGAAAGCTCGCCAAGTGGCTCGCCGGCCAGAACCACACCCCGCTGCTCGTCGCCGCCGACCTGCAGCGTCCGAACGCCGTCACCCAGCTCAAGGTCGTCGCCGAGCAGGCCGGGGTCGCGGTCTACGCTCCGGAGCCCGGCAACGTCGGTGCCGAGGATGCCGCGCCGAGGTCGTTCTTCGGAGGTGCGGCCAACCCGGTCAAGGTCGCAAAGGACGGCGTGAAGTTCGCTCGCGATAAGCAGTACGACATCGTGATCGTCGATACGGCCGGTCGGCTCGGTGTCGATGCCGACCTGATGAAGCAGGCCTCCGACATCCGCCGGGCCATCGACCCCGATGAGGTCTTCTTCGTCATCGACGCGATGATCGGCCAGGATGCGGTCGCGACCGCGAAGGCCTTCCAAGAGGGGGTCGACTTCACCGCCGTCGTGCTCACCAAGCTGGACGGCGACGCGCGCGGTGGAGCCGCACTGTCCGTGGCATCCGTCACCGGACGTCCGATCATCTTCGCCTCGACCGGCGAGTCGCTCGATGACTTCGAGCCCTTCTACCCGGACCGAATGGCCAGCCGAATCCTGGACCTCGGTGACATCCTCACCCTGATCGAGACCGCGCAGAAGACCTTCGACGAAGAAGAGTCGCGCAAGGTCGCCGAGAAGTTCATGACCGACAGCTTCACGCTGGAGGACTTCCTCAGCCAGATGCAGCAGCTCAAGAACATGGGCTCGATCAAGAACATGCTCGGGATGCTTCCGGGAGCGAAGGGGATGCGCCAGCAGCTCGACAACTTCGACGAGTCGGAGATCACCCGCACCGAGGCGATCATCCAGTCGATGACGATCGGCGAGCGTCGCCAGCCCAAGGTGCTGAACGGCTCGCGGCGTGTGCGCATCGCCCGCGGATCCGGCACCACGGTCACCGAGGTCAACGCGCTCGTCAACCGCTTCGAGCAGGCCGCCAAGATGATGAAGACCGTCGCAAAGGGCGGGATGCCGCAGGTGCCCGGCATGGGTCCGATCCCCGGTGCGAAGTTCGGTGCGGCAAAGAAGGTGCAGGCGAAGAAGGGCTCCAAGTCGGGGAACCCCGCCAAGCGGGCGGCGGAGAACGCCGCTCTCGCGTCGGGGGCGAAGACCTCGACCGGCGCGGCCGGATCCGGGTTCGGGCTCGGCGGGAGCGCCGGAAAGCCGGGGCCCTCAGAGGAAGAACTCGCGAGCCTGCAGAAGCTTCTCGGTCGCGGCTGACTTCCGCGCCTGACCTCCGCGCGCAAAGCGGGATGTCCGCGGTACCCCGAGAAGGGCGCGACGTCGGCAGTGGCCGACTAGATCGACAGCTTGGCGCTGCGGATCGCCCCCGCGATCACCTTCGCGAGTTGTTGCTGTCCGCGCTGGGTCGGGTGGATGTCGTCCGACTGCAACCAGGAGCGGTGCCCGGCCAGGGGTTGGCCGATGTCGAGATAGGTGCCATCGACCGCCAGGATCGCCGCGCGCACCTGCTCGTTGATGTCATCCATCTGATTGGGGGCGACGGTGTCGTTCCACACCGTGCTGATGCCGACGATGGTCGTCGCCGGCAGTTTCGCCCGCAGGCTCGAGACCACCGATTGTGTCTCGGTGTTCAGCTGCTCGTTGTCGGTGCCGAGGTCGTTGCTGCTTCCGGAGATGAGGATGAGCGCCGGGTGCAGGGCCACCGCTTCGCTGACCAGCCCGGAGAAGTCCGCACCGCAGTCGTTGTCGTCGCCGGCCGCCACGAAACCGGCTCCGTCGCAGGCGAGGTTCGTCAGGTCCCAGCCGTTGGTTGCCGCAAGCATCGCCGGCCAGGCCTGCGCCGCGGGCAGACCGTGCCCCTTCATGATCGAGTCTCCGATGGCCACCACCACCGGCCGCGTCGCCGCGGAGCTCGCATTGGTGTCGGTGGCGAGTGCAGCATTCGAGCATCCGGAGAGCAAAAGCATCGCCCCGACGATCAGCAGGGCGGAGGTGCGGGCTCGAATGCGGTTCACGAACACCAAGTGAACGCCGCAATCCTATGAAGATGCCCCACGGATCGTCATAGGCTTGAGGCATGACTGATGCCCCAACCCGCCCCGTCCGACTCGGCGTGCAGATCGCGCCCCAGCATGCGAGCTACGAGAAGATCCGCGAGACCGCCGCGGAGCTCGAGGATCTCGGCGCCGACATCCTCTTCAACTGGGATCACTTCTACCCCCTCTCCGGCGAACCGGACGGCTTGCACTTCGAGTCGTGGACCATGCTCGCCGCGCTCGCCGAACAGACCTCTCGAGTGGAACTCGGCGCCCTGGTCAACTGCAACAGCTACCGCAACGCCAACCTGCAGGCCGACATGGCCCGCACCATCGACCACATCAGTGCGAAGGGCACCGGCACCGGCCGCTTCATCTTCGGCACGGGTTCCGGATGGTTCGAGCGCGACTACGACGAGTACGGCTATGAATTCGGCACGGTCGGGCAGCGCCTCGACGCCCTCGCCGCCAACCTCCCGATCATCGAGGAGCGCTGGGGAAAGTTGAACCCGCCTCCCACCCGGCACATCCCCGTGCTCATCGGTGGCGGAGGCGAGAAGAAGACCCTGCGCATCGTCGCGAAGCACGCGGACATCTGGCACTCCTTCAGCGACCCGGAGACCCTGCAGCGCAAGCTCGGGATTCTCGCCGAGCACGGTGAAGCCGTCGGTCGTGACGTCTCCCAGATCGAGATCTCGACCGAGCTGCGCGGGCGCACCCCCGACGAAGCGGATGCCCTCCACGCCCTCGGCACGACGCTGTTCACCATCGGTCTCAGCGGTCCGGATTACGACCTCGCCCCGGTGCGCGACTGGCTCTCCTGGCGCGACAGCAAGAACGCCTGACGACGACGGACTGAGGAGGGTCCTAGGCTGTGAGGCCATGACCCTCCTCACCGCCGTGGAGTCGGCCGCTGCAGTGCGTTCCGGCACCCTCACCGCCGTCGATGCGACCCGGGCAGCGCTGGCCCGGATCGAGGCGGGCGCGCCGCTGGGGGCCTTCCAGGTGGTTCGGGCCGAGAGGGCGCTCGCCGAGGCCGCGGCGGTGGATGCGCGGGCCGACCTTTCGGCGCTCTCCCTCGCCGGTGTGCCGATCGCCATCAAGGACAACATCCCGGTGGCCGGGGAGCCCATGCGCGACGGTTCCGCTGCCACGAGCGCTGCACCTCAGTCCGCCGACCACGAGCTTGTCGCCCGACTGCGTGCGGCCGGAGCCATCGTCGTCGGCATCACGCGGGTTCCCGAACTCTGTGTCTTCGGCACGACGGACTCGGTCTACGGCCTCACGCGCAACCCGTGGAATCCGGAGCGCGCCCCGGGAGGCTCGTCCGGCGGATCGGCCGCCGCCGTGGCATCCGGTCAGGTGCCCTTCGCGCACGGCAACGACGGCATGGGATCTGTGCGCATCCCTGCCGCCAATTGCGGCCTGGTCGGCATCAAGCCGGGCAAGGGGCTCGTGCCCCAGGACATCGGTGTGGATGCCTGGCTCGGCATGAGCGAGAACGGTCCCCTCGCGACGACGGTTGCCGATGCCGCGCTGCTGCTCTCGGTGATGGCCGGTCGCCCGGGGCTGGCCTCGCCGGTCGAACCGTCGAAGCCGCTGCGCATCGCGATCGCGGCGGGGGAGCCCTCGCCGCTGGTGTCCCTCGACCCGGAGTGGCGTCGCGGACTCGCGGAAACCGCCGACGCACTGCGCGGGGCCGGTCACCTCGTCACCGAAGTCACGTTTCCCTACGACCCGAATCCGTTGCCACTGCTCGCCCGGTGGTTCGCCGGTACGGCGACGGATGCGGAGATGCTGGACCCTGCGCGGCTCGAGCGGCGCGTGCGGGTGCACGCCAGGCTCGGCAGGATCGCACGGCGGGCCGGGCTGCTGAAGGATGCGCCCGTCGATCGACTGCGCGCCCGCGTCCACGGGTTCTTCGCCGACTACGACCTGCTGCTCACGCCGACACTCGCGCAGCCCGGGCCGGTCGCCGGTGGCTGGCACGAGCGCGGCTGGTGGGCCAACATGATCTCGAACATCCGGTATGCGCCATACCCGTCGACCTGGAACCTCCTCGGGTGGCCGGCGGCGAGCATCCCCGCCGGCTGGCACGCCACGGCGAAGGTACCTCTCGCCGTGCAGATCATCGCGGAGCCGAAGCCCGATGGAGCCGCAGAGGCTCTGATCCTCTCTCTGGCCAGCCAGCTCGAGCGGCTCCGTCCGTGGCCGAGGATCGCACCGGGATTCGCGGAATAGCGCCACAGTGGATCGCTTTCGGCCGCCGATCGACCTCGGTCCAGGGGTGTTTCCGGTCACGGTTGCGCGGATTCCGGACATCGAACTCCCGGTGGTGCCGAGGCGACGGTAGCTGTGGATAGCCTGAGCAGATGACCAGCATCCCCAGCCCCGGCGTGAAGCCGGGTGTCCCACCGCTCTCGGCACCGCGCCTCAGTACGTCGGTGCTGATCGCCATCATCGTGACCCTGCTCGCCTGGTCGAGCGCGTTCATCGTGATCCGTGGAGTAGCGCCGCACTTCGCCGGCGGATCTCTCGCCTTCGCGCGACTGCTGGTGGGCGCTGTGGTCTTGTCACTGCTGCTGATCGGACACCGCTGGGTGCGACCGACGGCGCGGGAGTGGGTGCTGATCGTGGTCTTCGGACTGTCCTGGTTCGCCGCCTACAACGTCGCGCTCAACATCTCCGAACAGTCTCTCGATGCCGGAACGACGGCGATGATCGTGGGCATCGGACCGGTGCTCATCGCGCTGGGAGCCGGGCTGTTCCTCGGCGACGGCATCCCGCGCTGGCTCGCGATCGGAGCCGGCATCGCCTTCCTCGGGGTGGTCCTCATCGGCATCTCCAGCGGGATCACCCGCATCGGCGACGGCGCGGGCGTGATCTGGGCTGTCGTCGCGGCGGTCACCTACGCGATCGGGGTGATCTGCCAGAAGCCGGTCCTGCGCAGGCTGCCGAACCGCCAGGTGACCTTCCTCGGCTGCGCGGTGGGAGCCGTCGCGTGTCTGCCCTTCACCGGAGCTCTGCTCCACGACCTCTCGCGGGCACCGGTGACGAGCATCCTCGGGGCCGTCTACCTCGGTGTGGTGCCGACGGCGATCGCCTTCAGCACCTGGGCCTACGCACTGTCGAAGATGTCGGCCGGGCCGCTCGCGGTCACCACCTATATCGTTCCGACGCTCGTGGTGGTGGAGGCGCTGCTGTTCTTCCGGGAGGTTCCGGCGCCCCTCGCGATCGTCGGTGGTGTCGTCTGTCTGGTGGGCGTCGCGGTCTCGCGCAGGCGCTCGCGGGCGCCTCGCACCACGATTGGTTCCTGAATCCCCAAAAACCTGCAAGAATGATCAGTCGAGACTTGTGCCGTTCGACCCTCTAATCAGGCGGCAACGTCTCCCATCAGAGCTTTTCTGCCGAGTGTGCACCCCACGCTCACGGCAAGCAGTTCGCCCTCATAAATCATCTCTGGAGAATTGTGGCTGTAAAAATCCGTTTGAAGCGCATGGGCAAGATCCGCGCTCCTTACTACCGAATCGTTGTCGCCGACTCACACACCAAGCGTGATGGTCGTGTCATCGAGGAGATCGGCAAGTACCACCCCACCGAGGAGCCCTCGTTCATCGAGGTCGACTCGGAGCGCGCGCAGTACTGGCTCGGAGTCGGCGCGCAGCCGACCGAGCAGGTCGCCGCCATCCTCAAGCTCACGGGCGACTGGGGAATCTTCAAGGGCGACAAGAACGCCGTCAGCACCGTGAAGACCAAGGAATCGAAGGTCGACTTCGTCGCCGACGAGAAGAAGAAGCCCGTCCTGAAGCCGAAGGCCGAGGCGCCCGCGCCCAAGGCCGAGGCTCCTGCCGAGACGCCGGATGCCGAGATCGCCCCGGCTGTCGAGGGCTTGAACGACGCCGACGCCGCGAAGGTCGAGGCCGTCTCCGACGCCGCCGAAGCCAAGGCCGACGACGCGACCGAGGCTGACGCCGAGGCTGCCAGCGCCGACAAGGCGTAGGCAATGCTCGCAGCCGCCCTCGAACATCTCGTCAAGGGAATCGTCGACAACCCCGACGAGGTTCAGGTCGTAGCAAAGAACTCACCGCGTGGCGAGGTTCTCGAGGTGCGCGTGCACCCCGAGGACCTCGGCCGCGTGATCGGTCGCGCTGGTCGCACCGCGAAGGCGCTCCGCACCCTCGTTTCGGCCATCGCCGACGGTCGTAAGGTGCGCGTCGACGTGGTGGACACCGATTTCTAACAACCCGGAACCCAGCACACAGCCCGCACCGGCCCCATCGGGGTCCGACCAGTTGCGGGTCGGTCGACTCACCAAGGCCCACGGCCTCAAGGGAGCGATCAAGGTCGAGCTGTACACGGATGCCCCGGAACGCCGTTTCGTTCCGGGCGCCGTGTTCACCCTCCAGGTGCCGACCTCGTCCCCCTGGCACGGCAAGACCCTCGAGCTGATCGAACTCAAGTGGTACAACCTCCAGCCGGTGGCGTTCTTCAAGGATGTCTCCGACCGGTCCGCCGCGGAGGCCCTGATCAAGGCGATCCTCTGGATCGACCACGACCTCGCCGCCGCCTCTGACGAGGAGGATGCCTGGTACGACCATCAGCTCGTCGGGCTCGCGGTAATGCGGGACGGCATCCGTGTCGGAACGGTCAGCCAGGTGGATCACCTGCCCTCGCAGGACCTCATCCACGTGACGACCGAGACCGGCGAGGTTCTCGTTCCTTTCGTGAAGGCCATCGTGCCGACCGTGGACATCGCCGCGGGCACCCTCATCGTGACACCGCCGGATGGGCTGTTCGAGGAGCTTCCCGATGACGACGAGGCTCCCGTCGACGCACCCGACACCCCGTCGCCGGACACGGAGTCGACGGACTAACTGAGGGGCCGCCCGATGCGTATCGACATCGTCACCATCTTCCCGGAGTTCTTCTCCGTGCTCGATGTGTCCCTGCTCGGCAAGGCCCGTCAGACGGGCCTGATCGAGCTCGGCGTGCACGATCTTCGGGACTTCACTATCGACCGTCACCGCACGGTGGATGACACGCCCTACGGCGGCGGGGCCGGAATGGTGATGAAGCCGGAGCCCTGGGGCGAAGCTCTCGACAGCATCCTCTACGCCGGCGAGGCCCAAGGGGCGGATGCCCCGGTGGTGATCTTCCCCTCACCGGCGGGGGAGCTCTTCACCCAGAAGCTCGCCCACGAGCTCGCGACGGAGCCCCGGCTGGTCTTCGGTTGCGGGCGCTACGAAGGCATCGACCAACGCGTCGTCGACTACGCGGCCACCCGGGCCCGAGTGCGTCTCGTCAGTCTCGGCGACTACGTGCTCAACGGGGGAGAAGTCGCGACGATGGCGATGATCGAGGCGATCGGGCGGCTGATCCCCGGTGTCGTCGGCAACCCGGAGAGCCTCGTGGAGGAGTCGCATTCCGACGGCCTGCTCGAATACCCCAGCTACACCAAGCCGGGCATCTGGCGTGGACTCGAGGTGCCCCCTGTGCTTCTCAGCGGCAATCATGGTGCGATCGCGAAGTGGCGACACGAGCAGCAACTCGAGCGCACGCGCGCGGTTCGGCCCGATCTGCTCCCAGCGGATCCGCCCACGGGAACATGACTGCGGTCTCATGAGCGAGGGTTTCGACTCCGTCGCCTGGCCCGTCCGCACGGAACGCCTGCAGATCCGGCCCGCCACCCCGGCGGACGGCCCCGCGACCTGGCTGTATCGCAGGCAGGAGTCCGTGTCTCGCTGGATCACCAGTGCCCAGCCCGACAGTGAGCACTATCTCGCCGATTTCGTCGAGCCGGGGAGGTTGGCCAAGACCCTGGTCATCGAACTCGACGGCACGGTGATCGGCGACCTGATGCTGGCCATCGGGGATGCCTGGGCGCAGACCGAGGTGCGAGAACAGGCCCGCGCCGTGCAGGCGGAGCTTGGTTGGAGCCTCGACCCCGCATTCGCCGGCACGGGCTACGCCACCGAGGCTGTCGCAGAATTGATCCGGATCTGCTTCGAGCAGCTCCACCTCCGCCGGGTGATCGCCGAGTGTTTCGCCGACAACGAGCCGTCCTGGCGCCTGATGGAGCGCGTCGGCATGCGGCGCGAGTCGCACGACGTGCGCGGATCGCTCCATCGCTCCGGCGAATGGCTCGATGGCCTCGCCTACGCGCTGCTCGCCGACGAGTGGCGCAGCGCGCGGTAGCGCACCCGCACCAGCGGCCGGCCGGCATCGTCCGCCGTCCCGGGCGAGGAGAGTGTGTCGATTCGCGCCGGGTTGTCGGTCAGCGCGCGGTCAGTACCACCGGCCCCGCGTCCGTCACGGCGATCGTGTGCTCGCTGTGGGCGGCGCGCGAGCCGTCCATGCTGCGCAGGGTCCAGCCATCCGGGTCGGTGAAGATGCGATCGGTGCCCTCCATCAGCCACGGCTCGATGGCGAAGACCAGTCCCGCCCGCAGCGGGAGCCCGCGACCCGGGCGTCCGTCGTTCGCGATGTGTGGGTCTCCGTGCATCGTGCGGCCGACGCCGTGGCCGCCGAAGTCCACATTCACCGAGTAGCCCGCGGCTCGGCTCACCTCGCCGATCGCTGCGGAGATATCGCCGATCCGCGCGCCGACCTGTGCGGCGGCGATACCCGCCGCGAGCGCGCGTTCCGTCGTCTCGATCAGGGCGACATCCGCCGGGCTCGGTGTTCCGACGATGATGGTGAAGGCCGAATCGGCCACCCAGCCGTCGACGGATGCCGCGAAGTCGAGGCTGAGCACGTCGCCGTCCTTCAGCGCGTAGTCGTAGGGCAGCCCGTGCAGGGCCGCATCGTTCACCGAAGTACAGAGCACTTTGCCGAAGGGCATCGCCCCGAACGACGGATGGTAGTCCACGTAGCAACTCTTCGCGCCGGCGCGGCGGATGAGCTGCGCGGCGAGCGAGTCGAGCGCGAGCAGGTTGACCCCCACTCTCGAGGCCGCGACCAGCTCGGTGAGTGTCGCCGCGACGAAGCGGCCCGCGGCGCGCATCTCGTCTATCTCCGCGGGTGTCCTGAGCTCGATCATCCATCTCCCCTTGACTGTGTCGCCCCGTGGGCGGTCGGTCGCTTCTGTCGAGCGTAAACTTTCGTTCATGTGGTATCGCCGGGTTTTGTTCAATACCCAGTTCGCCGCAACCATCGTGCTGCCACTGTGGCTGCTCATCGGACGGGTGTTCTTCGGCGTCATCCTCGGCTGGCACTACGCTATCGGCCTGTTCCTCGCTCCGCTGCTCTTCATCTTCCTCGCGGTGGTCACCACGATCACGTGGGCACGCAAGAGCGCCCGGCGATCGGGCGCCGTATCGAAGACGGATGCCGTGCTGCTGTCGGGCTGGTACTTCGCCGTGCTCTGCTACGGCTTCTTCGTGGTCGACTCCGTGCACAGTTACGAGCCGGGCACCTCGATCGCGACGCACGTCTTCGGGCAGGGCTTTCGCGATGCTTCCTTCACCATCGCGGACATCGCGGGCGGGGTCATCATCATCATCGCGTTCACGACACTCTGGGTGGTGCTCATCGAGTATCTGGTCGAGACCCGCCAGGAAGCGGTCACCCGCCTCACGGGACTCGATTACGAGGAGCTGACGCGTCGCCGCGAGGCGGACAGTCCCGCTCCCGCTCGTCCGAGTGGCTTAGTTCCGGGCGATGTGGCAGAATAGCGACTTGTGCCTACCGCACGACTCTGCCACAGGGGAGTCGTCATCGATATCGGCACCCTTTCCTTCTGAGTAACACCCTAAGCACGCGATCGACCTGTGGCGGTTGCAGAGAGCGAACCACCATGCATATCCTCGACGCCGTCGACGCGGCCTCCCTTCGGTCGGACATCCCGGCCTTCCGCGCCGGTGACAACGTGAAGGTCCACGTGAACATCGTGGAAGGCACCCGCTCCCGCATCCAGGTCTTCCAGGGCGTCGTCATCGGCCGCTCCGGCGAAGGCGTGCGCGAGACCTTCTGCGTCCGCAAGGTCAGCTTCCAGGTGGGCGTCGAGCGCACCTTCCCGGTGCACTCCCCGGTGATCGACCACATCGAGGTCGTCACGCGCGGAGACGTGCGTCGCGCCAAGCTCTACTACCTCCGCAACCTCCGCGGCAAGAAGGCGAAGATCAAGGAAAAGCGCGACGCCCACTAGGCACGCCTTCACACCCCAGGTTTTTCCGAGCTCCCCATCACCTAACATGATGGGGAGCTCGGGGGTTTAATGACTGACAGAGATCCAGCCACACCCGCCGAAGACGAGGCGCAGAGTCGGCGTCGCCGGTCGCGCGGGGTGAAGCTCTTCCTCCGTGATCTCGTGCTGATCGTGGTGGCCGCCGTCGTCATCTCGGTCGGTATCAAGGCCTTCCTGGTGCGCTCGTTCTACATCCCCTCCGCGTCGATGCAGAACACCCTCCAGATCGACGACCGCATACTCGTGAACGAACTGGTGCCGCGGATGATCCCGTTGCAGCACGGCGATGTCGTGGTGTTCACCGATCCCGGCGGATGGCTCGGGTCCCCGCCCGTCGTGCAACGGAGCTCCCTCGCGGCCGGCATCGACTGGGTGCTCTCCGCGGTCGGGCTGAGCGCCTCGGACAGCAATGATCACCTCGTCAAGCGGGTGATCGGGCTTCCCGGCGACAAGGTCGTCTGCTGCAATGCCTTCGGGCAGATGTCGGTGAACGGCATTCCCCTCGACGAGCCGTACCTCAAGCTCGACAACACCTCCAACCGGGTGACGCCCGGGGATTTCTCCGTCACCGTCCCGAAAGACTCTCTGTGGGTGATGGGCGACAATCGCTACAACTCCTCGGATTCGGCCTATCACTTTCTCAAGGACGATGCGGGCAAGGGCTTCGTGCCGATCGACAAGGTGGTGGGGCGCGCCTTCGTGATCAGTTGGCCATCGAATCGCTGGACCTGGCTCGATGACTATCCGAAGGTCTTCGGCGGCGTGGACAGAGCCGGCAGGTGAGCCCGGACGCCCGCCATCCGCTCGGCAGGGGGCGGGCGGACGCGCCGTTCCACTGACGTTTTGGATGAGCTCCCCAGCACCTAAAATGATGGGGAGCTCAGGGGTTTAATGACAGACATCGATCCAGCCACGTCCACAGAGGACGTGGCCGAAACTCGGCGCCGCAAGTCGCGCGGGGTGAAACTCTTCATCCGCGACATCGTGCTGATCGTGGTTGCGGCGGTAGTGATCTCGGTCGGTATCAAAGCCTTCCTCATCAGATCGTTCTGGATTCCATCTGGCTCGATGGAGAACACCCTGCAGGTCGACGACCGCATCATCGTGAACGAACTGGTGCCGCGGATGGTGCCGCTGCAGCACGGGGACGTCGTGGTGTTCAAGGATCCGGGCGGGTGGCTGCCCCCGAGCCCCGTCGTTCGGCAGAACGGTCTGGTGGCCGCGGTCGACTGGGTGCTGTCGGTAGTGGGTCTCACCGCTCCGGACAGCAACGATCACCTCGTGAAGCGGGTCATCGGACTGCCCGGCGACAGGGTCGCCTGCTGCAACGCCTTCGGCCAGATGACGGTCAACGGCATCCCGCTCGTCGAGACCTATCTGAAGCTTCCGGATGGCGTGACCAAGGTCGCCGCAAACGACTTCTCGGTCATCGTGCCGAAGAACTCACTCTGGGTGATGGGCGACAACCGCTACAACTCCGAGGATTCGCGCGCTCACGCCACGACGCCGAGCAAGGGCTTCGTGCCGATGGACGATGTCGTCGGTCGCGCCTTCCTGATCAGCTGGCCGTCGAGTCACTGGACCTGGCTCGACGATTACCCCACTGTGTTCGGTGGGGTCTCCGCCGCGAACACCGGAACCTCCAAATAGGTGGTCATCGCCTCTCCCACTCTGGATTTCGAGTCGCAGCTGCACGGGGGCGGCGCCCGCTTCGTGATCGGCTGCGACGAAGTCGGTCGCGGTGCGATCGCCGGACCGGTCGCCGTGGGGCTCTGTGTCGTGGATGTCTCGGTCGGTGCGATGCCGGAGGGCTTGCGCGACTCGAAGCTGCTGAGCGAGAAGCGGCGGGAGGTGCTCGCGCCGCTCGCGGCATCCTGGGCCCTCTTCAGCGCGGTGGGACTCGCGTCGGCGCGCGAGGTCGACGAGGTGGGCATCATCGCGGCGCTCGGACTCGCGGGAAAACGCGCGCTCGTGTCACTGCATGAGGCCGGAGCACTGGTACGCGACTCCGTGATCCTTCTCGACGGGAGTCACGACTGGCTGACACCGGCACTGCAGAGTCCGTTGCGGCTCACCACCCGCGTGAAGGCCGACCGCGACTGTGCGTCGGTGGCGGCAGCATCCGTCGTGGCGAAGGTGCACCGTGACCGGCTGATGATCGACGCCCATGGGACGACCCCGGGCTACGGCTGGGCATCGAACAAGGGCTATGGCAGCGCCGACCATTTTGCGGCGATCGCCGAACTCGGAGCGACAGACTTCCATCGCCGCAGCTGGTTGCATGCGGGCGAATCGGTCTCGGCCGACTGAACTAGAATCGACGCAGCATGGACGAAGACGAGTTCGAAGACTACGACCGCGAGGTCGAGCTGGCGCTGTACCGCGAGTACCGGGATGTCGTGTCCCAGTTCCGTTACGTTGTCGAGACCGAGCGTCGCTTCTACCTCGCCAACGAGGTCGAGCTCGTGCGTCAAGACACCGAACACGACTTCTATTTCGAGCTCACCATGAACGATGTCTGGGTGTGGGATGTCTACCGCTCCGACCGCTTCGTGAAGTCCGTGCGGGTGCTCACGTTCAAGGATGTCAACGTGGAAGAGCTCTCGGCCAAAGAGCTCGAGCTACCGAAGGAACTCGCGCTCGACGAGTAGGCACGCTCGCCGAGTGCGTGTCTGCGGCCCATAGGCTCGTCTGATGACCGATGAGAACCTCTGGCTTGAAGACATCCACGGTGCTGGACCCCTCAGGTGGGCGGCCGAGCAGAGTGCGCACACCCTCAGCGGGTTTGCTTCACCGCAGTTCGACGCCCTTTCCGCGAGCCTGCTCGAAGCGATCGATTCGGATGACCGCATTCCGATAGTCAGTCGGCGCGGGGGCTACTACTACAACTTCTGGCGCGACCGCGAGCATCCACGTGGCCTCTGGCGACGCACCACTCTCGAGAGCTACCGCTCTGCCGACACCGACTGGGAGCTGCTCCTCGACGTAGACGATCTGGGCCGCACCGAACACACCGAGTGGGTGTTTTCCGGGGCGTCGCTTCTTCCCCACGACTACACCCGTGCCCTCGTCGCGCTCTCTCCGGATGGGGGGGATGCCGTGATGGTGCGCGAGTTCGACCTGCCGAGCCGCAGTTTTGTGGCAGATGGATTCATCGTGCCCACTGCCAAGAGCAGCTATTCCTGGATCGACCGTGACACCATCTTCCTCGGCACCGACTTCGGGTCGGGCAGCATGACCGAGTCGAGCTATCCGCGCACCGTGCGGCGCCTTCGCCGTGGTCAGCCCGTCGCAGCTGCCGAACTGGTGCACGAAGTCTCGGCGACCGACCTGAGCGTGACGGGCATCCATCATCACAGCCCCGGCTTCGAACGTGACCTCATCGTCGAACATCTCGACTTCTATCGCAGCCGCACCTTCCTGGTCGTCGATGACACGCTGGTGCCGCTGGAGGTTCCGGATGACGCGGACCTCTCGTTGCGCCGAGAATGGCTGCTCGTGCAGCCGCGGTCCGACTGGAGCACCGGTTCGGTCGTCTACCCGACCGGATCCCTCATCGCGATCCGGCTCGACGTTTTCCTCGCCGGCGATCGCCGCTTCGACCTGCTATTCCTACCCGACGCGCACACGGCGCTCGAGGACTGGGACTTCACCGATTCGCGGCTCATTCTCACTCTGCTCGTGGACGTGGCATCCACTCTGGTCGTGCTCGACCCGACTCGCGGATGGTCCCGGTCACCGATAGCCGGGCTCCCGGCTCTCAGCACGGTGCGGGTGATCGACACCGATCCAGACGAGTCCGACGAGTTCTGGGTGCACGCGACGGGATTCACCTCCCCGTCGACGGTGCTTCGGGGCGTGCTCGGATCGGTCGAGCTCGAGGTCATCCGTTCATCCCCGGCGTTCTTCGATGCCGCGGAAATCGAGGTGCAGCAGCACTGGGCGGTGTCGGATGACGGCACTCGCGTGCCCTACTTCCAGGTGGCCGCGCGCGACCTCGTGCTCGACGGATCACATCCCACCCTGCTCTCTGGCTATGGCGGTTTTCAGGCCTCCCGGTTGCCGGAATACAGCGGAATCGTCGGCCGCGCATGGCTCGAGCGTGGCGGTGTCTTCGTGCTGGCGAACATCCGTGGTGGTGGTGAGTTCGGGCCGGGATGGCACACCGCGGCGCTCAAGCAGAACCGCCCCCGCGCCTACGAGGACTTCGCGGCGATAGCCCGAGACCTGGTCGCGCGAGGAGTCACCGTGCCGGCTCGGCTCGGGTGCGAGGGTCGCAGCAATGGTGGTCTGCTTGTTGGCAATATGTTGACAACCTACCCGGAGCTCTTCGGCGCGGTCGTCTGTGGCGTGCCGCTGCTCGACATGAAGCGCTACACGCACCTCTCGGCCGGCGCATCCTGGATCGCGGAGTACGGGGATCCGGATGTCGCGGAGGAGTGGGAATACATCCGCACGTTCTCGCCCTACCAGCTGCTTCGCGCCGATGCCGCCTACCCGCCGGTGCTGTTCTACGCCGCGACGAGTGATGACCGGGTCGGCCCGGTGCAGGCGCGCAAGATGGCGGCGCGGATGCAGGCGATGGGCATCGACGATGTGCTCTATTACGAGAACTCCGACGGCGGACACGGGGGTGCTGTCGACAACGCTCATACGGCGCGACTGCAGGCCCTGATCTACGAGTTCCTCTGGCGGACCCTGGCGCCCGCGTCGGTCGTGTAGGGCGCTCCAGCGCCCGCATCGAGACCCGCGTCGGTCGTGGAGGGCGCTCCAGCGCCCTCATCGAGACCCGCGAACCCGAGGCCTCTCCTCAACAGTCTCCCGCCGATATCGCCCGTCCCCCAATGGCGGAGCGGCGGCGCACCAGCTCATCGGCCCGGGGCATCCTCTCTCCAGGAGGTGGCCATGGCTGCGAAAGACCTGTTGGGCAGGCGAGGAGAAGACCTCGCCGCTGCCTTCCTCACCGATGCCGGCTACCTCATTGTCGATCGCAACTGGCGCTGCAGTCAGGGGGAGATCGACCTCGTCGCAGTGGACGGCGTGGAGACCGTGTTCGTCGAGGTCAAGACACGATCGAGCGTGGCTTTCGGGCATCCGTTCGAGGCCATCACCGCCCAGAAGCTCGCGAGGCTGCGGCGTCTCTCCGCCGCCTGGTGCGCCGTGCATCCGGGCGACCACCGCAACATCCGCATCGACGCTGTCTCGGTGATCGCCCCGGCCGTGGGGCCTCCCCAGATCGACCACCTCGCGCGGGTGTTCTGATGGTGATCGCCCATACGACCGCGGTCGCGCTACTCGGTCTCACCGGAACGCTGGTAGATGTCGAGGCCGACATCTCGAGCAATCTCCCCTCCTTCGTGCTCATCGGCCTTCCCGATGCCGCCCTCAATGAAGCGCGGGATCGGGTTCGAGCCGCCGCAACGAATTCCGGATGCGCGCTGCCCAACCGCAGACTCACCGTCAATCTGTCGCCGGCCGCTCTGCCCAAACACGGGTCGGGATTCGACCTCGCGATCGCGATGGCGGTGCTCGCAGCGGCAGAGATGATCTCGCTCGATTCTGTCGCCCGGGTGGTACACCTCGGCGAGCTGGGCCTCGACGGCCGGCTGCGTCCGATCGCGGGCATCCTTCCTTCGGTGCTCGCCGCCTCCCGCGCCGGAGCATCCATCGTCATGGTGCCCTCGGGCAACGCAGGGGAGGCAGGACTCGTGCCAGGAATTCGCGTCGTACCGGTCGCTTCGCTGCGGGACGCGGCCATCTGGCACGGCGGTGAACTCGAGCCCGTCGAGGTCGACGCTATCCAGGCACCCCGCATCGATGATCCGGTGGACGATGGCCTCGACCTCTCCGACATCGTCGGAAACGAGGATGCCATCGAGGCGCTCACCGTTGCGGCCGCGGGAGGGCACCACCTCTTCCTGCTCGGGCCACCCGGTGCGGGAAAGACCATGCTCGCGGCCCGGCTCCCCGGACTGTTGCCCGATCTCGGAGTCGAGGACGCTCTCGAGGTGAGCTCGATCCGATCGCTGGCAGGCCTCGCCATTGGTGCGAGCCTTGCCGTGCGTCCACCCCTAGAGTCCCCACATCACACCGCCACCGCGGCGTCGCTGGTGGGCGGTGGGAGTGGCGTCATCCGCCCGGGAGCCGCGGCGCGCGCCTCCCACGGAGTGCTGTTCCTCGATGAGGCTCCGGAGTTCCAACCGGCGGCACTCGATGCACTGCGGCAACCGCTCGAGGCCGGGGTGGTCAGCATCCACCGGGCCAATGCGGTGGCGCATTTTCCCGCCCGATTCCAACTCGTCATGGCGGCGAATCCATGCCCGTGCGGACAGTACGGGGCCGCCGACTCCGACTGCGTGTGCACGCCCCACGTGCGTCGAAGATATCTTGCACGACTGTCGGGGCCCCTGATGGACCGCATCGATATCCAACTGCGAATCAGCAGGGTCACAGCGGTTCGGCTCCGGCTCGGTGATGAAAGCCCGAGCATCACGACGAGCGAAGCACGCCGCCGGGTGACGCATGCCCGCGAGGCCGCCGCCGAACGCCTGGCGGGCACACCGTGGCGCCTCAATTCGCAGGTGCCCGGCGCGTGGTTGCGCAGCAGAGAACGGCGTCTCGCCACGGCGACTACTGCCTCGATCGACCGAGCTCTGGAGCGAGGGGGCCTCACCATGCGCGGGTACGACCGGGTGCTGCGGCTCGGGTGGTCGATCGCAGACCTCGCCGGCGCGACCATTCCCACCGCCGACCATATCGGTCGCGGGCTCTATCTGCGGAGGGCGCTGTGAACCAGTGCGGCGGGACCAAGACCATCGAGAGAGGAACCACCATGAGCATGTTCGGACTCGACGGCGCCGAGATCACGGGCCTCGTGCGCATCCTCTGCCCGGATCCTGATCGCGGTACGGTGCGGGAACTGTTCGCTCGCGCCAGTTGGACGGGAATCGCCGAACCCGGCGATCGCACAGCGGGTGAGCTGGTGGCCGCCCTCGGTGCGGACGGAGCGCTGGCGGCGTTGGTCGAGGCGTGGCCGGTGGCCCGCATCGCGGCTGCCGTCTCCGCCGCCGGATCGGACCTCGCGACCGCAGACATCGAATCCGCGCTCGCCCGCTGGAGCCCCCGGCTCAAGTCGGGGGTTGCGCTCGTGGCCCTCCGTCAGGCCGTCCGTTTCGCGGTGCAGCTCCTTGTTCCGGGCGACCCCTCGTGGCCGACCGGGGTCGACGAACTCGGCTCTCATGCCCCGATCGCGCTCTGGCTTCGAGGAAACGCATCGGCGCTGGCCGCAGCGGACCACTCGATCGCTCTTGTCGGAGCGCGTGCCGCGACCGGTTACGGAGAGCACATCACGATGGAGGCATCCGCCGGTCTCGTCGACCGTGGTTTCGCGATCGTCTCCGGTGCCGCCTACGGCATCGACGGGATGGCACACCGTGCGGCCCTCGCGAGCTCGGGCCAGACCGTCGCCATCCTGGCTGGCGGTGTCGACCGGTTCTATCCGAGCGGTCACGACGCCTTACTCGCCCGTATCGTCGAGGCCGGGGCCGTCGTCTCCGAGTTGCCGTGCGGTTCTCCGCCGACGAAGTGGCGCTTTCTGCAACGCAACAGGTTGATCGCTGCAGCGAGTCAGGCGACCATCGTGCTCGAGGCGGGCTGGCGCTCAGGCTCGCTCAACACCGCCGGTCACGCCGCGTCACTCGGTCGGCCCATCGGGGCGGTGCCGGGCCCGGTCACCTCGGCGGCATCCGCGGGCTGCCACCGGCTCATCCGGGACTATCTGGCCACTCTCGTGACCTCCGCCGCCGAGATGGCCGAGCTGGTGCCCGGCGCGGAGGTGCAGGATCTCCCCGCCTCAGCGGAGAGCAGTCCCGGCCCGAGCTCCCTGCGCGTTCGCCTCACGGACGCACTCAGCCTGCGCGCGCCACGATCGGTGGATGATCTCGCCGCCCGGTCGGGCCTGTCGGTCGCGGAGGTGCAGGCGGAACTCGGATCCCTTGAGATGGACGGCGAGGCCGAGGAGCGGGAACGGGGGTGGATCTTCCGCCGGAGGTGACCTCGGCGGTATCGGATTATTGACGCCGCGGTCGACGCCTCCCCGGAGTCTTGACCCGAGTATCACCGCTCGGAGCTCGAACACCCGGGTCGGCGACCGGATCGGAGTGTCAGCGCCCGGGCCGACTACCGGGCGGCGACGTGCGTTGGTCCTTGCGATACCGGTCTCTCCGATAGCGACGGACGGTTGTGACGGCGCTCACGATCGCCAGCGCGATGGCGAGAATTCCGAGGAGTGCCCTGCCGGGTACCAGGAGGAGGATCACTAGACCCACAACGATGAGGATCACGGGCGCGGTGAAGAGCACCGGGTTGAATCGGTCTCGGTCTCGGTCTCCGGACGGTTCGGTCATGGGCCAATCATGTCGCGCAATCGAGATGACGGCGCACATCGGCCGTGCCCGAAGTTCGAGGTCGACCACACGTCTCCGACCCGGGGCTGAAACCCTAGGGTGGAGGGGTGATCCAGTTCGGACAGTATCCCGCACCCACGCACGTGATCGCCCACCTCAGCGATACGCACTTCCTCGGTGCCGATGGACGGGGCGGCGGGCGAGCTCTCTATGGCAAGATCGACACCCACCACAACCTGCGGCGGGCTCTGGAACAGCTGGAGCGCTCCGCGACCACTCCCGCGGCCATCGTCTTCACCGGTGACCTCACGGACCTCGCCGAGGAGGACGCCTACCAGTCTCTCCGACAGATCGTCGAGCCGGCGGCGGCCCGGATGGGATCGACTGTGGTCTGGGTGATGGGCAATCACGACGAGCGGCAGCGGTTTGCCAGAGACCTCTACGACGAGCGCTCGACAGCAGATGCTGCCCCACGACCGCAGGACCGCGTCCACGACATCGACGGGCTGCGCATCATCGCCTTCGACAGCACGGTGCCGGGGTATCACCACGGGGATGTCACTGTGCAGCAGCTCGAGTGGCTCCGAAGCGAGCTCTCGACCCCGGCTCCCCACGGCACCCTTCTCGCCCTCCATCACCCGCCGATACCGACGCCGATCGACCTCATGGCGCTGCTCGAGCTGCGGGGCCAACCAGCACTGGCCGAGGTGATCCGGGGCACGGATGTGCGGGGGATCCTCGCCGGCCACCTCCACTACGCCACGCACAGCATCTTTGCCGGCGTCCCCGTCTCGGTCGCCGCGGCGACGTGTTACACGATGGACTTGAGCGCGCCGGCGCACGCCCTGTCGGGCATCGATGGAGGACAATCCTTCAACCTGCTGCAGGTCTATGACGAGCAGATCGTGCACTCGGTTGTTCCCATCGGCAACCACGCACAGGTGAGCGGTTTCAGTTCCGGCTTCGTGGAGAAGATGGCAGCGCTCAGCCCGGAACGTCGGCTCGACATCTTCTCGAACAAGTCCTCCACCGTGTCGATCGCGGATGTCGAGGAGGGTCGGGCCTGAGCCCGCTCGCATTCTCTGCGCGGTGCCGCAGCGGCGTGAGAGACCCGCGGCCGCACTTTCTGGGCGGGCGCCGCTGACGGAAGCGTGAATGCCGCGCGCGAGCGGGTCGTCCGCTGGAAAGCATCGGCGTGCAGCACGATGGAGACGTGCAACTGCAACGCGCTGTCGACGACTTCACGGTGTATCTCGCCGCCGAGCGCGGTTTCAGCGCGCACACCGTGCGCTCCTACCGCTCGGATCTTGGCCAGCTCAATGAATTCGCGCACTCCCGCGGTGTCGATCAGGCCGATCAGGTATCCCTCGAGCTGCTGAGGGACTGGCTGTGGCAGGGTTCCCAGGCCGGCCTGGCGCGGTCCACTCTGGCGCGACGGTCGGCGGCGGTGCGCGGTCTCACCTCCTGGCTCGCAAAGACCAACCGGGTGAGCGGCGACGCGGCATCCCGGCTCAAATCTCCTCGCTCCGACCATCACCTTCCCCGTGTTCTCACCGGCGCGCAGATGCAACGGATCCTCGCGACCCTCGAAGAGCGCGCCGCAACCGACGATCCGAATGCCGTCCGCGATCTCGCGGTGATCGAACTCCTCTATGCCTCGGCACTTCGGGTGAGCGAGGTCACCGGTCTCGATATCTCCCGTGTCGACTTCGAGCGACTGACGGTGCGGGTCACCGGCAAAGGTGCCAAGGAACGTGTCGTGCCGTTCGGAGTTCCCGCCAGTCGGGCGATCGAGCGCTACCTCGCTGTCGCCCGCCCGGTCCTGGCGGTGGTCGAGACGGATGCTCTCTTCCTCTCCGGTCGCGGAGCGCGGCTCGGCACCCGCGCCGTCTACTCCCTCGTTTCGACTCTGCTGTCCACGATCCCGGGAAGCGGGCCGTCCGGTCCGCACGCCCTCCGGCATACGGCTGCGACCCACCTGCTCGACGGTGGCGCGGATCTTCGCGCCGTGCAGGAGATGCTCGGCCACGCCAGCCTCGGCACGACCCAGATCTACACGCACGTCTCCGCGGAGCGCCTCAAGGAGAGCTATCGATCGGCGCATCCGCGCGCCTGACGCCGGCGTGTGCCTGAGGGCGGCGTGCGCCATGGGGCGCTCTCCGGGTCGCGGAATACGCCCTCGGGCAGATTACGGCGTGCGCCACCAGCTGGTGGCCCCGACGCATTCGCGCCGCTGACGCCAGTCTGCGAGGGATGCCCGCAGGCTCTCACTGCGGTCACGCCAGGGCCCGGCGGCCGATCGGCTCCGACGGACCTGACGCTGCTCGACTCCGCCTCAGCTGTCGACGACTCCGACAAAGACGCCGCCGATCTCATCGAACTCCTGGCGCGCGAGTCCGGCCGCCGGCTCGGGCAGATCCCAGATGTCGTGGTCCGAACAGCTGAGGTAGGTGAACTGCGGCCACCACTTCTTGGGGCGTGCCGATTCGGTGCGTCCGCAGAAGTCACACGTCAGCTGTATCCAGACCGGTCGCCGCCCCGTGCGGTTCGCCCGGGACTGCAGCAGCCACGCCGGCGGATCCGTCTCGAGCGCCGCGAGATCCTCTTCCGAGATCCAGCCGGGGATGTCATGTCGTCGGGCCATCTCGAGCGGGATATCGAGGCGCTGGGCGGCATCGCGTCGGCTGATCATTGTTCCAACGATAGTCATCGTCGGCGGGCGTCACGGCGGGTGGGCCAGTGTTCTCGTCGGCAGCAACACCGATGGCGGGATGCCCCCGAGATAGTTGAGCGGCGAGACATACTCGCCGTAGCGGCGAACACCGAAGTGGAGGCACGCGGGGCTGCAATGACCGGAAAGAACGTGTCCCACGAGCTGCCCGCGAACAATCGCAGTGCCCGCCGGAAGCGCAGATTCGACGGGTTCGTAGCTGGAGACCAGACCATCCGCATGCCGGATGGAGAGGACGGGACGATCGACGACAACGCCCGCGAAATACACGACACCATCTGTCGGTGCGGTGACTGAGGACCCCTCCGCCGCGGCGATGTCGATTCCCCGGTGCCCGGCTGCATAGGGGGTCGCCGGTGCGATGAACGGCCTCACGATCGGGTGGGGTGCAGCCACCGGCCAGGCCCAGTCGAAAGTCGCCCCCGCCGCGGCATGCGCCACCGCCGGCACGGGGGAGACCGATGCCGACAGCAGAACACTCAGGATCACCAGGCGACTAAGCCGGGTCGGCCGGGCGGCCGCGAACGGGGACAACACCCGAACAGCATCTCCGTGGAGAGTGCGCGCCGGCGCCGGCATCCCTCAGTCTGGGGGTGGAACGGCGGGCCGGAGCGTGGGGGAGGACGGGAGCGGATCAACTCCACCCGGTGATACACTTTCCGAAGCATCCCGCTCTGGCGGGGTGACTACGCGTGCCCACTGCATCCCCGGATGCGGCACTCCTCCACCAGTCTCCACTCGCATCAGCGGGTCGGGCGGACGTGTGCCGGGCACCAGGATTGGCCGCCGACCGGCGGTCATAACGAACTGAAATAGCGTCATGCCGTGCCCGAAAGGGCGTGTGACGCAGATAAGGAGACGGCTCATGGCCGTTGTAACCATCCGCCAGCTGCTCGACAGCGGCGTGCACTTCGGACACCAGACCCGCCGCTGGAACCCGAAGATGAAGCGTTTCATCCTGACCGAGCGTTCGGGCAGCCACATCATCGACCTGCAGCAGTCGTTGCAGTACATCGACAAGACCTATGACTACGTCAAGGAGACTGTCGCCCACGGGGGCACCATCCTCTTCGTCGGCACCAAGAAGCAGGCTCAGGGTTCGATCGCGGAGCAGGCGCAGCGCGTCGGCCAGCCTTTCGTCAACCAGCGCTGGCTCGGTGGCCTCCTCACCAACTTCCAGACGGTCTCCAAGCGTCTCGCCCGCATGAAGGAGCTCGAAGAGATCGACTTCGACGACACCACGCGCGGCTACACCAAGAAGGAGCTGCTCATCCAGCGTCGCGAGCTCGTGAAGCTGCAGCGTTCGCTCGGGGGAATCCGCAACCTCACGAAGACCCCGTCTGCGATCTGGATCGTCGACACCAAGAAGGAGCACCTCGCGATCGACGAGGCGCACAAGCTCGGTATCCCGGTCATCGCGATCCTCGACACCAACTGCGACCCCGATGAGGTGCAGTACCCGATCCCGGGTAACGACGACGCCATCCGTTCCGTCGGACTGCTCACCCGCATCATTGCGGATGCCGCGGCCGAGGGCCTCATCCAGCGCCACCAGAAGGCCGAAGAGGGCACGGGCAACGTCTCCGCCGTCGAGCCTCTCGCCGAGTGGGAAGCGGAACTCCTCGGAGCATCCGAGACCCCGTCCACCGAGGCCGAGAAGATCGAGGCCGTCGACGGCCTTGTCGGCTCGACCGAGTCGAACACCGCGGCAGTCGCCGAGGTCATCGCCTCCGAGGTTCCTGTCGAAGAGAACGACGCGGATGCCGTCGTCGCCGAGCACGAGGCCGCCGCTGACGCGACCATCGTTCCCGAGCACCACGTCGTCTCCGACGAGGAGGCCGAGGCCAAGATCGAGGCCGAAGCGACTGACGCCGAGAAGGCTCACCCCGCCGACGCCAAGACCGCGAATGACAAGACCGCTGATGACAAGAAGGCCGACAAGAAGCCGGCCGCATCGAAGCCGGCTGCAGCAAAGCCTGCTGCCGCCAAGAAGTAAAGGAAGCCGACATGGCAGATTTCAGCCTTGAAGACCTCAAGACCCTGCGCGAGCGCCTCGGCACCGGCATGGTCGAAACCAAGAACGCTCTCGTCGAAGCCGGCGGTGACCTCGACAAGGCCACCGAACTGCTGCGCCTGAAGGGTGCCAAGGGCAACGCCAAGCGCGCCGACCGCTCCACCAGCGAGGGACTCGTCGCGGCGAAGGAGAACGGCGCGACCACGACGCTCATCGAGCTGTCCTGCGAGACCGATTTCGTTGCGAAGGGCGCGAAGTTCGTGACCCTGGGCGAGACCGTGCTCGACGCGATCGTCGCGGCCGGGGCATCCACTCCCGAAGAGGGCCTCGCGGCCCCCGTCGGCTCGGAGACCGTGGCCGACCTGATCAGCAACGAAGCCGCCATCCTCGGCGAGAAGATCGTTCTGCGCCGCGTTGCCGTCATCTCGGGCGAGAAGTTCGCCGTGTACCTGCACAAGACCAACAAGGACCTGCCCCCGCAGGTGGGCGTGGTCGTCGGATACTCGGGTGACGATGCAGAGACCGCCCGCAGCATCGCGCAGCACATCTCGTTCGCCGACCCGCTGTACCTGTCTCGCGACGAGGTTCCGGCCGAGCAGGTCGAGTCCGAGCGTCGCATCGTCGAGGAGATCGGCCGCGGCGAGGGCAAGCCGGAAGCAGCTCTTCCGAAGATCATCGAGGGTCGCGTGAACGGCTTCTTCAAGCAGGTCGTTCTGCCCGAGCAGGACTACGCACGGGACAACAAGCAGTCCGTCGCCACCGTGCTGAAGGATGCCGGCCTCACCGTTACCGGGTTCGCCCGCTTCAAGGTCGGCGCCTAGCCCTCCTGCAACACCTCGAAGGAGCCCGGATCGCGTACGCGGTCCGGGCTCCTTCGTGTGTGCCCGGGCCGGGCGCGTGTGCACGCCGCCAGGTCGAATCCGATCGAGCACCGTCGCGAAGCACTGTGCACGACGACGCACACCCAGAACGCCGTGCACGCCCAGCGCCCGCCCGACCATCCGGTAGCCTGAACAGGGCCACAACTGAAGGAGCAGGCATGACAGACGCGCGCAAGAGACGGGTTCTGCTGAAGCTCTCCGGAGAGTCCTTCGGCGGTGGCTCCCTCGGTGTCAATCCCGACGTGGTCAGTTCGCTTGCGAAGGAGATCGCGGCAGCGGCGACGGATGTCGAGGTCGCCATCGTCGTCGGAGGCGGCAACTTCTTCCGGGGAGCCGAACTCAGCCAGCGCGGCATGGACCGTGGCCGGGCCGACTACATGGGCATGCTCGGCACCGTGATGAACGCGCTCGCCCTGCAGGACTTCCTCGAGCAGGCCGGGGCGGCGACCCGCGTGCAGTCCGCCATCTCGATGACCCAGGTCGCCGAGCCGTACATCCCACGACGCGCAGAGCGTCACCTGGAGAAGGGCCGGGTCGTCATCTTCGGCGCCGGCGCCGGTCTGCCCTACTTCTCCACCGACACCGTCGCAGCCCAGCGGGCCCTAGAGATCAGCGCGGATGTCGTGCTCCTGGCCAAGAACGGAGTGGACGGCGTGTACGACTCCGACCCTCGCACCAACAGCGAAGCGAAGAAGCTGGAGCACGTCACGTACCAGGAGGCCCTCGTCAAGGGTCTCAAGGTCGTGGACTCGACGGCGTTCAGCCTCTGCATGGACAACAAGATGCCCATGGTCGTCTTCGGTATGGAGCCGCACGGCAACGTGACCGCAGCCATCCGCGGCGATCGCCTCGGCACCCTCGTGTCCAATTAGCTGGTCTCGCGCAAACGCGTCTCCAACTAAACTCAAACAAGTCCGATCCCCCTCGAAGGAGACCTCTCGTGATTTCCGATGTGCTGGCAGAAGCCAAAGACAAGATGCACAAGTCCGTCGAAGCCGCGAAAGACGACTTCAGCAACGTGCGCACCGGCCGCGCCAACCCGGCTCTGTTCCAGAAGATCCTCGTGGACTACTACGGCACCCCGACTCCGCTCGGCCAGCTCGCGGGGATGAACAACCCCGAAGCCCGCACCCTCGTGATCACGCCCTACGACAAGGGTGCCCTCAAGGAGATCGAGCGTGCGATCGCCACCGCGCCGAACCTCGGGGCGAACGTGGGCAACGACGGCACAATCATCCGCGCGACGCTGCCGGAACTCACCGAGGAACGTCGCCGCGAGTTCGTGAAGATCGTGCGCGCCAAGGGCGAGGATTCCAAGGTCTCGATCCGCAACATCCGTCGCAAGGCCAAGGACGACCTGGACGCTCTCAAGTCCGAGGTCGGCGACGACGAAGTGGCCAGGGGTGAGAAGGAGCTCGAGTCGGTGACGAAGACGCACATCGACGCGATCGAGGATGCCCTGAAGAAGAAGGAAGCCGAGCTGCTCGAGGTTTGAATGACTGAGCCAGCCGAGGGAGCTCCCGCGAAGAAGAGTCGCGGTCGAACCAAGCGCGACGAGATCGAGGCGCGCGCTCACGTGCTCGAAGAAGAGTTCAAGGCGCAGGTTGCGGCGACGCGGGCGCAGATCGATGCCACGACGGTGAAGATCGAGGCGCGCACCGGTCGCAACCTGCCGCTCGCCATCCTCATCGGGGTGGGGCTCGGCGTGTTGCTCATCGGCAGCCTCATCTTCATCAAGGCGCTCTTCATGATCTTCACGGGCGCGTTGATCGCGTTCACGACCTTCGAGCTCGCGAGTGCTCTGCGGTTCGCGGGTCGCGACGTTCCCCGCTGGCCCAGCGTCGTCGCGGGGCTCGCTTCGGTGCCGGCCGCCTTCTACCTCGAAGATCAGTGCCGGTGGCTCGTCGTGCTCGGCGGCATCGTCTTCGTGGCCGTCTGGCGACTGGCCGAGAGTCTCGGCAAGCACCACAAGGCCAACGCCCAGGACCTGTGGAAGGATGTCGCGGCCGGCACCTTCGTCCAGGTCTATGTGCCGTTCCTCGGTAGCTTCGCCGTGCTTCTCGCCGCGCAGAAGGGTGGAGAGTGGTGGGCCCTCGCCTTCCTGCTCGTGGTGATCTCCGTGGATATCGGGGCCTACGCCTCGGGCCTCCTGTTCGGGAAACATCCCATGGCGCCCCGCATCAGCCCGAAGAAGACCTGGGAGGGTTTCGCCGGATCGGTGCTCACCGCCCTCGTCGCCGGCGTGATCGTCTCCGTCTTCATGCTCCAGGAGCCGTGGTGGTTCGGCCTGATCTTCGGCGCGGTCATGGTGTTCACCGGCACGATCGGTGACCTCACCGAGTCGCTCATCAAGCGCGACCTCGGCATCAAAGACATCAGCACCTGGCTCCCCGGCCATGGCGGCTTCCTCGACCGGCTCGACTCGATCCTGCCGAGCGCGGCAGCGGCCTACGTGCTGTTCGTGATCTTCAGCTGACCGATTTCGCCTGACGGGTAAGGCACAATGGTCGCGTGAGTACAACGTTCCCCCGCATCCGCAAGTCCCGCCGCGGCTACAGCGTCGACCAGGTCGAAGACTTCCTCGAGGAGGCGCGTCGCGCCTACTCCGCCGACTCGACCGAGCCGACGGTGGTGAACGCCACGAACATCCGCCGCATGGCCTTCACGTTGGAGAAGGGCGGCTACTCGCCTTCTCACGTCGATGCGGCGCTGGAGCGCCTCGAAGATGCCTTCGCCAGCCGAGAGCGGGAGCGCGCCATTCAGGACCGCGGGGACGAGGCGTGGTACACCGAGGCCCGCACCATCGCGCGGGAGATCCTCGATCGACTCGCCCGACCGGTCGGCCACCGCTTCGACCGGGTGGGATTCCTCGCGAACGGCTATCACCGGGCCGATGTGGATGCCTTCGCCACCCGCCTCACCAACTACTTCCAGGATGGTCGTCCGATGAGCATCGACGAGGTGCGCACCGTGGCCTTCCGCCCCAAGAAGGGCGGCTACCGCGAGGCGCAGGTAGACCTGCTTCTCGACGCCGTCGTCAACGTGATGCTGGCGGTCCGCTGACCGCGGATGGGCTTTTTGCCATCCCGTCGGCTAAACTCTTCTTTCTATGGGTAGGCGATCGCAGGATTCCTCGCCCCAGGCCGCATCACGTCGAGCCGGGGTCGCTGCTCAGGGGCACCAATTGCGCACACGTCGACTCCTGCCGATCTTCTCCTTCCTCGCCGCGGCCGGCCTGATCCTGGCTCTCACGATCGCCCCCGACCAGGTGCAGAATTCCTTCGCCGCGACCCAGACGTCCAAGGGACCCGTGCAGACCCTGGAGATCGCAGATGTCACGCGGGCCACGGTCGTCCGCGACAGCTACAAGGTCACCGAGAAGAAGAAAGAGCCGGTCATCGTCGTGCGGGCCGCCGGGGCACCGGCCGTCGGAACGCCGGATCCGGGTTCGGCCCAGGCCATCGGCCACGACATGGTTCTCGCTCGCGGGTGGGGCGAAGACCAGTTCGCCTGCCTCGTCGCACTGTTCAACCGAGAGTCGCACTGGAACGTGTACGCGGCCAACCCGAGCGGTGCCTACGGCATCCCCCAGGCGCTCCCGGGATCCAAGATGGCCTCTGCGGGCGCCGACTGGGCCACCAACCCCGCCACCCAGATCTCCTGGGGGCTCGGCTACATCGCGGCTCGCTACGGCACTCCCTGTGGCGCGTGGGGCCACAGTCAGTCAACGGGCTGGTACTGACCCGCTCTGAAAGCCCCGTCTGCGCCGGTAAAATGGCTTGATGGACTCCCCGCAATTCGCCCAGTTCGCCGCGCTGGGAGTCATCGGCATCGTCACCATTGTCGTCGTCGCGGCCTTCTCGAAGAAGCTGGGGGTAGCCTCGCCCCTCATCCTGGTGGTGCTCGGCATCGGTGGGAGCTACCTTCCGGGGTTTCCGGCCGACTTCGCACTTCCCCCCGAGGTCATCCTCGTCGGCCTCTTGCCCCCGCTGCTGTATGCCGCGGCGATCAACGTGCCCCTCGTCGACTTCCGGCGCAACCTGAACACGATCTCCGCGCTGTCGGTGCTGCTCGTGGTCGCATCCGCTTTCATCACCGGCTCGCTGCTCTACCTGATCTTCCCCGACCTCAATTTCGCCGCTGCCGTGGCGCTCGGTGCGGTCATCAGCCCGACGGATGCCGTCGCCGCCACGTCGCTGGGAAAGCGGCTCGGGCTTCCTCCTCGGCTGATCACGATTCTCGAGGGAGAGAGCCTGGTCAATGACGCGACAGCGCTCGTGCTGCTGCGGTCGGCCGTCGCGGCCGCCTCGGCGATCGTCGCCGGGGTCACCACCGTCAATATCGGGGGAGTGATCAGCGACTTCGGCTTCGCGGTGGTCGTGGCCATCGTCGTCGGCCTCGTGATCGGCTTCGTAACGGTGTTCCTGCGGTCGAAGCTGCGGGACCCGGTGCTCGACACTGCGATCTCTTTCGCCGTGCCGTTCATCGCGTTCATCCCGGCCGAAGAGCTCGGCGCATCGGGAGTGCTTGCCGTCGTGGTCGCCGGTCTGTATGCCGGCCACAGCAGCGCGCGCCACTTCACCCCGCAGGCGCGCATCAGCGAGCGGCTCAATTGGCGCACGGCGCAGTTCGTCGTGGAGAACGGGGTCTTCCTGCTCATGGGGCTGCAGATCCGCCGGATCGTGGAATCGGTGGATCCCAAGCTGTTCCCCGCCATCGATTCCGTCTATGTCGGACTGCTGATGACCGCGGTCATCATCGGCATCCGATTCCTCTTCGTCGGCCCATTGCTGTGGTGGCTCCAGCGCCACAACGAGCACAAGGAGCGCAGAAACCGACGTTTCGCCCAGGCCATCGAACGGGTGAGGGGCCGAGCCAGCCAGGATGCCCGGCTCGAGCGCAGCCGGCAGCGCGCCACCAGGGTCTACAACCGTCGCGCGACAGACCTCACGCAATTACGTGAAGAGGGCTTCGGATGGAAGGGCGGAGTCATCCTGTCCTGGTCGGGGATGCGCGGGGTCGTCACGCTCGCTGCGGCGCAATCGCTGCCCGCCGACGGCAGTTTCCCCTACCGGGAGCAGCTCATTCTCGTGGCCTTCACCGTGGCGATCACGACACTGCTGCTGCAGGGTGGCACCCTTCCCTGGCTGATCCGCGTCAGCGGCATCCGCGGCACGGACCGGGCCGCCGACCGTCGGGAGCTCGCGACACTTCTCGACGCGATGAGCGAGGCCGGGGTGTCGGTGTTGGAGAGCCCGCGGCTCGAATTGCCGGGCGACGACGTCGTGGACCCGGAGGTCATCGAGCGGGTTCGTCACGACACCCTGCTCGGTGCAGAATCGGCGTGGGAACGCGCCGAGCACGGCGCGGGTGCCGATGCGCTCGTGAATTCTCCGCATCAGCAGTATCGAACTCTGCGACGCGAAGTGCTGAGGGCAGAGCGGGAGGCGCTCCTCGACGCGCGCAGCGCCGGAACCTATGCCTCACGCATCCTCTCCCGCGCGCAGGCCATGCTGGATCTCGAAGAGACCAGGCTCGAGCAGATCGACAATCCGAGCGGGTCGTAAGGGCCGCCGCGGGCCTCGGCACTGGTTAGGGTTGAATCATGCCCCGCTCGAACCGCCCCCGTGGACCGCGCTCCGGGGGAGCGGATGACGAGGCTTACGACATCTCGCGGGCTCTCTTCGGCAGCCTGCGCACGGAGTCCCGCCGCGACGGCCTGTGGAATGTGCAATCGATTTCCGCCGCATCCGCGAGCAAGACCTATACCTGCCCGGGCTGCGGACTCGACATCGCCCCCGGAACCGCTCACCTCGTGGCCTGGCGGGCGGATGGGCTGATGGGCGAGGCGGAAGACCTGGCGGCCCGCCGACACTGGCACCTGCACTGTTGGAAGATCAAGTGACGGGCGTCGAGATCCGCGGCGGGGTGGAGTTGCCGGCCCGGCGCGAAGAGGTAGAGCTGCACACCGTCGACGGAATCACGCTGGTCGGCGAACTCTCGCTACCCCTCGATCGCGACCCGGTCGCGACTATCGTCGCACTGCATCCACTGCCCACCGCCGGCGGGTTCATGGACTCGCACATCATCCGCAAGATCGCGGGCCGGTTGCCCGCCCTTGCGGACCTCGCGGTGCTGCGGTTCAATTTCCGCGGGGTCTCCTCGCCCAGGGGCACTTCGGGTGGATCCTTCGGGGAGGGCATCGACGAACGGCACGACCTCGCGGCCGCGATGGATCTCATCGCGGCGCGCGGACTGCCTCACCCGTGGCTGCTCGGCTGGTCGTTCGGCACCGAGGTCGTGCTGAAATACGGCCTGGAGCATCCCATCGACGGGGCGATCCTGCTCTCCCCGCCGCTGCACCGGGCGACGGATGCCGAGATCGGCGCCTGGGCAGGGAGCGGCAAGCGACTGGTCGCGCTCATCCCCGAACTCGACGACTATCTGCGCCCGGCCGAGGCGGCCGCTCGATTCGCGATAGTGCCCGAGATCGACCTCGTGGCAGTCGAGGGGGGAAAGCACCTGTGGGTGGGGGAGTCGCAGACCCGCCGCGTGCTGAGCGAGGTGGTCCAGCGGATCAACCCCGCTGCGCTTCCCCTACCAGAGGTGTGGCCGGCGACGATCTGAGACCCGCCTGAGAACACTCGTGCCGGCTCAACAGCGCACGCTCGTGCGGGATCGCTCAGAGCTCGTTCTGCCGGGGCACGACCACCTGGTCGATGATCAACAGCACCGAGGCGGCCACGGGGATGGCGATGAGCGCGCCGAGGATCCCGAGCAGCGCTCCGCCCGCGAGGGCGGCGATCACCACGATAGCGCCGGGCACCTTCACTGCACGGTTCATCACTCGCGGGTTGATCACGTATGCCTCGATCTGCATGTAGATCACGTAGTAGACGCCCACCCAGAGCGCCGGGCCGGGACCGGCGAGAAGCAGGGTGCTCAGGGTGATCAGGATGCTGCCGGAGAGCGTTCCGACGAGCGGTACGAGTGCGAAAAGGAACGCGATGAAGGCGAAGAGCGCCGGGTACTTCGCTCCGAAGAGCTGCCCGATCGACAGGAAGAGGAAGCTGGCGACTCCGTTGGCGAGGGCGATGGTGCCCTGGCCAACCACGTATCGGCCGACGGAAGCGCTGATCTGCTCGGCGAGGTCGGAGAAGCGGGCTCGCTTGGAGGCGGGAACAAGGCGATAGAGTCCGCGCTTCATATTGGACAGCGAGGCGACGAAGTAGAGGGTGAGGATCAGGATGATGACGAAGCCGGTCGCCCCACTCGCGATACCGACACCCACCGACAGCAGGCCGCCACCGATGGTCGACACGTTGCTGCGCAACCAATTGCCGGACTGCGTGATCAGCTCGTTCAGGTTGATCCAGTCGGGAAGGCTCTTCTGGGTGTCCCTGATCCAGGTCGCCCTCGTCACCGTGGCGATGAAGTCGGGAAGGCTCGAGATGAGGTTGTTCACCTGGTCGACGATCACCGGCACGACGGCGAAGATCAGCCCGACGAAGACGGCCAGAATGCCGATCAGCACCGTGAGAATGGCCACCGAGCGGGGAAACTTGTGGCGCTCGAGCCAGGAGACGGCCGGGTCGATGCCGAGGGCGACGAACAGTGCCGCCCCGATGTAGGTGAGAATCGTCGACAGCGACGCCACCGCACCACCGATGCCGACAGCGACGAGCACTCCGAGCCCACCGAGCAGGCCGAGACGGAAGGCGTTTTGGATCTTCACTGCGACTCCCGTGAGTAGAAGAAGGGTTGCCCGTTCAGAGGCTACTTATCGGTTGCAACCTTCTCTGCCTGAGACAGTACAGTCCGGAGGCTCTCGAAGTAACCCGCCACGGCCTCGCGTTCGATGCGGATCTGGGACAGTCGCTCTTCGGCATCCGCGACGAGATCTGCGGTGCGCTTGTCGGCATCCTTGATCATCGCCTTGGCACGAGCCTCGGCGTTGGAGATGATCTCCGCGGCCTCGTTGCCCGAGCGATCGCGCAGCTCGCGCGCCTCGGCCTTGGCATCGACATCGATCGCGTCGGCTTCCGCGCGCTTCTCTCCGGTGATCCGGATGGCGTCGGCCAGCTGGGCATTCGCCTCGTCGAGGTATTTCTGGGTCTGGGCGACGGCCTCCTGGTGCTTCGTCAGGAACTCCTTCTCGGCCTCGTCCCGGCGTGCCTTGAGCTCCACGTCGAGGTCGGTGCGCGCCTGCTCGGAGTCGAGGGCGAGTCGGTTGCGTGCCTCGGCGGTGTCGTGGATGAGCGAGGCACGGGTCTGTTCGACCTCGCGGGTGACATCCGCGCGCAACTGCTCCACTTCGCGGGCGACATTGGTGCGCTGTTCTTCGACGTCGTGCTCGAGCTCGGCGCGCGCTGCGGCAAGCTCCGCCTCGAGTTTCGCGCGTGCCTCGGTGGTCTCCTGCTCGAGCTCGGCGCGGGCGCGCTTGACCTCGAGGGCGAGCTTGGCCTTTGCCGCCTTCGCGTCCTGCGTGATGGTGGCGGCAGCGGCCGAGCGATCCTGCTGCACCTTCGCGTCGGCTGCGGCGGTCTCCTGTGCGATGGCGGCGCGAGCGGCCGTTGTCTCCTGCTCGAGGGCATCCCGCGTCGTGGCGGTGTCGAGGGCCAGTGCATCGCGAGCGGCGGTGGTCTCCTGTTCTAGGGCGGCGCGAGCGGCTGCAGTCTGCTGTTCGAGCGCGACCCGATCCGCCTCCGTCTGCTGTTCGAGCGCCGTGCGCGCAGCGTCGGTCTCCTGTTCGAGCGCCGTGCGCGCAGCGTCGGTCTCCTGTTCGAGCGCGATGCGAGCGGCGGTGGTCTCCTGTTCGAGGGCGGCGCGGGTCTCGGCGGTGCGTCGGGCGAGGGCGTTGTGGGCATCCGCCATTTCGTTCTCGAGCACATTGCGCTTCTCGGTGCTGTCGAGTTCGAATGCGGTGCGAGCCTCATCGATCTCGCGGGCCAACTCGGCACGCTGGGTCTCCGTGGAACGCTCCAGCTCGATGCGTGCCGCCAGTGTGTCCCGTTCGAGATCGGTGCGCTGCTGTTCGGTGTCGCGCGCCAGGTCGCCCCACTGCTTCTCGGCTTCGCTGGTGAACTCGGTGCGACCGAGCTCCGTCTCCCGGGCGAGCGCGGCGGCGGCATCCCGCGCCTCGCTCATCTCCCGCGTGGCGACGGCCTTGAGTTCTGCGGCCTCCCGCTCCGCCTCGGCGCGGACGGCGGCGGATTCGCGTTTGGCGGTGGCGCGAGCCTCCGCGGCCTCGGTGGCGACGGCGCCCCGGATCGCGGCGGCGTCCCGCAGGGCGTCCTGCGTGATCGTCTCGGCTTCGGCGCGAGTGCGCTCCAACAGCTCGGAGGCCTCGGAATTCGCCGAATCGAGGATGCGACCGACCGTGGCATGCGCGTCGGCGACGCTCTTGTCGGCGCTCTCCATCGCGTCGGTGCGCAGCTTGGTGACCTCGGCCTGCACGCCGCTGCGCAATTTCTCGGCGTCGATGTCGGCCTGGCTGATGAGCCGCGTCGACTGTTCCTCGGCGACGCGGAGGGTGTTCTCGAGTTTGGTGCCCAGCCCGCTGTAGGTGGGGCTGCCGGTCTCTTCGATCTCGGCCTGGAGGTCGTCGACGGTCGCATGAAGGCGTTTGAGCTCCTTGGCCGCTTCGGCCTTGTCGCTGTTGGCCTTGATCAGCTCGCGCCGGAGGTCCTGGATCGCACTGTCCACCTCGTCGCGGTTGTACCCGCGCATCGCCGTGGTGAAGGTCTCGTCGTCAGTGGCCACGCTGTCTCCTCGTGAGTGATTTCGCCCGGGCGCGAGCAGAGTCGTGGCCGGAACCATCCGAGTTTAGCGTGAGAGTACGGCCGCGCCCCGGCCCGTTTCGGGGGCCAGAACGCCCTGTTTACGGGGGTCTGGTGGCTATGGTGAGACGGTTCTCAGGGTCGCTAGGCTATTCTGGAACGTCTTTGCCTGTTGCCACACGGACTTTTCAGTCAGTCCTACGGGCCTCACGGCGTCACCCGATGTCGCCCTCCGCCGCTCGAGCGCTGGAGGCGGCGGTGTCGCGGGAGATGCCGACCGCCGGTCGCCCACGGCAACACGAGAGGAGTAACCAACGTGCGTTTCATCGCCGCGATCATCAGTTTCGTGATCGCATTCGGGCTCATCGCCTACGGTATCGCCCAGCGCACCGTGCTCGCCGAAGCCGACAGCATCACCGCCTCGGAGACCTTCACCACGAAGGCCCCCGTCACCATCGTCAATTCCTCGACGCTCAAGTCCCTCCCGGGCCGCCAGGAGATCCGGATCAGCGGCGCGAAGAAGATCTTCGCGGCCTACGGGCGCACCGATGACGTGCTGGCCTGGGTCGGCGATGCGAGTTACAACCGGGTCGGTTTCAACAAGGCCAAGTCCACGCTCACCTCTCGCCTGGTCGCGGGCAAAGCTACCGAGGTGCCCAATCCGCAGGGCTCCGACCTCTGGCTCGACGAGTTCAGCGAGACTGACAGCCTCGATTTCACGGTGAATGTTCCCGACAACATCTCGGTGATCATCGTGTCCGATGGCACGAGCGCCGCCCCAAGCACACTCTCCATCCGATGGCCTCTCGACAACCGCACGCCCTGGTCCGGCCCCCTGATCGTGGGCGGAATCGTGCTGCTGATCGTCGGCCTCGCTCTCTACCTGTGGGGTCTCGCGCACCTGCGCCGCTCCCGCGGGCCTCGCCGGAAGACTCCCAAGATGCCCAAGGTGCCCCGCCAGCGCAGCTACCGGCCGCGCAAACCGAAGGCTCTCGCTCCCACCGGTTCCCGCCGGTCCACCCGCAGGCGCATGGTCGCGATCGTGCCCGTGCTGCTGATCGGTGGACTCACCCTCAGCGGGTGCACGCCCGATTCCTGGCCCGACTTCGGGCCCGGCGCCGCGTCGGCCACTCCGACACCCACCGCCACGGCCGCCGCCGCAGATGTCTCGCCTCCCGCCGTGACGGTTCCGCAGTTGAGGGTGATCCTCTCGCGGATCTCTGCTGTCGCGGCGAAGGCTGATGCCGATAAAGACGTCGAGCTCGCGAAGACCCGCTTTGACGGTGCCGCGCTCGACCTGCGCGCCGCGAACTACGCCATCCGAAAGGTGGATGACACGCAGGCCGCGCTCGCCGCCATCCCGGCCAGCAGCGCCACCGTGATTCTGCCGCAGCTGCAGGATGCTGGAAAATGGCCGCGAGTCGTCTTCACCGTCGTGCAGAACCCCACCGACAAGAAGGTGCCACCCGTCGGTCTGATGCTCGAGCAGAAGACCGCCCGATCCGACTACAAGGTCGAATACGCGACTGCCCTCGAGGCCGGAGTGGTACTGCCCAAGCTGGCGGCCAAGGAAATCGGTGCTCCGCGCCTCGATCCCGACGTCAAGCTGCTCGAGCTCGCCCCGTCCAAGATCGCGCTCGCCTATGGCGACATCCTCGAGAAGGGTCCGACGAGCGAGTCGGCGAAGTACTTCGACACCTCCAACGACAAGCTGATCGGGCTGATCGGGCTCGAGTACCGTAAGTCGCTCCAGGCGGCGTTGCCGGCCACCGCGAAGATGGAATTCGCCAATAGCGTCGGTCCGTACGACAGCATCTCGCTCGGCAGCAACGACTCCGGCGCCATCGTGGCGGTCAATCTGAACGAGACGGTGACGGTGACTCCGGTCGAAGCGGGTGCCGCGGTCAATCCCGAGGGGCAGGTGAAGTCGCTCTCCGGCGTCACCGGGTCCACCAAGGGCACGGTCGCGGTCTACAGTGACCAACTCCTGTTCTACGTCCCCAGTTCGACGAGCACGGAGAAGATCTCCCTGCTCGGTTTCGCGACCGGCCTCACCTCGGCCAAGGAGCTCCCGTGACCTCGATTCCCCCCGCAAGCCGCGCCAACCTGCGCGGCGCCGTCGACCTCTCCTCGCTGGTGCGTCCGCCGGCGGCCCCGGCGGGTTCCGCTCCCGGGCCGGCGGCCTCGGTGCCCTCCCTCGTGGTCGAATCCTCCGATGCATCCTTCACCGCCATCCTCGATCTCTCGCAGACCGTTCCGGTGGTCGTCGAGCTGTACGTCGGTGAACCGTCGGCGACTCTCATCCGCGCCGTCACCTCCTACGCGGGTCGCCTCGTGCTCGCGACCGTGGATGCCGCGGCCAATCCCCAGCTGACGCAGGCCTTTCACGCTGCGGCCGCGCCCACCGTCGCTGCGGTGGTCGGCGGTCGCCCCATCGCGTTGTACGAGGGCGAGCTGCCGGAGGCGGATGTGAAGCAGGTGCTCGACCAGTTGCTCACCCTCGCCGCTCAACAGAACGTCACCGGCACCGTCGAGCCACCGGAGCCCGGCGCCGAGCCCGCCGAGCCGGTCGAGGAACCGCTGCCACCGCACCACCAGGAGGCATACGATGCGATCGCGGCGGGAGACTTCGACACGGCCATCCGCGAATACAAGACGGCGATCGCGCAAGACCCTCGTGATCAGCTCGCCGTTGCCGGGCTCGCGCAGGTGTCCCTTCTCTCCCGCCTCGGCAGCGCTTCGGCGGCCGAGATCCGGGATGCCGCCGCTGCGGCTCCGACCGACGTCGATGCCCAGCTCGCCGTCGCCGATCTCGATACCTCCGGTGGGCACCTCGAAGACGCATTCGGACGCCTACTCGACCTCTTTCCTACCCTCGACCAGCCGGGCAAGGACCGGGTTCGCACCCGCCTCCTCGACTTCTTCGAGATCGCGGGTGGGGACGATCCCCGGGTGGTCTCCGCTCGCCGTCGCCTGACGGGGCTGCTCTACTAGCTCGGCACAACCCCGGAGCTAGCCGCTCGGAAGCCGATCTCGGCCGCGGTCAGCGACGACCGTGGGGCGATTCGCCGCTTCGTGGCGCTCAAGTCAACACCGCGAAAAGCGACACCCGCGCCCGAAAGTTCGGGGGCGGGTGTCACTCACGGCAGCGCTAGCGGCGCAGCTTGAGCCACAGACCGGCCAGCGGAGGCAGCGTGACCTCCGCGGATGCCGGGCGACCGGCCCAGGGAGTGTCGGTGGCCTCGACCGCGCCGAAGTTGCCGACTCCCGAGCCGCCGTATTCCGAGGCATCCGTGTTGAGGATCTCGTCCCAGGTGCCCGCGAACGGAAGCCCGACCCGATAGGGCCCCACGGGGTTGCCGCCGAAGTTCATCAGCACCGCGATGGGATTGCCGTGGTTGTCCCAGCGCAGGAACGAGACAGCGTTGTGCTCGGCGTCACCCGCGTCGATCCATTCGAACCCGCCCGGGTCGTTGTCGCGCGACCACAGCGACGGCTGGTCGCGATAGACCCGGTTCATCTGGCTGACCAGGGTGAGCAGCCCGCGGTGGATCGGCTGGTCGAGGATCCACCAGTCGAGCCCGCGCTCTTCGCTCCACTCCGATGGCTGCCCGAACTCGGATCCCATGAACAACAACTGCTTGCCCGGATGCGACCACATGAACGCGAGATAGGCGCGCAGGTTCGCGAGCTTCTGCCACTGGTCGCCGGGCATCTTGTGCAGCAGTGACCCCTTGCCGTGCACGACCTCGTCGTGGCTGATCGGCAGCAGGAAGCTCTCGGTGAAGGCGTAGACCATGCTGAACGTGATCTCGTTGTGGTGATAGGAGCGGTTGACGGGGTCTTCCTCCATGTAGGAGAGGCTGTCGTGCATCCAGCCCATGTTCCACTTCAGGCCGAAGCCGAGGCCGGAGCCGCCCGTCGGCTTCGTGACTCCCGGCCAGGCCGTCGACTCCTCGGCGATCATCACGATGCCGGGATTGCGCTTGTAGGCGGTGGCATTCACCTCCTGCAGGAAGCTGATCGCCTCGAGGTTCTCCCGCCCGCCGTTGACGTTCGGCAGCCAGTCATCCGCTTCCCGCGAATAGTCGAGGTAGAGCATCGAGGCCACGGCATCGACCCGGAGGCCGTCGATGTGGAAGTCTTCGAGCCAATAGGTGGCGTTGGCGACGAGGAAGTTGCGCACCTGTGAGTCACCGAAGTTGAAGACAAGGGTGCCCCAGTCGCGCTGTTCGCCGCGCCGGGGGTCGGAGTGTTCGTACAGCGGCTGGCCGTCGAAGTTCGCAAGGGCCCATTCGTCCTTGGGGAAGTGCGCGGGAACCCAGTCCATGATCACGCCGATGTCGGCCTGGTGGAGGCGGTCGATCAGGTAGCGCAGGTCGTCCGGATGCCCGAATCGGCTGGTCGGCGCGAAATAGCCGGTCACCTGGTAGCCCCAGGAGCCGCCGAAGGGGTGCTCCGCCAGCGGCATGAACTCGACGTGGGTGAACGCGGTCTCCTGCAGGTAGGGGATCAGCTCGTCCGCCAGCGCGCGGTAGTCCAGGCCGGGGCGCCACGATCCGACATGCAGTTCGTAGACGCTCATCGGGGAGTTGTGCGGGTCGCGCTCTGCACGCCGACGCATCCACTCGGAGTCGCCCCACTCGTAGAGCGTCTGTCCCACCTTCGACGCGGTCGCCGGGGGCACCTCGGTGTAGCGGGCCATCGGGTCGGCGCGCTGCACCCAGCGGCCATCAGCGGTGAGGAGCTCGAACTTGTAAGAGGTGCCTGGTGTGAGCCCGGGAACGAAGATCTCCCAGACGCCGTTGTCGTCGAGACGACGCATGGCGTGGCCGAGGCCGTACCAGCCGTTGAAGTCACCGAGCACCCGAGCGGCCTTGGCATGCGGCGCCCAGACCGAGAAGCTCGTGCCGGTGACATCCTCGTGCGGCCGGAAGTGTGCTCCGAACACCTGCCAGAGCTGCTCGTGGCGGCCCTGGCCCCAGAGGTAGAGGTCGATCTCGCCCACCGAGGAGACGAACCGGTACGGGTCGTCCGTCACCCAGTCCGGTCCGTTCGAGTAGGTCGTCTCGACCTGGTAAGCCTGGCCGGGGCCGGGCGCATAGCCCTGCCAGAGGCCGTCGGAGAGATGGCTGAGCACGACGCGGCTTCCGTCGGCACGGATCGCCGTCACGGAATCCGCCAGCGCACGGATCACGCGGATTACGAAGCCGTCGCCGAGAGCGTGCTGGCCGAGAGTCTCGTGCGGGCGGGGGTGACGGCCCTCCACCAACGCAGCGATGTGGTCGGGATGCAGCGTCGGCAGGGCCGGAACCACGGCGCCGGCGGCTGCCTTCGTCGAAGCCTTCTTGGCGGCGGGTTTCTTCGCGGCCGGTTTGGCCTCTGCGGGGGCCTTCGCCGCTTTCGCCGCGGGCACTGCGGCCGCGGGCGTCTTCTTGGGGGGAGTGGACGGGTCCTTCGCCATTTACTTGCCTCTCGGGAGTTCGACACGCAGGATGTGCACGGGTTCGACAAAGGCGTCGAGCCGCACGAAGTTCTGCTGGCCCCAGGTGAATTTCTGCCGGGTGATGAGATCGGTCACCTCGAACGGCTCGTCCGGATCGACGCCGAACCGGGTGGGGTCGAGATAGACGGTGGTCTCGCGGGCCGAATGCGGATCCAGGTTGGCGACGACGATGATGGCGTCTCCCCGGCCGGAGCGGGTGAACGATCCGTCGAGGTACTTGCTGTAGACGAGAATCGACTCGTCGTCGCTCCAATGGATGTCCAGATTGCGCAGCTGGCGCAGGGCCGGATGCTCCGCACGGATCTTGTTCAACTGGGTGATGTACGGAGCGAGGGACCTGCCGGCGGCCTCCGCCGCTCCGAAGTCCCGGGCCTTGTACTGGTACTTCTCGTTGTCGATGTTCTCTTCGGAGCCGGGCCGGGCCACGTTCTCGAACAACTCGTAACCCGCGTACACGCCCCAGCTGGGCGACGCCGTCGCTGCGAGTGCCGCGCGGATCTTGTAGGCCGGTGGCCCCCCGAACTGCAGGAACTCGGTGAGGATGTCCGGGGTGTTGACGAAGAGGTTCGGGCGGAAGTACGCCGAGTGCTCGTGAGAGATCTCGGTGAAGAACTCCTCGAGCTCCTCCTTGGTGTTTCGCCAGGTGAAGTAGGAATAGGACTGCTGGAATCCGGCCTGCCCGAGCGAATACATCATGGCCGGCCGGGTGAACGCCTCGGCGAGGAAGACCACGTCGGGGAATTCCGAGTTCACCTGATGCAGCATCCATTCCCAGAACTGCAGGGGCTTGGTGTGCGGGTTGTCCACCCGGAAGATGTTGACTCCGAGCCCGATCCAGTACTTGACGATGCGCAAGACCTCGGTGCGGATGCCGATGGGATCGTTGTCGAAGTTGATCGGATAGATGTCCTGGTACTTCTTCGGCGGATTCTCCGCATAGGCGATCGACCCGTCCGGCAGGGTGGTGAACCACTCGGGGTGTTCGACGACCCAGGGGTGGTCCGGCGAGCACTGCAGCGCCAGGTCGAGGGCCACTTCCAGGCCATTCTTCTTCGCCGTATCGACGAAGGCCTCGAAGTCCTCGACAGTGCCGAGGTCTGGATGGATGGCGTCATGCCCGCCGTCGTTCGACCCGATGGCCCACGGGGATCCCGGATCGTGCGGGCCCGGGTTCAGCGTGTTGTTCGGGCCTTTGCGAAAGCTGACCCCGATCGGATGGATCGGGGGAAGGTAGATGACGTCGAAGCCCATGCCGGCGACGTTGGGGAGACGGCGCGCGGCCGTGCGGAAGGTGCCGCTCGTCCAGCTGCCGTCCTTGCCCTGCTTTGCGCCCTCAGAGCGCGGGAAGAATTCGTACCAGCTGCCGGCACCGGCTCGGGCACGTTCGACCCGCACCTCGAGGGGGAGGCTCAGCGTGGTGAGGCTCGCGAGAGGCTTCTTCTCGATCTCGGCGGTGACCCGGGGGTCGAGCGCCACCTCGAAGCGTGCGGCGGGCGACAGACTCTTGGTGCCCATCACCTTCGCCGCATCCTTCAGGATCTTGTTGGTGGGGTCTGCTTTCACCGCTCGTGCGAGAAGGCCGGTGCCCATCAGGAGCATGAGTTTGACGTCGATGCCCGCCGGGATCTTGATCTCGGCGTTGTGGAGCCAGGTCGCCCAGTCGTCGTTCCAGGCCTGGACGCTGTAGACCCAGGTGCCCTGCGCGTCGAGGAGCACTTCCACTTCCCAGCGGTCGAAGCCGACACCGACCTCGTGCATCCGGTGCTTCGACTGCACACCCTCCGGGGTGGAGAGGAGGAGATCGACGCCGAGGACGTCGTGCCCCTCCTTGAAGACGGTGGCCTGAAACGGCACCACCTCGCCCACGAAGGCTTTCGCTGGCCAGTTATTGTCGGGCTGTTGGGGAGCGAGCTCCCTGATCGGGATGCGGCCCATCTTTGGTTCGTAGACATTGGTCACTCTTCGACCGTACCGGCTCTGCAAAAGAATCTCTCCCCCCTTGACTCCTGTGCGGCTCCCCGCGTTTTTGTGGAAACGGTTGCAGTCGGGGCTCCAATCCGTAACTTTCTGCCCCTAGGGTGTAACGGTGAAGGCTATCCGTCGATTTACCGTCCGCACCGTTCTCCCCGAGGTTCTTGCACCGCTGGAGGAGCTCGCCACGAATCTCCGCTGGTCCTGGCACCTCCCGACCCGGCGCCTGTTCGAAGACATCTCTCCCGAACTGTGGGAGTCGAGCGCCCACGACCCCATCGGTCTCCTCGGCGAGATCGAGCCGGCTCGACTGCAGGAGCTCGCCGCCGATCAGGGTTTCGTCGACCGTGCCGCGAACCTGGCTCAGGACCTGCACACCTACCTCACCGAACCGCGCTGGTACCAGCAGACGGTGACGGATGCCGCCCCCAAGGCGATCGGATACTTCTCGCCAGAGTTCGGCATCGCCGCCGCCCTTCCCCAGTACTCCGGCGGTCTCGGCATCCTCGCCGGCGACCACCTCAAGAGCGCCTCCGACCTCGGTGTGCCGATCATCGGTGTCGGACTGTTCTACCGCTCCGGCTACTTCGCCCAGTCCATCTCCCCGGACGGCTGGCAGCAGGAGTCCTATCCCGTGCTCGACCCCGATGGCCTGCCGCTCTCGGTCTTGCGTCACCCGGATGGCACCGCAGCCCAGGTTGCCCTCGCTCTTCCCGGCGGGCGAGCGCTCTATGCGCGCATCTGGCAGGTCGCAGTGGGTCGCATCCGCCTGCTTCTGCTCGACACCGACATCCCGGAGAACGAGGATGCCCTGCGCTCGGTCACCGACCGCCTCTACGGCGGCGGCGGTGAACATCGCCTGCTGCAGGAGCTGCTGCTCGGCATCGGCGGCGTGCGCGCCATCAAGCTGCTCACCGAGTTGACGGATGCGGATGCTCCCGAGCTGTTTCACACCAACGAGGGCCATGCCGGATTCCTCGGTCTCGAGCGCATCAGCGACCTGATCGGAGAGGGCCTGTCCTTCGACGAGGCACTGCAGGTCGTGCGCGCGGGCACCGTGTTCACCACCCACACGCCGGTGCCGGCTGGTATCGATCGCTTCGACTCCTCGCTGGTGCAGCAGTACTTCTCCACCGACCTGCTTCCCGGGGTCGAGGTCGACGACGTACTCGCCCTCGGAGCCGAGAACTACGAGGGCGGCACGGCCAACACCTTCAACATGGCGGTGATGGGACTTCGGCTCGGCCAGCGCGCCAACGGAGTATCGCAGCTGCACGGTGAGGTGAGTCGCGGCATGTTCGGGGCGCTGTGGCCGGGCTTCGACGCCGACGATGTACCGATCACCTCCGTGACCAACGGCGTGCACGCTCCGACCTGGACCGACCCGTCGCTCGTGGCGCTCGCGGCTGACCGCCTCGGCACGTCTGACACGACGACAGCCGACTGGGCCTCCGAATCCGTGAGTGACGCAGACCTGTGGAATGTGCGAAACGGCATGCGGCAGCAGCTCGTGAGGGATGCCCGTTCCCGAGTCTCCGACGCCTGGGGCGAGCAGAACCCGGGCATCGGCGATCCGTCCTGGTTCTCGCAGCTTCTCGACCCGGATGTGCTGACGATCGGCTTCGCCCGTCGCGTTCCCACTTACAAGCGCCTCACGCTGATGCTCCACGACCCGGAACGCCTCCGCTCCATCCTGCTCTCCAAGGAACACCCGGTGCAGATCGTGATCGCGGGAAAGTCGCATCCGGCCGATGACGAGGGCAAGCGCCTCATCCAGAAGCTGGTGGAGTTCTCCCAGGAGCCGGAGATCCGCAAGCGAATGGTCTTCCTTCCCAACTACGACATCGCGATGGCGCAGTTGCTGTACCCGGGCACGGATGTCTGGCTGAACAACCCGCTGCGCCCGCTCGAGGCCTGCGGCACCTCCGGTATGAAGGCTGCGCTCAACGGCTCGCTCAACCTGTCCATCCTGGATGGCTGGTGGGCGGAGTTCTACGACGAGGAGAACGGCTGGGCCATCCCGAGCGCCGACTCGGCGGGGGATTCGGCCGAGCGCGACAAGCTCGAGGCAGACTCCATGTACGACCTGATCGAGCACCAGATCGCCCCGCGGTTCTATGACCGGGGTGCGGATGGCGTGCCGACACGGTGGGTGGAGTCGATCCGCCACACGCTGTCGACCCTGTCGTTCGAGCTTTCGGCAGACCGCATGGTGCGCGAGTACGTGCAGCGGCTCTACGTGCCATCAGCCGTCGCGCATCGCACGATCTCGGCCGACAACTACGCTCCGGCGCGCGCTCTCGCCGCGTGGAAGACAAAGGTTACTGCGGCCTGGCCCCACGTATCGGTCGCGCACGTCGAATCCGGGGGAGTGGATGCCGTGCCGCAGGTCGGGGACCAGCTGCACGTGCGCGCGCACGTCAACCTGGCCGGGCTGACCCCGGCGGACGTGTCGGTGGAGGTCGTCTACGGGCGTGCCCGTGAGAACGATCGCCTGGAGAACCCTCACAGCGTTGAACTCACACCCTCGCCAACGGTCGGCGATCCGGCTCAGTTCGCCGGCACTGTCACGCTCTCGCGGGCGGGCAGCTTCGGTTATAACGTGCGCGTGGTGCCGCGCAATCCTCTGCTGGCGAGCCCGGCGGAACTCGGACTGATCGCGGTGGCTTCGTAACCTCCGCTTCAGAAGGGCCTCCGGCGATCCGCAGGAGGCCCTTTCCGCGTTCGGTCCCTTTCGTGGTGCGCGGTGTCGCCGACCGCGCGGGTGCCGAGACAGTGCCACGCACGGCGAGTCGATTCGGAGCCGATCTGTTCGATGTGACGCACGAGGCCCGTTCCACGAACCGCGCGCAAGAGAATCTTCAGGATCGTCGATCGACGCTGTCCCCTGGACGCTCAGATTTGTACCCCAGTGAGGCGATTGGCCGCCAACGCTGCCTTCCACGAATCCCACGGAATCCGTGGTTTTCGGGCTTTACTGCGATGGATTCAGTAGAAGAAGCTGCAGTTGACAACTTTTCACATGCCATTTCCGGTATATCGCTTGTGCCCTACTCTGGGGGTACATGGAGGATAGACAACTTGGTCTGTCCTACGTAGTGTTCTTTATGGGGAAGGTGCCCGAGGCAAGCCGCAAGGTGAAACCGAAGGGCATGACAGCCGGTCGGTCTCACCGATGCGGCCACACAGACTCGGAGCTTCGTGCCGATCACGACGCTCATGCCGCCCCGCGGCACAGAACAACCGGCGAGCTACGGCGCGCCCCACCCGACATCAACGGTGTCGCGAAAGGAATGAAAATGAACAAGCTCCTCAAAGGTGCAATCGCCGGCGCAGCTGGCGTCGCCCTCCTCCTCGGCGGTGCGGGTACCTTCGCCCTCTGGAACTCGAGCGCTTCGGTCGCCGGCGGCAACATCGTCGCGGGCAACCTTCTCGTCGCAGACTCTGGCACCGCGGGCACCTGGACCGCGAACGGCACCGCGATCACCCTCGCCTCGTTCAAGGCCGTGCCCGGCGACGTGCTCAAGTTCACCAAGACCGTGAACGTCACCGCATCGGGCAACAACCTGGTCGCGACCCTCGGACTCGGAACTGCCTCGATCACGGGAGCCACCGCTGCAGCAGCAGACACCGCTCTCGCCGGCTACCTCACGGCCAACACCGTTCTCGCCGCGACCGGTTCCGCCATCACGGGATCCGGCCCGACCTACACGGTCACCCCCGGAACCGCCGGCATCGCGTCCTCCCCGGTCACCGTCACGGCGACCATCACCTTCCCGAAGTCCACCACCGCCGGCGCCGAGAACGACGCCAAGCTCGGCTCGGTGAACCTCAACAACCTGACGGTCACTCTCACCCAGAACTAGTCAGACCCGCGCGGGAGCCCACCACCCGAAGGTGGGCCCCTGTGCGAGTGGCCCCGGCCGCATTCACTCCTCATTTTCACGACATTCGGAAAGGCGGTGCCACTGATGACTACTCTCACTGGCACCGCCTCTTCGCGTGGGGGACGACATGTCGCCCGCCGCAGTATCCGCACCCTCGTCTCGGTGCGTTCGATGGTCATGACGACCTTCGCCCTCATCCTCGCCATCGGCCTTGCCGGCGTCGCGAGCGGCGGCACCTACGCCCTGTGGAACAAGTCGCAGGCCACCTCATCCAACGGGGCGATCTCCGCCGGATCTGCCGACCTCAAGGTCTCGACAGCACTGGCCATGCCCACGACGGTGATGTACCCGGGCGAGGTGCTCTACGGTTCGGCCGTGCTGACCAACACGGGAACGATCCCCCTCACCCTTCGCACCAGCGGCCTCGTAGTGCCGACCTCCAACGCGTTCACGCAGTCACTCAGCTTCGGATTCGCCACGGCATCGACCGCGGCGAACTGCAGCGCGGGAACAGTGACCTCCGCCTGGGTCTACAGCACCTTCGCGGCCCCCTCGGTTGCTACCATCGGAACAGCACTCCCCGTCGGCCAGTCGTCGGTCCTCTGCGTCTCCGTGAAGTTCTCGGGTTCACCCGCGAACTCCGCGCAGGGGCAGAGCGCTCTGAACTTCACGGCCACCATCGACGGGATCCAGAATTGAGTACGCCAGGCGCTCCACGACGCGCGACGCGCATCCGGGTGCCACGCGGGGCGATCATCGCGGGGCTCACGGCGTTTCTCGTTCTCGCCAGCACCGGCATCGCGGCCGCGGTCTGGACCTCCGCGTCATCGTCGCTCGGCGGCACCGTGTCGGCCGGAACCCTGTCCGTCACCATCACGCCGGCGGATGTCGCCAACCTGAACGCGACCTACTCGCCCGCGGTGCTCTCCGACACCGCCGCCGTGTCAGTCACCAACTCCGGCAATGTGCCGGCCAACTACACGGTCGAGGTGAAGGCCGCCGCGAACGGGCTCTCTAACGCGACGACCCTCACCGGCTGGATCGTCGCGTCCGCCTCGCAGTGCACCGCGAGCTCCGCCGTCGGAGCCCAGTCCGGCAGCGCTGTGCTCTCCACCGGGCTCTCGACGACAGACGCCGTGCCCGTCGGTGCCGTCGACATCTTCTGCGTGCGAACCACGATCCCCGCGAGCTATGCCACGACGGTGGGACCGGCATCGATTCCGACGGTGACCCTCACCTACTCCCAGGGTTCGTGGAACGGCACCTCCTCGGCCACGGCTACCCAGACCGTGGCCGATACCGTAGCGCCGAGGGCGCCAGGGCGACCCGCGGCGTCCGCGACCTCCGCGGCGAGGACCACCCTCACCTGGGCGGCCTCGACCGACAACGTCGCCGTCACGAGCTATGACATCTACCGCGGCGGCACACTCGTCGGCTCGGTCGCGGCACCGGCCGTCTCCTACACCGACACGGGCCTCACCGGGGGGACGACCTACGCGTACACGGTGAAGGCGCGGGATGCGGCGAACAACGTCTCGGCGGCATCCTCTTCACGGAGTGTCACCACGACGGCGTTCGACACCTCGGTCAACTACCAGATCAAGTTCACCTCTGCGAACCTGTGCATCGACGGTGGCGTCTCACCCGGCGCGAACGGGAACAATCTCGTGACCCTGGCCTGCCAGACCGGTCGCAGCCAGACCTGGCAGTTTGTGAACGTGTCGGGCGCCGATTACAAGATCTTCTCCACCGCGACTCCGAATCTCGTCTGGGACATCAGCGGGGCGAGCACTACCGATGGCTCGTCGGCAATCACCTGGAACTGGTCGGGCAACAACAACCAACTCTGGAACATCACCTCCGAGGGCAACGGGAAGGTGCACGTCGCCAGCGTCAACAGCACGAAGTGCCTGACCCTCAAGAGCAACAACGCCGGTACCCAGGTGCAGCAGTACACCTGCGATGGCACTGCCACCCAGTCCTTCACCCTCACGCAGGTGCCGTGATGCGCTCGCGGATCGCAGCAGTGGCGGCGATGGTCGCCGTCGCATCCGCCCTGGTGCTCGGGGGAACTGTCGCCCCGGCGTCCGCCGCCACGGACAGCGTACTGGTGAGTCGGGATGGGGTGACCTTCGCCCCGACACTCGACGGCGGGCTCTTCGACGGGGTCGGGATGCTCATTCCGGGGCAGTCCGTGAGCCGCTCGCTGTACATCCGGAATCCCTCCGGCTCCGCGGCCGCGCTGCGGGTGAGCATCCGAAACCTCGACTCGACCTCGACGGTTTTCGCCCAGGGGGTGAGTCTGAGCACTGTCGATTCGGTGCCCGGTTTGACGCCGGTATCCCAGGCTCTCTCGACCCTCTCGCCCTGCGAGGTGGTGAGCAACGCCGCGTCCATTGCCACGGGGGACACGGTGAAACTCACACTCACCTTCACCATGGCGGATCTCACCGCCAGCGTGGCGCAATCGGACCGGGCATCCCTCGACCTGATGGTGGCGATGCGGGATGCCGCGGCAGGGGTGTTCTCCGGATCGGCGTGCCGCGACGACGGCACTCTGCTCGCCAACACCGGCAGCTTCCGCACTGTCGCCTTCACGGGAGGTTCCCTGCCCGTGCCACTGATCGTGGGTGGCGGTCTGCTGCTCGGAGTGGGGATGTTCCTGATCGTGGCCCGTCGTGGGCGACAATCAGAGGATGACTGACCACTCGATCCCCGACGGCGAATCTGCCGCCGGCGATCCGCCGCGGCGGCCCCGCTCCGGTCCGCGTCGTGCCGATCGAGACAAGGGCCTCGGCCATTACCTCGGCCTCGCGCTGAGCGGTGCGGTGCTCATTCTCGTTCTGGCGCTCGCGGCGCTGGTCGTCGTCATCCCGAAAGTGGCCGGAGGCATCCCGCTCACCGTTCTGACGAGCTCGATGATTCCGGGACTTCCGCCGGGCACCCTGATCGTGGACGTACCGGTGAAAACCGACGAGCTGAGGGTCGGGGACGTCGCGACCTACCAGATCGTGTCGGGCAAGCCGGGCGTGATCACGCACCGCATTATCGCCATCCACAACGATTCCAACGGCACCCGCGCCTTCCAGTTCAAGGGCGACAACAACAGCCAGCCCGATCCGGGGGAGATCCTCGCCGAACAGGTGAAGGGCCGGGTCTGGTATTCGCTGCCCTACATCGGGTACGTCAATAACGCGGTCAATGGGGAGAACAGGACCTGGATCGTGCCGGTGGTCGCCGGACTGCTCTTCGCCTACGCGGCCTACACGGTGGCGACGGCGATCTCCGCAGCGCGTCGGCAGAAGCGCCGGCGGGCGCGCCGCACGGCATCCTCGCCCCCCGCCGCGCAGTGACTCAGGCGCGGGCGATCGGCGCCAGAAAACCGGCCGTCGCGCGCACCAGGTCTTGCGGTGCGAGCTCGAGGTCGAAGCCGCGGCGGCCACCGGAGACGAAGATCGTGTCGAAGAGCTCAGCCGTCTCGTCGAGCACCGTGCGCAGAGCGGTCTTCTGACCGATCGGGCTGATGCCGCCGACCACGTAGCCCGTGCGCTTCTCGGCCAGTGCTGGGTCGGCCATCGTCGCCTTCTTCGCGCCGAGCGCGCTGGCGAGGGCTTTGAGATCGAGTTTGCCCGAGACCGGCACGATCGCGACGGCGAGGCCGCCATCGACATCCGCGAGCAGGGTCTTGAATACCCGCTCCGGCTCCAGTCCGAGCACCGCGGCGGCCTCGAGCCCGAATGAGGTGTTGGCGGAATCGTGGGCATACTCGTGCTCGATGAACGGGATCCCGAGAGCCGAGAGGGCCGACGTCGCGGGGGTCGCGGTCATGACGAGTGTGCGAGGAACAACTGCATCGAAGCGGGGGCCAGTGTCAATTCCGAGCCGGGGGCGTGGGTCTCGCCCTCGGCGTGGTCGTCCGCACTGTTCCAGAGCAGTTCGTAGGATTCCACGCCTTCGTGCTCGGGCAGGCAGACCGTCTCCGGAGCCTCCAGCCCGTGCACGATGAGCAGGATGCGGTTGAATTCCTCGAACTCGGGAGTGGAGGCCGCCAGGTACTGAAGGGTGCGTTCCGTCGGGGAGTCCCAGTCCTCGATCGACATCGAGAGTCCCTCTTTGTTGAACCAGTCCATCTGGGTCGCCGAAGGCACGGTCTCCCCGAAGATCCCGAAGCGGATCGGCCGCAGAGCCGGGTTCGCCCGGCGCAGCCGGAGCAGCTTCTGGGAGACCAGCAGCAGCTCGTCCTGCCAGTCCTCGTGCTCCCAGGGAAGCCATGTCAGCTCGCTGTCATGACAGTAGGCGTTGTTGTTGCCCCGCTGGCTGCGACCGAATTCGTCGCCGGCCGTGATCATCGGCAGGCCGGCCGAGAGCAGCAGGGTGCCGAGCAGGTTGCGGATCGCCTTCTCGCGAGCCGAGAGGATCGTCGCGTCATGGGTCGGCCCCTCGACGCCGTAGTTGAAGGAGTGGTTGTTGTCCGTGCCGTCGCGGTTGTTCTCGCCATTTCCCAGATTGTGCTTCTGGTTGTAGGCGGTGAGGTCCGCGAGGGTGAAGCCGTCGTGCGCGGTGACGAAGTTGACGGAGGCGAGCGGGCCGCGCTCCTGGGCGAAGACCCCCTTCGAGCCGGAGAGCTTCGACGCGAGCTGGCCGATCCCGATCGGGGCGACACCGTCGGCCCGTGCCGCTCCGATGTCGGTCAGCCAGAAGTTGCGGGTGCGGTCGCGGTAGTCGTCGTTCCACTCCGACCACGGCTCGGGGAAATTGCCGACCTGCCAGCCGCCCATTCCCACGTCCCAGGGCTCGGCGATCATCTTCACGCCCTGCAGCTCCGGGTCGGTGACTATCGCCTCGATGAGCGGATGGTGCGGATCGAACTCCACGCGTTCGTCACGACCGAGGGTCGCAGCGAGGTCGAACCGGAAGCCGTCGATCTGCACCTCGTTGGCCCAGTAGCGCAGCGAATCGAGCACGAGCCGCTGGGCGGCGGGCTGGGCGAAATTCACGGTGTTGCCGCATCCGGTGACGTCGATGTAGTTGCCCTTGGCGTCCTGGCGATAGTACGACGCGTTGTCGAGGCCGCGAAGGGACGTGGTCGGGCCCTCCTTGCCCTCCTCGGCTGTGTGGTTGTAGACCACGTCGAGCACGACCTCGAGGCCGGCTTCGTGAAGCAGTTTCACCATGCCCTTGAACTCGCGCAACACCGCGCCGGTGCCGCCGAACTGGGCCTCGCGCGAGGCGTATTGCGCGTGGGGTGTGAAGAAGTTGAGGGTGTTGTAGCCCCAGTAGTTGCTGAGGCCCTGTTTGATGAGCCGCTGTTCGCTCACGAACTGGTGCACGGGCAGCAACTGGATCGTCGTGACGCCGAGGTCCTTGAGATAGCTGATGGCCGTGTCGTGCGCGAGCCCGGCATAGGTGCCGCGAAGCTCCTCGGGGACTGCCGGGTTGAGCTTCGAGATGCCGCGGGCGTGCGCTTCGTACAGCACGGTGTGGTCGAGCGGCACCTGCGGTTTGGTGGTACCGTTCCAGTCGAAATCGTCGTCTTGCACGTACGAGCGCCAGTCCCCGGATGCCGTGCGGGCAAGGCCGCGGGCGTAGGGGTCGATGAGGTGCATGGCGGGATCGAAGCGGTGGGTCGGTCCGGTCGGTCCGGTCGCCCGCAGTGAGTATCGGGTGCCGGCCACAAGGTTGGGCGAGGTGCCGCACCAGACGTCGCCGTCATCCTTCTGCAACTGGATGCTCTCGGCGACCCAATTCGGATCTTTGCTTCCGTAGATGCAGAGTTCGATGGCGGTGGCACTGGCCGACCAGACCCGCAGCTCGCCGCCGGTGGGGGTCGTGCGCACGCCGAGGTCTCGCAGCGGATCTGAGAGGGGCGCGACCGTCGAGATCAACGAGTCGACGGTCGGATCGGTCACAGGCATGCGTTCTAGAGTAGAGACTCCGTGAGTCGTGCAGGTTACGGCGTGTGCGCAACTGGAGGTGTCATCCGTGCCCGTGTATCTCGACCATGCCGCCACGACCCCGATGCTTCCCGAGGCGATCGCGGCCTACACCGAGGCTCTCGGCATCGTCGGCAACCCCTCCTCCATCCACTCCCAGGGCCAGAACGCCAAGCGGATGCTCGAGGAGGCTCGGGAGAGCGTCGCGGAGTCCCTGGGCTGTGATCCGATCGAGGTCGTCTTCACCTCCGGCGGAACGGAGTCGGTCAACCTCGCCGTGAAGGGGCTGTTCTGGGCGCGGAACGCGAGCGGTACCCGTGCGCGGATCCTCGTGCCGCGCGGCGAGCACCATGCCACCATCGACACCGTCGAATGGCTCGAGCGTTACGAAGGCGCCATCATCGACTGGGTGCCGATCGACGAACTGGGCCGCGTGCGGGTGGACGAGCTCGCCGAGCTCCTCGAGCAGCATGACGACGTCGCCCTGGTGACCCTGCTCTGGGCCAACAACGAGGTGGGCACCGTTCAGCCGATCGCTGAGATCGCCGCGCTCGCCGCCCGTCACGGAGTTCCGGTGCATGCCGACGCGATCTCCGCCTACCGTCACGTGCCGATCGACTTCGCCGCCACCGGTCTTGCGGCACTGTCGGTGTCGGCGCACAAGTTCGGCGGACCGCTCGGCATCGGAGCCCTCGTTCTCGACCGCTCCGCCGTTGTCGTGCCGCTGATCCACGGGGGAGGGCAGCAGCGCGATGTGCGGTCTGGTACCCAGGATGTGCCGGCCGCCATCTCGTTCGGGGTCGCGGCGCAACATCCGGTGACCTCGTTCGCGCCTTTGCGGGACCGCATCATCGCCGGCGTCCGGGCGGCCGTGCCGTCGGCCGTGCTGCGCGGCGACCCCGATCTCGATGCGCGCCTCGACAACAACGCCCACTTCACCTTCCCCGGCTGCGAGGGCGACTCCCTCCTGTTTCTGCTCGATGCCGCGGGGGTGTCGGTGAGCACCGGCTCGGCCTGCCGCGCCGGAATCCCCGAGGCATCCCACGTGCTACTCGGCATGGGGCTCAGCGTGGCCGATGCTCGCGGAGCCCTGCGCATCACCGTCGGGCACACCACCACAGAGGCCGACGTCGACGCGTTCCTGCAAGCACTGCCCGCCGCTGTGGAGCGAGCAACGAGAGCGGGCCTCAACGACCGGGATGTCGCGGCGCGGGTCGACAGCGTCGATGCCTAGGCGACGCTCTTCGGCGATCGCTGCCGCATTGCTCGTACTGATGCTCGCGATGACCGGCTGTACCGCGTCCCCGGCGCCGACTCCGAGCCCGACCGAGAGTGTTCCGGCGGATCCGGCTCTCACCTCCGTGTTCCCCGACGACTTCACCGGCGAGGCAGCGAAGACCGAGACCGTGCGACTCGCGGATGCCATCGTGGCTCTGTTGCCCGCGTCGATCGTCGTGCACGTGGACAGTACCGACCAGCTCGTGCCGGCGACGGCATCCTCCGGGTCGTACTACGGAGTGCTGCGCATCATCTCGCTCGACCCCTCCAACGATCCGGTCGCCATCTCGAAGGCGATGGTGCAGAAGATCGAAGCCTCCGGATGGACGGAACGACAGTCGTCCGATGACGCGACGGGGGTGCACCTCGTGACGCTCACGAGCAATCGCAAGCCGAACATCTCCTGGCTGCTGCAGCTGAGCGGGGATCCCCGGGTCTCCGGGCAGTCGGTGATCCAACTGCAGCTGGCCAGTCCGGACCTGCCCGGCTGAGCCTCTCGTACCGCGCGACCCGCCCCGCCCCGCCCCGCCATCCTGCATAACTCCTGCAATCTGCCGGGCAGGTTTCGGCGGCTCCCGGGTTTCGGGCAACCCCTGCTCGGCCGCCGGCGATCTGCCGGAGTTATGACGAGGGGAGCCGCGCCTACACTGGAAGTCATGAAGGTACTGGCGGCGATGAGTGGCGGAGTGGACTCCGCCGTCGCGGCCGCGCGCGCCGTCGAGGCCGGTCACGAGGTGGTCGGCGTGCATCTGGCGCTCAGCCGCATGCCAGGCACGTTGCGCACAGGGGCCCGCGGATGCTGCACCATCGAGGACTCGATGGACGCCCAGCGGGCGGCCAACATCATCGGCATCCCCTACTACGTCTGGGATTTCTCGGAGCGTTTCGCTCTCGACGTCGTGGACGACTTCGTGGCCGAATACTCGGCCGGACGCACCCCCAACCCCTGCATGCGCTGCAACGAGCGCATCAAGTTCGCGGCCGTGCTCGAGAAGGCGCTCGACCTCGGCTTCGACGCGGTCGCCACGGGGCATTACGCGACGATCCTCACCGACGACGAGGGCAATCGCGAACTGCACCGGGCCGCGGCCTGGGCGAAGGACCAGTCCTACGTGCTCGGGGTGCTCACCGCGGAGCAGCTCGCGCACAGCATGTTCCCTCTCGGTGCGACGCCGTCGAAGGCTGAGGTGCGCGCGGAGGCCGCAGAGCGCGGGTTCAGCGTCGCGACGAAGCCCGACAGCCATGACATCTGTTTCATCCCCGACGGCGACACCCGCGGCTGGCTCGCGGATCGCGTGGGAGCCGAGGAGGGCGTCATCCTGGAGCGGGATGGTTCCGTGGTCGGCAGTCACGAGGGGGCTGCGGCCTTCACCGTCGGCCAGCGCAAGGGTTTGCACCTCGGTGTGCCCTCACCGGACGGCCGTCCCCGGTTCGTGCTCGAGGTGCGGCCGTCGAGCAACACGGTGGTCGTCGGCCCGAAGGAGGCCCTCGATCTCGCCGAGGTCGCCGGGGGCAAGTTCAGCTGGGCGGGGCTCGCCCCGGCCGATCCGTTCACCGAGTTCGCCTGCCACGTGCAGATCCGTGCCCACGCCGACCCGGTGCCGGCCGTTGCCGTGCTTCGGGATGGCGAGCTCGTCATCCGTCCGGATGTGCCTCTCAACGGTGTCGCGCCCGGCCAGACCGCCGTGCTCTACCTCGGCACCCGCGTCCTTGGCCAGTGCACCATCGACCGCACGGTGTCCGCGGTTCCCCTGCCCGCCCGCTGATTCCCCCGTTCTGCCCTTTCATCATTCAGGAAGGTGCGGGGCTGACGGGGCAGGAGTGACTGGGCGGGGTCCCGCAAGGGGGCTCCCGCATCATCCGCATCACACCTTCCTGAATGATGCGCACCACTCGGGGGACGGATGCCGCGTGCTCGGGCAGGCGGCGGCACCGGGAGTGCGGGAGGTCGGCGGTCGAACCTAAGCTGAAGCGGTGGCGAACCTGGAGAAAGACACCGCGGAAGATCTCACCCTCGAGCAGGCCGGGGTGGAGGCCGGAGAGCTGACGACGCGAGTGCTCGAGTTGCGCGATGCCTACTACGAGCGCGACGAAGTGCTCGTGGCCGACGAGGAATACGATCGGATGCTTCATCGGCTCGAAGAGCTCGAGCGCCTGTTTCCCGAGTTGCAGAGCCAGGACTCTCCGACCCAGACCGTGGGGGGTCGCGCCGATTCGACGCTCTTCGCCCCCGTGCGCCATGCCGAGCGGATGCTGAGCCTCGACAACGTCTTCTCTCTCGAGGAATTCGCCGAGTGGGCCGCAAAGGTCGAGCGCAATGCCGGCCGCCACATCGACTACCTGTGTGAGCTCAAAATCGACGGGCTGGCCATCAACCTCCGCTATGAACACGGCGTGCTCGTCACGGCGGCGACCCGCGGCGACGGAGTGGTCGGCGAAGACGTGACCGAGAACATCGCCTTCGTGAAGGTGATACCGACGAAGCTCGCAGGCAGCGGTCATCCGCCGATCGTCGAAGTGCGCGGTGAGGTCTTCTTCGAGTCCGAGATCTTCGAGCAGCTCAACGCCGATCAGGTCGCAGCGGGGGAGCGCGTGTTCGCGAACGCGCGTAATGCGGCATCCGGAAGCCTGCGCCAGGTCGCCGAGAACAAGACTCCCGTGCAACTCGAGCGGATGCACAAGAGGCTCGGGCGTCTGAGCATGCTCGTGCACGGCATCGGTGCGTGGGCGAATCCGCCCGTCGACTCCCAGTCGGCGACCTACGGTCTGCTCAGCCAATGGGGTCTGCCGACCAGCACGCACTTCCGGGTGGTGACGTCGGCAGCGGATGCCGCCGAGTTCATCGAGTATTTCGGCGAACACCGAGGCAGCGTCGAGCACGAGATCGACGGCATCGTGATCAAAGTCGATGAACTCGAGCTGCACGACGAACTCGGCGCGACGAGCCGGGCGCCACGCTGGGCGATCGCGTACAAGTATCCGCCGGAGCAGGTCAACACCAAACTCCTGGACATCGTGGTGAGTGTCGGGCGCACCGGCCGCGTCACTCCCTTCGCCGTGATGGAGAAGGTGCGGGTGGCGGGCAGCGAGGTGCGCCAGGCCACCCTGCACAACCAGGATGTCGTGAAGGCCAAAGGCGTGCTCATCGGGGACACCGTAGTGCTGCGCAAGGCGGGCGACGTGATTCCCGAAGTGCTCGGCCCGGTCGTCGAACTCCGCGACGGCACCGAGCGGGAGTTCGTGATGCCGACGAATTGCCCGGAGTGTGGAACCCTGCTCGCCCCGGCGAAGGAGGGGGATGTCGACCTCCGGTGTCCCAACGCCCGCAGTTGTCCCGCCCAGGTCCGCGGTCGCGTGGAGCACGTCGGCAGCCGGGGTGCGCTCGACATCGAGGGTCTCGGTGAGGTCGGTGCCTCCGCTCTGACCCAGCCCGACGTTCCCGTCGATCCGCCGCTGATCACCGAGGCCGGGCTGTTCTCTCTCACCCTCCGCGACATCTTTCCGATCACCGTGCGGGTGCGGGACCACGAGACCGGCCTCGTCAAACTCGATCCCGACGGATCGGAGCGCACCGAGACGCCCTATCGCAAGAGGCGCAAGAAGTCGGGGAAGGGGGCCGATGCACCCTTCGATCCCCAGGCGACCGATTTCGCCGGCGATGAGGACTCCGTGCCATCCTCGGCCGCCGAGAAGTTTCTCTCCGAGCTCGAGCTCGCAAAGACCAAGGACCTCTGGCGCATCCTCGTGGCACTGAGCATCCGCCATGTCGGGCCCGTCGCCGCTCGTGCGCTGGCCGCGTATTTCGGTTCCATCGCGGCCATCCGGGCGGCGAGCCGGGAGGAGCTCGCGGCGGTAGACGGGGTGGGCGGCATCATCGCCGACGCCCTGATCGACTGGTTCTCCGTCGACTGGCATGTCGAGATCATCGACCGGTGGGCGGATGCCGGAGTGCAGTTGAGCATCCCCGGTCACGCCGGCCCGGGTGCAGCGGTTGCCGCCGGAGGGCCGCTCTCTGGCATCACCGTCGTCGCGACAGGGAGTCTGGAAGGGTTCACCCGCGAGGGGGCCCTCGAAGCGATCATCGCGGCCGGCGGCAAGGCGGCGTCGAGCGTCTCCAAGAAGACGGATTTCGTTGCTGCGGGCCCCGGAGCCGGCTCCAAATTGACGAAAGCCGAGGAACTGGGCCTTCGTATCATCGATGCAGCCCAGTTCGCCGTACTTCTCGAATTCGGTCCGGACGCGCTTAACGGCTGATTCCCGAGATAGTCTCGCGTGTAAACACCGCGTGACTATCTGGTGCCGCTCAGCAAAAACCTAGGTCAGAGGCATATTCGACCCTACTATTGGGGGTAGAAACAGATTCCCGTTGCTCACGGTGTTCCCCCGAATGCCGGATCCAACGATTGGATACAGACCTTTTGCTGTTCGACGTTGCAGCAGTCCTCTCGCCCTCCGGCGCGCTCGGTGGGGTAGCAGAGGCATTCGGCGTACACGAAATCAGCCGCCAGATCTCCGCGATCGTGGTGTCGGTCGACCCGTCGGCCCAGGATCAGTCGCTGTTCGGAGGGCTGTTCTCCCCGGTCGGCTCCGGTGCGGGCATGCTGTCTTCTGGCGGCCCCCGGCCCTCGGATGTGACCCAAGCGAGCACCCTCTCGACGCCCGTCGACCCCTCCCTTCTTCCCCGAAGCAGTGGCAGCGAGACCCTCGACCGACTGACGGTGCTTTCCGGGTCGGATATTGCGGCCTTCGTCTCCCGCAACCCCTCGGCGGTGCAGAAACTGCTGGTGAGTCCGCCGCGCGCCAGTTCTGTGGCGGCCTGGTGGGGATCCCTGCCGACGTCGGGGAAGAAGACCCTCTCGACACAAGCGCCCGAGGTGGTCGGCAATCTGGACGGAGTGCCCTTCGCCGTGCGCGACCGGGCCAACCGTCTCACCCTCACCCGCTCGGTCGCCCAGCTCGAGGCATCGATCGCGACCGGTGCGGGGCGCGCGAAGCTCGTCGAGAAGCGCCATCACCTCGACATCCTGGAGCAGGTGAAGAAGACCCTGCAGCGCACGAAAAGCGAATCGAAACGACAGCTACTCACGCTCGACACGTCGGGCGAGGTGCGAGCCGCCGTGGTTGTTGGCGACCTCAGCACCGCGGACTACGTGAGTTATCTCGTGCCCGGCATGTTCTTCACCGTGCAGGGGCAGATGTACGACTGGACCGTGATCGCCCAAGACCTGCAGACGCAGCAGGCCGGGTGGTTGAAGACCCTGTCGACCGGCGATCCCGCACTGGTCGGGAAGACCGCCGCCACCGTGGCCTGGATCGGCTACCAGACACCGGGCGTGCTCGACATCGCCTCGCTGGATCGAGCACAGAGCGGCGCCAGTTTTCTCGGGCACGCCATCCAGGGGCTCCGCGCGGCACGGGCGGATACGCCGCCCTTTGTCAGTCTGGTGACACACTCCTACGGGTCCACCGCCGCGATGATGGAACTCGCGAAGGGCGGCATGTCCGTCGATGCGCTCGCCATCATCGGTTCCCCCGGGTCTGCCGCTCAGTCGGCTTCGGCCCTTGCGGTGACCAAGGGCAACGTCTTCGTCGGCGAAGCGGCCTGGGACCCGATCGTGAACACCGCCTTCTACGGCAGCGACCCCGGCGCGCCCAGCTTCGGCGCGAGAAAGATGGATGTCGCGGCCGAGACCGATCCGATAACGCACAAGCCGCTCGCCGCCGCGGTTGGCCACCTCGGGTACTTCGACACCGGCACCACGGCGATGCGCAACCTTGCGCTGATCGGACTCGACCAGGGCGCCCTGGTCTCCACCGGTTCCCCGGAGGATGCGGCCCGCACGCTCGCGGACGGTCGCTGAGCGGCGCCCGTCTGCCGGAACGGATCGACGTTGACGCCGGTGCGAATAGAATCGGGTGTCCCCCCAAGCGATCCAACGCACGGAGTTCCATGTCTGAAAATCCTGCTGAGTCCGACGGCCGCATCACCACCGATCAGGTCGCTCATCTCGCCAACCTCGCCCGCATCGCGCTCACACCAGCCGAGATCGAGAAGCTCACCGGCGAACTGGGCGTGATCATCGACTCCATCGCGAAGGTCTCCGAGGTCGCGACGGCGGATGTTCCGGCCACGAGTCATCCGATTCCGCTCACCAATGTGTTCCGCCCCGACGTGATTGGCGAGACGCTCTCGCAGGAGGAAGCCCTCAGCGGCGCCCCGGAGCACGACGGAAGCCGGTTCAAAGTCTCTGCAATCCTGGGGGAGGAGCAGTAATGTCCCATGTCGACGGCACCGCCGATCTCACCCGCCTCAGCGCGGCCTCGCTGAGCGAACTCCTCCAGGCGCGCGAGGTCTCGAGCGTCGAGGTGACCAGGGCACACCTCGACCGCATCGCCGCGGTCGATGGCGATGTGCACGCCTTCCTCCATGTCTCGAAGGACGCCATCGACACCGCGGAGGGCGTCGATGTGCTGCGCCGCAGCGGTGACCGGCTTCCGCCGCTCGCCGGCATCCCGATCGCCATCAAGGACGTGCTCTGCACGCTGGACATGCCCTCCACCGCGGGCAGCAAGATCCTCGAGGGTTGGATACCTCCCTACGACGCCACGGTGGTGCGCAAGCTCCGCGAAGCCTTCCTCGTGCCGCTCGGCAAGACGAACATGGACGAATTCGCCATGGGATCTTCGACCGAGTTCTCGGCGTATGGCGTGACCCATAACCCCTGGGACCTGGATCGCATCCCCGGCGGATCGGGCGGAGGCAGCGCGGCGGCAGTAGCCGCGTTCGAAGCACCGCTTGCACTCGGCTCGGACACGGGTGGCTCGATCCGCCAACCCGCGGCGGTCACGGGATCGGTCGGGGTCAAGCCCACGTATGGCGGGGTGAGCCGGTATGGCGCCATCGCGCTGGCGAGCTCGCTCGATCAGGTGGGTCCCGTCTCCCGCACGGTTCTCGACGCCGCGTTGCTGCACGACGTGATCGGTGGTCACGATCCACGGGATTCCACCTCTCTGCGGGACGAATGGCCGAGCTTCGCGGCGGCCGCGAAAGCCGGACAGCTGAAGCGCAACCTCAACGGTGTGCGCGTCGGCGTGGTGAAGGAGCTCGACGCACCGGGCTTCCAGGCCGGGGTCAGCCAGCGGTTCCACGAGACCCTCGACCTGCTCGCCTCCAACGGAGCAGAGATCGTCGAGGTCAGCGCCCCGAACTTCGAGTACGCCGTCGCCGCCTACTACCTGATCCTTCCGGCCGAGGCGTCGAGCAACCTCGCGAAATTCGATTCTGTGCGATTCGGCCTCCGAGTGAACCCTGTGGGGGGAGGGACTGTCGAGGATGTGATGGCCGCGACCCGGGAGGCCGGTTTCGGTCCGGAGGTCAAGCGCCGCATCATCCTCGGCACCTATGCCCTCAGCGCGGGCTATTACGACGCCTACTACGGCAGCGCGCAGAAGGTGCGCACGCTCATCCAGCGCGACTTCGCCGCGGCTTTCGAGAAGGCGGACATCCTGATCAGTCCGGCAGCGCCGACCACCGCGTTCCGGATCGGCGAGAAGATCGACGATCCGCTCGCGATGTATCTGAACGACGTGACGACCATCCCGGCGAACCTCGCGGGCATCCCCGGCATGGGACTGCCGATGGGGCTCGCCCCGGAGGACGGGCTGCCCACCGGGCTCCAGCTCATGGCGCCGGCACGCGCGGATGCTCGGCTCTACGAGCACGGTGCCGTCATCGAAGCGTTGCTCGAAGACAGCTGGGGCGGCACGCTGATCAGCCAGGCACCGGAGCTGGCCACGCGCTAGCGCTGGGCGGCAGTACCGCTCGCGGAGTCGTCACCGGCTCGAGATCCCGTCGGCGGAGCGCTCGCGGAACGCGACCATGTTCATCCGGTTGCCGCAGCGCACGCTGCAGTACCGTTTCGACCCGTTGCGTGAGAGGTCCACGAGCACTCCGGAGCAGTCGGGTGCGTCGCAGGTGCGGAGCCGGTCCATGGCGTCCATGCGGATGACATCGGCCAGGGCGAGGGCGACCTCGACCCGCATGCGCTCGGCAAGGGGAGCATCGGCTGCCGTCGCGTGCCAATGCCATCCCGATTCGTCGTGCCGGGTGAGTTGGGGCAGGGCGTCCGCTTCCGCCAGCATCGCGTTCACCTCGGTGACGGCGCCGTCTCGCCCGAGGTCCCAGATGGCTCGCAGCCGCTGCCGCGTGAGCGCGACCTGGGCGCGCTCCGCCTCGTCGTGATCGATGCGGCCGGAGTAGCGGAAACGGGCGAGAATCGCGTCGAGATCACCGGTTGTGGTGAGCTCGTCCGACCCGCTTCGGGAGGCGAGCGGATGCGTGTTCGCCAACGCGACGGTGAACTCGAGAGTCTCCACGGTGTCAGGGGCAACAAGCAATTTGACTCCTTACTTTCCCCCAGACTACCGTCAGCAGAATGAAGCCTTCGTCCACCTCGCTCGGCCTGGTCATCGCCGTGATCGCCGCCGCGACCTTCGGAATGTCGGGGGCATTCATCAAGCCCCTTCTCGAGGCGGGCTGGAGCCCTGCGGCCGCGGTGACGGCAAGGGCGCTCATCGGCGGACTCGTGCTCGCGCCGCTCGCCCTGTTCTCGCTCCGAGGCAGCTGGGTAGTGCTCTGGCGCGCCCGTTGGCGCATCGTGGCGATGGGGCTCATCGGCGTGGCCGGCACTCAACTGGTCTACTTCGCCGCGCTGCAGCGGATTCCCGTGAACACCGCGATCCTCATCGAATACATGGCGCCGCTGCTGCTGGTCGGGTTCGTCTGGGTGACCAGTCGGCGGATGCCCTCTGTCGTCGTTCTCATCGGCTCGGTCGTGGCGGTCGCGGGCCTCGTTCTCGTCGTCTCGCCGCGAGGCGGAGGCGGTTTCGACCTGGTGGGGCTCGGCTTCGCCACGCTCGCGACGGTGGGGTGCGCGATCTATTACGTGGTCGCGGCACGGCCGAGCGACGGCCTTCCACCGGTCGCGCTCGCGGCGAGCGGGCTCGTGCTCGGCGGCCTTGTGCTCGGGATCGCTGGCCTCACCGGTCTCGTTCCCTTCGCGGCGACGTTCACGACGGTGCATCTGCTCGGCACGACAGTGAGCTGGTGGGTGCCTCTGATCGTCGTCGGCGTATTCGCCACGGCAGTGGCTTACGCCAGCAGCATCACCGCCACCGAGATGCTCGGCTCCCGGCTGGCATCCTTCGCCGGCCTGCTCGAGGTCATCGCGGCAGCGCTCTACGCGTGGATCCTGCTGGGGGAGGACCTCACGGTGCCGCAGTTGATCGGGGGAGCTCTCATCCTGGCCGGCATCGCCTTCGTCCGCGCCGAGAAGAGGGGTGCCGCGACGATGCTCGAAGCAGGCGCGAATACCGAGCCGGTCGTTGAGCCTTCGCCGTCCGAAGATCCTCCCCTCGCCACGCCCGTAGAATCGTCTGGTGGCTAAAGCTGAACTGATGGACTACGACCGTGCGATCGAGCTCTTCGAGCCGGTGCTCGGTTTCGAGGTGCACGTCGAACTGAACACGAAGACCAAGATGTTCAGCGATGCGCCGAACTTCTTCGGCGGCGAGCCGAACACGAACGTCACGCCCGTGGACCTCGGACTTCCGGGCAGCCTCCCGGTGGTGAACGAGCAGGCGGTGAAGTACTCGATCAGCCTCGGGCTTGCCCTGGGGTGCAGCATCCGCCCCTCGAGCCGCTTCGCGCGCAAGAACTACTTCTACCCCGACCTGGCGAAGAACTACCAGATCAGCCAGTTCGACGAGCCGATCGCCTTCGATGGCAGCGTCGAAGTGGAGCTCGAAGATGGCCGAACCTTCCAGATCCCCATCGAGCGTGCGCACATGGAAGAAGACGCCGGAAAGCTCACGCACGTCGGAGGCGCCACCGGGCGCATCCAGGGCGCGGAGTACTCGCTCGTCGATTACAACCGCGCCGGAGTGCCCCTGGTCGAGATCGTCACCAACATCATCTACGGCGCAGAGCGGGATGCCCCGGAGCTCGCCAAGGCCTACGTCTCGACCATCCGCGACATCGTGCGCTCCCTCGGGATCAGCGACGCCAAGATGGAGCGCGGCAACCTTCGTTGCGACGCGAACATCTCGCTCTCCCCGCGCGGGTCCGGCACGCTCGGCACTCGCACCGAGACAAAGAATGTCAACTCCCTGCGAAGCGTCGAGCGCGCCATCCGCTATGAGATCCAGCGTCAGGCGGCGATCCTCGCCGACGGTGGCACGATCATCCAGGAGACCCGCCACTGGCACGAGGACACCGGCGTGACGTCCGCCGGCCGGCCCAAGAGCGACGCCGACGATTACCGCTACTTTCCCGAGCCCGACCTCCTCCCGGTCGAGCCGTCGCTCGAACTCATCGAGGAGCTGCGCGCCGCATTGCCCGAGGCACCGGCCGTCCGTCGCCGTCGGCTCAAGGAGGCCTGGGGATTCACCGACCTGGAGTTCCAGGATGTCGCGAACTCCGGCCTTCTCGTCGAGATCGAGGAGACCACGGCTGCCGGTGCGTCTGCCGCGCAGGCCCGCAAGTGGTGGACCGGCGAGATCGCGCGCCTGGCCAACGCCGCAGACGTGGACGCGTCGTCCCTCGTCTCGCCACTGCATGTCAGCGAGCTGATCGCCCTCATCGAAGACGGCGAACTCACCGACCGCCTGGCGCGCCAGGTACTCGAAGGCGTCATCGCCGGCGAAGGTTCCCCCGCCGCGGTCGTCGAATCGCGCGGCCTCAAGGTGGTGTCGGATGACGGTGCCCTCATCGCTGCGATCGACGAGGCTCTCGCGGCCCAGCCCGACGTGCTCGAGAAGATCCGCGACGGCAAGGTGCAGGCCGCCGGCGCTGTGATCGGTGCGGTGATGAAGGCGATGAAGGGCACGGCGGATGCCGCCCGCGTGCGCGAACTCGTGCTGGAGCGCGCCAAGCAATAGCGGAAAACACCGAAGCCGAACCGAACAGACTGGAGCCACGGGAATACCCGTCACCGCAACACTCGACCTGTCCATCGCCCCCGAGTCGGCCGATGTCGCGCACGAGGTGATCCACGAGGTGCTCGCCGCGACGCGGGCGTTTGCCGGCAACGAGGGTGTCGAAGTACTCGTCGATGTGGCGAACCCGCTTCACATCGTGGTGCTCGAACGGTGGGAATCCCTCGAGGCCGATGCCGCGTACCGTGCCTGGCGCGCGGGCGATGGAGCATCGAACCTGGGCACGATTCTCGCCGGCCCGCCGGTACTCACGGTTTTGACCACCGTCTTGTGAGTGCTCGGTCATCCTGAGAGACTGAAGTACTCCCCACCGAAGGAACAATTCCGTTGAAGATCGCTCCCGCGTCCAGGCGCTGACGACCCGCCGCATTCGCGACGCCGGAGTCAGTGCAGTCACTGACCACTCGGGAGCCGCATGTCTGCGCAATCTTCTTCATCCATCGTCCTCAGCGAAGTCGGGCTGACCTGGCCCGACGGGGCCGTCGCCCTCCGGGGCATCTCCGCCGCCTTCGGTAGCGGACGCACCGGGCTCGTCGGGCTCAACGGCTCCGGCAAGTCCACGCTTCTCAAGCTGATCTCCGGCGCTCTCGTGCCGACCTCTGGCACCATCGCGACATCCGGAGCCGTCGGCTGTCTTGCCCAGGATGTGCCACTCCAGGTCGACAGCAGCGTGGCCGAGCTGCTCGGCGTGCGCCGGCAGGTGGACGCCCTGCGCGCTATAGAGGGCGGTGACGTTTCGTCACAGCGATTCGAGGAACTGGGCGAGAGGTGGGATATCGAGATCGAAGCCGCCCAGGCGCTTCGCGATGCCGGTCTCACCGTCAGCCTCGATCGCACGGTCGGTTCGCTCTCGGGTGGAGAGGCGATGCTCGTCGCGATCGCAGGGTTGCGGCTTGCCGGCACTCCCATGGTGCTGCTCGACGAGCCGACGAACAACCTCGACAGCGGCGCCCGCGAGCGCTTGGCGGGCCTGGTGCGCGGATGGCGTGGCACCCTGATCGTCGTGAGCCACGACATAACCCTGCTCGAGCTGATGGACGACACGGCCGAGCTGAGAGAAGGACAACTCGGGATTTTCGGCGGCCCTTACAGCAGCTATCTCGAGCGCGTGGAGCGGGAGCAGGCCGCCGCTCGACAGGCCGAACGGGCCGCGGAGCAGGCGGTTCGGGTGGAGAAGCGGCAGCGCATGGAGGCCGAGACGAAGATCGCTCGCAGCGCCCGGTCGGGGGAGAAGGATCGCGGGAGCATGCCGAAGATCCTGTTCAACGCCCGCCGTTCTGCGGGGGAGGCATCGGCGGGCAAGCTCCGCGGAGCGGCCGATGACCGGGTGCTCGGGGCTCGGGAGGCCCTGGATGCGGCGTCCGATCGGGTGCGGCACGATGCATCCATCCACATCGACCTCCCCGACCCGGGAGTGCCGGCGTCGCGCCGGATCGCCGAGTTTCGTGGCGTGATCATCCAGGGGCCGGAGCGGGTGGCGATCATCGGGCCGAATGGCGTCGGCAAGACGACGCTGCTCGAGGCGATCGTGCGGGACAGCGGCGATCGGGTCGGCTACCTCAGTCAGCGTCTCGGCGGTCTGGACGACTCTGCGACGGTGCTCGAGAGCGTGCGCAGCGGCACGGTCACCGACGGAGAACTCCGCAATCGGCTCGCTCGCTTCCTGTTCCGTGGCGACTCGGTCGGGCGCACCATCGCGACCCTGTCGGGGGGTGAGCGCTTTCGCGTCGCTCTGGCGAGGCTGCTACTCGCGGACCCGCCGCCCCGTCTCCTCGTGCTCGACGAGCCGACCAACAACCTGGATGTCCAGAGCGTCACGCAGCTGGTGGATGCGCTGCAGGGGTTTCGTGGGGCGGTGCTCGTTGTCAGCCACGACCTGGATTTCCTCCGTCGGCTCGGTGTCGACGCCTGGTACCGGATGGAGCAGGGTGGCCATCTCTCGCGGATCGACGGGTCCGGGGGGTCGTGACGATGGAGCGGCTGGCGAGGGGGCGGGCGTTCGTCAACGCGAGAGGGGGGTGACTCACAACGAGCTCGAGGGTCGCGCCGTCCACACTCAACACATTGCCAGGAATGGGACTTGCATTGCGATAGTCAACGATATATCTTTGAGCCATCGCAGAAACTCTGCGATGGCTCAGCAAAGTATCACGTAGCTGGGCGAACGAAAGGACATGCGATCATGAAACGCAATCACGATATTCACAACAGAAACTTCCGCAACTCCGACCATCACCCCATTCGGTTCAATCACGAATCCGCCGGTTCCGGCGAAGGCCGCGGTCGCGGCCCCGGATTCGGGGGCTTCGGCGGACCGGGCTTCGGCGGACCGGGCTTCGGCTCCGGGTTCGGCGGACCGGGCTTCGGTCCTCGCGGTCCGCGCAGGGCAGGCAAGGGCGATGTGCGCTCTGTCATCCTCTCCCTGCTGGCCGAGGGCCCGTCCAACGGCTATGGCCTGATCAAGGCGATCGCCGACAAGACCAGTGGTGCCTGGCGCCCGAGCCCCGGCTCGGTGTATCCCACGCTGCAGCAGCTCGTCGACGAGGACCTCATCGTCTCCGTCGGCGACGGTCGCAAGACCGAATTCGAACTCACCGACGCCGGCAAGACCTACGTCAGTGAGCATGCGGATGACTTCGCCAAGGCGTGGGAGGCGACCCCCGGTCGCTCCGAACAGGCTGGCGCCTTCTTCGAGAGCGTCGGAAAGCTGATGGGCGTAGCCCAGCAGTTCCGTCACTCGGCGACGGACGCCCAACGCGCGGCCGCGATCGAGAAGCTGGATGAGGCGCGCCGCGCCCTCTATCTGATCCTGGCGGACTGACAACAGAACGCGATCACCCCGAAGGCCGGGTCCCACTGCGGTGGGATCCGGCCTTCGGTGCGTTCGCGCCGGGGCGACTACGCCCGGCGGAGTATGGTCTCCGGCCACTCGGCGGGGTACGGTTGCCGGGTGAGTACGTCGAAGGCGCAGCCAGTCGCGGTCGCGACCCGGCTTCTGAATGCCCTTGCGGCCATGCTTCCGGGCGGATTCGCGGCGCTTCTGCTCGTGTCTTACGCGGTATCGGATGGCAGCCACGGTTCGCTGACCGTTCTCGGCATCGCCGCTGTGACGGTGGCGAGTGCAGCAGCAATCGGCTATTCCCTCGTGCTCGTGGGATCCTCAGAGATGACGGTCGGCGCGCGAGCGCAGGCGCGGCGCTCGGTCGCCCTCGGCAGGCCCGCCCCGCAGCATCCGACCACCCCCGGCCGCCCGCGTACCAGGGCGCCCTCGCAGCCGATCCCGGCCACCTAGCAGAGCCCCGCGCAAGCGGATGCCGCGTGGCCACTCTCGGTCACGCATCCGTTTCGACTGCAAGGACTCTTATCGTGGACCTCTTTTCCTTTGCCCCCATAGCCACTCTTCTCGACCTGGCCTACTCCCTCGTCGAGGGTCTCGCGACCCTCGTGTCTCCGCTCGCCGGCGCGGCCAGCGCCACCCTCGCCATCATCCTGCTCACCGCGATCGTGCGCACGCTGCTCATCCCGGTCGGCGTCTCGCAGGTGAAGGCCGAGGGCACTCGCCGTCGCCTCCACCCACAGATCCTCGCCCTGCAACGGCGACACAAGAAGGATCCGCTGCTGCTTCAACAGAAGACGGCGGCGCTGTACAAGGCAGAGAACACCTCGCAATTCGCGGGGTTCCTGCCCGCCCTCGCACAGGCGCCGGTTCTCTCTCTCGTCTACGCCCTCTTCATCCGCACCACCGTGGACGGGCACCCGAATGCGCTCCTGACCGAGCGTCTGTTCGGGGTGCCGCTCGGCACCACCTTCGTGCACCTCGCCACGACCGGGGCTGCCGGCATCGCCGTCTACCTCGTGCTCTTCGCGATGATGGCCGGCGTCGCCTGGCTGTCCCGGAGAGTCGCACTGCGGCTCACCCTTCCGAATCCGGATGCGCCGGAGTCGGCTGCCACGATCGTGCGGGTTCTCAGTTGGATGCCGTTCCTCACCATCGTCTTCGCGGCATTCGTTCCCCTCGCTGCCACGATCTATCTCTCGGCGACGACCGCGTGGACCCTCGGCGAACGGGCGCTCCTGCGGCGCCGCTATTGGCGGGACGGGGAAGAGGATTCGCCTCTTGCTCCCGCGATGAGCTGACGACGGCCGCGGCTCGGCGAAGCCCGCCGGGCCGCCTCGGCTGTCTGACGGCCTCGCCTGTCTGACGGCCTCGCCGAGCCTCGCCGTGAGGATCTCGTAGAGGTTTCGTAAGGATGCCCGAGCGGCAGCGGATGCGGGCGTAGACCTGTGGCTGTGTCAACAGAGTCCCGGGCGAAGAAGTCCCTGTCATCGAGAAGCGTCACGCGGATCCCCCTGGATAGCCATCACGAATGGGGCCGGGTCGAGCTCCCGAATCTCGCCGACGTGCATCGCAGGGGGTGGGGTCGCTATCGACTCACCGTCTTCCCACCCGGCACCAACGATTCGGAACGACGCACTCTCGCCCTTTCACAGTCGTGGAGCGGTTGGGGATTCGCCGTCGCGCTCATCGGCGCTGTCGCGCTCGCCGATCTTCGATCCTTCGCCCCCCTTCTGATGCTCGGGGTCGTCTATGCGGCCGGCCTGCTCATCACCCGTACCCTCGCTCGCCGTCTGCGCGGCGAACTCCGCGTCGTGTCGGCGATCGTGACCTGTCTGGCGGGGGAGACCCGGCTCGTCGGCCAGCCCGAGCTGTTTCGTCGCAGTCTCGAGCGCCTGGAGCAACTGGATGCCGAATACCGCGCCGGCCGACTCACCCCGGTGCAGTTCGAGGCGGGCTGGTCAGCGGTCTACGGCGCTCTCGACGATCGCGCCTCCCGGGGCAGTCGCGCGTGGGGCACGCTCTCCCTGTAGACGGTCCGCTCCGGCGCTAGCCGGCCATCGCCCGTCGCACCGCGTCGATCGCGATGGCCAGGTCCGCGTCATCCGTCGACCAGTTGCTCACCGAGATCCGCAGGATGTCGCGGTCCTGCCACCGCGATCCGCTCATCCAGACCGCACCATCGGCGATGAGGTTCTTGGTGACCCGGCGGGTGTTCTCGTCATCCCCGAAGGCGAGGCTCACCTGCGTGAAGACGACATCATTGAGCACCTCGACACCGGGGAGAGACGAGAGGCCCTCGGCGAGAGCGCGGGCGTTCGCGGCGAGACGCTCGACGAGCGCAATCACCCCCGCGCGTCCGAGCTCCTGCAGGGCGGCCCACACCGGAACCCCCCCGCGCCCGGCGAGACAGCTCCGGCACCTTGTCGAAGGGGTCGCCCGGACCCTCGGTGGCATTGATGAGATAGCTGGTGTGCACAGCGAAGGCCGATCTCACCGCTTCCGGATGGGCGACGGCCGCGATTCCACAGTCGTAGGGCACATTGAGAGTCTTGTGCGCATCCGTCGCCCAGGAATCAGCAGTTTCGAGACCGTCGAGGTGCGTGCGATAGAGCGGACTCGCCGCAGCCCACAGTCCGAAGGCGCCGTCCACGTGTACCCACGCACCATGGTGATGCGCGATCTCGATCGTCTCGCGCATCGGGTCGAAGGCGCCGGAGTGCAGGTTGCCGGCCTGAAGGCAGAGGATCGCCGGCCCGTCGACGTCGCGCATCGCTTCGGCGAGAGCCGCGGGGATGATGCGTCCCTCGCGGTCGGCATCCACCTCGATCGGCAGTCCGAGGCCGAGGTAGCGCAGGGCGAGATCGACCGAGGCGTGTCGCTCACGTCCGGCGAAGACGGCGATCCGCGGTGCGCCGCTCAGCCCGTCCTCCGAGAGATTCCAGCCGACGCGGTCGAGCACGTGCTGGCGCCCGGCGGCGATTCCCACGAAATTTGCCGTGGTGCCCCCGGTCGTGAATCCGACATCCGACCCGGCCGGGAGTCCGAGCAGGTCGAGGAGCTCGGCACCGGCTGCCTCCTCGATCGCGGCCACACCCGGGGTGGCGAAGCGCATCCCGGCGTTCTGGTCCCAGGCGCTCACGAGCCAGTCGGCCGCCATCGCCGAGGGGAGCGTGCCGCCCATGACCCAACCGAAGAATCGACCGGAGGGCACTGCCATCAGGCCGGGCTCGACTATCGCGGAGAGTGAATCGACGACCTCGGCTGCATCTCGACCGTGCTCGGCGAGGGGCCGGGCCAGGTTCGCAGCCACCTGATCGGCCGTCAGCCGCGGAGGTACCGGTCGGGTGGGGATGGATTCGAGCCATTCCCTGGCATGGGCATGGGCGCGCTCGAGGGGCTCTCTGTAGGCATCCGGGTCGGCCGTCACGGTATGAGGCTAGACCCGCCGGATCGATCGCGGAAGGGTGGAATTCCCCCACCCTCCAGCGGGCAGAATGAGACGATGACCACCATCTCTCCCTACGGAACCTGGCGCTCTCCGATCTCTGCCCGCGACATCGCCGCGGGTGGGCATCCGGTGCAGGGCGGATGCTGGGTCGGTGACCAGCCGTGGTGGTGCGAGGGGCGACCTGAGGAGGGCGGTCGCTACGTCGTGGCGAATGCCGGGGGCGACGTGCTGCCCGGCCCCTGGAATGCCCGCAGCCGCGTGCACGAGTACGGGGGAGGCGCCTGGGCCGTGACCGCGGATCGGGCGCTCGTCTTCGTCGAATTCAGCGACCAGCGGTTGTACCGGCTGGACGACGGTGGCTCGATTCCCGTGCCGCTCACGCCCGCGGGCCGCGGCTTCCGCTTCGGCGACATCAGTATTCGGGGGTCGGAGGTGATCGCCGTCCGCGAGATCCACGCGGACGGCGCGGTCACCCGGGACATCGTGGCCGTGCAGCTCGATGGCACGGGGGCGGTCGACAGCACAGCGTCATTCGACAGTACAGCGGCGGTCGAAGACCCGGGCATCCGTTCGCTGGCCTCCGGGTCGCACTTTCTCGCGTTCCCGCGGTTCTCGCCTGACGGTGCGAGGCTCGCCTGGATCGGATGGGAACATCCCCAGATGCCGTGGGACGGCACAGAACTCCGCGTGACCGAACTGGAGAGCGGAAGAGTCGAGACCCTCGCGGGTTCGGTCACCGAGAGCGTGCTGCAACCGGAGTGGATCGACGATGCGACGCTCTCGATAGTGAGCGACCGGAGTGGCTGGTGGAATCTCTACTCGGTGACCGTTCACGGCGAGGTTGCCACACTCCATCGGGAGGACGCCGACTTCGGCGGCCCGCTCTGGCAACTCGGCAACCGCTTCTACGACCCGCTCGATGATGGGAGGATTCTCGCGGTTCGCACTCTCGGAGCGGACGGTCTCGTGATCGTCGACCCCGTCGATGGCACCGCGCGCACCGTCGATCTGCCATTGACCGGTATCCGACTCGGTGCCCGTAACGGCAGCCGGGTGCTGCTCACCGGAGGTAGCTCGGCTCTCTGCGGAGGGCTCCGCATGCTCGATCTCGACGATGGCACGCTCACCGATGTGCGCCGCGACGTCGATAGCATGCCGGATGCGGCATACGTGCCGATCGCAGAGGCGCGGACCTTCCACGGTGCGCGCGATGTCCACAGTTTCGTCTACCCGCCGCGCAACGACGACTACGACGCTCCGGCCGGGGAGAAGCCCCCCTATATCGCGGTCGTCCATGGCGGTCCCACCGGGCACAGCTCCGGCGGATACTCGCCCATCTACAGCTACTTCACCAGCCGCGGGATCGGCATCATCGACGTGAACTACGGCGGATCCTCGGGCTACGGGCGCGAATACCGCAACCGGCTTCGAGGCCAGTGGGGCGTCGTCGACGTGGAAGATGTCATCGCCGCGGTGCGCGGAATCGCGGATGCCGGTCTCGCCGATGCCGCCCGCGTCGCGATCCGCGGGGGGTCCGCCGGTGGCTTCACGGTGCTCGCGGCGCTCACCCGATCTGCCGTCTTCGCGGCGGGAGCCTCGTACTACGGCGTCTCCGACCTCGCCACGCTCGCCGCCGAGACCCACGACTTCGAGTCCCGCTACACCGACGGCCTGGTGGGCCCGTTGCCCGAGGCATCCGCCCTCTATACGGAACGATCGCCCATCACCCACGTCAACGACCTGACAACACCGGTGCTGCTGCTGCAGGGGCTCGACGACGAGATCGTGCCCCCGGCCCAGTCCGAGCTGTTTCGTGATGCGCTCGCGGCGAAGGGGCTGCCGCACGCCTACCTGGCCTACGAGGGTGAATCCCACGGGTTCCGGCGGGCGGAGACGATCATCGACGCCACCGAGAGCGAACTCTCTTTCTACGGCCAGGTGTTGGGCTTCGACCCGCCGGATGTGCCGCGGCTCACGCTCTCGTAGGGCGAGCCTTCGGAGGAGCTCCGTCAGTGAAGCGGATGGGGCAACAGCAACTCGGTGTTGTGGTCTTTCGGCAGCCCCTCGTGTGCCCCGGTGTAGTGGAGATCGTTGAGGGAGAATTCGCGATACAGCGAAGCGAGGGCGGCCTGGTCGCCATCCCCGTAGGAGCTCTGGTACGGCGCCGCCGACTCGATCAGCGTCGTGAACAGCGAGAGCGTTCCGTCCTGGTTGTCGCAGACATCGATGATCCGCGCCTGCTGGGGGAACTCGATATGGGACGCGGTGTTGATCTCCCAGAAGCCGCGTTCGGGGGACGGCCCTGGGTGCGGCGTGATCGCGTTGGTGTGGGAGTGACCGTTCACCCAGGCGAGGACATTCGGATAGCGCTGCAGGAGGGCGACGATCTCGCCCCCGGGGTGCCTCTTCTCGTCGGGGTCGGCCGGATCCCGCGCGAGGTTGTCCATGGACCTACTGGTGTGATGGCTGAACAGCACGAAAAGGCGGTCATCGGCTTGGCGCATCACCCTCGCGCCGCTCTCGTCGTAGGAGGTGCTGCTTCCCGAGCGCAGCATCCTCTCCAGCCAGAGGAACTGGGCGTGTCCCACCGACCCGCGGGTCCATCCACCATGATGGGTCGAATCGAGGGCGATGCCGGTGACTCCGGGCGAGATCTCGAAGCTGTAATACGCGATGCCCTCGTCCGCCGCCTTCGGCGTGAAACCGTGTCCGACCGGACCGGCACCGGTCGCTGATGGGTCGAGATGGGCGGCCATGAACCCCCGCGGCGAGAATGGCTTGCGCCGGTGGTCGGCAGTCACCTCCCAGCGTCGCTCTGCTCGCACCTCTCGACCGAGACGTGCGGACCGGTCTCCGGTGAGGCCCGCGGCCAGCGTCGCGTTGGCGGCCTCCGTCGTGAAACCGGTGAACTTGGTGGGGCCGGTGTAGAGCTCCTCGAGCGGCGTCCAGTTCGCGGGGATCGTGCCGCCGATCGAGTCGTCGTGGTTGCCGAACACCGAGTACCACGGCGTCTTCACCCCGTCGCTGTCGTGCTCGCGGATCACCCGGTCGAAGAACCCCTCGATGCGCGGGAATCCGGCCTTCTTGTAGCGGTCCATCACGGCGAGTTCCGGGTTGTAGTAGAGCGGATCGCCCGAGTGCTGCACGCCCTCCCACTCGGTCTCGGCACCGGAATTCGCCACGATCGCCCCGCCGCTCATCACCCTAAGGAACCACTGCATCTCGAGCTCTTCGTTGTTGTCGGAGTTGTCGCCGGTCGAGACGACACAGTCGAACGCCCGGCCGCTGAATGGTCCTGTCGCGAGCTGGTTGATCCGCGTAATGAGCTGTGCTGCCGCGTGGGTTCCGAGGGCCTCCTGAGGGCGGAAGAAGGACGGGCAGGACTCTGCCATGAACTCGAAGCGCATCGGCGACTGGGCATCGATGATGTGCAGGTCGGTGAGATGCACGATCGAGGCCAGCGCCGAGCGGCGGTCATCCCGCCCGCGCCGTGAGGCCGCGAGTTCCTCTCGCACGACCAGCGCAAAGCCCGGCCCCGCGACCAGGCGACGATATCCGCTGGTCGCGGAAGCGCTCGCCGTCTGTTCGAGTGTCGTACCCGCCGTGGTGAAAGCCCGGGAATCGGTCAGGCGGGTGATGCGACCCTCGGCTTGTGCCGAGAGGCCACCGAGTGAGAGGAGCGCGAGCCCACCGGCCCCGGAGAGCAGGAGTGAGCGACGGGTGACGTCTGGCACTGCGACCTCTTTCGCGGAAGGAGGAGCCTCGCTCCGGAGCGTTGCTCCGTAGCGAGACCACCTTCGCGAGGCGAGTTGGACAGACAGTAAATTGCGCGACAGTGTCGCCTGAACATCAGGTCAACTGGCGGGTTGCCCGCCGACCGAGCTGCCCGGCTCAGCGGCGCGGCAGCGACACCGCGTGGGTGTGTGGCAGGTCGCCGAAGGCCACGTTCTGTGCGATATCGAGGGTCACGGTGTCGTTCGCGAAGGTCAGAGTCACTGTGCGCGAATACGGCGTCACGACATCATGGGCCCGCACGACGAGGGTGTCGGGGGAGACCCAGGCGCCGCTGGCACTCACCCGAGAATCGGCGGAAGCCGACCACCGGCCGTGTTCGAAAGCGAGCTCGGTGATCGCGCCGTTCTCGTCGACCATGATCCGCCCAGGCTCCACCGTCACCGCCGAGATCGCCGGGTGCTCGAAAGTGAAGCGCACTCCGTAGACCTGCTCCGCCATCGCGGCCGTCGCGTCGCCGGCAATGGTCGGGAGGCTGAGGCCGGCGAGCAGCGCCGTAAGCGGGCTCTCCACGGGCGGAAGCGCCGAGTTGCCGAAAGCAGGGAGCAGGTGCTCCCACACGAGGTCGAGCGCGAGCTGCGCGACCGGAAGCGCGGAGGTGAGCACCACGACCGCATCCTGCTCCGGCAGCACGATGCAGAACTGGCCGAAGGCCCCGTCGGCACGATAGCCTGCGAGCCGGTTGCGCCAGAACTGGAAGCCGTAGCCCTGGCGGCCGTCGAGATCATGGTCGGCCGCAGCGGTGACCACCTGAAGGGAGGTGGCCTCGTCGATCCACTCGGCCGGCACGAGTTGGCTGCCGTTCCACTGCCCCCGCTGCAGGAGGAGCTGGCCGAAGGTCGCGAGCTGTTCGGTCGTGATGCTGAGCCCCCACCCTCCGGCGTCGATGCCCTGCGGGGAACTCTCCCAGGTGGCATCCGTGATCCCGAGCGGCTCGAACAGACGTGGACCGAGGTAGTCGAGCAGGCGCTGGGCGGTGAGGCGCTGCACGATCGCCGAGAGCACATGGGTCGCGCCGCTGTTGTACAGGTAGTGCGTGCCCGGCTCGAACTCGAGCGGCTGGGCGAGGATCGCGCGGGCCCAGTTGTCGCCGTGGGTGCTGTCTGCGAGCGAGACGGTGTCGACGGCATGCCCGGTCGTCATCGTGAGCAGGTGGCGCACGGTCAGGGCCGCGAGGCGGGCGTCGATCTCGGCCGGAAGATCCTCGGGCAGCAGGTCGACGACACGGTCGTCGAGGGTGAGGAGGCCTTCGTTGATCGCGAGCCCGACGGCCGTTGCAGTGAAGCTCTTGCTCACCGAGAACATCATGTGGGGGTGCCCCGCCGCATAGGGTGCCCACCACCCCTCCGCGATCACCCGACCGTGCCGCACGATCATCATGCTGTGCAGGCTGTCGAGGCCGGTATCGGCGGCGCGGATGAAGTCGAGGATCGCGGACGAGGACAGGCCCTCGGCCTCCGGGGTGCTGCGGGGGAGCGTCATGGCACCATTCTGCCGCCGGTACGCCCTCGAAGCGGTCAGCCGGTCGGCGAGGCTGCCGCCCTCAGTCGGATGCGACGAGAGTTGTTCGCCCCGCCGTCGTCCATCTCCACCTGGCCGCTTCGCGACTTCACGAAGTCGGTGAAGGTCTTGTAGCCCAGGGCAGACTCGCTGAATGCGGGGTCCATGCGCCGCATCTGCTTCTTCACCTCTGAGCTCGGCATCCACTCGCTGTCGCTCTTGGCGATCCCCAGCCGGAGTGCCCGAATCATGAGGTTCGTGGCGGCGCGCGGGGAGAGCTTGATCGGCTCGTCGTCGTCCGCCGCCGGAGCCTTGGTCCGATCGGCGGCAGGCTGTTTGCGCGGCGTCTTCGGCGGAGGTTCGGATGCCGTCACGGCGACCTCCGCGGGCGGATCGACCAGCGCGGCCGAGTCGTCCTCCCCGGGACTCACGAGGCCGGGCAGGTCGTCGTAGTCCTGGAACTCATCGCAGGCGGCGACGAGGGACCGGCTGGTCGCACCGGCGACGCCGATGCCCACCACGTAGCGCCCGAGCCGCTTGCACCGCTGCGCGAGGGCGATGTAGTCGGAGTCCCCGGCGACGATCACCACGTGGGTGAGATCGTCGAGACGAAAGAGGTCTTCGACCACGTCGACGGCGAGGCGGATGTCGGCGCCGTTCTTCATCGCCTGCGTGGTGGGAAAGAGCTGGGTGAGGTCGACGGCCCGGTCGATGAGCTGCTTCTGGTAGCTGGCGTTCGCCTTCGCCGACCAGTCTGCATAGGCGCGGCTGATGACGATCGGCCCGAAGGACGAGGCGTAGTCGAGCACCGCGCCGAAGTCGACGGTGGCCTCCCGGAGCCTGGTGCCGATGACCCCGGCAGCGCCGGCGACGGCGGCGCTGTCTGGTCCGAAGTTGCGAGCGCCGTCGGTGCTGAACCGGCGCGCTCCGTGAAGCTGGTTGTATCTCGAGACGACGATGTTGTCGAAATCGATATAGACGGCAACTCGGGTGTCGGTCGGTTCAGGCATGCGGCGCCTCTCGGTTCGGTGCGCACCAGTCTCTCAGGCCACAGGTCACGTGAGCATCCGCCCCGCGGCCGGTCCGCGCGCGCCCTGTGTTCTGATCTACTGGGGGAGAGAGGGAGCACGGGATGACGGATGCACGGGTAGGGGAAAGCGAGACGTCCCCCGATCCCCGTCGCTGGCGCGGGCTCTGGGTGCTGCTGCTCGGCCAGTTCGCCGCTCTGCTCGATGTGAGCGTCACCAATGTCGCCCTTCCGTCGATCGGGCGCTCCACCGGGTCCACCCCGTCGGAGCTGCAGTGGATCGTCACCGGCTACGTGTTGGCCTTCGGCCTCATGCCGATCATCGGTGGACGACTCGGTGACATCGGGGGCCGTCGCCGAATCTTCATCGTCGGTCTGGTCGGATTCGTCGTCTCGAGCGCTGCGGTGGGTCTGTCCCCCGATCCCGTGTTCATCATCGTGGCCCGTGTCATCCAGGGGCTCTTCGGGGGCGTGCTCGGACCCCAGGTGTCGGGATACATCCAGAACGCCTTCCCCCGGGCGGAGCGCGGCCGTGCATTCGGGCGGCTCGGGCTGGCCCTCGCGGTGGCCACCGCCCTCGGCCCCGTCGTCGGAGGTCTGCTCATCGCGCTCGGCGGACCGGAGTTCGGCTGGCGGCTCGTCTTCTTCATCAACCTGCCGATCGGGATCACGGCCATCGTGCTCGCCCTCGCCTGGGTGACGGAGGCACGAAAGCCCTCGTCGACGCGGCGCCAGAGCCTCGACGTGCCCGGCGCCATCCTGCTCGGGATCGCCATCCTCTGCGTGCTCTTCCCCATCGTGGAATTCAGCACCTTCCGCTCCGGGTGGATCTTCTTGCTACTCCTGCCGGGGGCCGCCTTCGCCGCGCTGTTCCTCCGCCGAGAGGCTCGGCTCACCTCGGCAGAGGCGTCGCCGCTGCTCGATCTGCGACTCTTCCGACAGCCGTCGTTCACGATCGGGGTCACCTTCATCCTGTTGTATTTCTGCGGTTCCACCGGCCTTCCCCTCGTGCTGACGCTCTACCTGCAGCAGGGGATCGGTTTCGAGCCGCTGCAGGCGGCGCTCGCCGTGACCTCGCTCGCCGTGGGTTCCGCGGTATCCGCGCCCATCGCCGGCCGACTGGTGCCGCGTATCGGGCGCCCGCTCGTGGTGCTCGGAGTCACCCTGTTCATCATCGGGGCGGTCTGGATCGCGATCGTGGTGGCGGCCGCTCCCGCGCTCACGGATCCCGGCGCGATCATCCTGCGACTGGCTTTTCCGCTCTTCCTCATCGGGGTCGGAGGAGGCGCTGTGATCACGCCGAACCAGACCCTCTCCCTCGCCGATGTCGACAGGCGCATCGGAGGATCGGCCGGCGGCGTTCTCCAGACCTCCCAGCGCGTCGGTGCGGCGATCGGGCAGGCAGCCATCGGGGCGGTGTTCTTCGCGGTCGTCGCAGGCAGCGCGGCTTCCACGGCGACGGGCACACCTGCCGCGCATCCGCAGGACTTCTCGACCGCTTTCGTGGCCGGGGTCATGGCCGCCATCGTGTTCTCCCTCGCGGCCCTCGCCCTCGGCCTGCTCGACCTGCGAGCGACCCGCCGTCGCCGAATCGCGGCCGACACACCGGGGCAGGGCTGACGGGTCCGGAGACTGGGGGCCAGGGTGGCGATCCGAGAGCACCGTGCTCGTCCAGCCGCGTGCTCGTCCGGCCGCGCGCTCGTCCAGCCGCGTGCTCGCCGGATGGGCGTACGGTGAATGGGGTATCTCACGAGCAGGGAGTCACATGGACATGCACTGGATCGCCACCGACTTCGGTGGACTCGAGGTCTTCCACGAGGAGGCCGTCGCCGTGCCACGGCCGCGGGTGGGGGAGGTCACCATCCAGGTTCGCGCCGCGGGGATGAACCCGGCCGATTTCAAACACATCGCGAGGGGGACCGACCGCAGTCTGCTTCCCATCGCGGTCGGCTATGAGGTCGCGGGAGTCATCACCGCGATGGGCGCGGACACGATGATCGCCTCCGGAGGCGGAGCGATCGGTGACGAGGTGATCGCCTTCCGGGTGCAGGGGGGCTATGCCTCGGCGATCACCGTCGCAGCGAAGGACGTGTTCGCCAAACCGCCGTCGCTCGGCTTCCCGGAAGCGGCGAACCTGCTTCTCGCGGCGACCACCGCGTCGGAGATGCTTCACGTCACCGGCGTCGTGTCCGGGGAGACCGTGCTCGTGCACGGCGCGTCCGGGGCGGTGGGCGTGAGCGTCATCCAGCAGGCAGTGCTGAAGGGGATTCGCGTGATCGGCACGGCGAGTGAGAGCAGCTTCCCGGTGCTCGAGCGATTCGGCGCGATCCCGGTGGCCTACGGTGAGGGCCTCGAGCAGCGAGTGCGCGACCTAGCGCCCGAAGGTATCGCCGCCGCTCTCGACAACGTCGGCACCGATGAGGCGGTGGATGTCTCCCTCGCGCTGGTCGAGGACCGCAGCCGGATCGTCACGATAGCCGCCATGCAGCGCGCGGAGGGGGCCGGCATCCGCGTGATCATGGGGGCGATTCCGGCGAGCGCGGCCTATCGCGACGCGGTGCGCGCCGAGCTGATCGCACTCGCCGGGGAGGGCAAGCTCGAGGTGCCGCTGGCGAGGACATTCCCGCTCTCCGAGGCGGTCGACGCCCTCACGCTGCTCTCGGCCGGGCATCCGGGCGGCAAGCTCGCCCTCATCCCCTAGCCTGTCGTCGATGAGAGGTCACGGGATGCGGGCGCCGGCCAGGAAGTCTTCGGGAAGATCCTGGATGAACGGACTCGCCAGCACGCCCACGACCGTTTCACCGCTGTCCGATGGGCGGATGTCCACTGTTCCGTCTTCATTGATGGAGAAGTCTCCAGCGACTTCGGCATAGAAATTTGCGGGAGTCCGCTCCCGGAACGTGAGAAGGTCTGCCGGCGCGTCACCGACGCTTCCCCGATATTCGCGATTGTCGGGAGTGGCCGGGGTGCGGAAAACTGTGTCTCCGCACGCGCGATTGATGCCGATGAGGTACCCGCGGTTGCCGTTGCCGCTGCGCGGCTGATCTCTGGAGACCTCGATGAGTTGGCCGAGGCTGCTGCCGGTGCCTCCGTCGAGGTAGAAGAGCGGCCGATCGTTCCGAGCCGCGTCCCCGGAGGTCGACTGCTCGGCACGGGAGATCGGCGTGGCCATCAGCGTGACCCGCGTTTGCGATGGAGTGGTGAAGCTCGGGGCGAGGGAGGGATCGCACACCAGCACCGAGTACAGCGCGATGGTGTCGTCCGGGCTCACGAGGACAGTGGCGGCATAGCTTCCGCGAACGAAGAGTTGCTCACTCCATTCGGGCGCTCCCGGGATCGCTCGGGTGGACATCGGGCTCCCGGCTGCCTCGATCGCCTTCTGCACCGGGTATCCCGTGTGCACTGACAGCAGCGGCTCCTGGATCGGCGTCGTCCGGGCGGGGCTCGGTGACGAGCTGCTCTCCGCCGGTCGCGGCGTCGCCGAGTTCGGCGTGGCGGCATCGAGCCGATCGACGATGAAGAAGGCGAAGCCGGCGATGGTGACGACGCTCGCAATCGCTCCGAGTATCGCGCCGACCGGCACTCGCCGCGGGGGCTTTGCGGGCTGTGACGGCAGGCGAGACTTCGGGTCGGTCATGGGAATGCTCCATCGGAGGGCGATAGTGCGTACGGGTTGCCATATCTTTGCAGCCAAGGGCGACTGGGCGCTATCGCCTCCTCGTTAAACAGCCGGGGCGATCGTGCCTTCGTCCCGTAGCGTGGCAACAGCGTCAGCCCGCACCAGACAAACCGACAGGCTGTTCGCTCCGAACAATCTGACACGATCAAGAAAGAGGCATTCGATGTCCGGACGCAGCGCCACCGCCGTCACTGAACTTCTGGCTACTGCCACCCTCGATCACACCTGGGACGTCGCGACGATGCACACGCCGGTCGGCCTCTATCCGCGGGCCGGCCTGCTGCCCGCCGTGGTCGAGGTGCGCGACCAGACCGGTGACTGGGATGGCGTCGGCCAGACCCGGCAGCTCATGCTCTCCGACGGTGGAAGTGTGATCGAGCACACGACGAATGTGGATCGGCTGGAATTCTTCGCCTACAACCTCACCGACTTCCAAAAGGTCTTCGGTGGGATGGTGGAGAGTGCCCGAGCGGAATGGACCTTCACCCAGGCTCCCAACGGGACTCTCATCCGGTGGCGCTACACCTTCCATTCGAAGGCGGGATACGGCATCCCGCTCGCGGCGATCATCAAGTTCCTCTGGGGCCCGTACATGGCGCGCGTGCTCCCGGGTATCGTCGCCGAGATCGAACGCTCGCGCCGATAGCCGCTCCGCACGCCGGCCCTAGGCTGGCGGGGTGAGAGTCCTCCCGCTCGACCGCGAGATCCTGCGTCTTGCTCTCCCCACCCTCGCTGCGCTCGTCGCGGAGCCACTGTTCCTTCTCGTCGACACCGCGCTCGTCGGGCATCTCGGCAGCGTGCCCCTCGCCGCCCTCGGCATCGCGAGCGTGGTGCTGCAGACCGCTGTGGGCCTGCTCGTCTTCCTCGCCTACGCGACGACCCCCGCCGTCGCACGACTGCTCGGAGCCGGGGACCGCCGGGCTGCAGTGCGAGCGGGAGTGGATGGTGCGTGGCTCGCCCTCGCCGTGGGCTCAGTGCTTCTCGTTGCGGGGCTGCTCTTCGCTCCGGCGGTCGTCTCGGCTTTCGGCGTTTCCCCGCAGGTCTCCGCCGAAGCTCTGCGCTACCTCGGGATCTCGGTCTGGGGGCTTCCCGCGATGCTGTTCGTGCTGGCTGCCACCGGCCTGCTCCGCGGCCTTCAAGACACCCGCACCCCGCTGGTGATCGTGACCCTCGGCTTCGCGGCAAATGCCATTCTCAACGCCTGCTTCATCTACGGACTCGGCTGGGGCATCGCCGGTTCGGCCACCGGCACCGTTGTCGCCCAGTGGGGAATGGCGGTGCTCTTCGCCGTCTCGGTGGTGCGAGCCGCCCGGGCGACCGGGGCGCCGCTCAGGCCCGGATTGGCCGGTCTGTCCGTCGCCGCGGCATCCGGTGGCTGGTTGTTGCTGCGCACCGTCTCGCTGCGGGCGGCGATGCTCGCGACCGTCTTCGCGGCGAGCCTGGTCGGAGTCACCGCGCTCGCGACCCTTCAGGTGGCGCTCGCCGTGTTCTCCGTGCTCGCCTTCGTGCTCGATTCGCTCGCGATCGCGGGGCAGGCGATGATCGGGCATGGCCTCGGAGCCGCCCAGCGCGAGCGGGTGAAAATCGTGGCAATCCGCCTGATGCGATTCGGGGTGCTCTGCGGCCTGCTCATCGGAGCCCTGATCGCCGCCGTGTCACCGGTGCTCGGGCGGGTCTTCACGAGCGATGACGGCGTGCTTGTGGCGCTGTGGCCGGTGCTTCTGGTCATGGCCGTGGGAGTGCCACTCGCGGGTTTCGTCTTCGTGCTCGACGGGGTCTTGATCGGGGCGGGCGACGGGCGGTACCTCGCGCTCAGCGGCATCCTCACCCTGGCCGTCTACCTTCCGCTGCTCGTGCTTGCCGGCCAGCAGCACAGTGTGCTTGCGGTGTGGTGCGTATTCGGGCTCGGTTACATCGGGGCACGGGCGCTGGCGCTCGGGCTGCGGGTGAGGGGAACTGCCTGGCTGGGCAGACCCGCTCCCGCCCTCCCGTAGAGGGTTGACTCGACGCCGTCGCTGCTGCGAGTGTTGCACCGGAGAACAGCCGAGGGAGCGCCAATGCCTGAGTTCGCGGAATCCGCCGATGGCACGACCATCGCGTTCGACCGGGTGGGCCGGGGGCCGGCCCTCGTGGTCGTAGGCGGAGCATTCAACACTCGGCTCTCGCCCTATCCGCTCGTGACCCTGCTCTCGGAACGGTTCACCGTCTACAGCTACGACCGGCGCGGACGGGGAGACAGCGGCTCGGCGGCCGAGGATACCGACAGCGTGGCGCGGGAGGTGGAGGATCTCGCCGCTGTGGTCGCGGCAGCGGGGGGTGCCGCGGGGGTCTACGGGCACTCCTCTGGGGCGATCCTCACCCTCGAGGCGGCGATGGCTGGCGTACCGATGACGAGCATCGCGGTCTACGAGCCGCCGTACAGCTTCGATCCGCAACACCCGGAACCCGGAGACGACTTCGGATTCCCGGCGGCGATCGCCGCCGGGGATCACGATGCGGCGGCTCGGGCCTTCCTCCAGATCACCGGGATGCCCTCGGGCGCCGTTGCCGGAATGAGCGCTGCGCCCTGGTGGGGCGGCATGATCACGACGGCCCTCACCCTCCCTCACGACATGGCGCTCACGGGCGACGGACGGATTCCCGAGGGTCGGCTCGCCGCCGTCGGGGTTCCCGTGCTGGCGATGGATGGTGGCAACAGCCCGGAGTGGGCCGCTCGAGCAGCGATGGGCATCGCGTCCGCGGTCGGCAGCGGCACTCGGCTCACCGTCGAAGGCGAGAACCACGCGGTCGACCAGACGGTGCTCGCACCGATCCTCTCCGAGTTCTTCAGCTCTTAGGTTCTTCAGCTCTTAGCCGTCGCAAAGGCTCGGCTGCGCCAGGTGCTGGGGTGACGCCCGGTAGCGCCGGTGGAACAGGGACGGCCGGGTGATACCGGGAGGACCCTGGGGCGCGTAGCGTGGGAGACACCATGAAAGCGATCGTCTACAGCGAAACCGGCGCCCCTTCTGTCCTTCGGCTCGTGGAGCGAGCGCTCCCTCATCCCGAAGCCGGGGAGGTGCGGATCCGGATCGTCGTCTCCGGGGTCAACCCCACGGACTGGAAGTCGCGACGGGGATCGAAGCCGGGGGAGGCACTTGACTTCGCTGAGGTCGTGCCGAACCAGGACGGTGCCGGGGTCATCGACGCTGTCGGCGCCGGCGTGCACCGTTTCGCCGTGGGAGACCGGGTCTGGACGGCGATCGCGGCCTTCCAGAGCGCCAGTGGTGGAACAGCGCAGGAGTTCTGCGTGCTGCCGGAAGACCGCGTCTATCCGCTTCCGGATGTCGCCAGCTTCGATCTCGGTGCCGCCCTCGGCGTGCCCGCCATGACCGCGCATCGTGCTCTCACCGTCGCCGAGGACGGGCCATCCCGGCTGTCGCCCGGTGCACTCTCGGGCAAGACCGTTCTGGTCGCGGGCGGGGCCGGAGCCGTCGGGCACGCCGCCATCCAACTCGCCCGCTGGGCCGGAGCCACCGTCGTCACGACCATCAGCTCGCCGGCGAAAGCGGAGCTCGCCGGCGCGGCTGGCGCCCACCACGTGGTGAACTACCGCGAATCGGACGCCGCCCTCGAGATCCGCCGACTCGCGCCGGACGGCGTCGACCTGATCGTCGAGGTCGCGCCCGACGCGAATGCCGGGCTCGGCGGCAAGGTGATCCGCAATCGCGGCTCGATCGCCGTCTACGCGAGCACCGGCGAACCGCTGGTGCTCGACATCCGGGTGCTCATGACGCTCAACGTGCGCTACCAGTTTCAGCTGCTCTACACGCAGGGGCAGGATGTGCGCGATGCTGCCGCCGAGGACATCAACGCGGCCATCGTCGACGGTGCGCTCCCCATCGGCGACGATGCCGGGCTTCCGCTGCACCGCTTCTCGCTCGCCGACACCGCCCTCGCCCACGCTGCGGTGGAGGCCGACACCGTGGGCAAGGTACTCATCGATGTCACGAGCGGCAGCTGATCCCGCACCGATCTCGGGAAGCTCGATTTCTGGGTAATCGCTGGGCATACTCGGGCCACGCTCGATGTTGGCCTCCAATGGACATGCAACGAAACGCTAGGAGATACGCACAATGACTCACGTTCCCACCATCACCCTGAACAACGGGGTCGTCATCCCGCAGCTCGGATTCGGCACCTATCAGATAACTCCGGACGACGCGAAGCAGGCAACCCTCGACGCCCTCGAGGTAGGCTACCGTCACATCGACACCGCGGAGATGTACGGCAGCGAGAAGCAGGTCGGCGAAGCGGTGGCGGCATCCGGCATCGACCGCTCCGAGATCTTCGTGACCAGCAAGCTCAATAACGGATTCCACGCACGGGATGCCGCACTCAGCGCTTTCGACGGCACCCTCGACGCCCTCGGGTTCGACTACCTCGACCTGTTCCTCATCCACTGGCCGCTGCCGACGATCGGCGACTTCGTCGAGACGTGGAAGGCGATGCAGGAGATGTACGAGTCGGGGCGCGTGAAGGCGATCGGCGTCTCCAATTTCCAGCAGGCACACCTGCAGCGACTCTTCGACGAGACGAGCATCGTGCCCGCCGTGAACCAGATCGAGGTTCACCCCTACCTCGTGCAGGACAGCCTGCGCGCCTTCGACGAGGCACACGGCATCGCGACCGAGGCATGGTCACCCATCGCCCAGGGCAAGGTGCTCGATGACGAGGTCATCGTCTCGATCGCCGAAAAGGTCGGCAAGACTCCGGCGCAGGTCACCCTCCGCTGGCACATCCAGCGCGGCGACATCGTCTTCCCCAAGTCGGTGACCCGCTCCCGCGTCGAGGAGAACTTCGCGCTCTTCGACTTCGAGCTGTCGGATGACGACATCCAGTCGATCACCGAGCTGGACCGCAACGAGCGCACCGGTCCCGACCCCGACACCTTCGACTACGTGCCGAAGGCCTGATCGTGGGAGCACTCGTTCTCGCGGGCGGCGGAATCGCGGGAATCGCGTGGGAGGTGGGCGTGCTCTTCGGCATCGAGGAGCAGCAGCCCACCGCAGCCGCACGACTCTTCGCCGCCGATTCCACCTTCGTAGGCACCTCTGCTGGCTCCGTCGTGGCATCCCAGGTCGCCGGGGGAGTTTCTCTGCGCACGCTGTTCGATCAGCAGTTGGAGCAGCACAGCGCAGAGGTGGGCGCGACTTTCGATGTGCAGGAATTCCAGGAGACCCTCGCGCGCCTTCTCGACGGGGTCACCTCCGCCGAGGAGGGGCGTCGGCGGGTCGGCCGGTTCGCCCTGGATGCCGCTACAGTGCCGTCCGGTGACCGACGCGCCATCATCAGCGCCCGGCTGATCGCGCAAGACTGGCCAGAGCGGCGCCTGCTGGTGACCGCGGTGAATGCCGAGACCGGCGAGTTGCGTGTCTTCGACCGGGACTCCGGTGTCGACCTGATCGACGCCGTCTCCGCGAGTTGTGCGGTGCCCGGGATCTGGCCGACGGTCGAGATCGATGGTCAGCGCTACACCGACGGCGGAGTACGCACTATCGCGAACTCCGATCTCGCCGCGGGCTCGGACCCGGTGCTCATTCTCGCTCCTCTCGCCGAGGCGAACGTGCCCCTCGCTATTCCGGCTCACGAACTCGCCGCGCTCGCACCCGCGAGGGTGCACGTGATCGGCGCGGATGAGGCTTCGCTCGTGGCCTTCGGCACGAACCCCCTCGACCCCGCCACGGCATCTGGCTCGGCGCTCGCGGGCAGAGAACAGGGCAGACGTGTCGCCGCGGACATCGCGGCGTTCCTCGGCTAGTTTCGCCGCTCCTCATTCCGCATGGAGGCGCAAAAAAATAGCCATCATCCGCAATGGAAAAAGCCGCCGCGCCCGTGAGTTTAAGAAATAACTGGCGCTTTCTCGACCGGTTGCCGGGGCGAACGGACGCGGCTTATCATGCTCATCTGGCCAGCACCTCGCACGTTTCTTTATCGAAATGCGACCCTCGTGTGGAGGGTGGGCGCCGCCAGCACCTCTGACCAATGCGCCTGTGAGGTCACAGGCGATTTTTCGCCTCCCCGGAGCAGTGTGGGCCCCGAACCGCCGGTTCAGTCGTCGAGATCGAGAACTTCCGGATCCGGCACCGCGGCAACGGCGGAGTTCGACGGGGGGCGGCTTCGGCGGGGGTGGATGATGGCCCCCTCGGAGAGATAGACCTCGCGAGCCGCGCCGGCATCGGACTGTTTGACGGAGGAGATCCAGATGGATTCGGGGTGAACGTCATCGCCCGCCCGCACATCTTCTGCGGTCCGCAGTTTCGCGATTCGATGAACCAGACCGCCGAATCCGATCTTCACCACGACGTCGGTGGCGCACAGCGCGACCTGCATGGTCGTGGTCCAGCCGCCACCGAAGGCGAAGATGTGGATGAGGAAGACCAGCGGATAGATCGCCCACCCGCCGAGCAGAAGGGCGGTGGCCTGGCGAAGCAGCTGCGCCGCCTCGGTGGTGAGGTCTCTGGCGGATACCCGCACCGACCGGATGAGAACGACCGAGGTGAAGATCCAGAAGACCCCGCTGATCCCGCCCCACAGCAGGAGTTGAGCGGTATCCTCACCCCCTCCGATGATGAATGTCCCGAGGAATCCGGTGAAGATCATGAGGAAGGCGCCGCCCCCCGCAAGCCACTGCGTGCGGCGTGCAGTGGCGCCTACGAGGGTGCTGACGGCGAGCAGTTCGACAGTGAGGAGAGGCACCGTGATCGACCAGTCCATGAAGCGCGGCGCGAACGCCAGGATCGCCTGGGCGTTGGGGCGATAGCCGTTGCCCGTGACGTCGTACCCCCGCAAGAACTCCACGACGATGAGCACGTAGCTGAGGCTGGCGACGATGGTGATGCTCAGGCGTGCGACGACAGCACCCCGATATCGCGAGCCCACCTCGTTGCGGGTCGTCCAGGTGCGAAGGAAGCCCGCGAACAGTGCCAGGCCGGCGATCACCAGGAAATACAGCGACAGCAGGTACTCCGGCTGGGTGAGGGTCGCGTTCCAGGGCGCGGTGCTTGCGTGGATCATCACTCTCCAGTGTGCGCCGCGGTCAGGACGCTTCGGGAGGGCCTTGCGATCGGGCGGGAAAAGTGAGAGGCGGTTGGCGCGCTCGGGGTCATGAGCTCATTCCGCTCGGAGGTTCGGGAGTGAAGAACAGGCCGCTCGCGCTATTGGCCGAGAGCATGAGCACCTCGATCCACTCGCGGTTGATGCTCGGGATGCGGCTCCCGGAGTAGCGGTAGAAGATGGTGCTGCTCGGATCGAGCCAGATGGTGCTGCGGCCGCTGCCGAGTTCGGGAGCATTCACCCAGGTGAAGATGAAGCTCTCGTTGCGCCGGAGCTTGTTGGTGATCACGATCTGCAGGTGCATGAGCGCTCGATCGTCGAAAGCCACCTCGATGGTGGAATTTCCGTACACCAGACTGCCCATGCTGCGCGTATTCTCCTCGAGGTTCTGTGAGTACTGTATCGGAGGATCTCGGCGCATTCGCGCCGCAGGTGATCAGTGCGAGGCGAGCTGCGCGGGGGCGCCGGAGCTTTCATCGGTGCGCTGCTTGCGCACGAAGAAAGCGGCGGGAATCGCGAACAGCGAGATGACGGCGCCATAGGTGAAGGCGATGCGGATGCCGGACGCGGTCGCCGACTCCGAGGACGCGCCGGCTGCCATCAGCGTGGCCGCCTGCGCGGACATCACCGTCACGAAGAGAGCGGTTCCGGCCGCCCCGGCGAGCTGTTGCACGGTGCCGACGATGGCGCTGCCGTGCGAGTACAACTCCGGCTTGAGAGAGCCGAGACTCGCGGTGAACAGGGGAGTGAAGAGCAGCGCAAGGCCGATGCTCAGCGCGACATGGGCCGCGAGCACCCAGAGGAAAGAGCTGTTCTCGTCGAGCATCCTCATCGCCCAGAGGTCGCCACTCACGATGCTGGAACCAACGATGAGCAGCACGGTCGGGCCGACGCGATCGTAGATGCGGCCGACGATGGGGGCGAGGAGGCCCATGATGAGGCCTCCCGGAAGCAAGAGCAGGCCGACGGTGATCACCGGCACGTGCAGCACCCCGACGAGATAGAACGGCAACAGCACGATGGCGCCGAACATGGCCATCATGCTGATCGCGAACATCACGATCGAGAACGTGAAGTCGCGGGTCTTGAACGTGCGAAGGTCGAGCAGCGCACGGTTGCTCCGCTGAAGGCGCACTTGGCGCAGGATGAAGCTGGCGAGCGCGGCAGCGCCGATGGCCAGCGGCAGCCAGGTCTCGAGCGGGGTGGTCGCGGTGCCGAGATTGCTGAGGCCGAAGACCAGCCCGCCGAAACCGAGGGCGGAGAGCAATACCGAGAGAAGGTCGATGCGGGTGGCAGCCGGTTCGGTCACATTGGTGATGAGGCTCGCGCCGACGATGAGGGCCGCGATCGCGATCGGCAGCACCAGGATGAACATGAACCGCCAGTCGAGCACGCTGAGGATGAGGCCCGAGATCGTGGGTCCGATGGCCGGCGCGACAGAGATGACGATCGAGATGTTGCCCATCATCTGGCCACGGGTGGCAGCGGGGACCAGGCTCATCACGGTGGTCATCAGCAGCGGGAACATGATCGCGGTTCCGCTCGCCTGCACGATGCGGGCGACGAGCAGGATTTCGAAACCGGGAGCGACCGCCGCGATCAGCGTGCCGAGTGTGAAGAGCCCCATGGCCGCGATGAAGAGCGGTCTGGTGTGAAAGCGCTGAAGCAGGAAGCCCGTGATCGGGATGATGACGGCCATCGTGAGCAGGAACGCCGCCGTGAGCCACTGTGCAGCGCTCGGGGTGATGCCGAGGTCCTTGGTGAGCGTGGGAAGCGCGACCCCCATGATCGTCTCGTTGAGGATCATGACGAACACGGAGATCAACAGCAGGAAGATCACGAGGCGATTGCGGGCTCCGAGAGCGGAAGCAGGCTCGTCGTGGACTGCGGCGGATTCGGTGGAGACGGTGCTGGTCATCGGGATTCCCGTCGGAAGAGGGTGGACGTGGGTGGGGTCGCGGCGCAGAGGGGAGCGAGAGGGCCGCGGTGCCCGGAGTTGAGGGGAGATGCTGAGTGGAGGGGGATGCTGGACGCTGCGAAACCCGGTAGAGCGAGCCGAGCGAACTTTAGGAGAGCATTCTGACAGTCTGCAGTATTCCCCCGACAAGAGGAAAGGTCTGAGAAGGGATCAGCGGATCAGTGCCAGGGCCGGATCGCCGGCCTCGATGCGGCGGAGCTGGTCTCTCGCGGAGCGTTCGACGAGCACCGGAACGTAGTCCCGGATCGGGTTGCCGTCGAGCATGGCGCGGGTGTTCGCGACCACCTGCTCGACCCGTGCGCGGCCGAGGGCCGGAAAACGTTCCACCAACCGGTCGATGACCTTGGCGATGCCCTGATCCTCCTGCACCTGATCCATGGGTCGATTGTTGCGCCCGGAGAGCCGGGCCGTCAACCTGCAGCGTTCAGCTGACATTCGCTCGCTGTTCACCCTCGCTGGCGCTGGCGGACCAGGTGCCGGCATCCCGGTGCCTGGCCTCCGGATGACCGGCGATGGGGACTCTGGAGCTTCGAGCTGTCGGGAGTAGGCGGCGGTGTCAGGCTGCTGTGTCAGGCGAGCGGTGTCAGGCGAGCGGTGTCAGGCGAGCGCGTCAGGCGGCCGGCGCGAGCGGACGGAGGTCCGGGCGGAGGGGGTGAACCTCGTGCTGCAAGCGCGATCGTGCGCCGTGTTCCACGAGGTTCGGGATGTAGGTGGTGATGCGGCTGCCGGAGAGGGCAGCGTATTCCTCGGCGACGGTGGACGCGATGTGATCCCGCTGGGTGCTCGGAAATCGGAGCACAAGGCGGTCGACGATTTTTCCGACAGCGGCATCCGTAGACAGTGGGGGCATATCGCAAGTGTGCGCCGTGCAGCACGGCGCGTCAATGCGCACCCTCGGCGAACCCGCGCGATGTCTTAACCCGCCGGTCGACCGGCGTTCACGCAGGTCGCCTACCGTGGCGTGATCGAAGGTGCGCTCTACCGTCGGAAGGAGCTCAGGACATGAATTATGCGGAGGCATTCGACCTCGTCGAGGCGGGTCAGGGACGCTGGGACGTGCAGCATCACGGCACCCTCCTGATCGCGGGACAGGTCTGGCGCACGACCGACGGTTTCGAGCTGCTGGATTGGCTGGATCGGCCCATCGGCCACTTCGCGTCCGTCGAAGACGCGCTGCGGTTCCTGTTGACGTCCACCCTCGATCGAACGCTCCGCCGAGAGGCCTCCTGACCCCGCATGCTCTCGCGGGCGAGGCTCAGACGAAGTCGTAGAGCCCGTCGAGTGCCCGCTCGAGCGAGGGGAAGCTACCGATCCGCTGCGACTGGTCGTCGGTGAGCACATAGCCGGCAGGGGTGCGGAGGACCGTGCCGGCCAGCTCACCCGTGACCTGGTGCCGGATGGTCCACCGGCACAGTCCGCCCGACTCCACGAGAAACCACTCTGCGTGACTCACCGTCGCCACACTCATCGGATCGATTCGCGGTGCAGGGAGCGCGTGCGGATGCTGCTGCCGGTGCCCTCGAGAACGTGGGTGAGCGTGGTGCGCGCGCTCGTCGGAAGGGTGATGACCTCTAGCGGCTCCTGCGCGCCGGCGAGTACCAGCTCGACCGGCAAGCCGGAGTCGAAGACGCGCACGCCAGCGATGGCGGCCACCGCGTCACGGACCGCAGCGGTCTCCCGACGATGAGGCAGATAGATGAGGGGGGAGTCGGCCGCCTCAGACCGCACCCAGCGCAGGTAGCGGTCCACCGGCATCCGTCCGTCCGTGGGCAGGGCGCTGCCGAGCAGCACGCGGTTGCCGGGAACGGCGATCGGCCGCGCGGTGCGACGCACCCAGTCGAAACGATGCGAGGTGACGGGGATGCGCTGGTCGCTCAGCAGCACGGTGCGCACCGCGCCGAACTCGAAGGCGGTGGCGATCTCGAGGCGGTCGCGCGCTGCGAGCGCGAGCATCCGGTCGCGAGCCAGGATGCCGAGAGTGGTGAGTGCGGTCGACTCGCGCTGGTGCGGGCGCGCGAAGCTGGTGCGACCGACGAGGGCGTCGACGATCGCGCTGGCCTGGGATCCGTCGTCGAGAAGAGTGAGGGAGAGCGGCGGGCGCACAGCGGAGGCGAGTCGGAACTGGCCGGAGAAGGCGTCACCCACTGCCCAGGAGCGGTGGCGGGAGAGCAACTGCCACGGGATGCCGAAGAACGGCACGCACTCGCCGAACCGGGCACCCCGCGAAAGGAGCTCTGCGGCCGTCGCCGGCATCTGCGGGCTCGTCACGCGCAGGGCCACGACGATGCGGTGCGGTTGGGTCTCGGCCCACTCTGCGGCGGCGACCAACTGCAGCGGAGACTCGACCCAGGCGACGGCGGGGGACTGCGCGGACTCAGCCGAGCGCATCACGGCCCCTCGTCAAGCCGAGGCCGGGCATCAGCGGGATCGCGATCATGGTCCCAGCCTCGCCGCTGCGGGTGGCGCACAGCTTAACGGCGGTCGACGATCAGCCAAAAAACCGCCGTGACCGCGGTTGCGCCAGCTCTCCGGGCACGCCTCTGGTGATCGGGATGTTCACCTGCTGGTCACCACGACGCAATACCGTCTGCGACGATGGGGCAACCTCGGCTGGCCCCGCCTACCGACCAGAGCCTTGGAGGACGAGTGACGCCCCAATCGGACGACACGCCCAATCGTCCCGAACCCAGTCCTCGGCAGTCCCCTCTTCTCGCGGGCGATCGGAGGACTCCGCCACGCACACTGATCGACATTCTGGTGGCGACGGCGGCAGCGACACCGGACGCTCTCGCGCTGGAGGATCCTTTCGGCGCGATCAGCTACCGGCGGCTCGTGCGACTGGTGAACGCGCAGGCGGCGCAGCTGATCGCGCTCGGCGTGACGCGGGGCGACCGAGTGGGCATCCGCATCCCCTCGGGCACGCGCGAGCTGTATGTCTCGATTCTCGCGACTCTGGCGGCGGGGGCGTCTTATGTGCCGGTGGACGCCGACGATCCGGAGGGGCGGGTGCAACTCGTGTTCTCCGAGGCCGCGGTGGTGGGGGTGATCGGCGCCGGCGGTGTCTTCGCCGCCGCCGGCGAAGCGAGGGGCGGGCTCAGTGCGAGCCCGCCGCCCGCTCCCGAGACCGGCACGCTCACCGTGGTCGACCCGCCGACACCGGATGACGACGCCTGGGTCATCTTCACGTCGGGGTCCACCGGACTACCAAAGGGCGTGGCGGTCACCCATCGCTCTGCGGCGGCCTTCGTGGATGCGGAGGCCCGGCTCTTCCTCGCCGCCGAGCCGATCGGGGTCGGCGACAGGGTGCTCGCCGGCCTCTCCGTGGCGTTCGACGCTTCGTGCGAGGAGATGTGGCTGGCCTGGCGCAACGGAGCCTGCCTGGTGCCGGCACCGCGATCGCTGGTGCGCTCGGGGGTCGACCTCGGCCCCTGGCTGATCGCGCACGGCATCACGATCGTCTCCACGGTGCCCACGCTCGCGGCCCTCTGGCCGGAGGAGTCCCTCGAACTCGTGCGCCTGGTCATCTTCGGGGGTGAGGCCTGCCCGCCGGAGCTGGTCTCCCGGATCGTCTCCCGCGGACGCGAGGTGTGGAACACCTACGGCCCCACCGAAGCGACGGTGGTCGCCTGCGCTTCACTGCTCGACGGTGCCGGCCCGGTTCGCATCGGCCTGCCGCTCGACGGCTGGAATCTCGCGGTCGTCGACTCGGCCGGCGCACGGGTCGCGGCCGGAGAGGTCGGCGAACTGATCATCGGTGGGGTCGGGCTCGCCCGCTACCTCGATGCGGCCAAAGACGCCGAGAAGTATGCGCCCTTCACCGAACTCGGGTGGGATCGGGCCTATCGGAGCGGCGATCTCGTGCGCTACGACCCGGCCGGCCTGATCTTCGTGGGGCGCGCGGACGACCAGGTGAAGCTGGGGGGTCGCCGCATCGAACTCGGCGAGGTCGATGCCGCGCTCCAGGGCCTCCCTGGAGTGGCCGGTGCCGCCGCCGTCGTGCAGACGACCCCCGCGGGCAACCACGTGTTGGTGGGCTACCTCGCCGTCGCCGACAGTACGACGGAGTTCGATCGGACCGGTGCGACAGAACTGCTGCGCGCCGAGCTTCCGGCGGCACTCGTGCCGTTGCTCGCCGTGGTGGATTCCCTGCCCACCCGCACCTCCGGCAAGGTGGACCGGGCGGCGCTGCCCTGGCCCCTTCCCGCGGTCAGCGGAGATCGTGCCGGCACTCTTTCGGAGACCACGGCCTGGATCGCGGGGCAATGGTCGGCCATCCTCGGCACGCCGGTGCAGGGCTCAGACGACGACTTCTTCGCTCAGGGCGGCGGGTCCCTCACTGCCGCGCAACTGGTCTCGGCCATCCGGGTGCGGTATCCGCAGACGCGGGTGTCGGACATCTACGACCATCCGCGCATCGGCTCGCTCGCGGATGAACTCGACGCGCGAGCGCCGTCTGAGAAGCAGACGCTGCGAACGGTCGGGCCGACCCCCCTGCGCAGCCAGGTAGTCCAGACGATCCTCGGGGTGCCTCTGCACGCGCTGGTGGGAATGCGCTACCTGGTCTACCTCGCCGCGGCCAACAATCTGCTCCACGCCCTGACCGGCGCGAGTTTCGCGCCCACTCTCTCCTGGTGGTGGATCGCCGCCGGGCTCGTTCTCTTTGTCTCACCTCTCGGCAAGATGACGGTCACCGTGGTGGCTGCCCGCCTCCTGCTCGCCGGTGTGCGACCGGGCGACTACCCGCGCGGCGGGTCGGTGCACCTGCGCCTCTGGCTGGCCGAGCAGGTGGCGCACCTCGTGGGCGGAGCAAGTCTCGCCGGTGCGCCCTGGATCAGTTATTACGCCCGCGCGCTCGGCGCGAAGATCGGGGAGGGTGTCGATCTTCACACGCTTCCGCCCGTCACCGGCATGCTGTCGATCGGGCCGCGGGCGGCCATCGAACCCGAGGTGGATCTCTCGGGGTACTGGGTCGACGGCGACATCCTGCGTCTCGGTGCCGTCCACATCGGGGCGGGAGCCGTCATCGGCACGCGAAGCACGATGCTCGGCGGTGCCAGCGTGGGGGGCGGCGCCGAGATCGAGGCGGGGGCCGCGGTCTCGAGCCGTGTTCCCGCGGGGGAGAGATGGGCGGGATCCCCGGCAGAACGGGTCGGCTCCGCCCGGCACGCCTGGCCGCCGTCGCGCCCTCCGAGAGGCACGCGGTGGCTGGTCGTCTACGCACTCGGCTCGCTCGCCCTCTCGGCCATCCCCGCGGTCGCGGTCGCTCTCGGGGCGCTCGTCGTCGGCGCGGCCATCGGTGCGGCGGTCAGCATCGGAGAGGCGCTCGGCCGCGGGGCGCTCGCCGTTCCGCTGGCGGTGATCGTGGCGGGACTGGCTTACGCCGCACTCGTCGTCGTGGCGGTGCGGCTCTTGGGGCTCGGACTGACGGAGGGCACCATCCCGTGCGCAGCCGTGTCGGCTGGCAGGCGTGGAGCACGGAGCGACTTCTGGACAGCGCACGGACGCTGCTCTTCCCGCTCTACGCGAGCCTCTTCACCCCGGTCTGGCTGCGCATGCTCGGTGCCACCGTCGGCGCGGGCGTCGAGGCATCCACGGTGCTGCTGATCCCGCGGCTCACCACCATCGCCCCCGGTGCATTCCTCGCCGACGACACCATGGTGGCCACCTACGAACTGGGCGGCGGCTGGATGCGCATCGGCCGGGCGAAGATCGGTCGCCGCGCCTTTCTCGGCAACAGTGGGATCACGGGCCCCGGTCGCTCCGTGCCACGCAACGCGCTGGTGGCCGTGCTCTCGGCGACCCCGCGCAAGGCCAAACGCGGATCGTCCTGGCTGGGCAACCCGCCCTCCCGCCTCCGTCGCACCGTCAGCGACATCGACGAGGCGCGCACCTTCGAGCCGCCGCTGCGTCTGCGGATCGCGCGTGCCGCCTGGGAGGTGCTGCGCATCGTCCCCGTCTTCGTGACCGCCTGGATCGCGCTCGCCGTGCTCGGGGCGCTCGAGGGGCTGTGGCTCGCCGTCGGTGTCGGTGCCGCGATCCTGCTCTCCGGCGTGGTGCTGCTGCTCGCCGGGGCGGTGGCCGCCGGCATCACGACCGCGGCGAAGTGGGCCTTCGCCGGCAGGATCGCCGCCCGGGAGCATCCGCTCTGGTCGACGTTCGTGTGGCGCAACGAGGTCTCCGACACCTTCGTCGAGATGGTGGCTCGGCCGTGGTTCGCCGCGAGCGCCGCCGGCACGCCGGCGCTCGCCGTGTGGCTGCGCACGTTGGGAGCCTCGATCGGCAGGGGGGTCTGGTGCGAGTCCTATTGGCTGCCAGAGGCCGACCTCGTCGCCCTCGGCGACGGCTCCACCGTGAATCGCGGATGCGTCGTGCAGACCCACCTCTTCCACGACCGCATCATGCAACTCGACTCCGTGAACCTCGCCGAAGGATCGACTCTCGGACCGCACAGCGTGATCCTGCCCGCAGCATCCATCGACCGGAGGGCGACAGTCGGGCCTGCATCCCTGGTCATGAGAGGGGAACGGGTGCCGGAGGGCACCCTGTGGTCTGGCAACCCGATTGCGCCCTGGGAGTCATCGCTTTCTGCGCCGTGGAATACTGGAGCGCACTGATGCCCCAGACTTCGCGCCCGTCCCTCGGTTCCCCCTCCGCGGGCGACGACTACCTGCCCGCGAGCGGAAACGGCGGCTACCTCGTCGATCGCTACGACATCGATCTCGACTATCGCGTCGAGACGAACCGGCTGATCGCCAGCACCGTCATCTCCGCCCGGGCCACGGAAGACCTCGATCGTTTCAGCCTCGACCTCGCCGGGCTGGTCGTGGAGAAGGTCACCATCGGGGGCGAACGCCCCCGCAAGGTCACGCAGACCGCACGCAAACTCGTGATCACCCCGCTTGCGGCGATCACCGCGGGGGAGGAGTTCACCGTGACGGTGCGCTACCGGGGCGCACCGCATCCGATCCGTTCGGAGTGGGGTGAGGTCGGCTGGGAGGAGCTCGCCGACGGCGCACTCGTGGCGAGCCAGCCGAACGGGGCATCATCGTGGTTTCCCTGCAACGACCACCCGAGCAATAAGGCGAGATTCCGCATCGTGGTGTCGTGCGAGTCGGTGTACCAGGTGATCTCCAACGGCGAGCAGGTCTCCCGCACCAGTCGCGCCGGTCGCGCGCGCTGGGAGTTCGAGGTGGCGGAGCCGATGGCCACCTACCTCGCGACCGTGCAGATCGGGCGCTACCGCGCTCTTGCGGTGGATGCCGGGGTGCCGACCACCATCTCCTATCCGAGCGCCCTGAGCACAGAGGTCACCGAGGACTTCAGCCGACTCGGGGAGATGATCGCGCTGTTCTCAGACAGATTCGGGCCATACCCCTTCCCCGCCTACGGCGTGATCGTGACAGCGGATGAGCTGGAGATCCCGCTCGAAGCTCACGGACTCGCCATCTTCGGCCGCAATCACATCGACGGCACCCATGGCTGCGACCGGCTCATCGCCCACGAACTCGCCCACCAGTGGTTCGGCAACTCCCTCACCGTGAACCGCTGGAAAGACATCTGGCTTCACGAGGGATTCGCCTGCTACGCGGAGTGGCTGTGGTCGGAGGCCAGCGGCGGCCCCACCGCCTCCGAGTGCGCCCGTTCGCACTGGGACCTGGTGAACGACCAGTCCAAGGACATCGTCGTCGGAGATCCGGGCACGAAGCTCCTCTTCGACGATCGGGTCTACAAGCGCGGGGCGCTCGCCCTCCATGTGGTGCGCCGAGCGATCGGGGACGAGGCCTTTTTCGACTCCTTGCGCGACCTCGGGTCACGCTTGCGATTCGGGCACATCATGCCCTCCGACGTCATCGACACTTTCGCGGAGTTGAGCCATTCGACGGCGATCGAGGGCATCATCAACCGCTGGGTGTATTCGAAGGCCCTTCCCCGCCTCGCCTGAAGGTCGCGACCGCGCCGACGAGCCCGTTCGGCCCATCGAAACCATCGAGCCTCACGGCGGTGAGCGCGATCGGGCACTCGGGCCAGGCCACCAGGCGAAGAGGGTCGCCCCCCAGTTGCAGGTCGCGGGGATCACACCGCAACCCGCGTCCATCGGCCTTCAGGATCGCCTCCTTGGCCGTCCAGAACTCTGTCGCGGTGCGTGCCGCATCCGCCCCGCCGCGGATGAACCGCAGCTCCTCTGCAGTGAACGCATCGAGTGGCGCCCTAGCCACCGCCGCGGGGTCCTCAAGGTCGATTCCGACCGGACCGACGGTGCTGACGGCTACAGCGAGGAATCCGCCGGCCCGCGCAAGGCTCGCCCACGCCAGGTCCCCGGCGACCCGGGGCTGTCCGTGATCGCCGCAGCAATCGGCGCAGCGCCGGCTGAGGGTCGCGGCACCGAGTCCGGGCACCGCAGCAGAGACGGCGGCAGCCAGGATGTCGCGGTCGCGCATCCGGTCGCCGGTCGAGGGATGGATGCCGACGCGCACGTCGTTCACTCCCTGAAGTAGTCGCACAACCCGAGCGTAGGGTGAATGAACCCCTCCACTCTCACTTCGAAGGCCAGCCATGTCAGACACCTCGAGCCCCCGCACCAACGTCAAAGTCATCGCCCTCGCGGTCGCCGGCGCGGTCGGCGGCTTCCTCTTCGGCTTCGATTCCTCCGTCGTCAACGGGGCCGTCGACGCCGTGCAGAAGCAGTTCTCGCTCGGCGCATCCCTCACCGGTTTCGCGGTGGCGAGTGCCCTGATCGGATGCGCGGTCGGCGCCTACCTCGCCGGTCGGCTCGCCGACCGCTTCGGACGCATCCCGGCGATGATCGTCGGGGCCGTCCTCTTCCTCGCCAGCGCGATCGGCTGTGGGCTGTCGATCGGAGTCTGGGACCTCGTGGTCTGGCGCCTCGTCGGAGGGCTCGGCATCGGCATCGCATCGGTGATCGCACCGGCCTACATCGCGGAGATCTCACCTCGCCAGTTGCGCGGGCGGCTCGGCTCCCTTCAACAGCTCGCCATCACCGTCGGAATCTTCGCTGCGCTGCTCTCCGACACGCTGTTCGCGAACGCCGCCGGGGCGGCCGACGCCACGTTCTGGCTCGGACTGGAGGCCTGGCGGTGGATGTTCCTCGCGGGCGTCGTGCCGGCCGTCGTCTACGGCGCGATCGCGTTCTTCCTCCCCGAGTCCCCGAGATTCCTCGTGCTCAAGAAGCGGGACGACGATGTTCGCGCGATCTTCGCCCGGATCTGGCCGGATGACGATGTGGAGCGGGCCATCCGTGATATGAGAGATGCGATCCACACCGATGAGGAGGGGTCGAAGAAGGGGGCTCTCAGAGGCGATCGCTTCGGACTCAAACCGATCGTCTGGATCGGCATCGTCCTGTCGATCTTCCAGCAATTCGTGGGCATCAATGTGATCTTCTACTATTCGACCACCCTGTGGAAGTCGGTCGGATTCCAGGAGAAGGACTCGTTCACGATCTCGGTGATCACGGCCGTCACCAACATCGCGGTCACCTTTGTGGCGATCGCGCTCGTCGACCGGGTGGGCCGCCGCCCGATCCTGCTGTTTGGATCGGCCGGCATGACCGTGTCTCTCGCCACCATGGCTATCGCCTTCAGCCAGGCCGATATCGTGAAGGGTGCTCCCTCGCTCCCGGGCGCCTGGGGCCCGATCGCGCTCGTGGCCGCCAACGTGTTCGTCGTGAGCTTCGGCGCGTCCTGGGGTCCGGTGGTGTGGGTGCTGCTCGGCGAGATCTTCCCCACCCGCATCCGGGCTCGGGCGCTAGGGGTCGCCGCGGCGGCCCAGTGGATCGCCAACTTCCTCGTGACGGTGTCGTTCCCGCCCCTGGCGGCGGTCTCCCTCGTGCTCACCTACGGGCTCTATGCCGCGATGGCGCTGCTCTCGTTCCTGTTCGTCTCCCGCTTCATCCCCGAGACGAATGGAATGTCGCTCGAAGAGGCGAACACACTGCTGCCGCAGAAGGGCAGCGCCAAGACCGGCGGGGCAGCGGCGCGGAAGGATCCCGCCCGCGGCTGACCCGCTTTCCCGCGCGACCCGCCGCTTTCCCGCGCGGGCCGTCAGAAGATGCGTCTTATTGGGCCCGAGACGACACCCTGTGACGTTTCACCGCGGGATCAGCCGGGGAATGGCACCCCGGTGAGCTCCTCCGACACCGTCCACAGGTGGGTGGGATCCGCGGTCGAGAGAGCCCGTTTCGGAATGGCGGCGAGCTTCGGGGCGCCGGTGAGTTCGGCGAATCCTCCCGGACCGTAGTACGCACCGCCCACCGCATCCATGCTCGTAGCGGCATACAGAGCGGGAAGGATGCCCTGGGGTGCTTGCTGCCACAGCCACGGGACGCCCGAAGTCAGTTTCAGGTACGCGGTCATCGCCCCGCCACCCGTGCCGCCCGACTGCGGACCGGTGACCTGGAGGTTGGTGAGGGTCGATCCGGGGTGAGCGGCGAGGCTGCGGATGCCCCACCCGGCGGCATCGCTTCGACGCTGGAGTTCGCGGGCGAAGACCAGCATCGACAGCTTTGAGAGGCCGTAGGAGCCCTGCGGGCTGTAGTGCTTCTCGGCCTGGAGGTCGTCCCAGTCGAAGCGACCGGCGCGGGCGAGGATGCTGCTGAGGGAGACGACGCGGGCACTCCCGGCGGCGCGCAGCTGGGGAAGCAGGTGCGCGGTGAGAGCGAAGTGCCCGAGATAGTTGCTTCCGAACTGCAGCTCGAAGCCGTCTTCGGTCGTCCCGCGCTTCGGCGGCATCATCACCCCCGCGTTGTTGATCAAGAGGTCGAGGGCGCGGCCCTCCGCCGTGAACATGGCCGCGAAAGTGGAGATGTTGCTGAGCGAGGACAGGTCGAGGGGCAGCATCCTCAGTCGCGCCGTCGGCACGTCCGCGCGAATGCGGGCGATCGCCTCCTCTCCCTTGGCCCGGTTGCGCACCGCGAGCACCACTTCGGCACCGGCGGCCGCCAGTCGAGAGGTGAGCGCGAAGCCGAGGCCGCTGTTCGCGCCGGTGACGATCGCAAGTCGTCCGGAGAGGTCGGGCACGTCGATATCGGGCAGGTTTCGAGTCATGATCGAAGGCTACGCCCGGCCAGATCAGCCTCCGACCGGCCGTTTGGCAATTTAATGGTGCCCGTACGCGTTATCCTGTATACGGTCTCGGACGTGGAACCGCTCGATGTCCCTCCAGGCAGCCACCCGCTCCCATCGCGCTCTCGTCGCGAGCGATAGGCCCCTGCGATACAGAATCAACGATTGAAGGCATTACCGCATGATTTTCCAAGTCGGAGAGACTGTCGTCTACCCCCACCACGGCGCTGCCACGATCACCGCGGTGAAGACCCGCACGATCAAGGGTGAGCCGAAGGAGTACATCACTCTCAACGTGCACGCCACGGACCTGACCATCGAATTGCCGATCGAGAACGTCGAGCTCATCGGAGTGCGCGACGTCATCGACAGCGCCGGTGTCGAGGCCGTCTTCGATGTGCTTCGCAGTGACATGGTCGAGGAGCCGGGCAACTGGTCTCGCCGGTTCAAGGCCAACACCGAGAAGATGGGCAGCGGAAGCGTCTACCGCGTCAGCGAGGTCGTTCGTGACCTGTGGCGTCGCGACCAGGACCACGGTGTCTCGGCCGGAGAGAAGCGGATGCTGCTCAAGGCCCGCCAGATTCTGATCTCAGAGCTCGCCCTCGCCCAGAACTCCACCGACGAAGAGGCCTCCGCCGTGCTCGACGAGGTGCTCGCGACCGTCTCGGTCTGACCTTCCGGTCTCGATACGGGCGCTGAGCGCTCTACTCGAACTCCGCGGGTCGAGTAGGGAGCGCATCGATGCCTACCAGCCCATCGTGCCCGGTTCGCCCTTGAACGGGCCGACCACGCGCGAGGTGATCCAGCCACCGTAGAAGTCTCCGGCCTGCGCCGTCACGGTCTCTCCGGCGACTTCGCACGAGTCCATCGCCGAGGGATACACCGCCACCCGGTCGATGAGCAGCTCGTAGCCCGGGCTCGGAGTGGGGTAATACCAGCCGGCGGATTCGGCGCGCGCCGAACCCCCACGCACGGTCACGTACTTCGCCGCGCCCTTGAACTCACAGAAACTCGCCCCCGGCGCCTTCTCGAGGGCACCCTCGGGAAACGCGGAGCGGGGCAGGTAGTAGACCGGCGGATGGCTCGTCTCGAGCACTCTCACGGCATCCGTCGTGTCGACTATCGTCTCGCCGCCGAGACGGATGCGGATGCGGTCGGTGGTGGCTTCGACTCTGGGCGGCCGGGGATAGTCCCACACCGACTCCTGTCCAGGGCCGGGGGTGAGGGGAGTGACATCATTGCGCATGGGGAGATCTTGCTCCCCTTAGCTTGGAAGTCCCCCGACCATTCCTCCCGGCCGGTGGCTCCGAACTAGTACGACAGCACGCAGCTCCCGATGAACACCGTTCGACCACCGAGGCAAACATGACCCCATTCTCCGACCGACCCTGGCTCGACTCCTATGCGCTGCGCGTGCCTCGCGATATCGCGGAGCCCACCGAGACTCTCAGCCAGATGCTGTCGAGCTCGGCCCGGAAATACCGGCGGAACATCGCCCTGCAGTTCTTCGGCGCGACCATGACCTACGGCGAACTCGGCGACCGGATCTCGCACTTCGCGAACGGGCTTCGCGCCCGGGGAGTGGGGAAGGGGGATCGTGTCGCGCTCGTGCTGCCGAACAGTCCGCAGCACGTGATCGCCTTCTACGCGGTGCTGCGGCTCGGAGCTATCGTGGTGGAACACAACCCGCTTTACACCGAGCGGGAACTCCGCCACCAGTTCGAGGATCACGGGGCGAAGGTGGCGATCGCGTGGGACAAGACGGTGCCGACTCTTCTCAACATGCCCGAAGACCTGGGTCTGCAGACCGTGGTCTCGGTCGACGTGACCCGGGCGATGCCGCTGCGCACCCGGGTCGCCCTGCGGCTCCCGGTGAAGAAGGCCCGTCTTTCGCGAGCCGCGCTGACCAGCGGACGTCGTGTGCGAGGCTCGATCGAATGGCGCGACCTCGAGTCGTCCCGACCGCTTCCCCGCCGATTCCCCGGTCCGGCTCTCGATGACACCGCGGTTCTGCAGTACACCAGCGGCACGACAGGCACTCCGAAGGGTGCCATCCTGTCGCACCGCAATCTGCGCGCAAACGCCATGCAGGGAGAGGCCTGGATCCCCGGACTCCGCGCCGGCCGCGAGGTCGTCTACGGCGTACTGCCCCTGTTCCACGCCTACGGTCTCACCCTCTGCCTCAGCTTCGCGCTCAGTATCGGGGCCCGACTCGTGCTGTTCCCCAAATTCGATGAACAACTCGTGCTCGACGCGTTCCGCAAGACGCCCGCCACCTTCCTGCCCGCCGTGCCGCCGATCTACGAACGCCTGGTCGGCGCGGCCGCGGACCGGGGAGTGAGCCTTCGCGGCATCCGGTTTGCGATCTCGGGAGCGATGAACCTGCCCACCCGCATCGTCGAGCTCTGGGAACAGGCCACCGGCGGCCTGCTCGTCGAGGGCTACGGAATGACCGAGTCATCCCCGATCGTGGTCGGCAACCCGATGGGACCCTCGCGGCGCCCCGGCACGGTCGGCGTGCCTTTCCCCAGCACGGACATCCGGGTGGTGGATCCCGACGATCCCTCGATCGACCGCGGGGTGAACGAAGAGGGCGAATTGCTCGTGCGCGGACCACAGGTCTTCAGCGGCTACTGGAACCGCCCGACCGAGACGGCGGAGACGCTGCTCCCCGGGGGATGGCTGCGCACCGGCGACATCGTGACCGTCTCCGCCGACGGCTTCGTGACCGTCGTCGACCGCATCAAGGAGCTCATCATCACGGGGGGATTCAACGTGGCGCCGACCGAGGTAGAGGAGGCGTTGATCTCGCATCCGGACATCGCGGACGCTGCCGTCGTGGGCATCCGCACTCCGCAGGGCGGAGAGGATGTCGTCGCCGCCGTCGTGCTCAGCGCGGGGGCCAGCCTGGATGTGCCCGCGATTCGCGAGCACCTGAAACAGCGGATGGCGGCCTACAAGGTGCCGAGACGCATCGAGGTCGTCGACGAATTGCCCCGCAATATCGTGGGGAAGGTGCTGCGACGGGTCGTGCGCGAGCAGTTGTCGGCACCCTAGGCACTCGTCGTCTGCGCGAGTCCTCTACCCTCGGATAACAACGCGGGAAGGAATGCGGCATGGACGGCTCGGTCTTGACGATCATCTGGATCGTGTCGTTCGTGCTCGTGACCGTCGCGGTCACGGGGTTGTCGCGACGTGTGGGCTGGTCGGCGCCCGTCACGCTCGTGGCTGTCGGTGCGGTCGCGTCGTTCCTGCCCTGGCTGCCGAAGATCGAGGTGCAGCCGGAGTTGGTGCTCTACGGCCTGTTGCCGCCGTTGCTCTTCGCCGCGGCCATCCGCACTTCCCTGGTAGACGTGCGGGCCAGGCGGGACAGCATCCTCACCCTCTCGGTCGGCCTCGTGCTCTTCACTGTCGTGGTCGTGGGCTTCTTCACCTGGCTGATCGTGCCGGCGATCACCCTCGCGACGGGTTTTGCGTTCGCCGCGGTCGTCGCTCCGACGGATGCGGTGGCCATCACCTCCATCTCCGGTCGCCTCAGGCTGCCCCGCCGGGTCGTGACCGTGCTCGAGGGGGAGAGCCTGTTCAACGACGCTGCGGCTCTTGTCGCCCTCTCCGCCGCCATGGCGGCCATCGTCGGCACCCTCAACCCGTGGGCCGTCGCCGCGGATTTCGTGCTCGCCGTGGTGGTGGGGGTGGGTTTCGGCCTTGCCGCCGGATTCGGACTCTCCGCCATTCGTAAGAGGCTCAAGGCGCCGGTGCTCGACACGAGTCTGTCGCTCGCGACACCCTTCGTGGCGTTCATCCCCACCCAACTGCTTCACGGGTCGGGGGTGCTCGCCGTGGTGATCGCCGGTCTCATCATCGGGACCCAGGCGCCGGTGGTGCAGTCCGCACAGGCGCGCATCGCGGATTCCGTGAATTGGCGCACCATCCGGTTCCTCCTCGAGAATTCCGTGTTCCTGTTCATCGGCCTCAACCTCAAGGGCATCTTGCGCGGTGTCGCCGACTCCGGGTTCGGCATCGCCCAGGTCGTTCTCATCTGTGTCGGGATGCTGGTGTTCCTCATCGCGGCGCGGTTCGCGTGGATCCTGGCGGTGAGCGGGTTCTACCGGGTCGGTCCGAAGCGCTTCCGCGAGCGCAGCTGGAGCGGCAAAGCCACCGTGGCGATCGGGTTCTCCGGCATGCGCGGGGTTGTCACACTCGCGGCGGTCTTCCTCCTGCCCGATGCCACCCCGCAGAAATCGTTTCTCCAGTTCCTCGCCTTCGCGGTGGTCGTGGGCACGCTGGTGCAGGGACTCGCGCTGCCGTGGATCATCCGCCGCTTGAAGCTTCCCCCGCCGAATGCGGACCAGGAGCTCGTGGAGGCGCAGATGCTGATGGCGGAGGCCCGGGCAGCCGGGGTCGTCAGACTCGACGCGGAGAGGATGGAGGCGGATGACGCGGCCGTGGTCGAACGTCTCCGCAACGATGCCACCCTGCTCGGCGAATCCCTCCTCAATCCGGTCGAGGACGGGGTGGAGCCCGCGCAGGCGGTCTTCGGCCGACTCCGGCTCGCGATGATCGAGGCAGAGCGCGCCGCGGTGCTCGAGGCCCGGCGTGAGGGGCGCTATCAGGAGCCGGCGGTGCGTGCCATCCTCGCGTCGATCGATGCGGAGGAGATCGCCGTGCGGTTCATCCGCCACAACAATCGCAACGACGGCTGACGGCTCCGTCAGCCCTCGATGCGGCTCACTCGCACCAGGATCTCCGCCTCGACGCCCGGAGCGAGCACGGAGCGGATCGCCGTCGACACGGCGAGCGCGGTCACGGGGGCCTGCTGCCGGCCGGAGGCAGCCACGCTCGCCACGATCGCCAGCCCCTCGTCCACACGACGCACCGAGACCAACGCGATCGGAGTGTCGGGCCCGGTCGTCAATTCTCGTACCGACCGCAACAGGCTCGGTTCCGCGGCGTATAGCGCGGCAACCGAGGGCACCGAACGCACGACGGCGTCGAGCTGAGCGGCGAGGGAGGTGAGTTCGTCGGTCATGCTTCGTCCTCCTCGACGGGGCGTTCCAGGGTGTGGGCATCTGTCACGGTGACATCCACGCTCTCGATGGTGAGTTCGGTGTGTTTCAGCAGCTCGGAATAGACGCGCTCGCGAACGGCGTCGGCCAGATCGACGATGGGCGCGCTGAGCACGACGCTGATCGTCACAGCGACGCGCACGGGAGCATCGGGATCGTCGAGCTCGCCGTCGAGGGTGCAGCGCCCCACGAGCACTCCCTCCACGGAGTCGCCAGCCGCTCTCACGAGCTCGTGCACGGCCCCTTCGGTGATGGTGAGGCGAGTGTTCGGTTCGGAGCTGCTGAGCGGGATGTCCCGCCCCGCCCGCACTTCGCGTGAGATCGCGGTGAGCACTCCCCGCAACCAGCCCTCCTCGATCCCGGGGTTGTCCCGGGCATCCCGCACCACGAGGTCCCGCGAGAGCGCTCCGACGCGTTCGAGGCTCGCGAGCATCGCCTGGCATTCGGCATTGCCGTCGATGGCGGCGATGGCGGGCTCGCGCCCGCGGTCCAGATAGTCGCTGAGATCGTCGAGCGAGAATCCGGAACCACCGACGTCGTCGCTGGCAGAGGCTTCGGTCATCGCCACACCTCCATCTCTCTCACTACAGTCTGTCGGGCGCGCGCGAGCTTTCCCCGCACGGTGGTCACGCTGAGGTCGAGCCGTTCGGCGATCTCGTCATAGGAGTATCCGCCCACCTCTTTCAGCACCCAACACTGGCGCTGGCCTTCGGGCAGCTCGTCGAGCACGCGGGTGAGCGCCTCCATGCGCGAGGTCGCGATGGCGCGCTGCTCTGGACCGGAACCGTGCTCGGCCACGAGCTCGTCGTCCAGCTCGCCCGTCGGCCGCCTGCTGCGGATCCGGTCGGTGGCCTTCCGGCTGACGATGCTGGTCAGCCAGGAGCGCACCTTGCTCGGGTCCTGCAGCGCGGGAAGCTGTTTCCACGCCGAGATCAGGGCTTCCTGCACCGCGTCGTCGGCATCCGCCGCAGAGCCGGTGAGGCGCTGGGCGAAGGCGCGAAGGTACGGAGCGTGACGCCTCACCAGCACCGAGAAGGCGTTCGTGTCGCCGTCGGCCGACCGCTCGGCGAGGATGCCGTCCGAGGCCGAGGAGAGATCGATCACCCGCCATCCGTTCTCTCTCAGAAAAATTTCGCCCCAGAGCGTGACGAATTGCTCACAGTACCCGTCCCAGTCATGAAAACCAGTGCAAACCGAACCAGAAATGGAGTTCTCACATGAGTGCAGACAACGACATCAAGAACACCGCGCAGGACCTTCTCGGCAAGGGGAAGGAAGCGCTCGGAAAGGTCACCGACAACGACAGCCTCGTAGCCGAAGGCAAGGCCGACCAGGCGAAGGCCTCGGTGAAGAAGGCTGGCGAGAACGTGAAGGAGGCGCTGACCGACGACAAGTAGCGCCATGATCGGGCGAGTGCGGTCTTTCCGGGTCGGCATCACGGCACGGACAGGCCGCACTCGCCGTTTTTCCCCTTGTTCTGCCGCGGCGTTCGACGCGGCGTCCGGCGACGGGCTACCCGTCGGTGAGAACCCCGGCGAGGGCCGCGGTGATCTCAGAGCGGGCCTCTTCACTGGAGATCGTCGCGGTGCCGTCACCCGGCTGCACGCCGTAGTCGCCGAAGCGCGCGTGATTGCTGCCCGGGATCTCCACGAACACCGCGGATGCCGGTAGCAGGCTCTTGCCCGCGGCGATCTTCGCCGGAGTGCTCAAGCCGTCCCGCTCCCCGCCGATGCTGAGCACGCTGAGATCGGTGCGCGAGAGGTCGTTCGCGCAGTAGCTGCCGAAGAGCACGAGGCCCGCGACGGCGGGTGCCTCGTTCGAATCGGCCAGCATGCAGGCCCGAACGCCGCCGAGAGAGTGTCCGCCGACGAACCACCGGGTCACCCCGCTGGTGTCTGCCGTGAAGGTGGCAAGAGGTCGCTGGTCGAAGAACGCGAGGTTGAGGGTCGGCTTGGTGATCACGACGGTCACGCCCTGCTCCACGATGCCGGAGAGCTTGTACAGGTAGGCGTAGGGATCGACTTTCGCACCGGGGATGAAGACCAGCCCGGTGCCAGTGGCTCCGCCCTTCGGCGTGAGGATCACCGAATGATCGGTCGAGGTGATCGAGATCCGGCTGTCGCGCCACGCAGCGAGCGCCGGCGCGCGTTCTCCCTGCATCACGATGTTCGCCCAGGTGAGAAGGGCGACGATCGCGAGCACGAAGACCAGCAGAATGGCGATGAGGATCTGGGCGATGCGGCGGCCGACGGGAGTGCCGCCCGGCGCTCCCGCGGCGGAGTTCCGGCTCACGGGAGGCGGCGCTTCGATTCGATCGGCACGGGCGCGGGCAGGATGCGCTGAGCTTCCGCCGGCGAGGTTCCGGAGGCAATCGCAGCGAGCCGGCGCAGGGCCGTCTCCGACTCCGAACCGGGCCGGGCGTGCAGGATGACCAACGATCGCGTGTCGGACCCCCCGGGAGAGCCGATGGCCAGTCGTTCCGTCTCCAGTTCGAGCGCTCCCACCTGCGGGTGGGTGATCCGGGTGATCGAATCGACCTCTGCTGGCAGCTCCGCCGCTCCCCAGAGGGCGCGGAATTCGCCGCTGCGAACGGAGAGTTCGCCCACGAGCTGGGTGAGGGCCGGATCGTCGATATCCGGGCCGATGAGAGTGCGCAGGCGTGCGACGGTGGCTACGAGCATCCGGTCCCACTGGGGATAGAGCTCGCGGGAGGCCGGATCGAGGAACACCGAGCGCATGAGGTTGGTGCCGGGGGTGAAGCGCGGGGAGAGGGCGCGGGCGAGCGGGTTGGCCGAGAGTACCTCGGTGAGCCTTCCCTCGATCCAGGCGACCTGGTGGGGCCAGGCGTCGATGAGACCGGCGAGCCCCTCCGGCGCTTCGTCCGGGGCGATCGGCCGGGAATCCCGCTCGATAAGGGCGGGACGAGCGAGGTCGCGCAGGCTGGCGGCCGCGTCATCGTCGAGCTTGAGCGCCCTGGTCAGGGCGTCGAGAACGTCGTCGGTCGGATTCTGCTCGACTCCCTGTTCCAGGCGGAGGTAATCCTCGGGCGAGATCCCGGATACGAGGGCCGCTTCTTCCCGACGGAGGCCCTGAATGCGTCTTCGGCCGGTGGCGGGCAACCCCACGTCTTCAGGGGTGAGTAGTTCGCGCCGGGCGCGCAAGAATTCGCCGAACTGGTTGCCTGGTTGCATGTGTCCACCCTACGCAGAAAGGGGGAGGCTGGTCACCCGGCGAACAGATCTCGAGAGCCCCACCAATCCGATCTTCGAAGCCGCTCCGAATAACCGGAATACGTCGTCGTAGCACCCGAACCGCTTTGACCCGACATCGTGACCCGAAATCTCGACCCGACATGCGGCGACGTGGAGGACTTACCCATGCCACAGTCGAATACCCGCCCGAAAAACCGGCGCCTCGTGCCTGCGATGGTTGCTTTCGCGATCATCGCGCTCACCAGCATCGCCGGAGCGAGTCCGGCCCTCGCGGCCCCCGCGCCGCAGACGGGATGGGTGCGCGTCGCGCACCTTTCGCCCGACACCCGGTCCGTGGATGTGCGCCTCACCCAGCTGGGTCGGGACTCCGCCGTAGTGCGGCTCGATTCCGTCGCATACGGCGCAATCTCCGCCTACCAGCCGCTCTCACCCGGCACCTACCTCGTCACCATGACTCGCGCCGGCTCGCGAGCCTCGAGCACTCCCGTCGCCCGCTCCTCCGTGACCGTTGTGGAGGGGAAGAGCACCACCGTCGCCGCCTACGGACGAAACGCGCGCCTGCGCCTCAAGGCTTTCCCCGACGAGCTCGCGACCCCGGCAGCGGGCATCGCCCGCATCCGTCTGCTCCAGGCCTCCGCTACGGTGCCCACCGTCTCGGTCGTCACTTCCACGGGCACGACGATCGCCACTCAGGCTCGCGGCGGCACGGCGACGGGCTACATCGACGTGCCCGCGGGCACCTGGACGCTCTTGCTCCAGGCGAAGTCACGGGACTTCAGCACCACGGTGTCCTTGGTTCCCGGCTCGGTCACCACCCTGGTTGTGCTCGATACCGCGCGGGGCGCTCTCACCGCCCGCCCGATCGTCGACAGCGCTGCAGCGCAGCAGATTCCGGTCGGCGCCGTGCAGACGGGTGGTGGATTCCTCGCTCGCGATACCTCGCCAGCCAGCGCGACGATGGGTAGGATCCTGGGCAGCACGGCGCCGGAGATGCGCCGATGAGCGGCCGCCACGCACGGGTCAGGCGCGCACCCTGGGTCGCGGGCATCCTCGCGGGGGGAACCGCTCTCGGGCTCTCGGCCGCGCTGGTCATTGCCGGAGTCCAGGGTGTCGGGCCGGTCGCCGCCGCCCACATCAGCGGTGCGGGCGAGATCCAGAAGCCGCTCGCCGACTCGACCGGGTCCGCGCCCCTCCAGGATCCCATCGCAACGACGGATGCTCCGCCCCGGGCCGGCATCGTGGCGACGCACCTCGACATTCCGGCGATCGGGGTGTCGACCGATCTCGAATCCCTCGCGGTCGATTCGAGCGGCGTTCTTCATCCTCCGACCGATTTCGATCGCGCCGGTTGGTTCTCCGGGGGAGTGCTACCCGGCCGCATCGGACCGGCGGTGATCGCCGGCCACCTCGACTCGGTGGTCAAGCCAGCCGTGTTCGAGCATCTTCCCGAGCTGGTGCCCGGGGACTCCATCGGTGTGCGCCTCTCGGATGGCACCTCCGTGAGCTTCGTCGTCGCATCGAGTTCCGTCGTGCCGAAAGCGGCCTTCCCTACTGACGCCGTCTATGGCTCCGTGCCGACCCCGCAGCTTCGACTGATCACCTGTGACGGGCCATTTGATCGCTCGACGGGACACTACACAGAGAATCTCGTCGTATTCGCCACCCTGGCGCAATCAAATCCGTAGCAGAAACTCTTCGGAATCAGTGCGCTGAAGTACTAGTGTGAGCCGCACAGGCCGTTCGACGACGAGCGAACCTGGCTACCCGGCTGTGCCGTTCTGTCTGCGGCCTTCACGCAAGGAGTGTGCGCATGACCGCAACCGTTCCGTCCACGACCGAGGTGGACAGCAAGGGTCTGAAGGGTGGCTCCCTCGGACTGATCTCCAGCATCGTGATGGGCGTGGCATCCACCGCCCCGGCCTACAGCCTCGCCGCGAGTCTCGGTTTCATCGTCGCGAGCGGTGGCGCACTCCTCGCCGGGGTGAAGGCTCCCGGCATCGTGCTTCTCGCCTTCATCCCCATGTATCTCATCGCCGTCGCCTACCAGGAGCTCAACAGAGCTGAGCCCGATTGCGGCACCACCTTCACCTGGGCGACACGGGCCTTCGGGCCGATCACCGGCTGGATGGGCGGCTGGGGCATCATCGTCGCCGACGTGATCGTCATGGCGAACCTCGCGCAGATCGCGGGTTCGTACACCTTCACGCTGCTCGGCGAATTCGGGGTTCCCGGCATGAGCGACCTGTCGAGCAGCACGATCTGGTCGACAGTCGCGGGCCTGCTCTGGATCACCCTGATGACCTGGATCTGCTATCGCGGCATCGAGATCTCGGCGCGATTGCAGTACTTCCTGCTCACCATCGAGGTCATCATCCTCATCGCCTTCGCCGTCTTCGCGCTCGTGCGGGTGTATTCCGGCAACGCGGAGACCTACTCCCTCGTGCCAAGCCTCGACTGGTTCAATCCCTTCACCCTCGACTTCACGAAGGTGATCGCTCCCGCCATGCTGACCGCGATCTTCATCTACTGGGGCTGGGACACCGCCGTCTCGGTCAACGAGGAGACCGCCGACCCGGCCAAGACGCCCGGTCGTGCCGCCATCATCAGCACCCTCCTCCTGCTCGTCACCTACGCGCTCGTCGCGGTCGCCGTCGTGGCCTTCGCCGGAGTCGGAACGAAGGGGGTCGGCCTCGGCAACCCGGACAACGCCAGCGACGTGTTCTCGGCCGTCGGTCCGGACCTGTTCGGCGACAGCCTCATCGGGCACATCCTGCTCCTGCTGCTCGCCGCGTCGATCCTCACCTCGGCCTCGGCCTCCACGCAGACCACGATCCTGCCGACGGCCCGCACGGCGCTCTCGATGGCCGTCTACAAGGCGATCCCGTCGAAGTTCTCGCGCATCCACCCGAAGTACCTCACGCCAACCTGGTCCACGATCGGGATGGGCATCGTCTCGGCCGCGTTCTATCTGATTTTCACACTGATCGGCGCCGACACCCTGCTGCAGGCCCTGGTCGGATCCATCGGATTGATGATCGCGTTCTACTACGGCCTCACCGGATTCGCGTGCGTCTGGTTCTATCGCAAGACGCTCACCTCGTCGTTCCGGCACTTCATCATGCGGGGGCTGTTCCCCTTCGTTGGTGGGGCGATCCTGCTTCTCGTCTTCGTCTACGGCCTGCAGCAGTTCGCCCTGCCGGACTGGATCCAGGACGCGAAGGGCAACAACGTCACCATCTTCGGCATCGGTGCGACGGCGGTCGTCGGAGTCATCGGGCTCTTGCTCGGTGCCGTGCTGATGTTCCTCTGGTTCCTGCGCCAGCCCGAATTCTTCCAGGGCAAGACCCTTCCGCGTCGCTCCGACGACCTGGTGCTCGCACCCGGTGAGGGCCGCATCCCCACTTTCGGTCTGCCTGACTCCGGTCGCATGGCCGAGGTCATCGCGCCGGACCGCTCCAACCTGCCGCCCGGTCAGAAGGTCATCGACGCGACGACCGGGGATCCGGTGACCAGCTCGATCCCGGTGCCGCCCGACGACGATCCTCGGTAGGCGTCGCGTAGGGTGGCGAGGTGAAATTCATCGCGCCACTCGCCTTCCTCCTCGATGTCGTGCTCGTCGGCGCGTTCGTGCTGATCGGTCGCACGAGCCACAACGAAGGCCCACTGGGCACGCTGGTGACGCTGTGGCCGTTCCTCGCGGGGCTGGTGATCGGATGGATCGGCGCCCGCGCCTGGCGAACGCCGCTCGCCCTCCGCTGGTCCGGGCTCACGATCTGGGCCGCGACGGTGATCGTCGGAATGCTCTTGCGCGCGGTGGCCGGACAGGGTGTGCAGATCGGATTCGTGATCGTCACGACGGTGGTGTTGGCGATCTTCCTGCTCGGCTGGCGCGCCATCGGCCAGCTTCTGCTCCGTCTGGGCGCGCGCCGCGCCTGAAGCGGAGCGCGGGCAGCTTCACTGCACCTGGATGATCGTGAGCGGGGCCCCGGTCGAATCCTCGAGGTGGGTCATCCGTCCGAAGGGCGAGTCGGTGACCGGGTCGAGCTGGGTGCCTCCGAGGCCGGCGACGAGGGATGCCGCGGCATCCGCGTCCTCCACTCCGAAGTAAGGCATCCAGCGGGCCGTCTGCCCTGCCGCGAGATAGCCGCTGGCGTCGAAGATGCCGGCGAGGGGATCGCCTCCGGCGCTGAAGGTCGACATGCGGAAGTCTGCGGTGTCGCTCATCACCGTGGTGGTCCAGCCGAAGGCGTGCCGGTAGAACTCGAGGGCGCCGTCGTAGTCGGTGGCGTGCAGCTCCTGCCAAACCGGGGCCCCGGCCTCGTTCACGAGGTCGAAGCCGGAGTGACCGCCGGGTTGCCAGGCCCCGAGTTGTGCACCGGAGGGATCGGCGAGACCGACCATCGTCCCCAGCCCGGGCACCGCGTGACTGAAGAACACCTGCCCGCCGTGCTCGACGATCGCAGCGCCCGTCGCATCGGCATCCGCCGTCTTGAGGTACACGGTCCACAGGTCGGGCGTGCCGCCCCCGTTCGCGACCATGCCGGCGACCCGGTGGCCGTTCTTGGAAAAAGTGACATAGTCGTTGAACTCCGGGCCGGCGGTCTCCTGGGTCCAGCCGAGAAGGCCGGCGTAGAACTCGATCGACCGAGCGGTGTCCGAGCTCTGCAGGTCGAGCCAGACGGGGGCGCCGTTCGCGATGTCGGTGGGTGTTGGCACGGCAGTCCTTCGATGTCTCTTTATTCGGTGAACGGCGCTGCAGCCGCGGTGCCCTCCATGGTCGTGCACAGGGGCGGCGAGCACAATGCCCTCTACCTCTACCTCGGCAATGCACGTGCGACGTCCCGAAAGACGGCGTATTCTCAAGGCACACGGGGAGCCATTCGGGCTCCCGATCCGAGGGAGCTCACCATGGCCGACAAGTCACCGAAAAAGTCAACCTCGAAGACGGCGGCGTCGAAGTCCCTCAAAGAGAAGCGCGCCGACAAGAAGACCAAGGCTGCGAACAAGCCGAACGGCTGAGTTCGACCGGAGGCCCGGGATGTCGCTCGAGACCGAGCGCGTCCCGGGCCTTCGTCGTCCTCGTGCGCTTCACGACTCGATGCCCGCGTGGGTTCGCTCCGGCTCGTTCGGCGCGGACGGTGCCACCGGGTGGGGCAGAAAGCCGGTGGGCGTCAGACCGTCTTCATGATGTCGGCGGTGAAGTTCTGCACCCGCGTGAGGAGGCCCTCCGCGCGTCTGGCGACGACCTCGGCGGGATCCGGCTGCATCGGGGAGGCCGGCGGCATGATCCGGATGATGAGCGAACAGGCCAGGTCGGCGCAGATGTAGGTTCCCACCGTGTTGCCGTCGCGTCCGGACTGTCCCGCTCGGGCGGCGGAGAACAACGTCACCTGGTCTGAGGGTTGCGGGGTGCGGCAGAGCGAGCACATGGCGGAGATGCCGGGTCGCATGCTCGCCCCGGAGGCCCGGAGCACGATGCCCACGGGGCGGTCGTCCGCCCAGTGCACGAGATAGCCGCGCAGCGGGGCACCGTGGTCGCGCCAGCCCAGATACTCCCGCTCACCCCAGAGCACTTCGTGCAGGCCCGGGAGGGGCATCCGCTCGATATCACCCTTGGAGGCGTTGACGATGCTGCGACGGATGTCGGTTTCGTTGAGCGGTTTCATGGCCTCCTCCGGGCAGCGGCTCCTCAGCGGTGCCGATGGTTGATTCCAGCGTAATCCGCCGACGGTGCCATTCGGTTCGCGCCTACCGGAGCGTGACGCGGGTCGTTTACGATGAAGCCATGCTCGCCCCGGTCGCGCTCACTGTACCCGCCGCTTCGGCTCGGCAGGGATCACCCAAAGCGAGAATGGCCGCCACCCCCTCGAGGCCGGTCCGCCGTAATGCCGACGGTGTCTTCGGGGGCCAGACCGGCGCGCCCCCGCGGTGCGGCCCGCTGCGCGTGGTGGGACGGCTCGCCCCCACGGTCGACGGCTGATCACCGGCACGAGCACACGGACACATCGTGCAGTCACCCGAGTCGAACCAGCGTGGGGCCTGGCAGCGTGCGATCCTTCGTGACGACGCGGATGCCCATCGCCCGGTCGGCTGGGTCGAACTCTTCTTCGACCTCGTGTTCGTGGTCATCATCTCCGTGCTGGCCCACGACCTCGAGGGCAGCGCGCACTCCGAGGGATTGCTGCGGTTCATCCTGCAGTTCGTCGCCGTCTTCTGGGTCTGGAACGGGTTCACCTACTACACGGAGAGGTTCGAGTCCCACGGCCTCGAGAACCGGCTGTTCACCTTCCTCGGCATCCTCACCGTCGCGGGCCTCGCCGTCTGGGGAGAGGACGGGCTCGGGCACAACTATCTCGGCTTCGCGGCATCCTTCCTGCTCGCCCGCGGCCTCAATATCCTCATGTGGCTGCGCGCGGGTCGGCACGAGCCGCGATTCCGCCGCGCGGCCGCCGGATTCACGGCGGGATATGTCGCGTCGTTCGCCCTGATCGGGGTGAGCCTCGCGGTGGACGAGGCCTGGCGCCTGGCCCTGTGGGGTCTCGCCGTGCTCGTCGACATCGCCGCGCCCGCCGTCACCGCCCGGTTCCAGTTCGGACTGCCCGGCATCAGCCGCGACAAGTTCCCGGAGCGATTCGGCCTGCTCACCCTCATCGTGCTCGGAGAGGTGGTGGCGAGCGTGATCCAGGGGGTCGCCACCGCGAACGAGGCGACGGATGTCTCTGTGCCCACCATCGCCGACGCGATCCTCGGACTGGCCATCGGCTTCGGACTCTGGTGGGTCTACTTCGACTTCGTGGCCCGGCGGCCGACCAGACCGGATTTCGTGATCGCCCTCGTGTGGGTGTACCTGCACATTGCGATGCTCATCGGCATGGTGATCGTGGGAGTCGGGATCAGCGAAGCAGTGCTCTCGGGGGAGGAGTCCGCGTCCGCACTGGTGCTCCGGTCCCTCGGCATCACCCTCGTTGCGATCGCACTGCTCGAACTCACCCTGGATCGAGCTCCGGATGAGCCGACCGGAGCGCGCCTGAGCCCCCTGCTGAAGGCGGGGATCGGCGTTGCCCTGGTGCTGCTGGCGTCCTTCGCCGCACCACCGTCGACGACGGCGGTGCTCATGGTCGGTGTCGCCGCCCTGGCCGTACCGGCCGCCTACGGTGCGCGCGTCTACTATCGACGCCCCGCACGCGGGTAGCGGGTCAGTCGCGCGACGAGGACTTCGACATCGCGATCAGAGCGATGAGAAAGCCGGCGCCGCCGAAGAACGTGATCGCGCCGAGGATCGTGTACAGGATCGCGGTTGTCTGGGCCATGGAAACTCCTCGTTGTGCGGGTCTGGACACCGCTCAGTCCACCGTATCGCCTGCTGCAGGGTCGTCAGCGCCGCAGCTTCTCCAACAGCGGGCCGGCGGCCTCGTCGAGAAAGCGCTGCTGGTTCTCGTCGCCGACCTGCACGAGCGCCACATTGGTGAAGCCGGCTGCGGCGTACTCACGAATGGCGTCCGCGATCTCGTCGAGGTCGGGACCGCACGGGATGCTGTCGGCCACGTCCTCCGGTCGCACGAACTGGCTCGCCCCCTCGAAACCGGCCGGTGTCGGCAGGTCGGCGTTGACGGACCAGCCGCCCCCGAACCAGCGAAACTGGTCGTGGGCCATCTCGATGGCGGCATCCTTGTCCGGACCCCAGCAGATCGGGATCTGGCCGATCGACCGGGACGGGCCCTCATGCACCTTCGCCCACGAAGTGAGCAGTTCCGCTTCGGGCTCGGTGGTGATCAGGTGGTCACCGAGCGGAGCGAAGCGGGCGATCGACTTCTCCCCGGAGACCGCGACACCGATCGGCACGCCCCCATCGGGCAGGTCCCAGATGCGGGCAGAATCGATGCGGAAGTACTCCCCTTGCCAGGTGACCAGCTCGCCGGTGTGCAGCTCGCGGATGATCGTGATGGCCTCGGCAAGCATGTCCTGGCGCTGGGCGACCGGCGGCCAGCCCTCGCCGATCACGTGCTCGTTGAGGTTCTCGCCGGCGCCGAGACCCAGGATGAACCGGCCGTCGGCCAGAAGCTGCATCGTCGCGGCCTTCTGGGCGATGACCGCCGGGTGGTACCGCAGCGTGGGGCAGGTCACGTAGGTGGCGAGCTCGACCCTCTCGGTGGCCTGAGCCACGGCACCGAGCACGGACCAGGCGTAGGGCGCGTGGCCCTGCGAGGTGAGCCAGGGCGAGTAGTGATCACTCGACACCTCGAAGTCGAAGCCGACGCGTTCGGCCTGCACCGCGTAGTTCACGAGCTGCTTCGGCCCGCTCTGTTCGGTCATGAGGGTGTATCCGAAATTCGTCATGCTTTCAGTGATACTCCGCCGTCGCGCGAAATCAACCCGCATGCAGTTGACTTGCGGAGTGCACTCCGAACCGATGGAACGACTCCGATCCGATCTTCTCGCCGCCCGCTTCAGCGTCGACTCCCTCACCCGGCTGTGGGGCACCCGGGCGGATGCCGCCCTGCACCGCGGCCAGCGCGTTCCCGCATCCCGGGCTCTCGCCGGACCCGCCGGAGAGACGGCCGCCGGCGTGCTCGCCCGCATCTTCGTTCTCGGGATGCCGGTGACCGCCGGGCAGCTCGCTGTGGCACTGCCCTCGCTCGGCCTCGACGGGGCTCTCGCCCTCGGCCTCGTGTCGGTCGATGGCGACGGGGTTCGCGCGGTGCTCGACCTGCGCCCCTACAGCTTCGTCGACGCCCACGGCGTCGGCAGCTGGTGGATCGCCAGCGATCTCGGTGAGCTGACCGTCGGTGGGGCGCTGCGGGAGGATCACGTGCTCGGGGTCGGCGGGGCGTCTCTCACCCTCAGCGGACTCATGGTCGGTGGGCCCGTGGACACCGCCCTCGACCTCGGCACCGGCTGCGGCATCCAGGCCATGCACGCGGCACGTCACGCCACCCGCGTGGTCGCGACGGACATCTCGCCCCGCGCGCTCGAGATCGCGGCTCTCAACGCCGAGCTGAACGGCATCCACAACATCGAGTTCCGGCTCGGCAGCCTGTTCGAGCCGGTGGCGGGGGAGCGGTTCGGCCAGATCGTGTCGAATCCGCCGTTCGTGATCACCCCTCGCACGGACGGCGTCCCCTCTTATGAATACCGCGACGGGGGCATGGTCGGTGACGCGCTCGTCGCCTCGGTCATCGCCGGACTGAGCGCCCATCTCGAGCCGGGAGGCATCGCCCAGCTCCTCGGCAATTGGGAGTATCGCGACGGTGTCGACGGCCTCGATTGTGCCGGCGAATGGGTCTCCGCCACCGGCCTAGACGCCTGGGTGGTCGAGCGGGAGGTTCAGGATTCGGCGCTCTACTCCGAGACCTGGATCCGGGATGGCGGCACCCGCCCCGGTGCCGAGTTCGACCGGTTGTACGGGGCATGGCTCGACGACTTCGAGCGGCGGGGCGTGACCGCCGTGGGCTTCGGCTACGTCACCCTGAGGGCGAGCACGCGCGGGCTGCGTCGTCTGGAGCGACTCGACAGCCCCATCGAGGGTGGCCTCGGAGTGCATATCGCCGAGACCCTCGCCGCCTCGGACTGGCAGTCCGCCCTCAGCGACGAACAGCTCGGCCGCGAGCATCTGGAGCTGGCTCCGGATGTCACGGAGGATCGCCACTACTGGCCGGGCGACGCCGATCCCACCGTCATGACCCTTCGTCAGGGCGGGGGATTCGGGCGTTCGGTGCCCCTCGATACGGGGCTCGCGGCCCTGGTCGGGGCCTGCGACGGCGAGCTCAGCCTTCGGGCGATCATCGCGGCCATCGCGCAACTGCTCGAGGTGGACGAGGCCGCACTGTCAGCGGAGGTGTTGCCGAGCGTCCGCGAACTGGTGACGACGGGATTCCTCCGTCCGCTGGCGTGACCGGTTCGCCTTACCTGCTCCGAACATTGGCGGCATCTGCGCCGAACAATCGGCGTGCAGAGTCACCATCATGAAACCATCACTCGCAGCATCCATCCTCGGAACCACCGTCACTGCAGCCCTCCTCCTCGGGTCGTGCAGTGCAGCCCTCGCCTCAGCGCCCATCGGTTCAGCGCCCACCGGTTCAGCGCCCACCGGCTCCGTCCCCGCTGCCCGGTCGACGGGGGCGCCACGCACCCTGTCGGCGGTTCAGGCCCTCGGTGCCGCCGCGACCGCCGCGCGGATCAGCGCCCTGGACAGGGCCGTTCCCCGCGTCACCGCGAATACCTACCTGAGCGCGACCGACAAAGACCAGGTGCTCGGGACTCTCAATGGCGATCGCGCAGCGATGGTCACCCTCGCGGCGAAGATCGCGGCGGACACCGACCTCTCGGTGGCCACTGCCGACTATCACTCGATCTTCACCGGGTACCGGGTCTTCGCCGTCGCGATTCCGCAATCCCTGTATGCCGCCGCCGCGTCCGGCCTCGAGGACGCCGCGATCCCGGCCCTCCAGTCAGCCCAGGCGACTCTCGCCGCCGCCATCGCCGGCCCGCTCGCCTCAAAGGACACCCCCGCGATCGACGCCACGATGGCGGATCTCGCCGCCCAGATCCGCACCGCCCAGCAGTCCGTCTCCGGCGTCTCCGCGTTCGCGCTCTCGGTGACCCCCGCGCAGTTCAACGGCGATCACGAGATCCTCGCCGCCACAAGAGTCTCGGTCAAGACCGCGACCGCCGCCGCGAAGAAGGCGCGGGCGGATGTCGCATCGGTGAAGGCCGCACTCACGTGATGCTCTCCCGATGGTCCATCCCCGCCGCCGGTCTCGCTCTCGTGCTCGGCCTCACCGCCTGCGGCGCTCGCCCCGGCGCCGCGGTGCAGCAGACTCCGGTCCCGAGCCCGATGACGTCGTCGGGGCATCCGTCGCCCGCGGCCAGCCCCTCGGCCGATCCGCTTTCCGATATCGACCGCCAGTTGGCGATAGTCGATGGGTCGACGGCCCAGAGCACGGGCGACCTGACGGCGGGGGACAGCTCAGCGAGCACAAGCGACGAGGGGCAGTAGCCGAGCACGTCGAAAAGGGGTTTGCGTGCCGGACACTATCCGCACGCGCAGCGCCCGGATGTCACGGTTCCCGCGACGCTCGAATTCCACGCTGGCCTCCGCACCGGCGACCGGGCCTGGGCTCATACCTCGGGTCGGGCTCACCCGGGCGAGAGTGATCGCCGCCGGCATCGAGCTGGTCGACCGTCAGGGTCTCGCGGGGTTCGCCGACCTCACGCTTGCCTCTGTCGCAGTTGAGGTCGGGGTCGCCGTTCCGAGCCTCTACAGGCACGTCGGTTCGCTCGCCGACCGTCGCCGCGCTATCGCCGTCGACTCGGTCGAGTCCCTCACCCTGACGCTGACGCGGGCCACGACCGAGAGTTCGGGGCGGGATGCCGTCGGTGCTTCGGGCGTTCGATCTGCCCCGCAGCGGATGATCGACGCCATCAGCATGCTGCATTCCGCGCTGCACGGTTTCGTGGTGCTCGAGCTCGGCGGTGGCTTCGGCCTGCCCGACGACCCGGACCGCAGTTTCGAGGTGATGGTGGAGACCGTGATCTCCGGCGTGGAAAGACTGGCAGCTTCGGTGCCCACCGTGCCAGTGTTGGCAGGGCAGGACCGGCAATCAGGCTGGTCAACAGAGCCAACAGGAGGGCACCATGTTCAGCACCACCGGCGCATTCAGCGGCTTCTCGGTCGATGACATCGATGCGGCACGCACCTTCTACGGGGAGACGCTCGGTCTCGACGTCACGACCAACGACATGGGCTTTCTCGAGCTCACCCTCGGAAGCGGGGCGATGGTTCTCATCTATTCGAAGCCCGACCATACGCCCGCGAGCTACACCATCCTCAACTTTCCCGCCGACGACGTCGAGGCCGCCGTCGATGACCTCAATGCCAGGGGAGTCACCACGAAGATCTACCCGGACGAGCAGATGCCGAGCGACAGCAAGGGCATCATGCGGGGCAACGGACCCGACATCGCCTGGTTTCTCGACCCGGCCGGAAACGTGCTCTCGGTGCTCAGCTCGCGCTAGCCCTCCTCCTATCGGGCTCCGATTTCAAGCCCGCTGACCAAATTGCCCCCCGGGCATAGGTTGACAGGGCGCGCTCGCCGACGAACGCGGCAGAGGGAGATAATCGTGGCGCGCACGCGACCGGAAGACACGTCAAAAGAAGTCAGCAGCCTCGTTCCGGCTCGCCTCGACCGGCTTCCCTGGACCCGGTTCCACTGGTCGGTGGTCGTGGGCCTCGGGGTCGCCTGGATCCTCGACGGGCTCGAGATCCAGATCGTGGCCTCCGCGGGATTCGCCAAAGACCTCCACATGAGTGCCGTGGAGGTGGGCGCGGCCGGATCCGTCTATCTCGTCGGCCAGGTCGTGGGGGCCCTGTTCTTCGGCTGGCTATCGGACCGCATCGGCCGTCGACGGATGTTCATCCTCACCCTGCTGATCTACCTGATCGGCAGCGGGATCGCCGGCTTCTCACCCAACATGTGGTTCCTGTTCGCCTTCCGCTTCGTCGCCGGACTCGGCATCGGCGGGGAGTATGCGGCCATCAACTCCGCCATCGACGAGCTCATTCCCTCCCACTACCGCGGACGGGTGGATATCGCCATCAACGGCACCTACTGGGGCGGAGCGGCACTCGGGGCAGCAGCCAACCTGTTCCTTCTCAATCCGGCCCTGGTCAGCGAGAACTGGGGCTGGCGCATCGGCTTCTTCATCGGTCCCGTGCTCGGACTGGTGATCATCTACCTTCGCCGGCACATCCCGGAGAGTCCGCGGTGGCTGATGAGTCACGGACGCGAGGACGAGGCGGAGAAGACCGTGGACGACATCGAGGAACGGGTGCGCCACGAGGGTGGCGACCTCACGGAGGTCGACGAGAGCAAGGCGATCACCGTGAAGTCGCACGGTCGCGTCGGATTCGTCGCGATGATGAAGGTGCTGTTCGTCAAGTACCCCAAGCGCACCTTCACCGGAGCGGTGATGATGGTCACCCAGTCGTTCCTGTACAACGCGATCTTCTTCACCTACTCGCTCGTGCTGCAGAACTTCTATCAGGTGCCGGTCGGCTCGACGGCGCTGTACTTCTTCCCCTTCGCCATCGGCAACCTGGCCGGACCGCTCCTGCTCGGACATCTCTTCGACACGTGGGGCAGGCGCAAGATGATCTTCCTCACCTACGCCCTCGCCGGTGCGGTGCTCGCGGTATCCGCCTTCCTGTTCAGCGCGGGGGTGCTCAACGCCACTACGCAGACGATCTTCTGGTGCGTGTCGTTCTTCTTCGCGTCTGCGGGGGCGTCTTCGGCCTACCTGACCGTGAGCGAGACCTTCCCGCTCGAGCTGCGCAGCCGGGCGATCTCCTATTTCTTCTCCCTCGGCCAGCTCGCCGGGGCTCTCGGACCGGTCGTCTACGGTGCCCTGATTGGAGACGGCAAGGATCGCGGTCCGCTCACCGGCGGCTATCTGCTCGGTGCCGGCATCATGATCTTCGGGGGGATCGTCGCGCTCATCTTCGGCACAAACGCCGAACGGCAGTCCCTCGAGGATGTCGCGGAGCCGCTCTCCACCGTGGGCGCGGGCAGTTCACAGCCCTAGCGAATCTCGCAGTCCCAGGGAATATCGAACCGGCAGGGTGCTGTTGTCTGTGGCACCCCCCACTCCAGAAACAGGAGAGAACATGTCTGAAAAAGTGTGGTTCATCACCGGTACCTCGCGCGGTTTCGGCCGCGAATGGGCGATCGCGGCCCTCGACCGCGGCGACCGCGTCGCCGCCACGGCCCGCAACACCGACAGCCTGGACGACCTCGTCGAAAAGTATGGCGATGCCATCCTGCCGATCGCCCTCGACGTCACCGACAAGGATGCCGCGACTTCCGCGGTCGCCCTGGCTCACGAGAAGTTCGGGCGCCTCGATGTCGTGATCAACAATGCCGGCTTCGGTCATTTCGGATTCATCGAGGAGATCACCGAAGACGAGGCTCGGGCCCAGATGGAGACCAACCTCTTCGGTGCCCTATGGGTGACTCAGGCCGCGCTCCCCTTCCTCCGGGCGCAGGGCAGCGGCCACATCATCCAGGTCTCGTCGATCGGCGGCATCACCGCATTCCCGCTCGTCGGTATCTATCACGCCTCCAAGTGGGCGCTCGAGGGCTTCTCCCAGGCACTCGCCCAGGAGGTCGCCGGATTCGGTGTCTTCGTGACCCTGGTGGAGCCGGGCGGTTTCTCCACGGACTGGAGCGGATCCTCTTCCACGCGTTCCGAACCGCTCGCGGATTATGCCGACCTCCACGAAGCGGTGGACGCCGCGCGCAAGCAGCGATTCGCGAGCCCCGGGGATCCGGTCGCCACTCGCGGCGCCATCCTCAAGGTCGTGGATGCCGACCGTCCGCCGCTGCGGATCTTCTTCGGTGAGTCGCCGCTCGGCACCGCCAAGGCGGACTACGCCGGTCGGATCGCGCTCTGGGACGAGTGGAATGACGTGTCGATCGAGGCCCAGGGCCCGGCGAAGTAGTCATTCGCCGGCGGCACGCGCCGTCTCCCCAGCGGTGGATCCGTAGACTGGATCCACCGCTGTCGATCCACCAGGAGGACCCTTCGTGAAAATCATCGCTTTCGTCATCGCGCTGGCGCTCTTCCTGCTCGGCATGCTGCTCATGGGCTACGCCTTCGAGCCGGATGCTCCCCACGGCATCCTCTTCTTCGCCGGCATCGCGAGCGTCGCGGTCTCCCTCGCCATCCCATTCCACGTGCTCAAGCGCGTTGACGGCTAGGTCGGCGAAATCGTCGAGATCGGCACCCTCGATGTCTGACGACTTCGGCATCGGGGCACAGGTGGTCGTTCGCGCCGCCGGCAGCGGTGAACTCGCGCCCTGGCCCGACGAGCCGAGCGGCGTCATCGTGCGCTCCGGCGGATCCGCCCTTGCAGGCGTCTGGGGTCGCAGCGGCGGGGGACGCATGTGGTGGGTGGAATTCGACGAGCCGCAGACCAATTCGGATGGTGACGGGCCGTTTCCCTCCGCCCAGGTGCACGAGAAGTTCCTCGAGCTCGCACCTCCCGTGAGCGACCAGGAATGAGCTTCGGCGAATACGGCGAGGATGCCCTTGCCGGCGATTGGCGCGGATCAAAACGACGAGTGATCAGGGAGATCCCCGCCGAGCGTGATCTCGTGATCGAGTGGGCGGACACCGGCTTCTGTGGCGCGGTCCTTCGGGTCGAGAACAAGCTGGTGCATCTCGAGGACTATCGCGGTGGCGTGCGGCTCTTCCCCCTCGGGGGCGGGTTTCTTCTCGAGGGGGAGCCGGTGGTGCTCACCGCGCCGGTCGCCGCAGCGAAGGGCACAGCGCGGACGGCCTCCGGCTCGTTCGCCGTCGCGGACCAGAAGGCGCGGGTCGCTCTCCCGAGCCGCATCTTCGTGGAGGGTCGGCACGACGCGGAACTCGTCGAGAAGGTCTGGGGCGCTGACCTGCGGGTGGAGGGAGTGGTCGTGGAATACCTCGAGGGAATAGACGACCTCGACGCCATCGTGCGGGATTTCGCGCCAGGCCCGGACCGCCGCATCGGTGTACTCGTCGACCATCTCGTGGCCGGGTCGAAGGAGAGTCGAATCGCGGAGGCCGTGGCTCGTGGTCCCTTCGGTGCGCATGTGCTCGTCGTGGGGCATCCCTTCGTCGACGTCTGGCAGGCGGTGAAGCCGGCTCGGCTCGGTCTGACGGCCTGGCCGGAGATCCCTCGTTCGCTGGAGTGGAAGCACGGCATCTGCGCGGCCCTCGGATGGCCGCACGAGGACCAGGCGGACATCGCCCGCGCCTGGCAACGAATCCTCGGGCAGGTGCGCAACTACGCGGACCTGGAACCGGTGGTGCTCGGCCGGGTGGAACAGCTGATCGACTTCGTTACCACCTGAGGCCGCGGCGACCGCCGGAGGCCCGACGCCGGGCCGCTCCGGGAACTCAGTGGGACAGTCCCGCCACCAGGTTGATGGTCGTGGCGAGGATCACCGACCCGAACACGAAAGACAGCAGGGTGTGGCGCAGCACGGTCGAGCGAACCGTGTGGTTCGTGATGTCGGTGTCCGAGACCTGGTAGGTCATGCCGAGGGTGAAGGAGACGTAGGCGAAGTCGGTGTACTGCGGCGGTCGGTCCTGGTTGAAGTCGATGCCCTTGTCGGCCGTGTAGTACTGGCTGGCGTAGCGAAGCGTGTACAGGGTGTGGAGGAGGATCCACGACAACGCGACGCTCACCAGCGCGAGAGAGGCGAGCAGCCCCTTGGCGACACCGCTCGCCTGAGCTGCCTGGACGAGCACGAAGGCGACCGAGAACAGGCTCGCGACGCTGAGCAGGATCACGAGCAGGTCGGCGATCCCCCGTGCCGGCTCCTCCCGACTCGCCCGCTCGCGGGTCTCAGTGGGATCGAGTCGCGCTACGCCCACCCAGACCATGGACGAATACACCAGCGCTGCGACGCACCACCCCAGCGTCGGCGCGTAGGCCCATTCGCCGAAAGCAGCCGTCACGATGGTCGCGACGACCCCGGCGACGAGCATGATGACGAGTCGAATGGTGGTGTGATAGCGATGCATCTGCCGATTACATCACCAGCTCGGCCGATTGCGGGGGATAACCCCATCGCGCCACGCTGCCGTAACGGGCAAGCTGGGGTCATGGCTGAATTGAAGAGACCGAGATCGGGCCGCGTCATCGCGGGAGTGTGTGCGGCGATCGCCAACCGCTACGGCTGGAGCGCGACGGTGGTGCGGCTGGTGTTCCTCCTGTCCTGCCTGCTTCCCGGCCCCCAGTTTCTGATCTACATCGCGCTGTGGATCTTCGTGCCAGCAGAGAAGTAGACCACGGGCGGAAATCGACGCACCGAGAAGCGGCACGGCAGACTGGGGGAGTGACCCCAGACGACACGAGCTTCGACTCCCTCTCCGCCGCCGACATCCCCCGACTGGTGGAGTTGAACGACGCGGCATCGCCGGCAGTGCCCATCACCTCCGAGACAGAGATGGCAGCCCTGCTCGATGCCGCCGGATTCACCCTCGCGGCCCGCGATGGCGACACCCTCATCGGATTCGTGATCGGCATGCGTCCTCGCGCGGACTACTCCAGCGAGAACTACCGCTTCTTCGACTCACGGAGCTCGGACTACCTCTATGTCGACCGCATCGTGATCGACGGATCGCGGCGCGGCTCGGGCATCGGCCGAGCGCTCTACGCGGCCGTCTTCGCACTCGCACGAGACGAAGGCATGCGTGAGGTGACCTGCGAGGTGAACCTCGACCCGCCGAATCCGGAGTCTCTCGCGTTCCACGCCCGCCTCGGCTTCGAGCGCGTCGGCGAGCAGGAGACCAAGGGCGGTTCCGTCACCGTGGCCCTGCTCGCCGCCGAACTCTGAGCAGGGTTAGAGGCCGGTCTTCGCGTCGCGTTTGCGCGGCTTGAGGCTCTCGGCGCTCACCATCCAGGCGTACTGCTCCAGAGTCTCGATGACCTTGTGCAGGATGTCTGCGGTGGTGGGATCCGCCTCGTCCACCTCGTCGTGCACCCGGCGGCAGGTCTCGGCCGCGGCGTCGAGGCGCTCGGTGATGAGGCTGACGACCTCTGAAGTGTCGACCTGGTCTTCCGGGAACTTCGGCAGCGTCGTCGTGGCGCTCACGGTCTCGGAGCGGCCGTCGGGAAGGGCGTGAAGTGCGCGCATCCGCTCGGCGACTTCGTCGGAGAGGCCACGGGCCGCCTCGATGATCTCGTCGAGGATGAGGTGGGTGTCGCGGAAGTTGGTGCCCACGACGTTCCAGTGGGCCTGCTTGCCCTGGATGTGGAGCTCGATGAGGTCGACGAGAACGGCCTGCATGTTGTCGGAGAGTTGCTTGTTTGCCTTCATGGCCACGACGGTACACGCGGTGGCCGTGGGTTCAACCCGTTGTCCGTCGCAATACGCTGGGGTAATGCATCCGCTCGCCTACATCCTCGCCTCGTGAGCGTCGATCCGGTTCGGAAGCCCCGACTCTCGCGCGACGTGATCGTGCTCGGGGTCATCGCCTTCTTCGTGATGGTGGGCTTCGGCGTCGTAGTGCCCGTGTTGCCCGTCTACGTGCGCAGCTTCGGCGTGGGCAATGCGGAGGTGGGCGCCGTCGTCTCCGCCTTCGCGCTGATGCGATTCGTCTCCAGCCCCTTCTGCGGCCGGTTGATCGACTGGGCGGGGGAGAGGGCGATCCTCTCGATCGGGATCGGGATCGTCGCGCTCTCCAGCGGGCTCGTCGGCATCGCCCAGAACTATCCACAGCTGCTGATCCTTCGGGGCATCGGCGGCATCGGTTCTGCGATGTTCACCGTGTCGGCGATGACCCTGTTGATCGGATCGACCTCCACGGCCATGCGGGCGCGCTCGATCGGGTTCTATCAGGGCGGATTCCTCATCGGGGGGATGACCGGCCCGGCCCTCGGCGGACTGCTCGCGACGATCTCTCTCACCGCCCCGTTCTTCTTCTATGCCGGCACCCTGGCCGTGGCGGGAATCGTCGGCGTGCTGTTGCTGAAGCCCCGCACGGTGGCCGTCACCACAGACTCCGGGTCGGCGGTCAGCATCCCCTTCCGGGAGGTGTTGCGCGACCGCGGGTTCCGCGCTGCCTGTGTCGCGAACTTCGCCCAGGGCTGGACCTCTTTCGGTGTGCGCAATTCGCTGGTGCCCGTGCTGATCGTCGAGGTGCTTCGGGGGCCGAGCGCCTGGACGGGCATCGCCTTCGCCTTCTCCGCGGTCGCGCAGACCCTCGCCCTCGCGCCGGCTGCGCGGTTCATCGATGTGGTCGGCCGCAAGCCCGCGATCGTCGGGTCCTTCGCGGTGGCTGCCGTGACTATTGCCGCCGTTCCGTTCGTCACCAGCTTCATCGCCCTCACGGCCCTTCTGTGCCTCTATGGCGTGGCGGCGGCCTTCATGGGCACGGCCCCGGCCGCGGCGGTCGGGGATGCCGCCGGTGCTGCTGGGGGGCGACCGGTCGCCGTGTTCTCGATGTTCTCCGATTTCGGAGCGATCATCGGCCCGCTCGTCGCCGGTTTTCTCGCCGACACCGTCTCCTACCCGGTGGCCTTCGCGGTCGGCGCCGTCTTCTTCGCCGGAGCCTCTGCCTATGCCCTGCGAATGCCCGGCAGAACACGCACCCCCGTCACCACCTGACCCGCCCCGCCTCCGCTTTCCGAGGACGGTGCGATCAGGGTGTCTCGCCGCGGGCCAGCATCGAGACGAAGTTCTCGATCTTCGCCGCTCTCGTGGCCGCGCGCTTCACCGCGCCGATGCGGAAGAGGATCGCGAAGCGGTTCTGTGCGGAGAGCGCGGCGAAGGCTGCGGCCGCGGCGGGATTCGCCGCGAGAGCCGACCGCAGGTCTTCGGGGACTTCGGCATCCTTCTGGCGATAGGCGGCATCCCAGCGGCCGTCTGCGCGGGCGCGCTCCACCTCGGCGAGGCCGGCGGGCCGCATCCGACCCTCGGCCACCAGGCGGGCGACGTGATCGCGATTGACCTGCGACCACATGCTCTTGGCGCGACGATGGGTGAAGGAGACCAGATAGAAGTCGGTGTCGAAGGCATTGCTCTGCCCGTCGATCCAGCCGTGGCAGAGGGCCACGTCCAAGGCCTCGGCGTACACGATCCCCGGCATCGTGGACCCTTTCTTGCGCAGTTTGAGGCGCACGCCCGGCAAATCCGATCCCTCTGCCTGCAGCCAGGCCTCCCAGTTCGCGGGAGTCGCGAAATGCATGATCGGCTTCGACTCATGGGCCACCATGCGCCCATGCTATTGCCGGGTGCAGCCGTTTCGCGAGGGAGAGATCCGAGGAGCAGACTGGGACCATGGAATACACCTCTCTCGGAAACAGCGGCCTCGAGATCTCGGCCGTCACACTCGGCTGCATGAGCTACGGCGAGCCGGATCGCGGCAACCATGCGTGGAGCCTGCCGGAGGAACAGAGCCGACCGTTCATCCGCCGTGCTCTCGAACTGGGCATCACCACCTTCGACACGGCCAATGTGTATTCGAACGGGTCGAGCGAGGAGATCGTGGGGCGCGCCCTCCAGGACTTCGCGACTCGAGAAGAGATCGTGATCGCCACCAAGGTGCACGGGGTGATGCGACCCGGTCCCAACGGGGGAGGGCTGTCCCGCGGGCACATCATGGAGCAGATCGACGCGAGCCTCCGTCGCCTCGGCACGGACTACGTCGACCTCTATCAGATTCATCGCTGGGACCCCCGGGTTCCGATCGAAGAGACGATGGAGGCACTGCACGACGTCGTCAAATCGGGCAAGGCCCGCTACATCGGGGCGTCTTCGATGTTCGCCTGGCAGTTCGCCACCGCCCAGCACGCCGCGGATCTGAACGGCTGGACCCGCTTCGTATCGATGCAGGACCACTACAACCTCATCAATCGCGAAGAGGAGCGGGAGATGCATCCCTACTGCCTCGACCAGGGCGTCGGAGTGCTGCCGTGGAGCCCGCTCGCCCGCGGCAAGCTCACCCGGGACTGGGACGCCTCATCCTCTCGCTCGGAGACCGATGAGTTCGGAAAGACGCTGTATATCCAGTCCGAGGACTCCGACCGCCTGGTCGCCGATGCCGTCGCATCCGTCGCTGAGGCCCGCGGGGTGCCGCGCGCTCAGGTGGCGCTCGCGTGGGTTGCCCAGCAGCCGGCGGTCTCCTCGCCGATCGTGGGAGCGACCAAGCTCTCGCATCTCGATGACGCGGTCGCCGCGGTCGAGCTCGACCTCACGGATGCGGAGCTCGCGGTGCTGACCGAGCACTACGTCCCGCACTCCGCCGCCGGGTTCTAGCCGCTCAGCGGGCGTCGCGTCCGGTGAGGGCGAGCAGGCGAACCTGCAGGGAGGCATCGGCGGGCAGTGGCACCGGTGCGGCGAACAGGCCGCTCGCCGAGAGGGTGTCGCGTTGCGGTTCGAAGACCGTCCAGACCGCGGCGACGAGATCGTCGTCGAGAGACTCGTCGGCGCCGACCGCCCGCGCCAGGTCCCAGGAATGGATCGTGACATCGCTCACCTGCTCTCGCAGGTACTCGTGGGCAGCGACGGTGTCGAAGGAGAGGCTCACCGGTGCATCCGGTGCCGCGGCGTCCCAGGCCGTGGTGGCTGCGAGGGAGTACAGCCTCCACTCCGCACGCAGGTCGTCACCGAGCGGCTGGATGCGACGCTGTGCGTCCGCGACGGAACTGCCGGTGAGAAGATGCGGCACCCACTGTTGCTCCTCCACCACGTGGCTGACCAGGTCGCGCACGCTCCACTCCGTGTCGGGAGTGGGAGCGTCCCAGTCCGTGACCTTGCCGAGACGCACCCCGAATTCGCGGTGGGCCTGTTTCTGCAGTGAGAGCCAGTCGTAGGTCGGGGCTGTCGAATCGCTCGGTTCCATGATGGTGTCAACGCAGCACCGGGCAATGAATTCCCCGGTAGCGACGCGCGCTCAGGTGCCGTCGCCGACGGCGAAGGTGCGGCTGTTGGACGACATGCTCAGCGATCCGTCTTTCGCCCAGTAGTACTCGTAGTACACCGGCTCGGCGACGCCCTCGTCGCCGGGGGCCGGCACCGTCTCGGCAGTACTCAGCCGCAGGCGGAGACCCTCGGCGGAGAAGCGCGACTCGGAGACGCAGGTCAGGCTGTTGGTGTGATCGGGCAGAACCACCGCGAGGCACACCAAGCCGGACACGCTGCGGGCGATGTAGGTGAGGGCGTCCTGGGACGTGGACCCGAAGTTGCCGAACGATCGGATCGAGGATGGTGCGATACCGGAGCCGAGCAAGACGGGCGGCACAGCGTCGGGGGTTTGGACGCTGTCGAGCGCCGCGAGGCCGGGCGCGGGGCCGGGGACCGCCCTGGCGTTCGTCTCGACCGGCGCGGGAGGACTTTCCAGCGGCTGCACGCGACCGAGGGCGAACCCTCCGGCCGCCAGCAGAACCCCCACGACGGATGCGGCGGCGATGAGCCCGCTGGGCCGCGACCGGCGCGGGAGCATCTCCGCTGTATCGCCACCGGCGGTCTGGTCTCCGGCGGTCTGATCTGCGGCGGTACCGGAGGGCGGTTGATCCTCCCGAAGGGCAGTGCCGACCACGGTGCCGGCGAGGGCATCGGGGCTGCCGTCCGGCTGGGTCAGGTTCCTCAGCCGGCGTTCGGCGTCCCGGAGTTCGAGTTCGTTGGCGCGAAGACGCAGGGATGCTCCGGAGTCCGGGTCGACGGCGTCCACCAGGGGGGACTGCGCACCCTCGCGAGAGTAGACCTCGCGTCGGAGAAGTGCGATCCGCGCTCGCAGCTGAGCGGCATCCGTATCGTCGTCCATGAGCGATCGTCCTCGTCGGTAGTGCAGGGTGAGTACAACCGTACGCCCCGCCGTAGGCTGGAAAACGGAAAGGCCCCACTCGATGAGCACAGATTCCGGCAGCACCCCGATCGATCGATCACGGACGGTGACGTGGGAGGATCCGCTGGTCGGGGCCGCTCTCGCCAAGACGATGTCCGGCCTCGAATACATGCAGGGACTGGTCGACGGCAGCATCCCCGAGCCGCCGATAGTGAACCTCATGAAGATGAGGCCGGTGGGGGTCGAGGTGGGCAAGGTCACCTTCACCTGCGACCCCGACGAATCGCACTACAACCCCATCGGCACGGTTCATGGAGGGCTGGTCTGCACCCTGCTCGACTCTGTGCTCGGATGCGCCGTTCAGACGACCCTGCCGAAGGGGCAGGGTTACACCTCGCTCGAGATCAAGATCAGTTATCTCCGCCCGGTCACCGCCGAGACCGGTCAGCTCACCGCTGTCGGCATCGTCACGAAGCCGGGGAGCCGGGCCGCCTTCGCCGACGGCACGGTTCACGACTCGAAGGGCAAGCTCATCGCCACCGCGAGCAGCACTCTTCTGGTGTTCCCGGTCTGAATGTGGTCGTGAGCGCTCTGACAGCCGCGACTTCTTAGACTGGCAGCGTGAGCGAAACACACGGGCACAGCCACTCGCACGGCCTGGATCCCCAGGCCGGCCGAGCAAATCGCGCGCGCCTGCTGATCACTATCGGCATCGTCTTCATCGTCCTCGTGGCGGAGGTGATCGGCGGCATCCTCTCTGGCTCTCTCGCCCTGTTCGCCGACGCCGGTCACATGCTCTCCGACCTCACCGGGCTGCTCGTCGCGTTGGTCGCCCTGACCATGGCGGCGCGACCGGCGACGGATGCCCGCACCTTCGGTCATAGGCGCGCCGAGGTGTTCGGGGCACTGGCCAACGGGCTCATCCTGCTGGTGTTCGTTGGTTTCGTGGTCGTCGAGGCGGTGACGCGGCTTGTCGAGCCGACGGTGGCGGCCGTGCAGGCCCCGCTGATGCTGGGGGTCGCCGTGCTCGGGGCGGTCGCGAACACCGCCGGGCTTCTCGTGCTGCGCGGCGGAGCCAAGGATTCGATCAACATGCGCGGCGCCTATCTCGAGGTGCTCGGCGACCTCATCGGCTCCATCGCCGTGATCCTGGCCGCAATCGTCATCCTGCTCACCGGTTTCGAGCGAGCCGACGCGATCGCCTCCCTCGCCATCGCCGCGCTGATCGTGCCGCGGGCGCTCGGCCTGCTTCGGGACGTGATCCGCGTGCTCAGCCAGGGCACTCCACGCGGAACGGATGTCGCGCTCATTCGCGAACACGTGCTGTCGAAGCCGGGCGTGGTGTCGGTACACGATGTGCATGTCTGGTCGATCACACCCGGGGCGAACGTGTTCTCGGCGCATGTCGTCGTGCATCGGGTCGTCTTCAGCGAGAACCGCACCGACCAGCTCCTCGACGCCCTCACCGAATGCCTCGCCGATCATTTCGACGTGGCACACTCCACCTTCCAGCTGGAACCTGAGGAGCACGCCGACCACGAGGTGGACCAACACCGCTGACCGCGAGTGCGCGCGCCCGCCCCGTGGGTGCTGGCGGATGCGAAGAAGGGCCCCCGCGTGGCGGGAGCCCTTCCGAGGGAGTGGGGACTACGCGGCCTGCAGGACGAACTGCAGTTCGAGGTTGATGCTGACGTCGTCGCCGAGGGTGAATCCGCCGGCCTCGAGGGCAGCGTTCCAGCTCACGCCGAAGTCGTGGCGGTTGATCTTGGTCGACGCGGCGAAGCCCGCCTTGGTCTGGCCGTAGCCATCGGTGACGATCCCGCCGAATTCACCCGTGAGGGTGACGGACTTGGTGACCCCGCGGAGGGAGAGGTCGCCCACGACCGTGATGTCATCGCCGTCGAGGACGACGCTGGTGGAGACGAAGGTCATGTTCGGGAACTCGTCGGCCTTGAAGAAGTCGTTGGTGCGGAGGTGGTTGTCGCGGTCTTTCTGGTTCGTGTTGACCGAGGCGACCTCGATGCTGGCCTCGACCGTCGAGTTCGCCGGGTCCTCGGCGGTGACGATGGTTGCGGTGAAGCGCTCGAAGGAGCCGCGCACCTTGCTGATGGCGAGGTGCTTCACCGAGAAGGTGACCTCGGAGTGGGTGGAGTCGAGCACCCAGGTGCCGGCGACGTAGGAGGGATGAGTGTCAGTGATGGTTGTCATAGTTCTATGCAAGTGCATGCACCTGTGCGTTATTCCCGAATTGTGTGTCAATTCACAGGAGTTCGCGTATTGTTCCCCAGCCCGACCTCTTCGCTAGCCTCGAACCATGCCCCGAAACGTCGCACTGCTCCGCGGGATCAACGTCGGTCGGGCGAAGGCGATTCCGATGGCGCAGCTCGCCTCGGTGTTCGAGTCCCTCGGATTCTCCGATGTGCACACGGTACTGCGAAGCGGAAATGTGGTGTTCGGGTCGTCCGGACCCCTGACGGTGGATGCCGCCGCCCGTATCGAGGCCGCTGTGCTCGCATCGACCGGGGTGCAATCGAGCGTGCTCACCTTTGAATCCGCGGTGTTCTGCGGGGTTCTCAATGCCAATCCGCTTGTCGACATCGCGACCGACGGCTCCCAGAGTTTCGTCACCTTCGTCACGTCGATGCCGTCTTCACTGTCGCTCCCGGGTGCCGCCTCTCTCGCCCCGGAAGTGCTCGCCGTCGGCCCCGCAGCGGTGTACCAGTGGATGCCAGAGGGAAGCCTCCAGACCCGGGTGCCCCGGTCGTTCTGGAAGCAGTTCGACGCGCCCGTCACCGCGCGCAACTGGAACACGGTGCTCAAGCTCCGGGCCATCCTCACCAGCTGATCGCGCCACGCGCGGGCGCGCGTGCGGCCCCTCCTTCACAGGAAACGTGGAGGCTCGTGCCGAACAGTTGGACACGGTATCGACGAGAAGTGCGGTCCGACGGTGAGAGCATTCCACCCGTCATGGATCCCGTCGAGAGCCCGTTTCCCACCCATTTCGGGAAGCATCCACCGCCCCGCGCCGCCTCGTGCGTCGCCGCCCGCTGCCGCGCTTTCCCCCTAGCGATCGCGTTGCTGCGGACAATCGGAGATCCTCATTTGCTGAAAAATCCCCTCGCCGCTTCCGCGCGCGCCCACATCCGTGCAGTCCCGGCGGTCCCCGCCGAACACAGTCCAGAACTCCCCGCCCTCAACGGGCGATCCGTACGCAATCTCCGTCATGTGCGAGCCGTGAAAGCGGTGCGCGGGGGAGTGGCCGCGGCCGCGGCATCCTTCGCGGTGGTCATCGCCCTCGGGTTCGGTGTGCCGGCGTATGCTGCGGCGACCGCGGGCCCGCCGGTGCGCACGCTGCCCCTCCAGAGCCTCACCGTCACGGCGGTCACCCCGCCGGTGGCCGTGGTGCGCGACGCCTACGGGGTCACCGTTCCGCCGCCCCTGCAGTGGCCGGTGGATCCCTCGAGCCCGATCAGTGACGGCTTCGGCCCGCGGGTGTCTCCGTGCGCGGGCTGCTCGTCCCATCACGAAGGAGTGGACTACGACGCCGGCAACGGCGCGCCCGTGCACGCGATCGCCGCCGGGACCGTCGTCGAGACCAACAATCCGGGGTGGGCCGCCCTCGGCATCCATGTGGCCATCCAGCACGTGATCGACGGCCAGACGATCACGAGCGCCTATGGACACATGCAGGTGGGATCGATGCCCCTCCACGTGGGCGACACGGTCTTCGCGGGCGAGCTCATCGGTCGGGTCGGCAGCACCGGCGCGAGCACGGGGGCGCACCTCCACTTCGAGATCCGGGTCGGCGGAACCTCGCCGGTCGACCCCGTGTCCTGGATGCGCGCAAGGCTGGGCTGACTCGAAGCGATCGGCGTGCTCGCCCAACTAGTCAGCTAGCTGAATGTCACTCCCAGACTCCTTGGATAGCGTGCTGGGGTGACCTCTCTCACCGCGCCCTTCCGGTCTCGATTGCTCTCGGCATTCACCGGCGATTCGAGCGGACGGCCGGATTGGGTCAGCCAGATCGAAGAGGGCGACGACGCCGGATTCTTCGGTGTCGGGTCCGCCGCGTGGGCGGTCCACGGTGGCATGGCGACACTCGTCGCCGGCATCCGGGCGCTGCTGATGCAGACCCTCCACCCCGGCGCGATGGCGGGGGTGCACGACTGGTCGAGGTACAAGGAGGATCCGCTCGGTCGGCTCTCCGGAACCATCCAGTGGCTCATCGGGGTCACCTTCTCCGACACGACGATGGCGGTACGAGAGTCCAACCGGGTGGGACGTTTCCACGACCGCGTTGTCGGTACCTACGTCGATGCCCGGGGCGTGGAGCGGCAGTACGCCGCGGGCGACCCGGAGCTGTTGTCGTGGGTGCATGTCGTCTTCACCGACGCGTTCCTCGGGAGCCACCTCGTCTGGGGATCGGAGATTCCGGGAGGGCCCGACCGGTACGTGAGCGAATGGACCAAGGCGGGCGAGCTCGTCGGCGTCGTCGACCCTCCCGCGTCGCAGGCCGAACTCCGCTCGCAGCTCGAGGCCTTCCGCACCGCCGGCATCCTCAAGAGCGACGATCGGGTCGCCGAGGCAGTGCGGTTCATCCGCAAGCCCGGGCTGCCTCCCGGAATGTTGCCGTTCTACAACATCCTCTTCGCCGGAGCGGTCGCCTCCATCCCGCTCGAATACCGGCGGATGCTCGGCCTCCGCCGCGCCTGGTGGCCGGCGATCACGGCCACGCGCCTGATCCTGGTGCTCGTCGGGTCGTTGCTCGGCCGGAGTTCCACGAGTGAGGACGCCGCCCGCCGCCGACTCGCCCGGCTCGGGTTGCTCTGACCGCTGTTGCGTTGACCACTGCCGCTGTCGCCGGCCGAGGGTAGATTCGGTCGTGCCATGAGACAGAGCAGACCGAACCGATGAGCAAGCAGGACGGCCGCGACCGCCAGGTCAGCGCGAGCTCCGTCGACAGCACTACCGCGACGATCCTCCACGTCGACCTCGATGCCTTCTTCGCTTCGGTGGAGCTGCTCGATCGGCCGGAACTGGCGCACCTTCCCGTGATCGTGGCCGGAAAGTCGATGCGGTCGGTGGTGACGGCGGCCAACTATCCGGCACGCAAGTACGGTGTGCGCTCGGCGATCCCACTCTCGCAGGCGCTGCGTCTCTGTCCCAAGGCGATCGTGCTCGAGCCGCACTTCGAAAAGTACCGGCACTATTCGCAGCTCGTGATGGAGGTCTTCGACGATGTGACTCCGCTGGTCGAGCGGCTCGGCATCGACGAGGCGTTCCTCGACGTCTCCGGCGCCGGCCTGATCGGGAATCCCGCGGAGGTCGCCGCGGTGATCCGCGAGCGGGTGTACCGGGAGACCGGGCTCACCTGTTCGGTGGGGGCGGCATCCACCAAATTCGTGGCGAAGCTGGCATCGGGGCGTGCGAAGCCCGACGGCGTGCTCGTCGTGCCCGCGGACCAGACGCTGTCGTTCCTCCACCCGCTGCCGGTCGGTGCGCTGTGGGGCGTTGGAGCGGTCACCGAGGAGGCTCTCACCCGGCGCGGCCTGCGCACGATCGGCGATATCGCGCGCTCTCCCCTCGCCGCTCTCCAGCGCGCGGTCGGCGACGCCTCAGGACTCAAGCTGCACGATCTCGCCAACGGTCGCGACCCCCGCTCCGTGACCACGGCATCCGTGGAGAAGAGCGTCGGTCACGAGGTGACCTTCGAGCAGGACACGATCGATGCGGACGAGCTCCGCCGGGAGCTCCTGCGCCAGGCGAACGCTGTCGCGGTGCGGATGCGCACGGCCGGCTGGGTGGGGCGCACCGTCGTGCTCAAGCTGCGATACGACGATTTCACCACGATCACCCGCTCGCGCACCCTCGCGGAGTCGACGGATGTCGGCCGCCGCATCTACGAGGAGGTCAGGGCGATCTACGAGGCCCTCGGCCGCCATAACCCCGTGCGTCTGATCGGGGTGCGCATGGAACAGCTGACGGAGGGTGACGGGCAGCAACTCGGTCTGTGGGACGAAGACGAGGACTGGCGGGAGGCCGAGGACACCATCGATGCGGTCACGGCGCGATTCGGTCGCGGGATGCTGCGGCCTGCCTCCCTGCTGAAGGCCAAGGCTCCGCGCGGCGACGCGCAGAACGCGCACCGAATCGACTACGAACCGCCCCGCTGAGCCTGCCGCGCAGAGAGGGGTGTCCCTCCGGTGATTCATCCCTCAACGCACCCGCAGCCGAACTCCGATCGAATCGCAGAGCGTCGCTGCACCGTTCTCGCCCGCCCCGGCTTCGCCGGCGTCAATACCCGTTTTTGATCACGAAGTAGGAGCCGCGGATCACACCCGCGAGTTTCGACTTCTGGCGGGCGAATTTGAACCGCTCGGCGAGTTCCTCGGGCACTTCCATGCCCTCGGAGAGTTTGAATCCGACCGCTCGCTTCCCTCCGTCCTCCAGCGCATACATGACGTTGATCGACAGGCCCGATTCATAGAACACATAGACCATGCGATAGCCGCCGACCTCGAAGGAGGTCACTTCCAGCGGCGGTGAGGAGATGACGATATCGCGCTCCTCGGCGAGGATGCGAGTCGCCCAGTCGAGGGCCTCGACCTCCTCGTCTGCCGGGGCGACGCTGAAGACGTGATCGTATTTGTTCTTGAAGTAGCGAGCCTCGTTGGCCCTCAGGCCCGCCAGTGCCGGCGCGACCGGGCTCGACTCCAACCCGGAAGTCGATACGTTCTCGAAATCAACGCTCTGACGCATGGGATCTCCCTCTCCGATCCTGCGATTGTATTCCGCCGGCGGCGGTGGGCGCTCCGCACCGCACACGCGCGATCGGGTCCGGCCCGTGTCTGCTGAAAACGTCGCCCGATGGGGCCCTCGACCGACCGACGTATGCCTGGAGACGAGGAGGCCCAACACCGCTCACATCATTCACTTCGAGTGAAGGTGTCACCGCCGGCGATGGCGGGGGATCTCAGCGCTCGCGGAGGCGGGATCTCATCGCGGAGGGAGTTGTGTCTCCCTCCGTGATGGCAAGGCGTCGCCGCGACCGGTTGCCACCGTGACATCCGCCCGCCCTATCCAGGCGAGCACCAGTGCTGCGAACCACCTCGAGACACGCCCACACAGTGCCTTAGCGGCACGAGCGCCACCGGATGCCAGGCGCCGTCGTCTGCTGAGGGTGAGCTCAGCGGGAGAGTATCGCCGCCGATCGCGCTCCGAGAAGGATCTCCGCCGAGGAGGCGGCAACCGTGTTCGTGGTCGCCAGCAACACCGAACCGCCGTAGGGCAGCGCCACCGGGAAGTCGGCGAAGTTCACGAGGATGCTCGTGCCAGAGCCATCCACGTCGGTGCGGTGCAGAGCGAACCATTTCGCATCGTCGTCGAATTCCGCGGAGAGTCGCGACATACGGGGGTCGGTGAGGTCAGGGCGGTCGCGGCGAAGGGCCGCCAGCGAGCGGTACAACTGCAGAAGGCGGGCGTGATCGCCGTCGGCCGCTTCGTCCCAGTCGAGCTTCGAACGCCGGAAGGTCTCGACATCCTGCGGATCCGGCACGACATCGGGATCCCACCCCATCTTCGCGAACTCGGCGATGCGCCCCTCCGCGGTCGCCTTTCCGAGCTCGGGCTCCGGATGAGCGGTGAAGAACTGCCACGGCGTGGTCGCGCCCCACTCCTCGCCCATGAAGAGCATCGGAGTGAACGGGCCGGCGAGCGTGAGGACCGCCGCGATCGCCAGCTGGTCCGTATCGAGTTGGGCCGACAGGCGGTCACCGACGGCACGGTTGCCGATCTGGTCGTGATTCTGGTTGGCGACTACGAGCCGCCACGCCGGCATGTGCTCGGTGTCGATCGGATGACCGTGATCGCGCTCGCGGAACGACGAGTAGGTGCCGTCGTGGAAGAAGCCACGGGTCATCACCTTGGCCAGGGAATCCAGCCGCGCGAAGTCGGCGTAGTACCCGGTCGTCTCCCCGGTGAGGGCCACATGGACGGCGTGGTGGAAGTCATCGCTCCACTGGGCCTGCAGCCCGTAGCCGCCACTGCCTCCCTCTCGGGGCGTGATCAGCTTCGGATCGTTGAGGTCGGACTCGGCGATGAGGCTGAGCGGCCGCCCGAGGAAGGCGGAAAGGGCGTCGGTGCGCTCGGACAGCTCCTGGAGGAGGTGCTTCGGCGAGTCGTCGACGAGGGCGTGCACCGCGTCGAGTCGCAGGCCGTCCACGTGGAAGTCACGGAACCAGCCGAGCGCGTTATCGACGATGTACGACCGCACGGCGGGCTCGTCGAGGTTGACCGAATCACCCCAGGTGTTCGACGACCCGGCGCGGAGGTACGGGCCAAAGCGCGGGAGGTAGTTGCCGCTCGGGCCGAGGTGGTTGTAGACGACATCCTGGATCACGCCGAGACCCCGCGCGTGCGCGGCATCCACGAACCGCTCGTAGGCGGCGGGCCCACCGTAGGTCTCGTCGACGGTGTACCAGAGCACCCCGTCGTAGCCCCAGTTGTGGTCGCCGTTGAAGCCGTTGACCGGCAACAGTTCGACGAAATCGACCCCGATGGAGACGAGGTGATCGAGTTTGTCGATCGCGGAGTCGAGGGTCCCCTGCGGGGTGAAGGTGCCGAGGTGCAACTCGTAGATCACACCGCCAGCAAGCTGCCGGCCGGTCCAGGACGAGTCGGTCCACTCGAAATCGCTGGTGAAGGTGCGCGAGAGGCCATGGACGGATTCGGGCTGTCGCCGGCTGCGCGGATCGGGCAGCGGCGACTCGTCATCGTCCACCAGGTAGCCGTAGTCGGTGCCCGAGACGCCCTCCGGTGCGACCCACCAGCCTCCGGTGGTCGCCGTCATCTCGTGATGTGCCCCGTCGAGCAGCAGCGTGACTCTCGAGGCTGCGGGAGCCCAGATATCGAAATTCGTCGCTTCAGTGGTCATCATCGTCCGCCTACTCGCTTGGGACCAGCAGTGCTACAGGGTACCGCTCGAGCGCCTCGGAGAGCAGCAGAGTTCCACCCTCGAATTGCCGGCCGGTGAAGACATCGGTGACCGGACGCCCCGCGACGATCACGGAGGTGTCGCCCCATCCGCCCTCGCGGTCCAGTCCGATCGGCAGGCGGGTCGCGATGGTGAGCGCTTCGCCCCGGTCGAAGGCGACGACATGCTTCGCCGCGGAACCGTAGGCCTCGATCGCGGCATAGCGGGTGAAGAACTCCGGATGATCGCGCCGCAGCCGCAGGGAGCGAGAGGTCATCAGCAGCTTCGCAGCCCCCGACTCGTCGATCGGCGGGTGGGCTCCGGCATCGATAGCCGCGAGGTAGAGCCGCCGTTCGTCGAAGTCGACCGGGCGTCGGTTGTCGGGGTCGACAAGGGAGGTCTCCCAGAGTTCGCTGCCCTGGTACACGTCGGGCACGCCGGGGGCCGTCAGCTGGATCACCTTGGCCGACAGCGAATTCGACCAGCCCGGCTGACGCACGGTGTCGAGCACTCCGTCGAGGATACCGATGACGTGCTCGTCATCGAAGGCGGAGTCGATGAGCCGGTGCATCCGCGCCTCGAATTCCTCTCCCGGCGCTGTCCACTTCGTGGAGTTGCCGGCCTCACGGGCCGCCTTCTCTGCATAGGCGTGCAGGCGCTCCCGGCTGGCGGGCCAGGCTCCGACGATCGCCTCCCAGAGCAGGGACTCCAGGGGACCGTCGCCGAGGGGCACCGCGACGCGCAACTGGGCGAGGGCAGCCTCCCACTCTGCGGGGATCTCGGCGAGCACGCTTATGCGCGCCCGCACGTCTTCCCCTCGCTTCGTGTCGTGGGTCGACAGGGTGGTGAGGGAGGCCGGGAAGCTCGCCTGTCGCAACTGGTGGCGCCGGTGGAACTCGTCGATGCCGATCGAGAACTCCGACGGGTCTGCCCCCACCTCGGTGAGGGATCCGAGCCGGGTATAGCGGTAGAACGCGGTGTCTTCCACGCCCTTCGCCATCACCATTCCCGAGGTCTGCTGGAAGCGGACGGCTGCCGGATGAGCCGGATCACCGAGGGTCGGCAGCAGGGCATCGATGCGGTCCGCGAGCTCAGGCCGGTACTCTTTCGCCAGCCTCACCGCCTCGTGAAGGTGTTCGATTCCGAGCGGGAGGTAGGAACGGTAGACCGGGAAGCAGGCGAGGAGCTCGGCGAGGGCATCGGCCGTCTGCTCGTGCGCGCCATCGGCACCGAGGTCGCGTTCGATGCGCAGCACCTCCGACCGCAGGATACCGTCGGCGATCGCGCGCTTGGTGCTGTGGATGAGGCGGGTCCACGACACCGGCTCGGTGGAGTCACGCAACGTGGAGTCGAGCGCGTCGAGAGCCTTGCGGCCCGCAGGATCGACGAGCACCCGGTCGACATCCGCGAGGGCGTCGTAGCCGGTGGTGCCCGCGGCCGCCCACGAGGTGGGCAGCTGTTCGTCGCCCTCGAGGATCTTCTCGACGAGCACATACGCACCGTCCGTTGCCGCGGCGAGTGCATCCAGGTAGCCGGCCGGGTCGGCGAGGCCGTCGGGATGGTCCACCCGCAGTCCATCGGCCAGACCATCGGTGATCCAGCGGATGATCTCCACGTGCGACTCGTCGAACACCCAGGGTGTCTCCACGCGGATGCCGGCGAGCGTGTTCACGGCGAAGAAGCGGCGGTAGTTGAGTTCGGCATCCGCCCGGCGCCAGTTCATCAGCTCGTAGTTCTGACGGGAGTGGATCTCTGCCGGGGAGGCGTCATCGTCGGCGGTGCCCGGCGCGAGCGGGAAGCGGTTGTCGTAATAGGCCAGCTCGCCGTCGATGATCTGGAACTCAGGATCCGGCTCGTCACCGAGCACCGGGATGCGCACCTTGCCGCCGCCGAAGACCCAGTCGACGTCGAATGCTTCCGCATAGCGCGACTGGCGTCCGTGGGTCAGCAGATCCCACCACCAGACGCTCTGCTTCGGTGTGGCGACACCGACATGATTCGGCACGATGTCGATGAGCACACCGAGGCCGAGCTCACGTGCGGCCGCGGAGGCGGCATCCAGTCCGTTCCGGCCGCCGCGCGCCGGGTCGACGAGCGAGTGGTCGACCACGTCGTAGCCGTGGTCGGATCCCTCCTCCGCCTTCAGGAGGGGGGAGAGGTAGAGCCAGTCCGCCCCGAGATCGTGAACGTAGCCGGCGATGGCCGCCGCAGCGTTCAGGTCGAAGGACTCGCGGATCTGGAGCCGATAGGTGGAGGCGGGTATGCGCATCAGTGGGACTCCGGAATGCGCGGCGCGGCCGCCTGGGTTCCGGCCTGGGCGCTCAGCGAGGCCGCGACAGAGTGATCGATCTCCATCTCCGGCGCGACCCAGGCCCGCAGCACGACGAGGGATTTCGCCACGACAGGCAGCACGTCCTTGGCCTTGCGCGGCTCCGTGTCGGCGAGTTCGCCGGAGCTGTCGATCACGATCTCCCAGGATCCGGAGAACTCCTCCGAGGGCAGCGTGAAGTCGACGGATTCGTCACCCGCGTTGAAGAAGATGGCGAAGTTGAGGTCGGTGATGCGCTGTCCACGCAGGTCGCGGCCCTGGATGCCGTTCCCGTTGAGGAACACACCGATAGCGCGGCCGAACCCGGAGTCCCAGTTCTCGGGCTCCATCGCTTCGCCGTCCGGGGTGAGCCAGACGATGTCCGCCAGAGGCTCGCCCGCCCCGCGCTTGACCGGTCGCCCGTCGAAGAAGCTCTTGCGTCGGAAGGTGGGGTGGTCTTTGCGCAGCCGGGTGACGGCCGCGACGAACTCGGTGAGCGGGGCATCCGCCGCATCCCAGTGCACCCACGCGATCTCGGAGTCCTGCGCGTAGGTGTTGTTATTGCCCTGCTGGGTACGGCCGAGTTCGTCCCCGTGCAGGATCATCGGAACCCCCTGCGAGAGCAGCAGCGTCGCCAGGAAGTTGCGCTGCTGGCGCGCGCGCAGGCCGAGCACCTCCGGGTCATCCGTCGGGCCCTCCACGCCGGAGTTCCAGGAGCGGTTCTCCGACTCCCCGTCGTTGTTCTCCTCACCGTTCGCGTCGTTGTGCTTCTCGTTGTAGGACACGAGGTCGGCGAGGGTGAAGCCGTCGTGCGCGGTGACGAAGTTGATGGATGCGACGGGGCGACGCCCATCGCCCTCGTAAAGGTCGGCGGAGCCGGTGAGCCGAGACGCGAACTCGCCCAGCGTCGAGGGCTCGCCGCGCCAGAAGTCGCGCACGGTGTCGCGGTACTTTCCGTTCCATTCCGTCCACTGCGGGGGGAAGTTGCCCACCTGGTAGCCGCCGGGGCCCACGTCCCAGGGCTCGGCGATGAGCTTCACCTGCGAGACGATCGGGTCTTGCTGCACCAGCTCGAAGAAGGTGGAGAGCTTGTCGACGTCGTAGAACTCCCGGGCGAGCGTGGAGGCGAGGTCGAAGCGGAATCCGTCGACATGCATCTCGGTGACCCAGTAGCGCAGGCTGTCCATGATCAGCTGCAGGGAGTGCGGATGGCGCACGTTGAAGGAGTTGCCGGTGCCGGTGTAGTCCATGTAGAACTGCTGGTCGTCTTCGACGAGGCGGTAGTAAGCCTCGTTGTCGATGCCCTTGAACGAGATCGTCGGGCCGAGGTGGTTGCCCTCCGCTGTGTGGTTGTAGACCACGTCGAGCACGACCTCGATGCCGGCGTCGTGCATCGATCGCACCATGCTCTTGAATTCCTGCACCTGCTGGCCACGATCCCCGGTCGAGGAATAGCTGTTCTGCGGAGCGAAGAAACCGATGGTGTTGTAGCCCCAGTAGTTGCGGAGGCCCTTGTCGAGCAGCGTCGAGTCCTGCACGAACTGGTGCACGGGCATGAGCTCCAGTGTCGTGATGCCGAGCTTCTGCAGGTGCTCGATCACGGCCGGGTGGGAGAGCCCGGAATAGGTTCCGCGCTGTTCCGCCGGCACGTCGGGGTGGAGCTCCGTGAGCCCCTTGACGTGGGCCTCGTAGATGACCGTGTCGTTGTAGGGGATGCGCGGATGACGGTCGCCCGCCCAGTCGAAGAAAGGGTTGATGACGATGCCCATCATCGTGTGGCTGGCCGAATCCTCGTCGTTGCGAGAGAGCGGGTCGCCGAAGTTGTAGGCGAAGAGCGACTGGTCCCAGTCGAAGTCGCCGCAGGTCGCCTTGGCATAGGGGTCGAGAAGCAACTTGTTGGGGTTGCAGCGCTTGCCGGATTCCGGATCGTATTCCCCATAGACGCGATAGCCGTAGCGCTGGCCCGGCTGCACCTGCGGCAGATAGGCGTGCCAGACATAAGCATCGATCTCGAAGAGCTCGACGCGGGTCTCGACACCGTCGTCGTCGAACAGGCAGAGTTCGATCTTCTCGGCCACTTCACTGAAGAGTGCGAAGTTGGTGCCGCTGCCGTCAAAGGTGGCGCCGAGGGGATAGGCAGATCCGGGCCAGGTTTCCATGGGTTTTTCTCAATTCGATCAGGCTCGTTCAGCGGGGGGCTTTCACCGTATCCTGCGGGTGCGAAGAAGGTCGAACCCTCGCGGAGCCTTGACAAGTCGGTCCGAGAGTGTGTGGGGCTGCCGCGGGCGCATAATTCCCCGCCGAGACGGGGATTACCCGTTGCGGCGGCCGGGGTCGACGGCGTCGGATTGATGGCTCGGGCACCAGTCATCCAGCACATCGACTCTGCGCGGCGCTAAGCTGAGAAGGGACACGGGAGTCCGGTGATGCCGGGCTGAGAGGGAGCTTCTCCAAGCTCCGACCGTCGAACCTGATCTGGATCATGCCAGCGCAGGGAGGCAGATTTTCTCTCCGGGTTGTCGCATCCGCGCACAATCCACACCCGTGCCCTCACTCACGATTGGGGCACGACCATGAACGCAACCGCAACATCCTCCCGCCCGACCGCTCGACGCATCGAACCGCGCTGGCGGGTGGTGGACATCGTCGTCGCGAGCGTGCTCGGCGTGGCCAGCGCACTGGTCTTCTTCGCCTGGAACCAGGTCTATGCCCCGGTGACCGCTCCGCTCGAGGCCGTGCTTCCCGGATCCCAGGCCCTCTTCTACGGACTCTGGCTCTTCGCCGGAGTGCTCGGCGGTCTCGTCATCCGAAAGCCCGGCGCCGCACTGTTCACCGAACTCGTCGCCGCTGTCGTCTCGGCACTCCTCGGTGCGCAGTGGGGTGGTTTCGCCACCATCGAGGCTGGCCTCGCACAAGGACTGGGGGCGGAACTGATCTTCCTGGTTTTCCTCTACCACCGCTGGAACGTGGTGGTGGCCATGCTGGCCGGAGCCGCGGCGGGGCTCGCGATGGCGGTCAACGACATCGTCGGCTACTACCTGGCCTCCGGTTCCGCATTCCAGGCCATCTATACCGTCTCCGGCATCCTCTCCGGCGCCGTGATCGCCGGGCTCGGCTCGTGGTTCATCGTGCGCGGGCTCGCGCGCACCGGTGCGCTCAGCCGCTTTGCGTCGGGCCGCGTCGCGGCTCGCTGACCAGACCCATGGCATCACTTCCCCTCACCCCCGCGACGCCGCTCAGTGTCGACGCCCGGGGATGGGGATGGCGCCATGCCGGTCGGGCGGACTGGGCGGTGCGCGAGCTCGACCTGCGCGTCGAGCCTGGCGAACGGGTTCTGCTGCTCGGGGCGTCCGGGGCGGGAAAGTCCACCCTCGTGCAGGCGCTCGCCGGGGTGCTCGGAGGTGATGAAGAGGGCGAATCCGCTGGGGAGCTGCTCATCGGAGGCGGCGTTGCGGCGCAGGCTCGCGGACGCGTGGGGCTCGTGCTGCAGGACCCCGATTCGCAGGTCGTACTCGCCAGAGTCGGCGACGATGTCGCCTTCGGCTGCGAGAACATGGGCGTGCCGCGCGAGGAGACCTGGGTGCGGGTGGAGCAGGCGTTGCAGGCGGTCGGATTGCCCTTGCCGCTGCGGCATCCCACCAGCGGACTCTCCGGCGGGCAGAAACAGCGGCTCGCGCTCGCCGGGGTGATCGCGATGAGACCGGGCCTTCTGCTGCTCGATGAGCCGACGGCCAATCTCGACCCCGAGGGGGTGATCGAGGTGAGGGATGCCGTGGCGCGCGTGCTCGAAGCCACCGGCAGTACCCTCGTGGTGGTCGAACACCGCGTGGACGTGTGGTGGCCCCTGGTGGATCGTGTGGTCGTGCTCTCGCCGGGCGGGGGAGTCCTGGCCGATGGCGCGCCGGAGCATGTGTTGCGCCGGGAGGGAGCGGCTCTCGCCGCCTCGGGAGTATGGGTTCCGGGCCACCTGCCGCAGCATCCGAACCGCGAGCGACGGCCGGGCGAGCCGCTGCTTCACGCCGAGAACCTCACTATCGGCCGCGCCTCGGCGCTTCAGTCCGGTCTCGCCCTGTCTGTGCGAGCGGGGGAGTGCCTGGCGATCACCGGCCCGAACGGAACGGGCAAGACCACTCTCGGGCTCACGCTCGGAGGACTGCTGCCGGCGCTCGTCGGGCGAGTGACGGCCGATGGCCTCGCCGGCGGTCTCGGCACCGATCCGCTGCGCTGGAAGTCCCGTCAGCTGGTGACCCGCATCGGCAGCGTGTTCCAGGATCCGGAGCACCAGTTCGTGAGTGGCACGGTCGCCGGCGAACTCGCCGTCGGGGCGCGAGCGATCGGACTCTCAGCCGAGGAGTCGGCTCGGCGCATCGATCCCCTGCTCGAACGACTCCGTCTCGGGCACCTCACCGCGGCGAATCCGTTCACGCTCTCCGGCGGCGAGAAGCGTCGGCTGTCCGTTGCGACGGTTCTCGTCACCCGACCGCCGCTCCTCGTGCTGGATGAACCGACCTTCGGGCAGGATGCGCGCACCTGGGCCGAACTCGTCGCATTCCTCGCCGAACTCCTCGATGAGGGCAGCAGCGTCGTCGCCGTCACCCACGATGCGTACCTGGTCGACGCCCTCGCCGACACCGAACTGCGGATGTCGCGGGCCGGACACCTGCTCGAGTCGAGGGTGCCTCGATGACGACTGCCGACATCCTCACCCCGCCGGCCGGCACCCGGGCGATCTATCGCATCAATCCGGTCGCCAAACTCGCCGCGACCGCGGTGATCGGCATCGCGCTCGTGCTGTCGATCGACTGGGTCTCGGCATCCGTCGCGCTCGCCTTCGAGGCTGTGCTGTTCTTCTTCGCCGGGCTCGGGCCGCGCCAGTTCGTGAAGAGGACACTGCCGGTGGCGGTGGCGGCGCTCTTCGCGGCGGGCACCATCCTGCTCTACGGGCGAGCCTCCGGCACCAGCCACTGGCGCTTCCTGCTGGTGAATGTGACCGACGGGTCGATCGAACTGTCGGTGGCCACCCTGTTGAGGGTGCTCGCCATCGGCCTTCCCGCCGTCGTTCTCTTCGTCACTGTCGATCCGACGGATCTCGCCGACGGGCTCGCGCAGGTATTGCGCTTGCCCTCCCGATTCGTGCTCGGCGCTCTCGGCGGACTGCGTCTCGTAGGTCTGTTCGCGGAGGATTGGAAGTCGCTCGAATTCGCGCGCCGCGCGCGGGGGATCGCCGACCGCGGGCGGTTGCGCCGTTTCGCCGGCCAGGCCTTCGCGCTCCTCGTGCTCTCGATCCGGCGCGGGAGCAAGCTCGCCACCGCGATGGAGGCCAGGGGCTTCGGTTCGTCGATACCCCGCAGCTGGGCACGAGAGTCCCGGTTCGGCGGGCGCGAGTGGGCACTCGTGGCGCTGTCCTTGCTGATCGCGCTCGCCGCGGTCGGCACCTCGGTAGTCACCGGGCACTGGAATTTCCTTGCCGGGGCCTGACGGCCCAGGCGTTAGCGCGCCAGCCCTCGTGGCTCGACTCCGCCGGGCACCCCGCCCGGTAGTGCTCATCGATGGCGGTTCCGGCTCCGGCAAGACAACTCTCGCCCAAGCCCTCGCTCCCGCCCTCGACGCCCAGCTCGTGCGACTCGACGAGCTCTATCCGGGCTGGGACGGGCTGGAAGCGGCGTCCCGTGCGGTTCACGACGACGTGCTCGCCCCGATCGGTCCCAGGTGGCGTCGCTGGGACTGGGTAGCCGACACCGCGGCGGAATGGCACGCGCTGGACGCCGCGCTCCCGCTGGTGATCGAGGGCTCCGGATGCCTCAGCCGCGCCAATCGCGCCCGCGCCAGCTTCGGCATCTGGGTCGAACTCGACGCCCCGACGCGCAAGCACCGTGCGCTGGCGCGGGACGGTGACACCTACGCTCCGCACTGGGACCGCTGGGCCGCGCAGGAACGCTCTTTCGGCCGTCGTGAGCATCCCTGGCGCCTGGCCGACCTCGTTCTCCGCGACGAGGACGTCGCGCGGCTGGTCGACGGGCTAGCGTCATTGCTATGACTTCGCCTTTCATCACCGCCGTCCAACTCTCCGCCCTGCTCGATTCCCCGGCCCCGCCGGTTGTCCTCGACGCGAGCTGTGTGCTGCACCCGGCGCAGTTCGATGGCGACTACCGGCGCGACTCTGGACGGCCGCTCTGGCTCGACGAGCACATCCCGGGATCGCAGCATGTCGACGTGCCGAGTCAGTTCTCTGACAGTGCAGCGACCCTTCACTACACGCACCCCTCCCCCGCGGCGATCGCGAGCGAACTGGCCCGCATCGGTGTCGGCGCCGCGGACGCCGTCGTGGTCTACGACACGACCGGGGGGCTCTTCGCCGCCCGCCTCTGGTACCTCCTGCGCTGGATCGGTGTCGACGCGCGCGTGCTGGATGGGGGCCTCGCGGCCTGGAGCGCGGCGCACAAACCGACAGCGACAGGGGAGGAGCCCGTGCCGCCGGCCGTGCCGGCGTGGACTCCCGCGGCGACCCTCGAGTCGTGGGTGACAAAGGAGGAGCTCATCCAGCGCTCCGAATCGGATGCCCGCCCCCTGGTCTGCGGGCTGCCCGCGAGCAGCTTCACCGGCTCCGCCCCCTCGCGGTACTCCCGTCGCGGGCGAATCCCCGGCAGCGTGAATGTCTCCTCGCGCGACCTGTTCTCCGCTGACGGCACCGTGAAGAGCGACGAATCCCTGCGCGAGGCCTATGCGGCCGAGGGCGTGACCGGCGCAGAGGAGGTGCTGCTCTACTGCGGCGGAGGTATCTCAGCATCCGCCAACGCGCTCACGCTCGTCGAACTGGGCATCTCCGCCGTGCGAATCTATGACGGTTCGCTGGAGGAGTGGTCTGCCGACGAGACGCTTCCGCTCGCGCTCGGCTGATCCGCAGCCTACTTCCGACGGCCTCGGGACGCCGGCAGGCCAAGGACTGCTCGAGAGTGTTCCGCGAACCTCAGCCCCACCCGAGGTCGTGCAGCTCGTCGTCGTCGATTCCGTAGTAGTGCGCGATCTCGTGCACCAGGGTCACGTGGATCTGGTCCTTCAGCTCCTCGAGGTCCCCGGCCACGGCGAGCAGCGGCTCCCGGTAGAGGATGATGCGGTCCGGCAGCTCCCCGAAGCCGTAGTTGCCGCGCCGGGTGAGGTCGACGCCGTCGTAGAGCCCCAGGAGGTCGAGAGAGCCGTCCTCCGGCCTGTCCTCGGTCACGAAGACGACATTCTCGAGACCGTCGACCATCTCGTCGGGCAACAGGTCCAGCTCGTCGACCACCAGCTTCTCGAACTCTGCCGCGTCCAACTCTTGCATCAGTGGTCCAGGCAGTCGACGAGAGAGCCCTGCACGAAGCCGAGCCAGTCGTAGAGATCGAGCAGCACCGGATCCTCCGACCCGAGATCGCCGTCAGCCTCGATGCCCAGCCGCGCCGCGATCGTCAGCCGGATGTCCGTGAGCGACCGCACCCAGGCCTGCGCCGATTGCGCATCGACCTTCACCGCGGTCGGCGAACTGGCGCGGGCTGCGGTTGCGAGGTCGGCGACGATTCGACGGGCGTTCGCGCTCTTGCGGGAGGCCAGGTCGTCGGCGGTGAATCGGCGAAATTCGGCGGATGCCTCCACGTCGTCCGGATACGCGTCCGGAAGCAGCCGCGCGAGCGCCGGATCGGAGTCGTGGTCCGCGCGAGAGCCGACCAGCTCGGCGAGTTGGTTGGCGAGGAGCGAGAGGGTTTCAGCCTCGACCGGCTCGAAGACCGCGACGAACTGGTGGCGGGAGCGGCGGAAGGCCTTCACTCGTCCGCCTTGGCGAGGGTGGCCCAGAGCCCGAAGTCGTGCATCGCCTCCACGTGGCGCTCCATCTCCTCGCGGCTGCCGGTGGCGACCACCGCTCGTCCGTCATTGTGCACCTGGAGCATCCGCAGATCCGCTTCTGCGCGGGTGAAACCGAAGTAGCTGCGGAACACCCACGACACGTAGTTCATGAGGTTGACCGGGTCGTTCCAGACGATGGTGACCCAGGGCGAGTCGAGCACGGTCGACTCGACCAGCTCGGTCTGCTCGAGGACATCGGTCATAGGTCAACCCTCACACATGCAGAATGGCCCCGCGTTTCCGCGGGGCCATTCTCTTCACACATTGCTCTGCTGCACACCGTGCAACTCCCTGGGTGACCGACGGGGCTCGAACCCGCGACATCCGGCTCCACAAGCCAGCGCTCTACCAACTGAGCTACGACCACCATGCGTGCCGTCCACGATGATTCGCGACCGACACAACTCGACAAGCTTATTACACCCGTAGAAGTTTTGCTGCCGCGGCATCGGAGCGAGCGAATCGGGCCGTCGGATGCCGGGCCGTCGGATGCTGGGCCGGTCGGTGCTGGGCCGGGCGGTCGCTAGGCCCGTCGCTTGCTAGGCCCGTTGCTCGCTAGGAGAGGTGCGGCAGGAACTTCTCCACGACCGCTGCGGAGACCGCCTGAACGTCGTCGGTAGTTGGTCCGGGCTCCGCCACGAACACGGCCTTGCGGTAGTAGTCGAGCTCGCGGATCGATTCGAGGATGTCGGCGAGTGCACGGTGCCCGCCGTTCTTGGCCGGTGCGTTGAAGTACACGCGGGGGAACCAGCGCCGGGAGAGCTCCTTGATCGACGAGACGTCCACATTGCGGTAGTGCAGGTGGTTGTCGACGCGCGGCATGTACTTGGCGAGGAAGGTGCGGTCGGTGCCGATGGTGTTGCCGGCGAGCGGCGCGTGCTGCTCCGCGGGAATGAACTTGAGGATGTACTCGATCACGGCGAACTCGGCGTCCGCAAGGCTCACACCGTGGGGGATCGCCTCGATCAGGCCCGACTTGGTGTGCATGTCGCGCACGAACTCGCCCATGTTGTCCCAGGCGGCCTGGTCTGGCTTGATCACGATTTCGAAGCCGGGATCGATGATGTTGAGGTCGAAGTCGGTGATGACCACCGCGACCTCCACGAGCTCGTCGATGCTGACATCGAGCCCCGTCATTTCGCAATCGATCCAGACGAGGCGGTCGGTGTTTGCTGGCATCCGTGAATTCTATCGTCGGGTACCGATGCCGGCGGCTCGGGGCCGGGCCGGCATCGGCAGTGAGGGGGGATCAGGCGAGCTCGCCGACCCCGATCGATTCGGCCTCGGCGAGAAGCGGTTCCGGCCCGTTGTTCGCGCGGCCGAGGAAGCGCACCCCGGAGAGCACCAGGATTGCGGCGATGAGCACGGATCCTCCGGCGACGTAATACGGCACCGAGGGGCTGAACCAGATCGCGAGCTGGGCGGCGAGCGGCGGAGCGGCCGCCCCGCCGAGGAACCGCACGCCGGAGTAGGCGGATGACGCCACCGAGCGCGGCAATTCGGTCGCCTCCATCACGGATTCGGTGAGAACCGTGTTGAGGATGCCGAGCAACAGGCCGCCGAGTACCACGCAGACGATGAGTCCGAGCTTGCTGCCCGCACAGATGCCCGCCGCCACGAGGTCGAGGGTGAGCAGCGGAAGCACGACGGTGAGCGCGGTTGTGCGCTTCATCCGTGCCGTGAGCAACGGGGCGATCCACACCGACGCGATGGCGACACAGAGTCCCCAACCGAAGAAGATGAGACCGAGTTGGAGCGCGGCACTCTCCTTGGGCAGCTCGAGCGCGAAGGGGGTCCAGGCCAGCAGCGTGAAGAATCCGATGTTGTAGAACAGTGCGGCACCGGCGAGGATCGCGAGGGCGGGGTTCCCGAGCGCGCGGAACGGGGCGGAGAACTTCGTGGGGACCCGGGCGGACCTGTCTTCCTTGCCGAGCAGCACGACGATCGCGACGAAGGCGATCGCCATGAGTGCGGCGGTGCCGAAGAACGGTCCGCGCCAGCTCACGCTGCCGAGCAGCCCGCCGAGCAGGGGACCGATGGCGATGCCGAGGCCGAGGGCGGCTTCATAGAGGATGATCGCCGACGAGGTGCCACCGCTCGCGGCACCGACGATGGTTGCGAGCGCCGTCGAGATGAAGAGAGCGTTGCCGAGACCCCAACCGGCGCGGAAGCCGATGACGGCCTCGACGCTGCCGCTGAGTGCGGCGAGTAGCGCGAACACGACGATGAAGGCCAGGCCGATCATCAGCGTCTTCTTGGCGCCGATTCGACTGGAGATCCAGCTGGTGAAGAACATCATCACGCCGGTGATCAGGAGATAGCTGGTGAAGAGGAGCTCGGTCTGGGCCGCGGTCGCCGACAGTTCGTGGGCGATCGCGGGAAGGATGGGATCGACGAGCCCGATACCCATGAAGGCGACGACACAGGCGAAGGCGACGGCCCAGACCTCTTTCGGCTGCCTGAGGATGCTCGCTCCGGCGGTTTTTTCGTGTGCCATGTCAGGCCACCTTTCGTGCGGTGTTGGTTCGTGATTCGAGAATGGCGACGGCGCGATCGAGGATCTGCGTCTCGTCGGGGGAGAGATCGGCGAACATCGGCTGAAGCGCCTCGCCGAGTTCGGTGCGCCACGCGTCGAGGGCTGTCGTGCCCTTGTCGGTGATCGCGATCAGCCAGGCGCGGGAGTCTGCGACATCCGCTATCCGGTAGATCAGCTCGTCTTCCGCGAGGTGCTGGATCAGTTTCGTCATGGTCGGCTGCGTCACGCGGCAGGCCTTCGCGAGATCCCCGATGCGGTATGAGCCATCGCTCGCCAGGATCGACAGGGTGCGCCAGACGGACGCGGGTGTCGTGCTCCCGGTGGCCTGCGCGGCGACGCGGGTGAGGCGGTTGGCCTGCACGATCAGTTTCTCGACGAGGGGGCGTTGTGTTTCAAGCATCCACCAAGTATATAGCCAAACTATATAGCTCGTCTATGTATAGCTGTGGACGGGAGACGGGTGAGGGCGCGGATGCACGCAGGCAGCGGACGTGCCGGAGCTGCCGCGGTTCACTGCGTCCGAGAGCGCAGATCCCGCACGACACGCCGCCTGGCGCCCGTGACACGCCGCGGTCGGTGAGGATGTCCGCTCTGGGCCCTGCGAGCCGGCATCCGTCACGACCCTAGGCTGGAGGCTGTGACCCTCCTCGCCATCCTGCTCCTCGTCAACGCCGCGTTCGCCGTGATCGTCTGGCCCACCTTCTACCGGCGGGTGGCGAAAGACAGCCGGGCACGGGATGCGTCGGGCTCGGCGAGCCGGTTTCTCACCGTGCATCGGGTGATCGTGGGCATCGCCTACCTGATCGCGGCGGCCTCGGCCGCGGCCGCGATCCTCTCCTTCTTCTGAGGTTGCCACCCGGCCGTGGTACTAATGGAGCATGACTGACGCACAACCGACCCTTTCCCACGGCGACGAATACATCGCCATCTACTCGGGCGGTCCCAATGACGGGCGCACCGACACCCGCATCTCCACCGACGGGGGCTTCGACACCGAGATCACGGTGCTCACCGCGGTCGGAGGCAAAGAGACCCTCACCGACTACACCCTGGTCGACTTCACCGAGGTCGGTGGCCAGTACCACGTGAACTACACCTTCGATGCGAAGGACAGCGAGCCCTTCGATGCACCGGAGGACCGCGGCGACCGCCAGTAGTCGGTTCCCGCCGTGCAGCTTCTCTTCTTCTCTTCGGCCTTCTGCGACCCATGCATCCAGACCAGAGCCGTGCTCGACCAGGCGTCGAAGCTCGTTCCTTCGCTGAAGATCGCCGAGCTGGATGTCGCAGCTCACGGCGACGAGGCTGAACGGGCGGGCATCCGCTCGACTCCGACGGTGATCGTGCTCGACGCGGATGGCGCGGAGGTCTTTCGCGCCGAGGGAGCCCCGAGCCTCGACCAGGTGCTCGTCGCCCTGGCGAAAGCGGTCTGAGTTCGACTCAGTCCGCCGTGGGGATCGCCTGTCGGAACACTCCGATGACCTCGGAGAGGAACCTCGTCACCACTGCGCTGTCCTGCGCCGGAAGGGCTGCGGTGACCCGAGACACCCCCGAGATCATGGGCTCGAGCGTCGCGAAGGCCTCCTGGACGGATGCCGGCGTCGGCACCACGACGACCTTTCGCCGGTCGTGGGCGTGCGGTTCTCGATGCACATGACCGAGAGCGGTGAGCCGGTCGACCATGACCGTGGTGGCCGCGGTCGAGATCCCGAGGCGATGCGAGAGGTCTGTGGGGGTGAGCGGTCCGTTCGTCATCAGGTGCTCCATCGCCGACAGGTCGGTGTCGTTGACGGACAGAGACTGTCCGACGTGCCTCTGGAATCGGGTCGATAGCGCGGAGATCTCGCGGAGCTGCTCCGCGATCAGCTGAGAAGCGACGGCTTCGGCGGCGACGTCACCGGAAACCTCTGGCGCAATCGGCACCCTCGACTTGCGCGAATCTTCCATAACAGACATGCTAAACGATGTGATAGCTAAATAGACTAGCTACCGACCGATGTGGAGGAATCGTGACCGCGATCTGGCGTTTCATCAGCGGACGACGGACGGCCTGGATCGTGCTCGTCGGCACCATCGTCGCGGTCGGCCTGCTCTTCTCGCTTCTGCCCAAGAACTCCGGCGACAGCTTCCCCAGTACCGGCCTCCCGTCGAGCAGCCAGGCCGCGAGGGTGGATGCGGCGCTGGCGAAGTTCCCTTCCGCGGAACAGACCGCGGCGATCCTTGTCTGGAGCCGAGGCGACTCGACGCTCACCGCCGCGGACCGCGGTGCGATCACATCCCGGGCGACCGCCCTCGGCGAGCTCTCCACCGCTCCCCGGGCCACCGCCCCGCAATTCAGCGACGATGGCAAGGCGGCCATCTCGGTCGTGCCGCTCAGCGTGAAAGCCGTCGACAAAGACGTCGCCGGCACCGCCGACTCGCTGCGGACAGCCGCGGCCAAGAACCTGCCGGCCGGGCTCGACAGCTATCTCACCGGAGGCGTCGGGTTTCAGGCCGACATCACCAACGCCTTTGCCGGCGCAGACTTCAAACTGCTTCTCGTCACCGTGATCGTCGTAGCGGTCTTGCTCATCGTCACCTACCGAAGCCCCGTGCTCTGGATCGTGCCGCTCGCCGTCGTCGGCACCGCGGACGGTCTCGCCGGGGCCGTCGTCACCGCTCTCGCCAAGCCCTTCGGCATCACGCTGGATGCCTCGGTCAGCGGCATCCTCTCGGTGCTGGTCTTCGGCGCTGGCACTAACTACGCCCTGCTGCTCGTCGCGCGCTACCGGGAGGAGCTGCTGAAGATCGAGGATCGCTCGGTCGCGATGCTCACCGCGGTGAAGAGCGCCGGACCGGCGATCGCGGCCAGCGGCGGCACCGTGGCGCTGAGCCTCATCACCCTGCTCTTCGCGGAGCTGGCGGGCAACCGTGCCCTGGGCTTCGCCTGCGCCATCGGTGTGGTCGTGGCCATCCTCTTCGCCCTCATCGTGCTTCCCGCAGCGCTCGTAGTGTGCGGTCGCGGACTGTTCTGGCCCTTCGTACCACGGGTGCGGGAGGCATCCGCCGTGGTCAAGGACGGCTTCTGGACCCGCCTGGGCCGCGGAGTCTCGCACCGCCCGGTGATCATCACGGTGCTCTCCGTTGCCGTCGTGGGGGTGTTGACCCTCGGGCTGTCCGGCTTCTCCGTCGGTCTGTCACAGACCGAGCAGTTGCTCGGCAACCCGGAGTCGGTGGTCGCCCAGAAGATCGTCGACAAGTCCTTCTCGGCCGGCCTCACCAGCCAGACGACCGTGCTCACCCCCGAGGATGCGGCGGCAGATGCCACCTCGATCGCGAAGGGCGTCTCCGGCGTCGACTCCGTCACCCCGGGGGAGAGCGCCAACGGCCTCACCCAGCTCAACGTGTCCCTCACCAGCGCGCCGGGAAGCGACGCCGCATTCACCACGATCACGAAGCTCCGCTCGGCCTACGCCGACGAATCCGGCGCGGTGGGAGAGACCATCGTCGGGGGACGGGATGCCACGGCGCTCGACAGCCTCACCACCTCACAGCGCGATCAGGACCTCATCATCCCGATCATCCTGGCGATCGTGTTCGCCATCCTCGCCATCCTGCTCCGGTCGCTCATCGCGCCCGTGCTCTTGATTGCGAGCGTGCTCGCCACCTTCTTCGCGAGCCTCGGCGCGGCCAACTGGATCTTCACCCACCTGCTCGGCTTCCCCGCCTTCAACACCAATGTGATCCTGTTCGCCTTCCTGTTCCTCGTGGCGCTCGGTGTGGACTACAACATCTTCCTCACCACCAGAGCGCGGGAGGAGCGGGAACTCCACGGCACCTCAGAGGGGATGATCCGCGCGCTGTCGTCGACGGGTGCGGTGATCACGAGCGCCGGTATCCTGCTCGCCGCGGTGTTCGCGGTGCTGGGGGTGCTGCCGGTGGTGGCGCTCACCCAGATCGGAGTGATCGTCTGCATCGGGGTGCTCTTCGACACCCTCGTGATCCGCACCGTTCTCGTGCCGGCGATGGTGTTCATCACGAAGGACTTCTTCTGGTGGCCGTCGCACCGTCGCGCGCACAAGCACACAGCGTCGACGGATCCCGGTGCGCCAACGGAGGCTACAGTCGCGGCGGGACAACGCTGAGTGGCGCTCTTCGCGAGGTCAGCCTGAAAACGATCTCGACGGCGATGCAGCCGGTCGCCGCTATTCCGAACGAGACCGAAAGCAGCGGTCCGGTCGGCAGCGTGAAGGCGAGGAATGTGCGCACCAGCGGCACGAGGAAGCAGGCGGCCTGCACGGTCACCATGGTGGCCAACAGGGCGTAACGCCGGGCGGTCAGAGGGCGTGCCGAGACCACAAGCACCCAGAATCCCACGATGGACAGAGCGATCGCTGCCGCAGTGGACATCTCGCTGGACGAATATTCTCCCGAGACGCGGGCGAATGCGAGCACCACCACGATCACCGTCGCGGTCACTGCTCCGGCCGGGAGTGAGAACCTCAGTGAGCGGCGCAGGAAACCCGGCCGGTACGGCTTCTGCTGACCGGCGAGTGCCAGAAGCAGCGCCGGGATTCCGATGGTGAGGCCGTCGGTCGGGGCGAACTGGCGGGGCAGGAAGGGGAACCTCCAGAGCAGCACCCCCACCGCGATCGAGAGCAGGACGGCGTAGGTGGTCTTGGTCAGGAACAGTTTTGACACTCGCTCGATATTCACGATCACGCGTCGCCCTTCCGCGACCACCCTGGGGAGCCGGGAGAACTGCCCATCGAGCAAAATCATGCGGGCCACGGCCTTCGTAGCCGGGGCCCCTGATCCCATCGCGATGCCAATGTCGGCGGCCTTGAGGGCCAGCGCATCGTTCACGCCGTCACCGGTCATGGCCACAACGTGTCCGCGCTGCTGGAGGGCCCGAACCATCTGCCGCTTCTGTGCCGGCGTCACCCGGCCGAAGACCGCGTTTGTTTCGAGGACCTCGCCCATCGCCCCCAGGTCTTCGGGGAGATCTCTCGCGTCGTAGCCGGATCCCTCGAGCTGGATACCCACCGCGCGGGCGATTGTGGCGGCGGTGTGCGGGTTGTCGCCGGAGATGACCTTCAGGGCGACGCCCTGCGCTTGGAAGTAGGCGACGGTCTCCGCCGCATCCGGCCGGATGGTCTCGGCGAAGGTGACGAGAGCGACCGGCTGCAGGGACCCGGGCAACCGATGGCCGTCGATGTCGGCACCGCCAAGACGATCGTCGCTGTGGGCGAGCACCAGGGTTCGGAGCCCCCGCGCGAGGAGGCCGGAGAGTTTCTTCTGCAGGGCGGGATGCGTGTCGTCGAGGTGCGCGAAGACCATCTCGGGCGCTCCCAATACCCAGGTGCCCCGTGAGGCTCCCTGTGGGATACCCACCGCGCTCCATTTGTGCTCGGACGTGAAGGGAACGGATCCGCTCGGCCGCAGGTCTCCGGCCTGGAAGGCGGCCCGAAGGCAGCGCGCCGTCGCGTTGGCATCGTCGTCGGCACCGAAGCAGCCCAAGACGGCCTTCCAGTCCGCTTGCTCGGCACCAGCCTTCCCTCCCTCGGTCTCAATCGCATGGGTGCCATCGAAGGCGATGGCACCGTCGGTCAGCGTGCCCGTCTTGTCGAAGCAGAGAGTGTCGACCCTTGCGAGGATCTCGATGGCCGCGATCTCCTGCACCAGAACCTGGGATTGGGCGAGTTTTGCCGCTGCAAGGGCGAAAGAGATGCTGATCATGAGGATCAGGCCCTGCGGGATGACGCTGGACGCGCTGGCCACCGTGCCGATCAGGGCGTCTCGCCAGTGCCCGGACCGGATCGCCGTATCCCACCCTCCCGCGGCGTGCATCTGTGCGTTCATGACGAGAATGATCAGGGGAGCCAAGCCCCAGCTCACCCACCGGACGATGCGATTGGCCGCATTGCGGAGCTCGGAATTGACCAGGGAGAAGCGCTTCGCCTCCGCGGTGAGTCGGCTCGTGTAGGAATCCGCGCCGACGCGCACCACGCGGGCCGTGCCGTGCCCGGCGGCGACGGCAGATCCGGAGAGCACCGTGTCGTCAGCCCGCTTTCCCACCGGGGCGGTCTCACCGGTCAATTGCGACTGGTCGATCTCGAGACCGACTTCGCTCACGATCACCGCATCGGCCGGCACCTGGTCTCCCACCCGGAGCACGAGCAGGTCATCGAGCACGACCAGTTCGGTGCCGATCTCGTGGGTTTCGCCCCCGCGAAGGACCCGGGCCGGGGTCGCGTTGAGAAGGGAGAGAGAGTCCAGGAGTCGTTTGGCGCGGAACTCCTGAAACACCCCGATCAGCACGTTGGCGAGGGCGGTGAGCCCGAACAGGCCGTCCTGCCAGTCGCCGAACAGAATGAGCACCACGGTGCCGGCGCCGACGACCGCGTTGAAGAGGGTGAACAGGCTGGCTCGAAGGATGTGCGCGAAGCTGCGGCTGGATCCACTTGGCACGTTGTTGGTCGCCCCCGCGCGAACACGGATAGCCACCTCGCTGTGATCCAGTCCGCTGTCGGCCAGCCGCGTGGAATCGATCGGCGGGAGAGCGGGCCGCTGCGGGGCAGCGAACGGACCGGTACCTGGGAGGGACTGCGGTGAGGGCTCGATCGCCTCAATCTAGTGGATGGCTCATCCCGGGGATGGCCGCTCGTACGGTTCTGTGCGCGCCCCTAGCGATATCCGTCCGACAGGTCCAGACCTGGTGTCCAGGAGGACTGCAGCGCTGCGGACGTTGCCTCAGACCCGTGGGCAACGGTCAGGCGAGAACCGGTGCGCGGCGCTGCAGCCACGGGTGACCTACGTCCGCGTAGTAATCTGGGGACCGTCCTCCCCCCGTAGCTCAGCGGAAGAGCGTGTGGTTTCTACCCACTTGGCCGGGGGTTCGAATCCCTCCGGGGGGACCCAGCGGCAGTCCGTGCGTTGTTCTTCGTGCCCGATTCGGGTCAGCCGCGCCACTCGTCGTGATTGTGCTCGTGGTGCTGATGATCGTCGTGGGTGTTCTCGTGGTCACCATGATTGTGGTCGTCGGACCCGACGTTCTCATCCCCTCCAGAATCATGCGAGGCATCCCCGGGCTCGGTATCCGACTCGACGATTTCACCGTCGATGATGTGCGCCTCGGCCGGGGAGGGTTCGATGTGGTCGGGCTCAGTGTGCTCGGGCTCCGGGTCCTCGCTCCCCGGAAACGCGGACTCGGCAGGGTCCGGAGTGGTGCTGTGCGGCTCTGCGGCACTCTGTGGCGAATTACCTCCGAAGATGGATGCCTCAGAGACATCATGCGAGGAGGTGTCGGCCGGCTCCACGAGAGGATGCGGCTCATCGCCGGCGAGCATCGCGGCCTCAGCCGGAACGGCGGCCTCAGCGGAAATGACGGCTTCGGGCGAGCTGAATTTCGGTTCGGTCAGCCGAGCAGCGGGTACCTCGGGCCCTGCTGCAGCTCTTTCGAGGCGAGCGGCGTCGTCCGCGGCGGCTTCGGCGGGGGAGGGCACCGCCCTGTTCGGCGGATCTACCTCCGTCTCGACGGTTGCTGCGACGGGGGCGGCGGCGGCGGCGAGGCCGGCGGCAGTGACTCCGGTGGCAGCGGCGGCGGCTCCGGCAGCGACGGGCGCAGTGGACTCGACCAGCGGAGCCTGGATGGGCGCGGGCGACGGCGGACGCGTGAACGGGGTGGTCGTCACCGTGGTGATCGGTCCCGTCTCGGTCACCTGCTGGGCGGCCCACTTCTGCTGCTGGTGCACGAGTTCCTGCTCGCTCGCCGAGGAGTCATAGGCCCAGGAGTCGAGGTCGTTCTTGAAGAGCTTCTTGGCGCGGCTCGGTCGACCCTGCCATTCGATCAGGCGGTCGCGGAAGACGAGCAGGGACTGCTCGGCCTGGAAACTGAACGAGATGGCGTTCCGCTTCATCCCCGCGATCTCGTGCCGCGACCAGTCGGCTGCGAGCGCGGTGCCCGCGATCGGCAGAAGGCGCAGGCGGATCTCGGCGTCGCCGATCAGGTGGTCGATGTGCTGCTGCTCGGGGGCCGGGAGTGTGTTCCAGACGGCAGCCTTACGCGCCGCGCTGATGAGAGCGGTGACGGCGGATGCCCGCACCTCCCGCTCACTCAGCTCGATCACTTTGCGGGCCGACGCGCGCCCGATCGCGGCAGCGACGATGCCCGCCACCACGATCGCGACGAACGGGATGACCGCTGTCGACACGATGCGCCAACCGTCGTCGGAGTTGAGCCAGTCGAGAAAGTCGGTCCACCATTGCATGGACGAACTTTAACCCGGCCACAGGCGACATTCAGCAATCGCTCGTGGCGAGTCTCCAACTGGTCTCGGACCGGTTCAACCGCGGGGATCCCGGAGACGGGGAATCAGAAGCCGAAACAATCCACCGCGTCATCCATGCTCCAGAATTCGCCCATCTCCACGAAGCGGCGCTGGCGCGCGATGAACCGTTTGGCGCGGAAGCGCAGTCCCGCGCGAACCCGGAACTGCTCGACGTAGCCGAGTACGTCGCCCGAGGGGCGCGTCACCCGCCACAGCTCGTCGTGCAATTGCACGAGGTGGAGCCCGGGGCGGGTGACGGCCTGAGAGCCGGTGAAAGCCAGAGTGGTCATGCGCGTTCCTTCACGTCTCGAGGATGCCCTCGAGTGTCAGCCGGCCCGGTTGTCTGTGTGGTGTTCACAGTAGGTCGGGCCGCCGACATCGGCGCCGCTACCGGTCGCTCGTGCCGTCTACCGCGAATGGCTCGATCGCGGCGACTTCCTCGTCGGTGAGCGGAGCGCTCGACAGCGCCGCGATGTTGTTCTCCAGCTGGGCGACGCTCGACGCGCCGATGAGAGCCGATGTCACCTGCGGATGACGCAGCACCCACGTCAGCGCGAGTTGCGCGAGGCTCTGGCCGCGGCCCTTCGCGATCTCGTTGAGGGCATTCGCGCGCTCGAGGTAGAGCTCACTGATGTTTTCGGAGTTGATCCACCGGCCTTCTGCCGCCCGGGAACCCGCCGGGATGCCGCGAAGATACCGGTCGGTGAGCATGCCCTGGGCGAGGGGCGAGAAGACGATGCTGCCCATGCCGAGATCATCCAGAACCGGAAGCAGACCCTCGGTCTCGATGTGGCGGTCGAACATGTTGAAGCGCGGCTGATGGATGAGCAGCGGGATCTTGTACTCGGCGAGAGCTCTGTACGCGGCGAGGGTCTGCTCGGTGTTGTAGTTCGAGATGCCGGCGTAGAGCGCGCGACCTGAGGTGACGGCGGTGGCGAGCGCGCCCATCGTCTCCTCGATCGGGGTTTCCGGGTCGGGGCGGTGGGAGTAGAAGATGTCCACATAGTCGAGTCCCATCCGACCGAGGCTGGCGTCGAGCGAGGAGAGCATGTACTTGCGCGATCCCCATTCCCCGTAGGGCCCATCCCACATGTCGTAGCCGGCCTTGGTGGAGATGATGAGCTCGTCGCGGTGCGGGCGGAAGTCGTCGGCGAAGATGCGTCCGAAGTTGGTCTCGGCACTCCCCGCGGGCGGACCGTAGTTGTTTGCGAGGTCGAAGTGGGTGACACCGAGGTCGAAGGCGCGGCGCAGGATGGCGCGCTGCGTGTCGATCGGACGATCGAATCCGAAGTTGTTCCACAGGCCGAGCGAGACGGCGGGCAGCTTCAGGCCACTGCGGCCGACGCGGTCATAGTCGAGGGACTGGTAGCGGTCTGGATTGGCGACATAGGTCATGATCCAAGCCTAGAGGCGGCTGTGAGTGAGGAATGGTGCCGGGTGGCATGGTGTTGTCTTGAGAGGCAGCGATGCTGCCACCCCCATAAGCGGAAAGTAGGCTCCTCGCATGCAAACATTCGTACTCGCCGGTGGCTGTTTCTGGTGTCTCGACGCGGTGTACCGCACCCTTCGCGGGGTGAGCGACGTCGTTTCCGGTTACACCGGAGGTGTCACCAAGAACCCCGACTACGACGCCGTCTGCACCGGGATGACCGGCCACGCCGAGGCGGTCGAGGTCACCTTCGATCCCGAGATCATCCCGGCCGATGTCATCCTCGACGTCTTCTTCTCATTGCACGACCCACGCCAGCTCAATCGGCAGGGCAACGATGTCGGCACGCAGTACCGCTCGGCCATGTTCTACGCGGATGACGCCCAGAAGCAGCAGTTCGAGACCGCTCGCGATCGCGCATCCGAATACTGGGATGGCGGTCTCGTCACCGAGATCTCGCCGCTGGGCACCTGGTACGAGGCCGAGAAGTATCACCAGGACTTCTTCGCCAAGAACCCGGGCCAGGGCTACTGCATGGCGGTGGCGCTTCCCAAGGTGAACAAGATCCGCAAGTCCTTCGCGGAGTACGTGCTCGCCTCCTGAGCGACGCTAGCCCAGGATGGCGCGGAGGGCCTCGAGTTGCTCGATGCGCTCCGACCGTGACGACGCAAGCGGCTTGACCGAGATCGTCGTGACCCCGGAGGCGAGGAGTGCGTCCACACGGGCGTGCACCTCGCCTTCGGTGCCGATGAGAGCCGTGCCCGACACGAGCTGTTCCGGCAGCGCCGCTGCCGCCTCGGCTTTGCGGCCCGTGAGATACAGCTCCTGCACGCTTCTCGCTTCGTCGCCGAAACCGTATCCGACAGCGAGATCGTTGTAGAAATTCGCACCCCGGGCACCCATCCCTCCGACGTAGAGCGCGACATTCTGTCGGTACGCCTCCACGGCACGGTCGGGATGGTCTCCGAGGTAGAACGGCATCTGAGCCGTGACGTCGAGAGGCCCGAGATCGGGGGAGCGCCGTGCCTTTCCCTCCGCGAGGGCAACGCCCCAGGCGGCATCCGCCTTCTCCGGCAGGTAGAAGAGCGGCAGCCAGCCGTCCGCGATCTCGGCAGCCTGTGCCACGGCCTTCGGGGTGAGGGCGGCGATCGAGATGGGGATGGACTCGCGCACAGGCTGATTGATGATCTTGAGCGGCTTTCCGAGCCCCCGGCCCTCGCTCGCCGGCAGCGGGATCGTGTAGAGCGCTCCGTGGAAGTCCAGGCGCTCACGTCGCCAGATGGCCCGACAGATCTCCACGTTCTCGCGGATGCGGCCGAGAGGCGCGCTGAACGGCACTCCGTGGAATCCCTCGATCACCTGGGCTCCGGAGGATCCGATCCCCAGTTCGAAGCGGCCGCGCGATACCGAGTCGAGCCCCGCCGCCGTCATGGCGAGCAGGGCCGGAGTGCGGGAGAAGATCGGCAGGATTCCGGAGGCGAGGGTCATGGTCGAGGTGATCGCGGCGAGATACCCGAGCTGGCTCACGGCATCGAAGGAGTAGGCCTCCGCCACTGTGACGAGGTCGACGCCGGCGCGCTCGAATTCGGTGACCTCGGCCGCGTTCGCGGTGAAGTCGTCCGCGTAGTCGAAGACGACTCCGAGTCGGGTGGAGGGCATCGGTGGTCTCCTCGGTGTTCATGAAATTGACAGTTCACGCAGCGTGACGATCGCAGCGCACAGACTTAGGCTATTCCTGCCGGCATGGATCGGCAGGTGTGATCAAAAGGAGCTCAATGATGAGCAACACAATGCAGTCAACGTCTGATTCCCACGTGCTGACGGGCAACCGTTGGGTGGCGATGGGCCCGGCCGGTGCCGTGGGGTCCGTGCACAGCGTCGAGGGTGGATTCACCTTCAAACTGATGACGGATGCCGGCTACCGCGGCATCTATCCGACACTGGATGTCGCCAAAAGCGCGCTCTACGCGAGCCTGCTCCCCGGCTCGGAGTGGCCGGAGTTCCGGGAGCACTGAGCCCTGGGGAATTTCCTCTTGGCGTGTCGCGCCGCGGTCACCTACAGTCGACTATCGAACAAAGTTTCGAATGTCGGAGGTGGGAAAGATGACGCTGGTTGGCGCGACAGTGACGGTGTGGACCGGAGCCGAGGGCATTCCGGAGCAATTCGTGTGGGCGGGCAGCCGTTTCCGCGTGACGGATACGCCCACCCCCCTCGACGTCGACTATGCGGCGATCACCCATCCCGGCGCGATGCCGCTCGGGTGGCGGTTTCAGGGCACCTCCGACAGCGGGGACTGCCGCATGTTCGATGTGCTCTACGACGCGGCCCGGGGCGAATGGCAACTCCTCCACACCTACCTCTGAGGCTGGGTTCTCCCCGTCCTCGAGGGGATGGACCGGCCGGCCCTCGGCGCCGGACCACACTTGCCGCATGACCGACACCATCACACTCACCGGCTTTGTGGCCACCGTCCCGAATCACCTCGTCACGGGCGAGGGGCTTCCCATCACCAGCTTTCGGCTGGCCTCCACGCAACGTTGCTTCGACCGCTCCCGCAACCTGTGGGTCGACAACGGCACCAACTGGTACACCGTCACATCGTTCCGGCAGCTCGCGCTCAATGCCAACAGCTCGATCAGGAAGGGCGAGCGGGTGATCGTCACCGGTCGCCTCCGCATCCGGGACTGGGCCGCCGGCGACAAGGTGGGCACGTCCATCGAGATCGATGCCGATTCCATCGGCCACGACCTCACCTGGGGCACGGCGTCGTTCACCCGCGGCCTGTCGAGCGGCACCGTCGATTCCTCCGCTCGGGTGGGCGCGGATGCCTCGGCATCCGATCCGTCCGCGACGACCGTGGCGATCTCCCCGGAGAACGGCTGGCCGACCGCGACCCCGGGCGCTCCAGATGAGACGGAGGCACGCGATGGGGACGATCTGGTGGGCGCGGCAGTGCAGGGCCCGGAGGCACCGTTCTAGTGGCCCTCAGTCGGCGGCAGGCGGCACCACCATCGCCAGCAGTTGGTCGCGGGCGACCTGGGTGCCCACCGTCGCGTGCAACTCGACCCGCCCGGCGGTCGTCGCCCGCAGAACGTGCTCCATCTTCATGGCTTCCACCACGATGATCGCCGCACCCTCCTCGACCAGATCGCCGTCATTCACCGCGATCGCCACCACGGCACCGGGCATCGGTGAGCGCAGTTCTGGCACCGCTATCGCGTCCGCCGCGGCGCGAGGAGCAGTGGTCACCCGACTGATGGTCCACGACCGCCCGTCTTCGACCAGGAACAGAACGTCGTCACAGAAAAGCCAGCACGATTCGACCGATCGACCACCGAGGGTAGTGCGACAGGCGAGGCCATCCGTATCTTCGGTTCGTCGGATGCTGGCGGTGAGCGGGGGCTGCCCGTTCACGCTCACCGTTGCCCGCTGGGGAGTGCCCCACACCGCGACCACCTGCTCTGACTCTGTGCCGGAGACTCGGAGGCGGAAGAGTGTCGCAGCGTGAGCGCCGATCCTCCATCCGTCCCTGGCCTGCCACGGCGACTCCGGGGTTTCTCGGCCGGAAGCCGCGAACAGGATGAGTGCGGCGCGCGAGAGCAACCCGTCGTCGACGGTGGCGAAGTCGAGGGTGCTGAGGCGGCGGCCGATCAGTTCCGTGTCGAGTCGCCCCGCCGCGACGTCCTCGTCGGCGAGCAGCAGTCCGAGAAACTCGATGTTCGTCGTGACGCCCACTATCGCCGTCTGCCGCAGCGCTCCGCGCAGGCGAGCAAGGGCACCGTCTCGGTCGGGAGCCCATGCGATCACTTTCGACAGCATCGGGTCGTAGTCTGCCGACACGTCGAGTCCCTCGATGAGAGAGCTGTCCACCCGGATGCCATCGCCGCGCGCTTCGCGCAACCCGAGCACCCGGCCCCCCGAGGGGAGGAACCCGCTCTGCGGGTCTTCGGCGTAGATGCGTGCTTCGATCGCGTGACCCGCGAGGCGCACCTCCGCCTGGCCGAAATCGAGGGGCTCGCCGGCCGCGATGCGCAGCTGCCACTCGACGAGGTCGATACCGGTCACCAACTCCGTGACCGGATGTTCCACCTGCAGCCGGGTGTTCATCTCCATGAAGAAGAACTCCTCCGGCGCGTCTGCGGAGACGATGAACTCGACTGTTCCGGCACCCCGATAGCCGACGCTGCGGGCCGTCTCACAGGCGGCCTCGCCGATCCGTGCGCGGGTCGCCTCGTCCAGGAGGGGGGAGGGCGCCTCCTCGATCACCTTCTGGTGGCGCCGCTGTAGCGAGCATTCGCGCTCGCCGAGGTGCACCGTCGTGCCGTCGTTGTCGGCGAGCACCTGCACCTCGATGTGGCGTGGGCGGGAGACGAATCGCTCGATGAAGATCGTGTCGTCGCCGAATGACGACAGCGCTTCGCGTCGGGCGGAGGCGATCGCTTCGGCCAGCTGCTCCGGTCCATCGACCACGTGCATGCCCTTGCCGCCGCCACCGGCGGAGGGCTTGACCAGGAGCGGGAATCCCACCGCGAGCGCTGCCGCGGCGAGCTCGGAGTCGCTGAGCTCGGGATCCGCGACACCAGGAACCACCGGGACTCCGCGCCCGGCGACCTGCTTCTTGGCACGGATCTTGTCACCCATCACCGCGATGGCCTCCACTCCCGGGCCGATGAAGACGAGGCCGGAGCTGGCGCACGCCTCGGCGAACTCCGCGTTTTCGGCGAGGAATCCATAGCCGGGATGCACCGCATCGGCTCCCGTGTCGAGGGCGGCCTGGACGATGCGGGGGATGTTCAAGTAGCTGTCGGCCGCGTTGGCGGTGCCGAGGCGCACCGCGGCATCCGCCAGCGAGACGTGCCGCGCCCCCGCATCCGCGTCGCTGTAGACGGCGACGGAGCGGATGCCGAGCGAGCGCAGCGTGCGGATGATGCGGCAGGCGATCTCGCCGCGATTGGCCACGAGTACGGCGTCGAACATGGTGGGGGAAGGCATCCGGGTCACATCCGAAAGACGCCGTAGGAGACGTCGTCCAGGGGGGCGTGCGAGCACACCTCGAGGGCGAGGCCGACGACGGTGCGAGTGTCGGCCGGGTCGATGATGCCGTCGTCCCACAGCCGGGCCGTCGAGTAGTAGGGATCGCCCTGTCGTTCGTACTGCTCGGTGATGGGGGCGCGGAAGGCGACATCCTCCTCGTCGGTCCAGGTCGCTCCGCTGGATTCCGCCTGCTCGCGTCGGATGGTGGCGAGCACCGAGGCCGCCTGCGGGCCGCCCATCACGGAGATGCGACTCGCCGGCCACATCCAGAGGAATCGCGGGGAGAAGGCGCGACCGGCCATGGAGTAGTTGCCTGCGCCGAACGACCCGCCCACCACTACCGTCAGCTTCGGAACCCGGGCGCAAGCCACGGCAGTGACCATCTTCGCCCCGTGTTTGGCGATGCCTCCGGCCTCGTATTCGCGCCCGACCATGAAGCCGGTGATGTTCTGCAGGAACAGCAGGGGGATCTTGCGCTGGTCGCACAGTTCGATGAAGTGCGCACCCTTCTGGGCCGACTCGCTGAACAGCACCCCGTTGTTGGCGACGATGCCCACCGGATGGCCATGGATGTGAGCGAATCCGGTGACGAGGGTCTCGCCGTAGTTCTTCTTGAACTCGTGGAACTCGCTGCCATCGATGATTCTCGCGATGATCTCGCGCGCGTCGTAGGGCGACTGAAGGTTCGTCGGCACGACGCCGTAGAGCTCGAGCGGGTCGACAGCCGGCGGGAGCGGGGCGCGCAGATCGTACGGGCGGGGCGCGGCGGGCGGCAGGGTGCCGACGATGTCCCGCACGATTTCCAGCGCATGCTGGTCGTTGTCGGCGAGATGGTCCACCACGCCGGAGAGGCGGGCATGCGTGTCTCCGCCGCCGAGGTCCTCCGCCGTGACGACCTCACCGGTGGCGGCTTTCACGAGCGGAGGCCCGCCGAGGAAGATAGTGCCCTGGCTTCGCACGATCACGGTCTCGTCGCTCATCGCGGGCACGTAGGCGCCGCCGGCGGTGCTCGAGCCGAGCACCGCGGCGATTTGCGGGATGCCGCGCGACGACATCCGCGCCTGGTTGTAGAAGATGCGGCCGAAGTCGTCCCGGTCCGGGAAGACCTCGTCCTGGCGGGGCAGGAAGGCGCCGCCGGAGTCGACGAGGTAGATGCAGGGGAGCAGATTCTGCGCCGCGATCTCCTGCGCCCGGAGGTGTTTCTTCACCGTGAGCGGGTAGTAGGTGCCGCCCTTCACCGTGGCGTCGTTGCAGACGATCATGCAGTGCCGACCGGTGACGAGGCCGATGCCGGCGACGAGCCCGGCGCCCGGAGCCTCATCGTCATAGAGCCCCCAGGCGGCGAGCGGTGCGATCTCGAGGAAGGGGCTGCCGGGATCGAGAAGGTAGTCGATCCGATCCCGTGGCAACAGCTTTCCGCGACCGGTGTGGCGCTCGCGCGCTCGTTCGGAGCCGCCGCGGGATGCCTCGGCCAGCCTGGCCCGCAATTCGGCCGCCAGCGCGCCCTGTGCCGCCGAATTCGCCTGGAACTCGGCACTCGACGCACGTGCAGTGCTGGACAGAGTCTCCATCGACCATTCCGTTTCAGTTAGCGGACGCTAATTGAAACAGGTTAGTGGCGACTAACTGGAAAGTCGAGCGCGGGGGTGTCGGTGGTGGCAGAAGCGGACGAATTAGAATCGCGACGGGGGATCCGCCCCGCACAGCGACTGGGGAGGTCGACCGGATGTCAGCCAGGGGCCGCATGCTGCTCGCCGCACCGCTGCTCCTGCTGGCCGTCACCCTGGCGGGGTGCTCGCCCGCCGCGTCCGCGCCGACTGCGGTGCCCGCATCCGCATCGGCATCCGCCAGCCCGGGCCGCACGGCGACGCCCGCACCGACTCCGAGCTACCGGCCCGACGGCACCGCGCAGGCGAACAAGGCCTGGTTCGATGCGGTCAACACGAAGCTCTTCGCATCGAACGGCGGAGCGAACGGGCGAGCGATCATCGATTCACTGGTCTCCGCGGGCTTCGACAAAGCCGCGATGCAGGTGACGCCCGACAAGACGTCGATCAACGGGGGAGTCGACTCCATCCTCTTCTCGGTGAAGATCGGCGACTCCTGCCTGCTCGGCCAGCACGGCGGAGGCGGGTACAGCAGCGCGGTCGAAAAGGCGCTGTCGAGCGGGCTCTGCCTCATCGGCAAGACCCGCACGATCGACTGGTAGCGAGCGGGTCCGACGCCGCTCGAGGGTGGTGAGTCGCGCGATAGCGGAGGCGTGTTCGGAGTCTCCGGGCGGAGATCCTCGCAACACGCCGTCTGCAGTGCGCCGCTCCCGGCGTGTCGTCCCCGAATCCGCCGTCGGCCCCAGCCGGGCGGAGCGGACGAACCGTGGCGCCCGGCGCGAATCGCGTGTGTAGTCTTACGAGGGAAACTCGAGTCCTGGTGTTCGAAAAGCTGTCCTGACCCGTGACTGCGATCGGCACGACCCACCCGATCGGTCGATAGCGCGGCACGAAAGACCCTGCCCAGCCTGGGCGAGCCGTGCTGCGCGGACAATTCTCGGGCGGTTCGGGTGACGCAGGGCAGCCGCCTAAACTTGCCGCATGGCCGAATTCATTTACTCGATGGTCCGCGCCCGCAAAGCGGTCGGCGACAAGCTCATCCTCGACGACGTCACGATGTCGTTCTTCCCCGGCGCCAAGATCGGCGTGGTCGGGCCGAACGGCGCGGGCAAGTCCACGATCCTCAAGATCATGGCGGGACTCGACACCCCGTCCAACGGGGAAGCGCGACTAAGCCCCGGCTACAGCGTCGGCATCCTGATGCAGGAGCCGGAGCTCGACGAGACCAAGACAGTGCTCGAGAACGTGCAGGAGGGTGTCGGCGAGATCAAGGCGAAGGTCGACCGCTTCAACGAGGTCTCCGCCGCGATGGCGGATCCGGATGCCGACTTCGACTCGCTGCTCGCCGAGATGGGCGTTCTGCAGGAGGCCATCGATGCGGCCGACGCGTGGGACCTCGACTCTCAGCTCGAGCAGGCGATGGATGCCCTGCGCACGCCGCCCGGAGACGCCACCGTCGCGAATCTGTCCGGTGGAGAGAAGCGCCGTGTCGCGCTCACCAAGCTTCTGTTGCAGAAGCCGGACCTGTTGCTGCTCGATGAGCCCACCAACCACCTCGATGCCGAGAGCGTCCTGTGGCTCGAGCAGCACCTCGCGCAGTATCACGGCGCCGTCCTCGCCGTCACTCACGACCGGTACTTCCTCGACCACGTTGCCGAATGGATCGCCGAGGTCGACCGCGGTCACCTCTACCCCTACGAGGGCAACTACTCGACCTACCTCGAGAAGAAGGGCGCGCGCCTCGAAGTGCAGGGCAAGAAGGACGCCAAGCTCGCCAAGCGCCTGTCGAGCGAGCTCGAGTGGGTGCGAAGCAACGCCAAGGGTCGCCAGGTGAAGTCGAAGGCACGCCTCGCGCGTTACGAAGAGATGGCGAGTGAGGCCGAGAAGACCCGCAAGCTCGATTTCGAAGAGCTGGTCATCCCGATCGGTCCGCGTCTCGGCGCCCAGGTGATCGACGCGAAGCGACTGGAGAAGGGCTTCGACGGCCGGGTGCTCATCGACGGGCTGAGCTTCACGCTTCCCCGCAACGGCATCGTCGGTGTGATCGGCCCGAACGGGGTGGGAAAGACCACGCTGTTCAAGACCATCACGGGGCTCGAGTCCCTCGACGGGGGCGACCTGAAGATCGGCGACACCGTCGACATCTCCTACGTCGACCAGGATCGTGGCGGCATCGACCCGACCAAGACGCTCTGGGAGGTCGTGTCCGACGGGCAGGACTACATCCAGGTGGGCAAGACCGAGATCCCGAGCCGCGGCTACGTCTCCCAGTTCGGCTTCAAGGGTCCAGACCAGCAGAAGAAGGCGGGGGTGCTCTCCGGTGGAGAGCGCAACCGCCTCAACCTCGCGCTCACCCTCAAGCAGGGCGGCAACCTGCTGCTGCTCGACGAACCGACGAACGACCTGGACGTGGAGACCCTCGGCAGCCTGGAGAACGCGCTGCTCGAGTTTCCCGGCTGCGCCGTGGTCATCACTCACGATCGGTGGTTCCTCGACCGCATCGCGACCCACATCCTCGCCTACGAGGGCACGGAAGAGAACCCGGGCAACTGGCACTGGTTCGAGGGCAACTTCGAGTCCTACGAAGAGAACAAGATCGCGCGACTCGGACCGGATGCGGCGAAGCCGAACCGCTCTGCCTACCGCAAACTCACCAGGGACTGACGCTCGTGGCGCGGCTGCACATCCCGACGGTGCTGCGGTGGGGCGACCTCGATGCCTACGGGCACGTGAACAACGTCGAGATCCTGCGGCTGCTCGAAGAGGCCCGAGTTCAGGCGCTGTGGATGCCCGATGACGAGGCTGAGCGCGCGGGCACGCCGCCGAGCGCTGTGCTGGATGCGCGGCTCGGGTCACCGACGCTGAGCATCATCGCGCGCACCGAGATCGAGTACCTCGCGACCATCGACTACCGCCGGAGCCCGCTCGACATCCAGGTGTGGATCGGTCGCCTCGGCGGGGCGGATCTCGACGTCTGCTACGAGATCCGGTCGCCGATCGGAGCCGAACCAGCCGAGCTGTACGCCAGGGCCGCCACCCGTGTGGTGCTCTGCGACTCGCAGACGATGAAGCCACGACGGTTGAGCCCGAAGGAGCGCGCCGCGTGGAAGCCATATGTGGAGGAGCCGCCGGTCTTCACCCGCCGCTGAGGTCTACCGCGGCTGCCGCGCTATTTCGGATTCTGGGTGAACGAACCCGTCCAGATCGCCCGCGCGCCGGACTCGCCGATCTGCACCACGGTGACCACCGAACCGACGGCGAGCACCACGACGATCACCGCGAGCGCGACGGTGATGACGAGTCGCGCGGTCTTGCCGGGCACCCGGGCGGCGAACTTCGCATCCGGAGCCGTGACGAAGCGGAACCAGAACCACTGGATCGCGGCGAAGAGGAAGGTCGCGGCGGCCCACGGAAGCAGGGTCTTGCCGATCGCCGCATGCGCCGCGACGAGATCGGTTCGCCCGACCCGCTCCTGCAGCCATTCGCCGGCTTCGGTGGTGATCGGCACGGAGATCAACGCCGCGAGAGCGATGATCGGCGTCACTACCCCGAGGCGCCGGCGGGCGGCGGGCCAGAACGCGGCGAGAACCGTGCAGAGCGCCGCAAGGGGCACGACGATGACGACGAAGTGCACCAGCAGCACATGGACGGGCAGCCCGTTGAATTCGTAGTCCATCAGGCGATGACCACCGAATCCCCGGAGACCTTCACGGGGATGGCGGTGAGGCCGGTCTGTGCGGGACCGTTGAGCACGGCGCCGGTCTCCGCATTGAACTGGGATCCGTGGCAGGGGCAGTCGAATTCCTTCGCCGCGGCTCCCACCGTGCAGCCCTGATGAGGGCAGATCGCGCTGAAGCACATGACCGTGCCTGCAGTGATCTGGGAGAGCAGCACCGGTGCATCGCCGATCTTGGCCGATTTCGTGCCACCGACCGGGATGTCCGCCACCTTCGCGACCTCAGTCCCCGCGGCGATCTTCGCACCGGTAGAGGTGCCGGATCTGCTTCCACTGCCACTCGGGGCGGGCGAACTGCATGCCGCGAGAGCGAGGGCCCCCGCTCCGACGACGGTGGCGCTGCCGGCGCTGATCAGGGCGCGACGGGTGAGAGACGGTGATGCAGTCATGAGCTGATTCCTCCGGGGGATGAGTGGAGAGCGACGTGGAAAGCCTGTCACCTGAATGCACGAATGCGAGCCCGTTTCGGTTCAATTCGGCTGGGAATGAACCGAGAGGCCCCGGACTACGTTGTAACCAGCAGGAGGGTGACGATGGTCGACGAACAGGCGCAACTGCTACGCACGCTTCATGACGAGCACGCGCCCGCCCTCTGGCGGTATGTGGTCTGGCTCACCGGTGACCGACACTTCGCCGAAGACGTGGTGCAGGAGACCCTGATGCGGGCCTGGCGTCGCCCGCAGGTACTGGACCAGAGTGATCACTCGGCGCGCTCGTGGCTGTTCACTGTGGCGCGCAATCTCGTGATCGACGACCGGCGAAGCGCCCACGCGCGGCACGAGATCGCCTCGGAACAGCTCCCCGAACGCCCGGCCGATGACGACACCGATGCGCTGCTGGATGCCTGGCTGGTGTCGGATGCCCTGACAACCCTGTCGACGGATCACCGGCTCGTTGTGATTCACGCGTACTACCTCGGACAGTCGACCGCGGAGACAGCCCGGGCGTTGGAGATCCCGGAGGGCACCGTCAAGTCGCGGTTGCACTACGCGCTCCGTGCCCTCCGGCTGGCCCTGCAGGAACGGGGGGTGACCCAATGACGACCGATGCCTACTCCGACTGGGATGCCGCGTATGTGCTCGGCGCACTGGCCGCAACCGACCGGCGCGAGTTCGAACGCCACCTGGCGGGCTGTGCCGAATGCTCCGCCGCTGTCGCGGAGCTCGCCGGGCTCCCTGGTCTGCTTGCCAAGGTTCCGGTCGGCGAGGTCGAGATGAGCGAGAGGTCTCCGCTCCCCGTTCCGCAGACGCTTCTTCCGCGGTTGGTGCGGTCCGTCGCGCGCCGTCGTCGTCGATCGCGCGCTCTCGTCGTCGGCAGCATCCTCGCTGCTGCCGCCACCGCAGCCGCGATCGTCCTCGCGGTTCCACTCATCCTTCCCACGCCTCCCGCTGTCACCTCGACGGGCAGCGCGTCTGCGATATCCGTCGTGCTCACGCCGGTGGAATCGAGTCCGCTGTATGCCGACGTGAAACTGGTGCCGGAGGGTTGGGGCACGCGCCTCGAATTGAACTGCCGGTACGACGCCACGGCGAGCACCCCTCCCGGGTACAGCAGGGGCGAGGGTGCGGGCTATGCGATGTTCGTGACGGATGCATCCGGGCGGTCCATGCAGGTGGCGACGTGGACGGCCACCCCGGGCAGCACCGTCGAACCCGCTGGCACCACGAGCCTCGCGGTCGCCGACATCAGCTCCGTCGACATCCGATCGGGTTCGGATGGGCGGGTACTGCTTTCGGGGAGCCCCTGAGGCGGCCATCGACATCCGGCTCAGGGTCGGCGAGGCATACTGGCAGCATGACCGATGCGGATGAGATCAGCTCCGATCTCCGGGCGGTGCTCGCGAAGACGATCGAGCGGCTCGAGGCGATGGGTATCGGGGACGAGGCGATCGCCACTCTCCGCCCGGCACGGCGCATCGGCTTCATCCCGCGGCCGGCGGTGATGGACGGCGTCGGGCGCGCCTGGCGGCTCGGCGTGCTGCTTCTCGACCGGGACTGCCGGCTGTTCGCCGTCGGAGGCATCACGCGCGCCATCGAGTTGACCCACGAGACCGTGTACATGAACGCCGAAGCGCTGCATCGGCGGGAATTGCGGGTCGCCGCGACCCGCGGTGGTTTCGCGCTCGGCGACACCGTGAACTTCGACGTGACGGAGATCGCCCTGGATGCCGCGAGCTTGCGCGCCGAGACCGGACCGCTGTCGCTGCGCGGTGACACGGTCATGGTGCGCTGGGTGGCCGGTGAAGGCGATCAGGGACTCGCGAAGCTCGAGTCCTATCTCGCGGAACGCACGAGCATCCTCGCCGGGGACTGAGAGACCTCAGTCGCGACGCGGCACCCGCACCATGCCCTCCTGGGCGACGCTCGCGAGAAGGATCCCGTCGCGACTGAAGATGCGCCCGAGCGAGAGCCCGCGACCGCCCGTGGCGTTGGGGGACTCCTGCGCGTAGAGCATCCACTCGTCGACCCGCCCGAAGCGGTGGAACCACATCGCGTGGTCGAGACTGGCCGCCTTGAGGCCGGGGGTCGACCAGGCGACACCGTGCCGACGGAAGATCGGTTCGAGGATCGAATAGTCGCTCGCGTATGCCAGAGCGGCACGGTGCAGGTCGGGATCGTCCGGAAGCCGACTGGTGGCCTTCAGCCACACGGCCTGGTGGGCCACATGCGGTCCGTCGACGGTGAGGAACACGGGGGAGGGCACGTGACGCATGTCGAACGGGCGGCCCTCTGCCCACTGCTTGGCGATCGGATGGTCGACGGCGCCGAGTACCTGTGCAGCGGTCGGCAAGTCCTCCGGCTGCGGCAGATCTGTCGGCATCTCGACCTGGTGTTCGAGGCCGTCGTCGGAATCCTGGAACGACGCGATCATCGAGAGGATCGGCAACCCGCCCTGGTAGGCCTGCGTGCGTCGCGTCGAGAACGAACGGCCGTCGTGGATGCGGTCGACCGAGAAGGTGATGGGCAGCTCGACATTGCCCGGCCGAAGGAAGTAGCCGTGAAGCGAATGTACCGTGCGCCCCTCGGCGAGGGTGCGCTGCGCGGCCACCAGCGACTGGGCGAGTACCTGCCCGCCGAAGACGCGGCCGAGGGCAGACCACTGGCTCTCGCCGATGAAGATGTCCTCGCTCGTGCGGGCATGCGTATCGGTGAGATCGAGTGCGGAGAGCAGGTCGACGAGTGGGTCGGTCATGGTCTTCTCCCGTGGTCCGGCGGTCACGGGGCAGCGAGATCCCCGGCGCTCCTATAGTTTAGAGAGCAGATGAGCCAGACATTCTCCCTTGTTGACTCCCTCTCCCTCGGCGACCTGCAGGTATTCCTCAGTCGTGCCCAGCGCGTGGAGGATGGTTCGGTGCGCCTGATTGCCGGGCAGGGGGTGCTCGCGGTCTATGTCGCGATACTCGTGCCGGCCGGGTTGCTCGACGAGAGCCCGACGGTGCTCGGGCTGCGCACCTTCGCCCTCAGCGCAGCGGATGATGCGGCGCCGGACTCCTTCGACGCGGTGGTGCCGGTGCGTTCGCTGCTCGAGAGACTCAATCGGCTTCAGAGCGAGATCGTCGACCCGACCGCTCCCGTCACGGTGAACCTGCCCATGCAGGTGAACACGGTCACCTGGGCCGCGATCTCGCCGCCCCGGGGGGGCTGGAAATCCCTCGAGTCGGTGGAGACATCCGTGCTCGAGGCCGTCGCGAAGTCGGGCATCGACGAGGTCGCCGCCGCGATTCCGACGGGCACCGGCGAGCAGATCGTGCAGCGGGTGCGCTCCGAGGTGTGGGGTCACCCGATTCCCGGATTCGAATACGTTCCGGCGGGTGCGGCATTCGCCGGGCTCTCGCTCGGCTTCCTCAGTGGGCCGGCCCCCGTGAAGATCTATGAGACCGGTCCCTGGACCCGACTCACCTCAGACCGGGGTCACGTGCTGGTCAAGCGCCGCGCGTGGAGCCTCCAGCGCTGATCGGCCCGACATGGGCGGAGTGACATGCGCGGAGTGACATGCGCGGTGTAGACGAGCCGGATCATCGCGGTCGCACCGGCCTCGATCGCGCCGGGATCGACCTGGCCGGCAATCCCGACATCACGGTGACGGCCGTCGAGCTCCTCGCCTCTGGCTGGCACGTGCTGAGGAAGACCACCTTCGAGCATCGCCACGCGGACGGCACCGTCACGACCGAGCAGCGCGAGACCTACGACCGCGGCAACGGAGCGACGATCCTGCTCTACGACGCCGTGCGCGCCACTGTGCTGCTCTCGCGGCAGTTCCGTTACCCGGTCTACGTGAACGGGCATCCGGATGGTCTGCTCATCGAGACCGCCGCCGGGCTTCTCGACGACGACGAGCCGGAGGCCGCCATCCGCAGGGAGGCCGAGGAGGAGCTCGGGGTGACTCTCGGCGAGATCGAGCACGTCTTCGACGTCTACATGAGCCCGGGTTCGGTCACCGAACGAGTGCACTTCTTCGCGGCGCCATATTCGCCCGAATCCCGGACCAGCGCGGGTGGCGGTCTGGTGGAGGAGGGTGAGGAGATCGACGTGCTCGAACTCGACTTCGCCGAGTCGTTGCGCATGATCGCGGATGGCCGGATCGCCGACGCGAAGACCATCATGCTGTTGCAGTGGGCCGCCCTCAGCGGACCATTCCGTCGGCCGCGGAAGCTCAGCCCGCCCGAGTGAGCGCCACGATCGGAATGACCCGATCCGTCTTCCGCTGGTATTCGGCGAACCCGGGGTTCGTGCTGCTGAACTTCGTATACAGGCGTTCGCGCAGCTCTCCCGTGACCTGCTCTGCCGTGGCGGTGTAGCTCTCGATCCCGTCATCGGTCGCGGCTTCCACCGAGACCGTCGGGTGGGCGACGAGGTTGTGGAACCAGGCCGGATTGGTCGGGGAGCCCGCCTTGGAGGCGATCACGTAGCTCGTGTCGCCTTCGGCGAAATACATCACGGGGGCGACCCGGCGTTCACCGGACTTCGCGCCCGTCGTCGTGAGGAGCAGCAGCTGCGCTCCGGTGAACGGTCCTCCGACGACCCCGTCGTTGGCGCGGAACTCGGCGATGATCCGGTCGTTGAAATCAGTCATGGTGCCATTGTGCCCGCTCAAAGCGCTCAGAGCGCTCAGAGCGCTCAGAGCGCTCAGAGCGCTCAGAGCGCTCAGAGCGCTCAGAGCGCGCGGGAGACGGCGCGGCCCGCCACCCGACCGGAAAACAGGCAGCCGCCGAGGAAGGTGCCTTCGAGCGAGCGGTAGCCGTGCATCCCGCCGCCGCCGAAGCCGCTCGCTTCTCCCGCCGCATACAGGCCCGGGATCGGCTCGCCGTCTGAGGCGAGCGCGCGGCCGTCGAGATCCGTCTCGATGCCGCCGAGACTCTTGCGGGTGAGGATGTGCAGCTTCACCGCGATGAGCGGACCGGCCTTCGGATCGAGAATGCGATGCGGCGTGGCCACCCTGATGAGCTTGTCGCCCCGGTAGCGACGCGCCTGCCTCAGGGCATTCACCTGCGCATCCTTGGAGAAGTCGTTGGCCAGTTCACGGTCGCGGCCCTCGACCTCCTGCCTCACCCTTTCCGCGTCGATCTCCACCTCCGGGCTGAGCTTCTGCATGCCGGCCAGCAGCTCGTCGAGGGTGTGCGCCACCACGAAGTCGGGTCCCTTCTGCTTGAACGCCTCGACCGGTCCCTGCGCTCCCGGCTGCAGGCGTTTGGCGAGAAGGCGATAGTCCTTGTTGGTGAAGTCGGGGTTCTGTTCACTGCCGGAGAGCGCGAACTCCTTCTCGATGATCTTCTGGGTGAGCACGAACCAACTGTGGTCATGGCCGGTAGCGACGATGTGCTCGAGGGTGCCGAGGGTGTCGAAGCCGGGGAACAGGGGCACTGGCAGGCGGTGGCCGGTGGCATCCAGCCAGAGCGACGACGGCCCGGGGAGGATGCGGATGCCATGGCGCGCCCACACCGGCGCGTAGTTCTCGATCCCCTCCACGTAGTGCCACATGCGGTCGCCGTTGATCAGGTTCGCACCGGCCTTCTCGCTGATCGCGAGCATGCGACCGTCCACGTGCGCGGGCACGCCCGAGAGCAGCTTCCGCGGTGGCGTACCCATTCGCGTCGGCCACTGCTGGCGCACGAGGTCGTGGTTGCCGCCGATGCCGCCGCTGGTCACGATGACGGCAGAGGCGCGCAGTTCGAAGTCGGCGACGACCTCCCGGTTCGAGGGGGCGCCGCGTTCCGCGGCATCCGCGGCGAGCACGGCGCCGCGCACCCCGACGACGGCCCCGTCGTCGACGAGGAGTTCGTCGACCCGGTGGCGGAATGCCAGGGTGACCAGTCCGCTGTCGACTCCCGCGCGAACGCGCCGCACGAAGGGGGCGAGCACGCCGGGGCCGGTGCCCCAGGTGATGTGGAATCTCGGCACCGAGTTTCCGTGTTCGAGGGCCGTGTATCCACCGCGCTCTGCCCAGCCCACCACCGGGAAGAAGCGCATACCCTGCGCCCGCAGCCAGGCTCGCTTCTCTCCGGAGGCGAAGTCGAGATACGCCTCGGCCCACTTCCGCGGCCAGGCATCTTCGTCGCGGTCGAATCCGGCCGTGGCCATCCAGTCCTGCCGCGCGAGTTCGAGTGAGTCGCGCACACCGAGGCGGCGTTGTTCGGGGGAGTCGATGAGAAAGATTCCGCCGAACGACCACCAGGCCTGCCCGCCGAAGCTCGCCTCCGGCTCCTGCTCGAGAATCGTGACCCGCTTGCCGGCATCGACGAGTTCGGCCGCGGCGACGAGCCCGGCAAGGCCGGCGCCGACGATCAGAACGTCAGTGGTGGATGGGTCGGGCATCCGGTGGCTCCTTCGTCACGGTGTTCTCGCAGCACGGTGTTCTCGCGGTGCGGGTGGTGCAACGCTACCGGTACCCGAGATCAGTTCGGCTGCTTCACCGCTGTTGTCACGACGTCGAGCCAGAATCTGGGCCGTCGAGCGTCCGCCGAGCGCGCTCGCCCGACAAGGTGAGGCGGTCACCGCGGCGACGGATGGGCAGGTCGTCAGGCCCGGAGCCCCGCCCGGGCCATAGCCTCGAGGATCTGACCGGTGCCGGCCGAATGACCGCTGTGCGGGGTCGAGTTGATCAGCCCGAAGGTGGCATGCGCCTTCACGCGCAGGGCGGCGGCGGGTGTGTCGGGGTCGAGTCGCGCGAGCACTCCGACCCAGAGCTCGACGTAGTTGCGCTGAAGGGCGCGAACCTGGTGCTGGTCGGCGGGGGCGAGGCTCTCAAGGTCGCGGTCCTGCACGCGGATGACATCGGCGTTCGCCAGCGCGAAAGTGACGTGGAACGCGATGAGCTCGTGAAGGGTGGCCGTGGCATCCGATCCGCGCTCGACCACGATCGTGCCGCCGTCGAAGAGCCCCTGGCTCACGTCGGTGAGCAGCGCGGCCAGCACGGACTGCTTGCCAGGGAAGTGCCGGTAGACGGCGGGCCCGCTGACTCCGGCGGCGGAACCCAGGTCCTCCATCGAGACTCGGTCGAATCCACGCTCGGCGAACAGCCGGGCGGCGGAGTCGAGCAGGGCCGTGCGGCGATCGGCTTTCGCGCGGGCCCGCGGGGTCTCGCGAGAGTCGGTTTCGACAGCCATCCGAGCCCTCCGATCGTGTGGATTCACACTCTAGTGTGGACAATCCAGTTAGTGATCACTAACCTAATTGAGTTAGTCAAGACTTACTGAGACGCGCGGCCGAACTGTCGACGGAGACACCATGCACTACGACCTCACCGATGACCAACAGCGAGTGAGCGAGCTCGTTCGTGACTTCGCCGACCGGGTGGTTGCTCCGGTGGCCGCCAAGCACGACGCCGAACACAGCTTTCCCTACGAGGTCGTCTCCCAGATGGCCGAACTCGGGCTCTTCGGTCTGCCATTCCCCACCGAGCTCGGCGGCCAGGGCAAGGACTACTTCAGCCTCTGCCTTGCTGTCGAACAACTGGGCCGGGTCGACCAGAGCGTCGGGGTCACGCTGGAGGCCGGCGTGGGGCTCGGTGCGATGCCGGTGTTCCGCCGTGGCACCGACGCGCAGCGGGAAGAGTGGATGCCCCAGCTCGCCAGTGGCCGAGCGCTCGCCGGTTTCGGACTCACCGAAGCAGACGCCGGATCGGACGCCGCGGGCACCAAGACCACCGCCGAACTCGTCGACGGCGAATGGGTGATCAACGGCACGAAGCAGTTCATCACCAACTCCGGCACAGACATCACCCGGCTGGTGACGATCACCGCGGTGACCGGTGAATCCACCCGCGAGGACGGGTCGATCAAGAAGGAGCTCTCCGCGATCCTCGTGCCGACACCGATCGCCGGATTCACCGTCGAGCCGGGCTACGACAAGGTGGGATGGCACGCGAGCGACACGCATCCGCTCACCCTCCGCGACGTGCGCGTGCCAGAAGCGAACCTGCTCGGTGAGCGGGGCCGCGGTTTCGCCAACTTCGTGCAGACCCTCGACGAGGGGCGCATCGTCGTGGCCGCTCTCGCGACCGGCGCCGCGCAGGGCTGCCTCGACGAATCGGTGCGCTACGCCAAGTCGCGCAATGTCTTCGGGCGCAGCATCGGCTCGAACCAGTCCATCTCGTTCAAGATCGCGCGGATGCAGGCGCGGGCACACACGGCCCGTCTCGCGTATTACGACGCCGCGCGCCGCATGCTCGCAGGGGTGCCATTCAAAGCGCAGGCCTCGATCGCGAAGATGGTGGCGGGGGAAGCGGCGATGGACAACGCGCGGGACGCCACCCAGATCTTCGGCGGATACGGGTTCCTCAACGAGAATCCGGTCGCGAGGCAGTACCGTGACTCGAAGATCCTCGAAATCGGCGAAGGGACCACCGAAGTGCAGCTCATGGTGATCGCGCGGGACCTCGGGTTCTCCGACTGATGGATGACGTGCACCGGGATATCCTGCAGCGCGGGCTCTGGTTCGAGGAGTTCGAACTCGGCGCCCGCTACCTTCACCGCCCGGGGCGCACCGTCAGCGAAGCCGACAACGTGCTTTTCACGACGCTCACCATGAACACTCAGGCCCTGCACCTCGACGCGGCGTTCGCGGCGACGCAACCCTTCGGGCAACGACTGGTCAACTCGATGTTCACCCTCTCGACGATGGTGGGCAGTTCCGTGGCTCAACTCACCCAGGGCACACTGGTGGCGAACCTCGGGTTCAGCGACATCACCTTTCCGGCGCCACTGTTTCTCGGGGACACCCTGTACAGCTCCACGGTGGTGGAGGAGAAGAGGCTGTCGAAATCCCGGCAGGGCCAGGGCATCGTGGTGCTTCGTCACAGCGGCCGGAACCAGGACGATGTGGTCGTGGCGACGGCGGTGCGCACGACGCTGGTCTGGTGCGAGGGGGCGGCGTGAGCTTCGACCTCGGTCCCGCACTGCTGTTCTGCCCGGCCGACCGTCCCGATCGCTTCGACAAGGCGGCGGAGCGGGCGGATGCCGTGATCCTCGACCTCGAGGATGCCGTGGCTGCCGGCGACAAAGCGGCCGCCCGCGAGGCGCTCGTGGCTCATCCGCTCGATGCGGCATCCACTATCGTTCGCGTGAACTCGGTCGACTCCGGATTATTCGAAGACGATCTCGCCGCGCTGGCCCGCACCGACTACCGCCGGGTGATGCTCGCCAAGACCGAGTCGGTCGCCCAGGTCAGTCGGCTCGACGGCTTCGAGGTCGTCGCCCTGTGCGAGACGGCGACCGGCATCGTGAATGTCGCGTCGATTGCGGCCGTTCCCGCGGTGGTGGCCCTGATGTGGGGTGCGGAAGACCTCGTGGCCTCACTCGGGGGCACCTCGAGTCGCGATGAAATGGGGCGGTACCGCGCCGTCGCCGTGCATGCCCGCTCGAGCATGCTTCTGGCGGCAGGTGCCGCGGGAAAGGTCGCGATCGACTCGGTGTACGTCGACATCCCCGACCTGCCCGGGCTCGAGCGGGAGGCGCGGGATGCGCGGGCGAGTGGATTCTCGGCCACTGCCTGCATCCATCCGAGCCAGGTGCCGGCGATCCGCAGCGCCTACCTCCCGTCGGCGGAAGAAATCGCCTCCGCGACCGCGATGCTCGCGGCGGCCGAGGGGGAGCGCGGCGTGTTCCGCTTCGACGGACGCATGGTCGACGAGCCGGTGTTGCGCCACGCGCGATCGCTGCTGGCGCGGGCGACCCGACGGCCCTAGCGGCCGAAGGCGGTCGCGGCCGGGCAGTCGAAGGGGTCGCCGCCGGCCGCCAGGCCGACGCGGTTGAGGTAGCGCACCACGATGGCGTAGGACGCGCGGAGCGACGTCTCCGTATAGGGGATCGCGTGCGCTTCGCAGTATTCGCGGGCGATCTCGCGGGCCTTTTTGAGGTGCGGGCGTGGCATGTTGGGGAACAGGTGGTGCTCGACCTGGTGGTTGAGACCGCCCATGAAGGTGTCCATCGCCCAGTTGCCGCGGATGTTGCGCGAGGTGAGCACCTGGCGCCGCAGGAAGTCGACAGTCGAATCGTGGGGGAGCACGGGCATGCCCTTGTGGTTGGGTGCGAAGGATGCGCCCATGTACACGCCGAAGACGGCCAGCTGCACGCCGATGAAGGCGAAGGCCATACCGGGCGGAAGCAACAGGAAGACGGCCGCGAGGTAGAGGGCGATACGGGGAACGAGCATGGAGATCTCGAGCGCCCGACGATCGACCTTCGCGCGACCGAACACCGTGCGGAAACCGGCGATGTGCAGGTTCACACCCTCGAAGATGAGAATCGGAAAGAACAGGTAGCCCTGGCGGCGGGTGAACCAGGCATAGAGTCCGCCGGCCTTCGCGGCATCCTCTGGCACGAACGAGACGAAGTCCCGCTCGATGTCGGGATCCTTGCCGATGATGTTGGGGTTCGCGTGGTGGCGGCTGTGCTTGGTCATCCACCACGAGTAGCTGATGCCGACGAAGAGGTTGGCGATCAGGCGTCCGGCGAGGTCGTTGGCCCTGCCCGACTCGAAGACCTGGCGATGGGATGCCTCGTGCGCGAGAAAGGCGAACTGGGTGAGGATCAGCCCGAGGGCCGCCGCGAGCAGCAGCTGGAACCAGGATTCGCCGAGCAGGACCATTCCGGTGACCGTGGCAGCGAGTGCCCCGAGCAGAGCGGCGAACATTCCGTAGTAGAAGCCCCGGCTGCGCTGAAGGAGGCCGGCATCCCGAACGGTTCGGAGGAGGGCCGAGTACTCGGTCGTCGGATTCGAACGATCGCCGCGCGGCTTCGTCTTGGTGAAGGTGACGACGGGACTGCTGGTGGTCGCGCTCATGCGGAGCCTCGCTCTGGTGTGTGGTCGGTGGGGCGACCGGGATCCAAGGCAACCTGCATCCACGGTAACGGGTAGTTCGGAACCGACCGCAATGCAGGCGGGATGTCCGGAGCGGACTCCCAGTCGCCGGTCAGGCTTCGGTGCTGGTCGAGCGATTGCGCGGGAAGAGCGCGGATCGCGGACGGTCGGCGGAGGTCACTCCTCGAAGGTGTTGACCATCGCATGAGCAGCCCGGTCGAGATAGCCCCAGAGCGTGGCGTCATCGAGCGGGGAGAGGTGCAGCCCGTCGACGGCGGCGCGCATGTGGTGCAGCCAGCGGTCGCGGGCATCCGGATTCACCTTGAACGGCATGTGCCGCGCACGCAGGCGTGGGTGCCCGCGCTGCTCGGAATACGTGCCCGGGCCACCCCAGTACTGCTCGAGGAACCCGGTGAGGCGCTGGATCGCGCCTTCGAGCTCCGGCTGCTCCGGATACATCGGCATCAGCACCTCGTCGGTACGGATGCCGTCGTAGAAGGCGCGCACGAGCTGTTCGAATGCGGCCCGCCCGCCGATCTTCTCGTAGAAGCTGCCCATCACGGATTCGCCGTGCTCGCTCACGCGAAGCGTCACCGGGTTGACCTGCCCACCGGGGATATCGGTACTCATGAGCGCGGTTTCCTCGGCGACTTCGGTTCGGCGGCGCCCGGTCCGGCGGTGGAAGCGACCGGGTCCGGTTCCGTGAGCGGTACGTCGTCCTTGGCACCCTCAGCCCCCGCGAACGCGACGACGAGGCCGTTGAGCGCGGGAAGGCGCACGCCCGTGGCGTCGAGTCCGGCCTTGAGCCGTGACCGCAGCTCGCGGGCCACGTCGTACTGGGCGCCCGGTCGGGTCTTCATCACGAGGCGGATCACGATGGCCTCGGCCGAGATCGATTCGATTCCCCAGATCTCCGGGCGCTCGAGGATGCGGCTGCGCCACTGCGGATCGGCGGCCATGTCGGTGGCGACGTCGAGCATCAGCGCTCGCACCGCGGCCACGTCGGTGTCGTAGGGCACAGGCAGGTCGATGATCACGCGCGACCAGCCCTGCGACATGTTGCCGACGCGAACGATCTCGCCGTTGCGCACGAACCAGACTGTGCCGTTGACGTCGCGGATCTGCGTGATGCGGATGCCGACCGATTCGACGACGCCACTCGCCAACCCGAGATCGACGATGTCACCGACGCCGAGCTGGTCTTCCGCGACCATGAACAGTCCGTTGAGAACGTCTTTCACGATGTTCTGCGCGCCGAAGCCGAGGCCGGCGCCGAGCGCCGCGGTGATGAGAGCGAACGAGCCGAGGATGGTGGGGTTGATGGTGGTGATGACCGAGAGGCTCGCCACGATCACGAGCAAGACGGCCACGATGTTGTTGAGCACGCTTCCGAGGGTGCGGGTGCGCTGCACGACCCTCACCGCACTCAGGGGCGAGGTGCTCAGCGCCTGGGTGTCCTGCACGCCCTGGCGTTTCTTCACGCCGTTGACGATGCGCTTGACGACCCGGTCGATCACGAACCGCAACACGATCCGCAGAACCACGGCGACCACGATGATCACGATGACCTGCACGAGTTTCATCTCGTAGATGCCTCGAATGGTCGCCCAGAAGGCAGTCCATCCGTCGATCGCCACCGCAGTCACCATGGTCACCGAGTTTAGCGGCGGCCGGTTGTGCGCTCCCTCCGTGGACGGGTCAGGCGTCCCGCCGCTTGAGCAGCGCGCTGGCGATGATGCCGAACAGCACGACCCAGGCCACCAGCACCAGGAGACCCTGGGTGGGATCGAGCACAATCACATCGGGCACCTTCGGTGCCGGCGTGACCGTGTAGCTGTACATCCGTGCCCCGGCGCTACTGGGCAGGAATTCGAAGAGGTTCTGCACCCAGACCGCCCGGGTCACGGCGGCGAAGATCTGCAAGATGATCGGCGCCACGAAGATCAGGCCGAGCGCGGCCGAGATCCCTGCAGCGCTGTTGCGCACGATCGCACCGAGGAACAGGGCGACGAGTCCGATGAGAGCGAGGAATGCCGCCCCTCCGACGATCGCACCCCAGGCCTTGCCGTCGGACAGGTCGAGGGTCATTCCCTTGCCCGTGAGCAGCCCCTGTGCGAGGAGCGCCGCCACCACGATGCTCACGAGGGAGATCACGAAGCTCACCATCGAGAACACGATGGCCTTGGAGATGAGCGCGGGAATCCGCTTCGGAACGGCGGTGAGGGTGGAGCGGATCATCCCGGTTCCGTACTCACCGGTGATGACGAGCGCCCCGAGAACGGAGACGACGAGCTGGCTGAACGCGATGCCGATCGTGGAGAACTGCACCCAGTAGCCCTGGTCGATCGCCGCTGTCGACGCGCCCTGCGGCTGGAACGAGACCGCCAGAAGCACTCCGAGGCCGATATTGATGAGGATGATGATGCCGTAGCACCACATCGTGGAGCGCAAAGAGGAGAGTTTGATCCACTCCGAGAGCAGAAGTCCGCGAAAGCTGAGTCCCGATCCGTGCGCGACGTAGGCCTGGGTGGTGGTCATCGTGTGGTTCCTCCGGCGTGGTATTCGACCTCGTCCTTGGTGAGGGCGAGATAGGCGTCTTCGAGCGAACCGGCCTGCGGTGAGAGTTCGTGCAGCACGACGCCGTTCTTGGCGGCGAGCTCGCCGATCTGCGCGGAGGAGAGCCCCGTCACCTGCATGAGCTGTGGTTCGCGGTGGGTGATCGAGATGTCGGGGGCCGAGAGGATAGCGCCGAAACGCTCCGCCTCCGGGGTGCGCACCAGCACAGCGGTTCCGGTGGCGAGCGCGAGGATCTCTCCCACCGGCGCATCCGCGATGATCCGTCCGCGCCCAAGGACGATGATGTGGTCGGCGGTCTGCGCCATCTCGCTCATGAGGTGCGAGGAGAGGAAGATCGTGCGTCCCTCCGAGGCCAGGAACCGGGCGAGGTTGCGCACCCAGATCACTCCCTCCGGGTCGAGGCCGTTGACCGGCTCGTCGAGGATGAGGGTCGCCGGGTCGCCGAGCAGGGCCGCGGCGATGCCGAGCCGCTGCCCCATGCCCAGCGAGAAGCCGCCGACGCGTTTGCGGGCGACCGAATCGAGCCCGGTGAGGCCGATCACCTCGTCGACGCGCGCACGCCCGATGCTGTGCGTGGCGGCGAGGGCGCGGAGGTGGTTGATCGCCGAGCGGCCGGTGTGCACGGCCTTGGCGTCGAGCAACACGCCGACCTCGCGAAGCGGCGCCTTCAGGTCGCTGTAGCGCTTTCCGTTGACCGTGACGGATCCGCCGAACGGGCGGTCGAGGCCGACGACGAGTCTCATGGTCGTCGACTTCCCCGCTCCGTTCGGTCCGAGGAAGCCCGTCACCAGCCCGGGTCTCACCGAGAAGGTCACATCGTCCACGGCGGTCTTCGTGCCGTATCGCTTGGTCAGGCCGATCGCTTCGATCATGAATTCATCCTCATGATTCAAGCCTAGCGAGGCCGTTTCCCGGGCGAATCATCCCTCCGGGGGATATTCCCCACAGCAACGAGACGGGCGTGCGCGGTCAATCCGGGCGGTCGTGCCAACCCGGGATGACCGCACACGCCCGCAACGACGGCGAGTGCGGAGCGGGCTACGCGTCCTTCGACTGCACGGCCAGGGCTCGCTCGACCCCGGCCAGGTTCTCCGTGACGAGTCGACGCAGAGCCGGGATGTCCGGGTTGGCCCCAAGCCACGCCGTCGTCGCGTCGACGAGGGCGACGGATGCCAGCGGGGAGGGGTAGAGACCGAAGACGATGTATTCCGCGATCTTGTAGGAGCGGGTGGCCCAGATATCCGCGATCGCGGCGAAGTACGGCTCGATCAGCGATTCGAGCACCGAGGGATCGTTCACGTGCAAGTAGCCCATGGTCACGTTGCGCACAATGGAGTTGGGCAGCGCATCGCTGTCGACCAGGGAGTCGAAAGCGGCCCGCTTGGCCTCGGCGGTCGGGATCGTGGCGGATGCCCGCGCCGCGGCCTGCTGGCCGTTCGAGGTGTTGTCGGCGGCGAGTGCCGCGTCGATCTCCGACTGTCCCGCGGCACCGAGCAGCACGAGCCCCTCGAGGATCTCCCACCCGAGGTCGGTGTCGATCTCCAGGCCCTCGAGAGGAGCGGAGCCGTCCCGCAGCCCGGCGAGGGCCGCGGCGTGCTGCGGAGTCGAAGCGTAGGCGGCGAAGAACTTGACGAACTGGAACTGCGCATCGGAGCCGGGGGTCGCCTCCGTCGCGAGAGTCCACAGGGTGTCGCCGACGCGAGTGAGCGTCTCGGCGCGCCTCTCGGGAGCCACGTACTGCTTGGCTACGAGGCCGAGCTGGCTGAGCGTCGTGCGGATGGTCGTCGATTCGGTCTCGCTGGCGATGTTGCCGAGGGCCAGGCGCACGTAGTCGCTTGCGGCGCTCTCGCCGTCGCGGGTCGCATCCCAGGCCGCTCCCCAGACGATGGCCCGCGCGAGCGGGTTCTCGATGTGGGCGAGGTGGTCGATCGCCACGGCGAGCGAGTCCGGGTCAAGGCGGATCTTCGCATAGGCGAGGTCGTCGTCGTTGAGCAGCACGAGCGCCGGCTTGGTCGTGCCGACGAGCTCCGGCACCTCGGTGCGCGCGCCATCGACGTCGAGTTCCACCCGGTGGGTGCGCACGAGCGATCCATCGAAGAGGTCGTAGTAGCCGACGGCCAGACGGTGCGGACGGATGGTCGGGTAGTCGGCTGCGGCCGTCTGAACGATCGCGAACGAGGTGATGACCCCCGTGCCGTCAGTCTCGATCTCTGGTGTCAGTGTGTTGACACCAGCGGTCTCGAGCCAGAGTGCGGACCATCCGCTGAGGTCGCGTCCGCTCGTGATCTCGAGCTCGGCGAGCAGGTCTCCGAGCTCGGTGTTGCCGAACTCGTGCTTGGCGAAGTAGGCGGCTACCCCGGCGAAGAAGGCGTCGATGCCGACCCAGGCCACGAGCTGCTTGAGCACCGATCCGCCCTTGGCGTAGGTGATGCCGTCGAAGTTCACCTGCACGGCCTCGAGGTCCTCGATGGTCGCGACGACGGGATGCGTCGATGGCAGCTGGTCCTGGCGGTAGGCCCAGCTCTTCTCCATGGCCTGGAAAGTGGTCCACGCTTCGGTCCACTCGGTGGCTTCGGCTGTCGCGATGGTGGACGCCCACTCCGCGAAGGACTCGTTGAGCCAGAGGTCGTTCCACCACTTCATGGTGACGAGGTCGCCGAACCACATGTGCGCAAGCTCGTGGAGGATCGTGACGACGCGACGCTCCTTGATGGCGTCGGTCACCTTCGAGCGGAATACGTAGGTCTCGGTGAACGTCACGGCACCCGCGTTCTCCATCGCCCCGGCGTTGAATTCCGGCACGAAGAGCTGGTCGTACTTGGCGAAGGGGTAGGGGTACTGGAACTTCTCTTCGTAGTAGGCGAAGCCCTGGCGGGTCTTCTCGAAGATGTAGTCGGCATCGAGGTACTGGCTGAGCGACTTGCGGGAGAACAGGCCGAGGGGGATGACGCGTCCGCTGCTGCTCGTCAACTCGGAGCGCACGACCTCGTAGGGCCCCGCGACGAGGGCGGTCACGTAGGAGGAGAGGATCGGGGTGGGCTCGAAGGCCCAGGTTGCGGAATCGCCGTCGACGACGGGCTCGGGGGTGGGCGAATTGCTGACCAGCTGCCAGGCGGCGGGCGCGGTGACGGTGAATCCGAACGTCGCTTTGAGGTCGGGCTGCTCGAACACGGCGAAGACGCGCCGGGAGTCCGGCACCTCGAACTGCGTGTAGAGGTAGACCTCGTTGTCGACCGGGTCGACGAAGCGGTGAAGCCCCTCGCCGGTGTTCGTGTACTCGGCGTCGGCGATGACGGTGAGGGTGTTCTCGGCGGCGAGACCGTCGAGCTGGATCCGGATGCCGTCGCTCACGGCAGCGGCATCGAGCTCGGTGCCGTTGAGGGTGACGGAGTGCACCGTGCGGGTGATCGCGTCGATGAAGGTCGACGATCCCGCGGTGGCGGAGAAGGTGACGGTGGTGGTGCTGCGGAAGGTCTCCGGCCCCGTGGTGAGGTCGAGCGTCACGTCATAGTGATCGACCGAGACGAGCGACTTGCGCTCCTGGGCTTCGACGCGGGTGAGGTTCTCTCCAGGCAACTGCGGCTCCTTCGCTCAATGGATCGTGTCCAACGAAAGAGTCTAGTTGCGCCCGTCAGGTGGTCGGCTGAAGCTCCCGGGCCGGCGCTTCGGCCGCGATGGTGCAGTCCGCGATCGCCTCGCCGAGGAGCTGCCGAAGACGGTCGTCCGGGTCCTGTACGCACGCGTCCGCGATCCCCACGACGGCCGTGCGGATGATCGCGTCACTCATCAGGGGGATCGAGCGGGGGTTGACCGCTCCCGCGGCCGCGAGGAACTCCGCGGCCCAAGAGCAGGCTCCGGGGGTGGAATCCAGGGCGCGGCGGATGAGGGTGCGGCTCACGCTCGCGGTGCTCTCGCCGAAACCGGCCAGGAGTTCATCACAGCGCAGCAGACCCGCCGCGAGGGCACGCTGGCGTCCCTCGCTCGCGATGGGCAGCGCGGCACTCGCCGCCCGGGCGGCGAGACGGATGCCCGTGATCGTGCCGGCGCCGGTGAGGCCGATGACCGAGGGGATGAGGGTGACAAGGCGACCGCGCGCCACATCAGAGGTGCAGTCGTTCACCATTCGCGCGAGGGAGGCGAGCGCCGGATCGGTGCACGCAGGGTGGTCGCTCCAGCTCTCGCCGGCCAGGTAGGAGGCGTACTCCATGAAGCAGGCGCCGCGCCGCGGCGTGCGATGTTTGCCTCGGGACAGCACCGGAAGCAGGTCTGGAGTTGTGCGCATGACGGCCTCCCACGACTGACGAATTCTGTCAGTCCAGTGTGCGCCTTCGGGCCCCGCGAATCCATACCCCGACCGTATTTTCAGGAGACAGAGGGTACCTTTCGATCCATGACCGTTTCTCCCCCTGCCCCGACCGCTGTCGACTTCTGGTTCGACCCCTCCTGCCCTTGGGCCTGGATGACGAGCCGCTGGCTCGACGAGGTGGCGGTGCTCCGCGACCTCGAGGTGACCTGGCATGTGATGAGCCTCGCCGTGCTCAACGAGGACGCCACCGACCTGTCCGAGCAGTATCGCGAATTCCTGCCGCGGGCGCTGCGGTACACGCGCCTTGTCGCGGCCGTCACCGAACTGCACGGCCAATCCGCGGTGAAGCCCCTGTACGACGCGCTCGGGACGCGCATCCATCCCGGTGCCCGCTCCGACTCCGATGCCATCATCACCGAGGCTCTCGCCGAGGCGGGGCTCCCCGCTTCGCTCGCGTCCTTCGCCGACTCCGACGAATACGACCCGCAGATGCGGGCATCCCATTTCGACGGGATCGAGAGGGTCGGCCAGGATGTCGGCACCCCGGTGATCGCGGTCGGCGGCTACGCCTTCTTCGGTCCCGTGCTCTCTCCGGCTCCGAAGGGCGAGCAGGCCGCGACGCTGTGGGACGGCGTCGTCGCGCTGGCAAGTTACGACGGATTCTTCGAGATCAAGCGGTCCCGCACGCGCGGCCCGATCTTCGACTGAGCGCTGCCCGCCCGGCGACCGTAGGGTTGGGCCATGGCACGCACGGTTTTCGAACGATCCGCACCCGACGCCCGCATCATCACAGACTCGCTGGCGGATGCCCGGCTCGCCCCGTTCTGGCTCGACGACCTCGGCCGGCGGTCGACACACCCGCGCCACTCCGGCACCGTGCACTACGACCTCGCCGTGGTCGGCGGCGGCTACACGGGGCTGTGGACGGCGCTGCAGGCGATCGAGCGGGATCCCGGCACGCGTGTGATCGTGCTCGAGGCGAAGACCATCGGCTGGGCCGCCTCCGGGCGCAACGGAGGTTTCTGCGAGGCATCCCTCACCCACGGGGAGTCCAACGGACTCGCCCGCTTTCCCCAGGAGCTGGCGCAGCTGGACAGGCTCGGCGCGGAGAACCTGGACGAGATCCAGGCGACCGTCGCCAGGCTCGGTCTCGACTGCGACTTCGAGCGGACCGGCTCGCTCGCCGTCGCCACCGAGAGCTACCAGCTTCCCGAGCTCGGGGCCGCCCACGACGGCGATGGCGAGCTGTACTACGACGCCGCGGGCATCCGCTCCCTCGTCGATTCGCCCACCTACCAGGGCGGACTGTGGAGCCGGCACGCGACGGCGCTCGTGCACCCGGCGAAACTCGCCGCGGAACTCGCCCGGGCCTGTGTGGAGGCAGGAGTGGACATCCGCGAGAACTCACCGGTGCGGGGCATCGACAGCGAGCTGCCCACCGGCGCCGTGACGCTCACCACCGATGGCGGCTTCGTCAGCGCCGAGCGGGTGGCCCTCGCCACGAACGCCTTCCCGTCGCTGCTCAAGCGGTACCGGCTGCACACCGTGCCGGTGTACGACTACGTGCTCATGACCGAGCCGTTGACGGATGCCCAGCTCGCCTCTATCGGGTGGGAGGGCAGGCAGGGCATCGCCGATCTCGCCAACCAGTTCCACTACTACCGCCTGAGCGCCGACAACCGCATCCTCTGGGGCGGCTACGACGCGATCTACCACTACGGCGGACGCATCCGTGCGGGCTATGACGACCGGCCGCAGTCGTTCCAGAGACTCGCCAGCCACTTCTTCACGACCTTCCCCCAGCTCGAAGGGGTGAAGTTCAGCCACCGCTGGGCCGGAGTGATCGACACCAGCACGAGATTCTGCGCCTTCTTCGGACTCGCCCGCCGCGGTCGGGTGGCCTACGCCGCAGGCTTCACCGGGCTCGGTGTCGGAGCGAGCCGTTTCGCCGCCAATGTCATGCTCGATCACCTGGCGGGGGAGCCGACCGAGCGCACAGAGCTAGAGATGGTGCGCTCGACGCCCCTGCCGTTCCCGCCGGAGCCGGCGACCTATGCGGGCGTGCAGGCCACCAAGTGGGCGCTCGACCGGGCCGACCACGACGGCGGCCGCCGCAACCTGTTTCTGAAGGCTCTGGATGCGGCAGGGCTCGGTTTCGACTCCTGATCTTCCGGGCGTCGGCATCTTCCGGGCGTCGGCGGCCGGCAGTAGCGTGTGGGCATGAACCAACAGGATCTCTTCCTCATGTCCGACGCCGCCCTGCGGGAGGTCATCGATATGGTCGATGCCGACCAGCTGTCCCTCGCCGCTCCGACCGACTGGTCCCGAAAGCCGAACCCGACGCTGCGCGACATCCTCGCGTACCACGCCTTCGATGAGGCCTGGGTGCCGGACGTGCTGGCCGGGCGCACCACGGAGGAGGTGGGCGCTCGACACGACGGCGACCTGCTCGGCGACGACCCGATCGGCAACTACGGCGAGATCAACGACGCGGCGACCGAGGCCGTCACCGGCGATCTCGACCTCGCGCGCACGGTCCACCTGAGTTACGGCGACTTCCCCCTCGGCGACTACCTCGTCCACACGAGCACCTATCGCGCATTCCAGGCCTGGTCGATCGCGAAGTTCATCGGTCTCGACTACTCGCTGCCCGATCCGCTCGTCGACGGCCTCTGGGAGATCGTGGGGCCGCAGATCGATGGCTTCCGGGCGATGGGGGTCTTCCCGCCCGAGATCACGGTGCCCGCTGACGCGGACGCCGAGACCAGGCTTCTCGCCCGCGTCGGATACTGGGTTCCATGACGGTGCCGGGTTCCGTGACGGTGCCGGGTTCCGAGACGGTGCCGGGTTGCGGGGCGGGCCCCAAAGACGTCGCGGTCGCCGCCGGTGAGGTGGAGATCGTTCTGGAGCGGGTTGCGCTCGAGCAGGTCGTGAGCGGGGCGCCGAGCACCGGCTTCACGACCATCACCACTCTCGGCGACCGGGAGGTCGGGGTGTGGGAGATGACGGTCGGATCGATGCGCGATGTCGAGACCGACGAGGTCTTCGTCGTGATCGCCGGTCGCGCAACGGTCAGCTTCGACGCCGATGGCAGGGTCATGCACCTCTCCGCGGGATCGGTAGCTCGACTCTCCGCCGGCGAACGCACGGTGTGGACGGTGACCGAGACGATTCGCAAGGTCTACCTCGCCTAGGCGCGTATCGCCCGAGCGCATCGCCTAAATTGGAGATCATGCGCATCCATATCGCCACCGACCACGCCGGGCTCGAATTCAGCGAGGATCTGCAGCAGCACCTCCGTGCCGCCGGCCACGAGGTCGTCGACCACGGCCCGAAGGTCTACGACGCGGTGGATGACTACCCGAGCTTCTGCATCAATGCGGCGCGTGGCACCGTCGCAGACCAGGAGGCCGGCGTCGAGGCGCTCGGGATCGTATTCGGCGGCTCGGGGAACGGCGAGCAGATGGCGGCCAACAAGGTGCTCGGCGCCCGGGCCGCCCTGGTCTGGAACGTGTCGACCGCGCTGTTGGCCCGCCAGCACAACGATGCGAACCTCATCGCCATCGGCGCGCGGCAGCACAGCGTCGACGAGGCGAAGCTCTTCATCGACACTTTCATCTCCGAACCATTCTCGGGTGAGGAGCGGCACGCGCGCCGCATCGCCCAGCTCTCCGAGTACGAGGCGACGGGCGCGATCGCCGGCCACGAGATCGACTGACAGTGCCAGAAGGCCATTCCGTCCACCGCATCGCCCGCCAGTTCGCCCGACATTTCGTGGGCAAGCAGACCGCCGTGTCTTCTCCGCAGGGCCGCTTCGCCGAGGGGGCAGCACTCCTCGACGGGCACAGCATGATCGACGCGCGCGCCGTCGGCAAGCAGATGTTCCTCGAGTTCGACAACCACCTGTGGCTCCGGGTGCATCTCGGGCTCTACGGAGCCTGGGATTTCGCCGGCGACTTCACCGCGGATGCCACCGTCGCATCCGCCAACGGACGCATGGGCCAGACCAATCAGCGCGGCACGGTCCTTGATCGGGATGCGGCCGAGGACTCGCTCTCGAGCATCGGCGCCCCGCGGCGCACCCGGCTGCGGATGTCGGAGCAGGAGGTGCTGCGCGACGCGGACACCCCCTTCCCGCCCGATCCGGTCGGCGCGGTGCGCGTTCGCCTGCTCACCCACGACACCGTCGCCGATCTGCGCGGACCGACGGCCTGCGAGGTGCAGACGCCGGAGCAGGTAGAGGCCTCGATCGCGAAACTCGGCCCGGATCCCCTGGTCGACGACCAGAAGGCGGGGGAGGAGCGGTTCGTGAGCGTCATCCAGAAGAAGCCGACCCCGATCGCGCTGCTGCTCATGGACCAGTCCGTCGTGAGCGGCATCGGCAATGTCTATCGCGCCGAACTGCTGTTCCGCGCCAGGCTCAACCCGCACACCCCCGGCAAGATGGTGCCGGAGGAGACCCTGCGTGCCCTGTGGCGGGACTGGTGTCGGCTGCTCGCCATCGGTGTGAAGACCGGCCAGATGCTCACGATGGACGGACTCACGCCAGCGGCTCGACGCAAGGCTCTCGCGCACCGGGATGACCGGCACTGGGTCTATCACCGCGCCGGCCTGCCCTGCCGGGTCTGCGGCACGAATATCGCGTTGGAGGAGCTCGGCGGCCGCAAACTCTACTGGTGCCCCACCGATCAGGCCTGAGTTTCTCTACGCCAGAATGGGACCATGCGCTTCACTCCCGACTACCTGCTCACGGACCCGGATGAGGTGAAGTGGCTCATCCGCGAGAACCCCTGGGCGACGATCGTCTCCAGCCCCGCGTCGGGGATGGTCGCCTCGCACTACCCGGTGTTGCTCGAGGAAGACGCCGACGGCATCAGCATCGTCAGTCACGTCGGCAGACCGGACGAGAGGCTCCACGAACTGGGCCAGCACGAGGTGCTGGTGATCATCCAGGGCCCGCACGGGTACATCTCGCCCGGGTGGTACGAGTCCGAGGACTTCGTACCCACCTGGAATCACGTCACCGCCCACCTCTACGGAACCCCGGAGCTCCTGTCAGAAGAGGAGAACTTCGCGGTGCTCGGCCGGCTCGTCGATCATTTCGAACAGCGGATGCCCGAGCCGATGTCGCTTCAGATCGACGAGTCCGCCGCCCGCCACATCGCCACCGGCACCGTCGGGCTGCGGTTGCGCGTCACGCGATTCGATGCCCGGCTCAAGTTGAGCCAGAACAAGGAGCACGCCGTAGTCGAGCGAATCGTGAACCAGCTCGAGGGTGACGGGGCCTACTCGAGCGCGCCGCTCGCTGCGGAAATGCGTCGCGCGAACGAGGTCGCGTCGTGACCGGGCTCGTCCTGCGCAACGGCCGGATCGAGGGGGCCGAGCCTGTCGATCTGCTCCTCGAGAACGGACTGGTCAGCCGGATCGGCGCCGGTCTCACCGCCGACCGGTCGATCGACCTCGAGGGCCGTCATGTCGTGCCCGGACTCTGGGACGACCACGTGCATCTCAGCCAGCATGCCCTCGCCCGGCGACGGGTGGATGTGTCGGCGGCCGGTTCCGCGGCGGAGGCCGCCGCGATCATGGCGGCCGCTGCCATTGTGCGACCCCCCGAGCCGGGAGTGCCCCTTGTCGGGTTCGGCTTCCGCGATGGACTCTGGCCGGACCTCCCGACCGCAGCGGTGCTCGACGAGGCCACCGGCTCGTTGCCGACCGTGCTCGTGAGTGGGGACCTCCACTGCTGCTGGCTGAACAGTGCGGCGCTCGACCGGTTCGGCTTCGGCGGTCACGCGACCGGCCTCCTGCGCGAAGACGACGCCTTCGGGGTGACAGATTCGTTGCAGGACGTGCCGGACGGCGTGCTCGACGGGTGGGTGGCCGAAGCCGCCCAGACCGCGGCTTCCCGGGGAGTTGTCGGGGTCGTCGACTTCGAGATGGCCGACAACCTCGCCGTGTGGCGCCGCCGGATGGCCGCAGGGTCGCGTGCCCTGCGTATTTCCGCCGGGATCTACACCGAGCATCTCGACGCGGCGATCACCGCCGGCCATCGCACCGGACAGGTCGTACCCGACACCGGCGAGCTCCTCGCGGTCGGGCCGTTCAAGATCCTCATCGACGGGTCCCTCAACACCCGGACGGCCTTCTGCGTCGACGAATACCCGGGACTCGAGGGGCATCAGCACTCCCACGGCATGCTCACCGTTGCTCCAGAGGACTTGTTGCCGCTGTTGCGGCGGGTCTCGGCCGCGGGGCTCCTTCCCGCTGTGCACGCGATCGGTGATGACGCGAATCGCATCGCGCTCGATGCATTCGAGGCGGTGGGATGCCACGGTCGCATCGAGCACGCGCAGCTGCTGCGCAACGCGGATCTTCCGAGGTTCGCCGCCCTCGGGATCACCGCGAGCGTGCAGCCCGAACAGGCCATGGACGACCGCGATGTCGCCGACCGCTACTGGTCGGGCCGCACCTCACGCGCCTTCCCGCTGCGGAGCCTCTTCGACGCGGGGGCGACAGTGGTGCTTGGATCGGATGCGCCGGTCGCCCCGCTCGATCCGTGGATCACGATCGCCGCGGCGGTCGCACGCGCACGCGACGGGCGCGCCCCCTGGCATCCGGAGCAGTCGATCACCGCGGCTGAGGCCGTCGGGGCATCGGCACACGGCCGCCGTCGCGTCATTGCGGGAGATATCGCCGACCTGTGCGTCGTCGACATCGACCCTCTCACAGCCGGCGGCGACGAGCTGCGCGCGATGCCGGTCTCAGCGACACTGATCGCCGGCACGTTCACCCACGACACGCTCGGCGCTTAGCGGCACGTCGAGCGGCGCTACTCCCGCTGGGAGAGATGCTCGTGCACCCCGAGCCAACCCCCGTCGGCGAAGGCAAGCACAATCGTCTCGCGCTCGTGCGAGGTTTCGGCGACCCCCGCGACCTCCGAGTCGGTGTCGACATCGTGGCTGAACACCGCCACCGTGCCGAGCAGTTGGATGCGACGGTTCGACGATCTGCACCCCCGCACCCGGAAACCCTCGGCCTCCCACTGCGCCCACAGCTCCTCGTAGGCTTTCCGGGCTTCGAGGCGGTGGTCGACGTTGTGGAACAGGAACGTGGCCTCGGGGGAGAACCCGGCGAAATAGGCATCCCGACGGTGGTGGGCGAAGTCGTCGATGATGCGGTCGGCGGCGGCGAGGGCATCCGCCTCGGTCGGTACCGGTGCCTCGATCATGACGCCGCTTCCGTTCGACGGGCGGCGATCCTGGCTGCGGTGGAGGTGTGGTCGGTCTCGATCGGGCGGGGTTCTCCCGGCAGGCTGCGCACTCCCCGCGGGCCATCGTCTCCGAAGACATAGCGCGGTTCGGGGAACAGCCAGAGAGCGCCGAGGTACAGCACCGCACCGGATACCACCGCGACAGCCAGGCTGAGGTCGATGCCGCCGCCGACGTTGATGAACGGTCCGATGATGATCGGCGGATAGTTCGCGAAGAGCAGGCCGAGGGCCGCCGCTCCGAGCCACGCCACCATGCCCCGCCAGTTCACCCCGTTGCGGAACCAGTAGCTGCCGCCGATCTCGCCGCGGTTGAAGACCTGGAGGTCACGGGGACGGAAACTTCCGCGCCTCACGATGTATCCGATCGCCATGATGACCATCCACGGAGTCGTGGTGACGATGATCGCGCCGACGAAGGCGTTGACGGCGCCCAGCAGGTCGAAGAAGATCCGGCCGGTGAGGATGAACAGGAACGCCACGACCCCGATGCCGATGGTGGCCTGCACCCTGCTGAACTTCGGGAACACCGAGGAGAAGTCGAGCCCGGTGCCATAGAGCGAGGTGGTGCCGGTGGAAAGGCCGCCGATGAAGGCGACGACCATGAGCAGCACGGCGTACCAGATGGGCGAAGCCTGGATCAGAGCGACGACGTAGTCGCTCTTGCCGGCGACGATCGTGGCGGTCGCCACTCCGAAGAGGAAGGGGATGAGGGTGAGCAACTGCCCGAACAGCGTCGCGGCGAGGAGCTTGCGGGGAGGCGTGTTGCGCGGGATGTAGCGGGCCCAGTCTCCGAGGAATGCGCCGAACGAGATGGGGTTCGATGCCACGATGAGGGCCGCGGCGACGAAGGTCGCCCAGAATCCGCCGAGGGCGAAGCCTTTCGGTCCGGGGTCGTAGGAACTGTCGAAAGTGCCGCTGAAGGCGACGATCGCGAGCAGTATCAGGATGGTGTTGGCGATCACCGCGGTCTTGTTCACGAGCAGCATGAACTGGAACCCGAAGACCACCACCACGATCACTATCACGCCGATGATGCCGTAGACGAGGGTGCGCAGCCCGAGCGAATCGGGGATGCCGCCGAGCCGGGTCAGCGCACCGACGAGTGCGTCGCCGCTCACCCAGACCGAGATCGAGTAGAACGCGACAGCCGTGAGGAGCGAGAGGAACGAGCCGACGATCCGACCGCGCACGCCGAAGAAGGCGGCGGACGAGACAGCGTTGTTGGTTCCCGTCTTCGGGCCGAACAACCCCATCGGCATGAGGAAGATGGTGCCGAGAAGCACTCCGGAGACCGTGGCGAGCACCGCCTGCCAGAACGAGAGTCCGAGCACGATGGGGAAGGTGCCGAGCAGAACGGTGGCGAAGGTGTTGGCGCCACCGAACTGGATTCGCAGCAGGTCGAGCCAGGTGGAGGTGCGGTCGGCGTCGGGGATCGTGTCGACCCCGTGCACCTCCACCTCGGTGATCTTGGGGCGCTTGTTCAGCACCTCGGTGGGGGAGTCGGAGCGGACATCGGGGCGTGTGGTCATGTGAAGTGCTTTCGACGAAGCGAACGGGCCCGGCGAGGGCTCCGAGGGTTGGCCCGACACTAGCGGGGTGTTGTTCCATGTGCAATAGTTTTTGACTATGAAGCTAAAAGCGGTCGTCGATCTCTCGCTGGTGGTCAACGCCACGACGCAGGTCTACCCGGGTGATCCCGTGCCGCTATTCCGCCCCCACTCCACGATCGAGCACGACGGATTCAACCTGCTCAGCGTCTCGATGGGATCGCAGACGGGCACCCACGTCGATGCGCCGTTCCACTTCGATGCCGCCGCGCCCAAACTCGATGAACTGCCCCTCGACCGATTCGTCGGTCCGGGTGTGGTGGTCGACGCCCGCAGAGCCGGGGCACGCGGGCGCATCACGTGGGACTACTTCGCCGGCCTCGAACATCTGCTGGTGGCCGGCACCATCGTGCTGCTCCACACCGGCTGGAGCGCCCACTACGGCACCGAGGAGTACTTCGCGAATCCTTTCCTCGACGCGGACGCCTGTGCGCGCCTCATCGCGCTCGGGATCCGCACCTTCGGGATCGACGCGATCAATATCGATGAGACCCCCGATGACGACCACCCCGGCGAAGGATTCCCCGTTCATCACCTCATCGCCGATGTCGCCGGCGTGATCAGCGAGAATCTCACTAACCTTCAGTCGATCGACTTCGCGGATCCGCTCATCTCGCTGCTGCCCATCGCCTTCGAAGCAGCCGACGGCGCCCCCGTGCGCGCTGTCGCGCTTCAGATGACCGACTGACCTCTCCGCCGCACGAACCCTCCAACAGGAAGAACCCCATGACAACACCCCTCGGGCCGTCGGATGCGAGCATCTCGCCCCGCTACGCCGGCATCGCCACCTTCGCCCGTCTCCCGCGGATCGAAGACGTGCCCCGCGCCGACATCGCGGTCGTCGGGGTGCCATTCGACAGCGGAGTGAGCTACCGCCCGGGCGCCCGATTCGGGCCCGCGCACGTTCGCGAGGCATCCCGCCTGCTGCGACCGTACAACCCGGTGCAGGATGTGGAGCCATTCTCGACCCAGCAGATCGTCGACGCGGGAGACATCGCGGCGAACCCGTTCAACATCGAGGAGGCCGTCGCCCAGATCGAGGAGGCGGCAACGCGCCTCGGCGCCGATGGCACCCGCCTTCTCACGATCGGCGGCGACCACACCATCGCCCTGCCTCTGCTCCGGGCCGTCACCAAGCGCACCGGCCCGGTGGCCGTGCTCCACTTCGACGCTCACCTCGACACCTGGGACACCTATTTCGGCGCCCCGGTGACCCACGGAACGCCATTTCGTCGTGCCTCGGAGGAGGGCCTCATCGACCTCGAGGCGAGCCTGCATATCGGCATCCGCGGTCCCCTCTACAGCCGGCAGGACCTCACTGACGATGCCCGCCTCGGGTTCGCGGTCATCGCCGCCCACGAGTTCGAGACGGACGGCCTGGCGCGGGTCATCGAGCGGATGCTCGCCCGGCTCGGTGACCGTCCGGTGTACATCTCGGTCGACATCGATGTGCTCGACCCGTCTCACGCCCCGGGGACGGGTACGCCGGAGGCCGGTGGCCTGACGAGTCGCGAGCTGCTCGCGATCATCCGCGCCCTCAGCCCGCTCACCATCGTCGGAGCCGACGTCGTGGAGGTCGCCCCGGCCTACGATCACGCGCAGGTGACCGCTGTTGCCGCCTCCCACGTCGCGTATGAGATCCTTTCAGCGATGACACCCCGCTGATCCGACCGGAGAACCGTACATGCGAGCAGTCCACCCCGCGCCCTCGGGATCCCCGCTCGCCATCGGCGCAAAGCTGCGCGCGACGAGACTGGCGCAGTCCCTCACCATGGCGGACGTCGCCACGGCGAGCGGACTGAGCACCGGCTTCATCAGTCGGGTGGAGCGCGATGAGACCTCACCCAGCGTGTCGACCCTCGTCACGCTGTGCCAGGTGCTGTCGCTGAAGCTCGGGTCGCTGTTCGAGCCGCCGGAGCACGAGGTCGTGGCGCTCGCCGACGCGCCGCGCATCAATATGGGCGGCATCGGCGCGGTGGAGAAGCTGCTCACTCCGCGCAGCGAGGCCCGGGTGCAGCTGCTGCGGTCGGTGCTCGCGCCCGGCGCATCCGGAGGGGAGGAGCTCTACACGATCAACTGCGACGTCGAGGTGCTTCACGTCGTGCGGGGCAGTCTCCGGGTGCGGTTGGTCAGCGGTCGGGTCGATCTCGCGGAGGGGGACACCATGACCTTCGCGGGACGCGAACCGCACTCGTGGGACAACGAATCCGACGGCGAGACCGAGCTGATCTGGACCATCGTCCCGGCGGCCTGGAGCGGGTCCTCCTAGAGCGAGGCGCCGCGCACACCGGGGGCTAACCCCACTCCGCACCGGTGTGGTCACCGGATGTCGCCCGGCACCGCCATTCGCGAGGCTTGCTCCATGACCTTCACCGACTCTGCCACTCTGGACCCTGTGACCACGACAGTCCCTCGCCCGCGATCCCTGTACGGGAGTCTGTGGCGCGCGGTGCCGCGGGAGCTCGGGTTCCTGCTGCTCACTCTTCCCGTGGTCATCGTGTCGTTCACCGTGCTGGTCACCGGCATTTCCACCGGCTTCAGCACTCTGGTCACGTTCTTCGGCATCTTCCTGATCATCGGCTCGCTCTGGGCGGCGCGGGGGTTCGGGATGCTCGAACTCCTGCGCCTCCGCTGGGCGGGTCGTCCGGCCATCCCGGGCCCGGACTGGACGAAACCGGCAGCGACAGGGTTCTGGGCGAGGCTCTTCGGCACCCTGCTCAACCCGCACTACTGGCTCCACCTGTTGCACGGCCTCGTCGTCAACTTCGCGGTCGGACTGTTCACCTGGATCCTGTCCTTCACCTGGACCATCGTCGCGATGTCGGGCCTCACCTACTGGTTCTACTCCCGGTTCATTCCCACCGGGCGCGGTGACTGGCATCTCTCCGATTGGATCACCCGCACCTTCGCCCCGGGCTGGACCCCGGATACCGTGCTCGCCGACGACCTCATCGCTCTCGGCATCGGGGTGATCTTCGCGCTGACACTGCCGTTCATCACCCGCGGAATGACCATGCTGCACTACCTGGTCGCGGTCGGGATGCTGGGCCGGTTCCGCATCGCCGAGTTGCAGGGCGAGGTCGCCGATCTCTCCGCGTCCCGGACGGCCGCGGTCTCGGCCGAGGGCACCGCGCTCCGCCGCCTCGAGCGCGACATCCACGATGGGCCACAGCAGCGGCTCGTGCGACTGCAGATGGATCTGGCTGCGGCCGAACGACAGCTCGCCTCGAACCCGGATGCCGCGCGCACCCTCATCTCCGAGGCCAGGGACCAGTCCCGTGAAGCGCTCGAGGAGCTTCGGGCGCTCTCCCGCGGCTTCGCGCCTCCCATCCTGCTCGACCGTGGCCTGATCGCCGCGCTCGAATCCCTTGCCGTGCGCAGCCCCGTGCCGGTGACGCTGGTGAACGCGCTTCCGTCGCCGGTGCTGTTGCCGCAGGAGATCGAGCGCAACGCGTATTTCGTGGCGAGCGAGCTGCTCACCAACGTGGCAAAGCACGCCTCGGCGACCTCGATCGCCCTTCGGGTCGAACTCGTCGAGGCAGGCGAGCTGCAGATCTCGGTGACGGACGACGGCAGGGGCGGCGCGACAGTGGTGGCCGCGCACGGGTTGGCCGGTCTCGAGGAACGCCTTCGCGGACTCGGGGGCCGGCTGGTGATCGAGAGTCCCGAGGGCGGGCCGACCGAGATCTCCGCACTTCTGCCGCTCTCTTGAGCACAGCTCCTCGGCCACGCTCCTGAATGACGAGGCCACCCGCCCCCTAGGGTGGTGGCGTGACCGTTACGACCGAAGCCTCCGCAGCCCTCCGAGTGCTCGTGGCGGATGACTCTGTCCTGCTGCGAGAGGGACTGGTACGCGTGCTCGTCGAGGCCGGACTCGAGGTCGCGGGCTCGTATGCGGATGCCGATTCGCTGCTGTCGGACCTCGAGTCGAAGAACCCCGACCTGATAGTGCTCGATGTGCGGATGCCGCCCAGCTTCCGGGACGAAGGGGTTCGCGCCGCCATCCGGGCCCGGCAACTGATGCCGAGGCTCGGCATCCTGTTGCTGTCCCAGTATGTAGAGATCGCCTACGCGCAGGAACTGCTGTCCTCTGGCACCGGCGGGATCGGGTACCTGCTGAAGGATCGAGTCGCGTCGCTTGCGGAGCTCGAAGAAGCGATCGAACGGATCGCGTCGGGCGGAACTGTGCTCGACCCCGAAGTCGTTGCACAGTTACTCGGGCGCCGACACGACCCGCTCGGCTCGCTCACGCCCAGGGAACGTGAAGTCTTGACGCACATGGCCGAAGGTCGCACGAATGCGGCGATCGCGGCTGCCATGGTCGTCGGTACTGGGGCGGTGGAGAAGAACGTCACGTCGATCTTCCAGAAGCTGGGGCTGGACGATTCGGGCAACGACCACCGGCGAGTGCTTGCGGTACTGGCCTGGCTGCAGCGCTGATTGCTCGGGCTGCGGGTGATGCGTCATTCAGCGTGCGGCCACCAGGTTCGACTCCTCGGCGTCGGGCGTCGCCATCTGGATCTCCGGTCGGTGTTCTTCGATCCGGTTCGTCCAGCTGAGGCCGTTCCACCAGCGCAGCTGGGGCAGGCCGAGCGGGTCGCGGTACCAGCCGGCGGGTACAGGGGAATTGTTCACTGAAGGCATCGGGGAGCTCCTGTGGGGATTTGCCCTACCGCAAAGGGCTTTTCGGGTGCGGTGTGCTCACGATAGTCCCCCTTAGGGGGGACAGCACAGACCCCCGAATGGGGGGTGTGGGAAATCCTCGGTTCGAGAGGCGACAGGGGCTCTCAGCGGAGGGCGCGGATGCGCATCGCGACGCTCTTCATCCCCACGACGCTCTGCTCGAATCGGGCCGCGAACACCACGACCGCGATGCCGACGGGCACGAACCAGAGCCACCACTCGACAGATTCGTAGATCACCCGGATCTGCGGTGCGAAGGTCGCGCCTGCATGCACCAGCCCGACGACGACGGCGATCAGGAATGGCGCCTGCAGGCGCAGGATCGCGCTCACGACGACGATGGCCACAGCCACCACCCCGAGCCCCACGAGCCTGAAGAGGGGCGGTTGGCCGGCGGTCGCGATGAGAGAGGGGAGGAGCAAGAGGGCCACTCCCGGTGCGAGCCACGGCCAGGTGCGGGCCGAAGGCACCCGCGAGAGGGTGATCGCGCCGGTGAGGATCAGCGCAATGGCCACCGGCACGGACGTGACTTCGACGACGTCGACAGCTCCCGTGACCAGGGCACCGATGCCCGCAACCGCAGCTCCGGCGATCGCTATCCAGGCGACCGCGTGCGTGAAGGGCGCGCGGCGCAGGAGGAAGGCGATCACGTGCACGGCACAGAGGAGCAATATGACCCCGACCGCCCGGATGCCGCCGAGAGATGTCGCATCGATCGCCGTGAGTTCGAAGGCGAGGAGGATCACGAGCCCGAGCACCGCGAGCAGCTGGCTCGCCACCGAGCGGCCGGCTGCGCCATACTCTCCGCGATCCCGCTCTCCGCGATCCCGAGCCTGACCGATCCCGGCCACGAGCAGCAGGATCAGACCCGTCGCCAGCATTGCATCGAGACGGATGTCGGGTGCGCCGGCCTGCGTGATGAGAGTGGCACTGCGACCGACCTCAACGGTGACCACCCCGAGTGCGCCGGCGAGTGCGATCGAGTCGAGATAGGGGCGGGAGGCGGCGGTGCCGCGGGGAATGCTGCCCATGAGAAGCAGTGTCGCGGACACCGCTCCGGTCAGCGTGGCGCGCAGCGGTGGCCCGCTCGCGCCGCTCGCCGCGAGCGGGAGAATCGACCCGAGCAGAGCGACGAGGGTGATCGCCGGCGCGACGAGACTCGGGCCGGAGGCGGTAGTGACGGGAGTCGCGCGCCAGACCGAGAGCGCTACGAGCAGGAGCACTCCCGACAGAGGCAAGACGTAGGGTTCGAGATTCGTGATCCCAGCGCTCACGAGCTGCCACCAGAGGCCGGCCGTCGCCAGTGCGAGGGACACCCAGCCGAGATAGCGTCTCGGGGAAACAGAGCCAACCAACCCGTCGGGACTCGTCGCCAGCACCAGGGCAACAAGCGCGGAGACGACGAGCACGAGCCAGGTCGCCGAGTCCTGGCGGCCGACTCCCACGACGAGGCTCGGAACGGCGACGAGAAGCACACCGAGTTCCCGCGTTCCTCGTCGATCGAGCCGGCCGTCTCTGTCCGCCGCCGTGTGGGTGAGTTCTGGCGGCACCTTCCCTGCTGTGACCGTGCTTGGCCGGGAACGACGAGCCGCGATGACGAGTATTCCCACCGCGGCGAGAAGGGCGGCGGTGATCGGTCCGACCGATCGCACGAGTTCCGGCAGCCCGATCACCCGGGCGAAGGAGTCCAGCACCAGCGAGAGCACAGGGGAGAGCGCGATCGAAGCGACGAGCCGTTCGACGGAGGGCCCCGAAACGGCCGATTCCGAGCCGGGCAGTCCCCTGCCCGGCGACCGTGAGGCCACGAGGAGTAGTGCAGCGAGGAGGGCGGCGCTCGCCGCGAGGCTCGTGCCCGGTTCGGGCAGCAGCAGCGTTATCCGCTCGCTCGCTGACAGGGTCCAGAGCGACACGGTGAGCACGGCGAAGGACGTCGAGGCTGCGGCGAGGCTGACCCAGAAAACCACCAGCCGATCGAGCCGTGAGAAACCCGCGGTCAGGCGGAACGCGGAGACACCGATCAGCGCGATCGCGGCGCAGCCGACGAAGCGCAGGACGTTGGAGGAATCGGCCAGGAAATCCGGCTGAAGGGGGATGGCTAGTTGACGGGCCGCCGCGGCCGACCCGATGAGCACGACGATCGCGGCGGTACCGGCCGCCGTGGCTCGTCCGAGCGGACTGCCGGGGAGGCGCCGTGAGGTGAGGAGCAACGCGACCGCGACGAGCGAACCGATCAACCAGGTGGCGGTGCTGCCCCAGGAGGCCAGATAGCCCAGCAGCCCGGAGACGGCCAGAAGCAGCATCGCGGGCGCTCGAAGCCGGGAGCCGCTCCGGTATCGGTGGGAGAGCAGCAGCCCGGTGAGCGTCAGCGTGGCGATCCCGAGCCATGCGGTCACGACCAGTGCAACGGTGAGCACGAGCGGAACGGCGACGACCACGACGAAGGCGGCGAACCAGCCCAGGATGCGGTCGCGAGACCGCAGCGAACCACCGGCCGTCCACGCCACCGCCGCCATCAGCGCACAGGCCGCCAGCGCCATGACCGCGAGGGCGTCGAGGCTGGTCGCGCGAAACACCGCCTCGTCCGGCTCCAGGGTCCAGGCCGAGGAGAGGCTCCGGGAGACGGTGCCCACGACGGACGAGATGGTCACCCCCAGGGGGTAGAGCAGCGCGATGGCCGCCACGGTTGCTGCCGAGATCGTGGCGACCACGAGGCCGCGGCGAGGCGCGGTCGCCGCGCTCGGGGAGTGTCGCGATCGCCGCCAGAGCCATTCCCCCGCGAGGCTGACCAGCACTGCCCAGACCGGGGCGAGGATCACGACCGCGGTGAGGTCGCCGTTTCGGAGCGCTCCCGCGCCCACCGCCACGGCGGCGCCCACTCCACTGACAGCAGCGAAGACACCGACGAAGACACCGACGAAGACGGCGGTGGAGAGCCCAGCGGGAAGGTGGGGGTCTGAGCCCACGAGCCGGGCCTGCAGGGCAGCGATCGCCGCCACCACCAGCAACGCCGGTGTCGACGCCCAGGGGTAGCCCGGGGCAAGGGTGGTGGCCGCGACGAGCGCTCCGATCAGGGCGCCGCCGGTGAGGCCGAGCACGATCACGCGTTCGGCGCGACCGGAGACGGCCGCTCGCGTGGCGGTCGCCGGGCGTCCGGTGAAGCGGTGCGCGACTCCTACCAACGCCGCAGCGGCGAATGCGACGAAGACCCGGGTGCCGTCATCCGCGCGCTCGGCCAGTCCGCCGACCAGCAGGGCGGTCGCCGGGACCACGGCCACGAATCCGACCAGGTGGGCGGTGCGAAGACCGGAGAGGCGGTGCCAGACCAGGAAGCCCGCTGCGGTCACGAGCAGGGTCGCTCCCCAGAACGCAGCGATGTCTGTCGACCCCAGCGAGAAGAAGTCGTTCGCGCGGACGGCGAAGGCGTCGAGATAGACGAGGACCACCGCGAGCACCGCGATGCCCTCGGCGGTCGCGGCAAGAGAGCGGCGGCGCAGCGTCGAGGCGACGACGAACGAGGCGATCGTGACGCCGGCGATGACGAGCGATCGGCCGAGGATCCCGAAATTGATGAAGGCATAGACGAGGAAGAAGACTGCGGCCACCGAGAGCAGCGAGATGCCGACGATGAGCAGAATCACCTGCACGCTCGAGCGTCGGGGAGGCGTCGCTCCGGCGACGGCGGTCTCGGGAATGGGCCCGCCGGGGAGACTCGTATCCGGTCGAGCCGTCTCGTGGATACCAGCCGGGGCGCCGCCCGCACCGGCCGCTGGGCGCTGCGGTGTCGAAATGAGGGCGGTGAAGGCGTCCGTGGCGACGGTCGAGAACGCGGGGACGTCATCCCGCACCCGCCCGTTCGCCTGCCTCTGCGCCTCGAGCGCGAGAATGGCCTGCCCCGTGTCGTAGCGGATCCTGCCGATGACTTCGAGGCGCCGGTCGAGCAAGTCCGCACTCTGCTGGGAGAGGGTGACGAGCTCGGCGGCTGCGGAATGGGAGAGGTCCAGTCGGCAGTCCTGGCAGGTTCCGTCGACCAGTGGTGAGAAACAGGCGGGGCAGCGCGCGGTGTCGGTGAGGTCGGCGGGAGTGCGCGGGAACAGCACGCGGCCGGCGAAGCGGCGAAAATCGAGCCCGGTCGGCGCGCTCATGCCGGCCTCGCGCGCGCTCGGTGGATCTGTCTCGGCCATGTTCCGGTTCCCCCTCGAACGCCGTCCGCTCAGGTTAGCGGCTGACGAGTGCGAGGATCAATCAGCTCGCGGGTCGGTGGAGAAACGGATGGCGCGAGCCGAGGTGGAAGAGTGGAAGGCGTGACCGCTCCCACCAAAGCCCCCCGGATGCCGCTCGTATCCCTCCCGCCGCTCGACCAGACCGACGGCACCCTGCTCGCCCGCAATGACGAGAGGGAACGCGAGCACTATCGGGAGAGCGACCTCACCGGCTACGACCTCACCGGCAGCCTCTTCACCGAGTGCGACTTCTCGGCGGTGACCCTGGACGGCACACAGTTGCGGGGTGCGCGCTTCGTCGAGTGCCTCATCTCGGACTCCTTCGCCCCCTCACTGCTGGCCGCGCGTACAACCTGGCGCGAGGGCGTGATCGTCAATCCACGGTGGGGTTCTGCGGAACTCTTCGAGGCGGACATCACCTCAGTTCATCTGCGCGGCGGCAAGATCGACTACCTCAACCTGCGCACATCCACCATCACCGACCTGCTGATCGAAGACTGCACGATCACCGACATCGATCTCGGAGGCTGCCGAGGCACGCGAATCGCCCTGCGCAACTGCCGGGTTGACACCCTGGATGTCACCAGAGCGACACTGGCAGACGTCGACCTCAGATCGACGAGCCTCGCGACCGTGAACGGTCTCGAGGGGTTGCGGGGCGTCACCATCGACGACTACCAGCTCTCCCTGTTCGCGCCGCTCTTCGCCTCCCACCTCGGTGTCGTCGTCGACTGATCTCCGCCACCGGCGAGGCTCGGGGATCAGACCGCGATCAGTGCACGGAAGGGCTCAGCGGGCAGGGTGACCCGCAGGGAATCCCCCGGGCGCACCACCCCTCCGGTGAGCACGATGCCCATGATTCCCGCCCTCGACTGCGTGCGGCCGGACTCATCCACTCCGAACACCGCCTTCACCAGTCCGGCCTGGAAGCCGTTGATCTGGCTGCAGGGGCTTCGCTTTCCGGTGATCTCTATGCTCGCTTCGCCGCCCAGGTGCAGGATGCTTCCGGTCGGCAGCCCCATCAGGTCGATCCCGCGCGTCGTCACGTTCTCGCCGAGCTGCCCGGGTGCGATCTGCCAGCCGGCAGTCGCGAGGTCGTCATAGAGCTCGACGCCGATCAGGTGAACCTGGCAGAGATTGGCCCGCATCGGGTCTTTCTTCACGAGATACCGGTGCTGCGTCGTCGCACCGCAGTGCGCATCGCCCTCGATTCCGAGCCCGCCAAGGAGCACTATCCGGTCCACCACGGGTTTGCTGAAGCGGTGGCGGTCATCCCGGCTGACCGAGACCACGGAGGGGATGCGCATACCGTCATTCTCGCAACCGACGAGGGTCTCGCCAATTCACAGTTTTCTGCAAGTACTCGGAAGTCCTCGTAAAAATACTCGGAAGTCCTAGTAAATTGGAAAGATGTACGGAGTAACCGAAGACCAGGCCGCGATCGTTCAGATGGTGCGCCAATTCGCCACCGAATCGCTCGCGCCGCACGCGGCCGAGTGGGACGAGACCCACCACTTTCCCGTCGACGTGTTGCGCCAGGCGGGCGAGCTGGGAATGGGAGGCATCTACTCCCGGGAACAATTCGGCGGATCCGGTCTCAGCCGAGCCGACTCGGTGCTCATCTTCGAGGAACTGGCCAAGGGCGACACCACGATCGCGGCCTATATCTCGATCCACAACATGGTCACCTGGATGATCGACAGCTTCGGCACGGACGAGCAGTGCGCGGAATGGGTGCCGCAGCTCGCCTCGATGGAGGCCCTCGGCAGCTACTGCCTCACCGAGCCGGGAGTCGGGTCGGATGCCGCCGCCCTCAGCACGCGGGCGGTGCGCGACGGCGGCGACTATGTGATCGACGGCGTGAAGCAGTTCATCTCCGGGGCGGGGACTTCGGCGTTCTACATCGTGATGGCACGCACCGCCGACACCGGCAGCCACGGCATCAGTGCCATCGTGGTGCCGGACGGCACTCCCGGGCTCAGCTTCGGACCGCTGGAGAAGAAGATGGGCTGGCATGCCCAGCCGACGAGGCAGGTCTTCTTCGACGGAGTGCGGGTGCCCATCGCGAACCGGCTCGGCCAGGAGGGTGACGGCTTCGGCATCGCGATGAGCGGACTGGATGGCGGAAGGGTCAACATCGGCGCCTGTTCGCTGGGAGGCGGCCAAGCTGCGCTCGACCAGAGCGTCGCGTATCTCAAGGATCGCCGGGCCTTCGGAGCCCCACTGATCGAGCAACAGGCGCTGCTCTTCCAGCTCGCCGACATGGACACCGAACTCGAATCGGCACGCACGCTCCTCGCTCGGGCAGCGGACGCCCTCGACCGCGGCGATGCGGACAAGGTTCGGCTCTGCGCGATGGCGAAACGGGTCGCGACCGACGCGGGATTCACCGTTGCCAATGCCGCCATCCAGTTGCACGGCGGCTACGGTTATCTGGCGGAGTACGGACTGGAACGCATCGTGCGAGACCTGCGAGTGCACCAGATCCTCGAAGGGACCAACGAGATCATGCGCCTCATCATCGGCCGAAACCTGGCGGAAGCCTGATGGGCCCGGAGACGATAGGCCCCGAGACATCGAACCACGAGGACGTCCTGGTCGAGCGCCGCGGACGGCTCGGCCACATCGTCCTGAACCGCCCGAAGGCGATCAATGCCCTCACCCACGGGATGGTGAAGACCATCGCGGCGACGCTGGAGCGGTGGGAGCACGACGACTCCGTGTCGACGGTGCTGATCACGGGCGCGGGGGAGCGCGGCCTGTGTGCCGGGGGTGACATCGTCGCGATCTACACGGATGCGAAAGCCGGCGGCAACGACTCTGCGAGATTCTGGGCCGACGAGTATGCGCTCAACGCGCACATCGCCCGTTACAGCAAACCCTACGTGGCCGTGATGGACGGCGTGGTTCTCGGTGGGGGAGTGGGGGTCTCCGCGCACGGATCGGTGCGGGTCGTCACCGAACGCAGCAGGGTGGGCATGCCGGAGACGGGAATCGGGTTCGTTCCGGATGTCGGGGGCACCTTCCTGCTCTCGCGCGCGCCCGGAGAGCTCGGCACCCACCTCGGACTCACCGCCGGCCCGGTCACCGGTGCCGACGCGATCGCGATCGGTCTCGCCGACCATTTCGTGCCGAGCGAGGCGCTCGCCGGCCTCGCGATCGCCCTGGAGACGCGGGATGTCGCGGAGGCGATCGCCGCCGTGGCCACGGCGGCGCCGGTATCCGCACTTCTCGAGCAGCGGCACTGGATCGACGACTGCTACGCCTCGGACGATGCCACGGAGATCGTGGAACGTCTGTCGGCCTCACCGGTCGAAGCGGCAAGGGCCGCGGCATCCGCGATTCTCGCCAAGTCGCCGACGGCGGTCAGCGTCACTCTCGAGTCCCTGCGCCGCGCACGGGCGCTCGGAACGCTCGAAGAGGTGCTCGATCAGGAGTTCCGCGTCTCCGTGCGTTTCGCCCGGGGCACGGAGCTCGTGGAGGGCGTACGCGCCCAGGTGATCGATAAGGATCGCACTCCGCACTGGTCGCCACCGGCTCTCGCCGACGTGAGCCGGAGCGCCATCGAGGCCTATTTCGCGGGCCTCGACGGCAGCGATCCACCGCTTCGAGAACTCGGCCTGTCATCGATGACAGCCGAGCAAGACAGGAGAACCCCATGACCAGAATCGCTTTCCTCGGGCTCGGCAACATGGGCGGCCCGATGGCCGCCAACCTCGTGAAGGCCGGCCACGAGGTGGTGGGCTTCGATCCGGTGCCTGCCGCGCTCGACCATGCCAGGCAGAACGGCGTCACCGTCGCGCCAGATTCCGGATCCGCGGTCGCCGGCGCCGAGGTGGTCATCACGATGTTCCCCAGCGGAAAGCACGTGATCGATGCCTACTCCGATGGGCTGCTCGCCGCCGCGGCCCCGGGCACCCTGTTCATCGACTCCTCGACGATCGACGTGGAGGATGCCCGCACCGCCCGGTCGCTCGCCGTGGCAGCGGGACACCGGGGGATGGATGCGCCGGTGTCGGGCGGCGTCGGGGGAGCGACCGCCGGCACTCTCACCTTCATGGTCGGAGCGGATGCCGCGGACTTCGCCACCGCAGACCCGATCCTCTCCGTGATGGGCGGCCGGATCGTGCACTGCGGCGACTCGGGCGCCGGCCAGGCCGCGAAGATCTGCAACAACCTGATCCTCGGCGTCTCGATGATCGCCGTGAGTGAGGCATTCGTGCTCGGCGAGAAACTCGGCCTGTCGAACCAGGCGCTCTTCGACGTTGCATCCACGGCGTCGGGCCAGTGCTGGGCCCTCACCACCAACTGCCCGGTGCCCGGACCGGTGCCGGCGAGCCCGGCCAATCGCGACTACCAGCCCGGGTTCGCGGGCTCCCTGATGGCGAAAGACCTGGGGCTCGCCCTCGGAGCGCTGGAGGCGACCGGCACCGCCGCCCAACTCGCGCCGCTGGCGGCATCCATCTACCGGCGATTCGCGGACGAGGGCGGCGCAGGCCTCGACTTCTCGGCCATCATTAACAGCATCCGCGAGAATTCCGAGGGCAGGGCAGCATGACCGACTACGAGAACATCCTGCTGGAACGGCGCGGGCGCGTCGGGCTCATCACCCTCAACCGGCCAGAGTCACTCAATGCGCTGAGTCTCGCGCTGATGAACGACGTCGTGTCGGCCGCGACCGAGCTCGACGCCGACACGGGGATCGGAGCCATCGTGATCACCGGATCGGCCCGCGCCTTCGCCGCCGGAGCGGACATCAAGGAGATGTCGACGCAGGGCTACATGGAGATGTACCTCGCCGATTGGTTCTCCGGGTGGGACAGGCTCGCGGCCGTGCGCACACCGCTCATCGCCGCCGTCTCCGGTCACGCGCTCGGCGGCGGGTGCGAGCTTGCCATGATGTGCGACTTTATCATCGCCGCCGACACCGCCAAGTTCGGCCAGCCGGAGATCAAGCTCGGCGTGATCCCCGGCATCGGCGGCTCCCAGCGGCTCGCCCGGGCGGTCGGCAAGGCCAAGGCCATGGAACTCATCCTCACCGGGCGCACCATCGACGCAAGTGAGGCGGAGCGGGCCGGTCTCGTCGCCAGGGTCGTGGCTGCCGACACGCTGCTCGATGATGCGCTCACCACCGCGGCGACGATCGCGGGAATGTCCCTTCCGGTCGCAATGCTCGCGAAGGAGGTCGTGAACGCGGCCTTCGAGACCACACTGGATGCCGGCATCCGCTTCGAGCGCCGCGTCTTCCATTCCGTATTCGCCACCGATGACCAGAAGGAGGGGATGCGCGCCTTCATCGAGAAGCGCTCCCCGCACTTCACCAACCGCTAGGACGCTCCGCATGACCGACACCACCCTCCTTCCCGGCGCAGTCGACACCTTCGCCACCACCCCCGGCCCAGACCAGCCCATGTGGATCGGCGGTGAGAAGGTCGAGTCCGCCACCGGCGAGTGGCGAGAGGTCACCAACCCCGCCCACCGGGGCAGCGTGATCTGCCGCGTGCCGGCCGCGGGGGTCGAAGACGTCGACCGCGCGGTCGCCGCAGCGCGCGCGGCATTCCCGGCCTGGCGCGCCCGGCACTTCACCGAGCGGGCGCGGGCACTCGCTCTCATCGCGGACGAGATCGAAGCCCGGGCGGAGGACTTCGCCCGCCTCACCGCCCTCGACACCGGCAATGCGCTGCGCACGCAGGCCCGCCCCGAGGTGACCACCCTCGTCGCGCTCTTCCGCTACTTCTCGGGAATCGCCGGAGAGGTGAAGGGCACGACGTTGCCCGCCGGAGACAACCAGCTGCAGTACACCCGACTCGAGCCGCTCGGGGTGGTGGCATGCATCCTGCCCTGGAATTCGCCCCTCATGATCGCGGGCTTCAAGGTTCCGGCGGCGCTCGCCGCGGGCAACACGGTGATCCTGAAGGCTGCGGATGACGCACCGCTCACGATCCTGTTGCTCGCCGAGGTCTGCAACCGCCACCTCCCCGCCGGTGTGGTCAACGCGCTCACGGGTCGCGGCAGCCTCATCGGCTCGGCTCTCGCGACGCATCGCGGCGTCGACAAGGTGTCCTTCACCGGCTCCACCGAGGTCGGCCGCGGTGTTGGTCGACAGGCGGGGGAGCGCCTCGCGCATGTCTCGCTCGAATTGGGGGGCAAGAACCCCTCGATCGTGTTCCCGGACGCCACCGCGACGCCGCAGGACACCGACGAACTCATCGACGGACTGCTTCTCGCCTCCCGCTTCACCCGCCAGGGACAGAGCTGCACGGCCGGATCCCGCCTCTTCCTGCACGAAGACATCTACGACGAGGTTCTCGATCGTCTCGTCGGCCGCCTCGGTGCCCTGACGGTGGGGGATCCCCTCGACGAGGCATCCGATATGGGCGCGATCATCAACGGCAAGCAGCATGCCTCGATCGACGAGTATCTCGCAGAGGGTCGGGCGAACAGCGCGATGACGGTGGCGCTCGGCGGTTCAGCGCCGACGGAAGGTGCGCTCACCGAGGGTTTCTACCACCTGCCGACAGTCTTCGCCGGTGCTCGCAACGACTTCCGTCTCGCCCAGGAGGAGATCTTCGGACCGGTGCTCGTCGCCATCCCGTGGCGCGAGGTCGACGACGTGGTGGCCATGGCCAACGACTCTCACTACGGGCTCGCCGCCTTCGTCTGGAGCCACAATCTCGATGCGGCGCTGAGTACGGCCCATCGGGTGGAGGCCGGGTGGGTGCAGGTGAACCAGGGCGGCGGCCAGGTGGTCGGCCAGTCCTATGGCGGCTACAAGCAGAGCGGAATCGGGCGCGAGGTGTCGCTCGAGGGCATGCTCGCCGGATTCACCCAGACGAAGCAGATCAACGTGCGGCTCCGGGGATGAGCGCCCCACTGCCCCTCGAGGGCATCACGGTGCTCGACCTCACTCGCGCGCTCGCCGGCCCATACGCGACCGCCCTCCTCGCGGACATGGGGGCCACGATCACCAAGGTCGAGAGCATGAAGGGTGGGGATTCGACGCGCGGGTGGCCACCGTTCGAGAACGAACACAGCCTCTACTTCGACTCGGTCAACCGTGGCAAGTCCTCGATCGCCCTCGATTTCTACACTCCCCAGGGCAAGGCGCTCCTGCGCCGTCTGGCCCTCGCTTCCGACGTGGTCATCGAGAACTTCCGCCCCGGTGTCATGGCCGATCTGGGGCTGGATGCCGCGGGGCTCCGCGCCGAGAAGCCCTCGATCGTCATCGCCTCGGTGAGCGGCTTCGGTAGCACCGGACCGCTCAGCCAGACGGCGGGACTCGACCAGGTGGCGCAAGCGATGTCGGGGCTCATGTCGGTGACCGGCAAGAACGCGAGCGAGCTGTACCGCGTCGGCATCCCGATCATCGATATCTATGCCGGTGTCTTCACGGCCTTCGGTATCGTCGCCGCCCTCGTGGGCCGGGAGCGCAGCGGAGGCGGTCGTGAGGTGTCGACCTCCCTCCTCGAGGCGGCGATCGCGATCTCCGCCTTCCAGGGCCAGCGGTACCTCAGCACTGGGGTGGTGCCCGAGCCTCAGGGCAACAACCATCCCGTGCTCGCGCCCTACGGCATGTTCGCCACGGCAGACATCCCGATCATCATCGCGGTGGGCAACGACAAGCAGTGGGTTGACCTGTGCGCACTCGTGGGTGACCCGCAGCTCTCATCAGAGGCCGACTTCGCCACGGGTTCGCTGCGGCTCAGTCACCGGGACGTCCTCACCGCCCGGCTCGAACTCGCCCTTGCGGCGCGCCCCGGACTCGAATGGGTCGAGGCGCTGCGCAAGGCACGCATCCCCACCGGCCCGATCTACAACTACCAGCAGGTTTTCGAAGACCCGCAGGTGAAGCACCTCGACATGGTGCAACACGTGACCCGGGCCGACGGCACCGACCTCCCGCTGCTCCGCGGTCCGATCTCGGTGGATGGGCAGGCGCTCCCCATCCGCAAGGCCCCGCCCGCGCTCGGAGAAGACACCGAAGCGGTGCTCACCGCGCTCGGTCTCACCGCTGAACAGGTCGCGGGACTGCTCGCCTCGGGCATCGTGAAGACCGCAGCCACGCAGACGGTCTCATAACAGTGCAGTCTCATAACAGTGCAGTCTCATAACATGGCAGCCTCCTGACATGGCAGGACTGTCGGTGCACCGCGCCGGAGTCGTCGCGACGCTGGTGATCGAGAACGCCCTCAGACGCAACGCGCTCTCGGCGGAGATGTGGCAGCAGTTGCCGCCGCTTCTCTCCCGGCTCGCGGGCGACGACAGCGTGAAGGTGCTGATCGTGCGCGGAGCCGGTGAGGACTTCTCGGCCGGTGCGGACATCCGCGAGCTCGACGGGATCCTGAATGCCCCAACGGGTCAGGACGGCGGCTATCTCACCGAAGCCGAGAATGCGCTGGCTGGGTTCCCTCAGCCGACTATCGCGGCGATCGACGGATACTGCGTCGGCGGCGGCTGGCAGCTCGCGGCCGCGTGCGACATCCGCATCGCCTCGAGCCGGGCCACCTTCGGGGTGACCCCGTCGCGCATCGGGATCGTCTACCCGCTGTCCGGCATCGAGCGGCTGGTCAGCGTCGCGGGAGTCGCCGTCGCGAAATACCTGCTCTTCAGCGGGGATCTGGTGGACGCGGCCACGGCAGAACGCTGGGGCATGGTGACCTCGGTGGTGGAGGCGCACGACCTGTGGAGTGAAGCCGACGGTCTCGCCAACCGCCTGGCAGCGCGGTCGCAACTCTCGATCCACGCGATGAAGCAGATCGTCGATGCCATCGCATCGGGTGCGGATACCGCGGACGTGAATCAGCGGTGGCAGGTCGAGGTCGCCGGCAGCGACGACCCGGCAATCGGTGCGGCCGCCTTCGCCGCGAAGCAGGCCCCCGAGTTCACCTGGGCGCCGCGAGCTCCGCACTGACGGAGCGCGGCGCTCTGCTCCCTTCACTCGCTGTCGCCGTTAGCGCCGACCGCGCGGGCGGAGGCACGAGAACTAGGCTGCTCTCATGTCCGGACGGCCCGCAGGTTCCCCACGCCAGCGCGGCCAACTGCTGCTCGGCGTCGTCCTGCCGCTCATCGCCGGGGTGCTGGCCATCACCGGGTTGATCCTCCTGCTCAGGCCGGATCCGCCCGCGAGTTTCGGATGGTTCGCCTTTGTGCCGCTCAGCAGCACCACCTTCGTGCCGACGCCATGGTTCTCCTCGACGTTGCATGCGGCGGGCGCGATCCTGATCGGTGTCGGCATCGCCGCGCTGGTCTTCTGTCTCGGCTGGCGGGTGGGCCGCCGGTGAGGAGCGCCCACCTTCGGCGAATCTCCGGCTTGTCCGGGGCGCTGCTCGTGATCGAGGCGATCGCGCTGTGGATCGTGCTCGCGTCGGCTCCCTCGCGCGTGTTCCTGCCGATCGCTCTCGACCTCGCCGCAGGCCCACATCCCGTCGTGCTCGTTCGCCTCGACCTCGGATTCGGCGTCGTCGCGCTCTGCCTGCTCGTGGGGGTGGCTCGCCTGCTCGCCATCACCCCGGGAATCTTCCCGGTCTATTCCGCCCAGGTGGCCGGCGGTCGCCACCCCGCACGCTGGATCGAGTTCGCCTTCAGCTCGTCGATCGTCGTGTTTCTCGTCGCCCAACTGAACGGCATCAGCGACATCGGTGCCCTCGTGCTGTCCTATGCCGCGACGAGCGCGATGACCCTGTTCTTCGTGCTCGAAGAGCGCACCGAACGAGCGGCGACCGAGCGGATGCTTCCCCTCTGGTTCGGCGCGGCGATCGGAATCGTTCCGTGGGGCGTGATCGCCTTCCACCAGATCGCCGGATTGCTCGTGGCACAGTCACCATCCGGTCTCGGTCGCGTCATCACCCTGGTGATGCTCGCGTTCTCGTTCGCCTTCTTCCTCGTGCACTGGTTATTGCTTGAGCACCGGTTATCGCCCGAGAACCGTCTCCAGCCCGAGAACCGTCTCCTGCCCGAGAACCGTCTCCTGCCCGAGAACCGGCAAGAGCAGCAGCGGATCGATTCGGCCCGGTCGTCGTCGTCGGGAGAGGTCGTGCACATCGTGCTCAGTCTGGCGAGCACCTCCGTCTTCGCCTGGCTGGTCGTGGTGGGCGTCGTGAGCGGGCAGCTCTAGCGCCGGGGAGTTCCGCTCACCCCAGACGGCGCGGTGCGCGGCGGACTTTATAGTGAGGTGGTGATGAGTCTGACGGAGGTGCCCGGCCTCACCGGCATCCGTCGCCGTCTCCTCGCCCTTGCCCGCCGTCTTCGGCAGGCGGCCAAGACCGAGGTCTACGCGTTCTGGCGACGCCGAGCGGTGCGTCCAAGGATGGTCCTCTACGAGTCATTCGCCGGAAACGGGATGCTCTGCAATCCGGAGGCCATCTTCCGGGCCCTTCTCGCCGACCCGGAGTTCGGCGATCTAACCCATGTCTGGGTGCTCACGAGTCGACGGGAGAACCCGGCTGTCGCGCGGGAGTTCTCGGGATCGCACTCCGTACGGTTCGTCCGCCCCGGTACCTTCGGCTACTTTCGGGCACTCGCCACCGCGGGTTTTCTTGTCAACAACGCGACATTCCCGACAGAGTTCGGCAAACGCGGCGGCCAGGTCTACCTGAATACCTGGCACGGCACGCCGCTCAAGCGCATGGGCTTCGACATCGGGGATCCGGCCACCCGCGTGGCCAACGTCATCCGCAACCTCCTCTCGGCCGACTTCCTCCTCTCGGCCAGCCCGTTCATGACCGAGCATCTGTACGAGGATGCCCACCGCCTTGGCAACATCTATCCCGGGCGGATCATCGAGGAGGGCTACCCCCGGATCGATCGCCAATTCATGGATGAACCCTCCGTGGCCGCGGCGCGAGCCGGCCTCGAAGCCGGGGGATTGGCTCTGCACGGACGCCGGATCATCCTCTACGCGCCCACCTGGAAGGGGACCTCGTTCTCCCGGCCGGAATACGACATCAGCGAGCTGGTGTCACGGATCGACCAGCTCGAGTCGCAGATCGACACGACGAAGTACGTGGTGCTGCTGAAGACGCACCAGGTGGTGCACCGCTTCGCGGCGGACATCCCGGGGCTGCGCGATCGCGTGGTTCCCAACGAGATCCCGTCGAACGTCATCCTTGGCGTCACCGACGTGCTTGTCACCGATTATTCGAGCATCTTCTTCGACTTCCTCGCCACCGGCCGGCCGATCTTCTTCCTCACCCCGGATCTCGCGGACTACAGCGGCTACCGCGGTCTCTATATCGAGCCGGAGCTCTGGCCGGGCCCCGTGGTGCCGAACGTCACGCAACTGGCCGGTGCCATCAACGACTTCGACCACGGAGGCGTCGACGACCGGGTCGCGTCGAACTATCGGGAAATGCAGGCGCGGTTCGTCGCGCGCGAAGACGGAAGCGCCACGCAGCGCATCCTCGACATCGTCTTTCGCGGCAAGCCCGAGGGCTATGCGGTCGCGCCGCTGCCCGGCGATGGGCGGCGGAGAATTCTCATCGCCGCCGGAAACATGAGGCCGGGGGCGATCACCGCGGAACTCATCGCGCTGCTCGAGAAGATCGACCACTCGCGGTTCGATGTGTCGGTGATCTTCCCGCCCCTCCGCTCCCGGCCGGTGCTCGACCAGCAGCGGTTGCTGCATCCGCGGGTGCGTCAGTTCGCTCGGGTCGGCGGTATGAACGGATCGAAACTCGCCCTTGCCCGGTTGCGGTCGACGGGCGCGGCATCAGTCCGCTCGGGTGCTCGCCCTCGGACGCCTCTCCGGTCAGGAGACCTGTGGCGGGACGAGTGGGATCGATGCTTCGGCTCTGCCGCCTTCGACTTCACGCTCGACTTCGCCGGTACCAGCCCGTTCTGGGCGACCCTGATGCTGCAGTCGCCCGACTCGGAACGCTCGATCTGGCTGAGGGATGACCCCGTCGCGGCGGTGGCGGAGGACGCCTCCTCTGATCGGCCGGGGGTCGGCGACACGGAGAGAGATGTCCTCTACGACGCCTACGATCGTCTGGTCTCGCCCTCACCTCCGCAGCATCCCTCCCTTCGGCCCGTGGCCGTGGCGGAGCCGGTGATCGGTGGCGCGAGCATCCTCGCCCGCGCGGCACTGCCGACAGAGCAACACGACGGAGATGCTGCGCTGCCCGACTGGCTGGGTGACGAGGGCTCCGGAGCCGCGACAGCGGTGGACCGGATCTTCGTGTCGCTGGGCCGGCTCACCGTGGAGAACGACCCGGTACGACTGGTCCGCGCCTTTGCTGTGGTTCACGCCGCTGTACCGGCTTCGCGACTGCTGGTGGTGGGGGATGGTCCGCTCGCTTCGATCCTCGGCGCGGAGCTGGTCGCACTCGGCCTCACCGAGGTCGTCGCCCTCGTGGGCTACCGAACCAATCCCTTCGCCCTCCTGGCTCAGGCAGACTGCGTCGTCTTCGCCGCCGGCGGTGCCCGAACTGCGAGGGTGCTCGGGGAAGCGCGGGTGCTCGGATTGCCCGTCGTGCGGGTGATCGGCCCGGAGCCCGGCGTCGCGCCGCTCTCGGGGATCCTCGAGGTGCCGGCGGACGACCGGGCGTTGGCCGAGGGAATGCTCGAGTTCCTCGCCGGCCGGGTCGGCACATCGTCGATCGATTGGATCGCGCACGACGATCGGGCGATCGGGATGTTCTATCGGGCGATCGGTGCGATCACGGACGAGTGAGTTCCAGCACGACACTCGTGTGCTGCGGGTACTCCGCCACCACAACGAATCCCTGCGCTGCCAGCATCGATCTATCGTAGGTGTCGGCCTCCGCGCCAGGCAGGCGGTACTCGACCAACCAGACCGTCTTGGTGGAGCGATACAGCGAGTCGAGTCTCGACGCGACAGTCGTCGTCGGCACCACCGCATCGTGCCAGTTGCTCGTGTCGTACCAGGGGGTCTTGAGCGCAACATCCGTCAGCCCCTCGAATGATGCCGGGTAGGTGCGCATCGCCAGCCGGGTGGCGCGGGACGGGCGGCTCCCCTCGTCGAAGAGCATGCCCTGACCGGGCCGCGCGTGCGCCTGGATGGTCTGCGCGACCTGCGCCCAGTCACTGTTGTTCTTGGCGAAGGGAGTGCGTTCGCTGAGATAACTGATCGAGGAGGCGCTGACGACGGCGACGAGAAGGCCGATCCCCAGGATGCGCGGGCGGATTCGTGCCGCGAGCCATGCGATGAGGAGGGCCGCAGCGGGCACCGCGAAGGAGAGGTAGCGAGAGGAGTAGACCGCGTGCACGGAGTTGACCGCGAGCAAGATGGCCGGCGGGCCGAGCAGCCAGGTCGCCGCAAGAGGCACGAGGGCCGGAGTCCGGGCACCGGAGACGGGATCGGGATCCGCGCCATCGAACCAGCTGCGGTTTCGGCGCGAGCCCACGGCCCAGGCGATGATCGCGGCAGCGATGAGGATCCAGGCGAGGGTCGCCAGCAGATTGTTGCCGAACCACTGCGTCACGACCAGTGTGCGGATGTTGGTGGAGTCGCGGTTCGCCAGGAACGCGATCTGTCCGCTCTCGCCGATGCCGAAACCGATCACCGGCCCGGCGATCAGTATGCCGCCGAGCGTCGCGCGGGCCCAGCCGCGCAGGATGGCTGGGCGGCGCTGGGACAGCGCCACCACCGCATGGGCGACGACGATCAGGAGGCTGAAGAGAAACAGGTACCCGCACGCGGCGAGTCCGACGGCATAGGCCGCCCAGAGTCGTCTTTCCGGCCGATCGCGGGCGACGATGTGAAGCAGCAGGATCGTCAGCCAGACGACGGCGGCCGTGCTCATGGCATACCCGCGAGCCTCTTCGCCCATGTAGGTGATGCGCGGCAGCATCACGGCGATGATGCCGGCGAAGGCCGCGACCCGGATTCCCCCGAGGCGCGAGCCGAGCACGACGACGCCCGCCACGGCGATGCCGACAGCGATGGCGCTGGGGAACCGCACGGAGAAGGGCGAGGCGCCGAACGCCTGAACCCAGAAGTGCAGGAAGAGGTAGTAGGTGCCATGGACGGCGTCCACGCTGCCGAGCATGCGGAACAGGGAGGGGATCGACCGCTCGGCGGACAGGACGCTTGCCGCCTCATCGCCCCACAGCGACGGAATCGAGGATCCGGAGGCGGAGATTGCGGTGGCCACGGCGCCGAGGAAGACTGCCAGGCCAGACCGAAACGACGGCCGCCATCCCCACATTCGGGAGAGGGCCGACGGGGTGCTGTCGGAGAGTTCAGTAGCGAGCGACACGGTGGTGAACCCGCCTTCGTTCGGAGGAGCTGTCGGAACGGTCGTCGACACCGAGGGGATCGCTTGTCGCCGCGTCCTGATCGTCGCTCTGTTCATCCCCGACCTCTGCGAGCAGTGCGACGACGGTCCAGACGCACACCGCCGCAACGATGACCAGCACGCCGACACCGCCGAATATCAGCCACACCACAGAGCGCCTCCCGGGATCTCGAACCTGTCGGGGGCCAGCCTGCCAAGCACTCTCCCAGATGGCTCTAAGACTGCATCTCGCCCCGCAGCGGGAGATTGCGGCTCATTCTTAGACCTTTCTGGGGGGCCGCCGAGCACGCTTCTCCCGTGTGCTGTGCTGAACGGCCGGTTCGAAAGAGAGAGCTCCATGCCGCGAGTCATCCGTCTGATCCGCCAGTTGCTCAGGCTCGTAGGCGGAGCGAGCCGGGCCGAACTCCAGGCTCTCGCGAGACGCGGGGCCGTGCGGGCAGACGTCGTCTTGTACGAGTCCTTCGCCGGAAACGGTGTGCTGTGCAATCCCGAGGCCATCTTTCGGGAGGCCCTGCGATCTCCCGACCTCGCCCACCTCCACCATGTGTGGGCGCTCGACAGCCTGAGGGAACACCGGGCGGTGCAGGCGGAATTCGCCGGCGATCGGAGGGTGCGCTTTGTCAGGCGACGCTCTCTCGCCTATGTTCGAGCCCTCGCGACGAGCGGCTATCTGGTGAACAACGCCACTTTCCCCGCGGAGTTCAGCAAGCGGCCCGGGCAGGTCTACCTCAACACCTGGCACGGCACGCCGCTCAAACGCATGGGCTACGACATGCCCAACGGCGCTCTCGACTCCGCGAACACACTGCGCAACTTCGTGGCCGCCGACTTCCTGCTGTCCCAGAACCCGTTCATGACCGAGCGCATGTACGAGAAGGCCTATCGCTTGCGCGGTGCCTTCCGCGGGCTGGTCATCGAAGAGGGATACCCTCGCGTCGACCGCCAGTTCCTCCGCGCCGAGGAATCGATCGTGGTGCGATCCCGGCTAGAGGCCGATGGAATCAGGCTGGGCGATCGGTCGGTGATCCTGTTCGCCCCCACCTGGAAGGGAACGGATTTCAGTTCGCCGGCGGACGACGCGAACGAGCTGTTCGAACAGGCGAAGGAGATCCAGGCCCAGGTGGGACCCGAATTCCTGGTGCTGCTCAAGACCCACCAGGTGGTCCACCGGTTCGCGAGGGATCGCCCGGAATTCCGCGAGATCCTCGTCTCGAACGACCTGCCGACGAACCTGATGCTGGGCATCACCGACATTCTCATCACCGACTACTCGTCGATCTTCTTCGATTTCCTCCCGCTCGAGCGCCCCATCGTGTTCTTCACCCCGGACGATCTGGACTACTCCGCATCGCGCGGGCTCTACTTTCCGCTCGACGAGCTTCCGGGCCCGGTGGTGACACAGCTCTCGGAGCTCGGCGAAGCCATTCGCTCCTGCCTCACCGCGACAGACTCGGAAGCCCCGAACAACTCGAAAGACCCGGATGCCGCGTCTGGACCGGCCACCCGCTCTGCCGAGTGGAGAGAGCGTTTCTCACCGGAAGACGACGGGGGAGCCGCGCGTCGTGTCGTCGACATCGTCTTCCGGGGGATGACGGATCGCGCTCGAACTCGGTCTCTCGCAGAGGACCCTCGTACGTCGATACTGCTGAGCATCGGAGGGATGCGGTCGAATGGCATCACCAACTCCGCCCTCAATCTGCTTGCGGCGATCGACCACGATGCCTACGACGTGTCGGTGATCTTCAACCGGCCGCGCCGCGCCCAGCAACTGTCGAACCAGCAGCGCATCCCGCATCAGGTGAGGCAATTCCACCGCCAAGGCGGGATGAACGGCAGCAAGGTCACGCACCTGTTTCGTCGGTTGCAGGAGCACTACCCCCAGCTGCGACGCAGGCCGGAGACCGCGGTAGAGCAGCGGATGTGGCGCACAGAGTGGGCACGCTGCTTCGGCGACACGCAGTTCGATTCCGTCGTCGAGTTCAGCGGCTACACCGCGTTCTGGGCCTCTCTGCTCCTGCATTCCCCGCAGGCCTTCCGCTCCATCTGGCTGCACAACGACCTGTCGCTCGAGACCCGGCGATTCGTGGGCAGTCGTCGCCGTATGAAGCGTTCGCTACCCGCGGTGTTCAGCGTGTACCGGGACTTCGACGCCCTGGTCTCGGTGTCGGAGAGTCTGAACCGCATCAACCGCGACGCCCTCGGCACGCGCTACTCACTGTCGGACGAGGCATTCGTCTTCGCGAGAAATCTCGTGGACGAAGCCCATGTGCTCGAGGGGCTTCGTGCCCCGCTGTCGTCGATCGAAGAGTTCGACACGGACGAGGCGGCGACGCAGGGTCGTGGGCGGGCCTCGCTCGACGGAGACTGGATCGACGGAGACTGGATTGACGCAGACTGGATCGACAGGATGCAGCGGGACGACGGTGCCATCTGGTTCGTCACCGTCGGTCGCTTCTCGCCGGAGAAGAACCAGGCACGACTCATCCGCGCCTTCTCGGAGATCTCTCGGGATACCCCCGCCGCGCGGCTCGTCGTCGTCGGTCATGGACCGCTGCGCGACCACCTGAAGCAGCTCATCGACAGCCACGGTCTCTCCGCGGTCGCGTTCATCGTCGGGCCATTCGCCAACCCCTTCCCCGTACTCGCCGCGGCGGACTGCTTCGTGCTGTCCAGCGACTACGAGGGCCAACCGATGGTGCTTCTCGAAGCCGCACTCGCGGGGCTTCCGATCGTCTCCGTGGAGTTCGATTCCGCTCGCGATGCACTGCCGGATTCCCCGATCCGAATCGTTCCCCAGAGCGACAGCGGTCTCGCGGACGGCATGCGGGCGTTCCTCCGGGGCGAGGTGGGCGCGGCCGTGCTCGACGGGGTCGCATACAACCGTTCAGCGCTGGCGGAATTCTGCGCGGTGGCGAGCCCGCACCCCAAGGCGCAGCGGATCACGATCTAGCCCGCCCGCCGGTTACGGGCGACTTGGAGTCGCGGGTGGGATCAGTCCGACTCGGGTGATGCTGTCGAGTTGCGTCGACGGACCATGATCGTGCGAACCAGAATCGGCACGACCGAGATCACCACGATACCCACCAGCACGATGTCGATGTACTGCGAGACGAAATCGGCGACCCCGGGCACGTGGGCGAGTCCGAAGCCGAGCAGGATGACCAATCCCGACCAGAGAGCGGCCCCCGCGAGGTTGAAGAATGTGAAGAGTCGACGCGACATGCGTCCCACACCGGCGGCGACGGGAGCGAAGGTGCGCACCACGGGCACGAACCGGGCGATGGTCACCGCGACCGGGCCGAAGCGGGTGAAGAAGGCTTCCGTGCGAGCCACACTCTTCTTGCTGAAGATCCCCGACTCGCGGCGTTCGAATACCCTCGGCCCCGTGCGCCGGCCGATCGTGTAGCCGAGTTGGTCGCCGAGCGCGGCTGAGACAGCGACGACCAGCACGACGAGCCACAGGGGTTGGCGGATGGCTCCGCTGAGGGTGAGCACGCCGGTGAAGAACAGCAGGGTGTCGCCGGGGAGGAAGAATCCGACGAGGAGGCCGGTCTCGGCGAACACGGCCGCGCAGACGATCGCGAGTCCCCATATTCCGGCACCGGTGATGAGGGACTGGGGGTCGAGGATCCCGAGAGAGACGAAGGAGGAGGAGATCATGGTCTCCCAGTCTGCCGAACGCAGGTCTAAGAAAGCTCCAAGCTGCGCAAATCTCAGACGCTTCTTAGGGTGTCGCGTGGAGGGTTGCCATCGTGACCGTTCGTCCTTCACCCCCGCGGAGCACGCGTCTCGCGACCACCACCGCGAGCAAAGTGCCCGAAGTGACCGTGCTCTTCTGGGTTGTCAAAGTGCTGACGACCGGAATGGGAGAGACGACTTCGGACTTCCTGGTGCGTTCCATCGACCCGGTCGTCGCGGTCGGGATCGGAGCCGCTCTTTTCGCGCTGGCGTTGACCATTCAGCTCCTCGCGAGTCGCTACCGGCCGTGGGTCTACTGGCTCACCGTCGTCGCGGTCAGCGTCTTCGGCACGATGGCGGCGGATGTCACCCACATCGTGCTTGGTGTGCCGTATCTGGTCTCGAGCATCGTCTTCGGGGCTGCGCTCGCACTGGTCTTTTTCGTCTGGCGCCGAAGCGAGGGCACCCTGTCGATCCACAGCATCACCTCGCACCGTCGCGAGATCTTCTATTGGGCCGCCGTGATCGTCACCTTCGCGCTCGGAACAGCGGTGGGAGACCTGACAGCGACGACGCTGCATCTCGGATACCTCGTCTCCGGCCTGCTGTTCGCCGTGGTGATCGCGATCCCGGCCGTGGCATTCCGGTTGCGTCGGTTCGGCCCGGTGTTCGCGTTCTGGTTCGCCTACGTGGCAACCCGACCGCTCGGAGCATCCTTTGCCGACTGGATGGGCGTCTCCCACGCGCGCGGCGGGCTGCAATGGGGAACCGGCCCGGTGAGCGTCGTGCTTGCGGTCCTCATCGCCGTCGGGGTGGCGGTCATCGCCGCCACCGAACGTCGCCGGCGACTCGCAATGATCGATTCCTAGGCCACGCGACACCCCGGTCAGCGCCGTCTCGGGTCCTGGTGGCTCGTGCCGTCGATGCCCTGGCGATCGACCCTACGACGCAGCCGCGGGGTGCGGTTGCCGAGCCTGGGGAATGCGCAGTTCGATGGTGGTGCCTGCCGGCGACGTCTCCAGGACGTTCGCCGTGCCGCCGAAGCGTTCGACGGTGTCGCGCACGAGCGACAGTCCGATGCCGAACCCGGTATGGGTGGTCCCGCCCCCGCCGACGGCCGCTCCCGCGCGCGCGAAACGGTCGAAGATGCGGCCCGGCTCTATCCCCGTGATCCCCGGACCCTGGTCTCGCACGCGGATCACCACGGTGTTCTTGATCTCTTCGACCGTCACGGTGATGGTCGATCCCGCGGGGGAGAAATCGATGGCGTTGTCCAGGAGCGCCAAAACACAGCGGTGGATGCCGGTGGCCGGTACCGCGGTGGCGCACCCCTCCGCCGCCTCGAGGAGGATCGAGATCGAGCGTTCCGTGGCCAGGATGGACATCGAGTCGATGGCTCGCCGGGCGATGGGCGGCACCGCGATGGACTCGCCGGGTCCGGGGGAGCGCTCGAGCTCCGCGAGCGAGAGCAGATCGTTGACGATACCGATCAGGGTCCTGGTGTCGCGGCGCAGATCGTTCACCGTGGGAGCCGAGGGGTCGTCCGGGGCCAGGCCGCGTTGGAGCAGTTGGAGGCGCGCGTCGAGCACGGTCAGCGGGGTGCGAAGCTCATGGCTGGCATCGGCGACGAATGCCCGCTGCAGCCGCAGCGCGTCGCCGAGGGGCCGAACGGCCCGACGGGTGGCGAAGAAGCTCATCGTGCCGGCCAGGATGATGGCGACCGTGCCGATCACGAGTCCGCCGACCAGGATCTCCAGGCCGCCGACATCGATGGTCGTCTCGTGGGATCCTCCCTGGGGGAAGAGACGGCCGGGCTTGATGTGTGCGAAGACGAAGGTGAAGGCGGCTATCAGCACGACCAGCACGAGCGCGGTCGAGGTGATGGTGATCTGGAGGCCGACGGAGCGCGATGCCCGGCGAATCGCGCGAGCGTCGGAGTCATCCGGTTTGCGCGTGATGCCGCGCCTGCTCACGGTGCCCCCAGGCGGTAGCCCTGGCCGCGGACGGTGGTGATGAGGTCTGAGTCGGTCTTGCGGCGCACGTAGTGCACGTAGGTGTCCACGGTGCCGGGCTGATCGGTCGAGCCGAAGACCTGGTCCAGGATCTGTTCGCGCGTGTAGGTGCGATGCGGATTCTCCGCGAACAACCGCAGCAGTTCGTTCTCCCGCTCAGTGAGGATGGTGCGGCCGTCATAGGGCGAGTAGACGGTGCGGCTCTCCGGGTAGAACTCCCACAGCCCGATGCGCACGAACGGCCCCTCGCCCGTGTAGACCCTCCGGATCGACCGCAACCGGGCGAACAGCTCGTCGAACTCGAATGGCTTGACCAGGTAGTCGTTCGCACCGGCATCCAGACCGCGAACCTTGTCCTGGATGGTGCCGAGCGCCGTGAGGATCAGCATGGGGGTGGTGACGCGCTTGCGGCGGAGGGTCTCGATCACTCCGAGGCCGTCCAGTCCCGGAAGGCGACGATCGACGATCATCACCTCGAACGTTCCGTCGAGCGCCACGGCGACTCCGGTGGTGCCGTCGGCCACGAGGGTGACGGAGTACACCTCGTCGAGCACTTCGCGCATGAGGGGACCGAGTTGGGGGTCGTCCTCGATGAGCAGCAAGCGGGGCCGCGCGTCGGTCACGGCACGCTCGGGTGCTCAGTCGAGGTCGTCTGCCCAATCGAGGTCATCTGCCCACTCTGCCCATTTCCCTCTAAGAATTCTCTAAAGAAGACTCTGGCGCACACCGACCCGAATCCATTGCTCGGGCGCCGGGGACGTTGCGCGCTAGTCCCGGTAGGACTTGCGCGGGGGTCGGTCGCCCCGGTCGTCGCCGCGGGCTGCGTCTTTGCGCGCCCCGCCACGGTCGGCGCGGATCTCGATGAGCTTGCCGCTGATGCGGGTGCCCTTGAGCTTGTCGAGCACATCGCCCGGCAGGTTCGCCGGCAGGTCGACGAGCGAGAAGTCGGGAAGGATTTTGATGTGACCGAAGTCTTCGCGGCTGAGTCCACCCTCGTTGGCGATCGCGCCGACGATCTGGCGCGGTTCCACCTTGTGTCGTTTGCCCACCTCGATGCGGTAGGTCGACATCGGGCCGGCGTTGGGCCGCGCGCGTCGCTCGGTGCGGTCCGCCCGCTCGGGGCGGTCGCCCCGGTCCGGGCGATCGCCCCAGTCGGCACGCTCGGCGCGGTCGTGGCGCTGCGTGCGCTCGGGGGAGAGCAGCAGCGGGGTCTCGCCCTGGGCGACGATCGCGAGCGCGGCGGCGACATCCACCTCCGGCACGTCGTGGTGCGCGATGTAGTGGCTGATGATGTCGCGGAACCCGGCGATGCGATCGCCCTGGCCGAGGGCCTCGGTGATGGCGTCGTCGAAGCGGGTCAGGCGGGTGACGTTGACGTCTTCCACGCTCGGCAGCTGCATCTGCGTGAGCGGCTGGCGCGTCGCGCGCTCGATGGCGTCGAGCAGCCGACGTTCGCGCGGGGTGACGAAGCTGATCGCGGCACCGCTGCGACCCGCACGACCGGTGCGTCCGATGCGGTGGACGTAGGACTCCGTGTCGATGGGGATGTCGTAGTTGACCACGTGGCTGATGCGCTCGACGTCGAGGCCGCGCGCCGCGACATCCGTGGCCACCAGGATGTCGAGCTTGCCCGACTTCAACTGGTTCACCGTGCGTTCGCGCTGGGCCTGGGCGACGTCGCCGCTGATGGCTGCGGCGGAGTAACCGCGTGCTCGCAGTTTCTCGGCAAGGGTCTCGGTCTCGTTCTTGGTGCGCACGAAGACGATCATCCCCTCGAAGTTCTCGACCTCGAGGATGCGCGTGAGCGCGTCGACCTTCTGCGGATACGACACCATGAGGTATCGCTGCGTCGTATTGGCCGAAGTCGTGGTCTTGTTCTCGACGGTGATCTCTTGCGGGTCGTGAAGGTACTTCTTCGAGATCCGGCGGATCTGCGGGGGCATGGTTGCCGAGAACAGCGCCACCTGCTTGTCGTCCGGAGTGTCGGCGAGGATCGTCTCGACATCCTCGGCGAAGCCCATCTTGAGCATCTCGTCTGCCTCGTCGAGCACCAGGTACTTGAGCTCCGAGAGGTCGAGCGTGCCCTTGGCGAGGTGATCCATGATGCGTCCGGGAGTGCCGACCACGATGTGCACGCCCCGCCGGAGGGCGGAGAGCTGCACCCCGTAGGCCTGCCCGCCGTAGACCGGGAGCACGTGGACGCCGCGCATTCCGGAGGCGTACTGCTCGAAGGCCTCGCAGACCTGGAGGGCGAGCTCGCGAGTGGGGGCGAGCACGAGCGCCTGCGGGTTCTTCTGGGCGAGATCGAGGCGGGAGAGGATGGGCAGGGCGAATGCGGCGGTCTTTCCCGTGCCGGTCTGAGCGAGTCCCACGACATCGCGTCCGGCGAGCAAGGGAGGGATGGTCGCAGCCTGGATGGCCGAGGGGGTCTCGTACCCGACATCCTTGAGTGCCTTGAGCACGGCGTCGGTGAGTCCGAGTTCGGAGAAAGTGAGCGTGGCGGGGGCAGCGGTTGCCTCGCTGGTCGTGGTGGTGTCAGCTGGCGTCATGGTCTAACGGTAGACGTTCGCCAGGCCCCAGTGCCGCGCTGTGGTGGTCGATTCCCCTTTCCGGCCCCACCATCGTGCGCTAGAGGAGCCAGCGGTGGGCGCTCACGAGGGGGAGCTTCTTCCAGGCACGGCCGAAACCGAGGGTGTCACCCGCCGAGAGGGTGGCGATCACAATGAGGGAGAGCGCGTAGATGATGTGGTAGTCGACAACCGGGTTGGTGGAGGCAGCATTGGCGCCGAAGGACCACTCGGCCAGGTACATGAAGATCATGATGACGGTGCCGGCGACGGCGCTGATGCGCAGTCCGATCCCGAGCATGACCGCGAGACCGATCGCGAGCATGCCGAGCATGAACAGTACGTCGGTCGTCGGGCTGGCGATCGCGGCGAAGAACGGTTTGAACGGACCGACGACGGCCGGGCTGTTGAGAAAGCCCTGGCTCGGAGTGCCGCCGTTGAGCCACGACCGCGCGGCCGGCGTGGAGAAACCCAAGCCGAAGGTCTTGTCGAGAAAGGCCCAGAGGAAGATGAACCCGGTGGCGAGCCGGAGCACGGCGAGGCTCCACCGTGCGGCGGAGGCCTGCGCGCCTGACTCCCGGGGGGTCTGGTGAGTGGTCATCGGAGTGCCGGCGATCGTGGCGGATGCTGTTTCAGTACTCATGAGCTTGTCTGCTTCCCGAACTGTCTGAGCGGAGAGGTCCGCCTCGATCGACGAGAGCACCGGTGCGCTCCGCCGTCGACGAGCCTCGCAGGCGGGTGATCACCGGGCAGAGTCTTTGGTCCCGTTGTGCGGCCGACCGGAGCAGGAAGCGGCAGCGGCTCGGCGGCTAGTGCGCGGCCACCGGCTGCGAACGGTGCAGGATGACGCGGGCGCACAGCGCACACACGAGCGGGCCGACCGAGACCGACCACAGCATCGAAGCGAAGACATCCGTGGGGTAGTGCACCCCGTCCACCATCAGGGCGAACGCGACAATGAGGGTGAAGATCGTGCCTGCTGTGAGGGCGAACGCGCGCCAGGCGCCGGGCCGAGCGAGGAACACGGCCGCGACGACCACTGCGACGACGAACACGAGGTGACCGCTGGGGAACGAGGCATCGACCGGCTGATGTGCGAAGGGATGTGACAGTGCCGTGGCATCCGGCCGTGGCCTGTGGATGAGCAATTTCAGGACTGCGCTCGGCAACCATGTGACGGCCACGACGACGGCGAAGCTGAGGGCCACGCGGAACCGGCGCGTGATCGCCACGATGACAATGCTGATGGCGGCAGTGATGATCACGGCCGGGATCGGGCTCAGCACCGCATAGAGGCCGGACGTGATGACGCCGAGACCGCCCGAATGCAGGGTATTGAGTGCCTGGGACGCACCCCGGTCGAAGCCGGAGAGCAGACCGAATCTGGTGACTCCGAGCCCGAGGACGGCGACGAAAACCACCCCGACCACGGCGGTGGCTGCGAGTGAGGGTAGCCGTCGACCGAGTAGTGACGGGGAGTTGTCGTTGACGGTCGGGCGTACCGGGGGTGTCGGGGGGATGCTCACGTGCCCAACCTTGCCTCGACGCTCTAAGAATCTCGCAAGGTTCGTGAGTTTCCCGAGCAGTTTTCCGCCTGGCTGGGGCAGCCGTGCATCACGTGCCGCTCAATCCCGAGGCCGCGAGCTTTTGCGACCGGGACCGTGGCTCTGCTCAAGCGTGACACCGGGCGGGAAGCGTGGTGTTCGCTTCCCGCCCGGCCCGGCTGATCTGAGCTACTTGCTGAAACCGATCTTCGCCATGTTGAGGCTCAGAGTCGGGGTGATCGCCGATCCGACCACCTTCTTGTTCATGAGGTAGTTCAGCGTTTCGTAGTGCGTGAAGATGAGCGGGGCATCCGTTGTCATCTGGGTACGAATCTTCTCGTAGAGGGACTCTCGCTCCTTTGTGTCGCTGCTCGCCGCGGCCTGGTCGATGAGCGCGTCGACTTGCGGGTTCGAGTATCCGGTGGTGTTGATGGGCCCGCCCGCCTTGATGACCAGGGAATAGAAGTTGTCCGGATCGATGGTGCGCTCCTGGTATGCGCTGGTGATCTGGTAGTCACCGCTGCTGAAAGCGTCGTACCAGACGGACACATCGACCGCTTTGATCGACATGTCGATGCCGATCTTCTTCAGTTCGTCTCGAACCACCTGCCCGGTCTTGAGCAGCTCTGGATACTGGGACAGGCCGAGGTACTCGACCTTCAGTCCGCTCCCATAGCCTGCCTCGCTCATCAGTTTCTTCGCCTTGGCGATATCCTGCTTCGCACCGAAGATGCCTGATTCGTTATACCAGGATGATCCGGTGGGAACCTCCTCGAGCCCGAGTTCGCCGGTACCGAGGTACGCGACATCTCGAATCGCAGAACGGTCGATCGCCAGGGCGATCGCCTGGCGCACCTTCGGGTCGTTGAACGGCGCTTTCGTCGTGTTGAGAGCAAGGTAATCCGGAATGCCCGCAACCGGGCTCGTCACGAGGGTGAAACGCGGGTCCTTCTTGAGGGCGGGCACCTGCTGGAGGGGAACGGCGTCGGCCCAATCGATCTCACCGGATGACAGAGCGTCGATGCGGCTCTGGTCTACTGGAAGGAATTTGAAGGTGATCGAATCGAGGTGAGGAAGCCCCTTTTTGAAGTAGTTGGGGTTCTTCTTCAGCGTGATGTGGTCTCCCTGCACCCATTCGACGAATTCGAATGGCCCGGTCCCGACGGGGTTGCGAGCAGGGTCGGAGCTTTCGATCGCCTTCTTGTTCACGATCTCGCCATTCGTTGCGAGGTTGGTGAGGAAGGGTCCGAATGCTGCCTTCAGATGGAATACCACGCTGGTCGGCGTTGGTGCATCGATGGAATCGATCTGGGAGTAGAGCCCCGCATAAGCACTCGCTGTTGCGGGATCGAGCAGCCTCTCGAAGGTGTATTTCACGTCGGCGGAGCTGAATTTCTCGCCGTTTTGGAATGTGGCGTTGTCGACAAGGGTGAAGGTCCAGGTCGTCGCGTCATCCTGCTTCCATTTGGTGGCGAGATCGGGCACGAACTTTCCGTTGGCGTCGAGGTCGATCAGCATGCTGAAGATGCCTTCGTACACCTGCGCGCCCGTGTAGATAGACGATGTCGCAGGGTCGAGCACGTCGGGTTCGCCGGTGAGCGCCGCCCGGAGGTCGCCCCCGTCCTTGATGCCCGACGACGACGTTCCACCGCTCGCCGACGGCGTCGAGCTGGTTCCGCATCCCGTCAAGACGAGGGCGGCGGCGAGTCCGGTTGCGGTGATGAGTGCGGCGATTTTTGCCCGGTGGCCTGTCGAGGGCCGGGGAAGGGAGTGCGGTTTCATGGGTGCCTCTTCCGAATGAGATGGACTAATTTGCTGTGCGGGTGACGAACTCGATGAAGCTGTGGTTGAACGGATCCGGGGACTCCCACAGGCACGCGTGCCCGCCGGGAACCGTCGCCCAGCTGGAGCCGGGGAGGTCGGACTGGAGCTGCGCTGAGAGGCGCACCGGGATCAGGATGTCCTCTTCGCCGGCCAAGACCAGAGTCGGTGCGGTGATGCGGGCTAGCCGGTCGACGGTGTCATGGGTCTGGATGACGTTGAGCTGTGACAGGTACGCCTCGACGGTCATCGGCAGGGATGCCATCGCCTCCGCGAATTCGGCGGCGTCCTCTGGACGCTCTTCGAAGAACGGACCCGTGAATGCCCAGAGGGCGACGTCCCGCATGACGAACGGCACGCCGAGTCCTGTGGCGAGGTCAGCCCACATCGCGAACATGGTGAGGCAGAACGCGTCGGGTTTCGCGTAGGTGCATCCGAGGGTGAGCGACTTGAGATCCTCGGGGAACGCAATCGCGTACTCCTGGGCGATCATGCCGCCCATCGAGACACCCATGAGGTGGAAGTCGGAGATCCCGAGACTGTCGACGAGGGCTTTCGCGTCTTCGGCCATCCTCAGGGAGGTGTACGGACCGGCAGGCTTGTCGGAGTCCCCGATGCCTCGATTATCGAATCGCAATACGCGGAATCCCGCCTCGAGCAGCGCGGGGACTTGAAAGTCCCAGGAGGCGAGATCATCGGCGAGTCCGTTGATGAGAACAATCGTCTCTCCGCTGTTCTCTTCGCCGTCGAGACGGTAATTCAGGGTGATTCCGTTCACGTGTGCTGTGGGCACGGTGCGCTCCTTCTGTTGGTGATGTGCGAATTCGTAGGCTCGGTCGGGGTTATTTCGGTCGGGGAATCGCGCCGATCAGCGCTCGGGTGTAGTCATGACCGGGCCGGTTCATGACCTGTTCCGTTAAACCGGTCTCGACGATGACTCCGTGATAGAGCACGGCGACCTCGTTGCTGATGTGCTCGACCACCCCGAGGTCGTGGGAGATGAAGATGCAGGCGACGTGGAGGTCGTGTTGCAGATCCATGAATAGGTTGAGGATCTGTGCTTGCACGCTCATGTCGAGGGCACTCACCGGCTCGTCTGCAACGATGAGCTCGGGCTCGCTCGCGAGAGCGGCCGCGATACTGACGCGCTGACGCTGGCCGCCGGAGAGCGTGGTCGGCAGTCGATCGACCAGGGTCGTACTGAGTCCGACCCGGTCGAACAGGTCGAGCACGCGTCGCTCTCGGGTGAGAGGCGTGCCGATGCGAAAGCTGTCGAGCGATTCCCGCACGCTCCGCCCGATCGGCCACCGCGGATCGAGGCTCCCATAGGGATCCTGGAACACCGGCTGAACGCGGCGGCGGAACGTCGAGCGATCGGCCCGGGACATCGTGCCGAGTTCCTTCCCGTCGAAGGTGATGACCCCGTCGGATGGCGCGGTGAGATCGAGGATGCAGCGACCGAGAGTGCTCTTTCCGCTTCCCGATTCCCCGACGAGACCGAGGGTCTGCCCGCGCTCGAGCGTCAAGGAGACGCGGTCGAGGGCCATGGCATTGCGGCGCCTCCACGGAGGACCGCCCGCGGGGAACGACTTGCTCACAGTGTCGACCGTTAGAAGGGAGCTCATTATCGGCCGTCCGTTTCGGGGAGTGACTCATCTGGTGCCGCCCGGTCGACGCTCCAGTCGTCCGAGATCACGGGAAGGCGGCTTCCGCGCGGAGCGCCAGCCGGGTTGGAGGCAAGGAGTGCGCGCGTGTAGGGATGTCGGGGTGCGCTGAAGAGATCCGTCGTCTCCGCCACCTCGATGAGTTCTCCCCGGTACATCACCCCCACTCGATCGCAGACCTGTGCGACAACGCCGAGGTCATGGGTGATGAGCAGAACGGTGGTGCCGTGGGCGGTCCGTAGCGTGTCGATCAACTGAAGGACCTGCGCCTGGATGGTCACGTCGAGTGCCGTGGTCGGTTCGTCCGCGATAAGTAGCTGCGGCCGGTTCGCCAGGGCGGCGGCGATGACTATTCGCTGCCGTTGGCCGCCGGAAAGGCGGTGGGGAGCGTCCGAATAGCGGGAGGCGGGTTCGGGGATACCCACTTCGCTCATGAGCTGGATTGCTTGCGCCTTCGCTTCCCGCAGGGAGATGCGACTGTGCGCGCGAAGGGTCTCGGCGATCTGGTCACCGACCGACCAAGTGGGATCGAGACTCGCGGAGGCATCCTGAAAGATCATCGCGACTTCGTTGCCGCGCAGGTTTCGGAGTTCGGCTGTGTCGAGGTGTGTGATCTCCCGCCCGTTCACGGAGATGCTTCCGGTCGTCTGGGCGATCGTCGGAAGCAGGCTCATCACGGCGTTCGCCAGGGTGCTCTTGCCGCTGCCGCTTTCGCCGACGATCCCGAAGATCTCGCCGCGGTTGAGGGTGAGCGACACGTTGCGCACGGCAGGTTCGGGCTGTGCGCCGAAGCGCACGGATACCTGGGAGAGGGCGAGGATGTCGGTCATTCGGCCACTCCTGCCGGATCGAAGGCGCGACGAAGACCCTCGCCGAGAAGCGTGAACGCTAGCACCGCGATCACGATCGCCAGACCGGGGAAGATCTCGACCCAGGGAGCCTGGATCAGGACATCCCGTCCGTCGGCCAGCATGCCTCCGAGCGACGGGGTAGGCGGCTGGGTGCCGAGTCCGAGAAAGCTCAGTCCCGCCTCGAGTTGAAGGGCGAATGCGCTGAGAATCGACGCCTGCACGATGACCGGGCCGATCGCATTCGGTGCCACGTGGGTGCCGATGATACGAAGGTGACTCGCTCCCCGCGCTCGTGCTCCGGCCACATAGTCGTTGCGCGTCACGACGAGGGTGCTGCTTCGCATCACCCGGGCCAGGATGGGCAGGTAGATGACGGCGATAGCGAGGCCGGCGACTGTGCTTCCCGGGCCGAGGATCGCGATCAGCGTTATCGCCAGGAGCATGGCCGGCAGGATCAGGACCATGTCAAGGGTGCGGGAAATCGCTGTGTCCACCCAGCTGCCGAAGTAGCCTGCGGCCAGTCCGAGCGGTACGGCCACGAGTGTGGCGACGAGGACCGCCGAAATGGAGACGAGGAGACTGACGCGCAAACCGAAGAGAACCCGGCTGAGCACGTCTCGTCCGAGCACATCCGAGCCGAAGGGATGCTGCAGATTGGGGGCGCCGAGCACCCTGCTCACCTCGACGGTTTCCGGGTCGTGCGGCGCGAGGATCGGCGCCATGATCGCGACGATGGCGAGCGCAGCGAGAATCAGCAGGCCAGCCAGAATAAAACGGTTCGCCGCACGACGTCGTCTGCGAGGTGGTCGTATCCCCGCCGAAGTCGTGTCGGGAACGAGGGTCGTGGTCATGTGGAGGCTCCGTCCGAGACACGCGGGTCGAGCCAGCCGACGATCAGGTCGGTGAGCAGGGAGATGACGATGAATGTCGTCGCGATGGCGAGGACGCCCACCTGGACCGTGGGGTAGTTCCGTTGGTTGATCGCCGTGACGATGAGTTTGCCCACGCCGGGCAGAGCGAAGAGGGTCTCGATGATGATGGCCCCTCCGAGCAACACTCCGAATTGGATTCCGATGACGGTGACGATGGCCGGGCCGGCGTTCCTGAGCGCATGCCCGAACACGATGCGGCCGGGACGAATCCCTTTCGCACGGAGGAACAGCACGAACGGTTGGTCGAGAACGGTCGACACTGCAGCGCGGGTCGTGCGCAGGATGTAGGCGGCCTCGCCCACCGCAAGAGTCAGCACCGGCAGGATCATGTAGCGGAGATTGTCGAGAGGGTTCTCGGTGAATGGCACATAGCCGGACGGGGGCAGCAGCGAGAGAGTGCCCGTGAAGAGAAGCACGAGCATGATTCCGAGCCAGAAGTCCGGGATGCTGACTCCCAGAATGACGAAACCCTCGGTGAGCCGACGAACCCAACGACCCCCGACGGCGGCGCGGACTCCGAGCGGCACGCCGATGGCGACGGCAAGAAGCATGGACAGCCCCGCGAGTTCGAAGGTGACCGGCAGTCGCTGGGAGAGCAACTCGGCCAGGGAGGCATGGCTGACGATGTCGGTGCCGAGATCCCCGTGGAGGAGGGCTCCGATCCAGTTCAGGTACTGCTCGAGGAGATTCTTGTCGAGCCCGAGCTGGTGACGGATCTCTGCGACGTTCGCGGCTGTCGCCCGGAATCCGAGCATCGTGCGCACCGGATCGCCCGGCACCAGCCGGATGATCAGGAAGACCACGATGCTCATGATGAGGAGCACCGGAATCGTGAGCAGTATTCTGCGCACGACGAAAGCGAAGCGGGAGGTCATCGCTCACCCTCCTTCTCGTTGTCTCGTTCCGCGCGCGCGATCAGATCCCGGATCAGCGTTTCGGAGAGCACGAAGTGAAGGGCTGCGATGTCGCCGGCGTCGTCGACCCTTCCCTCGATGACCGCCTGCACGAGGTCATGATGCTGGTGGATGGCGGTCTGGCGCACCGAATCGGTGTACGGCTCCGCCCCGAGGTTCAGGCTGATCTTCGTGCGAAGGTCTACCGACAGGTTCACCAGTAGCTGATTGTGGCTGGCCTCCGCGATCGCGCGGTGCAGCATCGAGTCGGCGTTGCGGGAGGCGTCGTGGTTCGGGGCATCCTGGTAGGCCTGGAGGGCCGCCTGAATCCTGATGTCGTCTTCTTCCGTGTGCCGAAGAGCAGCCGTGCGGGCGATGAGCGGTTCGAGCAGAGTGCGGGCGTCGAACAGCTCCTCGAACTCCGACCACTTCGGTATCAGATGACGGCGAACGTGTTCGGCCGACGTCGGCCCCCAGGTGGAGAGCACGAAGTACCCGCCATTGCGTCCGCGGCGCACCTCGAGGTAACCCGTTTCGGTGAGCTGCCCGAGTGCTTCGCGCACCGAGGTGCGCGACACTCCGAGCATCGACGCGAGTTCGCGTTCGGTCGGGAGCTGTTGTGCCGGGACATATAGACCGAGTGCAATCGCGGTGATCAGCCGGTCGACAACATCGTCGGCGACGTGCCGGGCCACGATGGGGCTTCCCCAGGAGAGGTTCGCGGCGGCGGTGTCGTTCGCGGCGAGAGAAGCCTCCGATCCCGCCTCTGGGGCCATCATGATTGCGTCTCTCGCGTGAATCGGGCGAGAAGAAAGCGCGCCAGCGTGCGCGCGGCCGCGACGATGCTCTCGAGTTCCACGGACTCATCGACCCCGTGCATGTCGTGAGCGACTGCGCCGTAGCACACGGCGGGAATCCCGAACCCGTTGAGGTAGGTGCGCGCATCGGTGGTGCTTCCGAGGGTGAATGCCGTCGGCAGTGTGCCGTGCGCGTCGAAGTGCGCGGCACTGAGGTCTCTCACCAGTGGCGAGTCTGTGGAAAGCAGGTATCCGTCGGCCCGGAAACCGGTGAGAGTCACTCGGGGAGGAGAAGCGAAGTCGGTCTCCGTTTGGACCAGCTCGGCGATGGCGCGGCGAACTTCCTTCTCTGCAGTGTCGGGAGTCCACGCTCGGGGAAATCCGACGCGAATGCTCAAGGTCGCCGTCGACGGCGCCGTCGACGTCCAGTCGCCGGAATGCACCTTGCCGAGATTGACGTTGTAGGGGTTCTCGCCGATCGCCATACTCGGTTCCGGTTGCGTGCTCGCGAGTTGTTCTGACCACCTGGTCAGGCCGTGAAACACCTTCATCCCCAGCTCGAGAGCGTTCGCGTTGAGGTTGGCCTCCTGGGCATGGCCGGAGAGAGCGGTCACGTCGACATCGATCCAGAGCACTCCGACCCCACCGACCATGAGCCCGAGATCGGTTGGTTCGAGCAGCACGACTTCGTCGGCGGTGATGCCGTGATCGATGATCGAGTGAAGCGCGCCGTTGCCGGTGCACTCCTCCTCGATGACCGCGAGAAAGCCCAGGCGCTGCTGGGAGAAGAGCGCCGGTGTTACCTCAGCGAGGGCGCGAAGGGCGAGGGAGCCGATCGCGAATCCGCTTTTCATGTCGCCCGTTCCCCTGCCGAAGAGGCGACCACCCCGCCGTTCGGGTGTGAAGGGAGGCGAGGTCCACAGGTGCGGGGTCATTGCCGGCACGACGTCCATGTGGCCGTTCAGAAGCAACTTCAGGGGACCCTCACCGGGCGTGCGGGCGAGCAACTGGTACCGGGCCCCTGCATCGATGGACTCGGGCTGGGTGATCCCCGCGCGCGAGTGGGGGAGGGGAGTGTTCGGGAACGCGAGTTTCTCGGATTGGAGCCCGATGGCTTGCATCTCTGCGGCGAAAACGTCGAGTGCGGACTGTTCACGACCCACCGTGCTCGGCGCGCGCACCAGGTCTTCCAAGAACTGAAAAGCGCGCTCGGAATTGCTCGCGATGACGTGATCGAGCTCGGTCAGCATGAACCCTCTTTTGGTCTAGAGTCCAGACCCTAATCCTTTTTCCGTCGACTCAGAAGTGCAAAATCGAGAAGATCCGGATTTGTTACCTCCCGTGTTTTTCGGCGACACATGAACGAAACATCGGGGAGGGAATCCGTGCTCGACCTTTCGCGTCGGGCCGAGGAGGACCCTCGCTCGAAGACGGGCAGGCGTCGCACGGGGCCGGCACGATCGTCACCGCCGCGGTAGGGCGACGCACGGCGCGACGTCCCGCTCGACGAAGGCCCTCGTCGTCAGCAGCCGTCGAGGGCTCAGGGCCCATCGCGATGAAACACGCTTCGACCTTCACGTGCGCTGAGACGAAGGGTGCGGAGGTCGACCGGAGCGAGCGGGGGCGCCGCCAGCCGATGGAGGCGTCAACCCAGCCGGAGCCACCTCTGCCACTGCTCCTTCCGGAGCGATGAGAGCCGAGCCGTCACATCCGGTTCTCTCCGCACGCAAATGGCACGGAAAGTGACGTCTCGCCGCTGATCGCCAGGAGCGAAAGAAGACTGAGGAGCGAAAAAAGACCGAGGGGCGGGTGACGCCTGGATGGGAGGGGATGACGGGAATCGAACCCGCGCCATCAGTTTGGAAAACTGAGGCTCTACCATTGAGCTACATCCCCATGGGCTGCCGACCGAGGCCGATTGCGCGGTTACCACCTTATTACATGAGTGGGGATGCGAGAACCAGCTCGCAGGATCGGTGCGATAGGCTTGGCGAGGCCTATTTCCGGGCGCCTTTCGGCGTTCCGCCGCTGGGCCACCGGGTCTGACAGGCCCATCGGGATGTAGCTCAGCTTGGTAGAGTGCTCGGTTTGGGGCCGAGATGTCGCAGGTTCGACTCCTGTCATCCCGACATCACCCGCACGATCCCCATGTAGAACTGCCCAAGAATCACGCACAAAAGAGCAAGCAGGAGAACCAACGTGAAGACCACGGTCGAGAAGCTGAGCCCGACACGAGTGAAGCTGAGCATTTCAGTCACTCCCGATGAGCTCAAGCCCAGCATTGATCACGCGTACAGCCACATCGCCGAGTCGGTCAACATCCCCGGCTTCCGCAAGGGCAAGGTTCCGCCGCCCATCATCGACCAGCGTATCGGCCGCGACGAGGTGCTCAACCACGCCGTGAGCGATGGTCTCGACAAGTTCTATCGTCAGGCCATCGAGGAGCAGAAGATCCGTCCACTCGGTCGCCCCGAAGCGGATGTCACCGGCCTGCCGAGCACGAAGGACTTCTCCGGCGACCTCGAGGTGACCGTCGAAGTCGACGTGCGCCCGGAGTTCACCGTTCCGAGCCTGGACGGGATCACCCTCACCGTCGACGCGATCGAGGTGACGGATGAGGAGGTCGAGACTGAGCTGCAGAACCTGCTCTCGCGCTTCGGAACCCTCATCACCGTCGAGCGTCCCGCCACCACCGGGGACTTCGCGCAGATCGACCTCGTCGCCACCATCGGCGGCAATGAGGTCGACACGGCCAACGCCATCTCGTACGAGGTCGGATCGGGCGACCTGATCGACGGCATCGACGAGGCCCTCGACGGCCTCAGCGCCGGCGAGACCACCGTCTTCGAGTCCAAGCTGCTCGGTGGCGACAACGAGGGCGAGTCCGCGGAGATCACCGTCAAGCTCCTCGCCGTGAAGGAGCGCGAGCTTCCCGCGGCCGACGACGACTTCGCCCAGATCGCCAGCCAGTTCGACACCATCGGCGAGCTCAAGGACGACATCAAGGTGCAGGTGAGCCGCTCGAAGGTGTTCGGCCAGGGCACCCAGGCGCGCGACCAGGTCGTCGACAAGCTGCTCGAGTCCGTCGAGATCCCCGTTCCCCCGCAGCTCGTGCTCGACGAGGTGCACCGTCACCTCGAGAACGAGAACCGTCTCGAGGACGAGGTGCATCGCGCCGAGGTCACCGAGTCGAGCGAGAAGACCTTCCGCAGCCAGATCCTGCTCGACACGATCGCCGAGGCCGAAGAGGTCAAGGTGAGCCAGGACGAGCTCACCCAGTACCTCATCCAGGGTGCGGCCCAGTACAACATGGAGCCGGGCGAGTTCATCAAGGTGCTCGACTCCAACGGCCAGATCCCCGGCATGATCGGTGAGGTCGCCCGCGGCAAGGCCCTCGCCATCGTGCTGTCGAAGGCGAAGGTCGTCGACTCCAACGGGGACGACGTCGACATGACCGAGTTCACCGCTCCCGTCACCGGATCCGGCGATGACGAGGACTTCGTCGAGGCGAGTGCCGGCTCTGACGAGCACGAGGGCCACAGCCACGGTGGCGCGAAGGACAGCCACGGCCGTTCGGCCAACAACGAGCACTACGGACACGACCACAAGTAGTCGTGCCGATCCATCCCCCGCGTTCGACGGCGATCGCATCGCCGTCGAACCGGAGGTAAGACCATGCTCGATCTCGGCCTGCTCTTCGACGTGGACGGGCCTCTCGCGAGCCCGGTGAGCCGCAGCATCCGCATTCCCAGCATTCTCGGTGATCTCGTGGCGCTGACCGACGCGGGCGTGCCGATCGCTTTCATCACCGGTCGAGCCGACACCTTCATCCGCGATGAGGTGATCGCGCCGCTGATGCGGGTCGGGCTCTCCGAAGCCTTGGCCATGCCGGGTGCGCGCATGTTCGGAGTCTTCGAGAAGGGTGGCTCCTGGGCGCCCATCACGAGCGCCGGGATGGGCGAAGTCATCGTCGACCAGAGCGTCGCGCCGCCGGCCTCGATCGTCGACGGGGTGCGTTCCCTGGTGGCCGACGGGTTCTCCGACACGATGTTCTTCGACGAGACGAAGCGGGCGATGATCTCGGTCGAGCAGCGCACCGACGTCTCGCCCGAGACGTACCTGCACGCCCAGGCCTGGTTCAACGACGCGAGCTTCGCCCTCATCGCCGCGGCGGGCGTCGGTGTGAAGCTCGGTTCGCGATCGGCTCCGGATGCCGCGGGTCGAGTGCCATTCCGGTTGGAATCCACGATCATCTCCACCGACATCGAATCGGTGCTGCTCGACAAGGACCGGGGCGCCGAACGTGCCCTCGACTACTTCGCCGGCCTCGGACCGCTCCCCACACTGTGGCGTTCGGTCGGGGACTCCCGTAGCGACTACCTGATGGCAGACCACCTCCATGGGGCGGGATACGACGTGGCGCACGTCGACGTGCGCCCGACGGACGGCATCCTCGAGCGCCCCTACCGGGTCATCGTCGAGGGCGATGCGATCCACGATGAGGCGGGTGCCGCATTCCTCGGCTACTGGGTGCGGAGGCTCGCCGAGAGCTCCGACCGCGGCGCGAGCGCCGACGTCGCGGCGTTGTAGCGCAGCCGTGGGGCCTGCTGCTCGAGGGACCGGCAGAAGGATTCGGATGCCACCGCCAGCGGAAACGCCGTGATCGCGCGCATCCGTCCGGCTTCGCGCACGCCGTAGAGCAGCGCAGCGCCCGTGGCGCGGCCGACCACGACAGAGCGCACCGCGATGCCGCCATCGATCGACTGTTGATCGACCACCAATGGTGCGTCGCCCGGTGGTTCGACGATGCGGGGGAGCACGGCAGCCGTGACGCGGGAGAGAAGGGTGCCGGTGCGGGTGCCGATCGGAAGGAAGGCGTCCGGCGGGAGGCCGAGCGCGCTCGCGAATGCGCCATCCAGCCATCGGTCGCGCCGCGCGCCGTGAAGCTCACCGGGGCCAAACTCGTCGTCATCACCTCCTTCGCCACCTCCCCGCTCGGATCACTGGCGGATGTCGCACTCGTGGTCGCCCCGGCCAGCGGGTCGTTCCGGCACGAGCTCGAGCAAACCTCGCGCGTGCCGCACGTGATCCTGCTCGAGTCCCTCGTGGAGGTGATCGCGGCCCGGCTCGGCGATCGTGCCTGCGCCGCGCGCTCGACGGTGCTCGGAATCCTCAGCGACAACCTCAGCGACTGACCGACCGAGCCACCCCTGGTGCCCGCCCATACTTCCGAAAACGCAGGACCTTCGCCACGAAAAGGTGTCTCGCCTCACTATTCGGTGGTCTTCGTGGCGAATCTCCTGCGCATTCTGGGAGGGGCGGAGCGGGTGATCGCCGCGACATGATGCGAGCGGTGATCACGAGTCCGAGGTCGCCCGGCCGACCGCGGTCGAGCAGGAGACACGACTCCTCACCTCACAGCTGTGCCGCCACGGCCGACCGTGCCGCCGCCGCGCGCTCTGCCCACGGCGAACACGGCAGTTTCGACCCCGAGCCTCCGATAGATTCGTCACCAGCGACAAACTGAAATGGAGCGCAACAATGGCCCAACCGGCATTGGTCTCGAGCATCTTCGACCAACTCCTCAAGGACCGCATCATCTGGCTTGGCTCAGAGGTGCGTGACGACAACGCCAACGAGATCTGCGCGAAGATCCTGCTGCTGGCGGCAGAAGACCCGAAGCGTGACATCTTCCTCTACATCAACTCGCCCGGTGGATCCATCACCGCGGGCATGGCGATCTACGACACGATGAAGTTCGTGCCGAACGACATCGTCACCGTCGGTATCGGCATGGCGGCCTCGATGGGGCAGTTCCTGCTCTCCTCCGGCACCAAGGGCAAGCGGTACATCACCCCGAACGCGCGAGTGCTGTTGCACCAGCCGTCCGGCGGGTTCGGTGGTACCTCTGCCGACATCCAGACGCAGGCCAACCTCATCCTCGACATGAAGAAGCGCATGGCCGAGCTCACCGCCGAGCAGACGGGCAAGAGCCCGGAGCAGATCATCATCGACGGCGACCGGGACAACTGGTTCACCGCACAGCAGGCCCTGGAGTACGGCTTCGTCGACCACCTGCGGGAGTTCGCCTCCGAGGTCATCGGCGGCGGCGGCACCGACGAGTCCGTTACCAAGAAGTAGAGACAGGCACAGAGACATGGAATTCAACGACAACATGCCGACCGGGCTCGCCGGCCCGACGGCCGAGGCCCGCTACATCCTCCCGACCTTCGAGGAGCGCACGGCCTACGGGTACAAGCGCCAGGACCCCTACGCGAAGCTCTTCGAGGACCGCATCATCTTCCTCGGCGTGCAGATCGACGACGCCTCGGCGGACGACGTGATGGCCCAGCTGCTCGTTCTCGAGAGCCAGGACCCCGACCGCGACATCGTGATGTACATCAACTCACCGGGTGGCTCTTTCACCGCGATGACCGCGATCTACGACACGATGCAGTACGTGCGACCGCAGATCCAGACCGTGGTGCTCGGCCAGGCGGCATCCGCCGCCGCGGTCATCCTCGCGGCCGGAACCCCGGGCAAGCGTCTCGCCCTGCCGAACGCCCGCATCCTGATCCACCAGCCGTCCACGGGCGACTCCGGTCGCGGCCAGGCCTCTGACATCGAGATCCAGGCCCGCGAGATCCTCCGCATGCGTTCCTGGCTCGAGGAGACGCTGTCGCGCCACTCGAACCGCACCATGGAGCAGGTCAACAAGGACATCGACCGCGACAACATCCTGAGCGGAGAAGAGGCGCTGGCTTACGGCCTCGTCGACCAGGTGCTGACCTCGCGCAAGAACATCCCGGCGATCACCAAGTAGGTACCGCCAGTACGACACGAAGGGCCCGGAGAAATCCGGGCCCTTCGTGCTATGTGGCGCGTATGGCTAGGCGCTCGGCTTCTTCTTCCGCCCCGTGGCCACGAGGGTCACGATCACCGCTGCGGCCACCGCGAGGATGGCGCCACCGATCCACAGCACGGTACTCAAGGTGCCGCTGTCGACGGTGGCTGCCCCGGTGGTGGCGGATCCCGCAGCGGGCTTGGTGTTCACCGAGGCGGTGCCGTTGCAGTCCGGTACCGTCGTCGTGCCGGTGGAGGGCGTGAAGCCGGCGGGTGGCTGCCACGTGAACTGATAGCTGTCCGACACGGTGTGACCGTCGGTCGAGACGGCCTGCCAGGTCACGGTGTACGTGCCGGCGGCGCCGAGGGATGCTGTGGTCGACATCTCGGGGCCCTCGACGTTCACGCACCCGTCGCCGTAGTACTTGCCCTCGCCGTCCGTGACCTGCAGGCCGAAGCCTGCGCCGTTGCCGTCGATGTTCAACAGGATGTCGTTGGTCGTGATCACGAAATCTTTCGGCAGCGCGGTGAGGATCTCGCCTGCCTTTGGCGTGGAGGACACCAGGTAGTTGTGCGCCTGGGCCGGGGCGGCCGCGCCGATGACAGGCACGACCGCTCCCAGCATCGCCGCGAGTGCAACGAGCATCACCAGGGGGAGCCGGGAGCGACGTGCCATGGCCTAGACCGTGGCCTTGCGACGCAGGGTGACGACGGAGAGCACCACGCCCACCGCGCCGACGACGAGGCCACCGATGCCGAGCACGCGCGCGAGAGTGTCGCTCGACGATGCCGACGACGATGCCGCGGCCTCCGAATCGTGCGCTGCCGCGGGGGCGGAGACGGCATCCGCATCGTGCTCGGCGGCGGGCTTGTCGTTCACGTACAGCACGGGGGAGGGGTGATCGGCGCTCTCACCGGTGCCGGTCCACTCGACGACCGAGCCGTCGCTGTAGGTCTGCACCGCGTTGAGCACGATCTTGCCGGTGTCGGGCACGGCCCCGACGGACAGCGTGAATTGACGGATCTCGCTCTCCTTGATCTCCGACCCGGGCTGAGCGGTCCAGATGACCTTGGTCACCGCCTCGGTGATCGTGGTCTTGTCCTCCTTCACCGGCTTCGGGAGGGTTTCGGTCACCAGCTCGGTGTCCCAGCCGGGTACGGCAACGTAACTCACACTCGGAAAGGGCGTCGCGGCCGGGATATCGACCTCGACCTTCGTCGTCGTCGCGGTCGCGGATTCCGTCGGCACGCGGAAGGTGATGTCCGCATAGGTTCCCGCGGCGGCAGTGTTCGGTGTCACTTCCACGTGCGCGCTGGCGGCCAGCGGCGCGGCGAGCGCGAGCAGGGCTCCGGCGCCGACGGCGACGGTCGCGGTGATCAGGGTTCTCTTGTTCATGTCATTCCTTGGGTTTGTGACACCCGCATCCGCCGGAGCGTCGCTCACGGGAGATTCGGAACGGGCGTCGAAAATGGTGGCCGCGCGGGCTGTGCCGGCGGAAATTCAGAAGGCGGCAGTAATCGCCGGGGGTCCACGGTGCCGATGGATCGAGAAGACGAGCGCGCGGGGAGTCGCCACGACGTCCCGGGCCGCCCCGCGGCATCGGGCGGGGGTCGGAGTCTCGACCGGCAGCACGGCATCCACGATTCGCGAGATGCAGAGGCGGGCGAGCCGCGCCAGCGCCCAGAAGGCCCGCTCGCCGGAACTCAGGGCGGCAATGGTGATGATCGCGCCGATCGCGTGACCGATCCACATCGCCACGTCGGCATCCGCACTCATCGAGGGGCTCGCGGATGTCGCGGAGCCGAGTTGCAGCACCATCTGGTGGCCGTGCTGCATTCCGGCCTCGGCCGCGGTAGACCCGCCGAGCGGAGCATCCGCCAGCAGGCTGAAGAGCCCGTGGAAGAGCAGTTGGCTGAGCACGACGGCGATGGAGAGGCGAAGCAGCGACAGGGTCTTCCCGGCAAGCAGCACGCAGACGGCGCCCGAGAAGGCGAGACACAGGGCGAGCCCGGCGGTGGCCGGCAGCGTTCCTCCGGCGAGGGCGTGGGAGCACGCCGCGACACAGAGCGACACGATCGCAGCGATCCACCCGCGGGCGAATCGCGCCCATCTGGTGGTCATTCCCGCTCCCGGTCCGTCTGCCATTCGGCTCCCCACAAGTCTAGATCGGCGGCGACACCCCCGCGAACGAGGCGGCTCGCCGACGCCGAATCGCGTCATGGTGCGAACAGTGTCGTCTACTCGCGTTAGGCTCTGTATCTGACCCACGGTCGTGTCAGACAACCCGCTGATTGCAGGGCTGCGGTCCCAGACAGCGGGGCACAGCACAGGCCGAGACCAGGAGGAGGCCGAGCATGGCTCGTATAGGTGAGAGCGCCGATCTGCTCAAGTGTTCCTTCTGCGGCAAGAGCCAGAAGCAGGTTCAGCAACTGATCGCCGGTCCTGGCGTGTACATCTGCGACGAGTGTGTCGAGTTGTGCAACGAGATCATCGAAGAGCGCCTGGCCGAAGCCGGCGAGGAGTCTTCCAGCGAGTTCGAGCTTCCCAAGCCTCGCGAGATCTTCAACTTCCTCGAGGAATACGTGATCGGGCAGGAGGCCGCGAAGAAGGCTCTCTCGGTCGCGGTCTACAACCATTACAAGCGCATCCGCTCCCGCAATACGATCGCCTCGGCCGACGCGGTGATCGACGATGTGGAGATCGCCAAGTCGAACATCCTGCTGATCGGTCCCACCGGTTGTGGCAAGACCTACCTCGCCCAGACCCTCGCGAAGCGCCTGAATGTGCCCTTCGCGGTGGCGGATGCGACGGCACTGACCGAGGCCGGCTACGTCGGCGAAGACGTCGAGAACATCCTCCTCAAGCTGATCCAGGCCGCGGACTACGACGTGAAGCGCGCAGAGACCGGCATCATCTACATCGATGAGATCGACAAGATCGCCCGCAAAGCCGAGAATCCGTCCATCACGCGGGATGTCTCGGGTGAGGGCGTGCAGCAGGCGCTGCTCAAGATCCTCGAGGGCACTGTCGCTTCCGTTCCCCCGCAGGGCGGCCGCAAGCATCCGCACCAGGAGTTCATCCAGGTCGACACCACCAACGTGCTCTTCATCGTGGCCGGCGCGTTCGCCGGGCTGGAGGAGATCATCTCCCAGCGCGCGGGCAAGAAGGGCATCGGCTTCGGTGCCCCGCTGCACAGCAAGGGTGACGACGTGAACCTCTTCGGTGAAGTACTGCCGGAAGACCTGCACAAGTTCGGACTCATCCCCGAGTTCATCGGTCGCCTCCCCGTCGTGGCGACAGTGACTCCGCTCGACCAGGTCGCGCTGATGGAGATCCTCACCAAGCCGAAGAACGCCCTGGTGCGTCAGTACCAGCGCATGTTCGACCTCGATGGCGTCATCCTCGATTTCGAACAGGATGCGCTCGAGGCCATCGCTGACCTCGCCGTGCTGCGCCAGACCGGTGCGCGCGGACTGCGCTCGATCATGGAAGAGGTGCTCGGGCCGATCATGTTCGACGTGCCGTCGAACGACGACATCGCCCGCGTGATCGTGACGAAGGCGGCGGTGCTCGAGAACGCGCTGCCGACGATCGTGAACCACAAGGCAGCGCGCCAGGAGAAGTCGGCCTGATCCGCTCGCTCGCCCTCTCCCACACACCCGGCGTCTGCGAAGATTCTGGGCTGGCACGCCGGCACCGTTAGTACGCGAACGCCCGGGGGTGCCGAACTGCGCCGCCGGGCCACCGCACACCGCTCGCGCACTGACCAGCCGCCCCACGGGCCACCGGCGCAGGATTGGCCCGGGACATCCGCTCGCTGCCGCCCCTAGGCTGGGCACACCATTGTCGACGAGAGAGCCCGATAGCCCATAGTCCAGCCGATCATCGCGGGGATCGTCGCCGCCATCACCGGGTTCTCGAGCTCGTTCGCCATCGTGCTCGCCGGGCTCGCCGCCGTCGGGGCGACCGAATCGCAGTCGGCCTCCGGCCTCTTGGTGATCTGTGTCGTGCAGGGGCTGCTCTCGATCGTGCTGAGCACCGTCTATAGAGTTCCGGTGAAGTTCGCCTGGAGCACGCCAGGGGCCGCTCTGCTCGTCGCGACGGCGGGCGTGACCGGGCGATTCGCCGAGGCGGTCGCCGCGTTCATCGTCGCGGCAGCACTCATCGTGCTGGTGGGACTCTGGCCGGCCCTCGAGAGGCTCATCGGGCGCATCCCGCGTCCGGTGTCCAGCGCCATGCTCGCCGGCATCCTGCTGCCGCTCTGTCTCGCCCCGGTGAAGGCGGCGGTGGCAATCCCGCTGCTCGCGATCCCGGTGATCCTGGTCTGGCTCCTGCTGTACCGGCTGGCCCCGCGCTGGGCGGTGCCCGCGGCGATCGTGCTCGCCGGCATTCTGCTCGCGGTCACCGCGGGGGACGGATGGCTCGCCGGTGCGCACCTCGCGCCGCAACTCGTCTTCGTGGCGCCGGTCTTCGATCCACTCGTTGTCGTGAGTCTCGCGATCCCGCTGTTCATTGTGACGATGGCCGGGCAGAACATCCCGGGCGCCGCTATCCTCAACAACTTCGGCTATCGCGCTCCCGTGCGATCGGCGCTCGTCTCATCGGGGGTGATGTCGGGCGTCGGGGCGCTCTTCGGCGGAATCACCGTCAACTTCGCGGCACTCACCCAGGCACTGACCGCCGGCCCGGAAGCATCCCCGGACCGAACGAGACGCTGGATCGCTCCCGTCGCGGCGGGGGTCACCTACATCGCACTCGGCTTGCTCGCCGGAGTCGCGACGGCATTCGTGTCTGCGTCGCCGCCCCTGCTCATCGAAGCGGTGGCGGGGCTCGCGCTGCTCAGTGCGCTGATCGGCGCGGTCGTTGCTGCGGTGGAGGAGGCGGCACACCGGCTCGCGGCGATCCTCACCTTCCTGGTGACGGCATCCGGAATCGTCGTCGGGGGAGTCGGATCGGCCTTCTGGGGGCTGTTGGTGGGTGCCCTCGTCATGCTCTGGCTGGGTTGGCGCAGACGAGCGGCATCACCGCGCCCGTGAGAACACCCGCGCCCGGACATGCGGGCGCGAGTGCAACTCAGAGGCGCTGGAGCATCAGGCGCCGAGCAGTCCCCGACGCTTCAACAGCGGCTCGATCACGGCGTCGCGCCCGCGGAAGTCTCGGTAGGCCTCGAGTGGATCCTTCGATCCGCCGACACCGAGCAGCCGGTCGCGGAAGCGGTCGCCATTCGCCCGCGTGAGCCCGCCATTGTCGGTGAACCAGTCGACGGTGTCGGCATCCAGCACCTCGCTCCAGATGTAGGAGTAGTAACCGGCGTCGTAGCCGCCGGAGAAGGTGTGGGCGAAATACGCGCTCGAATACCGGGTGGGCACCGCCGGGTTGTCGAGCCCCGCGGCGGTGAGGGCCTCGGCCTCGAACTCGGCGACATCGTCGACCGCGTCGTCGGCCGAGAGCCGGTGCCAGGCCTGGTCGAGCATCGCAGCAGCGAGGTACTCGCTGGTCTTGAAACCCTCGTTGAAAGCGGATGACGCCTGGATCTTCTCCACGAACGCCGCCGGCATCGGCTCACCGGTCTGGTAGTGCACGGCGTAGTTCGCAAGGATCTCGGGCCAGAGCATCCACATCTCGTTCACCTGGCTCGGGAACTCCACGAAGTCGCGGAACACATTGGTGCCGGCGAACTTGGGGTAGGTCACCCGCGCGAACAATCCGTGCAGGGCGTGCCCGAACTCGTGGAAGAAGGTGTTCACCTCGTCGTAGGTGAGCAGGGTTGGTTCGCCCGCGGCGGGTTTCGGCACGTTGAGGTTGTTCACGACGGTCACCGGCTGATCGAGCAGAGTGTTCTGCGAGATGAGCGGGTTCATCCAGGCCCCGCCGCGCTTCGAGTCGCGGGTGTACAGATCGAGCACGTACAACCCCACGGGAGAACCGTCGTCGTTGTGCACCTCGAAGACGCGGGCGTCCGGATGGTACGCCTTGAGGTCCTCTCGTTCGGTGAAGGTGACCCCATATACCTGGTTCGCGGCGAAGAAGACTCCGTCGTGCAGCACCCGCTCGGCCTCGAAGTACGGACGCATCTGCGCGGTGTCCACGTCGTACTTGGCGATGCGCACCTTCTCGGTATAGAAGGCCCAGTCGGCGGCCGTGATCGGCGCGCCGTCCGTCACCTGAACCTGCAGGTCATCCTGCTCCGCGCGAGCGTTGCGGGCCGCGACGGGCGCGAGTCGTCCGAGCATCGCGGCGACCGCTTCGGGCGTCTTCGCGGTCTCGTCCGCGGTCACGTACGCGGCGTGGTTGCCGAAGCCGAGCAATCTCGCCCGCTGGGCACGAAGGCGGGTGATCTCGAGCACCAGTTCGCGGTTGTCGTTGGCGCCTCCGCGGCTTCCACGCGCACGGGAGGCATCCATGATCCGCGCCCGCACCGCGGGCTTCGTGAGGGCATCGAGGTATGGATGTCCCGTCGGAAGCACCAGGGTGACGAGGTACTTGCCCTCGAGGCCGCGGTCCTTTGCGGCCTCTGCTGCCGCGGAGATCTCGCCAGCCTCGAGGCCATCGAGGTCTGCGACGTCGTCGATCACGACGGCGAGCTCGTTGGTGTCGGCCAGCAGATTCTTCTCGAAGCGGGTCGTGAGAGTGGAGAGCTTCTGATTGAACTCGCGCAGCTTCGCCTTCTCCGCCTCGTCGAGCCCCGCACCGGCAAGGGTGAACTCGGCGTAGTACCGCTCCACCAGGTATCGCGACTCCGCGTCGAGATCGAGCTGATCGAGTTGGTCGTGCAGGGTCTTGATGCGCCAATACAACTGGGCATCCAGCTTGATGGCGTCGGAGTGGGCCGCGAGCAGCGGAGCGATCTCTTCTTCGAGGTCGTTCGTGAAGTCGGTGCTGTCGGCCGAACTCTTGTTGAAGAAGACCGTGGCGACGCGTTCGAGGGTCTGGCCGGACTTCTCGAGGGCGATCATCGTGTTCTCGAATGTCGGCATGTCACGGCGACGGGTGATGTTCGAGATCTCGGCGAGTTGCTCCTCGAAGCCGCGTTCGAAGGCCGGGCGGTAGTGGTCGTCCGTGATGTCCGCGAAGGGCGGAAGACCGTAAGGGAGGGTGCTGGGCGCGAAGAAAGGATTCTGTTCAACCATCCCTCCAGCCTAGGGTGACCCAGTGCAAAGGAACAATTGCAAAGAAAGTGTTGCAAAGAAATCTTTGCACTGATACGTTCTCCTCATGGATGAACAGACGGATGGGCGAAGCCTCCCGGAGCTTCGGGAGATCGACCTCGACTCGCTCAAAGGGCTTGCTCACCCCTTGAGGGTGCGAATCGTCGACGTGCTGTCCTCTCACGGCAGCCTCACCGCAAGCGGGCTGGCAGAGCGTCTCGGGGAGTCGAGCGGCGCGACCAGCTACCACCTTCGCCAGCTCGAGCGGCATGGCTTCGTGCGCGAGGTCACCGGGAAGGGCACCGGTCGCGAGCGCTGGTGGGAGCGAATGCCCGGAGGCATCACGATCTCAGACCGCACCATCACCGACACGCCCACCGGGCGGGCAGCGTCGAGCCTGGTGCTCACGCAGTGGGAGCAGAACCGATCGCAATTGGTTCTCGACTTCGCGCAGCGCGGCTGGGACATCCTGCCGCACGAATGGACCGACCCGGCCGTCTTCAGCTCCTCGAACCTGAGGCTCACCGCAGAACAACTTGCGGAGGTCAGCGGCGCGATCGAGCAATTTCTCGAGGATATCGTCGAGAGATTCCGCGGAAAGGATGCGCCTGGCGCACGCCCCGTACTCATCCATTTCGATGCCTTCCCGATCGTCGACGGTGTGGCAACACCAACCGAAGACTGACCTGATTCCGGCCCCGAGAATGTCGGTGGCCGACCCTAGATTTGCCCTAACGAGGAGGTGAAAAACCAATGACATCAGCAGTCGCGCTCCAGCACTCCACCGCCCTTCCCTCAACCCTTCGCGGCTCTCGTCGCGCGCAGCCGCGAGGCTTCGACCGCATCGTGATCCGGGTCAGCGTGGCGATGCTCCGGTGGGCGCGCAAGCGCGCCGACCGCTCGATCGTGCCGTACGAAGAGGCCGTGCTGCGAAACCGCAATGCCCTCGATCGCGATGCGCGTGAGAAGGCGTGCCCGCTCGGCCCGATTCGACTCGTCTAGCAGCGAGGAGCAGCCGCTCGCTCGAGAGTCGAGCTCGTCGCGGTAACCCAGCTCTGCTGCAAGCTAGCGCCATGAGCGATCCGGGCTCTGCTAGAGACGGGGCTCGAAGGGGAAACCGAGTCCTGTCTGCAGGCACCTTCCCGGTCGAGGCTCAGTCGGTCGACGCGACGATGAAGACCTCGCCGCCGGAATAGCGGATGACCGTGCCATCATCCAATTCGACGACGGGGTTTCCCTCCAGCCAGGTGAGCGTCCAGCGCAGCAGGCTCGTGTCGACCCCTTCGAGGTCGACCTCGATCGCCTTCACCGCATCGACGACCAGCTGGGGGAGGCGGGACGGTGCCTCGGCACCGACCGCCCAACGGGTTCCCATCTGCATGATCAGTTCTCCAATGGTGTCGGGGTGAGCACGACATCGCTCACCGTGATCTCGGTGGACTCGACGAAGTCGATGGTGGCGATGCGTCCCACGTCCCGAAGATCGTCCAGGGCGAGTTGCAGCTGGGCCGGCCCGCCGATCGTGGCAGACGTGACATCCGCCTTCTGCGATGCCTTCGCATCGGTCTTCGCGCGTCGGATGCCGATGAGCGCCTCGCCGACGAGGGCCAACAGACCGGTGGGCTTGGCTTCGGTCGGCGCGGTGGGCCACTCGGAGACATGCACCGAACCGTCGTGGGTCCACGACCACACCTCTTCGGTGGCGAAGGGGATGAACGGTGCGAACAGTCGCAGCATCACCTCGAGTGCCGAGCGCAGCGCGGTGACAGCGGAGGCCTGTCCTTGCGGGGAGTCGGTCGAGTAGACCCGTTCCTTCACGAGCTCGAGGTAGTCGTCACAGAAGGTCCAGAAGAACTTCTCGGTCACTTCGAGGGCCTTGGCGTGGTCGAAGGCGTCGAAGGCGGCGGTCGCAGCCTCCACGACCGTCGAGAGTTCGGCGAGCATGTCGATGTCGAGGGGGTGCGTGACCGAATCGGCGAGGCCCTCCGCGGGCGCCGGGAAGCCGTAGACGAACTTGGCGGCATTCAGCACCTTGATCGCCAGACGTCGACCGATCTTGATCTGCTTGGGGTTTTGCGGATCGAAAGCCGCGTCCGTGCCCAGCCGGCTCGACGCGGCCCAGTAGCGCACCGCATCCGATCCGTGCTCGTCGAGCATGCCTGCGGGCGTCACGACGTTGCCCTTGGACTTCGACATCTTCTTGCGGTCGGGGTCGACGATGAAACCGGAGATGCCGGCGTTCTTCCACGGCACGCTGTGGTTCTCCAGCTGTGCCCGCAGCATTGTGGAGAACAGCCAGGTGCGGATGATGTCCTGCCCCTGGCTGCGCAGCGAGTAGGGAAACACGAGGTGGAAGAGTTGCGGATCCCGCTCCCAGCCGCCCGCGATCTGCGGGGTGAGGGAGGAGGTGGCCCAGGTGTCCATGATGTCGACCTCGCCGATGAAACCGCCGGGCACGCCGCGCTGGCTCTCGTCGAATCCGGGCGCGGGGGCGGAAGCCGGGTCGACCGGCAGCGCGTCTTCGCCGGGCACGATCACGGCACCCTTCTCGCCCTCGGCATCCAGCTCGTACCAGACCGGGATCGGCACGCCGAAGAACCGCTGGCGGGAGATGAGCCAGTCGCCGGTGAGGCCATTGACCCAGTTGTCATAGCGCACCCGCATGAAGTCCGGCGCGAAGTTGATTTCCCTGCCGCGCTCCAGCATGGTGTCGCGCAGCGTCTCGTCTCGAGCTCCGTTGCGGATGTACCACTGCCGGGTCGACACGATCTCGAGGGGTTTGTCACCCTTCTCGAAGAACTTGACCTGGTGCACGATCGGCTTCGGGTCGCCGATCATCTCCCCGCTCGCCTTCAGCAACTCCACGGTCTTCGCCTTGGCGCTGAAGACCGTCTTGCCGGAGAGCTCTGCGTAGGCCGCAAGTGCGCTCTCGCCGGTGATCGCCGCTGGGGCATCCGCGACGATGCGTCCGTCCCGGCCGATGATCGTGCGGTTCGGCAGATCGAGTTCGCGCCACCAGACAACGTCGGTCACATCGCCGAAGGTGCAGACCATGGCGATGCCCGACCCCTTGTCCTTCTGGGCGAGGTGATGAGCACGCACGGGAACCTCGACGCCGAACAGCGGGGTCTTCACGGTGGTGCCGAAGAGGTGCTGGTATCGCTCGTCGTCTGGATGCGCAACGAGCGCGACACACGCCGCAAGCAGTTCCGGTCGGGTGGTCTCGATGAACACGTCGGCGTCAGGGGCGTGGAAGGCGAGGCGATGGTACGCCGCCGGCTGCTCCTTGTCTTCGAGCTCGGCCTGGGCTACGGCAGTGCGGAACGTCACGTCCCACAGGGTCGGGGCATCCGCCTGGTAGGCCTCGCCGCGAGCGAGATTGCGCAGGAACGCGCGCTGGGCTGCGGTCTGTGCCTCATCGCCGATGGTGCGATAGCTCTGTGTCCAGTCCACGCTGAGTCCCAGCTTGCGCCAGACATCCTCGAACTGAGTCTCGTCCTCTGCGGTCAGCTTCTCGCACAGTTCGATGAAATTGCGGCGGGAGATCGGCAGTTGGTCGGCGGCCTTGGACGACGCGTTCTCTCCCCCCTCGAGCGGCGGGGTGAACCCGGCGTCGTAGGGCAGCGTCGGGTCGCAGCGCACACCGTAGTAGTTCTGCACGCGGCGTTCGGTGGGCAGGCCGTTGTCGTCCCAACCCATCGGGTAAAAAAGGTTCTTGCCCTGCATGCGCTGGTACCGCGCGATGAGATCCATGTGGGTGTAGCTGAAGACGTGCCCGATATGCAGGCTCCCGGATGCCGTGGGCGGCGGGGTATCGATGGAGAAGACGTTGTCCTTGGTCGCGTTCTCTCGGTCGAACCGGTGTGTGCCGGCAGCCTCCCAGGCCGAATCCCATTTGGCTTCGAGCCCTTCGAGGGCGGGCTTGTCGGGAATCTGACTTCGCGAGATTTCGAGCGCCATGGCGTTCTCCGGTTCTGTATAGGCGGCACCGAGTCGATGAAGAGGTGCCTGATTGTGTGAGTGCCGCAATTCTACAGGCGGGCTCCATGTCGATCCGTAGCGACGGTTCATACCGCCAGCCGCTCACCCTGCCGCTACTCAGACCGCCATCCGACTCGACCTCAGCTCGGCGAGGGCGGGACTCTTGCGCGGCATCGGTCGAAGAACCCGTGAAGGGTCGTCGCTGACGGCGGCTTCAGCCAGTCCTCGGCACCATCTCGGAGAATCTGCCAGCCGTGGTTGTGGATGAGCATGTGGTGGAACCGACACGGGAGAACTCCGTCCGCTAGGTCGTTTGTCAATTCGCCCTTACCCAGCCGATCAGTGCATAAATCCCCCGCGGTGGCATGACAGCGTCCTGTCGGCTGAGCGCAACTCGTAGCTACGCTGCGCCATGGCTACGAACTGGCAGACTGACCCAATGTCAGCGTATGAGACTTTTATGAAATGGCGACTTCGGAACAACGTACCGATCAAGCCTCCATTTGAATGCCATGTAACTGCCCAGGAGCGCTACAAGCTCATGGTGGATACGACCATCTCGCCTCGACTTCGGGAACTTGGTTTCAAGGGCAGCGGCGGAAGGTACGAGCTCGCGTCAGCGAGCCATTGGGCACTGCTGGGTTTCCAGAAGTCCGCTTACAGCAACCGCCAAGCCATACGATTCACCGTCAACCTGACCGCAGTAGCGCGGGATGTCTGGGCGCGCGAAGTTGAAGAGCATCCTTACTTGGGTAAGCGTCCGTCCGCGGGGGTCGATTACGGTGAGGCGGTTCCGCACGACCGAATTGGGCCGATCGCTGGGCACGAGGACACGTGGTGGGACGTCCGTGCAGACGAGGAGAGTGTTGTGACCGCAACAGAAGTTCTAGCTGAAATTGAGGAGTTCGGGCTGCCTTGGTTTCACCGCCACATGGGGTAGGTCCACTCGGCTCAAATGGACGCATTTCCAATTTGCTTCGTCCGCGAGGTTCATCCGTCCACGATGACACTGCCAGAGCACGATGTGGTGCGCCTCGCACCAGTACGGCGGCCGATCGCAACCCGGCAAGCAGCATCCGCAGTCTCGGGCAGCGAGGCCCGTGCGCTGGCGGGCCGTGAACAACCGGTCGTCGCGACCGGCATCCTCATAACCGTCGAAGTGCTCGAGCGGCTCACTGCCGCCGAATCACCCGCACCTCCCACGGCCGCAAAACCCCAGAGGCATCCTCACCGTGGGGGTAGTTGCCGATCACCAGGTCGCCTTCGGCAGACAGCGGACGTTCGAGCGTGCCGGAAGAGAAGTTGCCCACGACAAGGAGCGACTCCGCGCCCAGCGACCGAGTGAACGCGTACAGCGTCGGATGCTCCGGCTCGAGCATCTCGAAGTCGCCGAGCGCCACGACCGATGACTCGTGCCGCAGCGCGATGAGTCGTCGGTAGAACTCGAAGATCGATCGGGAGCCGGCGGCCCGATCCGCCGCGACGTTGATAGTGCTGTGGTTCGGAGTGATCGCGAGCCACGGCGTGCCGGTGGTGAAACCCGCCCCCGGCGAGGCATCCCACTGCACCGGGGTGCGCGCATTGTCACGGCTGCGGAAGGCGAGCGACTCCACGATGTCCGCGGCGGATGCCCCGGCGGCGATCTCTTCGTCGTAGTAGTTGACCGATTCGATGTCCTGGTACTGCTCGATGGTGGTGAAACCGGCGTTCGTCATGCCGATCTCGTCGCCCTGGTAGACGTAGGGCGTGCCGCGGTGCAGGTGCAGGATGGCGGCGAGCAGAGTGGCCGACTCGAACCGGAATTCGCCGTCATCGCCGAATCGCGAGACGGAGCGCGGCTGGTCGTGGTTGCCGAAGTAGAGGCTGTTCCAGCCCGATTCGGCGAGGCCGGACTGCCAACGCCCGAGCGACCGCTTGAGATCCACGAGATTGAGTGGCACGTTGTCGAACTTGGTGCGCGGACCGTGGTCGAGGCCCACATGCTCGAACTGGAAGACCATGTCGAGCTCGAGCCGATCGGAACTGGTGAACCGGATGGCGTCATCCACCGTCGCACCGGGCGTCTCGCCGACCGTGATGAGGTCGGCATCCCGTGAGGCGAAGACCTCGCGGTTCATCTCCTGCAGGTAGTCGTGCACCTGATCGCCCATCACGAAGCCGGGACTGTCGCCCACGAGGTCGGACTGCACCTTGGCGATGAGGTTGATCACGTCCATGCGGAAGCCGTCGACGCCGCGGTCGAGCCACCAGTTCATCATCTCGTAGACGGCGGCGCGCACCTCGGGGTTCTCCCAGTTGAGATCGGGTTGCTTCACCGCGAAGAGATGCAGGTAGTACTGGCCGGTTGCGGCATCGAGCTGCCAGGCCGGTCCGCCGAACATGCTGCGCCAGAGGTTGGGCTCGCGGCCGTCCACTCCGTCACGCCAGACGTACCAGTCGCGCTTCGGGTTGGCCAGTGAGCTGCGGGACTCCTCGAACCACGCGTGCTCGTCGCTCGTGTGGTTCACCACGAGGTCCATCACGATCTTGATGCCTCTGGCGTGCGCCTCGGCCAGCAGCAGGTCGAACTCGTCGAGAGAGCCGAAGAGCGGGTCGATGTCCCGGTAGTCGCTGATGTCGTAGCCGTTGTCGGCCTGGGGTGAGCGGTAGACGGGGGAGAGCCACACGACATCCACCCCGAGCTCCTGCAGGTAGTCGAGCTTGCCCCGGATGCCGCCGAGGTCACCGATGCCGTCACCGGTGGAGTCCGCGAAGCTGCGCGGGTAGATCTGGTAGACGACGGCTGAGGTCCACCAGGCGGGCGCGATTTCGATGCTCATCCGATCAAGTCTTTCACGCTGATCTCTGCCCGGTACCGGTGGGATCCCCGTCAGTCGGCCGTCGGCAGGCGCGGCGCAGAGGCGAGCAGCTCTTTCGTGTAGTCATCCTGCGGTGCCCGGAACACCGCCTCGGTCGCGCCGGCCTCGACGATCCGACCGTGTCGCATGACCAGCACATCGTCGCTCATGTGCCGAACGACGCCGAGATCGTGCGTGATGAACAGGTAGCTGAGCCCGAGTGAGCGTTGCAGGTCGTCGAGCAGGTCGAGCACCTGCGCCTGCACCGACACGTCGAGACTCGACACCGGCTCGTCGCAGATCAGGATGTCCGGACGCGGCGCGATGGCGCGCGCGATCGCGACGCGCTGCTGCTGTCCGCCGGAGAGATGCCGAGGGCGGCGGGCGGCCAGCGCCGCGGAGAGCCCGACCGACTCAAGCAAGGCCGGCACACCTTCCTTGTCGCCGAGTGCATCCGCGAGGATGCGCCCGACCGTCCAGCGCGGATCGAACGAACTGACGGCGTCCTGGTAGATAGCGCCGATGCGCGGACGCCGAGCTCGTCGCGCAGACTCCGGCACGCCGCTCCACGGCTCGCCGAGCAGGGAGACCTGCCCGGCATCCGGCGGCTCGAGGGCGAGCACCAAGCGGGCGAGGGTGGTCTTACCCGAGCCGGATTCGCCGACGATTCCGAGGGTGCGCCCACGCCGGAGGGAGAAGCTGACGCCGTCGACGGCCTGCAGGGTGTCGAATCGCCGGGAGAGTCCCTGTGCGGCGAGCACGATGGCGGGTTCCACCGGCGTTTCGAGTGCCGGTGGCTCTTCCGTGAGCCGGGAGAAACGAGGCCGTCCGGCGGGCACGGCCGCTATCAGCCTTCGGGTGTACGGATGCTGCGGTGCAGAGAGCACCGAATGGGTCGGGCCGCTCTCGACCACGCGTCCCTCGCTCATCACGAGCACCTGGGAGGCCAGCCGGCTCACCACAGCCAGGTCGTGGCTGATCAGCAGCACGGCGGCTCCCTCCTGCCGAAGCCGCTCGAGCAGTTCGAGGATGCCGGCCTGCACTGTGGTGTCGAGCGCGGTCGTCGGTTCATCGGCGATGATGAGTCGTGGTTGCAGAGCTATCGCCGAGGCGATGACAGCTCGTTGACGAAGCCCTCCGGAGAGCTCATCCGCACGCTGGGACGCGCGCAGCGCGGGATTCGGCATGCCCACCTGTGCGAGCAGTTCGAGCATTCGTGCCTGGCGCTCGGCGGGGGAGAGCGAGGTGTGCAGGCGAAGCGGGTCTGCGATCTCCCGCCCTACCGGCCGCAACGGATCGAGGGCCACCAGTGCCCCCTGCGAGATGAAGCCGATGTGCCGCCCGCGGAGGCGCTGCAGCTGGCGGCGGGAGGCATCCGCGATGTCGGTCGTGTCGAAGCGCAGCGTCGATGCTGTGACCGCGCCGCCGGTGAGGCCGAGCAGCGCCCGCGCAGTGACGCTCTTGCCCGATCCGGATTCGCCGACGATGGCGACACACTGCCCCGGTTCGATGTCGAACGAGACGCCCGAGACGACGGGAGCACCGAAACTGACGGAGAGGTCGCGCACGCTCACCAGTGGAGTCACGATTGCCGGCTCCGTTCCTGCAGCCCGCGCCCGACCAGGGTCGTCGCCACCGCGCTGATCAGGATGAACAGACCCGGAAAGAACGTCATCCACCAGGAGGAGGCGAGGTAGGTGCGACCAGCCGAGAGCATCGCGCCCCACTCGGCCGCGGGCGGCACCGCACCGAGCCCGAGATAGCTGAGCGACGAGGCCCAGACGATGGACTGGCCGATGCCGAGGGTGACCAGCACGAAGAGCGATCCTGCCACGTTGGGGACCAGGTGCTGCCGGAGACGGAACCACCAGCCGCGCCCGAGCACCGTCGCCGATTCGAGGTAGGGCGCGCGGCGCACAACGAGCACGCGACTGCGGATGATGCGGGCGTAGCCCGGCGCGGTGGCGAGCCCCACGGCGATGGTCGACGTGACGACGCCGGGTCCGTACACGACGATGAAGAGCAGCGCGAGAAGCAGCCCGGGGAAGGCGAAGAGCACCTCGAGAAAGCGGGTGGTGCCGAAGTCGAGCCAGCGCGGACCGAGCCCGGCGAGCAGCCCGAAGACGAGCGCAAGACCCACGCCGATTGCCGTGGCGGAGATGCCGATCAGCAGGGAGGCTCCGGTGCCGTGGATGATGCGCGTATAGATGTCCCTGCCGGATTCATCGGTGCCGAAGAGGTGGCCGAAGGAGGGGGCTCGAAAGCTCTGGGTGGGATGGATGGCCAGCGGATCGGCCGGCGCAAGCAGGCCGGGCACGAGGGCCGCGAGCAGCAGGAAGAGGAGCGCCCCGACTCCGATCCACGGCAGGATGCGTCTCATCGACCACGCAACCGAGGATCGACAACGCGGTCGGCGAGATCTGTCAGCGTCGTGACAAGCATGTAGCCGAGGGCGACGACGAGCACGACGCCGAGCACGAGAGGCACGTCCCTCTGCTGCACCGCCGAGAGCAGGCTGCGTCCGAGTCCGGGCCGCGCGAAGATTGTCTCGACGACGACAGCCCCGCTGATGAGGGAACCGAAGGCCCAGCCGGCCAGTCCGATGGCGGGAATCGCCGCGTGACGCAGCGCATGCCGCCAGAACACCCCGCTCGGCCCCTCGCCCCGGGCCCGGGCGGCGAGCACGAAAGGCGAGGCAATCGCGTCGAGGATCGATTCGCGCATCACCTGCGCGAGAAATCCGGAGAGCGGCAGGGCGAGGGTGAGAACGGGAAGCACGAGTCCGAGCGGGCCGGGCACACTCACCGGGGGCAGCCAGCCGAGAGTCGTGGAGAACAGCAGGATCAGGCTGATCGCCAGCCAGAAGTGCGGCACCGCAGCGGCGACGACCTCGAGCACCCAGCTCACGGCGGATGCCACCCGCCCGCCCTGGGCCGACCAGGCCGCGAGCGCGAGCGCGATCACCGCTGCGATGATCAGCGACACCACCGCCAGCAGAAGAGTGCCGCCGAGGTTCTCGCCGACGACAGCGATGACCGGGCGTTTGAGCGCGTAAGACGTGCCCAGATCGCCGCGAAGCAGCCGACCGAGATATTGCAGGTATTGCACGAAGAGCGGCTGGTCGAGACCGTAGTCGGCCCGTGCCTTGGCGAGCGCCGCCGCGCTCGCCTGAGTACCGGGCCCGCCGAGGATCGCCTCGGCGGGGTCCCCCGGGATCAGCCGGATCGCGAAGAAGGTGACCGTGGCCACCGCCCAGAGCACGAAGGCCACACCACCGGCCCGCAGCACAGCCCAGGGAGCCCAGTGCCTGTGCCTCCCGGTCCCCGGTAGAGCCGCTACCGGGAGAGCCACGAGTCGTACATCGTGGGGGTCGATACCGTCGGCATCGCCCGCAGGCCCTTCACGAGAGAGCGGTGCAGGTAGTGATTCTGCTGGTCGTAGAGGGGCAGGATGTAGAAGCCCTTCAGCACGATCTGCTGCGCCTGCTTGTACAGCGACAGCCGTTCGGCGGCATCGGAGGAGACGGCGGCCTTCTCGAGAAGCGCGTCGAGCGCCGGGTCCTTCACCTGGGAGTGGTTGGCGAAGTAGCCGCTCGGCGCGGGGATGGTGCCGGCGGAGTCGAACAGGATGCGCAAGACATCCGGCCCCACCTTCGTATAAGGGGCGCTCACCAGGTTGTACTGGTTCTTGCCGAGGGCGCCGTACCAGCTGGAGAGATCGAGGGGCTTGAGGTCCACCTTGAACCCGGCCTGCTTCGAAGTGGCCTGTAGCTGCTCGAACAGCGACTGCTCGGCGGGGATCGACTGGTTGGTGCTCACCGGAAAGGAGAGTTCGAGCACGGCGCCGTCTTTGGTGCGGTACCCGTCGGCGTTCTTGGTGGACCAGCCCGCCGCATCCAGGAGCTGGGCTGCGGCCTTCTGGTCGTAGTCGAAGAGCGAGGGATCGGAGTATCCGGCCTTCTCTACGCTCGACAACGGAGAGTACGAGCGCTTCGCGGTGCCGAAGAAGAGGCTCGTGACCGCGTCGTTCACGTTGGCGGACCGGATGAAGGCCTCGCGCACCTTCACGTCGTCGAACGGCGCGATGCTCGAGTTCAATTCGATGCGATTGGATGCCCCGGGCCGGGGTGCGTCGATGGCGACGAGGTCATTGCTCTTCTTCGCGGCCACGAGGGTGTCCGGTTGCACATTGTCGATCACATCGACCGTGCCGGCCTGCAGCGCGGCGTAGCGCGAGGCGGAGTCGGGCAGGAAGCGCCAGTCGATCGCCTTCAGGTAGGCGCGGCCGGTGTGGGCGGCATCCGCCGGGGGAGAGGTGTAGTCGTCGTTGCGCACGAGGCTGATCGACTGCTGGTGCGTCCACTTCTTCACGACGAACGGTCCGGTGCCCACCGGGGACTCGCAGTTGACGGCCTGGCTGCGTTTCAGCGCGGTGGCGGACTCGATTGCGAGCCAGGGCTGGGAGAGCGAGTCGAGCAGCGCGCTGTCCGGGGTCGAGAGGGTGAAGCGGGCGACATCCGCCGACACCGCGGTCACCGCGGTCACCTTCTGCAGGGCGAGGTAGCCGGTGGATGATCCAGTGGCCGGGTTTTGGACGTGCGCCACATTCGCCGCGATCGCCTCGGGGGTGAGGGCGGTACCGTCGGTGAACTTCACGTTCTTCTTGAGGGTGAAGTCCCAACTCAGTCCGTCGGCAGACTCGGACCACGTGGTTGCGAGCCACGGGATGATTTCGCCCGCGGTGTTCTTGGAGACGAGGGATTCGAGGTATTGGGTGGCCACGAGCGCCTGCGGATAGTTGCCCCCCACGTGCGGATCTAGACAATCCGGCTCGGCATCGCCGGAGGCATAGACGAGAGTGCCGCCGGAGACCGGTTTCGTACTTGTCGGCGCAGGCGCGGCGCTGCAGCCGCTCGCGATGAGCGCGACTGCGAGAATGGAGATGACGGGGGCGGCGACACGTTTCAAAACGGAGACTCTTTCGGTTCTATTATTGGACTCAGCACAATATTACGCCCCAGCGGAGGAACAGATGGTCCCTGGCACACCGAACGCCGTCGGACGCCCGCGCACATCATCCCGCGCCGTCATCGAGGATGCCGCAGCCGAACTCTTTCTCGAGAACACCTACGCGCTCACCACGATCGAACAGATCACGCAGCGCGCAGGGGTGAGCCGCAATACCTTCTTCAACTACTTCGGCGCCAAGAGCGATGTGCTCTGGGTCGAGCTGGATGCCGCGATCGACCGCCTCGCGATCGAGCTGCAGGCGGTGCCGGAGGGTCGCCCCGCGCTCGCCGAGATGCGGGCGGCGACACTGCGCGTGGTCTCCGAGATCGGAGTGGACCGGGTACCCCTTGCGCTGACCCAAGACGATGTGATGGGCACGGCCGAGGAGACCCGGGTATCCGGTCTCGCCCGGCTCGCCCGACGCTCCGACCTCATCGCCGGGTTCCTTGCTCGTCAGCTGCGACGAGCCCCGGATGACCTGTTGGTGCTGAGCGCCGCGAACGCGCTCTCGGGCGCCATCTCGGCAGCCTGGACGGTCTGGGCACGGGACGGCATCGGCCGCTGTCCCCTCGCCGATTACATGTCGGAGGCCTTCGAAATCGTCTCGGTCGGCCTCACCGTGTCGTTGGTCGAGTAGCGAGCGCCAGCGAGCGTATCGAGACCGCGTGCTCCTGTCGTTGGTCGAGTAGCGAGCGCCAGCGAGCGTATCGAGACCGGCCCACAAAACCGTCGTGACCGCAATCCTGGTTTGGTCACCGTCGCAGAATCAGGACATTCGACCCTGTCGGCGCCCGGCGCAAAAGCGCAAACTTGTTGCCATGGGAAATTGGATGGACTACAAACGCCCAGAGCCCGCACAGCTCGCGCTCATTTCGTTGCTCGCGGCCTGGACCCTCGCCTGGAAGGGCGCCTCGCTGTGGCACGCCGCGAAGGATGACAGCAAACCCTGGTTCGTCGCGCTGCTGCTCAGTAACACGGCCGGCCTCCTGGACGCGCTGTACATTTTCAGGGTCAGTCGCACGCGAGAGCTCGCGGTCGAGGATGCGCGGAGCGATGACAGCTACCCGCAGCAGACCCACACCGTCGAAGACTGAGCCTCCCTCTTGGTGGTCGAGGCGGTCGCACAGCGATCCTGGGGTGGTCGAGTAGGTCGCACAGCGACCGTATCGAGACCGCTGTGGATGACTCCAGCGCACCTATGACCCCGCGCAGCACACTCTGCGGCATGCCCCTCATGTACATTCTCGAATGCGTCGACAAGTCTTTCTACGTCGGCAGCACAATTGACCTCCAAAGAAGACTCGCTCAACACATCGCTGGCGAGGGCGCCGAATACACCAAGCGGCGTCGCCCGGTGCGAATGGTATTCGCGCAAGAGTTCGTTCGTATCGACGAAGCCTTCGAGCGTGAAAAGCAGGTGCAGAACTGGGGGAGAGCGAAGCGAATTGCGCTCATCGAAGGACGATTCGGTGATCTCAACGCGCTGAGTAGAAAGCCGCCGAGGAAGTCTCCACTGGTGGAGTAGGTCGCTCCGCGACCGGCAGGGCAGCGCGGTCGGCGGGTCTCGATACGCGCCGTGGACGGCGCTACTCGACCAGCGGGAGGAGCGACGGCTCGTCCGGGGTCGACAGCGAGAGCAGGGCCTCTTCGATGTGGTCGTTCTGGCGCAGGGACTCTTCGATGCGGCGAAGCGAATAGGCCACATGTGTCTCGGTGTCGTCGCCGACGATGTCCACCGACGCCACGAGGAACACCTTGCCCGGTCCCACGTATTCGAGGTGCAGGTAGGTCACCCGCTCTATCTCCGGTCGCTCGAGCAGTCCGCCGAGCACATCGTTGCGAAGCCCGTCATCGGGATTCTCACCGATGAGGAATCGACGGTTGCGGTCGATCAGCACGATCGCGACGCCGCCGAGAAGCACCCCGACCAGAATCGAGCCGATCGCGTCGAATGCCGCGAGTCCCGTGACCTGATGCAAGAGGATGCCGAGGAACGCGAGTACGAGTCCGATGAGTGCCGCGGCATCCTCGGCGAAGACGGCCCGAAGCGTGGCATTCGAGCTGGTGAGAGCGTAGGACCCCGTGCTGATGCCGCGACGCTTACCGCCGGCCCTCGCCTGACGGAAAGCCTGGGTGAACGAGATCCCTTCGAGTACGAACGCGACGGCGAGCACGATGTACGCGATGCCGAAGTCCGTGGCATCCTCCGGCATCATGAGCTCCTGGATGCCGTGCCAGATCGAGACGACGGCCCCGGCGGTGAAGATGCCGAAGGCCGCGAACATCGACCAAACGTAGGCCTCGCGACCGAAGCCGAGCGGATGCCGATCGTCGCGCTGTCTTACCGAGCGTCGATCCGCGATGAGCAGGAAGATCTCGTTGCCGAAGTCCGCCCAAGAGTGCGCCGTCTCGGCGACCATGGAGGCGGATCCCGTGATCACCGAGGCGATGGTCTTCGCGATAGCGACCAGCAGGTTGGCGCCGAGCGCGATCACGACGGTGAGCGATCCGCCGGCGGCTGCGGGGGGAACGGCATCTGTCACCGATTCAGTCTGTCACCTCACGTAGAATTGTCTGCAACGACACCGATCCGGCAATCACCGGGGAGTCTTCGGAAGAGCGGCGGCCGCCCACGGGTGGCATCCGGGTAGAACCGAACGGGTCTGGCCCGTCATCGCCAACGAACAAGCGGTCGCCCTGCAGAGGGAGGCAAGCGGGGTGGTACCGCGTGATCCGAACCGATCGGGATCGCGTCCTCGTCCAGTTGAACGTGCGACCTGGAGAGACATGACCTACCCCCTGAGCGACGGCCCGGACGCTGGCGACGCCGGCCTGACTGCATCCCCGGACTTCCCGGCGATCGAGAACGGCATCCTCGCCTTCTGGAAGAAGGACGACACCTTCCAGGCCTCCATCGACCAGCGCGAGGGATGCTCCGAGTGGGTCTTCTACGACGGTCCGCCCTTCGCCAACGGCCTGCCGCACTACGGCCATCTGCTCACCGGCTACGCCAAGGACCTCTTCCCGCGCTACCAGACCATGCGCGGCAAGCTCGTGCACCGTCGGTTCGGTTGGGACACCCACGGCCTTCCCGCCGAGCTCGAGGCGATGCGGCAGCTCGGCATCACCGAGAAGCACCAGATCGAAGAGATGGGCATCGCGACCTTCAACGAGAAGGCTCGGGAATCGGTGCTCGAATACACCCGCGAGTGGGAGGACTACGTCACCCGCCAGGCCCGTTGGGTCGACTTCGAGAACGACTACAAGACCCTCGACATCACCTACATGGAGTCGGTCATCTGGGCATTCAAGAAGCTCTACGACAAGGGTCTGGCATACGAGGGATTCCGCGTGCTGCCGTACTGCTGGCACGATGAGACGCCGCTCTCGAACCACGAGTTGCGCATGGATGACGACGTCTACCGCATGCGGCAGGACCAGTCCGTCACCGTGACGTTCCCGCTCGACGGCGCGAAGGCGGAGTCCCTCGGACTCACCGGCGTGAAGGCGCTCGCCTGGACGACGACCCCGTGGACGCTACCCACCAACCTCGCGCTCGCCGTGGGTCCCGCCATCTCCTATGCGATCGTGCCGAGCGGTCCACTCGGGGCATCCGACGGTTCCGCCGAGGGCGTTGCGGAGTTCCTGCTCGCGGCCGACACCGTCGCCGCCTATGCGAAGGACCTCGGCTACGGCTCGCCCGAGGCCGCCGTCGAAGCCATCGGGCGAACACTGCTCGGGTCTGAGCTCGACGGGGTCACCTACGCGCGCCTCTGGGACTACTACGCGGATGTCGAGACCTGGGGCACCGGCAACGCCTGGCAGATCCTCGTGGCCGATTACGTCGCCACCGGTGAGGGCACCGGCATCGTGCACCAGGCGCCCGCCTACGGCGAAGACGACCAGATCACCTGTGCTGCGGCCGACATCCCCGTGATCATCTCCGTCGACGATGGCGGCAAATTCCTGTCCCAGATCTCGGATGTGGCGGGCCTGCAAGTCTTCGACGCCAACAAGCCGCTCGTGCAGAAGCTGCGCGCCGACGGCCGCCTGCTGCGCGTGGCGAGCTATGAACACAGCTATCCGCACTGCTGGCGCTGTAAGAATCCGCTCATCTACAAGGCGGTGTCGAGCTGGTTCGTGAGTGTCACGAAGTTCCGCGACCGCATGGTGGAGCTCAACGACCAGATCAACTGGGTGCCCGACAACGTGAAGGACGGCCAGTTCGGCAAGTGGCTGTCGAACGCCCGGGACTGGTCCATCTCGCGCAACCGCTACTGGGGATCGCCGATCCCGATCTGGAAGAGCGACGACCCGGAGTATCCGCGCGTCGACGTGTATGGATCGCTCGACGAGCTCGAGGCGGACTTCGGCGTGCGTCCCACCGACCTGCACCGCCCGTTCATCGACGACCTCACCCGGCCGAACCCCGACGACCCCACCGGCAAGTCGACGATGCGACGCATCGAAGACGTGCTCGACGTCTGGTTCGATTCCGGTTCCATGCCGTTCGCTCAGGTGCACTACCCCTTCGAGAACGCCGAGTTCTTCGAGCAGCACAACCCCGCGGACTTCATCGTCGAGTACATCGGCCAGACCCGCGGCTGGTTCTACATGCTCCACGTGCTGTCGACGGCTCTCTTCGACCGGCCGGCTTTCCGCAACGTGATCAGCCACGGCATCGTGCTCGGCAGCGACGGGCAGAAGATGTCCAAGTCGCTGCGCAACTATCCGGATGTCTCCGAGGTCTTCGATCGGGACGGCGCGGATGCCATGCGCTGGTACCTCATGTCGTCTTCGGTGATCCGCGGTGGCAACCTCGTGGTCACAGAGGAGGGCATCCGTGAGGGAGTGCGCCAGCTGATGCTGCCCCTCTGGAACAGCTACTACTTCTTCACGCTGTACGCCAACGCCGCGGGCCACACGGCCACGCTCCGCACCGACTCGACCGACGTGCTGGACCGGTACCTCCTCGCCAAGACCCGGCAGGTGATCGGGGATGTCACTGCCCATCTCGACAACCTCGACAGCCCGCTCGCCGCGAACTCTCTGCGCGACTTCGGCGACGTGCTCACCAACTGGTACGTGCGGCGCAGCCGTGGGCGCTTCTGGAGTGGCGAGAGCACCGAAGCCTTCGACACGCTCTACACCGTGCTCGAGACCCTCACGCGACTGGCGGCACCGTTGCTTCCGCTCGTCAGCGAGAAGATCTGGAAGGGACTCACGGGCGGCCGCAGCGTGCATCTCACCGACTGGCCGGATGCCGCCTCGTTCCCCGAGGACGACGCTCTCGTCGCCACGATGGACCGCGTCCGCGAGATAGCGTCCTCCGGGCTCGGCCTGCGCAAGGCCACCGGGCTGCGTGTGCGGCTTCCCCTCGCGGAGCTCACTGTCGTCGCCGAGAACTCGGCAGACCTGCGGGCCTTCGCCGACATCCTCCGCGACGAGCTCAACGTGAAGGCCGTGGTGGTGCGAGAACTCGGGGAGGAGAGCCTCGGCGAGTTCGGCATCCAGCGCAAGCTCACGGTCAACTCCCGCGCGGCCGGACCCCGCATCGGCAAGCAGGTGCAGCAGGTGATCCAGGCTGCCAAGGCCGGAGACTGGGCTCCGAGCGGCGACAACGTGATCGTCGGCGGCATCGAGTTGCTCCCCACCGAGTTCGACCTGCAGTTGCAGGCGGCGGATGACGCGCAGGCGATCACCTTCCTGCCCGGCGGCGGCTTCGTGCTGCTCGACACGGTGACCACCTGGGAGCTCGAGGCCGAGGGGCTCGCGCGTGACCTCATCCGCGGAGTGCAGGACACGCGGAAGGCGGCCGGGTTCCAGGTCAGCGACCGCATCGACCTCACCCTCTACTTCGAGTCCTCGTCAGAGCGAGCCGGCGTCGAACCCTTCGAAGCCACCATCGCCGAGGAGACCCTCGCCCTGGCGATCGATGCCGTCGAGACCGACGGGAGCGTGGAGGCGTACGCTGCCCAGCACGGTCACGCCGGGGCGTTCCGTTCCCTCATCAGGGCCGGGCAGTATGCGAACAGTGGCGACGTGCTTGTCGAAGTAACGATCCATGGAGCAGCAACCGATGTCTAAGAACCCTCTTTCCGAAGATCCAGAACTGGGAGACGACGCGCTCTTTCAGAAGGATGCCGACGCCGTCTATCAGGAGCTGCTCGCGCGCATCGGCGAGGGGCACCCGCAGCCGCGCCTGGCCGCGACGCGGCGCGTGGTCGAACTTCTCGGCGATCCGCAGCGCTCGTACCCGATCATCCACATCACCGGAACGAACGGCAAGACCTCCACGAGCCGCATCATCGAGAGCATCCTGCGCGCGTACGGCCTGCGCACCGGTCTCTTCTCGAGCCCGCATCTCGTTCGGGTGAACGAGCGCATCCTCATCGACGGCGAGCCGATCACCAACGAGGCGTTCGTGGCCAACTACCGCGACATCAAGCCATACCTCGACATGGTGGATGCCGAGCTCCGTGCCGCAGGCGACGCTCCGTTGGCGTTCTTCGAGGCCTTCACCGCGCTCGCCTACGCGAGCTTCGCAGACGCCCCGGTGGATGTCGCAGTGATCGAGGTCGGACTCGGCGGCGAGTGGGATTCCACGAATGTGGGCGACGGCCAGGTGGCGGTCTTCACCCCGATCTCGCTCGACCACACCGCCCGCCTCGGCAACACCGTCGCGCTTATCGCGGCCACCAAAGCCGGCATCATCAAGCCCGCGGCAGCGGTAGTGACGGCGACCCAGCCGGAGACGGCCCTCGCCGAACTCGAGCGGGCGAGCGAGCTGATGGAGGCGAGCCTCGCCGTGCAGGGCACCGCCTTCGAACTGCTTTCGAACACCGTCGCGGTCGGTGGCCAGGTCATCTCGGTGCGCGGGCTCGCCGGCACCTACGACGACCTCTTCCTTCCGCTGTTCGGGGATCACCAGGCCCAGAACGCCGCCGTCGCGATCGCGGCGGTCGAGTCCTTCCTCGGGGGAGGGCAGCAGACCCTGGTGGGGGATGTGCTCACCGAAGGCATCGCGACCGCGTCTTCGCCCGGACGCCTGCAGGTCATCGGCATCGAGCCGACCGTGATCATCGATGCCGCACACAACCCCGATGGAGCTCAGTCTCTCGCGGCGGCACTCGGCACCTACTTCACCTTCGATGAGGTGGCCATCGTGCTCGGCGTGCTCGACGACAAGGACGCGCGCTCGATAGTGGCGGCTCTCGCGCCGGTGGCCGAGGTCATCCTCGTGACGGCCTCGAGCTCCGAGCGGGCTGTGCCCGTCGATGACCTGGCGGAGATCGTGCGCGAGGTGGCCCCCGAGACCTCCGTGGACGACTACGACTCCCCGGGCGAAGCGATTGCGGCCGCCCGGGCCTGGGCAGAAAAGGCCCCGCGCCGCGGTGTCGTCATCACCGGGTCGATCACTCTCATCGGCGACGCCCTGGTGCTCGCCGCGGATGAGGGTTGGAAACGATGACGGGGGCGGATGGCGCCCGCGCGCCTCGCACGCGGGTGCGGCGAGAGCGTTCCGCAAGCGAATCGCTGCTCTCCATCGCGCTCCTCCTCGAGGCCGTGCTGGTCTTCTTCGTGGTGATGGTGGCCTTCGGCCTCCAGGTGCTTCCCACCCCGGCAGTGTTCGGCGGGGGAGCGTTGCTCGTCGTACTGCTGATCGTCGCAGGCAGGCTCGCCGGGCGACCGCCCGGCGTCTGGCTGGGCTGGGCACTCCAAGTCGTGCTGATCGCCCTCGGCATCCTGTTGCCGCTGATGTATTTCATCGGAGCGATCTTCGCGGCGATCTGGATCTACTGCTTCGTCACCGGTCGTCGTCTCGACCGCGGCAAGGCCGCCTATCTGCTCGACAACCCGTCCACCCCCAACAATTAGGAGCCCCCATGAGCACCGAAGAAACCCTCGTCCTGGTCAAGCCGGACGGCGTATCCCGCAACCTCACCGGCGAGATCCTGCGCCGTATCGAAGCGAAGGGCTACCAGCTCGTCGACATCAAGCTCGTTCAGGCGAGCCGCGAACTCCTGGCCAAGCACTACGAGGAGCATGTCGGAAAGCCCTTCTATGAACCTCTCATCGAGTTCATGGAGAGTGGCGCGATCGTCGCGCTGCGAGTCACCGGCGAGCGGGTGATCGAAGGCTTCCGATCCCTCGCCGGCACGACCGATCCCACCACCGCGGCTCCCGGCACGATCCGCGGGGATCTCGGACGCGACTGGGGGCTCCGTGTGCAGCAGAACCTCGTGCACGGGTCGGACTCGTCAGAATCCGCCGAGCGCGAGCTCGCCCTCTGGTTCGACTAAGCGGTTCGTCTGACCGGTTCGTCCGGGCGGTTCGACTGACCGGTTCGACCGGGCGGTTCGACTGACCGGTTCGACCGAGCCTTCGTCGACCCGCGAGGCACGACCTCGCACGGTTCCGGGCATCCGGAGCGTGCGGAGTCGTGCCCCGAGTCTGCCCGGCGCCTAGGGCGTGGGGGTCGAGCTGGGTGACGGGGTGATTCCGGCGGCGCTCGCGGCGAAGGAGATGAAGTCTCCGGTGCCATCCCAGCGCTTTCCGTTGACGAGAACCGTCGGGGTGGAGAACCCACCGGCCGCGGGGTTCACGAGCGACGCCGTGCTCGTGGTGACCTGCGTGGACTTGCTCACCCACGACTTGAACTTCTCGCTGTCGATGCAGCTGTTCACCGCGGGATCGGTGATTCCGCCCTCTGCCACGAGCGCCTTGATCTCTTTGTCGGTGAGGCCAGAGGTGCCCTCGGTGGGCTGCTTGTCGTAGAAGACGGTCTGGGCGTCGAGGAACTTCGCCGGGTCGTAATTGGCGATGCAGGCGGCCGCATTAGCGGCGCGGCTCGCATAACGGCTCGTGAGGTAGTTGCGGTCGAGAATCGAGACGGGATGCACCTCGAGGGTGGCCGATCCGCTCGCGACGAGCTGCTGGATCTGTGCCGCGTAGGTGGCTTCGAAGGATTTGCAGGCCGGGCAGGCCCAGTCCACGTAGGTGACGATGTGGGCGAGCCCGTCGGAGGTGTCGGTCTTCGTCGCTTTCGGCTTGCCGTCTGCTGCGGCCGCTGCGGTGGTCGTGGGCGTTGCCACACCGCCATTGCCGGTGAAGAGGATTCCGCTGCTCGCCATGTTCTTCGGGCCGGGAGCCCCCGGTGCGGCGGGCTGCACGACGATCGCCACCACTATGGCGATGACAGCGAGGATCGCGACACCGATCCCGCCCTGCAGCAGGATCTTGTTGCGACGCTGGCGCTTATTCTCGGCCTCGCGTTCGATGCGGGCAGTCTCGCGGGCGGCCTCCCGTCGATCCTTCTTGCCCTGCGGGGAGTTTGCGGTGCCGGAAGCAGCCATGTGTCGGTTACCAACGTTCTGTGAGATGGACGAAAATCTGGGCAGAAATTACGGGGTGAAGCTGGGACGGATCATGGTGGAGGCTGAGTGTTCACCGGCGGAGTTCAGAGGCGATGGATGACGTCGAGCTGAACCTGCGCGATCGCGGCGACCGCCACATAGCTCACGAGGGTGATGAGGGGCACGTATCCGTAGGCTGCCGCGCCGAGATCGCGCAGGCGTGCCGATACGGGAATGTGTCCGGACTTCAGGTTGAAGAAAGTGATCAGCCAGAACGAGGGGATCACCACCGACCAGGTGGCCATGCACCACGGGCAGAGAGTTCCGAGCACGAAGATGCTCTCCGTGATCAGGAAGATCACGAAGACGAGGGCGAGGGTGATGCCCACATTGAGCGCGATCCAGAACCAGCGCGCGAAGGTGGCGCCGCTGATGATGAGCACGGCGATCATGAACATGGCCATCCACCCGCCCACGCCGATGAGCGGGTTGGGAAAGCCGAACAGGGAGCCCTGCCACGAGGAGAGATTCTTGCCGCACTGCACGAGGACGCTCACGTTGCACGACGGCGCGACATCCGGTGTGGTGAAGGTGCCGACCTTGTCGACGGTGAGGCGGAACGCCGCGAAGAACCCGGCGACGGATGCCACGGCCAGGAACATCCCGAGTTCGAGGGGTCGCCCGTCCCGGCGAAAGTGTGGCACGGACAGCGCGAAGACGAGGGCCATGAGCACGAGCTGCGCGGCGAGAAGCCACGAAACGGTGAGCTGTGGCACGACCGCGAGATACAGGGCCCAGGCCTGGAAGAGCACTCCGACGGCGAATATCGTGCCGAGGGCGCGCCACCAGCCTGCCGAGATGCTGGCACCGGCGAGCCGCGCGGCGCCGACCGTGAGCGCGATGACGAAGAGGGCCATCGAGAAGGCCGATGACGGGTAGCCGAGCTCGTTGTCGGCGCCGAGGAGCTTGGGGATACCGCTCGCCGACTCGATGCCCACGAAGGCGATCGCCGTGCTTGCGAAGGAGACGAGAACCCCCGCGGCGCCGGTCGCCGTGAGGAGAAGAGTGCCACGACGGGAGGGAGTCGCCGGTGGGGTCGTGGTCACCCTGAGGATTATTGCATGAGCCAAATGCGGCGTAACTGGCAAGGCATGCGATAATTTGGAGAAGTCATGCGAGCCGCGCTCGATATGACGCCAAAGAATGCTTACCGGGCACTGTGTGACGAAACCTGAGGGTTGCCGAACACAACACCGGGCCGCGCTGAATCGGCTTCGATCCGCCCAAGGATCGATCCCCATCGAGAGCGTGTCGGATAGCGAGTTCCGAACAGAATCACCAAGACAAGCGAACGAGACCAGAGCCAGCCCCAGCGTGTCACAGCGACCGGGGGCCGGGGTTCGGTTTCAGAGCGAAGAATTAGCGGCACATCGACCGAGGCCAGAACCGCCGGAGTCGAGAACCGCGACGAGAGAGTACCCGACGGGTCGCGCGGCTTCCCGTACCGGGCTAGGAGTGCACCAGCGATGGTGGAGACAACTACAAACAACAACGACGGTTCGGCCCAGAACGAACCGAAGAAGCGTTCGCGCCTCTTCGGCTCACGTCGGGCCTCAAAGGCCACGGCCGCTCCGGAACCGGCTGCTGACGTTCAACCGGTGAAAGCTCCGGAACCCGCAGCGGCGGCCTCGCAGCCGGCGGCATCTGCCGCTCCCCAGTCCGATGCAGCGCCGGCCACAGTGGCGGCTCCCCGGCAAGCGAAGGCCGAGCAGCCCCAGGGTGCAGCGGGCAGCGACGCCGCAGCGGCGACCTCCGAGGCCCCGGCCAAGCGCGCTCCGGCCCGCCGGCCCGCGGCGAAGCAGGATGCCGTGAAGTCCGACGATTCGACTGGCGAGAAGGCGACCGAGCCGACGCCCGCCGCGACGAAGAAGGCGCCGATCGCGCGCCCGACCACGTCCCTGCTCTTCCAGGCGCCCGACCTGCCGGTGCTCCCACCGCGGCCGGACCGGGACGACGACTTCGACGACGAGCCGAGAGACAACACCAGGTCGTCACGCAATTCGCGTAACAGCCGCAACGATCGAAGCAACGACCGAAGTAACGACCGAAACGACGATCGCAACACTGACCGCGACCAGCGGGACGACGACGGAGAGCAGACGACGCTGCGCCGCCGTTCACGCCGTCGTGCCGGGGATGAAGACCGCGATTCGAGCGGTGGCAACTCGGGCAACTCCAACCCGACCAACACCGTCGTCAAGGTGCGCACTCCCCGCCCGGCGCCAGAACTCAGCAACGAACCGACCAAGGTGCGTGGCTCCACCCGCCTCGAAGCCAAGAAGCAGCGCCGGCGCGACGGACGCGACGCCGGTCGCCGCCGCCCGGTCATCACGGAAGCCGAATTCCTTGCCCGCCGGGAGAGCGTCGATCGCAAGATGGTCGTGCGCTCCAAGTTCAACCGCATCCAGATCGGCGTGCTCGAAGACGGCGTGCTGGTGGAGCACTACGTGGCCAAGGCCGCAGACGCCAGCCTCATCGGCAACGTCTACCTCGGTCGCGTGCAGAACGTGCTTCCGAGCATGGAGGCTGCCTTCGTCGACATCGGGCGCGGTCGCAACGCCGTGCTCTACTCCGGCGAGGTCGACTGGGAGGCCGCCGCGGAGAACTCCGCCGACGGCAAGAGCCAGGCCCGACGCATCGAGCTCGCCCTCAAGCCGGGCGACAAGGTGCTCGTGCAGGTGACGAAGGATCCGGTCGGCCATAAGGGCGCCCGTCTCACCAGCCAGGTCAGCCTGCCAGGTCGCTACCTCGTGTATGTGCCCAACGGCTCGATGAACGGCATCAGCCGCAAGCTCCCCGACACAGAGCGCGCTCGTCTCAAGAAGATTCTCAAAGAGGTGCTCCCCGAGAATGTCGGTGTCATCGTGCGAACCGCTGCCGAAGGCGCCACCGACGAGCAGCTCACCCTCGACGTCAACCGTCTCACCGCCCAGTGGGCCGCGATCAGCGCCACCCTTGAGACGGTGCAGGCTCCTGCCCTGCTGCACAGCGAGCCCGACCTGCTGGTCAAGATCGTGCGCGACGTCTTCAACGAGGACTTCCACGAGCTGGTCATCGAGGGCGAGGATGCCGAAGCCACGATCAAGACCTACCTCTCGCAGGTGGCCCCCGATCTCGTCGACCGTCTCAAGACCTACGAAGGCACCGTCGACTCGTTCGACGAGTACCGCATCACCGAGCAGATCGAGAAGGCTCTCGACCGCAAGGTATGGCTGCCGTCGGGTGGTTCGCTGGTCATCGACCGCACCGAAGCCATGACCGTCGTCGACGTCAACACCGGCAAGTTCGTCGGCTCGGGCGGAAACCTCGAAGAGACGGTCACGAAGAACAACCTCGAGTCGGCGGAAGAGATCGTGCGCCAGTTGCGTCTGCGCGATATCGGCGGCATCATCGTCGTCGACTTCATCGACATGGTGCTCGAGTCGAACCGCGACCTGGTGTTGCGTCGGCTCGTCGAGTGCCTGAGCCGCGACCGCACCAAGCACCAGGTGGCCGAGGTCACCTCGCTCGGGCTCGTGCAGATGACGCGCAAGAAGCTGGGGCTCGGCCTCATCGAGTCGTTCAGCGAACCCTGCGAGTTCTGTGCGGGACGCGGCATCATCATCCATCACGACCCGGTAGTGCGTCACCGCCAGTCGGCCCAGCCCGAGACGCCCCGTCGCGGACGCGGCAAAGGCGGCAACGGCAACGGCAACAATGATTCCGGGCGCTCCAACGGATCGTCGAACAATAGTTCGTCGGCCACGCAGAAGCCCAACGGTGGAACGCACGCCATCACCGACGACGTGAAGAACGCCCTCGCCCAGATCGCTGCCTCCACCATCGCGCACGCGCACGTCGACGAGCCCGCAGCCGTGGTCTCCGAGGCTCGGGCCGAGGATGTCGCGGCATCCGCGGTCGCCACCGAGGCCGCTCCGGCAGCCGCTGTCGATTCTGCCCAGGTCGAGGCCGTCACCATCGCGGCGGCCGAGGCCGCCGTCGAGATCCTGGACATCCCGGTCAAGAAGAACTCGCGGGGACCGCGACGCATCTCCACCCACGATGCCGAGCAGATCCTCGATTCGGTGCTCGATGCCCTTCCCGAGCCGAAGCAGCCGGGGCAGGGGCGCTCACGCGTCTCTCGCCGTGCCTCCAGCGCCGGTACCGTTCGAACCACCGAGCAGTCCGAGCAGTCCGAGGGTTCCGAGCAGTCCGAGGGTTCCGCGCAGTCCGAGGGTTCCGCGCAGTCTGAGGGTTCCGCGCAGTCTGAGGGTTCCGCGCAAGAGTAGCGAGCCGGGGTGGCGCCGACAGCGTCACGTCGTAGGATTCCGCAGGTGGGCATCCGGGTAGCAGAGCGCGAGCGAAGCGCCATCCGGAGGCCCACCATCGCGGGACTGACCGTGGGACTCGTCGGTATCGTCGCCGTGTTTCTCGTTCGCGCGCTGACGCCGGCTCTCGGCCCGTGGTCGCTTCCCCATCGCGTACAGGATCTCCTCACGCTGTCCATCAGCGTGATCATCGAATCCCTTCCGTTCGTGATTCTGGGGATCGTGTTGTCGATCCTGGTGCAGCTCTGGGTTCCCGATCGCTGGATCATGCGGATCCTTCCGCACAATGCCTTCCTGCGGCGCGCTGTGATCTCCTTCCTCGGCATCTTCCTGCCGGTCTGCGAGTGCGGCAACGTGCCCCTGGCGCGCGGACTTATGGTGAAGGGGTTCACGGTCTCCGAGTCGATGACCTTTCTCCTTGCCGCGCCGATCGTGAATCCGATCACCATCCTTACTACCGGGCAGGCCTTCGGTTTCGACAGCTGGATCTTCGTGGCACGCCTGGTGGGCGGATTCGTGATCGCCAATGTGATCGGATGGCTCTTCTCGAAGCATCCGGACCAGGACAGCCTGCTCACCGAGCGCTTCGCCGCCGAGTGCCGGCTGCCCGACTCGCACGAACACGATGAGACCCGCTGGCAGAAGAGCGTCGAGCTCTTCACCCGCGAGAGCAGCGTGATCATGCCGGCCCTGTTCATCGGGTCGCTCATCGCCGGGCTCGTGCAGGTGGCGGTGCCCCGGGCTGTATTGCTGAGCCTGGGCAGCAATCCGCTCTGGTCGATCCTCGCGATGATGGTGCTTGCGTTCGTGATCTCCGTCTGCTCGAACGTGGACTCGTTCTTCATCCTGCCGTTCGCGAGCACCTTCATGCCGGGTTCCATCGCGGTGTTCCTCGTCTTCGGACCGATCATCGACATCAAGATGCTCACCCTCATGCGCACCACCTTCCGGGCGAAGGTGCTGGTGCAACTCACCGTGATCGTGGGCTTGCTGAGCGCCCTGATCGGATTGGTCGTGAATTATCTTGCCTAGGTTTACCCGGTGGCAGGGCCTCGCCCTCTGCGTCGCGGCGCTCGTCTCCACGGTCTGGCTGGCCGTGACCAACCAGCTCATCCTCTACATCCACCCGCGATACATCGTGTTCACCGTGATCATGGCTGGGCTGGGGCTCGCGCTCGTCGTGGCCAGCTTCTGGAAGTCGCCGAAGCCGGATGACCACGACCACGGCGAGCCGAGCCCCCGGGGCTACCGCAGAGCGATCTCTGTTGCCGGCACGGCGGTCACCCTCGTGGTCGCTGTCGCTCTCGTCGTCGTGCCGCCCGCGACCCTGACCACGGCTACCGCAGACCAGCGGGTGATAAACAGCACCCAGGTGGGCTCCGGCACGAAGACTGTGGACTCGGCAGCATCCGCTCCCGCCGGCGCGTTCGCGCGCTTCACTGTTCTCGACTGGTCGTCACTCCTGCGCCAGACGACCGACGCGGGCTTCTACCGCGATAAGACGGCGAACGTGGTCGGATTTATCACCAAGGACTCGGATGACCCCCAGAACGTCTTCTATGTCTCCCGTTTCGTGATCACCTGCTGTGCCGTCGACGCGCAGCCAGTGGGTGTGCCGGTGTACCTGCCCAACTGGCAGGACCGCTTCGCTGCCGACCAGTGGGTGAAGGTCAGCGGATCCTTCGAGACCAACCCGAGCACGAAGAGCCAGCAGTCCATCGCGCTCGTGCCCACCGCGACGACGAAGGTGACTAAGCCGAGTGAGCCATACCTCTACTGACGGCGCTGATGCTGCCGACGGGACGGCCGGGCAGTTCCGTCGAGCCCTCGCGATCACGGTCATCGCCCTGGTGATCCTCGTCGCGGGATTCGCCGGCCTCAACTACCTTCAGGGGCCGAAGTTGTCGAGCGGAAGCGTCGATACCGATCGTGTGGTCGCTCAGGCCGGACAGCAGCTGCGGCTCTTCGCCAACCAGAGCATCGTGGACGTCGCGAAAAAGCACGTTTCGGTGACTCCGGCGGTGCCATTCACGGTGAGCACCTCAGGGGCCGTCATCGCTGTGCAGTTCACGGACCGACTTCGCTATGCCACCAGATACTCGGTGCGGGTGTCGGGTGTCGCCAACGCGTTTCAGCCGCGAGAGTCGACCTTCGATTATGCGTTCACCACAGCTCCCGCCGAGATCTACTATCTCGATCGCGCCGACCCGTCGGCCGGGGTCGGGCAGCAAGATTCGATTATCCGAACCGGGCTGCGCGGCAGTGAGCGAACCGTTGTCTACTCGGCGCCGCGCATCCAGCAATTCGTGGTCTTCGCCCAGGCGATCGCAGTCACGACTCTCGCCGACGACGGCACCAGTTCGCTCTCTCTGGTGGGGCTGTCCAGCAAACTGGTGGAGCAGATCGTGCTGCCGTCTCCGGGCACCATCGATCAAATGCAGGGTGAGTCGGATGCGGCACTGCTCGGCTTCGCCTTCACGAGCGCTGGTCCCGCGTTCTCGCGCCAGCACAACTCCGTGCTCATGCGCATCGATCTCACGGGAGCGCATACTGTGACCCCGGTGCTCGACCTCGCCGGAAAGCCTCTGGGAGTGCTGGACTGGAGCTTTCTCGGCGGCACGACAAGCATCGTCGCCCAGGGCGAGGACCAGACCGTGCTGCTGATCGATGCCGCCAAGGTCGGACCGCCCGTTCCACTCGGCCAGTACACCGGTCTGGGGCGGAGTTCGCCCGACGGCAAGACGATCGTCGTAAGTGATGTCTTCGGCAAGATCGCCTACTCTCTCGCTGACGGCAAGGAGACGCGCCTTCCGTCGCTGCCGATCGCCGGGGCATCGACCTACGGCGGCGATGTCGCGCTGCTCGGACGCGGCACCGCCCGGGTGCAGCAGGTCGCCGTGTTCGATTCCTCGACGGGCGGCAGGTTTCAGAGCTATCTGGTCTATGAGGACGGTACGACCGCGCGGGTGCTCTACCAGTCGAAGGACGATGCCGGCAGCATCGAGGACTTCAGCATTTCGCCAAACGGCCAGTTCGTGGCGGTGAACGTGATTCCGGACTATGCGAACAGTATCTCGGACGGCTACCCGGTAGACGCGCAGTCCACCTCGATCTCGACAGTCTTCATCGACATCACGAGCGGAGCCGTCGTGCGCAGCGTGGAAGGCTTCGACGAAAGCTGGTAACCGTTGGCACTGGGTGCCGCCGTGGCGGGGGATACGACTTATCGCGGACTGTGCTTTTCGTCGCTGCGTGACGTGCGACTCTTTCCGAGCGGGAATCTCCCCGCCGGGCGAGGTGCCCGCCAGGTCAAGAGGTAGCGGCTGGCGCCCCGGGAGAGCCGCAAAGGGCCATCATGGCGAGAATGTGTCGTGCGGCTGGGTGTCGGGCGGCCGGGCGTCGGGCGGCTAGAGTCGGCCACGATCTCGCTGGGACACCCGCAGCCCGCTATCCCTCAGCCGCTCCACGAGCTGCCGGATGCTCACCGGTTCCGCCCCGGCCGCCACCAGCTCGTCATAGCGGCCCTCCGGCACGTCATAGTGATCCAGATCGAAGCCGCGCCGGGGGATTCCCATCCGGCCCGCGAACTCGTGTAATTCCTCGAGGGAACTGTCACTCACCAGGTGAGACCAGAGCACGTCGTGGGCTGGCCACCTAGGCTGGTCGATCAGGATGGTCACAAGCCGATTCTAAACAGCGCTGATCGTCGACCGCGCTGATCCTCAACAGCGCCGACCACAGGCGGCGCCGTTTCCCATCAAGAAGATCTCACCAGGAAGGATGCGCGGGATGACTTCACTAGCCCATCGCGTCGTGCGCCAACACGGCTTCCTCGTCGCGCTTGCCTCTGCCCTCGTCGTGCTGGCCGTCAGCCTGATTCAGAACGTACTGAATGCCTTGATCGGCCAACTCACCTTCCTCGGGTCGAGCAGTGTGCCGGCCTGGCAGTGGTGGGCGGGATATGCCACGCAATTCGCCACCGTCGCCGTTCCGCTGTCGATCGGGGTGTTCCTCAGCTTCTGGTTCATCGCGCCGATCGGCCCCGAGCTGCATGTGGTCCACGTGATCACGCGCTCGGTGCTCGCGGCGGCCGTCGGCGGCATCCTGATTTTCGCGGTGATGCTCGCCACGAACGGATTCACTCTGGTGACGAACGGCCTGATGGGCCAGATCCGCCTGCCCGCCGACGCGGGGGAGCGGGTGTTGCAGGCGCTCGGGTTCTCCGCGGCGACCGCAGGGCAGCAGTTCTTGAGCGTCGCGCCACTCGTCATCCTCGTGGGAGTGCTGCTGCGGATGTGGCTGGAACGGCATCCCTCCGAACACGAGATCGTCGGCATCGTCGACACGGCCTGAACACGCCCCGCAGCGTTTGACCGCGGCCGCGATAATCGACTATTGTTGACCTTCGGTGTGTGCTGGGCTAAGCCCGCAACCGAATGCACACCAAGACTTCTGCCGAAATCATCGGCAACAGTTCATAGAGTTAGGGTTCCCAAGTGGTTTACGCAGTTGTGCGCGCCGGTGGTCGGCAGGAAAAGATCGAGGTCGGCAGCATTGTCGTTCTCGACCGCATCAAGGCAGACAAAGACGGCAACGTCGAGCTCGTGCCGGTCTTGCTGGTCGACGGCGACACCATCACGCATGACGCGTCGGCTCTCGCGAAGGTGAAGGTGACCGCTGAGGTCGTCGGCGACCTCCGCGGCCCGAAGATCGTCATCCAGAAGTTCAAGAACAAGACCGGGTACAAGAAGCGCCAGGGCCACCGCCAGGAGCTCACCCGCATCAAGATCACCAGCATTAAGTAACTAGGGGCTGAAAACTCATGGCACACAAAAAGGGCGCAAGCTCCACCCGTAACGGTCGCGACTCCAACGCACAGCGCCTCGGCGTGAAGCGTTTCGGCGGCCAGGTCGTCAGCGCAGGCGAGATTATCGTTCGCCAGCGCGGCACTCACTTCCACCCCGGCGTCAATGTCGGCCGTGGCGGGGACGACACCCTGTTCGCCCTGTCGGCCGGTGCGGTCGAGTTCGGCGCCAAGGGCGGCCGCAAGGTCGTCAACATCGTGGTCGCCGCGTAAGCGGCTGGTCTAGACACGGTCGCGCAGCGACCTACTCGACCCGTTTTACCCGGGGTCGGCAATTTCAGTGGGTTCGAGCGAGCTTCGGCTCGCTCTTACCTGTTAAGCAGCATTAAGCGAAGGGATGCGTTGTGGCTACCTTCGTTGACCAGGTAACACTCCACCTCAGCGCCGGCGACGGCGGTGACGGCTGCGTCTCGGTGAAGCGCGAGAAGTTCAAGCCCCTCGCCGGACCGGATGGCGGCAACGGCGGCGACGGCGGCGACATCGTGCTGGTCAGCGAGATCGGCGTCACGACTCTCCTCGGCTTCCATCGCGCACCCCACCGCAAGTCCGAAAAGGGCGGCCAGGGCATGGGCGACAACCGCAGCGGGTCCGACGGCGCGGAGATCGAACTCGCCGTGCCGCTCGGCACCGTCGTCAAAGACGCCGAGGGCAACGAACTCATCGACTTCACCGAACCGGGCATGCGCTACATCGTGGCTCCCGGCGGTCAGGGCGGGCTCGGCAACGCCGCCCTGGCGTCGACCAAGCGCAAGGCTCCGGGTTTCGCGCTCCTCGGCATCCCCGGCTGGGAAGGCGACGTCTTCCTCGAACTCAAAGTGGTGGCGGATGTCGCCCTGGTCGGGTACCCCTCGGCCGGCAAGTCCAGCCTCGTCGCTGCCATCTCGGCCGCGAAGCCGAAGATTGCGGACTATCCCTTCACCACGCTGCATCCGAACCTCGGTGTCGTGGAGTCGGGTGACACCCGCTACACCGTCGCCGACGTGCCCGGTCTCATCGAGGGCGCGAGCGAGGGGAAGGGGCTCGGCCTCGAATTCCTGCGCCACGTCGAGCGCTGCTCCGCGCTACTCCACGTGCTGGACTGTGCGACCCTCGAGCCCGGCCGCGACCCCATCAGCGACCTCGACGTGATCCTCGGCGAACTCGCCGCCTACCCGGTGCCCGAAGGCCAGCTTCCGCTACTCGAACGCCCGCAGCTCATCGCGCTCAACAAGGTTGACGTGCCCGAAGGTCGGGATCTCGCCGACCTCGTGCGCCCCGACCTCGAAGCCCGGGGATATCGCGTCTTCGACATCTCGGCCGTCAGCCGCGAGGGCTTGCGTGAGCTGTCCTTCGCTCTCGGCGAGCTGGTGGATGCCGAACGCGCCAAGAAGGCTGCCGTGCCGGTGAAGCAGCGGATCGTGCTGCGCCCCCGTGCAAGCGGCGACGCGGGCTTCACCGTGAAGGTCGAGGGCGGCTCGGGTGGCAACATCTACCGTGTCGTCGGCGGAAAGCCGGAGCGCTGGGTCGCCCAGACCGACTTCAACAACGAAGAGGCCATCGGCTTCCTCGCGGACCGCCTGGCCAAGTCCGGGGTGGAGAACGAGCTGTTCAAGGCCGGAGCCGTCGCCGGCTCGACCGTGATCATCGGCCCGGTCACCTTCGACTGGGAGCCGACCCTCACCTCCACCGCGGAACTGCTGACCGCTCCCCGAGGCACCGATCCGCGACTCGTAAAGAACGACCGGCCGACGTCGAAGACCCGCCGTCAGGAATACCTCGATCGCATGGACAGCAAGTCTGAGGCGCGCGCCGAACTCCTGCGCGAACGCGAAGCCGGCATGTGGAACGACGACGAGGGCTTCGCTATCGCGGACAAGGACGGCGCCGAAACCGAGTCGGAGGATTCGCCGGCGGATGTCTAACCCGGTTCTCTCGCGCAGCGGCATCCCCGCGGCGCGGCGCATCGTCGTCAAGGTCGGCTCGTCGTCGATCAGCGGAGCGAATTCCGACCAGATCGCGCCACTCGTCGATGCGCTTGCCGCAGCCCACGCGCGGGGGACCGAGGTCATCCTCGTCTCTTCCGGGGCCATCGCCACCGGCATGCCGTACCTCAGGCTTGATGCCCGCCCCACCGACCTCGCGACCCAGCAAGCCGCCGCCGCGGTCGGCCAGAACGTGCTCATCTACCGCTACCAGGACAGCCTCGACCGCTTCAAGATCGTTGCGGCCCAGGTGCTGCTCACCGCGGGAGATCTCGAGAATCCCACTCATCGCGGCAACGCGCAGCGGGCGATGGAGCGTCTCCTCGACCTGCGCATCCTGCCGATCGTCAACGAGAACGACACGGTGGCGACCCACGAGATCCGCTTCGGCGACAACGACCGGCTCGCGGCCCTCGTCTCCCGGTTGGTGCGCGCGGACCTTCTCGTGCTGCTCTCCGACGTCGATTCGCTGTATACGAGACCACCAGAACAGCCCGGAGCGCGCCGGATCGTCGACGTCGCGTTCGACGACGATCTCACCGGGGTCGAATTCGGAGACATCGGCGCGGCCGGGGTTGGAACGGGAGGCGCCGGCACGAAGGTGGCGGCCGCAAAACTCGCCGCGGTATCCGGAACACCCGTGCTCCTCGCCTCTACCAGGCAGGTCGCCGCTGCCCTCGATGGGGTCGAGCTCGGCACCTGGTTCGCTGCCGCGCCGGCCGGCTGAGGTCACGCAACTACACTGGCGTCATGCCTGAGACCGTCGTCGCCACGCGCTCGTTCACCGAGAAGATGGATGCCGCCCGCGCGGCATCCCTCGTGCTCGCCACCGCCAACGCGGCACTCAAGAATCGCGCTCTCGCCGCTATCGCCACCGCGATAGTGCAGCACGGGCAGCGGATCATCCCGGCGAACGATCTCGATCTCGCCAACGGTCGGGAGAACGGGCTGAGCGCCGGCATGCAGGACCGCCTCCGGCTCGACGCCGCGCGCCTCGATGTTCTGGCGGGCGCGGTGCGCCTGGTCGCTACGCTCGTCGACCCGGTCGGCGAGAACGTGCGTGGACAGACGCTGCCCAACGGACTCCGGCTCAGCGAAGTGCGCGTTCCCTTCGGCGTCGTGGGAGTGATCTACGAGGCTCGCCCCAACGTGACCGTCGATATCGCCAGCCTGGCGCTCAAGAGCGGCAATGCCGTCGTGCTGCGGGGAGGCAGCGCCGCGGAGAACACCAACCGGGTGCTGGTTGCGATCATCCAGGAGGCGCTCGTGAGCGTCGGGCTGCCCGCCGACGCGGTGCAGACCATCGACGAGTTCGGCCGGGACGGTGCCCGGCAGCTTATGCAGGCGCGCGGTCAGATCGATGTGCTGATCCCGCGGGGGAGTGCCGACCTGATCAGCACCGTTGTGACAGAATCGAAAGTCCCGGTGATCGAAACCGGGGCCGGGATCGTGCACGTGTTCCTCGATGAATCCGCCGACGAAGCCTGGGCCATCGACATCGTGCACAATTCGAAAGTGCAGCGACCGAGTGTCTGCAATGCGCTCGAGACTCTGCTCGTGCACGAGGCCGCTGCGGAGCGCCTGCTGCCGTCGGTGCTCGGTGCCCTGCGGGCGTCCGGAGTGACCATTCACGGGGACGACCGCACGCGGCAGATCTTCGCGGATGCCGTCGCCGCCACGGAGGAGGACTGGACGACCGAATACATGTCGCTCGACCTGGCCGTGCGAGTCGTCGGCTCGCTCGACGAGGCGATCGATCACATCCGCCGCTATTCGACGCATCACACCGAGTCGATCGTCACTAACGACCTCGGAAATACCGAACGCTTCCTCGCTGAGGTGGACTCTGCGGTAGTGATGGTGAACTCCTCCACCCGGTTCACCGACGGCGGGGAATTCGGTTTCGGCGCCGAGGTCGGCATCTCGACCCAGAAGCTCCACGCGCGCGGGCCGATGGGTCTCAGCGAACTCACCAGCACCAAATGGATAGTGCGTGGCGCGGGCCAGGTCAGGGAATAGGCATCTGCGGGCCGGTAGGCTTACCGGCAGTGAAATATCGTTCAAACGGATTGGTGGATGTCGGTGCTCAGCATGATCGTTCTGGCGGCTGAAGAGGCGAAGATCGCCCTGTTCTTCCCGGCCTGGGTCTTCCCCATCATCGCCGCTGCCGCTTTCGCCGCCCTCGGTTTCGTCGTGTGGAGCTTCCGTGACGTCGCCAACCGCCACAGCCAGAAGACCGGCGGCTCGGCGGCGAGTGGGCACACGACCGATCACTGACGCCGACGACGTGATGGCGCAGAGCGCGACGAAGCGCCCGAAGATCGGTGTGATGGGCGGTACTTTCGACCCCATCCATCACGGGCACCTCGTGGCAGCGAGCGAGGTGGCGCAGTCATTCGGCCTCGACGAGGTGGTGTTCGTGCCGACCGGCATGCCCTATCAGAAGCCGGGTGCCACCTCGAGCGAGCACCGCTACCTGATGACGGTGATCGCCACCGCGGCGAACCCCAACTTCACAGTGAGCCGGGTGGACATCGACCGCCATGGACCCACGTACACGATCGACACGCTTCGCGACCTGCATGCGGAGCGACCGGAAGCCGAGCTCTTCTTCATCTCCGGCGCGGACGCCATCACCCAAATTCTTGACTGGAAAGACGTGGCCGAACTCTGGTCACTCGCCCACTTCGTCGCGGTCACGCGACCGGGCCACTCGCTCACTATTTCCGGTTTGCCCGAGTCGGACGTAAGCTTGTTGGAAGTGCCCGCGCTCGCAATCTCCTCCACCGATTGTCGAAGCCGGGTCAGCCGGGGATACCCGGTGTGGTATTTGGTCCCCGATGGTGTTGTTCAATACATCTCCAAACATCACTTGTATCGGAGTCTGACATGACAGCCTGGCAAGACCAGCCGCCCGTGAGTCGGCGGCAAGTTCGGCAAACCGAACGCGACGAGAACGTCGAGCCTCAGGCGACCCCTGAGCAGGACGCTCCCGATGACACCTCCTTCGCGGGTATTGCCCGCAAGGGTTGGGAAGCCGAAGCGCGCCGTGCGACTGCGCCGCAGGGACCGCCGGAGAGTGCCGTCGAGCCCCCCGCGAGCCGGGGCCGCAGGGTTCAACAGCCGGCTACCAACGAACTCGGGCCGGACGCCGCGCCGGAGCCTCTTCTCTACATCACCCAGGCCCGACCCCAGGTACCGAGCTACGACGGCGCCTCGTTCCGAGGCCGGGCGATCAGCGCGGTTCCGCATGACTCCGGCGCCGTGGATCCCGCGCCCTCCTCCGAGCAGCCCGAATACCGCAACCGCGACTTCAGCCCCTCGGACTCTCGTCGATCCGCCTTCCGACCCGTCGGTCCACCGCTGAACTGGGCCCCGCCCGTGGTGGTGCCGCTCCCGGAGCCCATCGCTGCACCGGCTATCGAGGCCGCGCCGTCGGCCGAGGCCGCCGCACCGTCGGCCCCGGTCGCATCCGAATCTTCGTCTCAGCCCGCGCCCGTCCTCACCCGTCGCCAGATGCGCGAACTGGGCATCGGCGGTTTCGTGACCACCCCGAGCGAGAACGACGAGGCCGAACGGGCCGCCGCCGCCGCCGCAGCCACTGCGTCAGAGCCAGCGACCCCGGTGGATTCCGCACCGGTGGACGCACCTCCCATCGAGATCGCACCCACAGAAGCCGCGCCCACCGAAGCCGCACCCACAGAAGCCGTGCCCATCGAAGCCGCTTTGATCGAAGCGCCGCCCGTCAGTGCTGTTCCCCGTGATGTTGCTGTTCCCCGTGATGTTGCTTCCGCCCCGGACGCGCCAACGGCGGCCGTCGCCGAGGCCCCCACCGAGCGCCCGCGTTTCCGCGACCGCGCCAGTCGCGGCACGGTGGATCCCGAGGTCGAGCGCGAAGAGGCCCGTCGGGCGGCGCAGGAATCCCAGGCTGCTGCCGCACCGGTGTTCGCCGAGGCGCCTCGTGTTGTCGCACCTCCCGTGTTCGTCGAACCGCCGGCCCTGATCGAACCGCCGCTGCGCCAGCTGTTCACCGGCGCCATTCCCACCGATGTCACCGTCGCCGAATTGATCGAGCCGCCGGTCGCTCCGTCCGTGCCAGCGGAGCCCGTCAACTCGCCGGTGTTCAACGTCGCTCCGGCTTCGGAGCACGCCGTGGCCGAGCCCGAAATCGTCGTCGCGGAGCTCGAGCCCCACCCGGAGAACGACTCGACCTTCGAAGACCTTCTGTTCCCCAGCGGTCAGCCCGTGGAGACCACGGTCGAGCCGCAACCCGCCGACGCGGCGGCCACTCCGTTCGGTGCATTCCTCGCCGGCCACGATGCGCCGGCACCAACCGTGTCCGCCGATCGCGCCGTCGCCGAGCCCGAAGACAGCTATGTGCCCCCGGTCGGCCACTGGTCGACACAGGCGCTGATCGACGATGACGTGCAGGTACAGGAGAACACCTTCGCCCGCGACGTCGGCGCCACGAGTGGAGCCATCACGACGAGCGCCCTGGTGCTGCCGTCGATGCCCACCGGAGAAGACATCATGGGCCCGCTGAGCGGCACCGGTGAGATCCTCATCACCGGGTCCATCAACCTCCCGAGCAGCATGGGATCCACCGGTGTGCACCCGGCCCGCTACGACCACTCCGATGTCGACGCGCTGCTCGAGGCCGACGATCGTGAAGACTCCTCCGATCCCGAGTCCGCGCCGGTTCGGGCGATCCGCGCTATCAGCACGAACACCGCATCTGGCGACGTCATCAATTCGATGAAGCCCCAGAAGACCAGTCGACTGCCCCTCATCCTCATCGTCTCCGCCGCGGTCATGGCCGTCGGCGTCGTCGTTCTGCTCGTCGCAGGGTTGATCTTCAAGATCTTCTAGGCCTGTGACCCCTTCTTTTTCTCTCCCACCCCAAAGGACCCTGTGACTGCGACCGACCACGCCCGCGAACTCCTCCAGATCGCTGCGGCCGCCGCAGACTCGAAGCAAGCCGAAGATCTCGTGGCGCTCGATGTCTCCGGTCCACTTCCCCTCACGGATGTCTTCCTGCTCGCCACCGGGCGCAACGAACGCAACGTCGTCGCCATCGCGAGCGAGATCGAAGACAAGCTGATCGAACACGGTTCGAAGCCCCTCCGCCGCGAGGGCCGGGCTGAGGGACGCTGGATCTTGCTCGATTTCGGCGATCTCGTGGTGCACGTCTTCCACGAGGAGGACCGCATGTACTACTCCCTCGAACGTCTCTGGAAGGACTGCCCAGTGATCCCGATCGATCTTCCGGTGCGCGAGTCCGCCGAATAGTCGAGACCGGCTAGCGGATGACAGCTCTCGAGCTGCCGTCCTGGCGTGCGACCGCCGGCGATCGGGAGCGCGTCCTCGACCTCATCGACAACTGGGCTGCGTCATCCGCCCTCGCCGCCGTGATGGGCGCCTTCGGGGGTTCCGTGCCCGAGAGCGGTGCTGTCGATCGCCTGGCCTGGCTCGACTCCTTCGCGGCTGCGGAATGGGACTTCCGGCATGGCAGGGAGCGTGACTCGATCCGTCGATCGGCGCTGTCCCCGGCTCAGTCCGATGCGGTGATCGGGCAGTCCCCGGAGCTTGGGCTCGCGAACCGGGAAAGACCCGGGAGGGCACAGTACGACACGGTGATCATGACCGGGGGCATGGTGCGCGCCGGCATCGTGAAGCCCCGGTTCGTGGCCGAACTGCTCGAACAGGGGCTCGGGTGCGGCCACATCCTGTTCCTCGGCGGTTTTCGACCGTTCTCGTCGGAGGAGAGTGTCGTCGCCCGAGCGCTCGAGATCGATGCCGACGATGAATTCGGGGGGATGCTGGCCGGCCTCGAGCAGGTGTTCGGCCCGCTCGGAGTGCCCGAGCTCGACGAACACCGGGGGGAGACGCCCCATGCGTCCTGGCGGCATCTCACCTGGAATCGACCACGGCTGCCCCGATTGAGCGTGCTTGCGGCCCCCTCGTCCGACCCGTTGCAGCGTCGCGCCAATTCGGCCGACACGTATCGATTCTGGGCCGAGCAGCGTCGCACCCCGGCCGAGCACTCGGTGCTTCAGGTCACATCACCGATCTACGTGCCGTACCAGGCTGCGGTGGCGGTGGGCATCCTGGGGCTCGACAATGGACTCGCGGTCGACACCGTGGGCGCGAGTGCCTCAGCGAGCGACCTGGGGCCGCACAGTCAGCCCTTCCTGGCTGAGCATCACCTTCAGGAACTGCGGGCCGCCATCGGGGCGATGCTCGCTCTCCGGAGGCGCCTGGACGGCTAACGCGGCCCACGCAGCAGCCAGGGTCGCAGCGCGCGGGTCACGAACGGCAGTGCGAGGTAGGTCATGATCGGCGCGACCACCGCGACGAGCACGAGCACGCGAAGCGGAAGCGGCCAAGGGCCGGTGAGCGGAGCCAGCAGCCAGTTGGCGAGCAGGCTCAGCGGATAGAACGCGATGAAGATGCTCACCAGCTGTTTCCAACGCGGGGGTGCGAATGGCGCGGACTCGAGCACCTCGACCGTCGAGGGTTCATCGAACCAGCCCTCGATACCGGTGCGCTTCTCCTCCCGGGCATGTTCCACGAGACCGAGGGCACTGGCGATCCACCACTCGCGTTCCGGTGACCGCTCCCACAGTGCGAGGTCTGCGGCGTCCGCGAACCGGTAGAGCATGTGCCACTCATGCGACTCCGGATCCGGGCGTACCCACCCCGAGCCGAGGTAGCCGGGGCTCGTGCTGAGGAGGTCCTGGCCGGCACGCGCCCAGGCGGCGACCTCCCTCGCGCGATCGGGCGAGACGACGCGGGTTATCGAGACGGTGATCGGTTCTGCTGACATCCCTCCAGTCAAGCACCGTCGGTCGGGTCCGCCGCTCGGAATCGGGGGCTGACCGCGGAGAGCTCGGATGTGTAGTAATCTGACGTAGTTGCCTTCTCGGAAGTTCGAGAAAGTCAGCTTGGGTCCATGGCGCAGCCCGGTAGCGCACCTGCATGGCATGCAGGGGGTCAGGGGTTCGAATCCCCTTGGATCCACAGAAATCCTCTTCCAGGATGGAGAAAAGCCCCGAACCTCTGGTTCGGGGCTTTTCTCTTGGGTGCTGCTCTCGCAGTTCGAACGATCGGCACTGCTCGCCCGCACTCCGATCCGGTGTCAGTGCGATTTCTCTCGGCTCCGAGTCGTGGGCTCGCAGCCAGGCGGGCAGCGGAGATCGGGGCTCGTGACGGATCACGCCGTGTCGGGACCAATATCCCGGGTCGACAGCGTCGGCGACGGGTACCTTGGGGCTCACACGATCTCGCACCGGGTCGTGGTCTCGAACAGAGGAAGTCCACCGATGGCGATCGACTCGCAGCGGAGTTCGCGACTATCCACTCCCGGTATCGACCACCCTGCCCATTATCGGCGACGGGCACGCGTGGGGGACGCCCTCGGCACTGCCCTCTGGCTCACGTCCGCATTCGCCGTCGCCCTCTTCCTCCTGTCCGGGGGCACCGCCCGGTTCGCATCGGTCGCGGATGCCGTCACGAGCGTGGGGATCGCGACCGGACTCGTCGGCACCAACCTGGTTCTGGCGATGCTGCTCCTTGCGGCGCGAGTGCCGTTCATCGACCACGCGATCGGCCACGACCGGGCGATCGCCGTGCACCGGGCCCTGGGAAAGCCGGCCTTCTTCCTCCTACTCGGCCACGGAGTCATCCTGCTCATCGGCTATGGACTGAGTTCCGGACTCAACCCCGTAGCCGAGATCGGTCGGGACTGCCCCGAGTTCAGTTGACTCGGTGGGTTAGTGGTTTCACGCGGCGTTGAGGGCCATGTTTATTGTCTCAAACTCGATCGGGGTGAGTTTGCCGAGGCGGCGTTGCCGACGCTTGCGATGGTAGGTTCGCTCGATCCAGACCACGATCGCGAGGCGTAGCTCTTCCCTCGTGGCCCATCGTTGCCGGTCGAGGACGTTCTTTTGCAGGAGGGCGAAGAAGGACTCCATCGCGGCGTTGTCGCCGCATGCGCCGACGCGGCCCATCGACCCGGTGATGGCGTTGTTCTTCAACACCCGCACGAAGGCGTTGGAGCGGAATTGAGAGCCGCGGTCGGAGTGCAGAATCGTGCCGGCGATGTCGCGTTGCCCGATTGCGTTGCGGGCCGCAGCGACCGCCAGGGATGCTTTCATTCGGGAGTCGATGGAGTAGCCGACGATCTTGTTCGACCACACGTCCTTGATCGCGCAGAGGTAGATTTTGCCTTCGTCGGTGCGATGCTCGGTGATGTCCGTCAACCACAGCTGGTTAGGGCGTGTCGCGGTGAAGTTCCGCTGGACATGGTCGTCATGCACGGGCGGGCCGGCTTTGCCCCTCAGGCCGCGTTTCTTCGCGAACACGGACCAGAGCCGCTGCTGGGAGCAGAGCCGCCAAACCCGGTTCTCGCCCGCCTTCAGGCCAGCCTGGTTGAGTTCGTCGCTGATGAACCGGTAGCCGAACGCGGGGTCGTCCCGGTGGGCGTCCCACGCCGCGTTGGTCAGGTGAGCGTCGTCCCAATCACGTTGCGAGACGGGGTTTCGGAGCCACTGATAGAAGGCTTGTTTGGAGAAGCGCAATACCCGGCAGGTCACCGTGACGGGGACTCCGTCGACGGCCAGTTCGCGGACCAGCGGGTACATCATTTTGGGTTGACATCCCGGGAGAGGTAGGCGACGGCGCGGCGCATTACCTCGGCTTCCTGCTCCAGCAGCCGGATCCGTTTCCGCGCCTCCCGCAGCTCAGCCGACTCCTTCTCCGTCACGCCAGGCTTCACCCCCTCTTCGACGTCGGCTTTCTTCAGCCAGTACGCCAGACACGACTCCGAAATTCCGAAGTCCTTCGCGATCTGGTTCAGCGGGGCTTCGTGCTTGCGAGCGACCGCGACAACATCGCGGCGGAACTCGGGCGGGTAGGGCTTGGGCATGGTGACATCCTTCCAGCGGAGACGAATCTCCACAGGTCAAGAGTCAACCAAACCGGGGGCAGTCCCGTCCGATGCTGGCCATCCCCGACATGCTCCTCGCGATCCTCGCTCTCGCGCTGCTGGCCGGGGTGATCGTGAGTTCGGCGGCCCTGGTGCGACGCCGGTACAGCTATGAGACCTGGCACCTCATGCACCTGCTGAGTTACGCCGCGGTGCTGGCATCCGTTCCCCACCACCTGAGCATCGGCAGCGTGCTGTCGCCCTTCAGCTTCGAGCGGGTCTACTGGCTCGCGCTCTACATCCTCGCGTTCGGCGCGATCCTCACCCATCGGCTCGCCGAGCCGCTGGTTTCGAGTATTCGGCACCGTCTGCGGGTCGATCGGATGCAACCGGAGGCTCCCGGGGTCGTATCGATCTACCTCTCCGGCCGCAGATTGAGGTCGCTCGAATCGGTGGGGGGCCAGTTCTTCGTCTGGAGGTTCTGGACGGCGGGCACCTGGTGGCACTCGCATCCCATCTCGCTCTCTTCCGTGGCGACCGACACCCAGCTGCGCATCACCGTGCGCGACCTCGGAGGGGGAAGCAGGAGCATCAGTTCCGTCCCCGCCGGCACGCGGGTGTGGTTCGAGGGTCCCTATGGCATCTTCACGGATGCCGGACGCACGGCGCCGAAGCTTGCCATCGTCGTCGCCGGCATCGGCATCACCCCGGTGCGGGCCATGCTCGAAGACTCGGTGCTGAAGCCCGGGGAGGCCACGATCCTGCTGCGTGCCTCTACCATCGATGACACCTTCCTCTGGGGCGAGATCGACGAGCTCGCCCGGCAGAAGGGAGTCGCCGTCACGACGATGATCGGGCCGCGGGCGCGCACCGGACCCGGCTGGATGACCCAGGCCGACGCCGACCGCGGACTCACCCTCCTGGGAGTCTTTCCCGATCTGCTGGAAAGCGACATCTACCTCTGCGGACCCACCTCGTGGCTCAATGTCGTGGAAGCGGATGCCCGCGCCGCCGGAATCTCCGAACACCAGATCCACGCCGAACGGTTCGACTGGTGAGGGCGCGCGCAACAGTCGTCGGGGCGCTGGGCTCTGCAGCGATCCTCGCCGTCGCCTGGCAGGTGGGCAGCTCGATCGACGCCGCGAGCGGAGGTCCCGCGGGGGTCGGTGCGGCCTCCACTTCGAAGCCCGCCGCGAGTGCAGCATCCAGCGGCAGCTTCACCGGTGCCTCCGAGAACACCCGTTACGGCAGCGTGCAGGTGAAGATCGTGGTCGCGGGAGGCAAGATCACCGATGTGGTGCCCGTGCACCTCACCGACAGAGGCGGTCGCTCGGTGCAGCTGAGCAACCGGGCCGCTCCGATCCTGCGCGCGGAAGTGCTGAAATCCCAGTCGGCGAAAGTCGCGAGCGTCGGAGGCGCGACCTACACGACCGACGCGTACCTGCTGTCCCTGCAATCGGCACTCGACCAGGCGGGGCTCTAGGCCTCAGACCTGACGGATCGCGGACGGTCCATCGGGTTGCGGCACCACGGCCATCATCGGTCCGGTCATCTCGACGGTGCGAAGACCCTCGTGGCGGGTTTCCAACTGGGCCACCACGAGGGCCGCGAGGTCCTCGAGATTCGCCACCTCGGCATCCGATGCCGAACGCGGCACGAAATCCAGCACGGACAGGGTGCCGATGGTCTGCCCGTCGGCCCGCTTCAGGGGCACCCCGACATAGAAACGCAGGCCGAGAGGCCCGGTGACCAGGTAGCTGTCCTGCGATCGAGGGTCACTCTGGCCGTCTTCGATGATCACCGGCTCGGCATGCGGGATCGTCGCGGTCCGGAGGTCGACGGATCGCGCGATCTGTTCGACCTCCGGTCCGTAGTGCGACCGAAACCAGGTGCGGTCGTGATCCACGACGCTCACTATCGAGATCGGGGCGGAGAACAGCCGCGCCGCCATGGCCGTGACGCGATGGAGCGCCTCATCCGGGATCGTGTCGAGGATCGCGGAGCGACCGCTCGAGGCATGTAGGTCTCCGGGGTAGAAGGTGTCGGACTCGGCATCCTTGTGCCGCGCGCTGTCGGCGATGACCGTTTGGCGCAGCAGGGAGACGAGCTCCCGACCGGCCGGACGCTGTGCGGGGTCCCGCGCCGTCATCGCGGAGAGCAGGTCGCTCCAGTGGTCGGGCAAGAATGCCGGGATGACCGGGTCGCGGGAGAGGCGCGCCATCGCCGATTCCACCATCGATCCGGGAAACTCGATGGCACGGGTGAAGCTCTGCAGGAGCACCAGACCGAGGGAGTACACATCACTCGCCGCGGTGAGCGGGGTGCCGGTGACCTGCTCGGGGCTGAGATACGCGGCGGTGCCGGTGGTCTCTCCCTCTGCGGTCATCCGCTCGATGTCGTCGGAGAGGGCGATTCCGAAATCGGTCAGCTTTGCCCGCGCCCGGGGCGCGTCATTGCCGTAGTCGACGAGGAGGATGTTGGACGGCTTGATGTCGCGATGAAGCACATTGCGGGCGTGGATGTACTCGAGCGCCTCCGCCATGTCGTAACCGATCTCGGCGATGTGCCGGGAGGCGATGGGGGAGACCTGGATGCGCTCATGGAGGTTCTGGCCGGTGACCAGCGCCATGATCAGGAAACGGCGGGTGCGGCCGGAATCGTCGGTGTCGAGACCGGCGTCGTAGAGGTTCACCACCCCGTGATGGTCGAGACTTGCCAGCACGGCGAGTTCGCTCTCCTGTCGAGCCGGATCGAGGCTGCTCGAATCGAACAGCTTCACCGCGACGGCGCGACCGAGCACCTCGTCGGTCGCCCGGTAGACCGTGGCCATTCCGCCGAATCCGATGGCGGATTCGACGCGATAGCGTGCCCCGAGCAGCCGGCCCGCCATGTTCCCTGCTGCTGGAACCACCATGAAACCCACTCTCCTTCCCCAGTGTATTGAGGCCGCTCGTCAGTGCCCCCGCGCCCGGGAGGGGTTGACAACACACCGATTCGCCCTACCGCCGCGAAGGACGGGACCTTCGACCCGGTCGCCGCCGCCGGCACGCAGGAGGCTGGGAGCCGACGAGAGGATCGACAGTGCCGCGACACCCGGATCGACCGAGAAACCTGCTTCACGCGGCGATGGGGTTCGGCCGCCGCTATCCGGTCGTGTCGCTCACGGTTCTCGTCGGTGTCGTAGGCATGATCGTCTGGTTCGTCGGTCTGGTGGACATCACCCGGTGGCTGTTCAGCATCTTCGCGATCGTGGTCGCCGGCATCGAGGCCGTCGCGATGGCGAAGCAACTGCGCAAGGGAATCGTCGGCATCGACATCCTGGCCATTGTGGCGATCGTGGCCACCGTGCTGGTCGGAGAATTCTTCGCGAGCATCATCATCGTGCTGATGGTGTCGGGGGGCAAAGCCCTCGAGGACTTCGCCCAGGGCCGGGCTCGTCGCGAGCTGGATGCGCTGCTCGACCGGGAGCCGCAGGTCGCGCACCGCACACACGCCGACTCCGCTGACATCGACGACATTCCCGCGGGCGACGTGGTCGTCGGTGACCTGATCCTCGTGCGCTCCGGCGAGGTGGTTCCCGTCGACGGAGAGCTGGTGTCTGCCAGCGCGGCCTTCGATGAATCCTCCCTCACCGGAGAGAGCCTGCCGGTGACCCGCATGGCGGGAGAGACGGTGTTGAGCGGCTCGGTGAACGGGGTGACCGCGACGACCATCGTGGCGACCGCCCTGGCCCGCGACAGTCAATTCCAGGCGATCGTGGCGCTGGTCGCAGCGGCGTCGACCAATCGGGCGCCCGTGGTGCGCCTGGCCGATCGCTACGCCATCCCCTTCACTGTCATCTCGCTGCTCATCGGTGCCGTGGCCTGGATTGTCTCCGGCGACCCGGTGCGCTTCGCCGAGGTGCTCGTGCTCGCCACGCCGTGCCCGCTCGTACTCGCCGCACCGGTCGCATTCATGGGGGGAATGAGCCGGGCCGCCCACCACGGAATCATCGTGAAGGGCGGCGGGGTGCTTGAAACCCTTGCCCGGGTGCGCACCGCCGTGTTCGACAAGACGGGCACGCTCACGATCGGCGCGCCCACCGTGACGCGGATCCTGCCGCGCGATCCCTGGGACGAAACGCAACTTCTCGCCCGGGTGGCTTCGGCCGAGCGCTTCTCTTCACACGTGCTCGCGGCCTCCCTCGTGGCCTCGGCAGCGGACCGCGGACTGGTGCTGCCCTCTGCCGAGAACGCCGTGGAGGTGGCCGCACAGGGCGTCTCGGCCACGATCGACGGTCAGCGAATCGAGATCGGAACACTCGCCTTCGCCGCTGCTGCGGCACCTGGCGTCGAAGCCGTGGATCTGGCTGCGGGGGAGTTGGCGATCTACGTCGCGATCGGCGGTCGTTTCGCCGGCGTGGTCGTCGCGAGCGACCCCGTGCGCGACAACGCGAGGTCCACCATCGAGCAATTGGGAATGCTCGGCGTGCACGAGACCGTGATGCTCACCGGAGACGCCAACGCCACCGCGGCCCACGTGGCTTCCGCGGTCGGCATCTCCCGATTCACCGCCGATTGCCTGCCGATCGACAAGGTCACCGCCGTGCGGGACATCCCCTCGCGGCCGGTGCTCATGATCGGGGATGGGGTCAACGATGCACCCGTGCTCGCCGCGGCGGATGTCGGCATCGCCATGGGAGCGCGCGGCGCGACCGCCGCGAGCGAGTCCGCGGCCGCCGTGATCCTGCTCGACGACATCTCCGTGGTGGCCCTCGCCGTGAGGATCGGCCAGGACACCGTGCGCATAGCCCTGCAGAGCATCTGGCTGGGCATCGCGCTGAGCATCGGACTTATGCTCATCGCCGCCTTCGGCGTGATCCCGGCCACCCTCGGCGCAGGAATCCAGGAGGTCGTCGACCTCGCGACCATTCTCAACGCCCTGCGGGCGATCCGACCGACAGAGCACACCGACCGAGCCCAGCCGGCTCTCGTCGCCCCCACCCCACAGCATCCCCACCCCACAGAAGGAGCACAGCCATGAGTGACACCAGCCCCGCAACGACTACTGCCGCGGCACCGGTCTTCACCGTCCCGGTCGGCAGCATCGTGGTCGGGCATGACGGATCGAAAGACTCGGACCATGCCCTCGCGGTCGCCTTCGACTTCGCCGCCAAACTCCAAGTCGAGATCGTGGTGGTGCGCACCTGGAGCATCGACACGGCTCCCCACGGCGCCCTGTACAACGACGGCTATGTCGCCTCCTTCGACGAGGTGACGGAGACGGTGCGGAAGATGCTTGTCGCCGACACCGCGAGCATCGCCGCCCGTCACCCGGACGTGACCCTGCAGGTGCGCGCCGCGCTGGCGCAACCGGCGCAACTGCTCACCCAACTGGCCGCGCACGCCCTCATGCTGGTGGTCGGTCCTCGCGGACTCGGCGGGTTCGCCGGGCTGCTTCTCGGATCGGTCAGCAGCCACTGCGTGCAGCTGGCGACCTGCCCGGTACTCGTCGTGCCGACGCGCTGATCGGGCCGTGCACGGAACCCCGTGCTCGGCGGAGTACCGTCAACATCGTGAACTCGAATTCGGACCTGCTCATCCTCGCGATGGATCATCGCGATTCGCTCCTGCGCGATCTCTACGGCATCGACGGCGCTCCCACGAGGGAGCAGATCACCACGATCTCCGCCCACAAGGCGCTCATCTTCGATGGGTTGCTGAAGGCGATCGAGGGCGGGGTGGATGCCTCGCGTGTCGGCGTCCTCGTCGATGAGCGGTACGGGGCGGCCGTAGCCGTTCGGGCGAAGGAGGCCGGTATCGACCTTGCCATGCCGATCGAGCGCAGCGGGGAGCCGCTTTTCATGCTCGAATACGGCACCTTCGGAGACTCTGAGTGGCTGCGACACGTGCAGGAGTTCGCCCCGGCCCAGGTGAAGGTTCTGGTGCGCGACAACCCTCACGGGTCATTCAACCGCGTGCTGCAGTTCGACCGTCTCATCACGGTGTCGAATGCTCTTCGGGCGGCCGGCCGCACCTTCATGATCGAACTCCTGGTTCCCGCTACACCGCCGCAACTCGAATCGGTCGGATCGGATGCCCTCCGCTATGACCGCGAAGTCCGGGCCGGCCTGACGGTCCAGGTGATCGAAGAGATGCAGGCTGAGGGGATCGAGCCGCAGATCTGGAAGATCGAGGGACTGGAGTCGGAGCAGGACGCCCGCGCCGTGGTCGCGGCGGCACAGCGCGACGGCCGCGCTGCGGTGAGTTGCATCGTGCTGGGGAGGGACGCCTCCCGGCCGCGGCTCGATCACTGGCTCAGCGTGGCATCCGTCGTCGAGGGCTTCCGGGGCTTCGCGATCGGCCGGAGCATCTGGGAGAACCCGCTGTCGGATCACCTGGCCGGAACGGCATCCGAGTCGCAGCTCGTTCAGCTGGTCGCCGACAACTACACGCACTTCGTGCACGCCTGGGACAGCTGAGTCGAGCTACTTCCTGTTCGTGAAGCCCTGGGTGCAGGTGGTCTGGTCTGCGCTCTGGCCGGAAATGGTCGACGGCAGGGCGATCGAACCCGGGCCCGGGGTGGCGCTCGCCGAGGGATCCGTGGATGCGGTCGGTGCCGGAGTGCCAGCCACTGGCGCGGTCGGGTCGGCGATCGCAGCGCGCCCGAGCTTGCCGGTGAGCGTTATCGGCTGGTCCGACTGCAGCGCCGTGGCCAGGGCGGCCGCAGGGGTCACGAGGGGGACGACCCGGTTGGGGTTGGCGGGATCGGCTCCGGTGGGGTACTGCACGAAGACGATGTTGCTGAGGTCGATGCCCTTGAGCGCCAGCGCGATCGACATCAGCGTGGTCGGGTTGGTGAGGGTGTCCGAGAGCTGCACGTTTGACAGGGCCGCGTTCGCCAGCTTGTAGAGCGTGACCGGGTTGCTGAGCACGCCGTCACTGGTGATCTTGCGCGTGAGGGCCGAGAGGAAGACCTGCTGATTGCTGATGCGCCCGAGGTCGCTGCCGTCGCCGACGCCGTGCCGGCTCCGCAGGAACGACAGGGCTTCGGCGCCCACCAGGCTCTGCTGTCCGGCCGGCAGATTGAGCTGAGGATCGGTGTAGGGGTCCTTCACCGGGGTTGCGAGACAGACGGTGACACCTCCGACCGCGTTCGACATGCCGGTGACGCCGTCGAAGGTGATGACGCCGGCGTAGGGAATCGAGAGGCCGGTCATCTTCTCGACGGTCTGCACTGTGCAGGAGAGCCCCCGGGAGAGCGTCGAGTTGAACATGGCCGGGGAGGTGCTGCGGCCGCACATCGGGATGTTCACCATGTCGCGCGGGAAGCTCACGACGGTCGCGCTCGTGTGATCGGCGGAGACGTGAAGCAACATCGTGACGTCGTTGTTGCCGATGCCGGAGCTTCCGGCCAGCTGGGCTTTGGTCTGGTAGCCGGCCTGGCCCGTGCGGGTATCGGTGCCGGCGAGAAGCATATTGACCTCGCCATCGATGGGGCCGACCGACGGTGCCTCTGGCGCGGGCTTGGCCCCGACGGCGTGGGTGAGGTGGATGCCCGGCTTGATGTTCGAGACGGTGCCGTATACGGCAAAGGCGCCGACGGCGGTTCCGCTGACGGCCACGACGGCGACCATCGCGGCGAGCACTTTGGCGATCGAGGCGATGGGGTGCGAGCGGTGCAGCCGTCCGTGACGGATGGGCGCATGCGGGCGCGACGAACGAGAGCCTGTTACGGCGCTTCGACGACCCATGAGACCTTCCCCCGCATGCCGCGCACGCGACACCGATCAGAAATGTACCCCAGCAGACCTCAATAGATGCTGTATGGGGCTGGCCTTTCTGAATCCGGGGGTACCATCTGCGCATGCTCGAACATGTGAGGGTCGCCGTCATCGGCTCGGGGTTCGCCGGACTCGGCATGGCCATCCAGCTCAGTCGGCACGGCATCGACGACTTCGTGGTCGTGGAACGAGCGGGCGAAGTCGGGGGCACCTGGCGGGACAACACCTATCCGGGAGCCGCCTGCGACATCCGCAGCGACCTGTATTCGTTCTCTTTTGCTCCGGCGTTCGACTGGAAGTTCCGCTACGGCCGCCAGCCCGAGATCCTCGCCTACCTTCGATCGACTGCCGACGAGTTCGGAATCCGATCGCGAATACGGTTCGACTCGGAACTCCTCGACGCGACCTGGGATGGTTCGGCGTCCCTCTGGAGGCTGCGCACCAGCACCGGCGACTTCACCGCCTCGGTGCTCGTGTCCGGTGCCGGTCCGCTGATCGATCCGGTGTGGCCGCAGATCCCCGGTATCGACGGGTTCACGGGCGAGCGCTTCCATTCGTCCCGCTGGCGGCACGACATCGACCTCGCGGGCCTCAGGGTCGCCGTGATCGGCACCGGGGCATCCGCCATCCAGTTCGTGCCGGAAGTACAGAAGGCGGCCGGCGAACTCACGGTGTTCCAGCGCACACCGGCCTGGATCGTGCCGCGGGGGGATGCTCCCACCACCGCGCGCCGCGCCAGGCTGTTCCGGCGATTGCCCATACTCCGCCGCGCTGCACGGGCGTGGGTGTTCCGGTCTGCGGAAGCGCGGTTCGCGGGATTCCGCAGCGCGGCTATCGGTGGACTCATCCAGCGATTCGCGGCCGGCTACCTGCACAGCCAGGTCACGGATCCCGGCCTGCGCGCGAAGTTGACCCCGGCCTACCGCATCGGCTGCAAGCGCATCCTCGTCTCGAGCGACTTCTACCGGGCGATGACCCGGTCCAACGTGACACTCGTCACCGACGCGATCGTCTCCGTGGAGGGACGCGAGGTCGTCACGGCGGATGGCGAACGGCGGGAGTTCGACGTCCTCATCGCAGGAACGGGGTTCAACGCGACGGAACCCTCGGTCGCCCGCCTCGTGCGAGGGATAGACGGCGTCACCCTCGCCGAGGCGTGGTCTCCGCACATGGAGGCACTTCACGGCACCACCGTCGCGGGCTTTCCGAACCTGTTCCTTCTCGTCGGACCGAATTCCGCGCTCGGTCACAACAGCATCGTCTACATCATCGAGGCGCAGATCGACTATGTGCTCAAGGCACTCGAGGCGATGCGGGCGCGCGGCGCGGCATCCGTGGTGCCCACCCCCGAAGCCCAGGAGCGGTACAACCGGCGTGTGCAGGCCGACCTCGCGGACTCGGTCTGGGTGAGCGGCGGATGCTCGAGCTACTATCTCGACTCCGGGGGCAGGAACACCACACTCTGGCCGCACCGGGCGGCGCTGTTCCGCAGTTCGGTGCGCCATTTCGACAGCTCCGAATACCGTTTCGAGCAACAGCTGGTTGCCTTCGAGAGCTGAGCGCAGTGCACCGTTCGACGGGAGATGATGGATCCGTGAGTGAAACGGTGAACCCGATCGACGGCACGCGGATCGCGTTCGATGTGCGCGGCGAGGGTACTCCCGTGCTTCTCGTGCACGGCTCGGCGCTCTCGCGGTCGATCTGGCGGGGATTCGGATACGTGGCCGCGCTGCAGGATCGCTATCGGGTGATCGCTATCGACCTGCGTGGGCACGGCCGAAGCGGCAAGCCCCACGAGACCGAGGCGTACCGGATGCCGCTCGTCCTCGCGGACATCCTGGCGGTGCTCGACGCGGTCGAGGCGCCCGCGGCTCACCTCTTCGGCTACTCCTTCGGGGCGCGCGCCGGATTCTCTCTCGCCGACAGTCATCCGCATCGACTGCTCTCGCTCATCTCTGCTGGTGGCACGTACCGAGCACCCGGGGGCAGCGTCTCCGAACTCTTCTTCCCCGGCTACGACGGGGCGCTCGGGGCGGGCGGCATGCGCGGCTTCCTCGACGGATGGGCTGCGCACGCCGGCGCACCGATCGATCCACAGACCTCCGCAGCCTTTCTCGCCAACGATCCGCTGGCTCTTCGCGCGTATTTTCGTCGGGTCGAGCTCGAACCGGGCATTCCGGACGCCCGGCTCGCCGAACTCGCCGTGCCGACCCTGCTGCTCGCCGGCACCCGCGATCACGAGCGATATCTCGATTCCGAGCGTGCGGCGACGCTCATGCCGAATGCCACTTTTCGGGCGCTGCCGGGACGGACGCACGGAAACACCCTGCGACCCGCCGCGGAGGTGCTCGACGCCGTGATCCCGTTCCTCGCCTCGCTCGACTGAGTGAGGCGCTACGACAGCGTGCCGATCACCACGGTCGAATAGAGCTCGTCAGAGTGCGAGATCGATGCGCCGAGTCCCGCGGCCTCGAACACGGCCGCACTGAGCTCGGCCTGTTCTTCGCTCGATTCCACGAACAGGTGGCCGCCGCGGGCGAGCCACAGGGGTGCGGCCTCCGCGACGCGACGCTGCACGTCCAGTCCGTCGATCCCGCCGTCGAGGGCGAGTCGGGCTTCGAAGAGACGCGCCTCCGGGGGCATCAGGGCCACCGCATCCGTCGGCACATAGGGGGTGTTCGCCACGAGGATGTCGATGCGCCCCCGCAACTGTCGCGGCAGGGGCTCGAACAGGTCGCCCTCGAAGACGCGGGAGGCGGGAATGTTGAGACGAGCGCTCGCGACCGCCGCCGGGTCGATATCGGCGGTATACAGGTCGATTCCCGGTAGCCGCGACGCGATCGCGGCCCCGATCGCGCCCGCTCCGCAACACAGATCGAGCACCATGGCATCCGGCGCGGAGAGAGCGATGGCCTGTTGCACCAGGAAGGCGGTGCGCTGGCGTGGCACGAAGACTCCCGGGCCAACGGCGATGCGCAGGCCGCAGAACTCCACCCAGCCGAGGATGTGCTCGAGGGGGATCCCCGAGACGCGCCTGTCGACCAGCTGTCTCAACTCGGCGGGGGAGGATGCCGCCGCGATGAGCAGTGCCGCCTCGTCTTCCGCGAAGACGCATCCCGCGGCGCGTAAGTGCGCGACCACCTCGTCGACCGTCATTGCCGCCTCACTCACCGAAGATGGCGCAGGTACTGTTCCGGCGCACTGAGGAAAGCCTGCCAGTTGAGCACCAGGGGCAGGTCTTCCCACGAGCTGGTATGCAGCCCCCAGTCGCCCACCTCATAGATCGTCGCGCCCGCAAGCGACGCGAGAAGCGGCGAATGGGTCGACATGATCACCTGGGACTTTCCGGAGTCGAGGAGACGAGTGAGGATGCCGACGAGTGCGAGGCAGCCCGAGAACGACAGCGCCGATTCCGGCTCGTCGAGCAGCCAGAGGCCCGCGCCCGTGAAGCGATCCTCCACCAGATCGAGGAAGGATTCGCCGTGTGATCTCTCATGAAAGCGGATGTCCTCCCGGAACGGACTCGGATTCCCCTCGAGGTAGGTGAAGAACCCGTGCATCGTCTCCGCGCGGAGGAAGTATCCGCGCTTGGTGGCTCCGGCATTTCGCACGACCTGGAGGTGGTCCCAGAGCTCGGACTCGGATGCCCGGGTGCTGTGATGCGCGCCGACGGATCCGCCTTCGGGGGAGAGCCCGTAGGCCAGCCCGATCGCTTCTACCAGGGTGGACTTGCCCGATCCGTTTTCGCCGACGAAGACCGTGGCCGGTCCGAGATCGAGGCCATGATCGAGCAGGTGGGCCACCGGCGCGAGTGTGGCCGGCCAGGCATCCCTCGCCAGGGCATTGAGGGGGTGTCCCTCGATCCGGCGGATCGGGAAGCGGTCGAACCCTGCGTCGACGGGCACAGGTCAGGCGTCTCCGTCGACTCGCACCAGCATCTTGCCGGTGTTCTCCCCGCGCATCAGTCTCAGCCAGGCGTCGAACGCCTGATCTACGCCATCGATCACCGTCTCGTCGAAGACGAACTCGCCGGAGGCGACCAGCGGGGTCATCTCGCGGAAGAACTCGGGGGCATGGTGCTGGTAGCTCGGGATGGTGAATCCTTTGAGAGTGAGCCCCTTGGAGATGAGCATGGCGAGATTGCGCGGACCGGGCTCGGCCCGCTCGGAGTTGTAGGAACTGATCGCTCCGCAGATAGCCGCCCGACCGCCGTCGTTGAAGGCGAAGATCGCCGCCTCGAGATGATCGCCACCCACATTGTCGAAGTACACGTCGATTCCGTCGGGAGCCGCCTCGTGCAGCATCCGCGACACCTTCCCGCTCTTGTAGTTGAAGGCGGCATCGAAGCCGTAACGGCTTGTGAGAAGCGCCACCTTCTCGTCTGTGCCCGCACTGCCGATCACCCGGCCCGACCCGCGAAGGCGCGCGATCTGGCCCACGGCGGAGCCGACGGCACCGGCCGCGCCCGAGACGAATACCGTGTCTCCGGGCTTCATCCCGGCGATCACCAGCAACCCGACCCACGCCGTCATGCCGGTGAGTCCGAGAGCACTCAGGTAGACGGATGACGCGACGCCCGGCACCTCGTCGCGAGCGGTGAACCGGCTCGCGTCGCCCTGGGCGACATCACGCCAGCCCTGGAAGTGCTGCACCAGCTGGCCGACCGGCAGATCGGGGGAGCGGGATTCGATTACGCGGCCCACCGCGTCGGCATCCATCGCCCGGTCGAGCTGGTACGGCGGAACGTAACTCTTGACGTCGTTCATGCGACCGCGCATGTACGGGTCGACCGAGATGAATTCGTTCTGCACCCGCACCTCGTTCTCGGCGAGAGGGGGCAGCTCCACGGTGACGAATCTCACATCATCAGTGGTGGGGGTGCCGGTGGGCCGTTTAGCCAGGTGCCATTGGCGGCTGGACGCAAGGGGGGTCATGTGTGTCTCCATCGACGGCCGGGGATCGGCGCCGGCGCCTCCAGCGTAGCGAACGGCGCTAGGGTAGCCATACCGAACAGTCGGTTTGTCTGTCTTCCCTTGTCAGGAGCTCTCGTGAATCGCTTCACCGGCCGCACGGCCCTCATCACCGGAGCGAGCCGCGGCATCGGACTCGCGATTGCCCAGCGGCTCGTCGACGAGGGTGCCCGGGTGCTCATCACCGCCCGCCGGGAAGAGGCCCTTCGCGATGCGGCGGCGCAACTCGGGTCGTCCGCGCTCTGGGTGGCGGGCAAGGCTGACGATCCCGCCCACCGGGCCGAGGTCTTCGACCTGATCGGCCGGGAGTTCGGGGGGCTCGACCACTTCGTGAGCAACGCCGGAGTGAACCCGAGCTTCGGACCGACCCTGGATACCGAGCATTCGGCCATGGCGAAGATTCTCGAGATCAACGTGATGGCCGCGCTCGACTGGTCGCGGGATGCCGTGACGGCCGGTATCGGAGCCCGCAACGGTTCCATCGTGAATATCGCGTCGATCGCGGGAATCTCCGCGGCTCCCGGCATCGGGTTCTACGGGGTCTCCAAGGCCGCCCTCATCTCCCTGACGACCCAACTCGCCTTCGAGCTGGCGCCGCACATCCGGGTGAACGCGGTGGCACCCGCGGTGATCAAGACCAGGTTCGCCGAAGCACTCTACGAGGGGCGTGAGGCGGACGTCGCTTCGATCTATCCACTCGCCCGCCTGGGTGTGCCCGAGGACGTCTCCGGCGTCGTCGCCTTCCTCCTCTCGAGCGATGCAGCCTGGATCACCGGCCAGACCATCGTGATCGACGGGGGCGGGTCCATCCGTCCGGTGACCTGATGGCGACGAGTGCGGGTGTCAAAGACGCGGTGCGAACCGCCGCGGTCGACCTGTTCGCGAAGAACGGCTTCGCGAACACCTCGGTGCAACAGATCGTGGATGCGGCGGGCGTCACCAAGGGCGCGATGTACCACTATTTCCGCTCGAAGGACGAGCTGCTGTTTGGCATCTACGAGCACCTACTCACCCTGCAGGGTGAGCACCTCGCGGCGATCGTCGCGACCGGGGACTCGACGGAGCAGAAGCTCCGCGCCGCCTGCATCGACGTGATCGAGACCTCCATCGAATTCCTCGACGAGGGCACCGTGTTCTTCCGTTCGGCGCACATGTTGCCGGCCGAGAAGCAACTCGAAGTGAAACACCGTCGGCGTGAGTACAACGACCAGTTCGTGTCGCTGGTGGAGGCCGGACAGCGCGAGGGCGTGTACCGCACCGATATCCCCCGGGCCGTGCTGGTGGCCAATTTCTTCAGCGACCTGCACTACCTGCCGCAGTGGTACTCCGCGGATGGCCCGGAAGACGGCAGTCTCATCGCGGCCCAGCTCACCGACCTGTTTCTCGCCGGCATCGGCATCCCGAACAACTCTGTCAACACCCTGACGAAGGAGTAACCATGTCCCGATTGACCAACACCGTCGCCATCATCACCGGTGGTGCTCGCGGAATGGGGGCCGCCCACGCCCGAGCCTTCGTCAGGGAGGGCGCCCGTGTGGTGATCGCCGACGTGCTCGACGACGAGGGCCGGGCCCTTGCCGAGGAGCTCGGCGCGGCCGTGCGCTACGAGCACCTCGATGTGACGTCAGAGGGCGAATGGGAGGCGGTCGTCGCCTCCACCGTCGAGGCCTTCGGCACTGTCGACGTGCTCGTGAACAATGCGGGTATCGGCAACATGGCCGCCATCGACAAGTACACGCTGGAGATGTGGAATGCCGTGCTCGCGGTGAATCTCACCGGTACATTCCTCGGGGTGAGGGCTGTGGTTCCGGTGATGAAGGCCGCCAAACACGGATCCATCATCAATATCTCCTCGGTCGAGGGGCTGCGCGGAAGCGCCGGATTGCACGGCTATGTCGCGTCGAAATTCGCGGTGCGGGGTCTCACCAAGTCGGTGGCCGTGGAACTCGGGCGCCACAACGTGCGGGTCAACTCCGTGCATCCGGGGTTCATCGTGACCCCCATGACCGAGCAGCTCGACTTCGCGAGCCAGCAGGTTCCGCTCGGCCGACCGGCCCAACCCGAGGAGGTCTCCTCGCTCGTCGTCTTCCTCGCCAGCGAGGAGTCGGCCTACTCGACGGGTGCGGAGTTCGTGGTCGACGGAGGGATGACCTCGGCGATTCCACACTCCTGAGCTGTTGGCGGTCGTCGGGTTCCGCGCGCGGCAGGTCGACGTGATTGCTGGTGATCTCTTCGATCTGTGACCACGACGGTGGGTCAGCCCGACGGTGGATTTCTTAGCGATTTCTGACATCGGCGAGGCTACGGTGGCGCGGGTGCGCGGTCCACGGGGCCGTTCGAGGATGACTCCCTGGCCGCTCACGCGAGGGATGAGCTCATCGTTCGCGGCGATGAGACGATTGTGGAGGCCATCCTGAGCAGCATTGCCGACAGGCTTGCACAGAAGTCCAGCGGTCGCTCCGGGCCGGTCAAACAGGTGCGATTGCATCTCGTCTACCTGAATGTGAGGACCGCCCTCCTGGTATCCCTGCTCGTCGGAGTGGTTCTCGCAGCGTTCACGATCCTCCTCGGTTCGGTGGGGTGGGTCGTCCTCACCCGCACCGGCTCTCTCGACCAGCTGGCCAGTGTCGTCGCGGGAGAAGGAACCAACGGCATCAACGTGAAATCGTTGCTCAGCTTCAATCGGGTATTCGAACTGTGCGCACTGCTCGGGCTGGCGAATGTCGTCGTCACCACGATCTTCGGTGCGGTGAGCGCGGTGCTCTACAACCTGGTTGTGCGGCTCACCGGCGGTGTGTTCGTCGGATTCACCAACCAGTAGGCGCCGCGGAATGTCAATCGGACGGCCGGTCAGCGCTCCGCTGTCCACCCCGCCAGCCACGGAGACGGACGCCCGACCTCGAATTCGGTTCAGCGGTGCGGGAGTTGTCGAAGGATCGGACAGTCCCAGTCGGGGACGTGATGCTCGAACAGCACGTCGTCGGTCGGCCTTCAAAGGGTCGTGTGCCGGTGCCGTAGGGTGGCCGGCTGAAGATTTTTTGAGGGGGAGGTCGTGCGGGCAGTGATTCTGGGCGGGACGGGCGCCATCGGGGGCGCCGCCGCCGCGAGGTTGGCAGCCAGCGGGTGCGAGGTCGAGGTGACCGGTCGCAACCCCGCGTCGATGCCGGCAGAGCTGCCCGCACGGGGCGTCCATTTCCACTCGATCGAGCGGAGCGACGTCGAGGCGATCGGAAGGCTCGTCGGCGACGACTCGGCCCTCCTCGTCGATCTGCTCGCCTACCGCGCCGCAGACGTGCGAGCGCTGCTGCCGGCGATGGGATCGGTCGGAAGCACAGTGATCATCTCCACCAGAGCGGTCTACGTCGATGCGGATGGCCGCCACGTCAACGGGCATGATGCGCCCCGGTTTCCTGTGCCGATAACCGAAAGCATGCCGACCGTGCGGCCAGCAGACGGCGTCGACCCCTTCAGCCGCGAGGGATACGCGCCATCGAAGGTCGCCGTCGAGCAAGTCGCGTTGGGCAGCGGTCTTCCGATCACGGTCATCCGCCCGTCCAAGGTCCACGGGCGGTGGGCGCGCAACCCGCGCACTCGCTCATTCGTCGAGTCGATGATGAGAGGCGAGCAGAAGATTGAGCTTGCGGCGCGTGGAGAGAGCATCGACCATCTGACCGCGGCTTCCAACACGGCGGCCCTGATCGCCACTGTCGCCACGCTGCCGGGCGCTCGGATTCTCAACAGCGCTGACCCCGATGCCCCGTCGGCAGAGCAGATCGTTCGAGCGATCGCCCTGCGCGTGGGCTGGAACGGCGCGCTCGACCTCCTGGGTGGCGCGGCAGATCCGTTGCGTGGCCGGCACCCGTGGATGACGGCGCATCCGATCGTGCTGGATACGAGCGCGTCGACCCGACTGGGATACGCGCCCGCGGGCACCGGTCTGGCTCTGCTCGCGGAGGAAATCGATTGGATCGCGGCTCAGTGAGACCGTGCCGAGAGCGGAAAATGCCTCAGGGGGAAACGATGTCGGTCGAGGACAAGTCGACGAAATCCGTGGATTCTGGTGTGGCATGCGCCACATCCGCCGGCGGCGCCCCCGGCGAGTTGCGAAGCGCGCCCGTCTCGGCCTCGCCATAACCGACGATCTCGACAGAGACGGAATCCCACTGGTAGACGACAGTGCCCGCGGACGGGTGCTGCGAGGTGATGTAGAACAATCCTGGCCACGCGAGACCACCGATCGGTGGTCCATCAGGATCGGGGTTCGCAAGAGAGACGCCGGACTCGGCGGCCAGGTCACGGCCGACATGGAACGGCAGCCCGACGACATCCGGCACCGTGGCCCGCTCTGCAAACCGCTCGCTCATATTCACAAGTTACTCGTCGCCCACGACGAGAGCATCCTTTTCGTGGATCGGCAACGCTTTTCGATGGGGCCAACGACGGCGGGCCCTTCCTCGCCCGGGTGTGCCCCGTGCTTAGGGTGAGGAATGGCTCTTCGTCTGGAGGAAATTGTTGTCGACTGCCGTGATTGTGTCTCGCTCGCCCGGTGGTGGCGCGCCGCCACCGGCTGGCAGATCGTGGGCGAGGACAGTGGCGCGATAGAGCTGGCTCAAGCCCCGGGACACACGCCAACCATCTTGTTTGTGGAGGTATCCGACCTCCAGCGGGGAAAGAACCGGCTCCATCTCGACTGGGTGCCCGACGACCAGCAGGCGGAGGTCGAGCGTCTTATCGGCCTCGGCGCCAGCCGCGTCGAGATCGGTCAGGGAAGCACGTCCTGGGTGGTCATGGCAGACCCGGAGGGAAACGAGTTCTGCGTGCTTGCCGCGCGGTAGGAATGCTCGGTCGCGAATGCCTCGCCCTGCGGGCTGAATGAACAACGGTTCGCTGGTGATCGTGGACCAAGACGATGATTGCCGAGCCCCGATCCCTTCTGCAGCCAGTGACACGCCCCCTGCCCTCAGCGACGTTCGGAGGGCCGATCCGGTCTCTACTCTCTGCCGTCCTCGAGAGGGATGAGCATGGTGCGGAACGGACCCGCGACGGCGTGGAGGTCCCAGATGCGATCGGCGACGTCGTCGATGCCATTGGCGAGCTGAAGCCGGGGGATGCCTCCCGGGATCACCAGTTGCGCGACACGGATGCCTTCCCCCTCGAGTGCGTCGTGGAGCATCTCACCGTAGGCACTCTCGGCCGGGAATGCGACCGATGTGCCTGCGAAGTCGTCGCGTGCCTTCACTGAGGTGCCTCCGTTGACCAGGATGACGCTGCCGCTCCCGGCCTGACGCATCGACGGCAGGACCGCACGCACCGCCCGAATCAGTCCGAGGGCCGAGAACTGCAGTGCTTCCTGCGCCAGCTCCGGAGTCAGGTCGAGCACCGGCTTCAGATATTCACGCGACGGGAGCGGGCTGTACTGCACCGCAGTGATGGGTCCGAGCTCTGCCGCTGCACGCGTAAGGGCGTCTTCGAGCTCGGCTGGTGCCAGCACGTCCGCGGCGTAACCGCGCGCGGTCAAGCCGCCCGCGGTGAGCTCCGCGGCCATGGCGTCGAGCTTCGATTGGTTTCTCGAGATCAGGGCTATCGAGAAGCCTTCGCGGCCGAATCGTCGCGCTACCGCAGCTCCGAGTCCCGGTCCAGCTCCGATGATGGCGATGACAGGCACGATGGGGTCCTCCGATTGATGGTGGTGATTCGACCATAGCGGCCAGTGCGGGCGACAAGATGTCCACCATGCCCACCGAGAACCGGCGGCGACGGATGATTCGAGTCTGGCAGCTAGCCTGAGGGCGCGCGTCTGCGCGGCTGGAACGAGCCGAGGAGTCACCCAACCCATGAGTACAGAGCTGCACATCGAGCTGGCCCGCATCTTCGCGGCTCGCAACCGCGACAACATGGGGCCGACGATCGCCGCCCTCCTTCAGGTCTACGAGAAGCACCCCCTCGACCCTCGGGTTCTCTACGAAGTTGGTGGTGCGTACGACACCGCAGGCGACGAGACGACGGCCCTCGGGTTCTACCAGCGAGCGATGACCGGAGGGCTTGACGGGGATGTGCGTCGCCGGTGCTACCTCCAATACGGGAGCACTCTCCGCAACCTTGGACGCCTGGATGAGTCGGTGACCGTCTTTGCGCAGGCGCGCAGGGAGTTTCCGGATTCCGTTGCCCTCGGCGCATTCGAAGCACTGAGTCTCCATGCGGCCGGACACGTCAATACTGCCCTCGGCAGCCTTCTCGCCCTGATCGCAGACCATGTGCATTCGGAAGAGATCGAACGCTACAAACCCGCGCTGCGCGGCAACGCCGAATATCTGACATCGCTCGACTCATCGGGATCAACCGAGAGCGCCCGATAGCGGGACCGCAAGCTCGACGAGACGAGGCCCGATCCAGCAAAACTCGGGTTAGCCGGATATCGTGCCGCTCGCGAATGGTTCACGCGCCAGAGTCAGCCGGAACTTGACGCTCTCGTGTGCACGTTCCGCTTTGGCCACGCGGGCCTTGACGAAGTGCGGCGCTCATTGGCACCGGGCCGATCGGCCACCGTCGGTAATCCTGGCGCTGTGCTTCGCCAGCCCGCTAGCCTGTGAAAATGAACCTCCGTCGCGTTTCTGTGCTCCACGCCGCGATTCTTGCTCTCTGCCTTGTGGGGTGTGCGGCGAATAGCCCATCGGCAGTCTCGACTCCGTCCCCGTCGGTTGCCTGCCCTTACTCCGGCACGGAGAAGATCGACATACCGGGCTGCGCGATGTACGACGGCGACAAGCCCATGGATTCAAACTATGCCTACAGGGCTCGGGGCACGCCGGCGCCAAAAGATCAGGCCATCCTGGACCGAGCGCTTGTTTCGGCGAGATCGTCGCTACAGGCGATAGCCACCCCTATGCCGAACAGCGACCAGGTGAAAGCGGCCCTTGAGGCAGAAGGCCTCACCTTCGTCGAGGTTTCCGGCGACCCGGCGACCGAGGTGCAGTTCTGGGCAGAGAAAGAAATGAACGGTTGCGTGTTCGGCGAGATAACTCCTGTGGCGGGACTGACGATCGAAGACGGCGGTTTCGTCGCCGATGGGGGCTGCCACGCAGTTTCGGGACACTGACCAAGGTTCTGACAACCGCCGGGACCAAGCACACACCCCGTCCGACCAAGCATGTCGCCTCCGCGCTCGGCGGTCGTCGGTACGTGACGGTTGCCCGGTGATTTACCCTTGCGAGATGTGGCAACCCGTTCACTGCTTGCGCCTCGAGTGTGCGCCCGATGCGACCTCGCGAGGGGTGTCGCCCCTATATGCCCGCTGGGCCGACGCCCCAGTGGAGCAACCCGATCGAGGCGAGCAGCACCAGCAGGGAGGCGCAGATACCCCCGAGGGGAATCCACCAGGTCGCACGGCTGAGACTGTACCTGCGAATGCACAATCCGACACAGAATGCGAAGATCGCAACTATTCCCAGGGGAGCAGTCCATCCGGCGAACTCGATCAAGGGGAAGTTGCAGTTCCTCTCCCCGCAGGAATCAACGATGAAGCCGCTGAGCGCCGCAGTGAAGATGACATAGCCGGAGACGAGAATCTGTAGTGCGAACAGGGAGAGAGTGACGGCCAATGGTGGAGAGCCCGGTCCGCTGGCACTCTCGGCTCCAATTCCGTCGTAGCTGTCGGCGAAGAGGGTGCCGGCCTGTCGGCGTCGGTTTCGACGAGCTGCTCTATCCATGGACACAAGATAACCCGAAGAAGAATCTTCCTCGTGCATTCCGGCCATCAGCTCGAGCCTGGTCATCATCGCCGGGGTCAGCGCTTCGCACCTCGTCGAGGACTGGTCAGGTCTCCCGTGCGGGACCCTCAGCGGGATGCTAACCGGCACAACGCGCGGCACGCGCTAGCGTGTGGTGAATGGCGATGCACGACGATGAATTGCTCATTGACGAGCACATCGCCGCTCAACTGATCACTGACCAATTTCCCGAATGGCGTCGGGAGCGCGTCCAACGCGTCGAGGCAGAGGGAACAGTGAATGCCGTTTTTAGAATCGGCACTGGTCTTGCGGCGCGATTCCCGCTGCGTCCCGCAGATATCGCCGACAGGGGAGCAGTGCTCGCCCAGGAAACTGTCGCAATGCGCGAGTTGGTCGCATGCTGTCCGGTGCCGACTCCTGTGCCCGTTGCCCTGGGAACTCCCGGTCACGGGTACCCAATGCCATGGTCCGTGCAGACGTGGCTGCCGGGAGTAGTTGCAACGCCCAACGGGCTAGCGCGCTCTGATCGCTTCGCCCGGGACCTGGCCGAGCTCGTCAACGCACTTCGCGCCGCTGACACCAGAGGAGGCCACTTCGCAGGCTCGGGCCGCGGCGGCGATCTCGGGGGCTCCGACGACTGGATGCAAGTCTGCTTCACAGAAAGCGATGGGCTCCTTCCCGTCGAAGAGCTCCGCGGTCTTTGGGCCGAATTCCGCAACTTGCCTGAATACCACCGTGAACTGATGACGCACGGTGATCTGACACCGGGCAATCTCCTTGTTCACGGTGATCGACTCATGGGGCTCTTAGATGGCGGAGGGTTCGCTGCTGCTGACCCGTCACTTGACCTTGTGGCCGCGTGGCACATGCTCGACGAGGACAGGCGAGCGCTATTCCGCAGCGAACTGTCATGCGACGACCTCGAGTGGCGACGGGGAGCCGCGTGGGCGTTCCAACAGGCGATGGGCTTGGTGTGGTACTACCGGAGGACGAACCCCGGGATGAGCGCGCTGGGGCGGAACACCTTGGAGCGCATGCTCGCCGGCCAAGAGTTCTAGGAGAATTCATCTCTCAGCTCAGGCGCCAGATCCACCGACCCTGACCGCGCCCGACATTGTCTATCCCATCGAGCGAATACTGTTCTACTCGGGAAAGTGAGACGGCGTATTCGCCCCCGAAGTCAGGTGCGATGTTATGGGGTGGCGCACTGGCCGACGATGTTCATGTGGATGAGTCCATCGATGGTGGTCGAGTCTCGAATGGTCATACGAGCGATCGGAAGAGTGGCGCTGTACCGAAGGTCTTCTTGGATAGCTCGGTCGGGCGCGTAGCCCGCGGAGTCCCAGGCCGCAAGAATCTGATCACGTGATCGAGCGTTGTTTCCGGTGCGAAAGTCGAGTTGGACATTTCCTTGAGAACCGGAATCTTCGCAGGCAACCGCCATCGGCACTATGCCGGCGAAATTTATGATGGCACCGTTCATATCGGTGACTGGTCCCACTGCGGCCCTCTGTGACACCGCTGCCATCTGCTGGATCGCCGACCGGACGTACTGTGCGGTGAACTGGGGCGGCGGCGTCTGCCTCGGAGGTGCCGGTTCCACCGCGGGACCGTTTTCGATTGCGGCGGTCGCTCGCTCGACGAGGCGATCGAGCCGATAAGGCCCGGAGATTGTTACGAGGAGCAACGTGCAGGCAAAGAGCGCGCTGCAGGCGATACCCACCCACATCCAGCGGCTCTTACGCCATCGGACCCCAACGAGCGCACAAGCCATGGTCACCGCCAGCCCGACAAACGACCACAGAGCGCCCTGCGCTATCAAGTCGGCAGAGAGCGCGATCTCACGTACCCAGGCTTCCGTGGTGTCCGGCGCGGAAAGGGAGCTACCCACCACGAAGGTGGCCATTATCGTCAGGTAGCAGCAGACCAGGATGGAGGCCGCGATCAGGGCGGATGCAGCCACATATCGTGCGGCGATCGATACCGTTTTCAACCGAGAGACCTAGTGCTGGTCGATCGACGGCAGACGATTTTTGCGGATGTACACGTTGAGGGCGCGTATCGCCGTGATTGCGAGCCAAAACAGCACGATGACTGCGGCCGCTATGACGATGAAATAGAGAACCACGAGAAAGCTGAACTGAATCATCCTCTGAGACTAGCGACCTGCCCGATCGGGGCTGCCTCGCAACTCGACCTGACGCGCCGGAACTGCCCTGAGCTCGCAAGCAGGCCGCACTGGGTAGCCCTTTACGGCGTGGGGGGAGCAAGCGTCAGCCAGAATTCATCAACCGCGTAGCCAACCCTGCTGTTCGCCGTCACACTCGCGGTGTGTTGCAATCGGTGCGAACGAACGACTGGGACCGCTGCCCTCGTCGGGGAGGCGGTGCCAGTTTCCAGGTTGCGTTCGGCTAGTGAGCCGTGACCGGCTCACGGTCGGCTATTGCTGTGCCGTTCGGGTTGGTGAGTGAGATTCCGTCGCCGCGGCGACGGAACAGGAGCGCTGAGAGCAGTGCGCCGAAAGCGAAGAATGCTGCGCCCGCCCAATAGGCGGTGGCGTAGCTGTGCACGGCTGCTTCGGCCGCGACCCGCGCCGTGGTGGGCACATGAGAAGCGAGGTAGCTTGTCGCGGTCGCGGCTGCGAGGGTGTTGAGCAGCGCTGTCCCGATCGATCCTCCGACTTGCTGACTGGTGTTCACCATTGCCGATGCCACGCCGGCGAACTTGCGGTCGACTCCGAGCGTCGCGGTCTGCATCGATGCGGGCATGATCGATCCCATCGCAAATCCCATGATCATCAGCGGAGGCAAGACCTCGGACGCATATGCGCTCTGAAGATCCAAGCGGGTGAGCATCACCATCGCGACGACACCCAGTGTCATACCGAACGGCACCATGATTTTCGGTCCGAATCGGGGAACGAAGAGGTTCGTGCCGAGCTGGGCAGCAAGGATGAGCATGGCGATCATCGGCAGGAACGATAGGCCGGCCTGCACGGGGGTGTAGTTGAGGGTCTTCTGCAGGTAGTACGTCACGAAGAGGAAGACGCCGAACATCCCGATTCCGGCGATGAGAACGGAGCTGTAAGCGGCACCGCGGTTGCGGTCGAGCACGATCGAAAGAGGCAGGAGTGGGTGGGCGGCGCGCCGCTGCCAGAGTACGAACGCGATCAGCAGCCCGACAGCTGCGGCCAGCATGCCCCAGGTGAGGGGGGAGTCCCACCCATCGGTTTCCGCATGGGAAAACCCATAGACGAGGCTGAAAAGCGCACCAGAGACGAGAATGGTTCCGGGAATGTCGAGCTTCGGACGGGGGCTCGTTCGAACTCCGTGGTCTACGTAGATCGCCGCACCGATAATGGCGAGCAGCGCGATGAACACGTTGATGTACAGGTTCCAGCGCCAGTCGAAGTATTGGGTGAGGTAGCCGCCGAGGAGAAGGCCTACCGCCCCTCCCGCTCCAGCGATCGCTCCGAAGACACCGAAAGCGCGAGCGCGTTCTTTCGGCACCGTGAATGTCGTCGTCAACACTGCTAGAGCAGTGGGCGCGAGCATCGCGCCGAATACACCCTGGAGTGCGCGAGCACCGACGAGCATGCCGAAACTATCAGCAGCACCTCCGAGCGCGGATGCCAGAGCGAAACCGATGAGACCGATGATGAAGGTGCGCTTGCGCCCGATCAGGTCGGATAGTCGGCCGCCAAGGAGCAGCAAGCTGCCGAAGGCGAGAGAGTAGGCGGTGACGACCCATTGGCGGTCTCCGTTGGAGAAGCCGAGGTCGGCCTGGGCCGCAGGCAGGGCAATGTTGACGACGGTCGAGTCGAGCACGACCATGAGCTGGGCAAGGGCGACGACGCCGAGCGTCAACCACCGTCGCCGCGATACGACAGCGGGGCCAGAGGGGGCGACAGGCGAAGCAGGGGATTCATCAGACATGAGACTGACTATATCCGAAACTTTACAGTTCCGGATTCTGTTGGTCTAGAATTTGCTTGCACGAAACATTTCACCACCCGGGTGGCGCTGTCGAGCAAGGAGTACGCCGCAATGAGTCAGATCGAACTCGCGCCGCGTGACGCCGATTCGCCGAAGCTGGGACGAAAGCGCGATCACACCCGCGACCCGGAAATTCTCACCGCTGCATTGGATGTGCTCGCTGAAACGGGCTATGACCGCATGACCATCGACATGGTGGCGGCTCGCGCCAAAGCAGGCAAGGCGACTGTGTACCGCCGCTGGGCCTCCAAGGCAGAACTCGTCATCGATGCCGTTGCGTGCATGAAGAACGCCGACATCGACATCACCAATCTTCCCGACACCGGCACGCTCCGGGGCGATCTTGTCGCCAACATAAAGCCCCACGCGATCGAGGACGGTGACCGCAAACTTCATGTCATGGCGGGGTTGATGTCGATGATCACCCATGACCCGGGGCTGGCAGACGCGGTGCAGACCGCAATCGTCGAGCCCCGCGCGGCGATCAGCAGGATCTTCCTTCAGCGGGCGATCGACCGGGGGGAAATCCCCGTCCACAGCAACGTGGACACGTTGTCACTCCTTGTCACGTCGATGGCGATGTACCGTTCGATGATCCAGCGCAAGACGGTTGACCGCGCGTTTCTCATATCCGTCATCGATGGCCTGCTGCTACCGGCCGTCGGACTTCGTCCGTAGCTTCGCAGCGGAGAGAGACGTTCGAGCGCGACCTCCTACGACTTGCACGTTCTCGGGTCGCCCCGAGCACGCCGCCAGGCTGCGACGATTCAGGCTGAGACGATTCAGGCTGAGACGATTCGGGCTGAGACGACTCAGGCCGCGACGACTCAGGCCGCGACGACCTCTGGACGCCGGTCGAGGTGGATTCCCGCGATCATGCACCGCACCGAGCCTCCCGCGAGTTCGATGGTCGGGATGTCGAGGGGCATCAGCGTGCAGGACCGTTCGATGATCGCGAGCTGGTCGGGTCGCAGCGTCTCGGCGGCACGCCGCGACAGGGCGAGGATGCGGCCTCCCGGGGCGTGCAGTTCGATCGCGTTGCCGGCGAAGTCGCAGACCTGGTCGAACTCGAGATCGATGATGGTGCGTCCGTGGGCGGTCAGCCGGTCGACCACCTGCGCGCGGCGCGCGGGGGAGTGGATCAGGTCGAGACCCACGAGGGCGAAATCGGTGGCGATCCCCATCATCACGTTGGTGTGATAGATCGGCACCCCACTCGGGTCGACCGCATCGAACACCATCGGCTCGTATCCGAAGTTGGTGCAGAACCTCTCGAGAGCGATCGGATCGGCGCGGTGCGAGCGGGCGACGTAGGCGATGCGCGACACGTGGTCGAGCACGATGGCGCCGGTGCCCTCGAGGAAAACGTCATCGAGTTCGAGACCGGAATAGTCGATGACATCCTGGACCCGGTAGTCGCTCTTCAGCATGTCGATCACATCCCACCGGCGCTCGCCGCGACGGTTCACCGCGTACATCGGGTAGATGGCGACGTGACCGCCCGGATGGGTGGACATCCAGTTATTGGGGAAGACGCTGTCGGGCCGATCCGCACTCTCGTCGTCGAAGAGGTGAACCCGGATGCCGGCAGCCTCGAGAGCCGCAGCCGCACGCGTCACCTCGTCGTAGGCGGCCGCGGCGATGCGGACCGACTCGGTCTCGGCTCCGATCACCTGGAACACGTTGTCGTCGGCGGTGAGGGGGTTGGGGCGAAAATGGTGCGGTCGCACCAGTACGACCGCCGAAGGCGCCTGGATCGACACCGGGCTCAGCCGCCGACGGGGGAGAGCGCGCCGATCATGCCGAAGAGATCCTTGGGGTTCTCCGGAGACGCGACGAGGTCGATCTCGTCGAAGAAGTCGGTGTCCGCCACCGAATCACGCAGGTAACGAAGGGCGGAGAAGTCCTCGATAGCGAAGCCGACGGAGTCGAAGAGCGTGATCTGCTCGGCCGAGGTGCGCCCGGCAGCGCTGCCGACGATGACCTTCCACAGTTCCGTGACGGGGAAGTCGGGTGCCATCTGCTGGATCTCACCCTCGACCCGCGTCTGGGGCGGGTATTCGACGAAGACGGATGCCCGGTCGAGGATCGCCGCCTCGAGTTCTGTCTTGCCGGGGCAGTCGCCGCCGATCGCGTTGATGTGAACGCCTGCAACGACGAGGTCGCTCGTCAGCACTGTCGCGAGGGCCTTGTCTGCGGTGCAGGTGGTGATGATGTCGGCCCCGGCCACGGCATCCGCGGCGCTCGCGGCGACCGTGATGTCGAATCCGAGGGGGGCGAGATTGCGCACGAATTTCTCCACGGCGTCGGGATCGGTGTCCCACACGCGCAGTTTGTCGATTCCGAGCGCGGCCCGGAATCCGAGGGCCTGGAACTCGGCCTGGCTGCCGGCGCCGATCATCGCCATGGCGGTGGAATCCGGGCGGGCGAGTTCTTTTGCGACCATCGCGGAGGTCGCGGCCGTGCGCAGGGCGGTGAGAAGGGTCATCTCGGCGAGCAGCGTCGGGTAGCCGTTGTGCACGTCGGCCAGCACCCCGAACGCGGTCACGGTCTGGAATCCCCGGGCGGGGTTGGAGGGGTGGCCATTGACGTACTTGAAGGCGTAGGTCTCGAGGTCGCTGGTCGGCATCAACTCGATCACGCCGAGGGGGGTGTGACTGGCCACTCGAGCCGTCTTGTCGAAGCTCTCCCAGCGACGGAAGTCGTCGCGAAGGTACCCGATCATGCCGCCGATGATGGCCTCTGGTCCGGTCGTGGTGGCCCATCGCACCATGTTTCGAACATCCACAAAACGCGTCACGGGCGTCTCCACTTCACTAGACAGCAAGCCTAGTTTCCGACGATATGCACAGAGAATGATCAAAAAGCTGTTCTTTTAGACTGTGGATGAGCAATCTGTTACACGGTGTAGTACTTTGTGTTCATGCCTGCTCTGGACGACCTCGACCGCAATCTGCTCTCCGCCCTGCGCGAGGACGGCAGGGCATCCGTCGCGTTCCTTGCGCGCACGCTGGGGGTCGCCCGAGCCACGATCAGCAGTCGGCTCGAGCGGCTCGTGTCATCCGGAACCGTTGTGGGGTTCACGGTGCGGGTGAGGGATGAGCTCGACCCCCTCACCATCCATGCGATCGCCTTCATCGAGGTGGAGGGTCGCACCACCGACCACGTGATCCGCCAGCTGCGTGGCCTGCCCGAGATCAGTGCGCTCCACACCACGAATGGCGGCTGGGACCTCGTGGCCGAACTGCGCACAGAGACCCTCACGGATTTCGATCGCACCCTCGGGCAGATCCGCGCGATCGAGGGCGTGGTCAACAGCGAGACCAGCCTGCTGCTCAGTTCGGTTCTGCGCTAGCGGCACTGTCCTGCGCTGGCGGGTCAGCCTTCCGGCAGCTCCGGCGTCAGCGGCGCAATTCCGCCTTGCCGAGGGAAGACAGGTGCACTTCGTCCGGACCGTCGGCCAGACGCAGCGCGCGCGCTGCGGCGTACATCTCGGCGATCGGGTCGTCGGCCGTGAGCCCGCCGCCGCCGTGCAACTGGATGGCGCGGTCGAGGATCTGCTGCACCGCCCGCGGCACGGCGATCTTGATCGCCTGGATCTCGGTCATCGCCCCGGCGTTGCCCACCGTGTCCATGAGCCACGCGGTCTTCAGCACCAGCAGCCGCAGCGATTCGATCGAGATGCGGCTCTCGGCCAGCCATTCGCGCACCACGCCCTGCTCGGCGAGGGGCCTCCCGAAGGCGACGCGAGTCTGTGCTCGCTCGCGCATGAGATCCATCGTGCGCTCCGCCATGCCGAGCAGCCTCATGCAGTGATGGATGCGTCCAGGCCCGAGCCGCGCTTGGGCGATTGCGAATCCGTCGCCCTCCCCGGCGATGAGGTTGCTCTCGGGCACCCGCACTCCCTCGAAGAGCACCTCGGCGTGGCCGCCGTGGTCCCGGTCGTCATACCCGAAGACCGTGAGGGGACGCACGATCGTGACCCCCGGGGTGTCGCGTAGCACGAGGATCATGCTCTGCTGGCGGTGACGGGGAGCGTCCGAATCCGACGCCGCGGTGCGTCCCATCACGATGAAGATCTCGGCCTCGGGGTTCATCGCCCCGGTCGACCACCACTTTCGCCCGTCGATCACATAGTCGTGCCCATCGCGACGGATGCTCGTCGCGATGTTCGTGGCATCCGAAGAGGCGACCTCCGGCTCCGTCATGCAGAACGATGAGCGGATGCGGCCCTCCAGCAGCGGCGCCAGCCAGCGTTCCTTCTGCGCCGGGGTTCCGAACTCCGCCAGCACCTCCATGTTTCCGGTGTCCGGCGCGGCGCAGTTGAGCGCGACGGGGGCCAGCTTCGGACTGCGCCCGGTGAGCTCCGCGACGGCCGCATACTGCAGGTTCGTCAGGCCCTCGGAGGGAAGGAAGAGGTTCCAGAGGCCGCGCAAACGGGCCTCCGCCTGCAGCTCCCGCACGATGGGACGCAGGCTCCAGTCATCCGGGGTCTCGGCGACCTGGGCCTCGAGCACGGTCTCTGCGGGGTAGACGCACTCGGCGAGGAAGGCATTCATCCGCTCGACGAGGTCGACCGTCGTGGCGTCGGGGGCGAAGTCCATCAGCGGGTCCTTTCGGCCAGCGAGCGCAGACCGGCCCTGGCGAGTGGGGCGACGAGAGCGCCGATGGTGTCGAAGCCGGGGCCGACCGTCTCGCCGGCCTGGAACCGCAGGTGGATGCCCTCCAGGATGATGGCGAGCTTGTAGGCGGCGAACGCGAGGTACCAGGAGAGCTCGGGCACCGCGGTTCCCCGCGCTGCGGCGTAGGCGTCGAGCAGTTCGGCGAAGCTCGGGTATCCCGCGGCCGGATCGACCGCGCTCGCCGCAACGGCCGCCGCCTGCTCGCTGATGCTGCTGATGTCCCAGTAGAGACCGAGCAGTCCGAGGTCGGTGAACGAATCCCCGATGGTCGCCATCTCCCAGTCGAGGATCGCCGCGATGCGGGGCCGTCGACCGGAATCCACCTGCACTATCGCATTGTCGAGGCGGAAGTCGCCGTGCACGAGCGAGGAGCCGATCGTCGATGGCACCCTCTCACGCAGGGCTGCCTGCAACGCGTCGAGCTCCGGCAACGGGCGGCTGCGGGACTTGTCATACTGCTCACCCCAGCGGCGCACCTGGCGATCGAGGTAGCCGGATGCCCGGCCGAAGTCGTCGAGTCCGACACCAGCCGGGTCGATCGAGTGCAGTTCGGCAAGGGTTTCGACCAGGTCGAGGCTCAGTGTCCGCAGTTGGCTCGGGCTGAAGGGGGCGTTCGCGGCGGGGGACGAGAGCACCTGGCCGTCGACGAAGCCCATGAGGTAGAAGGGGGTACCAACTCCGGCGGTGCCGTCGGTGTCATCCCGCACAACAGGGCCTGCGGCACGGGCACCGTGCTTCCGCCGAGCGCAGAGATCACCCGGAATTCCCGGCCCATGTCGTGAGCGCTCGCCAGCACGTGCCCGAGCGGTGGACGCCGAAGCACCAGGGGCGTCGCCCCACCGAGCACCCGGTAGGTGAGGTTGCTGCGACCGCCCGTGATCAGCGTCGCGTCGAGCTGGGATTGCGCGACGAGTTCCGGATGCTCAGCCCTCAGCCACTCCTCGAGCACCGACGTCGCGAGCCCCCGTGGTTCGCGGCTCATCCCGCCATCACCAACTGGGACTCGATCGCGTCTCGAACGAGCCGCGGGATCGGCACCGGTCTCTGGCCGACGGGGTCGACGAAGACATGCACGAACTGCCCGGTTGCCACCAGCGCCCCGGAACTCTCGGCGTGCAGGCCGAGCTCCCAGGTCACACTCGTCGTGCCGAGGCGCCCGGCGCGGAGGCCCACCACGAGTCCCTCCGGGAACGACACCGACGCGAGGTAGGTGCAGGAGGAGGAGACCACCACGGCCATCGCGTCATCCGCGTCCGTGCGGAGTCCGGCGATCCCGATCAGCCAGCTGGTGATGGTGGTGTCCATCGCGGCATAGTGGGTCGTGTTGTTCAGGTGACCGTAGACGTCGTTGTCGTTCCAGCGCGTGCCGAAGACGCGACTGTAGCCGAAGCCCTCCGGCACCGGAGTCTCTGTCGGTGCTGGTGTCTTAGTCATCTGCTCGTCAGGAACAGGGCGACGAGCAGCGCGATGTACACGAGCACGAAGATCGCGGGCGTCACGAACTTCGGCACGAGCAGCCAGCGGCGGGAGGCGATGATGCGCTGCGCCACGGCCGAGGGAGCGACGATCGCGTCGAGATCGTCGATGATCGCGGCCGCCTCACCCGCAACCGAGATCTGAGCGAGCGCGCCAAGGATGCCCGAGGCGAGCAGGATTCCCGCGGCCCCGAGCCGCACGCTGGCCGGCGCCGTGGTCAGGCCGGCGTCGAGCAGGCCGATCGTGACGATGAGCAGGAAAGTCGGGGCGAACTGCGACACGATGAGGTGCAGTCGCGCCTTCGTCCAGAGCTCGATGAGGGACTTCTCGGTCAGGGCCTTTTCCTCGGTCATGAGGGCTCCTCTGCTGGGGGTGTGGGATGCGGCTCGGCGGCGAAAAGCACGATGGTGTCCGCAACAAGTGCGGGCTTCGATTCGCCGTCGATCTCTACAGTCATCTTCACACCCACCCGCACTCCGAGCCCCACAGCCTCGGCGCTGGTGATCGATCCGCGTGCCCGCAGCCGCGATCCGCTCCGCACCGGCTGCAGAAACCGCACCCGGTCGAGGCCGTAATTGATGGCCATCGCCACGGAACCCACCTCGAGCAACTGCGCGGTGAACGGGGCGAGAAGGGACAGGCTGAGGTACCCGTGGGCGATGGTGCCGCCGAAGGGCCCGGCGGCAGCTCGTTGCGGATCGACGTGGATCCACTGCTCGTCGCCCGTCGCGGCCGCGAAGCCATCGATGCGGTGCTGGTCGATCTCGAGCCACTCTGTGGTGCCGAGCTCGGCTCCCACGGCAGTCAGCAGAGCGGCGGGGTTGGCAAAGGCGGTCATCGGCTCAGGCCTTCGGTCCGCCGGAGACATAGACGACCTGACCGGAGACGAACCCCGCCTCTTCGGAGCAGAAGAAGGATGCCAGGGCGGCGATGTCCTCCGGCTGCCCGACCCGCCGAACGGGGATCTCCTTCGCGGCACCCTCGAGGAAGGCGTCGAAGGTGACCCCCATGCGCTCGGCGGTCGCGCGCAACATGTCGGTGGCGATGAAGCCCGGTGCGATGGCGTTCGCGGTCACACCGAAAGGTCCGAGTTCGATCGCGAGCGTCTTGGTGAAACCCTGCAGGCCGGCCTTGGCCGCGGAGTAGTTGGCCTGCCCGCGGTTGCCGAGAGCGGAGGTGCTCGAGAGATTGACGATCCGCCCCCACTTCGCCTCCACCTGATGCTTCTGCACCTCGCGGCTCATCAGGAAGGCCCCGCGAAGGTGCACGCCCATCACGGCATCCCAGTCGCCCTCGGACATCTTGAACAGCAGGTTGTCGCGCAGGATGCCGGCGTTGTTGACGAGGATCGTGGGAGCCCCGAGTTCGTCGACAGTTCGCGCGACGGCTGTGGCGACCGCCGGGGCATCCGAGACATCCGCTCCGATGCCGATGGCGCGCCCACCCGCCGCGACGATCGTGTCGACGGTGGGTGTCGTGTCTTCTTCGCGAAGATCGATCACGGCCACGGCATAGCCATCCGAGGCGAGACGTTTCGAGATGGCGGCCCCGATTCCCCGGGCGCCTCCCGTGACGATGGCGGTGCGCTGCTCGGTCATCAGTTCTCCTTCGTGGGTGCTTCTGGCGGGAACACGATCAACTGGCGCAACGCGCGGCCCTCGGCGAGGGCATCCATCGCCTCGTTCAACTGGTCGAGGCGGATGCGGCTGGAGATCAACTTCTCCACGGGCAGCCGACCCTCGCGCCAGAGCTGGGCGAACAGCGGGATGTCGCGGGACGGCACCGCGGAGCCGAGGTAGCTGCCGATGATGGTGCGCGCTTCGGCGGTGAGCAGTAGGGGAGAGATGGATGCCCGCGCCTCCGGTGCGGGCAGCCCGACGGTGACGGTGCGACCACCGGCGGCCGTCGCCGCGAGCGCGGTCTCGAAGGCGCGAGCGTTGCCGGCGGCTTCGATCACCACGGGGGCTCGCACTCCCGCGTCGAGCAACTGCTGCGGAGTGTAGGTCTCGGTCACGCCGAAGTCCCGGGCGGTCGCCAGCTTCTGTTCGACGCCGTCGACCCCGATCACGTGGTGTCCGAGCGAGAGTGCCACGAGCACGGCGGCCATGCCGACACCGCCGAGCCCCACCACCATCACCGTTTCACCCGGCTGCGGCCGGGCGGAGTTGAGCACCGCGCCGCCACCGGTGAGCACGGCGCAACCGAGCAGCGCCGCGACATCCGCCGGGATGTCCGGGTCCACCCGCACAACGGAGGTTCGGTTGACGACGGCGTGGCTCGCGAAGGCGGACACCCCGAGGTGGTGGAACACCGGATGCCCCTGCCGCTGCAGCCGAATCGCTCCGCCGACCAGGGTGCCGGCACTGTTGGCTGCGCTGCCGATTTCGCAGGGAAGGCGCCCGCCGGTGGCGCATCCCGCGCACGCGCCGCAGCGGGGAAGGAAGGTCATCACCACGCGGTCGCCGATGGCCAGGTCGCTGGTCTCGTCTCCCAGTGCTTCGACGATGCCGGCCGCCTCGTGGCCGAGGAGCATGGGGGTGGGGCGCTTTCGATTGCCATCGACGACGGAGAGGTCCGAGTGGCAGACCCCGGCCACTTCGATGCGCACGAGAAGCTCTCCGGGCCTGGGGGCATCCAGTTCGAGCCGGCTGATCGACAGGGGAGCGGATGCCGCGAATGGCGGCTCCGCCCCGCTGCGCTCGAGTACCGCGCCGACGATCTCCATTGATGCCTTCTGTAGTACCGACCCCGATCGCAAAACCGACCGGACGGTATGGAGTCTACCCGGATGCCCGCTGGTCGAGTAGCGGGCACCGACCGGCGAGGGTGCGCGGGCAACCCTCAGGCGGCGACCGTCTCCCGCTCCGCCACGGTATCCACGAGGTAGTGGGTGTAGGCCGGGATGGTGAGGAAGGTCGGGAAGTCGTCCTGCAGGGTGACGAGGCGCACGACCGCTGCGGCATCGTCGAAACGATCATCCGTCGACCGCCGGCTGCCGACGAGCTCGCTCTGCAGCATCCCCTCCACGAGCTCGCGCGTGACCAGGTCACCCTGCTCGGTGACGGTGCGCTGGGCGATCCACTGCCAGAGCTGCGACCGGGAGATCTCCGCCGTCGCGGCGTCCTCCATGAGATTGTCGATGGCGGCCGCGCCGACTCCGCGCAACCAGCTCTCGATGTACCTCAGCGCCACGGACACGTTGCGACGGACCCCCTCGGTGGTGACCGTCTGGTCGAAGGACCCCACGTCGAGGAGGTCGGCTGCGCAGACATCCACCTCCGGACGCAGACGGTCGACCTGGTTGGGGCGCTCACCGAGCACCGCGTCGAACTCCTCACGTGCGCTTGCGACGAGGTCCGGATGCGCCACCCAGGTGCCGTCGAAACCGTCGGTCGCCTCGCGTCGCTTGTCGTCGTGAACCTTGGTGATCGCCTGCGCGGTGATCTCGGGGTCCCGACGATTCGGGATGAACGCGCTCATGCCGCCGATGGCATGAGCTCCCCGACGATGGCAGGTGGCCACCAGCAGTTCGGTGTAGTTGCGCATCATCGGCGAGGTCATCGTGATGCGGTTCCGATCCGGGAGCACGAACTGGCGGCCGCGACCACGGAAGTTCTTGATCAGGCTGAAGATGTAGTCCCAGCGACCGGCGTTGAGGCCGGCGCAGTGCTCCTTCAACTCGAACAGGATCTCGTCCATCTCGAACGCGGCGGTGATCGTCTCGATGAGCACAGTCGCGCGGATCGAGCCGTGCTCGAGGCCGAGGGCGATCTCCGAGAAGGTGAAGATGTCGTCCCACAGGCGCGCTTCCAAGTGGTTCTCGATTTTCGGCAGGTAGAAGTACGCCCCGCGTCCGTCGGCGATGAGGGCTGCCGCATTGTGGAAGAGGTACAGCCCGAAGTCGACCAGCGAGGCGGATGCCGCCTTGCCGAGGCCCGCCCGGTCGGTGTACCTCAGGTGCTTCTCCACCAGGTGCCAGCCGCGGGGACGCATGACGATCGTCGGGGTGACCTCGCCGACCGTGTAGTGCTTGCCTGCCTCACTGGTGAAGTCCGCCTGGTGACGAATGGCGTCGTAGAGCGAAAGCTGCCCGCCGATGATGTTCGACCAAGTGGGGCTCGTCGCATCCTCCAGATCGGCGAGCCACACCTTCGCGCCGGAGTTGAGCGCGTTCACCGTCATCTTGCGGTCGGTGGGGCCGGTGATCTCGACCCGGCGGTCTTCGAGCCCGGGCCCGGCACCGGCCACACGCCATCCGGAGTCCGCCCGGATCGCGGCGGTCTCGGAGAGGAAGCCGAGATTGCGCCCGTTCTCGATGTTCTTGCGCTGCACCATTCGCGCGGTGAGCCGTTCCTGGCGGCGGCCGGTGAACTGGTCGTGCAGGCGGGTGACGAAGGTGAGCGCCTCCGGGGAGAGGATTGTCTCGAAGCCGGGTTCCGGGCTGCCGAGCACGGTCATGCGGTTGTGCGTTGTCATGATGATGGCCTTTCCCTGCTGGTGAGTGACACTTCGGTCTGGTGGAACTGCGGTCTGGTGGAACTGCGGTCTAGTGAAACTGTGCGGATTCGGTCGAGCCGACCAGCGCCAGGGTCGCGCTGTCGGGGTTCAGCACTGTCGAGATCCTGTCGAAGTAGCCGGTACCGACCTCGCGCTGGTGCTTTGTTGCGGTGTACCCGTCGGCCTCGGAGGCGAATTCGGCCTCCTGCAGCTCGACGTAGGCGCTCATGTGCCGCCGGCTGTAGTCGCGGGCGAGCGTGTACATCGAATGGTTGAGGGCGTGGAACCCGGCTAGCGTGATGAACTGGAAGGCATAGCCCATTGCGGCCAGCTCCCGCTGGAAGGTCGCGATCTGGGCATCGTCGAGGTGGCTCTTCCAGTTGAACGACGGCGAGCAGTTGTACGCGAGCTTCTTGCCGGGGAACTCCCGGTGGATGCTCTCGGCGAAAGTGCGGGCGAGGGCCAGGTCCGGCTCAGAGGACTCGACCCAGAGCAGATCGGCGTATGGCGCGTAGGCGTGGCCTCGCGAGAGCACGGTCTCGATGCCGGGCCGGGTGCCGTAGAAGCCCTCCGGAGTGCGCGTGCCATCGAGGAACGGGCGGTCGCGTTCGTCGACATCACTGGTCACGAGGTTCGCGGCGAGCGAGTCGGTGCGCGCGATGACGATCGTGGGCACGCCCGCGACGTCGGCGGCGAGACGGGCCGCATTGAGAGTGCGGATGTGCTGGCCGGTGGGGATCAGCACCTTGCCTCCCATATGCCCGCACTTCTTCTCACTGGCGAGCTGGTCCTCCCAGTGCACGCCAGCGGCTCCGGCCGCGATCATGGAGGTCATCAACTCATAGGCGTTGAGCGGTCCGCCGAAGCCAGCCTCGGCATCCGCGACGATCGGGGCGAGCCAGTCGGTGCCGGTGCGTCCCTCCGAGGTCTCGATCTGGTCCGTACGCAACAGCGCGTTGTTGATGCGCCGCACGACGCTCGGCACCGAGTTCGCGGGGTAGAGGCTCTGGTCGGGGTAGGTCTGGCCGGAGAGGTTCGCGTCGGCCGCGACCTGCCAGCCGCTGAGGTAGATCGCCTTGAGTCCGGCACGCACCTGCTGCACGGCCTGATTGCCGGTGAGGGCTCCGAGGGCCGGAACCCACTCTTCGGAATCGAGCAGACCCCAGAGCCGCTCCGAGCCGCGCCGGGCGAGGGTGTGCTCCTCCTGCACGCTGCCACGCAGGGCGATCACGTCTTCGGCGGTATAGTCCCGCTCGACTCCATTCCAGCGTGCGTCGGTCTTCCACTGTGTCTCGAGCTCGGCGGCGGTCTGATTCTGGTCACCCGGTCGGCTGGTCATCGGTGCTCCTTCGTTGGTTGCGTAAAACCCACGATGCGGTCGTTTTAGCGAACGCGAACCCATCCGAATGCCAGAATTTCTGCGATTCTTCTATTTACCGGAAGAAGCTCGCGTGTCATCCTTGGCCGATGGGACCACGGCCGTTCGACCCGTTCGAGGATGAAGACATGCTCGATTCGCTGACGATCGGCCGCCGCATCCGGCAGCTGCGCACTTCCCGCCACATGACGCTCGACGACATGGGAGTCGCGATCGGGCGCGCGGCGTCCCAGGTCTCGGTGGTGGAGAACGGCAAGCGTGAACTGAAACTCGGCGAGTTGCAACGGTTCGCCCGTGCGCTCGAGGTGCCGATCGACCAGTTGTTGAACTCTGAGCCGCCGAGCGGCCGAGCTGGACTCGAGATCGCACTCGAGCGCGTCCAGCGCGGACCCCTCTATGCCTCCCTCGGGCTGCCTCAGCTCGCCGTGCGAAAGGCCCTGAGCGACGAGGCGATCGAGGCGATCCTCGGCCTGTATCGCGAACTCGAGCGCGTGCACAGCGAGCGCGCGGCGACCCCGGAAGAGGCGCGGCGAGCAAACACGGAATTGCGCAAGGCGATGCGGCGTCGCAACAACTACTTCGCCGAGCTGGAGGATGTGGCGCGCGGCCTGCTCGCGGCGGTGGGCCACACCGGTGGCCCGCTCTCCCAACGGGTGGCCGCCGACCTCGGCACTCACCTCGGCTTCACCCTGCACTATGTGCCCGACCTTCCGGGATCCACCCGGTCGGTCACCGACCTCAACAACGGCCGCATCTACGTGCCGCTCGGGGCGAGTCCGGACTCCGATCCGCGATCGGTGGTGCTTCAGGCGCTCGCGAGCCATGTGCTCGGTCACGAGGAGCCAACCAACTACGCCGATTTTCTCGACCAGCGCGTGCAGACCAATTATTTGGCGGCTGCGTTGCTGGTGCCGGAGCAGAGCGCCGTCGAGTTCCTCAGCCGCGCGAAGGCAGCCCGCGAGCTCTCGGTCGAAGACCTGCGGGACGCCTTCGGGGTGAGTTACGAGACCGCCGCGCACCGCTTCACCAACCTCTCGACACAGCATCTCGGCATCCCCGTGCATTTCCTCAAGGTGCACGAGAGCGGCACGGTGTCGAAGGCCTACGAGAACGACAGCGTCACGTTGCCGACGGATGCTCTCGGCGCGGTGGAGGGACAGGTCGTGTGCCGTTTCTGGAGCGCTCGCCGCGTATTCGATGTCGCGGACCGGTTCAGCCCGTATCACCAGTACACCGACAAACCCGCGGGCACCTACTGGTGCACGTCGCGCATCCAATCCTCCCCTCGCGGGCAGTTCTCGGTGAGTGTGGGTACCCAGTTCGCGCAGGCCAAGTTCTTCCGGGGGAGGGATACCGAGAATCGCTTCACCTCGACCTGTCCAGAGCCTTCGTGCTGCCGCACACCCCCGAGCACCCTCGCGGCCAAGTGGGACAAGCACTCCTGGCCGAGCGCGCGCCTCAACTCGTCACTTCACGCGGCGATGCCGACCGGAGCGTTTCCCGGGGTGGACAGCACAGAGGTGTTCGAGTTTCTGGAGCGTCACGCGCCGGCGTAGTCCGGGCCCGATCGACCCTTCCGAGCCCGCCCAACCGGCGCCTCAACGCGCGGGAAGGACCGGGAATGGAGGACCCTGCAGACGTGGACGGCGTCGAGCGTCGATCTCTTCATTCAGGAAGGTGTGGCACTGGAGGCACCCGTGAGTCCGATGTGACATCGGAGCGTGGCATCCTCCCCGCCAGCGACAGAAGTTCCTGAATGATGAAGGCCAGACGGGGGTGCGCGGGAGCTACCAGGCGGCGGGGGCGTAGTCCTTGAGAAAGACGCCGTAGACATCTTCGCCGGCCTCGCCGCGCACGATCGGGTCGTAGACGCGAGCGGCGCCGTCGACGAGGTCGAGAGGGGCGTGGAAGCCCTCCTCCGCGAGCCGGATCTTGGTGAAGTGCGGGCGCTCGTCGGTGATCCAGCCAGTGTCGACACTGGTCATGAGGATGCCGTCGGTCTCGAGCATCTCCTTCCCGCTGGTGCGGGTGAGCATGTTGAGCGAGGCCTTGGCCATGTTGGTGTGCGGATGCCCCGGACCCTTGTAGCCCCGACCGAACTGCCCCTCCATCGCCGACACGTTGACGACGTACTTTCGGTGGGCTGCCGATGCTGCCATGGCCGGGCGGAGACGCGAGACCAGCAGGAACGGAGCAGTGACATTCGCGAGCTGCACCTCGAGCATCTCGAGAGGGTCCACTTCGTGCACGAATTGCGTCCAGCTGTTCTGGTCGTGCTCGTCGGGCACCAACCCACCCGCGTCGATCGCGGTGCCGGCGGCCAGACGGGCGAGCGATGACGAGCCTGCGGCGAGGGCGAGCTCGGTGAGCTCCGCGGCACTGAGCCCTCCGGCGCTGGCGAGGATGGGGTGCGAACCGACCGAGGCGGCCAGCGCCTGGGGATGGGCATCGTTCGTGTGGCCGAAGGTCAGCAGCTCGGGAAGCGGGCCGTCGGGCAGCGGGGCGCTCTCGGCATCCGCCAGCGGCGCGTAGGAACCGGGGGAACGCCGCACGGTCTGTGCGGCGTTGTTGACGAGGATGTCGAGGGGCCCAGCCTCGATCATCGCGTCCGTGAGTCCGATCACCTGGGCCGGATCGCGAAGGTCGATTCCGACGACCCGCAGGCGATGCAGCCACTCGCTCGCATCCGGGAGCGAGGCGAACCGGCGCAAGGCATCGCGGGGGAAACGGGTCGTGATGGTCGTGTGCGCGCCGTCCCGCAACAGCCGAAGGGCGATGTACATCCCGATCTTCGCGCGGCCCCCGGTGAGCAGTGCCGTCTTGCCGGTGAGGTCGGTGCGGGCATCGCGTTTCGCGTGGTTGAGGGCGGCGCAGTCGGGGCAGAGCTGGTGGTAGAAGGCGTCGACCTGCGTGTAATGCTGCTTGCAGATGTAACACGGCCGCGACTTGAGAAGGGTTCCGGCGGTTGTCGCCGTCGCCGTGATGGAGAGGGGGATACCGCGGGTCTCGTCATCGATGCGGTCGGGCGCTCCCGTGGCGGTGTTGGCCACCACGGCGCGGTCGGCGTCGGCGATGACGGCACGTTTCTCGAGCCGCCGGTTGCGTTTCACGGACTTGAACATGCGGGCCGTGGCCTGGCGCACGGCGATGAAGTCCGGGTGTTCTTCATCGAGGGTGTCCATCGACGCGAGCACCCGGAGGGTGATTTCGAGCTCGGTCGGGTCGAGGGCACTGCTGTCGGCGGGGTCGGAAGGCACACACGATTCTAAGCGAACGGCTTCGGCCGCCGGGCCAGGCCCCGGGTCTGGCCGTCACCGGTGCCGCCGTACTACTGTGTGGTCACCCGTGATCGGCAGAGCGGCGTTCCGGGCACTGCGCAGTCGGCCCGAGGGAGGATCCGAGATGTCCCGCACCCTGGCCGACCCGCCGCCCGAACCGCTCGTCGAGCTGGTGGTCGTACACGGGATCGGGCGCCAGACCGCCGGGCAGACCCTCCTCGAATGGGCCGAACCGATACTGCAGCGGATGGACTGGCTCGCCAAGGGCAGTCCGGCCGAGAACGGCGCGACCCCCTCCGCGCAGGCCGTCGCCGAGGATGCGGCCCGGCAGTCCCCGGGGGAAGGATTGCGGCCGACGGCTCCCGCCGAGATCGGAACGGCGCACCAGGACGACGACGCGGACGGCGAACCGACCGCGCTGGAGTTCGGTGCGGTCGTGCTCGGTACGGCGCACGACGAGGTGACCGCAAGCATCCACTATCTCGATCTCGACGCGGCGCCGCGTTCGGTGGCTTTGCACATCACGGAGGCGCGCTGGTCGGAGGCCTTCCTTCCCCTGTCCCGCACCCAGATCTTCACCTGGGGCCTCGGCTTCGTCTTTCGCGCGGTCGGCCGCCTGCTGGCCTACCTCAGCACCGTGTTCTGGGTGACCTCCCGCGGATTCTGGGGGATCGGTCGGGTCGTCGCCGTGATGGCGATCGCGGTGCTCAGCCTCGCGGTAGGAGTGCTCACGATCGTCGCGGTGGTCTTCCTCGCCCTCTCCGGGCCGCTGTTGATGTTTCCCTTCGTCGGCACGGCACTCAAACCGGTGGTGGACGCCCTCGTCGATTTCGTCGGCGATGTGCCGGCCTGGACCCAGCGCCCGACCCGGGCCGCCGCGATGCGTCAGATCGTGGCCACTGCGGTCGGCGCCGCACGGGCACGGGCTGGCGAGAAAGGCCGGGTCATGGTGGTCGCTCATTCCGAGGGCGCGGCGATCACCGCAAACCTGCTCTTCGGGGATGCGATGCTCACTCCGGCATTGCGGGTGGACACACTCGTCACTGTCGGAAGTGCCCTTTCCCTGCTCGGGCGCCCCAGCTTCACCTCCCATCGGCTGAGTCCCGCCGAACTCGCAGCCCACGGATTCTCCCTCTCCCTCAATCCGGTGCGCGCCTGGGGCGGGATGCCGGCTACCAGCCGCCCGCGCTGGCTTGACTTCTTCGCGACCTGGGACGTGATCCCCTCCGGTCCGACCTCCACCGGAGGAGCAGCCCGTCGCGCGCGCTGGACCGCGAGTTACGCACCGGTGGCGGAGGGGGAGCGGGGGACTCTCGCCGAGTCACCCGAACTCGGTCCGGAGGAGCATCCGGTGCACAACACCGCTTCCGCCCTCACCGATCACCAGTCCTATTCCGCGAACATCGTGCAGGTGATCGATCCGCTCGCCCGAATCGTGCTGGGACTCGAGACCCGTGAACCGGCGCAGGATGGCGGCGAGCGTCCCCTGGCGGCGGCCAGCACGGAGCAGAATCGGCTACACGTGAGGGCGGTGAAGGAACTCGGCCTGAATCGGCTGCTGGTGCTTTTGCTCGCCGCCCTCTGCTTCTTCGTGCCGACTCTCGCCGAACTCTTCAGGCTGACCACGACCGGACCGGTTGCCGTCGTCACGGCGGCACTCAAGTGGTTGCTTCAGGTTAAAGACGGGGAGGGGATCTGGGGTTGGCTGTTCACCCTCACCTGGGTGCCGTTCTTCGCCCTCGTGGCGGGAGCGGCGGCCCTGCTGCTCTGGGCCAATGGCGCGCTCTGGCAGTTGTTCGAGACCCGGCTCGCCAGCAGTCGCTACGACATCCCGGCGGTTCCCCGTCTCCGGGTGTGGGGGCTGATCGTGCGCGTTCCGATCGCACTGGCCCTCGCCGTGGGGATGAGCGTTGCCGCCCGCGTTCATCCGCTCGTTCTCGTCGGGTCGTTGATCGCCGCGGTCGCGGTGATCGCGGCTCCGTGGTTCGGCCGCATTCCGAGAACTCTGGCGGCGCGCACCCAAACACCGGACTGACCGCACCGGCAGCCCGCGTCGCGGCAGGCGGCCCGGGGATGTGGCACGGTTGACCCATGCCCAAGAAGATCTTGCTCGACTGCGACCCGGGCCTCGACGATGCTCGCGCCCTGCTGCTCGCGCACGGGGATCCGAACATCGACCTGGTCGGGGTCACGACCGTCGGCGGCAATGTCGGGTTGTCCCGCACGACCCGCAACGCCCTCGCCCTCCGCGAGTACCTGCGATTCGAGACCGTGCCGGTGGCCGCGGGTGCTGCACGGCCCCTGAGCGGGGAGACCCGCGACGCGAGCCACGTGCACGGAGAGTCGGGGCTCGGCGCCGCCGTGTTGCCCGAGCCCACCCTGGCGGTGGACCCGCGTCCTGCCGTTGACTTTCTCGTCGAAACGATTCGTGCGGCTCCCGGTGCCATCCATCTCGTTGCCACCGGCCCGCTCACCAACATCGCCCTCGCCCTCCAGCAGGAACCGGGGATCGCCCGCTGGGTGGCCTCCTTCACGATCATGGGCGGATCCTTCACCCGCGGCAACGCCACTCCCGCGGCCGAATTCAACATCTATGCCGATCCCGAGGCCGCCCGGATCGTCTTCGACGCGGACTGGCAGGTGGTGATGGTCGGCCTCGACCTCACCCTCCAGGCGCAGGCCAACAGCGCTGTGGTCGAGCGGCTTGGCCGGCTCGGTACTCTCGCGCACGAGCTCATCCTGCCCCTCGCCACGTTCTGGGTTGACGCGAACAACAGCGACTGGGACGGCCAGGCCGTGCACGACGTCTGCGCGGTCGCCCACGTCGTGCGTCCGGACCTCTTCTCCTCGCGACCGGCGCTGGTGACAGTGGAGACCCGTGGCGAGTTCACCAGTGGAATGACGGTCGTCGACTTCGATTCGCCGTTTCCCAATGCGTTGGTGCCGGTCACCCTCGATGTCGCGGGCTTCTGGTCCTACGTCGAGCACGTCTATGCGATCGTCGCGGGGCAGCATGCCTGATCTCCTCCTCGACCGGCTGCAGACGATCCGCGCGACGGGCCCCTACGATCCGGATGCCGTCTACGAACAGTTCGTGGAGTGGGCCGTCGGGCGAGGCCTGAGTCTCTATCCCGCGCAGGACGAAGCCCTCATCGAGATCGTCTCCGGCGCCAACCTCATCCTCAGCACCCCGACCGGCACCGGCAAGTCCCTCGTCGCGATCGGGGCACACTTCGCGGCGCTCGCGCAGGGGCAGCGCACGTTCTACACCGCCCCGATCAAGGCCCTCGTGTCGGAGAAGTTCTTCGCCCTGGTCGACATCTTCGGAGCGGAGAACGTCGGAATGGTCACGGGGGACTCGAGCGTCAACGCCGAGGCTCCGATCATCTGCTGCACCGCCGAGATCCTGGCGAATCTCGCCCTGCGAGAGGGCACGGATGCGCCGGTCGACCAGGTGGTGATGGACGAGTTCCACTTCTACTCCGATCCGGAACGCGGCTGGGCCTGGCAGGTACCGCTCCTCACCCTGCCTGGCGTGCAGTTCATCCTGATGTCGGCGACATTGGGGGATGTCGAGTGGCTGGCGACAGACCTGTCGAAGCGCAACAGCCGCGAGACCGCGGTGGTCGCCGGTGTCGACCGCCCGGTGCCCCTGCACTTCTCCTACGCCACGACGCCAGTGCACGAGACGGTCGAGGACCTGCTCGCCACGGGCCAGGCACCGGTCTACATCGTGCATTTCTCGCAGCTCGCCGCCCTCGAGAGGGCACAGGCGCTCACCAGCGTCAAGATCGCGTCCCGTGAGCAGCGGGACGAGATCGCGGATGCCATCGGCGACTTCCGCTTCACCACCAACTTCGGGCGCACCCTCAGCCGCCTCATCCGCTCGGGGATCGGGGTGCATCACGCCGGGATGCTGCCGAAATACCGACGGCTCGTCGAGCAGCTCGCGCAGCAGAGCCTGCTCAAGGTGATCTGCGGCACGGACACGCTCGGGGTGGGCATCAACGTGCCGATCCGCACCGTTCTGCTCACCGCGCTCACCAAGTTCGATGGCACGAAGATGCGCCAGCTGAGCGCCCGGGAGTTCCACCAGATCGCCGGTCGCGCCGGTCGAGCCGGCTTCGACACCGCCGGCACCGTCATCGTGCAGGCCCCGGACCACGAGACCGAGAACGCCAGGCTCCTCGCGAAGGCGGGAGACGATCCGAAGAAGATCAAGAAGATCGTGCGTAAACGGGCGCCGGATGGGTTCGTCTCCTGGGGGGAGCCCAGTTTCGCCCGGCTCGTCGCCGCCCAGCCGGAGACCCTCACCTCGAGCATGCAGGTGAGTCATTCGATGGTGCTCAATGTGATCGGGCGCGGGGGGAAGCCCTTCGACGAGCTGAGAGAGCTGATCGAGAACAACCACGAGCCGCGGCCCCGGCAGCGAGAGCTGGCGAGACAGGCGCTCGCCATCTACCGCACGCTGCGCACCGCGGAGATCGTGCAGCAGAGCGCCACCGGTTCCATCAGCCTCACCGTGGACCTGCAGCAGAATTTCGCCCTCAACCAGCCGCTGTCGCCCTTCGCCCTTGCGGTGTTCGACCTACTGCAGCCCGCGGAGGGGGCGGTGCAGAGCTCGCCGACGTATGCGCTCGACCTGATCTCCGTGCTCGAGGCGACCCTGGATGATCCGCGCCCGATTCTCTCGGCCCAGCAGTTCATGGCGCGTGGCGAGGCCGTGGCGGCCATGAAGAGCGAGGGCATCGAATACGACCAGCGCATGGAGTTGCTCGAGCAGATCACCTGGCCCAAACCGCTCGAAGAACTTCTGGATGCGGCGTTCCAGACCTACCGCGCCTCGCAGCCCTGGGTCGGCGACTTCGAGCTGAGCCCCAAGTCGGTGGTGCGGGACCTCTACGAACGAGCGATGACATTCAACGACTACATCGGCTTCTACAAGCTCAACCGCTCCGAGGGGCTCGTGTTGCGCTACCTGTCCGATGCGTACAAGGCGGCACGGCAGACCATTCCGGACGATGCGAAGACCGAAGAGCTTCTCGACCTGATCGAGTGGCTCGGCGAACTGGTGCGCCAGGTCGACTCGAGCCTTCTCGATGAGTGGGAGCAGCTCATCAACCCGGCGGCCGCGATCGATGCCTCCGCCCCGGTGCTGCCGCCCGCCCCGAAGGGCGTGACCACGAACATCCGTGCCTTCCGCATCCTGGTGCGCAACGAGCTGTTCCGCCGGGTGCAGCTCGCCGCACTCGAGGATTGCGACCAGCTGGGGGAGCTGGATGCCGCGGCCGGCTTCGATGCCGACGCGTGGGGGGATGCCATGGACGCCTATTTCGACGCCCACGACCACCTCGGCACCGGTGGGGATGCCCGCAGCTCAGCCATGCTCATTGTGGAGGAGGGGTCGACCGCGTGGACCGTGCGCCAGATCTTCGACGATCCGGCCGGAGATCATGACTGGGGCATCTCGGCCACCGTCGACCTCGCGGAGTCGAACGCCGCCGGCGTCGCCGTGGTGCGGGTGACCGCGGTCGGCATGCTCTGAGCTCGATCGAGTAAGCGAGGATCGACACCCATGACCACTCTCCCCACAGCCGGACGCCCGTATTGGCCGGGATCCTTCAACCTCGCGGACGTGGGCGGCCTTCCCCTCCGGAGCGGCGGAGTCACCCGATCCGGGCGGGTATTCCGCTCGGCGCGCCCGGACTATCTCACGCCGGAGGGCTGGCGTGCTGCTCGAGCCGCCGGGGTGACCACCGTGGTCGATCTGCGTAATCCGGGGGAGAGTACGAGCGAGGGGACTGTGCCGGCGACAGGAGCGGCGGCCGGATCTGCGGTGGTGCCGGAGGGGATCAGGTGCGTCTCCTGTCCGACCGAGGATCCGACCGACCCGCAATTCCTGGCGCTCTGCGGTGCGTTGCTCGACCATCCGCTCTCCTACGCCGACAACATCCGGCTGTACCCGCGGAAGTTCGCAGAGGTTTTCCGAGCGATCGCCGCGGCCGAGGGCGCGGTCCTCGTGCACTGTGCCGCTGGTCGCGACCGCACCGGGATGGTGATGGCGATACTTCTGAGCGTGGTGGGGGTCATACCGGAAGCGATCGCGGATGACTATGTCGACGCGGCAGTCCGCTTCAACGCCGGGCTCGGGAGAGAGCCGGGCCTCACCGAGGAGAAGGCCCACTCCGCAGCGGTGATGGAGGAGCGCATCGCAAGCCGCCGATCCGCTCTTCTCGCCTGGCTCGAGTCACTCGACGTCGAGTCGTACCTCCGAGCGAGCGGCCTCAGCTCCGGCGAGATCGACTTGCTTCGACAGCGTCTCCTCTAGTCCAGCGCGTCGACCGCCGCGAGGATCGCCGATACCTCGGTGCGCCGGGTGTAGTCCACCTGCACATCGGCGAAACGCACGATGCGTCCGGCATCGACGACGATGACGGTGGGGAAGGGGATTCCGGCGGTGGCATCCGCATTGCTGTCAGCGACGTCGAATCCGAGTTCGAAGTGGGCTGAACGCACCGGCGCGCTCGGTTCGGTGAGGATGCCCAGGGCCGTCGCGAGGTAGTTCGAGGGGTCCGAGAGCACGGTGAAATCGAGGGCGCCTTTCGCGATCGAAAGCTGCGAGGAGCTCGCCTTCTGCGGGCTGATGGCGACAAGACCGATGCCACGCTCGAGCAGTGGGGGCAACAACTCCCGCTGATAGTGGGCAAGGGCGAGCGTGCAGTACGGGCACCAGGCACCCCGATAGAACACGATGACCGCGGAATCCGATCCGAGGGCGTCATAGAGCGAGGCCGGCAATCCGTCCCGGTCGAGCAGCGGCGCATTGGGGAGGTTCGCGCCGAGAGTCACCGAGACTGCCGGCACTCCTTCGGACCGCGAACGGGCGCGGTCGGTCGCGAAGACGGTAGCCAGGCGATCGCCGATCCGCCGGTCGAAGCCGACAGTGAATTCATCCGCTTCCTGACTGATGGTCGCCGGAGACATGGTTCCTGCTTTCACTGATCGGGATGCCCCCGAGCTTACGTTCTCGCGGGGGAGCAAACCCTTTGGGGCGGCACACCGAACCAGATGCAACCAGTTGTTCTCCCAGTCCACCGTCAGAAAAGGTTAAGATCATGCGCAGTTTCACCAAGGCCGCCATCGGAATCGCTACCGCGGGCCTCCTCGTCGCCGGCGTCGCCGGCGTCAGCTCCACCGCCAACGCCGCTCCCGAGATCAAGGCGAAGTCCTCCTCCGCCATCCCGGCCCCGGCCGCCGCCGTTCCGGCACTCAAGGGCGGCGACACCGCCGTGCTGCTCGACGCCGGCTTCGCCTCGGCTCTCACCTCGCTCGGCCTCACGCCCGGCGTCACCGGCACGGGAACCCTCACCGACGGCTCGGTGCACTTCCCGATCACGGGCGGAAGCGTCGTCTACTGGTCGCCGAAGAGCAACTACCGTCCCTACGTGCAGGGCATCATCGAGCACGACGGATCCGGCCTCTCGCTCACCGCGGGATCCACCGTCGTCGGCCTCTCCAACTTCACGATCAACCCGGGCAACTCGCAGCTCTACGGCGACGTCGACGTCAACGGAACCGTTGCCGCCGTCCAGGCCCCGCTGTTCGACCTGCACGGTGGAACCCTGAAGCCGCTCCAGCTCGAGGGTGACAACGCCATCCTCACCGGCACGACAGTGCACATCTCGGACACCGCCGCCGGCCTGCTCGACAAGGTCTTCTCGACCGACGCCGTCAAGGGCGGCCTCCTCGTGGGCATCGCCACCATCACGGCGCAGATCAAGTAACGGCTCAGCACCTCACGCGAAGGGCTCACCGCACCCGCGGTGGGCCCTTCGTCGTGTGTGCGTCGGTCAGGAGGCACCGATCGCATAAAGCAGGCCGCCGACGGTTCCCACATAGAGAGTGCCGTCCGCTCCGAGCGCGGGATAGCTCGAGACCCCGGAGTCGACGGCGAGAGCGAAGAGACGATTCCCGTTCCCGTCGTAGCCGTAGACGGTGCCGGTCATCGACCCCCAGTAGGTGTCGGCTCGTGCATCGACCACTATCGAGGTCCAGGCGTGTTCCTTCGCCGGCGCGACCGGGGCGATCGTGCGGATGACCCGACCGGTCGAGGAGTCGACGGTGCGCACGCGCCCGGAGTTGTCGGCGAAGTACGCAGTACCGTCCGGCCGTACCGTCGACGAAGAGTAGGTGTAGTCGTGGATCGGCAGCTGCCAGGCTCGACTGCCGTCGCTGCGCACGCCGTATTCGTGATCGTTGTTGGTGCCGAGCACCACGATTCCCGACTCGCTCACCGCGCTGGAGACCTCGATGCGCTTCGTCGTCTCGAATCGCCAGCGGATGACTCCCGCAACGCCGGTGTCTCGAACGGCGATGAGCTGCTTTTCGATGGCGGTATAGATGGTGCCATCCGCGCCGACGGAGGGGCTCGCGTAGTCGACGCCACCGAGATCGAGGGTCCATACCCTGCGATGCCCCGTCGCGGTGACCTCGAGAGCCGCGAGGTGACCGGTGAGGTCGGCCACGTAGACCCGGTTGCGACCGGCGATCGCCGGCGAGAGAACGTCGCCCGCGAACTTCTCCGTCCAGATCGGCCGTCCAGACCGATCGAGGGCGAACAGGGCGGAGCGGGGCCCCGGCCAGAGGATGATGCCGTCACCGAGCACTGCTGGGCTGGTCGACAGGTCGCTTCCGTAGCCGGAGCCGCCATCGAAGACCCAGCGGTCCTCCCCGGTTTCGGGGTCGAGGGCGTGCAGCACTCCCGCGTTCGTGGCCGCGAGGATGCTGCCATCCACTCCGATCACCGGCCCCGGCGTCACCGATCCTCCGAGGTCCCTCAACCAGCGGAGGTTCGCTGTCTGTGGCCCGGTCGCGGTCGTCGCGGAGGAGTGACGGGCATCGAACTGCGCCGAGGGCCAAGCGCTCGCCGGTGCCGGGAGCCGCCCGACGCCGCTCAGGCCACCCGCCGCGCCTCCTGATCCGGCGCCTGTTCCCGTTGCCGTGCATCCCGTCAGCAGCACGCCCACGACGAGCACCCCCGCCGATAGACGCAGCGTCGCGATGCTCTGTGCACGGGTCATGCAGCGAACCTACGACGCGTGGCGCGTGGCGGAGCCGGATGCGTCTTACAGTTCGATGACGGATGCGCGCCGCGTAGAGTCGATTGTGTGACCATGAATGACCTCCGCACCGGCGAACGGCGGCGGCACCGGCACGGCGTCACCTACTACTCGAGCCGCCCGCTCTACGACGACCTCGCCGTCGCGATCAGACGCTTCCCCGGCTCGATCGATTCGCCGGGCAGACGACCGTTCGTTCTCGTGCACGGCATCGGCGTCTCCTCTCGATATTTCCATCCTCTTGCCGAGCAGCTGGCCAAGAGCGGCGAGGTCTTCCTCATCGATCTCGCCGGGTACGGCTCCGCCCCGGATCCGAAGCGCGATGTCTCGATCGCCCTGCACGCCAAGGTGCTCGGCACCTTCCTGCAGCAGGCGGGCATCGTGAATCCCGTGCTGGTCGGGCATTCGATGGGTACCCAGGTGGTCTCGCAACTGGTGTTCGACTCTCCCGAGGTGACCGATCGTCTCGTGCTCATCGCGCCGACAGTCAACCCGCCGGACCGACGCTTCAGCACGGAGGCGATGGCACTGCTGCGCGATATCCCCCGGGAGTCGCTGCGCTCCAACCTCATCGTGCTCACCGACTACTTGGTGCGGTGCGGCATCCCGTACTTCTTCGCCCAGTTCAAACACCTGGTGGGTGATCACATGGAAGACCGCCTTCCCGAGATCGAGGCGCGGACACTCGTGCTGCGGGGGGATCGCGATCCGATTGTCCCGCGGCCATGGGCCGAGCGGGTGGCCGAACTGCTGCCCCACGGAACCTACGCCGATGTCGCGGGACCGCATATCGTGATGCACTCCGACCCGGTGCGGATCGCGTCCCTCATCACGGAACACTCCGAATGAGGAGTCGGCTGTGATCAGCGCAAGGGATGCCGGAGCCGCCGTCGCCGACCGGCTCTACCAGATGCGGGAGCAGACGAGACACGTCGTCGGCCGCGTTCCGAGCCCGCGCTACGATCGCGGGGCGCTCGCTCCCGTGCTGCTGCTCCCCGGAGTGTACGAGACCTGGCAGTTCCTGAGGCCGGTGGCCGACCGGCTCAACGCCCTCGGGCACCCGATCCACACCCTTCCGGCACTCGGATACAACCGGCTCACCATCGCCGCCTCGGCGGAGCTGGCCCAGCGCTACCTCGACGAGCGCGATCTCACCCGAGTGGCCATCGTCGCCCACAGCAAAGGGGGCCTCATCGCCAAGCACATGATGGTGACGGATGACCGAGCGGGCCGCATCGACACCCTCGTCGCGATCAACTCGCCCTTCGGCGGCTCCACCCTGGCCAACTGGGCGCCGGTGCGCACCCTGCGCGCGTTCTCCCCCCGCGACAAGACTGTGATGACCCTGGCCGCGAACCTCGAGGCCAATGCGCGCATCACCTCCATCTACAGCCGGCTCGACCCGCTGATCCCCGAGGGAAGCGCGCTCGCCGGTGCGACGAATATCCGCCTTCCCATCGTGGGACACTTCCGCCCGCTGAGCTCGCCGGCACTGTTCACCGAAGTAGAGGGTGCCATCTCCGCGCGGGGGTAGAAGAATGGCGGCAATGGAGAAGCACCAGAAACTCGTACTCGCCATCGCGGTACTCGCCTCGTTCGTCGCCTTTCTCGACGGCTCGGTCATCAACGTCGCGCTCCCGGCCATCACCAGGGACCTCGGGGGTGGCATCACCACGCAGCAGTGGGTGGTCGATGCCTACCTCATCACCCTCGGATCGCTGATCCTCGTCGCCGGCTCGCTGTCGGATGTCTATGGACGCATCGTCGTGCTGCGCACCGGACTCATCGGCTTCGGCGCTGCCTCGTTGCTCTGCGCTCTCGCCCCCGCCGCCGAGATCCTCATCATCGCGCGCGGAGTGCAGGGGATCGCCGGAGCGCTGCTCGTGCCGAGCTCGCTCGCGATCATCCTCTCCAACTTCCGCGGCCCGGCCCAAGCCAAGGCGATCGGGCAGTGGACCGGCTTCACCAGCGCGGCGTTCATCCTCGGCCCGCTGCTCGGCGGGCTCTTCGTCGATCTGGCGAGCTGGCGGTTGGTCTTCGCGATCAACGTGCTCCCGATCGTGGTGACGCTGTACCTGCTCGCGGTGCTCAAGCAGAAGGACGAGCGGCAGAAGGATGTCGCCATCGACTATCCCGGCGCCGTGCTCGGTGTGCTCGGGGTCGGGCTGCCGGTGTTCGCCCTCATCGAGCAGGGCAACTACGGCTGGGGAAGTCCCCTCATCTTCCTCAGCATGGGCCTCGGCATCATCGCGTTCGTCGCCTTCCTCCGCCGAGAGCAAGTGGCGAAACAGCCGATGGTGCCGCTCGCGCTGTTCCGCGTGCGCAATTTCGCCTGGGGCAACCTGACCACCACCTTCGTCTACGCGGCCATCTCGCTCGGGGGATTCCTGCTCGCGGTCTTCCTGCAGCAGGTCGCCGGGTATCCGGCGACACTCGCCGGACTCTCCACCCTTCCGGTGACCATCATCAGCATCCTGCTCTCCGGTCGGATCGGTGCCCTGGCCGGCAAGTACGGCCCGCGAGCGTTCATGACCATCGGCCCGATAGTCACCGCTGTGGGCTTCTTCCTCTTCGCCTTCACTGGCGCGCACCCCGACTACTGGACGCAGATCCTGCCCGGGGTCATCCTCTTCGGATTCGGGATGACGATCACGGTCGCCCCCCTCACCAGCGCGATCCTCGGGGCGATCGATCAGCGCCAGGCCGGGATCGGGTCCGCGATCAACAACGCCGTGTCGAGGGTTGCCGGCCTCATCGCGATCGCCTTCGTGGCGCTCATCGTCGGGCCCCAACTCGGCGTCGCCGGCTTCCAGCGCGGCGTGCTGGTCACGGCCGTGCTGCTGCTGCTCGGCGGGGTGACCTCGTGGATCGGCATCCGCAACTCCGTGCAGGAGGCACCGCTGGTCGATAACGCCGTCGCCGACTGACTCCATGCCCGCCAGAGTGCCGCGTCGAGCACGGGTCAGGCGAGTAACCGGGATCCGCTGAACGAGAGCAGCACGACGTTCACGAGGGCGGCGGCGATGATCAGCTGGAACAGCAGCCGGGTCGGCGGTCGGCGCAGCCCGACGGCGATCGAAACGGCGAGCAGGAGGGTGAGCGCCAGCCCGACCCACTGCAGCGGGGTCTTGTCGCCCGTCGGTCCGAAAAACGCAACGATCCCTCCGGCGGCGAGGGATCCCCAGATCACGATCCCGGATGCCGCGCGGCCGACGCGATGCGGCAGCCCGGCGACTCCCGTGCGCGCGTCGTCGTCGAGATCGGGCAACACATTGGCGAAGTGCGCTGCGACGCCGAGGAGCGAACCGAGGGCGATCGCCCAGCCCGCGGCGACAGCGGGCACGGGGCGCGACAGCGTGGCGACCATCGGCAGCAGCCCGAAGCTCAGGATGTAGGGGAGCACCGATACCGGTGTCTTCTTGAGACCGAGGTTGTACGTCCAGGCTGAGACGATGAAGACCGTGTGAGCGAGCGTGGCCGGCACGCCGAGCGTGAGGGTGAGCAGGATCGCCAAGGCCGCGGTGACGAACGATGCCGTGCGCACGGTGCCGACGCCGACCAGCCCGGCGGCGACGGGCTTGTCGGTGCGACCGACCGCGCGATCCCGCGCGGCGTCGATCCAGTCGTTGGAGAGTCCCACCGAGAGCTGTCCGAGCAGGACCGCCACGCCGAGCATCGCCACGTGAAGGGGATCGAGCCCGACCGCGATGCCCAGCACCGCGGAAACGGCGCTGACCGCGAGGCTTGGCCCGGGGTGGCTCGAGAGGGCCAGCGCGGCGGCAGTTCGGGGCATCCGCTCATGCTACTTGCGCCGGGATGCGGGGGCCCGCACTATCGTGGGGAACATGCCAGAGTCACCGCGTCTCGACTCCATACGCACCGACACGGTCACCGGGCTTCTCGCACAGATCGCCGATGTCGGGCGTGACCACCAGCGCGGCGGATACTCCCGCCCGGTGTTCTCGGCGGCGGAGCGTGATCTCACGGGCTGGTTCACGGAGCAGGCTTCACGACGCGGCCTCGACGTGCACACCGACCTCAACGGCATCACCTGGGCGTCGATGGGCGAGCTCTCCGCCGGCGATGCCGTCGTCACCGGCAGCCACCTCGACTCGGTGCCCGGGGGAGGGGCCTTCGACGGGCCCCTCGGCATCTGTTCGGCGCTCGTTGCGATCGACCGCCTGCACGAGCGTGGGGTCGTGCCCCGTCGTCCACTCGCGATCGCGGTGTTCCCGGAGGAGGAGGGTTCCCGCTTCGGCGTGGCCTGTCTCGGATCGCGCCTGCTCACCGGGGCGATCGATGCCGACCGGGCACGGTCGCTGCGTGATGAGGGCGGAGCGACCTTCGCAGAGGTCGCGACAGCGGGGGGACTGGATCCCCGATTCCTCGGACAGGATGACGGTACTCTCGCGACCATCGGGACTTTTCTCGAGCTGCACGTCGAGCAGGGCCGGGGTTTGATCGATCTGGGCCGGCCCGTGGGGATCGCGCGATCGATCCTCGGTCACGGGCGCTGGCGCATCACCGTCAGCGGGCAGGGCAACCACGCGGGGAGCACTCTGATGGCGGACCGGCGAGATCCGATGCTCGCCGCGGCGCAGATCGTCGTCGCCGTGCGCGAGGCGGCTCTCGCGCATCCGGATGCCCGGGCGACCGTCGGGCGGCTGAATCCGATGCCCGGGGGCACGAACGTGATCGCGTCCACTGTCGACCTGTGGCTGGATGTGCGGCACCCGCAGGACCACATCACGGCGGCGGTGGTGCAGCGCATCACGGGGGAGGCAGAGCGCCTGGCCGCCGAGGAGGGCTGCTCGGTGCGCGTGGTCGAGGAGTCGCTGAGCGGCACCGTGGAGTTCCCGACCGGGCTCCGTGACCGGCTCGAAGGCCTCCTCCCGGACAGCCCACTTCTCGACACCGGGGCGGGCCACGATGCCGGCGTTCTCGGCGCGCGGGTCGAGGCGGCGATGCTCTTCGTGCGCAATCCGACCGGCGTATCCCACTCGCCGGAGGAACACGTGGAGGCGGATGACGCGGAAGCGGGGTCGATCGCGCTCGCCGACGCGCTGGAGGCGCTTCTCACCCGGGACTGAGGGACCGGTCGCGCTCTGGGCTACGGCAGAAGCAACAGCTTGCCGATGTGGCCGGAGGATTCCATCCGCTCGTGCGCAGAGCCGGCATCCGCGAGGGCGAACCTGCTGTCGATGACGGGGACGATCTGGCCGTTCTCCACGAGGGGCCAGACGTTCTCCCGCACGCTCGCCAGGATCTCGTCCTTCTCTTCAACGCTGCGCGCGCGCAGCGTCGATCCGTGGATCGACAGCCAGCGTCGCATCATGAGTCCGAAGTCCAGGTCGCCGCCCTCGCCGCTGAGGTTCGCGATGTTGACCAGTCGGCCGTGCGGGGCGAGCGAGCGGAGGTTGCGGTCGAGGTAGCCCCCGCCGATCGAGTCGAGGATCACATCCACCCCCGCACCCCCGGTGGCCGCCGACAGCTCCTCCGCGAAATCCGTCTTGCGGTAATCGATCAGGATCTCCGCGCCGAGACGTTCGCAGGCCGCCAGCTTGGCCGGGCTTCCTGCGGTCACGGCGACGAGGCAGCCGAATGCGCGGGCGAGCTGGATGGCGATCGTGCCGATGCCGCTCGACCCCCCGTGCACGAGAAGGGTCTCTCCCGATCGCAGTCCGGCGGTGAGGAACACGTTCGACCACACCGTCGCGATCGCCTCGGGGAGTCCCGCGGCATCCACCAGATCGAGGGAGTCGGGCACGGGCAGCAGTTGGCCCGCCGCGGCCACCGCGAGGGAGGCGTAGCCCCCGCCGGGCAACAGGGCGCACACCCGGTCGCCCACCGCCCAGCCGCTCACGCCGTGCCCGAGCGATCTGATGGTGCCGGAGACCTCCATTCCGGGCAGCGGGGAGGCGCCCTCCGGCGGCGGATAATTGCCCTCGCGTTGGCCGATGTCGGCGCGGTTGACACCGGCGGCGGCGACCTCGATCACGACCTCTCCCGTGCCGGCGACGACATCGGGGAGTCGGGTGTAGACGAGGGCGTCGACACCCCCGGGACTGGGGACAGTGATCGCGTGCATTCCTGAACGCTACGCCCAGCCGCTGCAACTAGGTTGGAGGTCATGCCACTCGCACCGGATGCCGCCGCTCTCGCCGCGCTGCTTCCGGGCACCTGGCGCGTCGGTGCCACCAACTTCCCCATGTGGCTGCGCGGTGACCGTCTCCGGCCGCATTTCCGCTACGACCTGAAGACTGCCGATCCACTCGTGCTGGATGACGTGGTCGGCTACACCAGCGTGGACGGGGTGGAGAAGACCATCGTCGGCGTCGACCGGATGCGCCACGACGGCTTCGTCTGGCGCGGGGCGGGGCTGCTCCGGTTCGTGACCAGCCGCTGGGCTGTCGCTGGAGTGACCGAGGACTCGAACATCCTGGTGATCCGCTTCGCGAAGTCGTTACTGAGCCCCGCCGGAGTCGATGTCGTCCTGCGGGAGGGCACTGACTCACTGGCATTCCGCACCGAGGTCGCGGGGCTGTCGGAGTCTCTCGGCCTCACGCACGAGGAATTCGCGAGCCTCACCTGGCTCGAACTCGCCGACTGACCCGCCGGCGTGCGCCCTCAGTCCTCGGTATAGCCGAGAGCGCTCAGCACCGCCCGCGGGCGTTCGACCGCACCGAAATGGCCACAGTCCGGGATGACCGTTCGCAGGCTCGACGGCAGCAGCCGCCCGAGATGGTCGAGGTCCTCCTGGGTGACGAACACGTCACGGTCGCCCTTGGTCGCGCGCACCGGGCACTCGATCCGTGACCAGAGCGAATCCGCGTCGTATCCCCTCGTCACGGCGGCGGCTGTCGCGAATGACCTCGGACGGATCTCGATGGCAAGAGCGTGCCCCTGCGATCGCGGTACCGCCCGCCAGTGCCGGAAGAGCGGAAAAGTGGCGGGCCGCAGCAGCCCGATCCCGCCGATTCCACGCACGAGCGCCGGCCCCGCACGACCGAGAAGGGCGAGAAACTGCATGACGCGCCACAGCATCGTGAATCCCGGGAGCTCACCGAAACGCCGCACCGGATGCTCGACGGAATGGATGATCGAGAATGTCGTGCCGGAGACCATCCCCACCGAGAGCACGGCCTGTGGCCAGATCGAAGCCATGTGGAGGGCGATGAATCCACCGAGGGAATGGCCCACGATGTCCCATTCCGTGTAACCGAGTTCCTCGGCCATGTCCTTGACGAGCGAACAGATCGCGAACACCGGGTCGTCGACAGAGCCCTCCGCGAGGGACGCGTCGCCCCAGCCCGGCAGGTCGAAGACCACGATGTCGCCGAGGTCGATCCGATCGGCGACCGCCGCCTGCAGCAGCGGGGTCCAGGTGGTCCACGACCCGGCGGCCCCGTGCAGAAACAGCGTGGCGCGCGTCGAGGTGCGGCGCGCCGGATGTCGGGCGACGCAGGTTCCGAGTGGGCTCGAGACGGTCGTGGTGGCGAGCCCGAGCGCAGCGGGATCCGAGAGGAGTTCGAACGGCGCGTAGTTCTCGACAGTGACGATGCTCATGCGACCTCCCCGATGATGACCTCGCGCACCCGGCGCAGGTCTTCGAGCAGCGACCCGACCAGGATCCAGTTGTCGGGATCCGGCAGAGCGATCGTCAGCGGTGCGGTGAGCGCGGGGAGTTCGGCCGTGATCGGCGTCGGCTCCGTGCTCGGCGAGTCCCGCGCGAGAAGGCGCAGGTCGTGGGCCGCCCGGTCGAGCTCGAGCGCGATCGAGCCGACGAACCGATCGTCGGCCAGGCCCGTGTCGTAGTTGTCGTGAAGGGCTCTGGCCATGCCCGTCACCCGGGTCACGAGGATTCCCAGAGTGTCGAGAAGGTCACGATCGCGCTCCAGAGCCTCGCGATACCGCGCCCGTCGCGGATTGAGCATCAGGGATTCGTCCGCGCGCACCAGAGCATCCGTCGCCGAATTGCGCAGAGCCGGCAGCTGGCGCGCCGCGGCCAGCATCGCCGCGAGCTCCTGTGCGCTTTGCGGAGTCCGCAGGGCCGTTGCGAAGGAGGAGAGAGTGTCCGCGACTCTCTCGGCCAGTCTGACGACCGCTCCGTGGGCGGGGGTGAGAAGCACCGGCGGCACGATGATCGCATTCACCGCCAATCCGACGATCGCGCCGATCACCGTCTCGATCACCCGATTGACCGCGTATCCGGGTGTGTTGGTACCGATGGCGATCACCAGCATCGCACTGATCGGGATCTGGTTCGCCGAGCCGGGCGACAGCCGGAGGGCCCAGGCGACCAGGAGCGAGACGACGATGATCCCGAGAACGATCCAACTGGAGTGCCCGAAGAGGATGCCGGCGGCGTAGGTTAGGACGACCCCGAAGATCACCCCGACACTGCGTTCGATCCCCTTGGCGAGAGACTGGTTCACACTGGGCTGAACCACCAGGAGCGCCGCGATCGCGGCGAAGATCGGAAGCGGCTGTCCCAGCGTCACCGTGCAGATGAGCCAGGCGATGATCGCGGCGACGGAGGTCTTGAGCACCTGGAGCAGTGGACTGCGTGACGAGGCGCGCAGCGAGGCCATCAGTCGCATCCCCCCAGAGTATCCGGAGGCGGAGTCTCACCAGTGCGATCATCGGCGTCAGCCCAGGGCACACCGCGATTGCGAGGGGAGACCTACTCGGTGGGCAGCTGGGGGCCGCTGAGATCGTCGCTGGTCGGCGGACCAACAGTGGGGGACACGACGGTGACAGACGAATCCGTAAAACCCGGCTGGGGGATGCCGGTTCCGGAGACGGTGTCAGCCGACGCGACTGTAGATCCGCCGAGCGCGACACTCACGAGCAGTGCGCTCGCGAGGATGCCGGCCGCTGAAACTCCGCTTGCTGCCGCGGTCACTCCGGTCAGCCGTCCCGCGAGGCGCGAGCGCCTCACAAAAACGGCGATGGCCACGAGGGCGACTGTCGCACAAGCGACAGTGAGCACTAGTGGCAGGGTAATCGCATCGGTCGCCGCGGGCGCGGCAGCAAGCGCAGCATTCATGTGCTGGCTGTTCCTTTCGGGTAAGGAACGGTTCATGTCGGGTACATGAACTGTGTATCGGTCTGTCCGTCTTTAGGGGGACATCGGATCGATAGAGTGACCGTATCAGCCCCTCATTCGCGGGGCAAGCCGGTATGTGCCCCAATTTGGGGGCACGGGACATAATCCCCTCGGCGCTGCCCGGAATCACGGGCTTTTCTCCCCGAATTCTCGACCGGGCGAGACCACGACTCCGCTCTCCGGAGGGGTCGCCGGGACTCGAACAAGATGAGAGCCTTCTCATCCGTTTCTCGTGCGGATCTCATGCCCCCGATCCATACTGGTCAGGTCGTACGGGTAGCCTCGCAGGCGCACCAAAAGTCAGTCCCGTGCTCAGCCCCGGGACACACGCACGAGCGAAAGGAGACCGGCATGAACATCTCGCGAAAGATCGTCCTGACCGGTGTCGTCACCCTCGGAGTGTTTGCTCTCGGTTCGGCCGGGGCTGCCGCGGTCGCAGGCAGCCTCACCGTCGCGGACCGCGCCGGTGTTGTGCAGGGCATCGCCCCCGTGACGACGGGCAACTCGAACCCGTCTCCGACCGCATCCGCGACCGACGACAAGTCGAACGGTCCGAGCGGCACGACGACGGTCGCTCCGGCGCCACCGATCAACGTCGACGACGACGGGTCAGATCGCAGCGGTGACGACGAGGGTGCGCAAAACGGCCCCGGTGACGAAGACCAGGGCAACGGAGAAAGCACGAGCGGTGACACCCGCAGCGGTGACAGCGGTACCGATGATTCCCGCCACGGCACGGAAGTGTCTGGTGGCACATCCTCTGGCGGCACAGGCGGGTTGGGCGATTCAGGTTCGGGAACCAGCGGATCGGGCTCCACTTCGGGAAGTGGAGGCTCCGGCAAGAGCGGTTCGCCGGGCGGTGGTGGCAGCGGTGGCGGTTCGGGCGACACCGGCGCGCACCACTAACAGCACGGTCGGCCCAGCCAGGTGCGCGGGATGCCCTACCTCAACCGGTAGCCCATCCCGCGCACCGTTTCTATGCGCTCCGGACCGAATTTGGCCCGGAGGTAGCGCACGTACACGTCCACGACATTCGAGCCGGGGTCGAAGTCGAATCCCCACACACGGCTGAGCAACTGCTCCCGGCTGAGAACCTGGTCGGGATGCCGCAGGAACTCCTCGGCGAGACCGAATTCGCGCGCGGAGAGATCCACGGTTCGCGACCCGATGGTCGCGCGTCGGGTGCGGGTGTCGAGGCTGAGGTCGCCGTGCGAGAGCACCGATCGATCGGCTGGCACGGCATCCTGCGCGCGGAGTCGGATGCGCGCGAGCAATTCGTCGAACCGGAACGGCTTCGACATGTAATCGTTCGCCCCGCTCTCGAGTGCCGCGACCGTGTCGGCACCGGAATCGCGCGCGGTGAGGATGATGACGGGAATGCTGGAGCCGGAAGACCGGAGTCGACGCAGCACCTCGAATCCGTCGAGGCCGGGAACCCCGATGTCGAGCACGAGGAGGTCGAATGACCCTGACGAGGCGAAGTCGAGAGCATCGCCGCCGTTCGCCACCACGTGCGAGGTGTAGCCCGCCGCCCTCAGGCCCTTTTCGATGAACGAGGAGATGCGCTCCTCGTCTTCGGCGATGAGAATCCCGCTCATTCCTGTTCCTCCGAGGTTTCGCCGGGCAGCGCCGGTCCGAGCGGCAGCTCGAGGGTGAAGGTGGATCCGATCGCCGGCGCGCTCTCCAGGCGGACCACCCCGCGGTGCGCGTGGAGGATCGTCGTGACGATGGCGAGTCCGAGGCCCGCACCACTCTCACCCCGGCCCTCTCCCTCGCGGCGGAATCGCTCGAAGATGCGCTCATGGGCCTCCGGGGCGATCCCCGGTCCGAAATCGGTCACCCAGAGTTCCAGGAACTCCTCGCCGAGGTCTTCGACCACCCTGCTGCCGATCTCGATCGGTAGCCCGGGCGTGCCATGACGATTCGCATTGGACGCGAGCTGAATCCACGCCTGCGTGATCCGAGCGGGATCGAGCTCGGCGACCGCGTCCGCAGTCTCCATGAGTCTCCAGTCCCTCCCCGGGATCGCCGACAGTTTGCGGTACACCGTCTCGGTGAGGTTTCGCACGTCGGTGGCCTCGATCGTCACTCCGGACAGGCGTTGAACGGAGGCAAGGAGCGAGATGTCCGCGACGAGGAGATTCATGCGATCCAACTCGTCGATCACCAGGGTACGGATCTCTGCCACCTGCGTAGCGTCACCGACATCCAGCAGCTCAAGTTGCCCGCGCACGATCGTGATCGGCGTCTTGAGCTCGTGACCCACATCGTCGAGCAACTGCCGCTGGCCTTCGAGCGAGGTCTGAAGGCGGTCGAGCATCTCGTTGACGGTCACAGTGAGTTCAGAGACGTCGTCCCCGCCCGCCACCGGGATGCGTTCGACCAGGTCTGATCCGGTGATGCGTCGCGCCGTGTCGCGCAGGAATCGCAGCGGCTTCAGCAGTCGGCCGGCCACGAACCATCCGACGAGACCGACCGCGACCAGCGCAGCGGCCGCCACCAGAAGGAAGGTCTGGAAGCCGCCGGCGATCGGCAGCAGTTCCGCGTCGATGCTATAGGCGGCCACGTAGACGCCGGTGGCGCCGTCGCCACTCGCCCGCACCGGCACAGCGAGGTAGCGCAAGGCGCCGCGCGGGCCCACATCTGTGCCGAGAACCACCGCCCCGGGTCGAGTCTCCCGGTTGATCCGTGTGATGAACGCCGTCTGGTTCTCCAGAGACACACCGACCTGGCTGCCGGGAACTACCGCCGGCTTGCCATCGATGATCCCCAGAATGCCCTCGTTGGTGTCGGGGGTGATCTGCTGGATCGCTGCGGTCAGCAGCTCTCGGATGCTCGCGTACTCCTTGTCTGCGGCGATCGTGCGGAGTCGACTTGCCGTGTCTTCGAGTCGCGTATCGACCTGGGCGAGCACACGCTGCCGTTGAACCAGAAAGGCCGTGCCCCCGGCCACCGTCATTCCGGCGGCGGCCACCACGAGCATCGCGGCGAGGATGCGCACGCGCACCGACACGGTGATGGTGCGGCGGCGGGTCATCCCCTCATTATCGAGGAGACCTTACCCAGCTACTTCCAAGATGAGAGAGGTCTCACGCGCGTACCGTGACGATAATGACTTCTACTCTCGCGTCCGCATCCGGAACTTTCGCCCTCGGCGGTGACCTCACGGTCAACCGACTCGGATACGGGGTGATGCAGTTGCCCGGGGCCGGCGTGTGGGGAGAGTCGCGCGATCCGCAGAACGCGGTGAAGGTCTTGCGCCGGGCCGTCGAGCTCGGGGTGACGCTGATCGACACTGCGGATGCCTACGGCCCGGAGGTCGCCGACCTGCTGATCAAGGAGGCGCTGCATCCCTATGCCGATGATCTGGTGATCGCCACCAAGGTCGGCTTCACGCGCCAGGGCCCGAACCAGTGGATTCCGGTGGGGCGGCCGGAATACCTGCGCCAGCAGGTGGAGCTGAGCCTGCGCCACCTGGGCCTCGAGCGCATCGATCTGCTCCAGCTGCACCGGATCGACCCGACGGTCGCTCTCGAGGACCAACTGGGGGAGCTCGTGGCACTTCAGGCCGAGGGCAAGATCCGGCACCTCGGATTGTCGGAGGTGAGTGTCGACGAGCTGGTGGCCGCGCAGGAGCTCGCGACCATCGTCTCGGTGCAGAACCTGTTCAACCTGGCCCATCGCGATGCCGAGCCGCTGCTGGAGTTCGCGACCGCCAACGACATCGCCTTCATCCCGTGGTTCCCGCTGGCCACCGGCAAGCTCGCTCAGTCGGGCGGCCCGCTCGATGCACTGGCACAGAAGCACGGCGCCTCGCCCTCCCAGCTCGCTCTCGCCTGGCTGCTCAAGCGCTCGCCGGTGCTTCTGCCGATCCCCGGCACGTCGAGCCTCGATCATCTCGCGGACAATGTGGCGGCAGCGGCTCTCGAATTGACCGATGATGAGTTCACGGAGCTGACAGCAGCGGTCTGAGCACCGCCCCGCCTTCAGCCGTCCGACCAACATCCCGCCCGAGCACCACACAGGAGAGCAATGCCCGAGACCAGCGCAGTCCACACCATCGACATCCCCGGTCTCGCCGGGGCGAGCGCCGGGCTCACCGGGGAGTTGGTCCTGCCCGCTGGAGAAGGACCGTGGCCGGGAGTCGTGCTGGTGCATGAGGCCTTCGGCATCAACGACGTGATGCGACGCCAGGCCGAGCGCTTCGCCCGGGCCGGGTACATCGCGTTGATGCCCGATCTCTTCACCGAGGGCGGGGCTCGCAAGTGCCTGAACCAGACCTTCCGTGAGCTCAGCGCCGGCAGCGGCCGCTCCTTCGCCGACATCGAGTCGGCCAGGCAGTTGCTCATCGCGCGCGAGGAGTGCACGGGCGAGGTCGGCATCATCGGATTCTGCATGGGCGGTGGCTTCGCGCTCGCCGCCGCCAGCCTCGGCTTCGGGGCCGCTTCGGCCAACTACGGCCGGCTGCACAAACCCCTCGACGAGTCACTCGTCGGCGCCTGCCCGATCATCGGCAGCTACGGCGGTAAGGACAATTCGCTGAAGGGTGCGGCCCAGCAGCTCGAGGACTCGCTCACCCGGCTCGGAATCGACCACGATGTGAAGGAGTATCCCGAGGCGGGGCACTCATTCCTCAACGACGAAGAGAGCGGACCACCCGCACTCCGCTTCATCATGAAGCGCATTCTCGGGGCGGGTCCGAACCCGGAGGCTGCTGCCGACGCGTGGACGCGAATCGACGCGTTCTTCGGCGAGCATCTCGCGAAGAAGAGCTAGGCTCCGGCCCTGCTGCTCGGTGTGGCCTCAGCGCTCGCCTCGGCGATGGCATCGGCCGCACGCACCAGCGCGAGGTGGGAGAGTGCCTGCGGGGTGTTTCCCACCTGGCGCGACCCCGCGACGTCGTACTCCTCGCTGAGCAGCCCGAGATCGTTGCAGAAGCTCACCAGGCGATCCATCAGGGTGCGCGCATCGGAGACCCGGCCGCTGCGGGCGTACTGCTCGACCAGCCAGAACGAACAAGCGAGGAACGGATGCTCGCCCGCGGGCAGTCCGTCGACCCCGGATTCCGTGCGGTACCGCATCAGCAGTCCGTCGTGGAGCAGCTCCTCCTCGATGGCGGCAACAGTGCCGAGCATCCGCGGGTCGTCGGCGGCGACGTACCCCACTTGGGACAGCAGCAACAGCGAGGCATCCACTCCTGTGCTGCCGTAGTGCTGGGTGTAGGTGTTGCGGGACTCATCGAATCCCCGCGACTCGATCTCGGCGTGCACCTCGTCGCGCAGCCGGATCCAGCGCTCCACCGGGCCGTCGAGACCGAATTCGGTGACCGCCCGGATGGCGCAGTCGAATGCCGCCCAGATCATCGCGCGGGAGGAGACGAAATCCCGTTGCGGTCCGCGGATCTCCCAGATGCCGTTGTCCGGTCGCCGCCAGTTCTCTTCCACGTAGGTCATCAGAGCCCGCTGCAGTGGCCAGGAGAACTCGTCTTCTGCCAAGCCGAGTTCACGGGCCGATTGCAGCGCGATCATGACCTCGCCGAACACGTCGCCCTGGTATTGCCTCCAGGCATCGTTGCCTGCCCTCACCGGGGATGCGCCGTCATAGCCGGGAAGGCTGTCGACCTCCCACTCCGTGAGTCGACGCTCGCCGGCCAGCCCGTACATGATCTGCACGTCGCCCGGGTCTCCTGCGACGGCCCGGAGCAGCCACCCACGCCAGGATTTCGCCTCTTCGCGGAATCCGTGCCCGAGCAGCACGTTGAGGGTGAGAGACGCGTCGCGCAGCCAGACATAGCGGTAGTCCCAGTTGCGGCTGCCGCCGAAGGATTCGGGCAGGCTGGTCGTTGCCGCCGCCACGATCCCCCCGGTGTCCTCGTGGGTGAGCGCACGAAGAACGAGTAGCGAGCGGTGCACCTGGTCGTGGTACACGGGCGAGGCGATGCAGTGGGATGCCCAGTCCTGCCACCAGAGGGTGGTGTCGGCCAGACGGTCGTCGACGACCACGCGGGCGGGCGGCTCACGATGCGAGGGATACCAGGTCATCGAGGCATCCACGGTCTCGCCCTCCGAGACGGTGAACTCCGCGACGTGAGTGTGGTCGGATGCCCTCAGCTCGGGTCCCCGCATGATGACGGCATCCGGACCGGCCACCGCCACGAGTCCGTAGCCGTGCTCGTCCGGAGCCTGACGCACCCAGGGCAGGGCATCGGAGTAGTTGAACCGGAAGCGCAGGTCCATCATCATCGGCACGCTGCCCCTGATGCCCGTGACGCGACGGATCACATCGGCACGCCGGTCACCGTGCGGCATGAAGTCGGTGACCTCGACTTCGCCATCCGCCGTCACCCATCGGGTCACGAGAATGAACGTGTCGTCGCGGTACCGTCGCGAGGTCTCGAGCACCTCGCCGGCAGGGGCGAGGAGCCACCGACCGTGGTCCTTGTTCCCGAGCAGAGCCCCGAAAGTGGAGGGGGAGTCGAAGCGGGGGAAACAGAGCCAGTCGATGCTCCCGTCCCGTCCGACCAGTCCGGCGGTGTGGCAGTCGCCGATCAGGGCGTAGTCCTCGATGCGCAGAGCCATCCCCTCAGTCTTGCAGAGGTAGCCTGTGGTCATGGCTGACCACATCGGAACTCTCGTCATATTCGGAGCGGGTGGAGACCTCACCAAGAGGTTGTTGCTCCCCGGCCTCGGCCAGCTGCTCGCCAGCTCGCGCGGCTACGACCTGCACCTGATCGGTGTGGGTTTCGATCCGATGACGGATGCGGAGTGGCGAGCGCGGGTCGTCGAATCCTTCGCCGCCGGGGGCTCCGCGAGCACCCGGGCGGCTGCTGTGGCCAAGAATTCGGTCTACCTGCAGGCCGACGTGACGAAGCCGGCGGACCTGACGCGCATTCTCGCTGCGGCAACCGGCACTCCCGCGCTCTATTTCGCGCTCCCTCCGCACGTGACGATCCTCTCGATCGCCGCCCTCGAGAAAATCGGGCTGCCGAAGGGCACCGTTCTTGGGCTGGAGAAGCCCTTCGGCACGGACCTGCGCAGCGCCCAGGCGCTCAACCGGCAGCTCGTGAAGCTGCTGCCGGAGAAGCACATCCATCGGGTCGATCACTTCCTCGGGAAGTCGACGGTGCTCAACCTCCTCGGCCTCCGTTTCGCCAACCGCATCTTCGAACAGGTCTGGAGCGCCGAGCACATCGAGAGGGTCGATATCGTCTTCGACGAGACCCTCGCCCTCGAAGGCCGGGCCGGGTACTACGACAAGGCCGGTGCCCTCGTGGACATGATCCAGAGCCACCTGCTGCTCGTTATGGCGCTCGCCGCCATGGAACCGCCGTCGAGTCTCGACGCCGAAGACCTCCGCGGGTCGATGGCACAGGTGTTGCGTGCCACCCATGCCTGGAAGGGCGATCCGGTGGCCGCCGGGCGCCGTGCCCGCTACACCGCCGGCACGATCGACGGTCGAAAGCTCCCCGCGTACGTGAAGGAGGACGGCGTGCATCCGGAACTCGACACCGAGACCCTCGCGGAGGTCACGGTGGGGATCGAGAACTGGCGCTGGGCGGGCGTGCCGTTCCGACTGCGGTCCGGCAAGGCCATCGCCGACAAGCGCCAGCAGATCGTGGTGACCTTCAAGGACGTGCCACACCGCCCCTACGGCTTCACGGGCAATCCGGGGCCCGCGCGACTCACCATCTCGCTGACCCCGGACAGCATCGAGCTCGACCTGAACATCAACGGCGAAGACGACCCGTTCACCCTCGACCGCGTGAGCCTCGATGTGGAGTTCGCGAAGGGGGAGCTCGGTCCCTACGGCGAGGTGCTCCACGGCATTCTGTCCGACGATGTCACCCTGTCGGTGCGAGCGGATGCGGTTGAGGAATGCTGGCGCATCGTCGCGCCGATCGTCTCGGCCTGGCGCAAAGGCGAGGTGCCGATCGACAACTACCGGGCCGGATCTGCCGGGCCGACCGCCTGGAGGTAGCGAGCCTGCACCCAGCGGGAGGGATGCAACTGAAAACCGAGGTTAGGCCTCGTCGCGGAGGGACGGATGCCCCACCACGAGCCACAGGCCCCGCAGGTCGGTGTCACCACACCCGGCGTCAGAAAACTCCAGAGTCGGAGAGGAGTTCGGCGAGCCCTGCCCCGTCCGGGGCGTAGACCCAGGGTGCGGACTCATTGGAATGGGCCTCGGACTTGCTTCGGCCTCCCGCGAGGACAGCCTCACTGTTCGAGAGCTGGCGGATCGCCACAGCCTCGACACTGTGCGGATGACTGTCGGCGAACTGGCTGTAGATCTCTTCGTCGTGCTGCCCATCGTCTCCGACCAGCAACCAGCGCACGTCCGGGAACTCCCGGGAGAGTCTCTTGAGGGTGTCGACCTTGTGGTTTCGTCCACTGCGGAACCAGCGGTCATGGGTCGGACCCCAGTCGGTGAGCAACAGCGGGCCGGTCGGATAGAGATTCCGCGAGAGGAAGCGGGTGAGGGTCGGTGCCACATTCCAGGCTCCGGTGGAGAGGTAGAAGACGGGGATTCCCGGATGCGAACGCGTCAGTCGCTCGTAGAGGACGGCCATGCCCGGCACCGGTCGCCGCGCGTGCTCGTCGAGCACGAAGGTGTTCCAGGCGGCGAGGAACGGACGGGGCAGAGCGGTCACCATGACCGTGTCATCCACGTCGGAGATGATTCCCACGGTCACCGCGGGGTCCACGATGAATACCGAGGCCTCCACGGTGTCGGTCTCGTCGGTGCCGAGGGTGATCGTGTGCCAGCCCGGGGCAAGGTCGACCTCGAGCACCGTGTCGACGACTCCTCCGCGGTCGGCCTCCACGCGCTGTTCCACGTCTCCGATGCCAATGGTGACCACGATGTCGTTCACCGGAACGCTCGTGAAACTGCGCCATCCGCGGATCTTCTTGTACCGGGGGTCTGTGCCGGCGGTCGGCTTGGTGAGCAGCACCCGGCACAACACCCTTGCCCAGCCCGGAGCGCCGTATCCGGCGTAGGGGACGATGGTGGGGAGGTGTCCGCGACGGCGAGCCCACTTCTCTCTGAGCTCGTGCACGGTGTCCTCTGCCCGCGCTGCCAGGTGAAGGATCGGCTCTGCTCCTGCCGCTGTGGCTGACGTTTTCGGGATCCTGGCCATGGGGCAAGTCTTTCACGACTATGGCGAGCGATACCGTCCACAGAACGGTTGGAGTAGTACACAGAAGCGTCATTTCTGGGAAATCTCACAGTTCGTGAATTAATCGCAAGAAACTCGCGCCCCCGTCTCGGGGGCGCGATAGTATTCCGATTGACATAAATCGAGGAGTTGCATTGGCCGATCAAAACCCCACGGAAGTCGCCTCGGATGGCAGCGCCCTGTTGCGCAATGAGCCGGTCCAGGCGCGCAGTACGGCGAGGCTCGCGAGCCTCCTCGATGCCGCAGCGGCGATCATCGACGAGATCGGCTACGAGCGCCTCACCACGGCGATGGTAGCCGAGCGTGCCGGAGCCTCTATCGGCACCGTCTACCGCTACTTCCCCGATCGCATCGTCGTACTCCAGAGCCTCAGCGCGCGATCGCTCGGCGGTTTCGTCGATGGCACCCGCACCACCATCCTCGATCCGGCCCATGCCACCTGGTGGGATGCCATCAGCGCCTGCATCAACGGGATGACCGGGGCGTTCCGTTCCACCCCCGGGTTCCGTTCGCTCCGGCTGGGCGATGTGCTGGACGTGCGTCCGGCGCTCTCTGCCCAGTCCGGAAGCACCGTTGTCGCCGCCGAAGCGGCGAAGGCACTCTCCGAGCGCTTCGGGCTCCCGATCGAGGAACTCGCTCACCGCCTCGAGGTCGTCATCGTCGTCGCCGATTCACTGTTGTCCCGCGCCTTCACCTACGACTCCAAGGGTGACTCCACCCTCGTCGACGAAGCGACGACCATCTCGAAGGCCTACCTGACGGGCTTCTACGGGGATCCGGATAAGGCGTAAATCCGAATTAGGCGCAGCGTCGCGGCGTTTCGCGTCGCGTCACGTCGCGAACACGAGGCGGCTTCACCCGGCGCCGCAGCGACGAACCTGTCGTCGCCGTGCGCCCGAGAGTTCCTGACAGGCTCCTGCACAGATCCCGACCTGGCCTAGGCGGCGACTCGGTCGGGGCGTACGGTTCGGTTCACCGTGAAATCCGGCCATTTCTGCGAGTGCTGAGCGTCCCGCACTGTCAGCGATTCGTAATCTGCGGCAACCGAAAGTGACGGTGGCCGGGAATAGTGTTTAGCTAGAAAAGTCCGGCAAGTGTCGATTCGTGTAGCCCACGAGGAATGAGCCGCCCCCATGATCGAGTTCCGCAACGTCACAAAACAGTTCCCCGATGGCACGGTCGCGGTCGAAGACTTCAGCCTGGTGTTGCCATCGCGCAAGACGACGGTGTTCGTCGGTTCTTCCGGATCCGGCAAGACCACACTCCTTCGCATGATCAATCGCATGGTCGACCCCACGTCCGGCGTCATCGAGATCGATGGTGACGACACCTCGAAGTTGGAGCCGGTGGCACTTCGCCGTCGCATCGGCTACGTGATGCAGAACTCCGGCCTGCTTCCGCATCTCAAAGTGGTCGACAACGTCGCGACGGTGCCGGTGCTGAACCGGGTGCCCAAGAAACAGGCGCGGGAGGATGCACTGCGCCTGCTCGACACGGTCGGTCTCGACCGCGCCTTGGCCGATCGCTATCCGAGCCAGCTCTCCGGCGGTCAGCAGCAGCGCGTCGGGGTGGCCCGAGGGCTCGCGGCCGATCCCAACATCCTGCTCATGGACGAGCCCTTCGGTGCCGTGGACCCGATCGTGCGTGCCGAGCTGCAGACCGAGTTGCTTCGCCTTCAGCGGGAGCTCGACAAGACCGTGGTTTTCGTCACGCACGACATCGACGAGGCGTTCCTGCTCGGCGACCAGGTCGTGATCCTCGAGAAGGGCGGTCGCATCGCCCAGGTCGGCACGCCGACCGAGATCCTCTCGGCGCCCGCGAACGAATTCGTCGCCAGCTTCATCGGAGGGGATAAGGGAAAGCGCGAGCTGAGCATCCGAAGCACGCCAAGCGGAGACATCCTGGTGGATGCCTCAGGACGTGCCGCCGGAGTGCTCGTGCCTGATTCCGAGACCGTCAGCGAATCCGGCGGGGCAGCGCGGTGAACTGGCTGCTCAACAACGGCGAGCTGATCGGTCAGCTCGTGGTGGCCCACCTCCTGATCGCCATCCCGCCGATTATCCTGAGTTTCGTGATCTCGGTGCCGATTGGCTGGGTCGCGAATCGCTACCGCTGGAGCCGCGGGACGCTCCTGACCGTGCTCGGCCTGCTCTACGCCATCCCGTCGCTCCCGCTGTTCATCATCCTTCCCTTGATCATCGGCACCGGGCTGAGGGACCCGGTCAACCTCGTCGTCGCGCTCACCCTGTATGGCATCGCCCTCATGGTGCGCACCACAGCCGACGGTCTCGGCTCGGTGGATCCGGACATCCGGCAGTCGGCCACCGCCGTCGGGTTCTCGGCAAGGTCGCAATTCTTCAGGGTGGAGCTTCCACTCGCCGGTCCCGTGCTGCTCGCCGGCATCCGTGTCGTCGCCGTGAGCACGATCAGCCTCACGACGGTCGGAGCAGTGATCGGCATCAGCAGCCTCGGGGCACTCTTCACCGACGGGATCCAGCGTGGCATCGCCGTCGAGATCCTCACCGGGATCGTGCTCACCATCGTCATCGCGCTCGGCGTCGATGGGCTCCTCGTGCTGCTCGGCCGGGTGCTGATGCCCTGGGTCGCGGTCACCTCCGGGCGGGTGCCGCGCCGGGATCGGCGCCGATCGAGGGAGGCGGTCACCGCATGAATCTCTTCGTGCAGGGCATCCTCTGGGTGTTGGATCCGGCCCACTATGTCGGCGTCAATGGAATCGGCACCCGGGTGGGCCAGCATCTCCTCATCAGCCTCGGGGTTCTCGGCGTTGCTTCGGTGATCGCGATCCCGCTCGGCTACGTCATCGGTCACACCGGCCGGGGTCGGTCGCTCGCGATCGGAGTATCCGGCGCGACACGAGCTCTTCCCACCCTCGGACTGCTGAGCCTCATCGCGCTGATCATGAACGTCGGACTCATCGGCCCTTTCGTCGCACTCGTCGTGCTGGCCATCCCCTCGATCCTCGCCGGTGCCTATTCGGGATTCGAGGCCGTGGACCGACGAGCCATCGATGCCGCGAGAGCTGTAGGTATGACCGAGTTGCAGATCGTGGGGCGCGTGGAGATGCCGCTCGGGCTGCCACTGTTGATCGGCGGATTGCGGACCGCGTCACTCCAGGTGATCGCCACCGCAACGCTCGCGGATTACGTGGGCGGCGGCGGTCTTGGTCATTACATCTTCCTGGGGCTCAAGACCAACGACTATCCCCAGATGCTGGCGGGATCGATTCTCGTGATCCTGCTCGCCATCCTCTCCGAAGTGCTGTTCAGCATCGTCCAGAGGCTCGTCATCCCTGCAGGGGTCACGGCCGGACGACCTCAAGACGTCCGCGTGAAGTCGACCCGATCTCGCGCGGCACTGGGTTAATCCCCCTCACATTAAGGAAACAATCACATGTTCACAGCAAGAAGAGGCCGGCTCGTCGCACTTGGCGCAGTCGTGGTTGGGGCAGCAATAGCCCTTTCAGGGTGTGCGTCGAGTAACCCCATCTCCGGGGGCTCGGGTTCGGGATCGAAGACGACCCTCGTGGTCGGATCGCAGGACTACTACTCCAACGAGATCGTCGCCGAGATCTACGCCCAGGCGCTCGAAAACGGCGGATTCACTGTCGATCGCCAGTTCAAGATCGGCCAGCGCGAGGTCTACCTGCCCGAACTCGAATCCGGGAAGATCGATGTCTTTCCCGAATACATCGGCAGTCTCGACCAGGCACTGAACAAGACCGCAGCCGGAGGTTCTGCGGATGACGTGGCGAAGGACCTCGCGTCGGTGCTTCCGACCGGCCTCCGCGTGCTCGACAAGGCCGAGGCGGCCGATCAGAACTCGTGGACCGTCACCTCGGCGTTCGCCCAGAAGTACAACCTCACCGATATCGCCTCGTTGAAGAACGTGACCGAGCCCATCCTGGTCGGAGGCAACTCCGAGCTCGCGACCCGTCCCTACGGTCCCGATGCACTGAAGGCCAAGTACGGCGTCACCACCGCCGGGCTCACCGCGATCGAAGACGGCGGCGGACCGCTCACGGTGAAGGCGCTTCAGGACAACAAGATCCAGCTCGCCAATATCTACACCGCGAGCCCGCTGATCAAGACCGACAATCTGGTCGTGCTCAAGGATCCTGACAACCTGTTCTTCCCGGACAACATCGCCCCGATCGTCTCCAAGAAGGTCAACACGAAGGCGGCGGACATCCTGAACAAGGTGAGTGCCAAGCTCTCGCAGTCCGACCTCGTGAGCCTCAACTCCGAAAGCGTCACCGACCAGAAGTCTGCACCGGTCATCGCGAAGGCGTGGCTAACCGACGCCGGACTGCTCAAGTAGCAGCGACCGCGTGATCACTCGAAGTGCCCGGGCTACGGCTCGGGCACTTCGTCGTTCTGGGGTTCCTCGCGCAGCATGTGCCTGGCCTCGGCCCGAGTGACGACCTTCTTCACGATCAGCACGATCACGAGGAACACCGCGATGATGCCGGCGAAGAGGTAGCCCGCGAAGTGCAACTGGGTGGCCAGCTGGCGATAGGACCCCGCGGCGAGCCATCCCACCGAGACATATGCGCCGGCCCAGAGGATGCAGGCCGGCGCCGTCCAAGCCAGGAACTTGCGATAGCTCATCGTGCTCATCCCGACGGTGAGGGGGATGAGCGCGTGCAGCACGGGCAGGAATCGGGAGATGAATACCGCGATGCCCCCGCGCCGGTCGAGGTAGGTCTCCGCTCTGAGCCAATTGCGCTCACCGAGCCGCCGACCGATCCGGGAGGCCTGGATGCGTGGCCCGAAGAAGCGACCGAGCGCGAAGCCGACACTCTCCCCGGTGAGCGAACCCACGATCACGGCGGCGAGAAGCGCCACGTACTGCGGCCAATCGGCGATGCCAGTGGCCGATACGAGCACGATAGTGTCCCCTGGCACGATCAGCCCCACCAGGATCGAGGTCTCCAGCAGCATCCCGACACCCGCGATCAGGATTCGAAGCACGGGGTCGACGTTGCGAACCGTGTCGAGAATCCAGCTGAGGATGTCGTTCACGGTCGAGAGCTTAGCCAGCCGAAATGCGATTCCGTGCGGCGCTAGGGGAGGGGGCGTCGAAGGCGCTCGAGTCGGGCGCGCCAGATTGCGAGGCGGCCGGGCAGCTCGGCCGGCGCAGGTCCGTCGATCCACGAAGTGACGATGCGGATACCGTGCAGGGCGCTCACCGCCCAGATCTCGCATCCGTCCAGTTCATACGGCTCTATCGACTCGTAGTAGACCTCGATGCCCAGCGCGGTGGCGAGGGTGATGATCGACCGGGCCGTGACGCTGTCCACGCGGTCGAGCTCCGGCGAGGGGGCGCACAGCACGTCCCCACGCCACCAGAGAATCGCGCTGTAGGCACCCTCGACAACGAATCCATCGGCAGACAGGATCACGGCCTCGTCCGCACCGATCGCCTGGGCTTCCGTGCGAATGCGCAGCAAAACCGCGGTGTCGGGACCTTTCGTGCCCGGCACGGTTCTCGGATCCGCCCCCGGATGACTCGCGAGCCTCACCGACCGGAGGAGCTGTGGGGCGCTGCGCAGCCGGAAAACCGCGAGTGGAGCGCCGCCGCGTACCTGCACCTCGAACCGAGGGAACCAGTCGCCGGAGCGCGGAATCGCGGTGATGGAGGCGTGCCAGAAGGCATCGAGATCGTCGAGTAGTCCCGCTGCCGCCTCGAAGAATCGGTGCCGGTGCAAGTCGAGGGCGAGTGAAGAGCCGTCGGTGACCAACCAGGAATCCGCGGCGGAGATACTCGTGTCGGTCATATCGCAGTAATCGAGGAGGTGCAGTGCACCCTCGTGCCAGCGGTAGACGGTCGACTCGCTCATAGAGTTAGGTTATGCGCCACCGGGTCTACGAGTCACCGCTGCCCGGTTGGAGCGACCCTGCCGAACTCGCCCGCGCACTCTTCGCCGATCGTGCGTCGGTGGTCTGGTTGGACTCCGGGATACATGCCACGGAAGGCATGAGCTATGTGGGGTTCGGCTCGCGCTCGCTCACGGCCTCTGTCGCCGATGGCACGGTGACAATCGCGGGCGAGACGATCGAGGGCGAGGTTTTCGATGTGCTGCGGGAAGATCTCGCTCTGCATGAACTGCCTCCCTCGACCGGTTTCCGGCTCGGCTGGGTGGGATGGCTCGGTTACGGCCTGGCCGCGCAGACTATGGGCGCGGCATCCGCTCACCAGTCGCGATACGCGGATGCCTCGCTGGTCTTCGTGGACTCCGCGATCGCCTTCGACCATTCGTCGGGCACCGTTACGGTGCTGGGGCTCGAGCGGGTCGCCGTCGAGAATTTGCTCGCTGCCGTTGGCGGCCTGAGCGAGGCTCCGGCCGGCGCTGGGGGCATCGGTGAGCCGCCAGGGGCAGAGGTCGTGTGGGCGGATACCGACGAGGACTACCTGGGGATGATCGAGGCCTGCCAGGCCGCCATCGACGCCGGCGATGCCTACCAGTTGTGCCTCACGACCGAGGCGAGGGTGGCGGTCACGCCCGATCCGTTCGAGACCTACCTCGCCCTGAGGGCCGCAAATCCCAGCCATCACGGCGCCTTCTTCCGCGCGGGGGATGTCTCGCTGCTGAGCTCCTCGCCAGAGCTGTTCCTCTCCGTGGCACCGGACGGCACCATCGAGTCCCATCCGATCAAGGGCACTCGTCGTCGCGGCGAGACGGCGGCGTCCGACGCGGCACTCGTGGCGGAACTGCTGGCGAGCGACAAGGAACGGGCAGAGAACCTGATGATCGTCGACCTGATGCGCAACGACATCGCCCGGGTGAGTGAGATCGGTTCGGTGAGTGTTCCGCGGCTGCTGGCGGTGGAGACCTACGCTCACGTCCACCAGTTGGTGAGTACGGTGCGCGGCCGTCTCGCACCGGGGTTGAATGCGATCGACGCCGTGGTGGCGTGCTTCCCCGCGGGCTCCATGACCGGTGCCCCGAAACACAGCGCGGTCACGATCCTCGACCGCCTCGAACACCGCGCGCGCGGGGCCTATGCTGGCGCCTTCGGCTACTTCGGGCTCGATGGCCGGGTCGAACTGGCGATGGTGATCCGCAGCATCCTGCTGGATACCGAGGGCGCGACCGTCGGATCCGGCGGTGGTATTACGGCGCTGTCGGTGCCCGCGGAAGAACTCGCCGAGGTGAAGCTCAAGGCGGCGGCTCTGCTCGCGGCACTGGGCGTGCCTTCGGCGTGACCCGCAGTGGATCGGCGCCGCGCCGGCGCGGCGGGCCCCTCCACCGTCGCCCGGATCGCCGCGGTCATGCATGCCGGGAAGCCTCCGTCGGGGGGATGCGGTCGCGTACGGCTGGGTTCGGTACCCTTGGACACGGCCGTGGCTAAATCCGGCCGCCTCTGGTGAATTCAATGAATTGAGACTTTCGTGGCAGAAGACCGCACTGCAGCAGACCCGACTGCAGAAGACCGCTCCGCAGATCACGGTCCCCGCTACGACGCCGCTGCGCTCCAAGCGAAGTGGATGCCGCGCTGGGACGAACTGAAGTCGTTCCGTACCGACGATCCCGACGACAAGCGTCCGCGCAAATACATCCTCGACATGTTCTCGTATCCGTCGGGGGACCTGCACATGGGACATGCCGAGGCCTTCGCTCTCGCGGACGTGCTCGCGCGCTATTGGCGCCAGCAGGGCTTCAACGTGCTGCATCCCATCGGCTGGGATTCCTTCGGCCTTCCCGCGGAGAACGCCGCGATCAAGCGGGGGGTCGACCCGCGCGAGTGGACCTACGCCAACATCGCCCAGCAGTCGGAGTCGATGAAGCAGTACGCCACCTCGGTGGACTGGGACCGGGAGATCGCGACCAGCGATCCCGAGTACTACAAGTGGAACCAGTGGCTGTTCCTCAAGATGTATGAGAAGGGCCTGGCCTACCGCAAGGATTCCTGGGTCAACTGGGACCCGGTGGACCAGACCGTGCTCGCGAACGAGCAGGTGCTGCCCGACGGCACCTCAGACCGCTCCGGCGCCGTCGTCGTGAAGAAGAAGCTCACGCAGTGGTACTTCAAGATCACCGACTATGCCGACCGACTGCTCGACGACCTCAACCAGCTCGAGGGATCGTGGCCGCCAAAGGTGCTCGCGATGCAACGCAACTGGATCGGCCGGTCCAAGGGCGCGGACGTCGACTTCGTGATCGAGGGCCGTGAGGAGAAGATCACCGTCTTCACTACCCGTCCCGACACTCTGTACGGCGTCACCTTCATGGTCGTCGCGCCGGACTCCGACCTGGCGGCGGAGCTCGTATCCGGGTCGACGGATGCCGTGCGCGAAAGCTTCACCGACTACCTCGTCCAGGTGCAGAAGACCACAGAGATCGAGCGGCAGGATGCCAGCCGGGAGAAGACCGGCGTCTTCCTCGATCGCTTCGCGGTGAATCCGATCAATGGCGAACGCATCCCGATCTGGGCCGCTGACTACGTGCTCGCCGACTACGGGCACGGTGCGGTCATGGCCGTTCCGGCCCACGACCAGCGCGACCTGGACTTCGCCCGCAAGTTCGACCTGCCCGTGCGGGTGGTGGTCGACACCAACCAGCCCGTCACCGGCGCGATCCCGGTGTTGCCGATCAACCCGGAGACCGGTGAGGCCGAGCTGCCCGACGACCTGCCGCCGCTCGATCCCGCCCACACCGGCATCGCGCTCACCGGCGAGGGGCGCATGCTCAACTCCGGCTCCCTCAACGGGCTGAGCAAGTCCAACGCGATCAAGCGCATCACCGAGCAGCTGGATGCCGCGGGAAACGGTCGCTCATCGAAGAACTACCGCCTGCGCGACTGGCTCATCTCCCGCCAGCGGTTCTGGGGCACCCCCATCCCGATCTTCCACACGGAGGACGGCGAGCTCGTGCCGGTGCCAGAGGACCAGCTGCCCGTGCGTCTGCCATCGACCGAGGGTCTCGACCTGCAGCCGAAGGGGGTCTCTCCTCTCGGTGCGGCCGAGGACTGGGTGAACGCCACCCTGCCCGACGGAAGGGCCGTGCGTCGCGATCCCGACACAATGGACACCTTCGTCGACAGCTCATGGTACTTCTTGCGCTTCCTCAGCCCGCAGGACGACATCCGTGCCTTCGATCCGAAGGAGGCCGACAAGTGGGCTCCGGTCGACCAGTACATCGGGGGCGTCGAGCACGCGATCCTGCATTTGCTCTACGCGCGTTTCATCACGAAGGTGCTCTTCGACCTCGGTTACGTGAGCTTCACCGAGCCGTTCAGCGCCCTCCTCAACCAGGGGATGGTGCTCTCCGGAGGCTCGAAGATGTCGAAGAGCCGCGGGGGAGTGAACCTCGGCGACGAGATCGCGGCCCACGGTGTCGACGCGATCCGGCTGACCATGGTGTTCGCCGGTCCTCCGGAAGACGACATCAACTGGGAAGACGTGTCGCCGGCCGGTTCGGCGAAATTCCTCGCCCGCGCCTGGCGCCTCGCGCAGGATGTCACGAGCGCTCCCGAGATCGAGTGGCGCACCGGCGACCAGGCCCTGCGCCGGGTCACCCACCACTTCCTCGCCGAAGCGCCCGGCCTCATCGAGTCATTCAAGTTCAATGTCGTCGTCGCCCGTCTCATGGAACTCGTCAATGCGACCCGCAAGGTCATCGACAGCGGAGCCGGGGGAGCGGATGCCGCGGTGCGCGAGGCCACGGAGACCGTCGCCCTCGGGCTCTCGCTCTTCGCGCCGTACACCGCGGAGGAGATGTGGGAGCAGCTCGGTTACCCGCCGCCCGTCGCGCTCTTCGGCTGGCGCAAGGCCGACAAGACCCTGCTCGTGGAGACCTCCGTGACGGCGGTGTTCCAGGTCGACGGCAAGGTGCGTGACAAGGCGGATGTCAGCCCCAAGATCGATCCCGCCGAGCTCGAGAAGCTCGCACTCGCCTCCGCCGGCGTCGTGCGCGCCGTCGGTGATCGCACTGTCGTCAACGTGATCGTCCGCGCTCCGCGCATCGTGAACATCGCCACCAGACCCTGACGCTACGGCTCCAGTCCTCTGCCGGAGGAACGGCGGCCCGATTGTCCCCATCCCCGACCGCCACGGTGAGTTCGCGGGCGGGTATTTCCTAGCCTTCGGTCATGGATCCGCCTGCTGCCCTCGCCGTGCGCCGACCCGTTCGTGCGCGGGTGGGGGTGGGGGCGGCCATCGTGCTGGTTCTCGTGGGCCTGGGCATCGCGGTGCTTGTGAGCGCGGTGGGCCCTGGCGGGGCTACGCAGTCGCTCCCGCCCAGCGCTCCATCGACGCCCGGCGGCAGCGGCCCGCCACGGTCCGCCGCGGGTGGTGTGACCATCTACGTGCACATCCTCGGGGCGGTCGCGAAACCGGGGCTCTACCTTCTGCGCGACGGGGACCGTGCCGTCGATGCGATCGCGGCCGCCGGCGGGTTCACCCCGGCTGCCGAACAGGCCGGGCTCAACCTGGCGCGACCGATCGTCGATGGCGAGCAGATCCTCGTGCCTGCCGTCGGCGAAACCCCCGTCATCACTCCGGGAGCGCCTTCCGCTGGCGGCAAGGTCAATATCAACACCGCGGATGAGGCGGCGCTCGAGACCCTTCCCCGGGTGGGACCCGCCATGGCGAAACGCATCCTCGATTGGCGCGCTAAGAACGGCAGGTTCACCGCTCTCGAAGACCTGATGAGCGTGACCGGTGTCGGCCAGAAGACCTTCGACTCGCTGAAGGACCTCGTGACGCTGTGACTGCGGTGAAGGTCGTGACACGGTGAAGGTCGTGATGCTGTGAACGTCGTGACGCGGTGAAGGTCGTGATGCTGTGAACGTCGACCTGCGACTCGCGGTGCCGACGGTGGTCGCCTGGGTAGCGGTCGGGGTGCTTGTCGCGACACCGCAGTTGCTCCCTGGCGCGGCGATCCTCTTCTGGGTCGCCACCTCCCTGACCCTGCTGGCGTCTCTTGCCGCGCGCGGGCGCTTTCGCGCCGTGCTCGTCGGCCTGGTCCTCGCGCTTGCGGCCAGCGCTCTGCTCACCAGCGTCGCGGCGACCAGGGCCCCGGATCGATCGCCGGAGGCGCTGATCGAGGCGGCCCAGGCCGGTCGCTTCGTCACCGCGAGGGCGGTGGTCACCGAAACGGTGCCGCCGGATGGCCAGGGTGTCGCGGGTAGGGCGATGTTCTCCGCCACGGTGAATTCGGTGACAATCGCCGGCCGCATGTTGTCGGTCGATAGCCCGGCCACCGTCTTCGCGATTCCGCCGCCCGATCCGATCGGCATCGGAGCGACCGTGAGTCTCGCGGGTACCCTATCGACAGCCGAGCCGACGGACCAGGTCGCGTTCCGCTTCTTCGCCGATCGGGGGCTGCGCCTGGAGTCCGCCCCGCCCTGGTACCTCGACTGGGCGAATGGTCTTCGCACCGGGTTCAGGCAGGCGGCGGCAACGCTCCCGGGCAACGGCGGAGACCTGCTCCCGGGCCTTGCCATCGGGGACACCAGCGCCGTCGGCACAACGCTCGACGGCGCGATGAAGGCGACCTCTCTCAGCCATTTGACTGCCGTCTCCGGTGCCAATTGTGCCGTCGTGATCGCTCTGGTCATGCTCGGCGGTGCGGCGATCGGTCTCCCGCGGGCCTGGCGGATCGGCCTGTCGGTGGCCATCCTCCTGGGCTTCGTGGTGCTGGTCACCCCCGAGCCGAGCGTGCTGCGGGCCGCGGTGATGGCGGCTCTGGTGCTCGCGGCACTCGCCCGGGGGCGTCCGGTTCGCGGCATCCCCATCCTGGCGCTGGCCAGTCTCGTCCTGCTGGCGACGGATCCCTGGCTCTCCCACAGCTACGGCTTCATCCTCTCTGTGCTCGCCACCGGGGGGCTGCTGACCCTCTCCGCACCGCTCACGAGACTGATGTCCCGTTGGGTCCCGCTCTGGCTCGCGGCGGTGCTCTCCATCCCGCTCGCCGCACAATTGGCCTGTCAACCGGTGCTCATCCTGCTCAACCCGAGCATTCCCACCTACGGAGTCTTCGCCAACGTGCTCGCGGAACCCGCCGCTCCGGTTGCCACCGTGCTCGGTCTGATCGCTTGTGTGCTGCTTCCGGTGCTGCCCGCCGTCGGCAACCTCGTCGCGGCGATCGCCTGGCTGCCAGCGGCCTGGATCGCCTCCGTCGCCACGTTCTTCAGTGGCCTGCCGGGAGGGTCGCTTCCCTGGGTGCAGGGTGCTCCCGGGGTCGCCTCCATCGCACTCATCACAGCCTTGCTCCTCGTGGTCATGCTCGCGCCGCCGGGTCCTCGGTGGCACAGGTTCGCCTCGATCGCGCTCGCCCTCGTCGTCGTGGTGGTGGGAGGCGTCGCCGCGGGGGACTCCCTCAGGGGGCGTCTCTCGAAACCCGACAACTGGCAGATCGCGGCCTGCGATGTCGGCCAGGGCGATGCTGTGCTCGTTCGCAGCCAGGGGCACATCGCTCTCGTCGACACGGGTCGCGATCCGAAGCTGTTGCGGCGGTGCCTCGATGATCTCGGCATCTCCCACATCGACCTTCTGCTGCTCAGCCATTGGGACCTGGATCATGTGGGCGGAACCTCCGCCGTATTCGGTCGCGTCACCCGGGCGATGACCGGCCCGAGCGACGGATCGCCGGCATCGGGCATCGGCGCGCAACTCGCGCAGCGCGGTGCCGCCGTCAGCCAGGTGAGCCAGGGGCTCACGGGCCGGCTGGGCGAGCTCGGGTGGGAGGTCTTGTGGCCACGGGCGCGGCTCGGCTCGGTCGCACCCGGCAACGACGCGAGCGTGACACTGCGGTTCACCGGAGTCGGGGAGTGCACGTCGGGATGCCTCTCGTCCCTCTTTCTCGGCGACCTCGGCGAGCGACCACAGGCCCTGATGATGGCGGCCAATCGCATCGGTCCAGTGGATGTCGTGAAGGTGGCGCACCACGGTTCTGGCGATCAGAACCCGAAGCTCTACGCGGCGCTGCACGCGACGGTCGGAGTGATCGGAGTCGGCCTCGCCAACGGCTACGGGCACCCGACCGACCGATTGCTCGGCTTCCTCGCCGACAGCCGCACCCTTCCGACCCGCACGGACCTCGAGGGGATGGCGCTGCTGGCGCCGGCTCCGGGAGGGGGTGTGATCGTGTGGACTGAGCATTCGATGCCGGAGGGGAAGGCGAACTCTCACTAGATTACCGCTCAGGCCTCCGCCTGCTGCCCGTCGGTCCGATCGTCAGTGGGGTCGCAATAAACTGGGGCCGACAGCCCTTCAGGGCGAAGAGATTCGGGGAGCGCAGTGGCAGGCAGGGCAGCACCGAGATCCGCATCCCCAGCAGGGAAGACGGCGGTGTCGATTCCCCAGCTGGGTTGGGACCGCGTGCGACCGGCGAATGTTGTGCTCGTCTCGGGCACAGAGGATTTTCTGGCCGAACGCGCCATCCGCCTGTTGCGCGAGATCCTCAGGGCAGAAGACCCGAGCCTCGAGATCAGCGACCTCGAAGCCGATGCGTACGGGCCGGGTGAGCTCATCACCATGGCCAGTCCTTCGCTGTTCGGCGAGCCGCGCATGATCCGGATCACCGGCGTCGAGAAGTGCACGGATGCCTTCATCGCCGAGACCATCCAGTATCTGGAATCACCGGCCGACGACACCTATGTCGTGCTGCGGCACGCCGGCGGAGTGCGGGGCAAGAAGTTGCTCGACGCCATCCGCGGCGGGCTCGGCAACGGCATCGAGATCGTCTGCACCGAGCTCAAGAAAGACTCCGAGAAGCTCGATTTCGCCGCGGCGGAGTTTGCGATCGAGAACCGCCGCATCACGAGCGGTGCCCTCCGCGCGCTCACCGGTGCCTTCTCCGATGACCTCGCCGAGCTCGCGGCCGCGTGCCAGCAACTGATGGCCGACGCGAGCGAGGAGATCACCGAGGTCACCGTCGAGAAGTACTACTCGGGCAGGGTCGAGACCAATGCCTTCCGGGTCGCGGATGTCGCGATCGCGGGCCGCCGCGGCGACGCCCTCATCCTGCTGCGCCACGCGCTGGCCTCCGGAGCCGACCCGGTGCCGATCCTCGCCGCCTTCGCAAGCAAGTTGCGCACCATGGCGAAGATCTCCGGCGCGCGCGGAGCATCTGGCCAGCTCGCCCAGCAGTTCGGACTCGCGCCCTGGCAGGTCGATCGCGCCCGTCGCGACCTGCAGGGGTGGGACGACCGCGGCCTCGGCCGGTGCATCGAACTGCTCGCAGAGACGGATGCCGCGATCAAGGGTGCCGGTCGCGATCCGGTCTTCGTGCTCGAGCGTCTGGTCGGCGTGATCAGCACCCGCGGCACCTCCTAACGGGCACGCAAAAGCCCGCCACCGCGAACGGTGACGGGCTCCTGACGAAAACGCGCGGACGAAAAGGCCCGGACGAAAAGGTCCGGACGAAGACGCTTAGAGTGCGGCGACCTGCTTGGCGATGGCCGACTTGCGGTTCGCAGCCTGGTTCTTGTGGATGACGCCCTTGCTTGCGGCCTTGTCGAGCTTCTTCGACGCGAGCGCGAGTGCCGTGGCGGCCTTGGCGGCGTCGCCGGCGACGATGGCCTCACGCGCGGTACGCACGGCGGTCTTGACCTCGCTCTTCACGGCCTTGTTGCGGTCCTGGGACTTCTTGTTGGTTCCGATGCGCTTGATCTGCGACTTGATGTTTGCCAATGTCTAACTTTCTCTGTGGTTCGAACGGTTGAGGGCAGCCGCGAACCGGTTCCAGTGCTGAGGGATCCGGGCTGCGATTCGCGAAACCATTCGGGTACCAAATGTCTCGCGCAAGCCAACCATCAACGATACCAGTGCGTCAGCGATCCGGCAACGCGGCGCGGGAGCGTGTCGGGTGGCGCCCATCGAGGATTCCCAGCAGCAGGCGGGCGGTGTCCATCGGGCGGCGAAAACGGGCGGCGAGGCGCACCCCGCGCTGGCGTACGAGCCGGCGATCGGCCGCGGCGGACAGGAAGGCGCGCTCCTGCATCCGGAACCGGTCGAACTGACCGTTGAGCAACCACACCGGCACCTGAAGCCGCGAGAGTGCGGCACCGGTGTCGAGCGCGTCGAGCTGGCGGAGGGTATCGGCGAAGTGCTCGGAGGGGGCGACACCGCCCGAGGATCCGGCACGAACGAAGGTGGAGGATGCCGCGCTGCTCATCGCCGCGCCGCTGTCGGGAAGCATGTGGTGGGTCGTGGTCGAGGCGATGCGGTAGCTGTCGAGAACCCAGCTGAGCGCCTGGGTGCCGCAGCCGATGGCGACGACACCGCCGACGGTGTCGATCAGGGAGCCGCACTCCACTGCGAGATGACCGCCGAGACCCCGGCCGACGACGAACACCGGTACGGTGCCGAGGGAGCGCGCGGCATCCGCGACTGTCACCAGGGACTCGCCGATGGAGAATGGTTCGCCGATGCGGGTGCCGTGGCCGGGAAGATCCACCGCCACTACCTCGTGTCCGTGAGCCTCGAGGATGTCGCGCAGCACCGACCACTCGGCGCTCGAGCCGCGGAGGCCGTGGACGAGCACGACGGGGGTGGGCATTTCACGATGCTAATGGCTCCAGCTGGGGTAATAGCCTGACAGTATGCCGTCACTCTCCCCGCACATCGCCGCTGTTCCGCAGTCCGGCATCCGGCGCATCTTCGAGATCGCCCTCGAGTTGGATGACGTGATCTCCCTCGCGGTGGGGGAGCCCGACCGTCCGGTCGCCGCGCACATCCTCGCGGCCGGGGCGCAAGCGTGGCGCGACGACCTCACGAGCTATTCGGCAAACGGGGGGATCCCGCCGCTGAGAGCGGCCATCGAGCAGAAGCTGAGCCGGGAGAACGGCATCGAGGTGGATGTCGAGCGCGTCTGGGTGACCCTCGGCGCCACACAGGGGCTGTTCCAGGCGATGCGTCTGCTTCTCTCCACCGGCGATGAGGTGCTCGTTCCCGATCCCGGGTACACCACCTTCACGATGAATGCCCGGCTGCTCGAGGCCGTGCCGGTGCCGTACTCCCTGCGCCCGGAGCACGGTTTCGCTCCGGATCTCGACGAACTCGAGCGACTCGTCACGGACCGCACCCGCGTCATCATCGTCAACTCTCCGTCGAATCCGCTCGGTGTCGTGTTCGACGAGAAGCAGTTGCGCACGCTTCTCGATTTCGCCCGCCGCCACGACCTCTGGGTTCTCAGCGACGAGGTCTACGAATACTTCACCTACAGCGCCCCGCATGTGAGCATCGCGAGCCTCGACACCGATGACCGGGTGTTCAGCGTCTTCTCCCTCTCCAAGACCTACGCGATGACCGGAGCCCGCATCGGCTATCTTGTGACCCCACCCGGCCTCGCCGCCGTCATGCGAACCGTCCAAGAGGCATCGATCAGCTGCGTCGGGATGCCGGACCAATACGCCGCCGTCGCAGCGATCACCGGCGATCACCAGCACGTGGCCGACTCGCGGGAGCACTATCGCGCCAACCTCGAGGCGGCGTGCGCGCTGCTCGACTCCCGTGGCATCCGTTACCAGCGGCCCGGCGGCGCCTTCTATCTCTGGGTGGATGTCTCCCACGCGAGCGGCGGAGACGTCGCTGCCTGGGCCGAACATTTTCTGCTTCACGACCGGGTCGCGATCGCGCCGGGCAGTGCATTCGGACGGTCCGGGGAGGGTTGGATCCGAGTGTCGCTCGCTGCCGACCAGGCCGTGCTGCTGGAGGGGCTCGGGCGGCTTCCGGCACCGTAGGGATTGGCCGCGGACGACCCGGGGGTTAGCCCCATGGCCGCCGTGTGCGGTGTTTTCTAGCCTGGAGTGACACCGATCACCCCTGGAGAGAACATGACCATCCCGACTACCGAGAACAGCCCGGCCATCGATACCACCCCCGTGCCCCCGCAGGAACGCGCCGTGCCCGTCGTCGCCGGCGACACATCCCGAAGCCTCGGGATCACGAGCCTCGTGCTCGCGATCGCCTCGATCGTCTTCGGGTACACGCTGATCGTGCCGGTCGCCGCGATCGTCGTCGGTTCGATCGGGCTCAACCGTGAACCTGCCGGTCGCAACTACAGCACCTGGGGAATCATCGTCGGAGCGGTCTCCCTCGCGCTCCCGGTGCTCGCCCTGGCGTTCGGGCTCGCATTTCTCGCCCCGTTCGGAGTCCTCGCGGCATTCTTCGCGCAATAGCGGTCGCCCGTCGAGCGGCGTCCGCATCCCGGCCGCCGCCCGTCGTGGGAGAATTGTGCGACCCCACGGCACCGATACGAAGGATTTGCGTGAGCCCCAGAGCATTGAAGGCCCTCGAGCCGGCTTCGACCGACCCCGCCTTCATCCGCAACTTCTGCATCATCGCGCACATCGACCACGGCAAATCCACGCTCGCCGACCGGATGCTGCAGATCACCGGCGTGGTGAGCGACCGCGACATGCGCGCCCAATACCTCGACCGCATGGACATCGAGCGCGAGCGCGGCATCACGATCAAGAGCCAGGCCGTGCGGATGCCGTGGGAGCTCGACGGCCAGACCTACGCGCTCAACATGATCGACACCCCCGGCCACGTGGACTTCACTTACGAGGTCTCGCGCTCGCTCGCGGCCTGCGAGGGGGCGATCCTGCTCGTGGACGCCGCGCAGGGCATCGAAGCGCAGACGCTCGCCAACCTCTACCTCGCGCTCGACAACGACCTCACGATCATCCCGGTGCTGAACAAGATCGACTTGCCCGCCGCGGACCCCGAGAAGTACATCAAGGAGATCGTCGGGCTGCTCGGATGCAAGCCGGAAGACATCCTGCTCGTCTCCGGCAAGACCGGCGTCGGCGTGCCGGAACTGCTCGACCGCGCCACCCGCCTCATCCCGCCGCCTGTCGGCGACGCGACGGCGCCCGCCCGCGCCATGATCTTCGACTCCGTCTACGACGCCTATCGCGGCGTGATCACCTATGTGCGCATGATCGACGGGGCGCTCAAGCCGCGCGAGAAGATCATGATGATGAGCACCAAGAGCGCCCACGAGGTGCTCGAGATCGGAGTGAGCGCCCCCGAGCCGACCCCGACGAAGGGGCTCGGCGTCGGCGAGGTCGGCTACCTCATCACCGGCGTCAAAGACGTGCGGCTCAGCAAGGTGGGTGACACCGTGACGAGTTTCATGAAGCCCGCGACCGTCGCCCTCAAGGGCTACTCCGAGCCGATGCCGATGGTCTTCTCCGGCATCTACCCGATCGACGGCTCTGATTATCCGGTGCTGCGCGAGGCCCTGGACAAGCTCAAGCTCTCGGATGCCGCACTGGTCTACGAGCCCGAGACCTCCGTGGCGCTCGGCTTCGGCTTCCGCTGCGGATTCCTCGGACTGCTGCACCTGGAGATCGTCACGGAACGGCTGGAACGTGAGTTCGGTCTCGACCTCATCGCGACGGCGCCGAGCGTGATCTACGAGGTCACGACCGACGACAAGAAGACCGTGACGGTCACCAACCCCAGCGAATTCCCTGGCGGCAAGATTGCCTCGGTGAGCGAACCCGTGGTGAAGGCATCCATCCTCACTCCGAAGGACTTCGTCGGCACCGTGATGGAACTCTGCCAGGGCCGCCGCGGCACCATGCAGGGTATGGAATACGTGGGGGAAGACCGGGTCGAGTTGCACTATACGATGCCGCTCGGCGAGATCGTGTTCGACTTCTTCGACCAGCTGAAGAGCCGCACCGCCGGTTACGCCTCGTTGGATTACGAACCGACCGGCGATCAGGATGCGGACCTCGTGAAGGTCGACATCCTGCTGCAGGGCGAGGCGGTGGATGCCTTCAGCGCCATCGTTCACCGCGACAAGGCCTACGCCTACGGCGTGCTGATGACGGAGCGGCTCAAGAAGCTGATCCCGCGCCAGCAGTTCGAGGTGCCGATCCAGGCTGCCATCGGTGCCCGGATCATCGCCCGTGAGTCGATCAGCGCGATGCGTAAGGACGTGCTCGCCAAGTGCTACGGCGGTGACATCACCCGCAAGCGCAAGCTCCTCGAGAAGCAGAAAGAGGGCAAGAAGCGCATGAAGATGGTGGGTCGCGTCGAGGTTCCGCAGGAGGCGTTCATCGCGGCGCTCAGCGGTGACACGGAGACCAAGAAAGAGAAGTAACTCGGCTGCTCGCCGATTCGGCCCTGCGGTGGCTGCATACCTGGCAGTTCGAGCTGTATTCCGCGCCGAGGAGAGCACCACCTGTCGGTTCTCTGCTCAACACTGTCGGTGCGGCGGGCACCCTCGCGCGCCCGCAGTCCATGCCAGTGGGGTTCGCGGCAGGGGATGGACCGCACTGACAACAAATAGTGTGTCCGCCCACAGTCCTTTGTGAGTCGGCACAGCGTTCGTGACCGAACGACGACCGGCGCAGTACGCTGCGAACATGAGCGATTACCGTCCCCCCGTGTCCGATCTTGCCTTCGTCCTCGAGCACGTGGTGGGGTATCCCCAGGTTGCCGCGCTCCCCGGCTATGAGCACGCCGATCTCGACTCCGTCGTCGGCCTGTTGGAAGACTGCGGCGACTTCATGGTGAAGGTCGTCGCGCCCACCAACCAGTCCGGGGACGTCGAGGGCGCGCAGCGCGATCCCGACGGCTCCGTCCGCACGCCGGCCGCCTTCAAGTCCGCCTATCGCCAGTACGTCGATGCGGGGTGGGGCAGCGTGCCGTTCCCCGAGGAGTTCGACGGCGGCGGCTTCCCGTGGTCCGTCGGCCTCGCCATCCAGGAGATGCTCGGCTCTTCGAACATGGCCTTCGCGCTCTGTCCACTGCTCACGCAGGGCGCCATCGATGCCCTCCTGCACTACGGGGACGACGCGCAGAAGAACACCTACCTGCCCAAGATGATCAGTGGCGAGTGGACCGGCACGATGAACCTCACCGAGCCTCAGGCGGGGTCGGATGTCGGGGCGCTCACCACTCGCGCCGTTCCCAACGGCGACGGCACCTATGCCATCACCGGCCAGAAGATCTACATCACCTACGGCGAGCACGATCTCTCCGAGCAGATCGTGCACCTCGTGCTCGCCCGCACACCGGGAGCCCCGGCCGGCACCCGCGGGATCTCCTGCTTCATCGTGCCGAAGTTCCACGTGCACGACGACGGTTCGCTCGGCGAGCACAACGGTGTCAGCTGCCTCTCGATCGAGCACAAGCTGGGCATCCACGGTGCCCCGACCTGCGTGCTCTCCTACGAGGACGCGACGGGGTACCTGATCGGCGAGGAGAACCTCGGCATGCGCATCATGTTCGTCATGATGAACAGCGCTCGGCTCTCGGTGGGCACCCAGGGCCTGTCCATCGGCGAGCGCGCTTACCAGGGCTCGCTCGCCTACGCGCAGGACCGCACCCAGGGCAAGGCGATCGGTGCCACCGTCGATTCGCCGATCATCGACTTCCCTGACGTGCGTCGCATGCTGATGACGCAGAAGGCGTACCTCTCGGCGCTCCGTCGTCTCGTGCTCTTCAATGCGGTGCAGATCGACCTCAGCACCCACGGTACCGACGAGGCGGCCCGGATGCGGGCATCCGAGATCGTGGGCCTGCTCACCCCGATCAGCAAGTCCTTCGGCACCGACCTCGGCGTCGAGCTGACCTCCCTCGCCCTGCAGGTCTACGGGGGCATGGGCTATATCGAGGAGACCGGCGCGGCCCAGCACTTCCGCGACGTGCGCATCACTCCGATCTACGAGGGCACCAACGGCATCCAGGCCGCGGACCTCGTCGGCCGCAAGCTCGCGGTGCGCGGCGGAGCATCCTTCCTCGAATTCATCGCGACCATGCGCGAGATCGACACCGAGCTCGCGGCCGCGGGGGAGTCCTTCGAGACGATCCGGTTGCAGCTTCGCACCCAGCTGGACTCGCTCGAGGCGGCGACCGGATGGATGCTGCGCACCAGTCAGTCCGACCCGAACGCCGTGCTCGCCGGCTCGTCTCCCTACCTCCGCATGTGGGGACTCACCGTGGGTGGCTGGCTGATGGCGCGCTCGGCTCTCGCCGGCGAGGCCACCGGCGACGCGGACCTCGCCGACACCCAGCTCGTGCTTGCTCGCTTCTATGCCGAGCAGCTGCTGCCGCAGGTGGCAGGACTCTTCGGCGCAGCCACTGGCGGCGCGCGGGACCTGTTCGCCCTCGACGCCGACCAGCTCGCCGGGCGGGTGCGGAGCGGCTCGATCGGCTAGACGCCTGTTCTCCCAAGGGGCGTCGACGGGCGTGGCGCCGGTAGAATTGCGCCATGCCCGCTTCAGCCGCCCCGACGATCCGGTCTCGGTAGATGCCCGCGAAGCTGCCGCTCTGGGAGCGGCCCGTCACCTATGCGAGCATCGGGGCGACCCAGTCGGCCGACCTGCTCACCAAGTCGCCCTCCGGCTACCGGCCGTTCCGTCAGCGCACCAGAATCGGCCACGGTGACGCACGGTGGGACTACGCCTGGACCGAGGTGATGTCCTGGGGAATCCAGCGCAACAGCGGTTTCCGCGTCGACGTGGCCGATGTTCCGGCGGCCGTCAGCGACCAGACCTACGTGCCCGTCGCCTTCGATGAGGCCGGCGCACCGCTCGCGGACGCGGTCGCCGGCGACGAGGTGGTGTTCGGGCCCGACGGTGCCCCCTTCATCGTGCCCGGCGACTCTGTCGTGCTCGAGATCCCCTTCGGGCCGTTCCAGGTGACCGCCCCGGCGCGGGTGGTCTATGTGGTCAACGAGGTGAATCGCCGCGGTTTCGCCTACGGCACCCTGCCGGGGCATCCCGAGAGCGGCGAGGAGTCGTTCATCGTCGAACAGACGGACGACGGATCGGTCTGGCTGGAGATCAGCGCGTTCTCGCGGCCGGCCAACGCTCTCTGGTGGCTCGTCTACCCGGTGCTGCGCTTCTCGCAGGCCTACTACACCCGGCGTTACTTCGAATCACTCTCCGGCACCCTCGCGCCGACGACCGAGGCCTGATGCCGAGCGCTCTCCCGCTCGCCGATCCGGCGCCGTCCGACGGCGCGCTGCCCGCCTCCGTCACCGTCGGTGCCGCTGAACGCAATTTCGGCGTGTACCTCCACGTGCCGTTCTGCCGCGTGCGCTGCGGGTACTGCGACTTCAACACCTATACCTCCGACGAGCTGCGCGGAGCGAAGCGCACGGACTACGCCGGACAGGCGATCGCCGAGGTCGCCCTCGCGCGGGACATCCTCGATCGGGTGCTGCTCCCGAGCCGCAAGGTCTCCACCGTGTTCTTCGGCGGGGGCACACCCACCATGCTTCCGGTCACCGATCTCACCGCAATGCTCGCGGCGGTCAGGCAGACCTGGGGACTGGAGCGCGGCGCGGAGGTCACCACCGAGGCGAACCCCGATTCAGTGGATGCCGCCTACCTCCGATCCCTCGCGGACGCGGGGTTCACGCGCGTGTCTTTCGGCATGCAGTCGGCCGTGCCGCACGTGCTCGCGACTCTCGAGCGTACTCACGACCCCGAGCGGGTGCCTCTCGTGGTGCAGTGGGCCCGCGACGCCGGACTGGAGGTGAGCCTCGATCTCATCTATGGCACACCGGGGGAATCCCTCGAAGATTGGCGGGTGTCGCTCGAGCACGCCATCGCCCAGCATCCGGACCACCTCTCGGCCTATTCGCTCATCGTGGAGGACGGAACGAAGCTCGCGCGGCAGATCCGTCGGGGCGATGTGGCACAGCCTGACGAAGATCTTCAGGCAGACATGTACGAGCTCGCAGACGAGTTGCTCGGTTCCGCCGGCTACGGCTGGTACGAGGTCAGCAATTGGGCGCGCGAGTCATCGGGGGATTTCGCCGAGCACCGGTCGCGGCACAATCTCGCCTACTGGCAGGGCCATGACTGGTGGGGGATCGGTCCCGGGGCGCACAGCCATGTCGGCGGGGTGCGCTGGTGGAACGTGAAGCATCCTGCTGCCTACGCCGACCGGATCGGCGCTGGTCTGTCGCCCGGGGCCGGGCGAGAGACCCTCGACGAGGAGACCCGGCGGGTTGAGGGCGTGCTGCTCGGCACGCGCATCCGAGAGGGGCTGGTCATCGCCGAGCTCCCGGCGGGCGCACGCACCGCCGTTGCGGGACTAATCGGCGACGGACTCGTCGACGGCGCGTCCGCCGTGCGCGGCTTGCTCGTGTTGACGCTGCGCGGGCGCCTGCTCGCCGATGCGGTGGTGCGGCGGCTGCTCGACTAGCCCTAGGCCGAGATGAACTTCACGGCCACCGGGTAGGTGTACCACTCGCCCCGGTTGGCGGCGATCGCGGCGATGATGCTGAAAACGATGTCGAGCACGGCGACGGCCAGGATGATGATCGCGCCAACGAACAGCCAGAGGGTGAACAGTCCTACGACGTAGCCGAGAAGAACGGTGAGTTGGAAATTGAGCGCCGTGCGGGTGTGTTCGCGCACGAATGGACCGCGGTCGCGCAGAACCAGGTAACCGATCAGTGCCGGCAGGAAGTGGAAGAAGATCCCGCCGAGGTGAACGAGCATCGCCCAGAGCTTTTCGTCGCTCGGACTGAATGGCGTCGGCGTCTGGTACGGGTTCGGCGTGGTTTCTGACATGCGCCCATTAAACACACAAGCCCGGCCGCGTGCGGCCGGGCTTGCTGAAGAGCTGATTACTTGATGAGGCGGATGGCGAAGGGGTAACGGTACGCGATGCCGTCCTTGGCCTTGGTGAAGCCGATGATCGAGAAGATGATCGAGACGATCGCCGCAGCGAGTGTGATCAGGAATCCGATGACGATGACGCTCAGGATCGATCCGACGATGTACGCGGCCACCATCGTGATCTGGAAGTTCAGTGCCTCTTTGCCTTCGGTGTTGGTGAAACGACCACGGTCCTTGAAGACGAGCCAGATGATCAGCGAGGGCAGGAAGCCGATGATGCCCCCGAGGTGTGCGAACGACGCCCACTGGCGGTCCTCAGCCTCGGTGAGGGGCGCAGCCGGTTGCGGTGCAGCCGGCGTGGAGATGGGGTCGGTCATGTGCAGAGCCTTTCGGTGAGCGGATCGATCCTGCGAGCTGGCGAGGAAAGACTTCGGGCGGTGTCTCGCTGGGCCCTCGACTGAGGGCGCTGCACGAGCACATGCATAAGGTAGCGCCCTCCTCGCCATGCATGCAATGCCTTCGTCAGGGTGTGTCACGGTACAATTGGCAGTCTGCACACGCGAGTGCCAAGGGTGGGCAGCGCGAAGTTACGGTGGCGGAGAGAGCGGGGTGATGAGCATGGTGTCGGAGCGAGGCCTCGACGTGCTGCGCGTCATCGTGCAGGACTACGTCGCGTCGCGCGAGCCGGTGGGATCCAAATCCATCGTGGATCGCCACTCCTTCGGAGTCTCGGCAGCGACCATCCGCAACGACATGGCGCTGCTCGAAGAGGAGGAGCTCATCGCGGCGCCGCACACCTCGTCCGGGCGCATCCCCACGGACAAGGGCTACCGCGTGTTCGTGAACCAGCTCGCCGATCTGCGACCGCTCAGCCCCGCGCAGCGCACCGCTATCGAGACCTTTCTCGGGTCATCCGCCGACCTCGACCAGGTGCTCGGACGCACTGTGCGGTTGCTGTCGCAGCTCACCAACCAGGTCGCGCTCGTGCAGTATCCCTCGCTTTCTCGCTCGCGCATCCGCCACGTCGAACTCGTGCGCCTCGCTTCGTCCCGTGTCATGACCGTGCTGATCACCGACACCGGCCGAGTGGAGCAGCGCTTGCTCGACGTCTCAGACGAGCTTGAGGAGAAATTCCTCTCCCAGCTCGGATCCCGGCTGAACGCGAGTCTGGGCGGACTCGGGCTCGCGGAGGCCGCCGAGAAGCTGGCGCAGCTGCCCGAGCAGTTCTCGCCGGCGGAGGCCCCGGCGGTCGGCCGGATCGCATCGGCCCTCATCGAACAGGTGCTCGCCAACCGCCAGGACCGGCTGGTCATGGCCGGGACTGCGAACCTGGTGCGCACCGAGGAAGACTTCAGCGGCAGCATCTACCCTGTTCTCGAGGCGATCGAGGAGCAGGTGACGCTGCTGCGGCTGTTCGGCGAGATGGAGCCGGACCAGAACGGCTTCTCGGTGTCGATCGGCAAGGAGAATGCCTCCTTCGGCCTGGGGGAGACCTCGGTGCTGACCACCGGTTACGCCACTTCCGGTGGGGAAGTGTCACGCCTCGGCGTGATCGGCCCCACCCGCATGGACTATTCGAACAACATCGCGGCAGTGAGAGCTGTCGCCCGCTACCTGTCCCGCCTGCTCGGCGAGGACTGAACACCAAAGGGAATTTGATTGGCTGACCACTACGAAGTACTCGGTGTCGACCGCAGCGCGACGACAGACGAGATCAAGAAGGCGTACCGTCGCCTCGCGCGGGAACTGCATCCCGACGTGAACCCCGGAGCGGATGCCTCGGAGCAGTTCAAGCTCGTCACGCACGCCTACGACGTGCTCTCCGATTCGCAGCAGCGCCAGCAGTACGACCTCGGACCCCAGACCGGTTTCGGTGGGCAGGGTGGACAGGGCTTCGGCGGCTTCGGTGACATCTTCGAATCCTTCTTCGGCGGTGGGCAGACCCGTGGGCCACGCTCGCGCCGCGAACGCGGACAGGACGCCCTCGTGCGCGTGGAGGTCGACCTCGAGGAGATCATCTTCGGCACGACCCGCGACATCGAGGTGGACACCGCCGTGCTCTGCGAGACCTGCGATGGCTCGTGCTGCGCGCCGGGGACCACCCCGGTCACCTGCGACATCTGCCACGGCAGCGGGCAGATCCAGCGCACTGTGCGCAGCCTGCTTGGCAATGTGATGACATCGAGCCCGTGCGGCACCTGCCGCGGCTACGGCACCGTGATCCCGAACCCCTGCCCCACCTGCCAGGGCCAGGGTCGCGTTCGGGCGCGCCGAAGCATCCCGGTCGATATCCCCGCCGGGGTCGACACCGGACTGCGCCTGCAGATGCCCAACCAGGGTGAGGTCGGTCCGGCCGGCGGCACCGCCGGTGATCTCTACCTCGAGATCAAGGTTCGCCATCACGACGTGTTCAGCCGCAACGGTGACGACATCCTCGCGACCCTCGAGGTGCAGATGACGGACGCCATCCTCGGCACCAGGGCGACGCTCAAGACGCTCGATGGCGAGGTCGCGGTCGACATCCGTCCCGGTACCCAGAGCGCGGAGGTCATCACGATCAAGGATCGCGGCGTTACCCACCTGCGCGGCAGCGGGCGTGGTGACCTCAAGATCGGAGTGCAGGTGACGACCCCGGTGAAGCTCAGTCACAAGGAGCAGGATCTCATCAAGCAGTTCGCGAGCACTCGCAAGGCCGCGGCACCGACGCTCACGCACTTCCAGCAGGGCCTGTTCCAGAAGCTGCGCGACCGGTTCCTCAACATCTGATCGCATGGCCCACTTCTACCTGAGCGAAGAGCTGGTCTCCGCGACCGTCGGTGAGCGGATCACGGTCGGGGGAGCGGAGGCGCGCCACGCCGTCACGGTGAGCCGTATCGCCGAAGGCGAGTCGATCTCGATCGGCAACGGAGCGGGCCTGATGGTCTCCGGCACGGTGGTCTCGGCGGAGCACACCGAATTCGTGGTCGAGGTTTCGACGGTTGTCGACGCCCCTCCGGCGTCGCCGGCGATCTGGCTCGTTCAGGCTCTCGCGAAGGGCGACCGCGACGAACAGGCGGTGCAGCAGGCCACAGAGCTCGGCGTCGACGGCGTCATCCCCTGGTCCGCCCAGCGCTCGATCGTCAAATGGGAGGGCGCGAAGGTGCGCAAGGGGCACGATCGCTGGAGCGCGATCGTGCGGGAGGCCAGCAAACAGTCGGTGCGGTCGTGGGTGCCGGAGGTGGGCGATCTCGCCTCCCTCACCGTGCTCGTCGCCCTCGCGAAGGTCACCCGGATGCTCCTGCTGGAGCCCACCGCGCCGCTCGCCCTCAGTGCGCTAGAGCCAGACGACCGGGATGTGGTGCTCGTCGTGGGACCGGAGGGCGGAATCTCACCCTCGGAGCTCACTCGCCTCGAGGCCGCTGGCGCGACACCGGTGCGGCTCGGGGGCACGATCCTGCGCACCTCCACCGCGGGTCCTGCCGCCGTCGCGGTGCTCAACGCACGGCTCGGGCGCTGGTAGCGAACGCTCATCCGCGGGTCGGCGGCGTCGTTTACCCTTGGAACATGTCGACTACAGCGGAGCCTTCGCTCTTCACGCGCATCGTTGCGCGCGAGATCCCGGCGGATATCGTCTTCGAGAACGAGCGGATCATCGCGTTCCGGGACATCGCCCCCAAGGCTCCCGTGCACCTGCTCGTGGTGCCGAAGACCGCGGAGTTCGCCAACGTGACCGAACTGGCCGCAGCGGACCCTGCGCTTCTCGCGGAGATCGTCGCGGTGGTGCAGCAACTCGCCGACGAGCACTGCGACGGCCAATACCGTCTCGTCTTCAACACCGGCGAACAGGCCGGACAGACCATCTTCCACGTTCACGCCCACCTTCTCGGTGGAACCCTTACCGAAGGAACCCTTGGCCAGTAGCGATATCACAGCACCCTCTCCAGAGGAGCGGTCCGCACAGCACGTCGTCATCCGTGTCGATGGGGTCGCGATGGTGCGACTACTCGGACCGCAGGATCGGCTGCTCAAGACCATCGAGCGGCAGTATCCGCAGGTCTCCGTGCTCGTGCGCGGAAACGAAATCACCCTGGACGGGGATTCCCGTCAGGTGGCCGCCGCGGCGCGGCTGGTAGAGGAGCTGGTGCTGATGGTGCGCGGCGACCGTGAACGGGGAGAGAACGTGCTCGACGAAAGAAGCGTCACCGAGTCCGCGAAGATGCTCGCGAGCGACCAGCGGGTGAGCCCGGCCGAGCTGCTGAGCCAGGCGATCCTCACCAGCCGCGGCAAGAGCATCCGTCCGAAGACCCTCGGGCAGAAGGAATACGTCGACGCGATCGACGAGAACACCATCGTCTTCGGCATCGGGCCGGCTGGCACCGGCAAGACCTATCTCGCGATGGCGAAGGCCGTGCAGTCGCTGCAGCGCAAAGAGGTCGAACGCATCATCCTCACCCGCCCTGCGGTGGAAGCGGGCGAACGCCTCGGCTACCTGCCCGGCAGTCTCACCGACAAGATCGACCCCTACCTCCGCCCGCTCTACGACGCCCTCAACGAGATGATGGATCCGGAGGTCGTTCCCAAACTGCTCGCCGCCGGCACCATCGAGGTAGCCCCTCTCGCCTACATGCGTGGTCGCACGCTGAACAACGCGTTCATCGTGCTCGACGAGGCGCAGAACACCACTCCGGAGCAGATGAAGATGTTCCTCACCCGGCTCGGTCACGGTTCCAAGATGGTGATCACCGGCGATATCACCCAGGTCGACCTGCCGGTCGGTGCCAGCGGTCTCCAGCTCGTGACCCGGGTGCTCGACGAGATCGATGAGATCCATTTCGCGCGCCTGACCAGCGAGGATGTGGTGCGCCACAACCTCGTCGGCCGCATCGTCGACGCGTACACCAAGTACGATGCAGAGCGGCAGGCACAGCGCTTCGACCGGGAACAGGGGGGTCGATCGTGAGCATCGAGATCAACAACGAGTCGGTCATCCCGGTGGATGAGGTCGCGTTGCAGCGCCTGTCCGTGTATGCGCTCGACCACCTCCACGTTCACCCCGACGCAGAGCTCGCGATAGTCCTCGTCGACGAGGCAGCGATGGAACAGCTTCACCTCCAATGGATGGACGAGCCAGGTCCCACCGACGTGCTGAGCTTTCCGATGGACGAACTGCGGCCCGGCACCGAGGAGTCCATGACTCCGGCCGGACTCCTCGGCGACATCGTGCTCTGCCCGCAGGTCGCTATCTCGCAGGCGGAGACCGCCGGGCACAGCCCCCTGGACGAAATGCTGCTGCTCACCACCCACGGCATCCTGCATCTGCTCGGGTTCGATCACGCCGAACCGGACGAGGAAAAGGAGATGTTCGGCATCCAGCGCGAGATCCTGGCCGGATTCGCCCTCTCCGAGCGACGATCGAAGTAGTCTCGCCATGATTCCGCTCTTCGTCAGCGTGGCTGTCCTGCTGGTGATCTTCGGCGGACTCCTCGCCGCGGCCGACGCCGCCCTCAGCGTTCTGTCGCGCGCAGACCTTCTGGAGATCGCCTCGACCTCGCGGGCCCGGAAGTCCCTCGTCGCCATAGCCGCGGATGTCGGGGCGCACGTGAACGCCGTCAACTTCATGCGGGTGGTCGCCGAGACAACCGCCGCCGTGCTCGTCACTCTCGCATTCGCTTATGTGTTCACGGAGTGGTGGTGGGCGCTGCTCGCCTCGGCGTTCATCATGACCGTGGCATCCTTCGTGCTCGTCGGGTCCAGCCCGCGCAGCGTCGGGCGGGTTCACGCCCGAGCGGTGGTGCGGGTGAGCGCATGGACGGTGCACGCCATTCGCCTGTTCCTCGGGCCGGTGGCCGCCGCCCTGGTCGCGATCGGAAACCGGGTCACTCCGGGCCGCACCGCGACCTTCTCCTCGGAGGAGCAGCTGCTGAGCATGGTGGACGAAGCCACGGAGCTCGACGTGCTCGAGGAAGACGATCGCGAACTCATCCACTCGATCTTCGAATTCAGCGACACGGTCGTGCGTGAGGTGATGATCCCACGTACCGACATGGTGACGATCGACAGCGACGAGTCGATCGGTGCGGCGATGGGGCTCTTCCTCTCTCGCGGAGTATCCCGGGTGCCCGTGATCGGGGTGGATGTCGACGAAGTGATCGGTGTGCTCTATCTGCGGGATGTCGCCCGGCTGAGCTATGAGCGGCCGAAGGGGCTCGACTCGGTGACTCTTGACTCGCTCGTGCGCCCCGCCCTGTTCATCCCGGAGTCGAAGAAGGCGGATGACACGCTGCGCCAGATGCAGCTCGAATCCAACCATCTCGCGATGGTCGTCGACGAATACGGCGGCATCGCCGGTCTCGTGACCCTCGAGGACCTGATCGAGGAACTGGTCGGCGACATCTCGGACGAATACGACCACGAGGTGATCGAGATCGAAGACCTGGGTGACGGCCGCTTCCGGGTGAGTGCGCGCCTTCCGGTCGACGAGCTCGGGGAGCTCTTCGAGCTCGACCTCGATGACGACGACGTAGATTCGGTCGGCGGGCTGATCACGAAGGCGCTCGGTCGCCTTCCGTTGCCTGGCTCGGTCGCGACCATCTCCGGTCTCATTCTCACCGCCGAGCGCACGGAGGGACGGCGCAAACGGCTGAGCACGGTGCTCGTCGAGCGGGACCAGGCGCTCAGTGACGCCATGGCCGCGTTCAACCCGCCGAAGGCGAAGGAATCGAAGCAGAAGGAGCTCAAGGAGACGAAGCTCAAGGAGTCCAAGGAGCCGAAGGAACCGAAAGAGCCCAAGGAATCCAGGCCGAAGGATTCGAAGGCCAGGGAGTCGATGCCCAAGGCGCCGAAAGAGCCGAAGCCCAGGGACTCCAAGGCCAGGGAGTCCGAGCGGGAAAAGCCGAAGGCCACAGTATCCACATCAACAGAAGACGGTGATTGAGCGTGTCGCTGAACAATGACAACCCCTCGGAGTTCCGGGCGGGGTTCGTGTCCTTCGTCGGGCGTCCGAACGTGGGCAAATCCACGCTTACCAATGCACTGGTGGGGGAGAAGGTGGCGATCACCTCGTCGAAGCCGCAGACCACGCGCCGTGCCATCCGGGGAATCGCCCACTACGCCGACGGGCAACTGATTCTGGTGGACACACCGGGGATGCACCGCCCACGCACGCTGCTCGGGGAACGGCTCAACAGCATCGTCCAGACGACACTCGGCGACGTGGACGTCGTGGCATTCTGCATGCCGGCGGACGAGAAGATCGGTCCGGGCGACCGCTACATCAACGAGCAGCTCGACTCCTTCCCCCGCGCGAAGAAGGTGGCGATCGTCACCAAGATCGACGCCACCTCCCGGCCGCAGGTGGCCGCACAGCTGCTCGCGGTGTCGGAGCTGCGCGACTGGGAGGCGATCATCCCCGTGTCGGCATCCAGCCGCATCCAGCTCGACACGCTCGCGGCCGAACTCATCAAGCTGCTCCCTGTCTCGGAGGCGCTGTATCCCGCCGACGCGGTCACCGAGGAGGGCCTCGAGGCGCGCATCAGCGAACTCGTGCGGGAGGCCGTGCTCGAGGGCGTGGAAGACGAACTGCCGCACTCGATCGCCGTGACCATCGACGACATCATCGAGCGGGACGACAAGGACCTCGTGGAGATCTACGCCAACCTCTTCGTCGAGCGCGACAGCCAGAAGGGCATCATCATCGGTCACCAGGGATCGAGACTCGCGGATGTCGGCGCCCGCGCCCGCGCCCAGATCGAGCCGCTGGTCGGCAAGCAGGTCTTCCTGTCGATCCGCGTGAAGGTGGCGAAGGACTGGCAGCGAGACCCCAAACAGTTGGGTCGCCTGGGCTTCTAGGGACGCTTGGTCGATGGGTACATCGCGAGGATGATTTCCGGCGCGATCTGCCCGGAGTCCGCGCGTGCCGCTTACGGTGGAGGGATGTTCCGCACGCTTCGTCGCTACCAGGTCATCGCCGACCTGGCTTTCGCGGCTGCGTTCCTGCTGCTGCAGCTGGCCAGCCTGTCGAGCGTCGGCGACGTGCTGCCCTCTCTCGTCGTCGCGCTGATCTTCGTTGCGGCTCTCGCACTTCGCCGGCTGAGTCCCGCGCTCGCCCTCGGCGGCGCCTGGGCGGGCGCGATCCTGCAGATGGCGTCTTCGCTCGAGTCTCCGCAGTTCTACGATCTCGCGGTGCTGGCGATCCTCTTCACCACGGCCTCCTACGGAGGTCGCCTACTGCGCTGGGTCGGGCTCGGTTCCGCGATTCTGGGCTCGGTCACCGCAACCCTCTACCTGGTGCTCTTCAACGGCGGACGAAACCTGCTCGGCAACGTGATGTCGAACCCGTCGATGTTCTCCAGCAGCCTGCTGCTGTTCTTCGGCTGTCTCGCCGCACTCGGGCTGTCCTGGACTCTCGGACTGCTCGCCCGCACGGTGCGTCGGTCGCGGCAGAGCCGCGCTGCCCAGGTCGAGGCCGAACAAGATGTCATCGTCGAGCAGGAGCGCAACCGCATCGCGCGCGACATGCACGACGTCGTCGCCCACTCTCTCGCGGTGGTGATCGCCCAGGCGGATGGCGCGCGCTATGCCAGGGAATCAGATCCGGAGGCGGTCGACCTGGCTCTCACCACCATCTCCACGACCGCGCGGGAGGCTCTCGGCGACGTGCGCATCCTGCTGGGGCAGTTGCGCCACAGCCAGGGCGAAACACCGCAGCCGATGCTGGGGGATCTCGATGCGCTCGTCGACCAGTTGCGAAGTTCGGGTCTCATTCTGAGCCGCGAGTCCGTTGGTGAAGAGAGGCCACTCGCCACGGCGCAGCAGCTCGCGGTCTATCGCATCACCCAGGAGTCCCTCACGAATGCGTTACGCCACGGCGACACCGAACGCGAGGTGCGGCTGATCTTCGCCTGGAAGGCAGATGCGCTCCGGCTGGTGATTTCGAGCGCGCTCGACGCCCCGCGCGCTGGCGACGACGCCCACCCCGGTGGGCATGGTCTCGCGGGAATGCGCGAACGGACTGTGCTGGTCGGTGGCGCATTCTCGGCAGGGGTCGACGAAGGTCGATGGGTCGTCACCGCCACAATTCCGCTGAGCCTCGAAGCGGTGCCGGGGTGAGTGTCATCCGCGTCGGCCTCGTCGACGACCAATCACTCTTCCGCGCCGGCGTGCGGATGCTCATCGATTCCCAGCCCGACCTCGAAGTAGTGGGGGAGGCCGGGGACGGTCTCGAGGCCGTGGCGATGGCCGCCGAGACCCGACCGGATGTGATCCTGATGGACATCCGCATGCCCGTGATGGACGGCATCGCGGCCACCACCGAGGTGCTCAAGAGAGCGGATGCCCGGGGAGGCAGCCTTCCCCGCATCATCGTCCTCACCACCTTCGATCTCGATGAGGCCGCCACCCGGGCGATCCGTGGGGGAGCGAGCGGTTTCGTGCTGAAGGACGCCGACCCCGAGTTCCTGCTCGCGGCGATCCGCACCGTGCATGCGGGCAACGCCGTGATCGCGGCATCCGCCACGCGGGAACTCTTCGAGCACTTCGCTCCGGCCGGGGCGCAGCCCGAGACGCCGGCGGCGTTCGGTCAGCTGACCGCCCGGGAGCGCGACATCTTCCAGCTCGCAGCTCGCGGGTTGAGCAACTCCGAGATCGCGTCGGGCGAATACCTGAGTGAGGCGACGGTGAAGACCCACATCAGCCGCATTCTCGGCAAGCTGGGTCTTCGCGATCGCGTGCAACTGGTGGTCTTCGCCTTCGAGAACGGCTTGAACGCCTGAGGCGACGGCCCCGAGCCCCCACAAGGTCATCCGCTGGATGTACGGCTACCGAGACCTGCGCCGGATGCCCGCCGACAGACGCGACCGTAGCGTCGAAGCATGTCATTCACTCATTCAGAAGCCGGGCTAGTCGCCCGCGTCTCCCACCTCTCCAAGTCCTACGGATCGACAACCAACCCGGTCACCGCGCTCGACGACGTCTCGATCGGCATCCGTTCCGGCGAGTTCACGGCCATCATGGGGCCGAGCGGTTCGGGCAAGTCCACCCTCATGCACATCATGGCCGGCCTCGACAGCGCGACCGCGGGCTCGGCGTGGCTCGGGGACACCGAGATCACCGGCCTTCCCGATTCCGACCTCACCATCCTGAGGCGGCGCCGGGTCTGCTTCGTCTTCCAGGCCTTCAACCTCGTGCCGACGCTCGACGTGCGAGGCAACATCCTGCTGCCGTTCGAACTGGACGGTCGTCGTCCCACCCGCGACGAGTCGGCCTGGATCGACCGGCTCATCGATTCGCTCGGGCTCGGCGACCGCCTGAAGCATCGCCCGCATGAGCTCTCCGGTGGTCAGCAGCAGCGCGTGGCCATCGCCCGGGCCCTCGGCACGCGGCCCGACCTGGTCTTCGCCGATGAGCCGACCGGCAACCTCGACTCCCGCACCGGCCGTGAGGTGTTGTCGCTGCTTGCCGCGGCAAGCGCCGAATACGGACAGAGCATCGCGATGGTGACCCACGATCCGATCGCGGCGAGCTATGCCGACCGCATCCTCTTCCTCGCCGACGGCCGGGTCGTCGACGATCGTGCCCGGTCATCGGCCGAAGAGATCTCCCGCCTGATGCTCACGATGGAGAAGGCAGCATGAGGCGTCCTCTCGCAGAACAGCTCCCGAGCGCGCTCGTGGCTGCGCTGAGCTCTGCCTTCGGCGTCTGCCTGCTCGAGACGACCGGCGTGCTCGCGCAGGTTCTCTCGGCAGACAGTGTCACCGGTTCGAGCGCCAACGTCGCGGTCATGTTGCAGATCGTCGCGTCGGTCTTCATCGTCATCGCGGTCTACGTGGGGTCGATCGTCACGGCGAACACCTTCGCCACGATCATCGCCGGGCGAACCCGCACGATCGCGCTCTATCGCCTCATCGGATCGAGCGCTTCGGACCAGCGACGGGCGGTGGCCCGCGAGGGTCTGGTCGTCGGCGCGGTGGGCTCCGCGATCGGTGCCGTCATCGGCACCGTGGTCACGATCGGGCTCGTCAGCGTATCGGTGGCGACCGGGGTCGTGCCCGCGCATCCCTACAGCTATGTCGGCCCGGTGATCGCCCTACCGATCGTCGCGGTGGTGCTCACGACCTGGCTGGCGTCGTGGATCGGCTCCCGCCGGGTATTGCGGGTCTCCCCGATGCAAGCGACGGGGGGAGCGGTGGAGAAGTCGCTCGACGAGGCCGCGGGAGGTCGGGGACGCTCCGTCGTAGCCATCGTCTTCTTCGCATTCGGGGGAGCTCTGCTCGTGCTCGGCATGCTCATCGGACTGGTGAGCCCTCTCGGGGTGCTCGTCGGGGTCGTCGGGGGACTCTTCTCGTTCACCGGGCTCGTGCTCGGCTCCCCGCTGGTGATGCCGGTCGCCCTGAGACTCACCGGGCGGATGTTCGGACGCAGCGCGCCGGCCAGGCTCGCTGCAGAGAACGCGGTGCGCTACCCCGAACGCAGTTCGCGCACCACGATCGGCCTCGTGATCGGGGTGACCCTGATCACGATGTTCGCGGTCTGTGTCGAGAGCTATCAGGTGATCATCACTAATGCGCAGAAGGTCGAGCCGGAGGTCTATCAGGGAGTCGACCAGACCCTCACGGTGACGGTTGTCGTGTTCTCGGTGCTCATGGGATTCAGCGCCCTCATCGCCGCCGTCGGAATGGTGAACAACCTCTCCATGAGCGTGTTGCAGCGCACCAGGGAACTCGGGCTGCTTCGCGCACTCGGCTTCACTGCTCGACAGGTGCGCGCGATGATCCTCGCCGAGAGCGCGCAGCTGACTGTCACGGCAGTGCTCGTCGGTCTCGTTCTCGGTACCTTCTACGGCTGGGCGGGTGCCCAGTCGCTGCTCGGTTCGATCTCCGGGTCGCCGGGCATCGTGCTTCCCGCGATCCCTCTCGCGCTTCTCGGGATCCTGGCCGTGGCTGCGGCGGTGCTCACGCTGGTGGCCTCCGTCGCTCCGTCTCGTCGGGCGACGCGGATCGCTCCGGTCGCGGCACTCGCGGTGGAATAGTGAGGTTTGGTCGGCGGTCACAGCCGCCGACCAGCTAAGCGCCCGATTTTGCTGAGGGCTCTCACAGGGAGGCGCTAAGGCCCGTTTCGGCTCCCGGTGGCGTGCCCATAATGAGCGTGCGCAACTGCTGCGTGTGTGTGAGGGGAACCCGATGTCGCAACAATTTCTCGATCTTCGTCTCGAGACGGGCCCCTTTCCGATCGTCGTCTACGCTCTCGCCCTCGTCGCTCTCGCGGTGCTGGCGACCCGTCGGCCGCTGCGTCGCTGGCTGCCGGTGCAGTTGCTCGGCGGCCTGGCCGGCGCCGGGGTCGGACTCGTACTCGCCTGGCTGGTGAGCGACGTGTGGAACAGCTTCGGCGTCGCTCTCACGCCCATCACTCGGCTCTGGTTCGCGCTCGGAGTCGGCGGCATCGGGTTCGCGATCGCGGGCCTGTGGCGGGCGCGTGCCTGGCGTGTGGTGCTCGGCAGCGCATCCGTCTTCCTGTTCGCGCTCGCCGTCGCGATCGGGGTGAACGTGGATGTCGCGGAGTTCCCGACCCTCGGCTCGGCGCTAGGGGTGAGTTCGATCGCCAAACTCGCTCTTCCGGCCTCCACTCCCACGCCGACCCCCACCAGCACGGCCATCGAGACGCTGGCGCAGAGCTGGCACGCCCCGGCAGGGATGCCGAAGGTGGGAACCCTGGGATCCGTGACCATCCCGGCCACGATCTCGCACTTCGCCGCCCGCAGCGCCCTGGTCTACCTTCCCCCCGCCGCGCTGGTCGCGGGTGCGCCGCGACTTCCGGTGCTCGAGATGCTCTCGGGTCAGCCGGGTGCGCCGTCGAATCTGATCACCTCCGGCGCCATGGAGACGATTCTCGACCAGTTCGCGGCAGCGCATGCCGGTCTCGCGCCGATCGTGGTCATCCCCGACCAACTCGGGGCTCCCCAGCTCAATCCGATGTGTGTCGACTCGGCGCTCGGCAACTCCGCGAGCTACCTCACGCAGGATGTGCCGAACTGGATCACTCATCACCTGCACGTGCTGCCCGCCCGAGCCGACTGGGCGATCGGAGGGTTCTCGCAGGGGGGGACGTGCTCCATCCAGCTCGGGGCGAAATTCCACGCCCTGTACGGCAACATCTTCGACATCTCGGGACAACTTGTGCCGTTCCGAACCTCGCTCGCCCTCACGGTCGCCAAGGGCTTCGGCGGATCTCCGGCCGCCTATGCCGCCGCGGCGCCGGTCGCCCTCCTCGCCGCCGGCGCCCCCTATAGCGATACCCTCGGGGTCTTCTTCGTCGGCCAGAACGACACGCGATACGGAGCGGCATCGGTGACCGTCTCGAATGCGGCCCGGGCCGCGGGCATGACCGTGCACTACGAGCAGTCTCCGGGCACCGCACACGACTGGCATACCGTGCAGTTCGCGCTTCGACAGGGTATTCCGATCCTCGCCGCGCGCTGGGGACTCTGATGAGGCGCTTTATCTCCGAGCGACGAGTGAGTATCTCGATCGCGGGTCTCATGCTCGTGCTCGCCTTCGTCACCGGTTCGCTGCTTCGTGGGCCACGGGTGCGACTGAGGCCATTGGTCGGTACCGGTCTCGACGCGTTTCTCGAGACGCACAACCCGTTCTCGCCCATCACCTCGGTGCTCTTCGCCTCGGGGTGGTTCGAACTCCTCCTGTCGATCGCGGCACTGGTGATCCTGGTCGGCGCTGCCGAACGACTGATGGGATGGTGGCGCACTCTGCTGGCGTTCGTCGTCACCGCGTATGCCGGCGCCGGGATCGGAACACTCCTGCAGGCGGCCGGCCTGCTCGCCCGGGAAGTCTGGGCCGTTCGGATCCAGGAGTTCATCGTCTTCGATCCGTTCACCGCGATCTCTGGCACGCTTCTCACGGCCAGCGCCTTCGCCGGCCCGCTGTGGCGTCGACGCGTGCGAGTGCTTGGATTCGCGGCGCTCATCATCGTGTTCCTGTACTCTGGCCAGCCCTCAGACCTCTTCCGGATCATCGCCGCCCTCGCGGGTCTCGTACTGGGGATGGTGCTGGCGCGCACCCTGCCCTCCGCCCGGTGGGCCCGCAGTTCGCACTACGAAGCGCGGAGCCTCACCGCAGTGTTGCTGATGATCACCGCGGCCGGTCCCTTCGTGAGCATCTTCACGCCGGCGCGCTACGGTCCGCTGCATCCGCTCGGCCTGCTGTTCCGCGACCAGCTGCCACGCATGCAGACCGTGATCCACCATTGCCTCGGTCATGCGACCTCACCCGGGTGCCACCTCCAGCTCGCCCTGGCCAGCATCAATGGCCCCGGCACAGTCCTGCTCGCGCCCCTTCCGCTGGTCGTGCTGATCGTCGCCGCTCTCGGCATGCTGAGGGGCCGTCGAAGCGCCGCCCTCATCGCGATCGCGGTCAACCTGTTCCTGGCCCTCGTTGCCGCGTTCTACTACGGGTTCCTCCCCGCGTTCGGAAGCGACGAGGTCGTCTCCGACTACGCCTCCGGGCTCGAGCCCGTGGCCCGCTTGGCCGTCTCGGTGCTCGTGCCGCTCGTGATCGCTGCGCTCATCGCCATCAACCTGCGCCACTTCACCGTGCGGATCCCGCGTCGATCGATGATGCGGTTCATCGTCACCGTAGTGGGCACCTTCGTAGTGCTCTGTGTTCTCTATCTCGGTGGCGGATGGCTGGACCGCCTGCAGTTTCGTCCCGCGCCGAGCCTGCTTCAGCTCCTTCTCGACCTGCCCGACCGTTTCGTGCCGGTCGGATTCCTCCGTCTCGAGACGGTGCCGTTCATCCCGGTGGCGCCGTTCACCCGCATCCTGTACCAGGGGATCGGGCCCGTCTTCTGGCTGGTGTTCATCGCCGCGACGCTGCCGCTCTTCTTCTCCGATCGCAATCGCTACAGCTTCGAGGAGCGTGACCGTGCCCGGCTGCTGCTGCTCGAGGGCGGTGGCTCCATCGGTCACATGGCTCTGTGGGATGGCAACGACTACTGGTTCAGCGCCGACGGTCGCGCCGCCGTGGCGTACCGGGTGGTCTCCGGAGTCGCGCTCACCACCGGGGGGCCGCTCGGCCGCGCCGAGTTCGCCGCCGGGGCGGTGCGCCAGTTCGCAGTCTTCTGCGACGACAACGGATGGACGCCCGTGTTCTACAGCGTGGACGACGAATTCCAACCGCAGTTCCAGGCGATGGGCTGGTCGACGATGGTGGTCGCGGAAGAGACCATCGTGCATCCCGCCACCTTCTCCACACAGGGAAAGAGCTGGCAGGACGTGCGTTCCTCGATCAACCGCGCCGAGCGCCTCGGAGTGCGCGCGGTCTGGACCAGCTGGGCAAAGCTCTCGATCGCCCACAGCGCCCAGATCGAGGCCATCTCCGAATCCTGGGTCGCCGACAAGAAGCTGCCGGAGCTCGGCTTCACCCTCGGGGGCATGGACGAGCTGCGCGATCCGGATGTCGCGGTGTTGCTCGCCCTCGGGGACGATGACGTCGTCGAGGCCGTGACCAGTTGGATGCCCACCTATCGCGAGGGTGAGATCGTCGGCTGGACGCTGGACTTCATGCGGCGTCGTCCCGGCAGCATGAACGGGGTCATGGAGTTCCTCATCGCCTCCGCCGCTCTGCTCATGCAGCAGCGGGGAATCGAGTTCATGAGCCTGTCTGCCGCGCCGCTCGCGCGTCGGGAGTCGGCGTCGGAGGCATCCGACGGCACCGATCGACTGCTGGCCTTCCTCGCGCGCACCCTCGAGCCGGTCTACGGGTTCCAATCCCTCTTCACGTTCAAACAGAAATTCAAGCCCGAACTGAAGGCGATGCTCATGGCCTATCCCGACCCCCTCGCCCTCCCCGCGATCGGCGCGGCTCTCGGTCGGGCATATCTGCCCTCACTCAGCGTTTCGCAGACCGTGCGGTTTCTGCGGGGACGCGGCTAGAGGACTGCCCGCTCGCGCGGTGCTATCCTCGGAATTGTGCTGTTCGGCCTGCTCCTTCTTAGCTGCCGCGACGAGTCCTAACCCAGGCCTCCCTCGTCGCGGAGACTGGTGCTGCAACAGCGCCGTTGGCTGACCACCTCAGACCAAGCGAAAGAGCGAGACAATGAAGAACACACAGTCGGCTTCTGCAATGCCGATCCACAAGTACCGCCCGTATCACGAGACCCTCACCGTCGATCTGCCGGACCGCACCTGGCCGTCCAAGCGCATCACAGTCGCCCCGCGCTGGTGCGCCGTCGACCTGCGCGATGGAAATCAGGCGCTCATCGACCCGATGAGTCCCGAGCGCAAGCGCATCATGTTCGACCTGTTGGTGCGCATGGGCTACAAAGAGATCGAGGTCGGCTTCCCCTCGGCATCCCAGACGGACTTCGACTTCGTGCGCAGTCTCATCGAGGACGACCTGATTCCGGATGACGTCACGATCCAGGTGCTCACCCAGGCGCGCGAGGCGCTGATCAACCGCACCTACGAGTCGCTCATCGGGGCGAAGCGGGCCATCGTGCACCTCTACAACTCCACGAGCGTGCTGCAGCGGGACGTCGTGTTCCGCACCGACAAACAGGGCATCATCGACATCGCGCTCGAGGGCGCCCGACTCTGCAAAGCGGCCGAGTCGATAACCGCGGGAACAGAGATCTTCTACGAGTACTCGCCGGAGAGCTACACGGGCACCGAGCTGGAATTCGCGCTCGAGGTCTGCAACAAGGTCATCGCGATCTTCGAGCCCACCCCCGAGCGAAAGGTCATCATCAACCTTCCGGCGACGGTGGAGATGGCGACTCCCAATGTCTACGCGGACTCCATCGAGTGGATGTCGCGCCGCCTCGACCACCGCGAGAACATCATCCTCTCGCTGCACCCGCACAACGACCGGGGAACCGCGGTGGCCGCGGCCGAGCTCGGCTACCTCGCCGGCGCGGACCGCATCGAGGGCTGCCTCTTCGGTAACGGTGAGCGCACCGGCAACGTCGACATCGTGGCGCTCGGGATCAACCTGTTCACCCAGGGCATCGACCCGCAGATCGACTTCAGCGATCTCGACGAGGTCAAGCGCACGGTGGAATACGTGAACCAGCTGCCCGTTCCCGAACGTCACCCCTGGGCCGGCGACCTGGTCTACACCGCCTTCAGCGGGTCGCACCAGGACGCGATCAAGAAGGGCTTCGAGGCGATGGCCGCGGATGCCGCCGACAAGGGCGTCACCGTGGACGAGCTGGTCTGGGCGGTGCCGTACCTGCCGATCGATCCCAAGGACCTCGGGCGCAGCTACGAGGCAGTGATCCGGGTCAACTCGCAGTCGGGCAAGGGCGGCGTCGCCTACCTGCTCAAGAACGATCATGCCCTCGACCTGCCGCGCAAGCTCCAGATCGAGTTCTCCGGTGTCGTGCAGGCCAAGACGGATGCCGAGGGCGGCGAGGTCACGAGCGCCGAAATCTGGGAGATCTTCCAGGACGAGTACCTGCCGGCCTCCGCGGCGGAGGACAAGTGGGGCCAGTTCGAACTCGCCTCGACGCGCACTCAGAGCGACATGTCCGGAACGGTCTCGCTGCACACCGAGCTGCGTGTCGGTGAACAGTTCGTGACCACCGACACCACCGGAAACGGTCCGATCGCGGCGTTCCTCAACGTGCTCACCGAGCAGGGCGTCGAGGTCAAGCTCTACGACTACGTCGAGCACGCGCTCAGCGGCGGAGGGGATGCACTCGCGGCGGCCTACGTCGAACTGAATGTGAACGGCGTGCGTCTCTGGGGCGTCGGTATCGACGCCGACATCTCCACAGCATCCCTCAAGGCGGTCGTCTCGGCCGTCAACCGGGCAGTGCGCGAGGAGTCCGGCGATCGGCAGCTGGCATCCGTCTGAATCGCGCGGGCGCCCGTGTCGCCCGGGCCGCCGGTGTCCCGGGCCGGCCGGGTCGTGTCTGACGTCCTGTGGCGACGACCCGGGCTCCGCGCGGTAGGAGCGCTCCCTCGAACTCTGGGACTAGCCCCGGGGGTGACGAGCGGCGAGGTACTCGTCGAAAGTACTGTGGCCGAAGGGCGGCCCGGGCACGAGGTTGGCCCCGGCGGCGAAGGCGGCAACCGCGCGCCCGGTGATGCGCAAGGGGACCAGGGGCCGGCGCGTTCCTGCGGCGAGTTTCCAGCGGGTCGCGAGTTCGTGACCGGTCAGCACCTGCGGGCCGCCGATGTCGGGCGCGCGCCCGGCCGGACCGGCCGCAACGAGCTCGACGAGCCGCGCCGCGACATCCTGCACCGAGATCGGCTGGAACGAGAATGAGGGCACGAGGGTCACCGGGAGGACGCGGCGTTGCGTGGTGAACAGCGTCTCGACGAAGGAGTGGAACTGTGTCGCGCGCAGGACGGTGTGGGGGATACCCGAACCGACGACCACCTCCTCCGCCCGCCGCTTGGCCCGGTAGTAGGGCAGGGAAATCTCGTCGATGCCGACTATCGACATGAAGACGACGTGTGCCACCCCGGCCGAGCGGGCGAAGGCGCTGAGAAGAGTGGTGGCCGCCACGTCCCGGGCGGAACCGGTGCTGGCGAGGTGCACGACCGCTTCCACTCCCGAGAGGGCTCGACCGAGGCCACGCCCGGTGAGGAGGTCGCCGGACAGCGCGCCCGCCGGGTGGCCGCGACTGAGCACGCGAACGTCGTGGCCGGCATCCCGGAGCGCCCTGACCGTCGGTCGTCCCAGTTGAGCCGTGCCTCCGGTGACCAGGATCGTCGTCATGATGCACATTGTGCCCCACCGGGGCGCGTGTCGGGCAGGCGGACGCCCGTCGGTATTCTGGGAGCATGACCTCGCTGGAGCACCCCGACTCCGGCCCGCTCGCCACCCGGATCGTCGATCTCGGTGCGATCGCCCGCAACATCGGTCGCATCCGTGACATCACCGGAACCCCGATCCTCGCCGTCGTGAAGGCGGATGGCTTCGGCCACGGCATGATCGAGGTCGCGACCACCGCGCTCGCGGCCGGGGCGACCTGGCTCGGTGTCGCGACGGTGGACGAAGCCCTTGCCGTGCGATCCGCGGGAATCACCGCGCCGATCCTGTGCTGGCTCGCCGATCCCTGGTGCGACCTTCGCGCGGCCGTGACCGCCGGCGTGACCATCTCCTGCGCCAATGTCGAGACGCTCGAGGCCATCGCAGCCCTCGGGGATGCCGCCGATGTGCACCTGGAATTCGACACGGGGATGTCGCGGGGCGGTGCTCCCGAATACGCCTGGGACGCCCTCATCACGACCGCGCTCGCCTCGCCCTCCGTGCGCGTCACCGGGATCTGGTCGCACCTGGCCCTCGCCGCTGACGCGGAGCCCGGGTCGACAACTCCTCAGGTCCGGGCTTTCGAGCGGGGGGTCGCTCGGGCTCGCGAGCTCGGTCTCGCGCCCGGCATCCTGCACCTGGCGAATTCAGCGGGTGCCCTCGAACATCCCGACACCTGGTACGACCTCGTGCGATGCGGAGCAGCCCTCTACGGGATCGAGACCGTGATGGGGCTCACGCACTCGCTCGAGCCGGCGATGCGGGTGGTTTCGCGTGTCACCCAATTGAAACGCGTGGCCGCGGGCACGGGGGTCAGTTACAACCACGCCTGGGTCTCTCCGGCGGCGACCACGCTCGTGCTCGTGCCGGTGGGTTATGGCGATGGCATCCCCCGCGACCTCTCGCACGGCGGGGAGATCGTGATCGGCGGCGTGCGTCATCCCGTCGTCGGAGCGATCTCCATGGACCAGCTCGTCGTGGATGTCGGAGACGCCGTGGTGGCCCTGGGCGACGAAGTGGTGTTGCTCGGTTCCCCGAGCGACGGCGAGCCGGATGCCCAGGAGTGGGCGACCGTAACCGGTACGATCGCCCACGAGATACTCACCGGCCTCGGTGGCCGCATGGCCCGGCGTCATATCGACCAGACTCAAAGGACTTTTTCGTGAAGCGCATCGGCATCATCTTCGGCGGGGCGAACAGCGAGCATGAGGTGTCGTGCAACTCCGCGCGCAGCGTGGCATCCCACCTCGATCCCGAGCGTTTCGAACCGGTGCTCATCGGCATCGACCGCGACGGAGGCTGGCATCGCCTTGACTCGGTGGATGCCCTCGCCGAGGCGACCGGCGGCACCCGCTTTCCCGATCTCGACGGCATAGACATCGCCTTTCCCGCGCTGCACGGCCGTTTCGGAGAGGACGGCACGGTCCAGGGCCTCCTCGAGCTCGCCCGCATCCCCTATGTGGGCTGCGGCGTGCTCTCGAGCGCGCTGGCCATGGACAAGCTGCTCGCCCAGCGACTGCTCGAGCTCGCCGGCATCCCCACCATTCCGACCTCTGCGGTGACGGCGGCGACGGCCGGGGATGCGGTTTCCCTCGCCGAATCACTGGGGTATCCGGTGTTCGTCAAACCGAATCGCTCCGGTTCCAGTGTCGGGGCGAGCCGGGTGGAATCCGCCGAAGGGATGGCCGCTGCCATCGCACTCGCATTGCAGCACGATTCGACCGCTCTCGTGCAGAAGACGATCGTCGGCGACGAGGTGGACCTCGGCGTGCTTCAACAGCTCGACGGCAGCCTGGAAGTCGGCGCCCCTCTGCGAATCCTCACCGAGGATTCCACGACGTTCTTCGACTACACGGCCAAGTACACGGCCGGGGGCGGGGCCACACTGGAGGTTCCGGCGCAGATACCGGAGGCCGCGAGCGCCAGATTGGCCGAACTCGCCACGCTGGCCTTCCGCACCCTCGACTGCGAGGGCATCGCCCGAGTGGACTTCTTCCTCGGGGCCGACGGCACGATCACCCTCAACGAGGTCAACACCCTGCCGGGGCTCACGGCCTTCAGTCAGTATCCACGCATGTGGCAGGCCGTCGGCGTGAGCTACACCGAGCTCTTGAGTCGACTCATCGACCGGGCCGTCGTCGCGTTCAGCGGCGAGCGGAGTGTCGCCGCCATCTAGGCATCCGCTCCAGTCGCCGCTGCTCCGGAAGGCTCCACTTGAAGAGAACCGCGAGCACGCGCACACCGAAGGTGACGGCGACGCAGACCACCGCGGCGACGAACATCGGGACTCCGAGCGCGACGAGGGTGACAAGGGTTCCGGCGCCCGCGACGGCCGCGATGGCATAGAGCGATCCGACGTGCATGAGCGCGATCGGCAGGTTGAGCAGCAGGTCCCGAAGGATCGAGCCCCCTACGGCCGAGAGCACCCCGACGAAGATCGAGGGGATCTCGGGCAGGCCGAGTGTGAGCGCCTTCGTCGTGCCGATGGCGCAGAACAGCCCGATGGTGAGGGCGTCGAGGCCCGTGATGACCCGGCCGAGGCGCTGGAACAGGCGCTCAAGAAGCATCCCGAGCAGAGCCGCGCCGACCGCAACGATGAGGTACCAGTTCAGCCGAAGGGCCACCGGCACCTGGTTGAGCAGAAGGTCTCGAAAGAGTCCGCCGCCGGTACCCGCGGCGATACCGATGAGAGCCACTCCGAGCAGATCGAGTCGGCGATCGCGGAACTGCGCAGCGAACATCGCTCCCTGCACTCCGCCGACGGCGATCGCGAGGAGATCCGCCCAGAGGGGGATGATGAGGGGGCTGGCGTTCACAGTCATTGGTACCACGGCACGGCACTCCGGTTCGCCCAGCCGGGGCGACGATAATTGTCGGATGCCCCTCTACCGTGACGAAGCCGTAGGTCAAAATTAGGCATCCGACTGGCGGCGTCGGTGCTCGGCAGTAGCCTCTTAGGCATGGTCGCGACCGTCGTCAGCATATTGGCAGTTTTCATCTCCTTGGTGGCGCTGGGTCTCCAACTCGTACGGACCTATTGGGAGCGGCCCTTTGTCTTTGTCGGAGGTTCGTCTGGGTCACGCCAGAATTCCCGAATGACCGAGCCGCATTGGGAGTATCGGGTCGACGTTACGAACGTTGGCGAGCGCGCAGTCACTCTCATTGACGTCGGACTGATTACCGAGCGGCGGCCAGACGGATACTTGACTCATGGCTTGAGCGCGAAGGAACTCGAGGCGTTTCCCCTTCGCCTCGAGCGCCATGACTCGCGCTCGTGGACGATTCCGGGCGGTCCATCTCGGTTCGGTTCGCGCGAGGCTGAGCCTTGGGTAAAGATCGTGCGGAGACCCACCTGGATCGAGCGTCGACACGAGACCTTGCCCGAGCAAACGATCGTCGGGCGACTATTCGGCTCAATCGGCCCAGAGCTGCATGGCACACCGGTAGGGAAGCCGAGCAAGCGGCAGACTCGTGCGGCCGTCAAGAGGCAGCAGGCAGCCCGCGGCGCCCGGAGCGGCCAACCGATTCTTTAAACTGACGCGGGCCGACAGGCCGTTACCGGTCGCCAGGCATCACCGCCCTGTTGAATTGATAGCCTGTCAGTTATGAGCTCTGCGAGTGACTCCGCGGCCGGTCGTTACAACGATTGGGACTGCCCCCGGTTTGGTTGACTCTTGACCTGTGGAGATTCGTCTCCGCTGGAAGGATGTCACCATGCCCAAGCCCTACCCGCCCGAGTTCCGCCGCGATGTTGTCGCGGTCGCTCGCAAGCACGAAGCCCCGCTGAACCAGATCGCGAAGGACTTCGGAATTTCGGAGTCGTGTCTGGCGTACTGGCTGAAGAAAGCCGACGTCGAAGAGGGGGTGAAGCCTGGCGTGACGGAGAAGGAGTCGGCTGAGCTGCGGGAGGCGCGGAAACGGATCCGGCTGCTGGAGCAGGAAGCCGAGGTAATGCGCCGCGCCGTCGCCTACCTCTCCCGGGATGTCAACCCAAAATGATGTACCCGCTGGTCCGCGAACTGGCCGTCGACGGAGTCCCCGTCACGGTGACCTGCCGGGTATTGCGCTTCTCCAAACAAGCCTTCTATCAGTGGCTCCGAAACCCCGTCTCGCAACGTGATTGGGACGACGCTCACCTGACCAACGCGGCGTGGGACGCCCACCGGGACGACCCCGCGTTCGGCTACCGGTTCATCAGCGACGAACTCAACCAGGCTGGCCTGAAGGCGGGCGAGAACCGGGTTTGGCGGCTCTGCTCCCAGCAGCGGCTCTGGTCCGTGTTCGCGAAGAAACGCGGCCTGAGGGGCAAAGCCGGCCCGCCCGTGCATGACGACCATGTCCAGCGGAACTTCACCGCGACACGCCCTAACCAGCTGTGGTTGACGGACATCACCGAGCATCGCACCGACGAAGGCAAAATCTACCTCTGCGCGATCAAGGACGTGTGGTCGAACAAGATCGTCGGCTACTCCATCGACTCCCGAATGAAAGCATCCCTGGCGGTCGCTGCGGCCCGCAACGCAATCGGGCAACGCGACATCGCCGGCACGATTCTGCACTCCGACCGCGGCTCTCAATTCCGCTCCAACGCCTTCGTGCGGGTGTTGAAGAACAACGCCATCACCGGGTCGATGGGCCGCGTCGGCGCATGCGGCGACAACGCCGCGATGGAGTCCTTCTTCGCCCTCCTGCAAAAGAACGTCCTCGACCGGCAACGATGGGCCACGAGGGAAGAGCTACGCCTCGCGATCGTGGTCTGGATCGAGCGAACCTACCATCGCAAGCGTCGGCAACGCCGCCTCGGCAAACTCACCCCGATCGAGTTTGAGACAATAAACATGGCCCTCAACGCCGCGTGAAACCACTAACCCACCGAGTCAACTGAACTCGGGGCAGTCCCATTTGCCGGTGGCGACTATTGGTGACCAGGTATCGTCAGCTCAACTTCCCAGCTCAAGTGTCCGGCAGGTTTTCGTGGCTTACCCCTACGCGTTTCCGGCGGCAGACTATCGGAAGCCTTATGCGGAAGTGGGCAAGGCCTTCGGCGTCAGGTTCATCTATGCGGACGAGGAGATCACCGACCTCAACGTCTTGGACAAGATCAAGGGTTACATACTCGGGTCAGCGTTCGGCATTTACGACATTACGAACTGGAATGCCAACGTAACCCTTGAGTTGGGACTGGCGCTTGGCCTCAACCAAAAGGCGTACACCGCTTTCAATCCCTCCGCCGGTGCGAGCGACGCACCCGCGGACCTTAGAGGTCGCGATCGCCTTCAATACTCGTCGATGAGCGAACTCGGCGAGAAGCTCGAACGCATAGTCGCGACACACTTTCCGGTCCCACGGAGCGCTGTGGAGAACGAGATTGACACGTTGAGGAGAGACATCGTTAGCCTTGCCCATCCAACTGATGGTCTCCGAATCAGCGACATTGCCAAGGCGCTGGGAATCAGCATTGACCTCGCGAAGCTCGTTGTGCGCCCGATGGTTGGCGTGCAATTACGTGCCGATGGACAGACCAGGGGAACTCGCTACTACCTCAAACCCTAGGGATGCGTTCGGGCTCGGCTTAATACGTCCCAGCCTTACGAGGCGTGCGTTGGCGGCGGTCGCGGCGTGTGCGATCACGCCGTCGGTGACGGTGAGGGATCCGGCGAACTCGCTTCGTATCCTTCGCGTTCTGCCAGGTCGCGGCAGCGTCGCTCCTGATCCGCGTTGGCCTCGACGGTACGATCGGACTTAGAAATGCGGGTGTAGATCGCAGCACGGGAAGCGGAGGTCATTGTGCCGAAGATATACCGTGACGAAGCCGTCGTGCTGCGCACCCACAAGCTGGGTGAGGCCGACCGCATCGTCACCATGCTCACGCGCCAGCACGGCAAGGTGCGCGCGGTGGCCAAGGGGGTGCGCCGCACCGCCTCGAAGTTCGGGGCCCGGCTCGAACCCTTCATGGTGGCCGACGTGCAGCTCTACGAGGGCCGCAGTCTCGACATCATCACGCAGGCCGAATCGGTGGGGTCGTATGGCGCCGAGATCACCGCGGACTACGGAAGTTACACGGCTGCGAGCGCGATGGTGGAGACCGCGGACAAGCTCACCGAGGGAGAGCCGAGCCTGCAGCAGTACCTGCTGCTCGTGGGCGCTCTTCGGTCCCTCGCCCGCCGCGAGCACGGGGCGAGCCTCACGCTCGACTCCTATCTGCTCCGAGCCCTGTCCATCGCAGGCTGGTCGCCGAGCTTCGACGACTGTTCGGTCACCGGAGCTCCTGGGCCGCATTCTGCATTCGTGGTGCAGCTCGGTGGTGTGGTCGCGGATGCCGTGGCGCCGCCCGGCGCACCTCGCCTCGACGCGCGCACCCTGCTGCTGCTCTCCTCGCTGCTCACCGGAGAGTGGGAGACGGCGGATGACGCGGACGACCGCACTCGCTCGCAGGCGAGCGGTATCGTCGCCGCCTACACCCAGTTCCATCTGGACCGCGGGCTGCGGTCCCTCGAGCACGTCGACCGCGCGATTCCGGCCGGTGGTCGAGCTCCGAGCGCCGGCGGTCGTATCGAGACCAGCATCGCCCCCCAGATCGAGGCGTCATGAGCAAGCCGAAGACCCACCGCGACGCGGTCGACTTCAAGCCGATCGACTGGACCGGGCTCTACCCACCGAAGTTGCCGAAGAACGCGGTACCCGAGCACGTGGCCATCGTGATGGACGGCAACGGTCGCTGGGCCAACGGCAAGGGCCTCACCCGCGTCGAGGGCCACAAGGCAGGGGAGGCCTCGTTGCTCGACGTCGTGGCCGGCGCTATTCAGATCGGGGTCAAGCACCTCAGCGTGTATGCCTTCTCCACCGAGAACTGGAAGAGGTCCCCCGACGAGGTGCGCTTTCTCATGGGCTTCAACCGCGACGTATTGCACCGCCGCCGCGACCAGCTGAACGACTGGGGAGTGCGGGTGCGCTGGGCGGGGCGCAAGCCGAGGCTCTGGGCATCCGTCATCGAGGAGCTGCAGTTCGCCGAGAAGCTGACCGCCGGTAATTCGGTGCTCACCCTCACCATGTGCGTCAACTACGGAGGCCGCACCGAGATCGCGGACGCCGTTCGTGCGATCGCCGACGACGTCGCCGACGGTCGGCTCAAACCCTCTGGCATCAGCGAGAAGACCATCCAGAAGCGGCTCTATGCCCCCGAGTTGCCGGATGTCGACCTCTTCGTGCGCAGCTCCGGCGAGCAGCGCACCAGCAACTTCATGCTCTGGCAGAGTGCCTATGCCGAGATGGTGTTCCTCGACACGCTCTGGCCGGACTTCACCCGCGAGCAGCTGTGGGAGGCCGTCGTGCTCTATGCGCAACGCACCCGTCGCTTCGGCGGGGCGGTCGACGCACCCTCGGTCTGAGCGGCACGGCGCCGTTTTCCCGAGCCCTCCGGGCGACCCGTAGCTTAGGAGTTTCGCCCCGAAAGGGTCTCCTTCTCCGTAGGTTGTCGCCATGGCTGGCGAATCCCCTGCGTTTCACATGCCACGCTGGGCGGTTGCAAGAGGCCCGGCGAGCCAGGAATCGACCTCGCGCTGGCTGCGCAGACGTACGACTTGCAGGTGCGGATGCTCCAATGAAGCAGCCGGAACCGTCCGACGGTAGCGGCGCTGGTGGGCAAGTGCCCATCGTATGATCCCCTCCGGACTCACGAGTGCGTGCCACAATCCCGGCTCGGTGTTGCCGTTCCAGAGCTCCACCCGCGTGCGGCTGCGTCGGATGGTCCGGCGCACCACGCGCGAAATCGCGATCGGTGAGGGGAGGTCTAGCCAGACCAGGGTGTCCGCACGCGCGGACAGCATCGGCCTGGCGTCCCGATACTGCCATTCGGTGATCCACGACGGTTCTCGGATGAAGAGATCGACATCGTCGAGGAATTCCGGCCGTGGCACCCACCCGGCACCGTGGTAGAGGCCGTCGATCTCCGTGTACGGCAGGTCGAGGGCCTGCGAGATCCGCCTGGCGAGCGTAGATTTGCCGACCCCACTCACGCCGGCGATTACTACGCGGGCCGGCCGTCGCAGGGGATTGGCATGGGAGAGCATCGCTCCAGTGTGCGCGCTGCAGCCCAGACCTTCGCCGTCACTGGCCATTGTGTCGCACTGCAGGCACGCTCTCGACGCGAGGGAAGGGTGATTCTCGCAAGTCACCTGCACCGTGCGCGGCCCCCGGTGACTTTCGAATCGATACTCTGGCCTCATGAGCACCCCCGATCCGAGCACCTCCGACTCCACCCCCATCCGCACCGGCATCATCGGCTACGGGCTCTCCGGGAGGGTCTTCCACGCTCCGTTCATTGCGGCGAATCCGCGCTTCTCGCTCGACGTCGTCGCGACGAGCCACGCCGGGCGGCAGACTGTGGCCCGCTCCCAGCATCCGACCGTCGAGACCGTCGATACCCCGGCCGAGCTCGTCGCGCGGCAGCTCGACCTGGTGGTGCTCGCCTCACCGGGCCATGCCCACCTCGAGCAGGGACTCGCAGCACTGGCCGCCGGATCCGCGCTCGTGGTCGACAAGCCCTTCGCGGCATCCGTCGCCGAGGCCGAGCAGCTCATCACCGCGGCCGAGGCCGCCGGACGACCGCTGATGGTGTTCCAGAATCGCCGCTGGGACGGTGACTTCCTCACCGTGCAGAAGCTCCTCTCCGAGGGCGCTCTCGGCACCGTCCACCGCTTCGAGTCGACCTTCGAGCGCTGGTCTCCCGGTCTTCGCGACCGCTGGCAGGACACCTCGACCAGTGGGCAGGGTGCAGGAATCACCTTCGACCTGGGAAGCCATCTCATCGACCAGGCACTCCACCTCTTCGGACCGGCCACTATCACGGATGCCGAACTCTCGATCCTGAGGGCCGGAGGCGTCAGCGACGACGAGGCCTTCATCTCTCTGCTTCACTCCTCGGGCACCCGATCCCATCTCACCATCAGTCGCTTCGCCGGCCAGAACGGTCCGCGCTTCCGCGTTCTCGGCGATCGATCCGCCTTCACGAGCTACGGACTCGACGGCCAGGAACCCGCGCTCGGTGCCGGGGGATCTCCGAGCGACCCGGGCTTCGGAATCGCGTCGGAGGAGAGTTGGGGCACGATCGGCATCACGGGTTCGGAGGAATTCCCCCTCACCAAGGTGCCCACCGAGCGCGGTGACTACGCCGCGTTCTACCGCGGAGCAGCTGCCGCCATCCGGGATGGCGCGTTGCCACCGGTCGACCCGCGGGAGGCGCTGGAGACCTTGCGCATCATCGAGGGCGTGCACGGCTTCAGCCGCTGAGCTCACACGGTCACGAGCCCCCAGTCGTTGCCGTCGAGTTCGTGGAGCAGCCGGCTGGTCGCCGCGAGACTGGGCACCCGCCGTGACCCCTCGTTGGCGATGAGATGGATGCTGCGGGCACTGGCCGGCGTGTGCGAGCGGATCACCGCGCCGGCGGGAAGAGCCGCGGCGACCAGGGCGAGTCGCGGAAGCATCGCCACGCCGAGGCCACTGGCCACCATGTTGATCACGGCGCTGGCATTGTCCGTCTCGAAAGCGATGGCCGGGGCGAAGCCGGCCAGTTCGCAGACGGCGAGCAGGTGGCCGCGGCAGCGTGGGCATCCGGCGATCCAGCGTTCGTCGGAGAGACCGGCGAGGTCTACAACCGGCTGGCGGGCCAACGGATGGTCGGAGCCGAGCACCACGACGGTGTCTTCGGTGAAGAGGGTCTCCGACCCGAGCCCGTTCGCGCTGTCGACGTGGGGGTCTGAGCGGTCGCCGGGATAGCTGAAGGTGATCGCGAGGTCGATGCTGCCCTCCCGCAACATCGCCACGGCCTCGGGCGGCTGGGCCTCCACATAGTTCACCCGCAGGCCGGGATGTTGCACAGCCATGGCGGCAAGAAGCCGCGGCACGATGGTGGATGAGGCAGTGGGGAAGGCGGCGAGGCGCACCGATCCCGTGCGAAGTCCGGCGAGGTCGGCGAGGTCGCCGGATGCCGCGTCGAGGGCGGAGGCGATGGTCAGGGCGTGACGGGCGAGCACCGTCCCGGCCTCGGTGAGGCGCACCGAGCGCCCGACTCTCGTGACCAACGGAAGGTTGAGACGAGCCTCCGCGCGCTGCACATGTTGGCTCACGGCCGGCTGGCTGTAGCCGAGCAGTCGGGCCGCGCCGGTTATCGTGCCGCTGTCGGCGATCGCGCGAACGATGCGGATCGTCTGTAGGTCGAGCTGAGGGTCGAAGACGAGAGTCATAACCCAATATTATGGGTTCTATCGAAAGTATGCCCTTGTCGCATGAATGGCGCCGCGTCATGCTGGATGCATGACCACTGCGACGCGACCCGCCCTTTCGCCAGAACTCCAGCGGGCTCGGTCGAGCTTCGAGCCATCCAGCGGGTTCCTCGCCGTCGCTTCGATCGGCATCCCGACTCGCGAGACGGTCGCCGCCCAGAAGGCCGACCTCGACCTCTGGGGAGCCGCTCGTCGTGACCCGATGGACTACGACGCCATCGTCGAACGCACGCGCCGTTCCTATGCCCAGCTCGTCGGCGTGACGCCGGATCGGGTTGCCACGGGCTCGCAGACCTCGGTGATCACCAGCCTCGTCGCGGCGGGCGTTCCCGACGGGGCGGAGGTGCTGAGTGTCGACGGGGACTTCTCCTCGATCGTGTTTCCTCTGCTCCAGCAACCGGGCATCCGTCTTCGTACTGTGTCACTCGCCGCTCTCGCGGAGTCCATCACCGATGACACCTGGCTGGTCGTGTTCTCCCACATTCAGTCGTCCACCGGGGTGGTGGCGGATGTCGCGGCCATCGTTGCGGCAGCGAGCGCCCACGACGCGTACACCTTCTGCGACACGACCCAGTCGGCCGGGGTGCATCCGGTGGACGCTTCGCTCTTCGATGCGACCGTGTGCCACAGCTACAAGTGGCTCTGTGCGCCACGCGGCGTCGCCTTCCTCACGCTGAGCGAGCGGTTCCAGGCCACGCTGCGGCCGCTGCAGGCGGGCTGGTACGCGGGGGACCAGGTCTGGCAGTCCTGCTACGGACCGCACATGACCCTGGCGAGCGACGCACGAGCGTTCGATGTCTCGCCGGCCTGGCCGGCCTGGGTGGGAGCGGAGCCCGCCATCCGCATGTTCTCCGAGCTCGACATCGCCGAAGTCTGGGCCTACAGCAGCGGTCTCGGTGACCTGCTCTGCGACGGGCTCGGCATACCGCAGCAGCACCAGGCGATAGTCACCTGGGCGGATCCGGACGCCTCCGACCTGCACAAGCTCGTCGCAGCGGGCATCAAGGCCTCGGGGCGCGCCGGTCGTCTTCGCGCGGCCTTCCACCTGTGGAACGACGAAGCGGATGTCGCGGCGGTCGTCGCAGCGCTGCGCCCCTGATCCGCCTTGCGCCCCCGATCCGCCCGACCCGGATGATCCGCCCGACCCGGATGATCCGCCCGACCCGGATGGACCGCCCGACGGGGTTGCTCGACCCATTCGCTCGTGGGCGTCGATCGGGTGCGGCGGGTGCGTCTGTCCCGCCGCCACCATGATTGTTTTCGCACAAGCCGCACCGAGGAGCTCTCTCCGCGGGCCTAGACGAAGCTGGGGGTCCGCACGGGGCTACGAGACGGAACGGCACGAGATGGCGGTGCTGTTCGTCCCCGTGCGGATTCTTGGAGCGGTCGCCATCAGCGCTGATGTCAGTGAGTAGTGGGTCGACAACGTACTGTTCTGGAAACTGCTCGGCATCTCCGACCTCTCCCGTCTCCCGCCCAGCGCATCCAGATCGCGCTGCTGCTTCTCGGGCCGGTCGTATCCGGGTCGCGCAGATCGCCGTCCGCATCAGCTTCACCGAGGCGCTCGGAGCTGAGGAATTGAACCTCGGCGCGTGCGAGCTGCCCCTCGCGGTGGCCGCGATCGGCGGTTGCGGCACAAACTAGGATTGGGGCTTGCCCTGCGACCGCGCACCCAGCGCGGCTGACCTTTGGAGTTCTTCGTGGCCAACGCCTCCCCGCTCGATCCCGTCATCAATCTCGCCAAGCGCCGGGGTTTCGTCTTCCAATCGGGAGAGATCTACGGGGGTTCGCGATCCGCCTGGGACTACGGGCCTCTCGGCACCGCGCTCAAAGAGAACATCAAACGCCAATGGTGGCAGTTCATGGTGCAGGGCCGGGACGACATCGTGGGGCTCGACTCCGCCGTCATCCTCCCCAAGCGCGTCTGGGAGGTCTCCGGTCACGTCGAGGTCTTCAGCGACCCGCTCGTGGAGTCGCTCCACACCCACAAGCGCTACCGCGCGGATCACCTGCTCGAAGCCTACGAGGAGAAGCACGGCCACCCCCCGGTCAATGGCCTCGCCGACATCAAGGACCCCGACACCGGCCAGCCGGGGTCGTGGACCGAGCCGCAGAACTTCTCCGGACTGCTCAAGACCTTCCTCGGCCCGGTCGACAACGAGGAGGGGATGCACTACCTGCGTCCCGAGACCGCCCAGGGCATCTTCACCAACTTCGCCAACGTGCTCGCGACCTCGCGCCTGAAGCCGCCCTTCGGCATCGCGCAGGTGGGCAAGAGCTTCCGCAACGAGATCACGCCAGGCAACTTCATCTTCCGCACCCGTGAGTTCGAACAGATGGAGATGGAATTCTTCGTCGAGCCCGGCACCGACGACGAGTGGTTCGAATACTGGATCGATGCCTGCGAGGCATGGTTCGCCGACCTCGGCATCAGCTCCGAGAACATCCGCCGCTTCGAGCACCCGCAGGAGAAGCTGTCGCACTACTCCAAGCGCACCGTCGACCTCGAGTATCGGTTCCGGTTCGCGGGCAGCGAGTGGGGCGAGCTCATGGGCGTGGCCAACCGCACGGACTTCGACCTGAAGACCCATTCGGAGGGCTCCGGGGTGGACCTGTCGTACTTCGACCAGACCAAGAACGAGCGATGGATCCCCTTCGTGATCGAGCCGGCATTCGGCCTCACCCGGGCGCTCATGGCATTTCTCGCCGACGCCTACCACGAGGACGAGGCCCCCAACACGAAGGGCGGGGTGGACAAGCGCACGGTATTGCGTCTCGACCGACGCCTGTCCCCGGTCAAGGTCGCCGTTCTCCCGCTGTCCCGGAATGAGCAGCTGTCGCCGGTCGCCCGGTCGCTTGCGGCCGACTTGCGCAAGTACTGGAACATCGAGTTCGACGATGCTGGAGCCATCGGACGTCGCTACCGGCGCCAGGACGAAATCGGCACGCCGTTCTGCATCACCATCGACTTCGACACCCTCGAAGTCAATGCGGTGACGGTTCGAGAAAGGGATTCGATGGCTCAGGAACGCATCTCTCTCGACCGTGTCGTGGGCTACCTCGCGGAGCAGTTGGTCGGGGCCTAGCACCGGCTCCCTAAAATCCGGGTGTTCCATCGGCGCGTCTGATTCGGGAGACGGTTCTGTCTGCCCGTATGTTCGGAATTGGCCGGAGGTCGGGCGTTCGGGACGACCGCCTCTGCCTGTGTTGCCAGCAATGGCTTTGAGCCCCCGGGTACGGGTACCCGGGGGCTCATTTTTGCTCTCGCGCGGGAATACGCGCCGGGCCAAGGCGTTGCACCGAGGGTGAATGACAGAACCCTGAGCCCCATCAAAATAGACATCTGGTCGGACGTGCAGTGTCCCTGGTGCTACATCGGCAAGCGCAAGTTCGAGGCGGGAGCGACCGCCTTCGGAGGCGATGTCGAGGTGGAGTATCACTCCTTCGAGCTCGCTCCCGACACCCCCGTGGATTTCGACGGCAGCCCGGTCGACTACCTCAGCCAGCGCAAGGGGATCCCGGTGCAGCAGGTGACAGAGATGCTCGCCAACGTCACCGGCATCGCGGCCTCTGTCGGTCTGGAGTACGACTACGACCACGTGCACCAGACCAACACGGTGAAGGCGCACGAGCTCATCCACTACGCGAAGTCGGTGGGTCGCCAGCTGGCGATGAAAGAGCGGTTGCTGAAGGCGTACTTCGTCGACGGTCGACACGTGGGTCGCATCGAGGACCTCGCCGACCTTGCGGCCGAAATCGGCCTCGACCGCGCAGAGGTCGTGCGCGTGCTCACCGACGAGACCTTTCTCCCCGACGTGAAGGCCGACGTCGCCCAGGCGATCGAGTACGGCATCCAGGGCGTTCCCTTCTTCGTGATCGACGGCAAGTACGGGGTGTCGGGGGCACAGGATGCGACCACCTTCGCTAACGTGCTCGAACAGGTACGAACCGAACGAGAGGCCATCCAGTGACGGATGCCGTAACCAGGCCACTGACGATCCCGCTCACCATCGTGGGCGATCCGAGCGCGGCGGCCTGCGAGGGTGACTCCTGCGTGATTCCCGACCACCACGAGCAGGCAGTGGTAAACCGTCGTCTCGACGAAGACCTGGTTTAGCCGGCTCCCGGGACTGCATCCGCGTGAATCCTGGGCCGAATCCGCCCTATCGATGAGCTATTGCAGCACCGCAGGATCGACCGAGAACTGTCGGGGGCTCAGTACGTGCGCGGTGAATCGCACCGCCCGTCCCGTGGCGTCGATAGCGGCACAGTCGAAGCTCGACCCGACGATCGTCACCGGCGCTCCGTCTGGACAGCTCACCGTCCACGACTCCGAAGTCTGCCGTTGAAGTTCGGCGGATGCCTGCTGCTCGAGCAGGCGGAGCGACGCGGCATCCATCCGGGCGAGGGCCATCGGCGTGAGCGCGACGGAAGTGAGTGCTGCCGCGGCGAAGATCGTCAGCACATAGACGTTGCCGGGAGCGTTCGCTCGGATGCCCTGTTTCTTCAGAGCCACGCGGCGCGCCACGAAATAGGCGATGGGAGGAAGCAGCAGTATCCACCACGCGGAGGCGGCTCTGAGTCCCCGGGCCCGGAGCACCCTGCTGTCCCAGACCGCGAGGCTCGCCACGAGCGCCAAGAGCACGAGAAATGTCACCAAGGCCAGAACGGGAGACATGGGGAGCAGCGAGGCTGAGGCTGTTCGCACTCCGACCGCGAAGGCGGCAACGCTAGCGATCAGCCACACACCCCAGGTATGGGCGCTCGGGTTCGTTGGCTGATTCGCCTGTGTCAGCGGTGCCGCCCCGAGAACCTGTGGAGCGATGGGGTCGAAGAGGCCTCCGACCCGCTCGGGCGTCGAAGCCGTGTCGCCGATGACCGCGGGTTGCGCGGGCACGGGGGCAAAATGCTCTGTCCAGGATGCGCCTGACCACCAGCGAAGAGCACCTGACCCCGCGGGATCCGGATACCAGCCTGCCGCGGGCCCGCCTGCCATAGTCACTGTCTCGGACACGGAACTGCCTTTCGCTGGGATCTCCCCGAGTCTAAAGAGACGTGAGCGAAGCTCGCGAGCCCCCCGTTCGGGTCGCCGCCGACCGCGGCCAGCCGTCACAAACTGCTGTCTCGGGGAGCGCAGACGACCGTCAGTGACGGTTGGGCCTAGAAGTTGGGCGGAGAAAGGGTGACTCGCGCGGGTGGACCGATTAGGCGGTGATGTCGGCGACTGTCGCGCCATAGGCCGCGATGAGGTCATCGGCATCCACGAACGCGCTGTAGCCGGCCTCTCCGGCGCCCATGGCGATGCGACCTCCGACCATCGAGACGTCGGCGAAGACGGGCCAGGCGGTGGAACTGCCGAGCGGCGTGATCGTGCCGCGTTCGAATCCGGTCGCCTCGAGCGCCAACTCGGGGGAGGGCAGCGAGAGTTTGTTCACCCCGACCACAGCCCGCAGCTTCGCCCAGGAGATCTGCCGGTCGCCCGGGATGAGTGCGAACAGGTATTCGCGGGGCGCTCCCTCCGGGGTGTGCCGACGCACCACGAGCGACTTGACGATCTGCCGCGCCTCGATGTCCAGCAACACCGCTGCCTGCTCGAGCGAGTCGGCGGCGGACCGCTCGACCACCTCGATATCGAGGCCACGGGCCGCGGCATCCGCCAGTACTCGTGCTCGTCCGGTGGGGGCAGTCACGTCGGGTTCACCTTTGCCTGAGAGAATTGGGGGATGACCATGACAGCCGCTCCCCACAAGAGCGTTGAGAAGAGCCTACAGATCGGGCCGCTCGCGCTCTCTGTGCCGGTCGTGCTCGCTCCGATGGCGGGCATCACCAACACCGCGTTCCGTCGCCTCTGCAGGGAATTCGGAGCCGGGCTCTACGTCTCGGAGATGATCACCAGTCGGGCGCTAGTCGAACGCACCGAGGGCTCCATGCGCCTCATCAAGCATCACGAATCGGAGACGACGCGAAGCATCCAGCTCTACGGCGTCGACCCGAAGACCGTGTCGGAGGCGGTCACCATGCTGGTCGCGGAAGACCGCGCCGACCACATCGACCTGAACTTCGGATGTCCGGTGCCCAAGGTCACCCGCAAGGGCGGGGGAGCCGCGCTGCCCTGGAAACTCGACCTCTTCCAGGAGATCGTCGAGGGCGCAGTGAAGGCTGCCGGGGCCCTTCCGCTCACGATCAAGATGCGCAAGGGAATCGACTCAAACCACCTCACCTATCTCGAAGCCGGACGCATCGCGGAGGGGGCCGGGGTGGCGAGCATCGCGCTTCACGCTCGCACGGCCTCCGAGTTCTACAGCGGCCACGCCGACTGGTCGGCCATCGCGACGCTCAAGGAGGCTATCTCCGGCGTGCCCATTCTCGGCAACGGTGACATCTGGTCGGGCGCGGACGCGATCCGCATGATGGAGGAGACCGGATGCGACGGGGTCGTGGTCGGCCGCGGCTGCCTCGGTCGCCCGTGGCTGTTCGGCGAGCTCGCCTCGGCGTTCGCCGGTGAGGACCGGATTCCCCAGCCTTCGCTCGGCACGGTCGCCGAGACTCTGCGCCGCCACACGGAACTGCTGATGGACTTCTTCGACGGAGACGAGGACCACGCCTGCCGCGACATCCGCAAGCACATCGGCTGGTATTTCAAGGGCTACCCGGTGGGCGGCGACATCCGCTCCTCGCTCGCGACGGTGGAGAGTCTGCAGCAGATGGACGACCTGCTCGGTCGTCTCGACTGGAGCCTCCCGTATCCCGGTGCCGATGCCGAGGGACCGCGCGGTCGCGCCGGAACCCCGAAGCGCACATCGCTGCCCACTGGATGGCTCGACAGCCGCGAGCTTGCCGACACCCAGCGCGCAGAGGTCGCCGAAGCAGAGATCCACAACAGCGGTGGTTGAGACCTACTCGGAGCACGACACCGCCCGCTGGTATCCGGAGGAGCACTCGAGCCGTCGCAGCGATTTCGCGCGGGACCGCGCGCGCCTCCTGCACTCGAGTGCGCTCCGGCGTCTCGCGGCCAAGACCCAGGTGCTGAGCCCGGCAGCCGGCCTCGACTTCGCCAGGAATCGGCTCACTCATTCGCTCGAGGTCGCGCAGGTCGGTCGCGAACTGGCGACGAGCCTGGGGCTCGACCCGGATGTCGTCGACACTGCCTGCCTCGCGCACGACCTCGGTCACCCGCCCTTCGGGCACAACGGGGAGCGCGCCCTCAACACCTGGGCCATCGATATCGGCGGATTCGAGGGCAACGCGCAGACCCTCCGGCTGCTGACCCGCATCGAGCCGAAGGTCTTCGGCGCGGACGGTCGGTCTTACGGTCTCAACCTCACCCGGGCGAGTCTCGACGCGAGCTGCAAGTATCCGTGGCCGGAGAGCTCCTCGGTGGGTGATCCCAGCGGTCGGGCCAAATTCGGCTTCTATTCCGACGACGTCGAGGCATTTCACTGGCTGCGTGACGGGGCACCGGAACGGCGTCTCTGTATCGAAGCCCAGGTGATGGACCTGTCCGACGACATCGCCTACTCCGTCCACGACTTCGAGGATGCCGTCGTCAGCGGGTACATCGACGTAAAGGCGCTCGGCGCGAGGGTGAACCACGATGCCCTCGTCGATTCGATGTTCGCGTGGATCGGCGGGGAGCTCGACCATGACGAACTCATCGAGGCCTTCGATCGTCTCGACTCGCTCGATGTCTGGCTCGAAGACTGGGATGGCAGTCGCCAGGCTCAGGGCCGACTCAAGAACCTCACCAGCCAGCTGATCGGGCGATTCGCCGCGGCCGCGGTGCAGGCGACACGAACCCAGGACGGCGGGAGCCTCATCCGTTTCGGTGCGGACATCATCGTGCCGCGCCAGATCCGGGCCGAGATCGCCGTGCTGAAGGGCATCGTCGCCGCCTTCGTCATGTCCAAGAACACCCGGCAGCCCATCTACACGCAACAGCGCGAGGTGCTCACCGAGCTCGCCACGACGCTGCTCGCCCGGGGCGAATCATCCCTCGACCCGGGTTTCGCGGCGGACTGGAGGGCAGCAACCACCGATGCCGGCCGCAAGCGCGCGGTCGTCGACCAGGTGGCCTCGCTCACCGACCAGTCCGCGATGGCCTGGCACGAGCGCATCGTCGGCTGACCCCGCCCGTCCGCACCAGCCCGGCGAGCGCCGGGTCATCAGCGGCGATCAGTAGAATCATCAGGTGCCCGGCCTCATTCGACGAAACGATATCGACGAGGTGCGATCGCGCATCAACATCGCCGATATCGTCGGCGATTACGTCACGCTCAAGGGCGCGGGAGTCGGCTCGCTCAAGGGCCTGTGCCCCTTCCATGACGAGCGGAGCCCCAGCTTCCACGTGCGCCCACAGGTCGGCCGCTACCACTGCTTCGGCTGCGGCGAAGACGGTGACATCTTCAGCTTCCTGCAGAAGATGGATCACACGAGCTTCACCGAGGCTGTGGAGCGGATGGCCGCGCGCGTCGGCTACGAGCTCCACTACGAGGACGGCGGCCAGGCCAACAGCGACCACGGCAACCGTGCCCGCATCCTCGCCGCAAACCAGTCCGCCGCCGAGTACTTCGTGTCGCAGTTGGTCACCCCCGATGCCGAGCCCGCCCGCGCATTCCTCGGCACGCGCGGGTTCGACCCCTCCGCGGCCGAGCGCTTCGGCGTCGGCTTCGCACCGAAGACCGGGCTCACCAAACACCTCAAGACTCTCGGCTACACCGAGGCCGAACTCGTCGCCTCCGGCCTCGTCGGGCAGGGGGACCGTGGCACCTACGACCGGTTCCGCGGCCGCCTGGTCTGGCCCATCCGTGACGTCACGGGGCAGACGCTGGGTTTCGGTGCACGCAAGCTCCTGGACGACGACCAGGGTCCCAAATACCTCAACACTCCCGAGACTGCCGTCTATCACAAGTCCCAGGTGCTCTACGGGCTCGATCTGGCCAAACGGGACATCTCCCGCGGCAGGCAGGTCGTGGTCGTGGAGGGTTATACCGACGTGATGGCCTGTCACCTCGCCGGTGTGACCACCGCCGTCGCCACCTGCGGCACGGCTTTCGGCGTCGACCACATCAAGGTGGTGCGACGCGTGCTCGGCGACGTGGAGAACTCGGACACGACCGGCACCGGCGAGGTGGTCTTCACCTTCGACCCCGATGAGGCGGGCCAGAAGGCGGCGAGCCGCGCCTTCACCGAGGAACAGCGCTTCGCTGCGCAGACCTTCGTTGCCGTCGCCCCCGACGGACTCGACCCCTGCGATCTCCGCCTCGAGCGCGGCGATGACGCCGTCCGGCGACTCGTCCAGTCCAAGAAGCCCATGTTCGAGTTCATGATCCGCCGGGTGCTCGCGGGGCACAATCTCGACACGGTGGAAGGCCGGGTGGCGGCGCTCAGGGCATCCGCCCCCGTCGTCGCCGGCATCCGCGACCAGGCGCTCAACGTGGGCTACGTGCGCAACCTCGCCGGCTGGCTCGGCATGGACCCGGACGAGGTGGGGCGTGCCGTCAGCGCCGCCCGCGCCCGCACCCCCGAGATCCCCCGCGAGGTGCGGAGCTTCGGCGAGCCCCAAGCGCCGGCACCGGCGGTCGAACAGGGGCCTTCGTTGGTGCACCTCCCGATCGACCCCTCGACGCGGCTGGAACGGGATGCCCTCATGGCCATCCTTCAGCAGCCGACGCTCATCGGTCGCGGGCTGGTCGAGCGTGCGACGCAGGTCGCTTTCGCGAACCCTTCCCTTGCGGTCGTCCGCGATGGGGTCACCGCGAGCATGGACCTGTTCGACTCCTCCGAATGGCTGGCCCGGGTCATCGACGAGGTGCCGGTACCGTTCGCGATGCTCGTCAAGGAGCTCGGCCTCGCCCCGCTTCCGGAACGCGAGGGGCGTGAGCTCACCCTCTACTGCCAGGCCGTCACGACCGATCTGATCGCTCGTGACCTACTGCGGCGCAAGGCCGAGCTTCTCGGCCAGTCGCAGCGAACGGATGCCGCAGCCGAGCCCGAGAAATACCGCGCACTGCAGGTGGAACTCGTGCGCATCGAAGCCGAACGCCGCGCGCTCCGCAGCGAATAGCATCGTGGTCGCCGGCGGCGTGCCGTGTGTTGCAGATGCGTAAACATTCGTCCTTTTGGCCGTCTGCGATTGGTCGTGGGGAGTGTCCGAGTGGTACGAAGGACTCATACAGCCTGGACATCCGCCGCTTCGGCGCGGGTTCCCCATGGTCTTTTCCAACAGAGAGGCGTAACGGATATGACATCCGCATCCACGTTCCGCAAGCGATCGCTTGCCGTTCTCGGGGGCACCGCAATCGCGGCGCTCACCCTCGCGGGGTGCTCCGCGGGCGGTAGTTCGAACAACTCCTCGTCGGGCGCGACGTCCATCACGGTCGGTACCACCGACAAGGTGACCTCGCTCGACCCCGCCGGTTCGTACGACAACGGTTCGTTCGCCGTCATGAACCAGGTGTATCCCTTCCTGCTCAACTCGAAGCCGGGCACCTCAGAGGTGCAGCCCGACATCGCGGAGTCGGCCAAGTTCACCTCCCCGACCGAGTACACCGTCGTGCTCAAGAAGGGCCTGACCTTCGCCAACGGCGACAAGCTCACCTCCTCCGACGTCAAGTTCTCCTTCGACCGTCAGCTGAAGATCGCCGACGAGAACGGTCCGTCCACGCTTCTCGCCAACCTGGTGAGCACCGCGGCACCGGATGCGACGACCGTCGTCTTCACGCTGAAGGCCGGCAACGACCAGATCTGGCCCCAGATCCTGTCGAGCCCAGCCGCGCCGATCGTCGACGAGCAGGTCTTCTCGGCCGACAAGGTCACCAGCGACGACGACATCATCAAGGGCAAGGCGTTCGCCGGGCAGTACACGATCGGCAGCTACAAGTTCAACCAGCTCGTGCAGTTCAAGGCGTTCGCGGACTACAAGGGCATGCTCGGCGCTCCCAAGACCGCGACGGTCAACCTCAAGTACTACACCGACCAGTCGAACATGAAGCTCGATGTGCAGAAGGGCGGCATCGACGTCGCGTCGCGCAGCCTCTCCGCCACCGACATCGCCGACCTCAAGAAGGATTCGGCAGTCAAGGTGACGACCGGACCCGGTGGCGAGATCCGCTACATCGTCTTCAACTTCGACACCCAGCCCTTCGGCGCAAAGGCCGACGGTGCGGATGCCGCGAAGGCTCTCGCCGTGCGCCAGGCCGTCGCAGACCTCGTCGACCGCCAGGCGATCGCCGACCAGGTCTACAAGGGCACCTACCTGCCCCTGTACTCCTACGTTCCTGCCGGCCTCACCGGTGCCAACACGGCACTCAAGGGCCTGTACGGCGACGGCAACGGAGGCCCGGACGGCGCCAAGGCCAAGTCGACTCTGACCGCCGCAGGCATCACCGCCCCCGTCGTGCTGAACCTCCAGTACAACCCGGACCACTACGGTGCCTCTTCGGGCGACGAGTACGCGCTCGTCAAGAGCCAGCTCGAAAAGGGCGGACTCTTCACGGTGAACCTGCAGTCCACCGAGTGGGTCACCTACTCGAAGGACCGCACGAAGGACGTGTATCCGGAGTACCAGCTCGGCTGGTTCCCCGACTACTCCGACGCCGACAACTACCTGTCGCCGTTCTTCGCCGAGGGCAACTTCCTCGGAAACCACTACAGCAACTCCGAGGTCGATTCGCTGATCAAGGCACAGGCTGTCGAGACCGACAAGGCCAAGCGCACCAAGGACATCGAGACCATCCAGGAGAAGGTTGCCGCCGACCTGTCCACGGTCCCGCTGCTGCAGGGCGCTCAGGTCGCGGTCGCCGGAAAGTCCGTGTCGGGAGTCACTCTCGACGCCTCATTCAAGTTCCGTTTCGGCACGCTCTCGAAGTAGCGGACAGAGGGTACCGCTGTCACGGCGGTGATCAGTACCGGCTAACCTTTTGGTAGCCGCGGCCGGGGGTGGCTCGCGAAAGCGGGTCGCCCCCGGTTCTTCTTGGCCGCACGATTACCCGCAGCGCAGATTGGTGACCATGACGACAACCGTGATTCCGGCAGAGGCAGCGCCGCCGCCTCCGGGCACGAGCCGGGTGGGCTCTCGAAAGCGAGGGGCCGCGGGCGGCAACCAGATCGGCCGCTACATCATCGTGCGGCTGCTGCTGATCATCCCAACCGTTTTCATCCTGGTCACGATGGTCTTCATCCTGATGCGCACGATCGGCGACCCGATCACGGCGGCCCTCGGTGGTCGGCTGAGTGCGGCCCAGCTTCAGGAGCGCATCCATGCGGCCGGGTACGACCGCCCGATCCTCGTGCAGTATTTCGAATACCTCGGGCAGATCTTCACCGGCAACTTCGGCACGACGATCAGTGACAACCAGCCGGTCACGAAGGTGTTGCTCACCTACGGCGGCGCGACCCTCGAGCTGGCGTTCTACGCCCTCATCGTGGCCTTCATCGTCGGGATCCCGCTCGGGATGCTCGCCGCCTACTGCCGAGACAAGTGGCCGGACGCCATCCTGCGGGTCTTCGCCATCCTCTGCTACGCGACGCCGGTCTTCTTCGCCGGCCTGCTTCTCAAGCTGGTCTTCTCGGTCTGGCTCGGGGTGCTGCCCGTCTCCGGCCGAGCATCGACCGGCACAGAACTCGATATCGAACTGCTTCCGCATCCCACCGGCATCTACCTGATCGATGCGATCCAGACCGGAAACCCGGCCGATCTCGCGGATGTCCTCAGCCACGCCGTGCTGCCGGGGATCGCCCTCGGGCTCCTCACCGCCGGCATCTTCCTGCGGCTGGTGCGCACCAACGTGATCGGCACGCTCTCGGCGGACTACGTCGACGCCGCCCGCTCTCGGGGGGTCAGCGAGTACCGGCTGGTACGTAAGCACGCCTACAAGCCCGCGCTAATCCCGATCATCACGGTCATCGGCCTCCAGATCGCGCTGCTGCTCGGCGGTGCGGTGCTCACCGAGACCACCTTCGAGTGGAAGGGTCTCGGGTTCCAGCTCGCGCAGTATCTGGCCGCCCGCGACTTCGTCGCCGTGCAGGGGATCGTGGCACTCCTGGCCGTCGTCGTGGCCGTCACGAACTTCATAGTCGACGTCATCGCGGCTCTCATCGATCCCCGAGTGAGGTACTGATCATGAGTGTCAACACCGCCGAACATCGCGACTCAGCACCCGTGAAGCGTGCGCTGTGGACGCGCATCCCGATAGTGCACCAGGTGCGTCAGAGCGTCGGACTGCAGCGGGGGATGCTCGTCGCCGGACTGACGATCGTCGTGCTCTTCCTCCTCACCGCGCTCTTCGCGCCGATTCTGGCGCCCTACGGCTTCTCGCAGCTCAACGACGCCAACGGCAACTTCGGCGCCCAGAATCCGCCCTCCTCGACCCACCTCCTCGGAACCACCGTCGGAGGGTACGACGTGCTCTCGCGGGTGATCTGGGGATCGCAGACGGCGCTCTTCGTGATCGTGGTCGCGATCATCCTGTCGATCTTCGCCGGGGTGCTTCTCGGGGTGGTCTCCGGCTACCTCGGGGGCTGGCTCGACCGTGTGCTCGTGGTCGTCTGCGACGCGGTCTACGCCTTCCCGACGCTGTTGCTCGCGATCGTCATGTCGATCGTGATCACCGGGGGCAAATCCCAACTCATCGGGGGTGTTCTCGCCGCCGCGATCTCGATCACCGTGGTCTTCATCCCGCAGTACTTCCGGGTGATCCGGGCTGAGACGGTGCGCATCAAGGCGGAGGCATTCGTCGAGTCGGCGAAGGTGCTCGGCGCCTCCTCCGCACGCATCATGTTCCGCCACATCCTGCGGAACGCAACCCGCACCCTCCCGCTGATCTTCACCCTCAACGCTTCCGAGGCGATCCTCACCCTTGCCGGCCTCGGCTTCCTCGGCTTCGGCATCGAACCGACTTCCGCAGCCGAATGGGGCTACGACCTCAACAAGTCGATCTCCGACGTCACCAGCGGCATCTGGTGGACTTCCGTCTTCCCGGGCCTCGCGATCGTGCTCGCCGTTCTCGGCATGACCCTCGTCGGGGAGAGCCTCAACGACCTCGCCGACCCGCGACTGCGCACTCGTCGCCGGGCCGCCGGCAAGTTGCCCGCGCCGGGTCCGACCGGAGACGGCGCTCCCGAGGCGAGCACGGATGTCGTGGGCGACCTGGAACTCGACTCTTCAGAACTGGAGGCACGCCCGTGAGCAGTCTCGTGCGCGGCCAGCAGGCCGTCGGAATCACCGACCTCTCTGTCACCTTCGCCACTGACGGCGGCGATGTCCGGGCCGTCGACGGGGTGACCCTGTCGGTGAACGCCGGAGAGGTGCTCGCCATCGTCGGCGAGAGCGGCAGCGGCAAGACCGTGACCGCCAAGACGATCCTCGGTCTCCTTCCCGACACGGCGACGGCATCCGGTGTCGTGCTGCTCGGCAACGACAACGTGGTCACCGTCAGCCACAGCCGCCTGAGGGAGATTCGCGGAACGAGCGCCGCCATGGTGTTCCAGGAGCCGTCTACCGCACTGAACCCCGTCTATACCGTCGGCTGGCAGATCGCCGAGGGCCTGCGGGCACACGGCAAGTACTCGCGCGCCGAGGCGAAGGCCAAGGCCATCGAGATCCTCGGCAAGGTGGGTATCCCCGATCCGGAGGAACGGGTCGATTACTACCCGCACCAGTTCTCCGGCGGGCAGAAGCAGCGCGTGGTGATCGCCATGGCGCTCGTTCTCGATCCAGAGCTCATCGTGGCCGACGAGCCCACAACGGCGCTCGACGTGACGGTTCAGGCCGAGATCCTCGACCTCCTGCGCCGGTGCCGCGACGAATTCGACACCGCGATAGTGCTCATCACGCACAACATGGGCGTCGTCGCCGATCTGGCCGACCGGGTCGCGGTGATGTATCAGGGCAAGGTCGTCGAGGAGGCGGATGCCACCAGCCTGTTCGGCAACCCGCAGCACGAATACACGAAGAGACTGCTCGCGGCCGTTCCCTACCTCGGTTCGGGCACCGTGAAGACCCAGGAGCGGGCGGCGGAACGAGCGCTCACCGAGACCGAACCCCCACTCGTCGTCGCGACGGCACTCGAGATCGAATACCCCGGTCGCTTCGGCCGCGCGGGCTTCCGCGCGGTCAACGGCGTGAGCTTCGAGATCGGGGCGCGCGAGGTGCTCGGTCTCGTGGGCGAGAGCGGATCGGGCAAGACCACCATCGGTCGCGCCATCGGAGGTCTCACCCGTATCACGGGCGGCTCGCTGACCGTGCTCGGGCAGGAGATGCTCGGGGTGAGGGAACGCACATTCCGCCCCTTGCGCAGTGACATCGGGTTCGTCTTCCAGGACCCGGCCACCAGCTTCAACCCGCTGCTCACCATCGCAGAGTGCGTCGCCGAGCCGCTCATCGTGCACGGTCGTGCTCCCGATGCCCGGTCTGCCCGCGCGCGGGTCGACGAGCTGCTCGAAGCGGTGCAACTTCCCCGCGCCTTCGGCGACAGGTATCCCCACGAGCTGAGCGGTGGGCAGCGCCAGCGCGCCTCCCTCGCCCGCGCCCTCGCACTGCAGCCGAAGCTGCTGATCGCCGATGAGCCCACCAGTGCTCTCGATGTCTCGGTGCAGGCCCGCGTGCTCGAACTCTTCGCGGAGCTGCAGCGAGAGTTCGGCTTCGCGGCGTTGTTCATCAGTCACGATCTCGCCGTCGTCGACATCCTCGCCGACCGGATAGCGGTGCTGTACCACGGTGAGCTCGTGGAAGAAGGCACCGGGGCCGAGGTGCTCGGCGCGCCTCAGCATCCGTACACCAAGCGGCTGCTCGCTTCGTTGCCCGTGCCCAACCCCGCAGAGCAGGCGAAGCGACGCGAGGAACTGCGGATTCTCCGAGCCGCGGACTGACCGTGAGCGCAGCGAATTCGACAGACCTCGTGGTGTCCGCCCGGGATGTCTCGATGGTCTATCGCTCGAATCACGCCCGCCCCTACCTCGCAGTGCGCGGAGTCACCCTCGAGGTCGCGGCGGGCGAGATGCTGGGCATCGTGGGGGAGTCCGGATCGGGCAAGTCCACGCTCGCACTCGCGATCGCGGGCATCGCGGGGCGCGGTGGGGAGTCGATGCCGAGGATCTGCGGCGGTCAGCTCGAAGTTCACGGCACGCGCCTGCGTCGTGTGGGGCGCCGTGCCCGCGATCGACTGACGCTGCAGGTCGGCTTTCTGCGACAGGATGCGGCGGAGCGGCTCAGCCCGTTGCTGACCGTCGCCGAGAATGTGGCCGAGCCGATCTATCAGCGCGATCGCCGATTCAGCGTGCGGGAAGCCTCGGATGCCGTGGCGACGGTCATCGACGCCGTGCGCCTGCCCCTTAGCCTGATGAACCGGCTGCCGTACCAGCTGAGCAGCGGCCAACGGCAGAGAGTCGCCCTCGCCCGCGCGATCGTTCTGGAGCCGACTCTGCTCGTGGCCGATGAGCCGACCCGCGGAGTGGACGCGAGCGTCCGTGACGGCGTGCTCGACGCCCTGCGAGATCTTCATCGCGACCGTGGTCTCACCGCGATAGTGGTGAGCAGCGACCTCGCCGTCCTCTCCCGCATCGCCCCGAGGCTGGCGGTGATGCAGAACGGCATCCTGGTCGGGCTCGGGGACCTCGACACCCTCACGACCGCACCGGAGAACGAGTACCTCAAGGGATTGGCTCGCTCGCGCTCCGTGCTCGGGACTGCCGAGACGCAGAAGTTCCATGGCTAATCACCCGGACACGGTCCGCTTCATCGAGGACCAGCTCGGCGACCTGAACATCCGCACTCGCACGATGTTCGGGGAGCACGCCATCTACTGTGACGAGAAGGTCGTCGGCTTCATCTGCGACGACACTCTCTTCCTCACGCCGACCGACGCCGAAGCCGCGCTGTTCGAGCGCACGGTTCCCGCGCCGCCGCATCCCGGGGCGAAGGACTACCGTTCCGTGCCCGGCGAGCTTCTCGAAGACCGAGACTGGCTTCAGAAGGCCGTGCAGGCGACGGCGGATGCGCGCCCCGCTCCTCGCCCGAAGAAGTCGCGGCCCGTCGGCCGACGCCCGGAGCGCGAGTGAGCCAGCACCGCGGCGTGACGGCCGATGCCGGACGCGTTCTCGATGGCGACCGGCGCCCCGCATCCGGACCGGTCAGCATCGTTCCGGCCTCGGCAACCTCCTCCGCTGCGGAAGACGTCTTCGCCCGGGCGGTCACCGCAGGCGGGGGCGAGCTCGTCGAGCTCGGCCCGCAGACCCGGGGGCTCATCTGGCTGTCCTACGGTGGTGCGGCAGCGCTCGAGTCCACCCTGGATTCGCACCCCGCGATCGGCTGGGTGCAGCTTCCCTACGCAGGCGTCGACGTGTTCGCCGAGCTCCTGCGCTCACACGCCGATCGGCCGTTCCCGCTCTGGACCAGCGCGAAGGGTGCGTACTCGCAGCCCGTCGCCGAACATGCGCTCACCCTCGTGCTCGGCCTTCTCCGGGTGATCCCCGAGCGGGCGCGAGCCACCGGCTGGCCGACCGGTCCCAAGGTCGGACGCTCCCTCTACGGACTCTCGGTGCTGATCGTGGGTGCCGGCGGGGTCGCGCGAGAGTTGCTCCGTCTCCTCGCGCCGTTCGGCGTGAGCGTCACCATCGTGCGGCGAACCGCAGATCAGGTCGACGGTGCCCGACGGACGATCACCGCCGACGGGCTTGCAGAGGTGCTGCCCGATGCCGATGTGGTGGTCATCGCCGCCGCTTCGACAACGGGCACCCACCACCTGTTCGGTGCCCCGGAGTTCGCGGGGATGAAGAACAGCGCCGTGCTCGTCAACATCGCCAGGGGAGAGCTCGTCGATACGGATGCCCTCGTCGCTGCCCTCCGCTCCGGGGAGATCGCCGCCGCCGGCCTCGACGTCACCGACCCGGAGCCGCTGCCCGACGGGCATCCGCTCTGGACCGCTCCGCACATCCTCATCACACCGCACAGTGCGGATACCCCGGAGATGACGGAGCCGCTGCTCGCCGAGAGGATTCGCGAGAACGTCGCAGCCTTCGTGGGCGACGGCCGTTTCGTCGGAGTCGTCGACCCGAAGGCGGGCTATTGACCACCATCGACCTGCTGGTGGGCGGGTACACCGGCACCATGGGAGACGCGAAGGGCATCTCGCTGCTGCGCTGGCACGGTGAGCTAGCCCGACTGGAGTTGCTCGAAACGACACCGACCTCGTCACCATCATTCCTCGCCTCAGGTTCCGCCGGGCTGGTCTACGCGACCGACGAGTACGGCACCGGCCCGGCCGGGCGCATCGAGGCGTTCCGACGGGTTCGGGGCTCTCTGCGATTGCTCGGAGGCCAACCGACCAGCGGCGGCTTCCCCTGTCATGTGAGCGTCACGGCGGATCGCCTGTTCGTGTCGAACTATCTCGACGGCTCCATCGACGTCTTCCCGCTCCTGCCCGACGGCCGGATCGGCGAGTTGATCCAGACCCTGACGTCGCACGGGAGTGGACCCGACCCGGTGCAGGAGCGGCCGCATGCGCACTCGACCCTCGTGCGGGGATCGACCGTGCTCAGCGCGGATCTCGGCGCCGACCGGGTGCACGTGCAGGGAATCGAGAACGGCAGGCTCGTGCGCACGGCTTCTGTGGCTCTCCCGCCGGGCACCGGGCCGCGCGACCTGGCGAGGCTCGCGGGTCGAACCATCCTGCTCGGAGAGCTGCGGGGCAGTCTCTTCGCCCTCGGTGACCGCGGTGAGGTGCTCGACGCGGGCACGATCGCCGAGGACTGGGTCGAGTCAGATCACGCCGCGGGACTCGCGATCGACGCGTCCGCCCGTTTCCTCTACACGGGGCTGCGCGGCTCCAACCGCATCGCGGTGATCCGCACCGGAGACCTCAGTCCGGTCGCGACCGTCTCCAGCGACGGCGACTGGCCACGGCACCTCTGCATGATCGACGGCGATGTGCTTCTGGTGGCGAACCAGCTGTCGTCGACGGTGGCCGCATTCCGCATCGATCCGGTCACCGGCATCCCTCTTCCGCTCGGCTCGCCGGTGGAAGTTGCATCGCCGACCTTCCTGCTGCCGGTACTGTAGACACGTCGATTCAGCGTCGAGCACGAGCTGCCCAGGGGATTGCACCGCACGATTTGGTGCAACGCGTTCCTTTGGTAAAGTGGTCAAGCTGTTTCAGCAATCCTCGATAGCTCAATTGGCAGAGCATCGCACTGTTAATGCGGCGGTTCTTGGTTCGAGTCCAAGTCGGGGAGCTCGATTGCCGCACGGGGCTCCACCCCCTGCGGCATTCGTTGTTTAAGCGGTCGATGCCAATCCGTGACTACTCCCGGGGGAGTAGCCGCCCGCCATCCTGCAGCGGATGTCCCGGGCAAGAGCCGCAACTACGATCGATCCATGCCCTTCCATGGTCGTTTCGACAGCGCGGGCTGGACCGAGCGCCGAAGTGGTCGTTTCGCGGATCGGAATTTCGAATCCTGGCACGAACCGTGGCAGGAGATGGAGGCCAGCCGAGCGCGGCGCCAGAATTCCGCCGGCGCACGCAGAATGCGCCTGATCCTTCCCGTGCTCTTGTCGCTGTTCGTGCAGGTGCCTGCCGTCTTCTTCAGCGTGCGCCCCGGCAACGGCATCGTCCGCACCGCAGTGTGGACCGACCCGAGGATGCTCCTGGTCGGGCTCGGGCTCGCTCTCATCGGTCCGCTCGCCCTGCTCGCCGCCCGTCGTTTCCCCGGTCCGGTCGTGGCCATCGCTGCCGCGGCGGGGGGCGCCGATCTGCTGCTGTTCCGCACCTCAGACCATCCGCCGTACCTGGCGCTCGCCTTCGCCGTCGTGTCCGCTGTGGTGCGCGGCGCCCGAAGCTGGGCCTGGATTTCGGTGTCCGCGGCCTGGCTCCTCGCCCTCGCCGTATCGCTGATCGCGGGTCTCGACGTCTCGCCGCCGCGAATCGCGGCCGTGACGCTCGGAATTCTCATCGTGCTCGGCGTGGGAGAGAGCGTGCGAACGCGCCGCGAGCAGTATTCGGAGATCTCACGCCGCATCGCCGAGCGCAAGCAGTCCGAGGTGCAGGCCGAACGGGTGCGCATCGCCCGTGAGCTTCACGATGTGCTCGCGCATTCCCTCAGCCAGATCAATGTGCAGGCCGGTGTGGGGCTCCATCTCATGGACAAACAGCCCGAGAAGGCCAAGGCGGCCCTGGCGAGCATCAAAGAGTCCAGCAAGACGGCCCTGGACGAAGTGCGGTCGGTGCTCGGTATCCTTCGCGCCGAAGGGGGAGCGGATCCCAGTGCGCCGCTCGTTCCGGAGCCCGATCTCTCGCGGCTCGGCGGCCTCGCCGCGTCGATCGCCGACCAGGGCGTCGCCGTCGAGGTGCGCAACACGATCGAGAGCGTGCCGAGCGCCGGCACCCAGCTCGCGCTGTACCGCATCGCTCAGGAGTCGCTGACTAATGTGCTGCGTCACGCCAGGGCGACCTCGGTCACCGTGAGTGCCCGGGAAGAGGATGGCTTCTACCTGCTCGAGATCATCGACGACGGCACCGGGAGCCCACCGCGCCAGGACACCGGAGGCCGTGGCCTGCTCGGTATGCACGAGCGCGCCGAACTTCTCGGCGGCAGCCTGACCGCCGCTCCCGCCGAGGGCGGCGGCTTTCGAGTCTCTGCCAGAATTCCCCAGACAGCAGCCGCAGTGAGCTACACCAGCGCACCCGACATCCCGTCCGCCCCTCGCGGTGGACCCTCCCAGAAGGACAGCCCATGATCCGCGTCGCCATCGCCGACGACCAGCAACTCATCAGGGGCGGCTTCCGGTCACTGCTCGAAGCGGAGAGCGACCTCGACGTCGTGGGTGAGGCCGGCACGGGCGCGGAGGCGGTTGCTCTCGTCACCCGCGAGAAGCCCGATGTCGTTCTCATGGACATCCGGATGCCCGACGGGGACGGTCTGTGGGCAACAGAGCGGATCGTGGCCAATCCCGCTCTCGCCGGAACCCACATCGTGATCGTCACCACCTTCGAGCTCGACGAATACGTCGCCCAGGCGATCCGTGCGGGCGCGAGCGGCTTCCTGGTCAAGGACACGGAGCCGGAGGAGTTGATCCGTGCGGTGCGGGTGGTGGCCGGTGGCGACGCGCTGTTGTCGCCCGGTGTCACGAAGCGCCTGCTCGAGCGGGTCGCCGGATCCCTCAAAGAGGCCCCGGACACGTCGCAGCTCGCACCCTTGACCGAACGCGAACGGGAGGTGCTCGGCCTGGTGGGGCATGGGCTCACCAACGACGAGATCGGCCGAAAGCTCTTCCTCAGCCCACTCACCGCGAAGACCCACGTGTCGCGCATCATGTCGAAGCTCCTCGCGAGAGACCGGGTGCAGCTCGTGGTGGTCGCCTACGAGACCGGACTCGTCCGGGCGGGGTACCAGGAGTAGCAGGGAGTGCTCCCGGCGCAGTAGCCGAGTGCCTCCGCCGGGCAGATTCGCCGATTCGGCTTCGCGAGGAGTGTTGAGTGCAACGGTTCCACCGGCTCTCGCCACCGGGACCTTCACAGAAACGGATACATCGTGCTCGCAACACTCGCCCTCGCGGCCCCCGCGGCCCATTTCGTCGGCCCCTGGGTCGGCGGTTTCGGATTCTTCTTCCTGCTCATCCCGCTGTTCTGGATCGCGCTCTTCGCGGTCGTCTTCTCGATTGCTCGGCGTCGCCGTCGCGCCTGGTTCGCGCAGGGCGGCGGATACGGTCACCCTGGATTCGGCGGCGGCCAGTGGGGTCATTGGGGCAGCCCGTCCCGGTCGGCGGAGTCGACCCTCGCCGAGCGGTTCGCGCAGGGAGACATCGACGAGAAGGACTACCGCGCACGTCTAGAGGTGCTGCGGGCGAACTCCTGGCCGCAGCCGCCGGCCAAGTAGGCCGGCACCCGCGAGCCGGGACGGCAGCGCGCCGATCCCGGTTCGCGATAACCTCGGAGAGACAGCACGTCGTTGTCAGACCCGATGCTGTCAGCCCGAGGAGACCCGAGTGAATACCTGGCTGCAACAGCATTCGATGCTGGTGATGATCCTGCTCACCGCAGCATCCGCGGTATTCCTCGTTCTCACGGTCGTGTTCCTGGTGCTCTGGATCCGCGCCGCCCGTGGCCGCCGCCGCCAGTACTTCGCCCGCGTCGACGCCGAGCGCGACAATCTCGACCTCGAAGCATCACTTCAAGAGCAACTCGGAAAGCTGCGCATCGTGCGCGAACTCCACGAGGTGGCGATCCATTCTGTCTCCACGATCGTGAGCCAGGCGGATGGCGCCCAGTATGCCGCGACCTCGGATGCCGGCGCGGCGGTGCGTGCCTCCGCGACCATCGCCGAGGCCGCCCGGTCGACTCTCGCCGATCTTCGTCGCGTGATGACCGTGGTGGGTGGGTCTGTCGACGAATCCTTGCCAGAGCCACGCACCGACATGACGCTCGAGCTCTTCGACGTGATGCGGGATGCCGGGCTGGAGATCACGGTCGTGGAGAACGGCGAGCCGTTCGTGCTCGGTGACGGGCCGCAGCTCGCCGTCTTCCGGATCGTGCAGGAGGCGCTGTCCAATGCGCTGAAGTACGGCGGCACCGGCACGCAGGTGCGCGTCAGCTCCACCTGGACCGACGAGGGCCTGCAGGTCGTGATCGACGAAGACGGCGTGCGCGCCGCCGCCCGCCGTGAAGGGCTCGACCCGGACAAGCTCGCGCAGAGCCGCACGTACACCTTCCAGGACGACCTCGACGCTCTGACCGAGGTGGTCGTCGGACCCGGAATGAGCGAGATGCGGGAGCGTGCGGCACTGTACCGGGGCATCCTCACGGCGAACATGCTTCCCGGGGTCGGGTTCACGGTGTCGGCGGTGTTCCCTTCGATTCGCTACGACAACGGCGTGCACGGCGTGAATCTGCGCGATGGCCAGGACTGAGCCGGGTCCCTCCGACGACGATCAAGGCCGGGAAGTCGCGCCCACCGCAGCCACCACCTGGAGTGGCGAGGATCGCGCCGTTGCCCGCAAGGGTGTCGCCGTCGGTCTCGCGGCCGCGGCCTACGGCATCTCTTACGGTGCCCTCGCCGTCGCCGCCGGGCTCGACGTGTGGCAGACCTGCGTGATGAGCCTCCTCATGTTCACCGGCGGCTCGCAGTTCGCCCTCGTGGGGGTGATCGCCACCGGTGGAGTGGCCGCAGGGCCGGCCGCCATCGCGAGCGCAGCGATCCTGGGCATCCGCAACGGGATCTACGGAATCCGGGTCGCTCCCATTGTGGGCGCCGGTCGCTGGCGCCGGTTGGCAGCGGCCTGGGTGACGATCGATGAGTCCACCGCCGTCGCCACGACCCAATCCACACTGCGTACCCAGCGAATCGGCTTCTGGGTCACCGCAGTGTCGGTCTTTGTCGGCTGGAATCTCACCTCGCTCATCGGTGCGCTCATCGGCAACGCCCTCGGCGATGTCCGAACGTATGGACTGGATGCTGCCGCAGCCGCTGCCTTCCTCGGACTTCTCTGGCCCCGCCTGCGCCAACTGCAGACGATCGCCGTGGCGACCGCCGCCGCCGTGATCGCCACGGTGACCACTCCGGTGCTGATCCCGGGCCTACCGGTGCTCGTGGCGGGAATCGTCGCCGTGATCGTGGGGGGATTCAACTGGTTCGGCAGTCGGAATCCCCAGCCCGAACCCCCGGGGATTCCGACATGACCTGTAACGTCTTTCAATCGGCGCCACCGGTCAGTGGGCTCCCTCGGCTCACGGGCGACTCATCATGACGCTCTGGCTCATCGTGATCATCGCCTCCCTGGCATGCCTCTCCCTGAAGATCGCCGGATACCTCGTGCCAGCATCGTTCCTCGAGAAGCCCGCTCCGGCCCGCATCGCTAATCTGCTCACCGTCGCTCTGCTCGCCGCCCTCATCGCGGTGCAGACCCTCGGTGCTGGCTCCCGCATCGTGTTCGATGCGCGACTCCCCGCCGTGGCCGTGGCCGCCCTCTTGCTGGCGCTGCGAGTTCCTTTCATCGTGGTGGTGATAGCGGCCGCCGCGACTGCCGCTCTCATCCGCGCGGTCTTCTAGGTGTGACCAGCCACCCTGACCGGCCACACTGACTAGCCACCCCGACCAGCCACCCTGACCAGCCCACCCTGACCCGCCACCCTGACCAGCCCCCCACTAGGCGCTGAGCACTTTCAAGTCGCGGAGGGCGGCACTCTTCGAAGGCATGGGCCGCGGCCGCTGGTCCGGATCGACATTTCGAGGAGGAATGAGCCAGAACCCCGTGTCATCCCGAACTATCTCCCAACCGTTGTTATGCACGAGCAGATGGTGATAGCGGCACAGAAGCACCCCATCGAGGATGTTCGTCTCGCCCTGATCTCGCTTCCAGTGTCTGGAGTGGTGGGCCTCGCACCAACTGGGAGGCCGATCGCAGTCCCCGAACAAGCATCCGCCCTGTGCCGAGGCCAGGGCGATCCGCTGTCTCTTCGAATACAGCCGCTGTTCCCGGCCCAAGTCGAGGGGGCGCCCGGCTTCGTCGAAGCCGAGCTGAACCGTGCCGGACTCGCAGGCGATGCGCTCGACGGTCTCGATTGAGATCGGGATGTCGCATCCTTCGATCCGACCGTGGCCGTGCCTGGCCTCGAGCGCGGTGCGCGTCACCAGCACTCGCACCGAAGGCTGTCGAGTTCCCACGATCCGTCGGCTCTCACCCGTCTCCGCTCCCGCCGCGATTCGTAGCAGCTGAGTGAACGCGTCGTGCACGTACTGGTCGGTGGTGCGCTCGTCCGTCGCGATCGCTGCTGCCCATGCCCTGTCGGCGTCGTCGACGAATCGGACGCCTCCTCGGCGGGGAGAGGTGAGGGTGTCGTAGACGTCGTCCCAGAAAGCCGCGGACTCGATGTCCGGGTCGATGATGTATCTCGAGAGACCATTGGGACGCCGGGTGCGGCGCACCGACCGCTCTTCGAAGGCGGCCCGCTCGCGCTCCGCGATACCGGTTTCGTCCAGATCGTCCCTCAGGCGGCGGGCCAGACGCAGCAATTCGTCTGCGTCGACGAGTGTCGCCTCGATCACGAGCAGGTGGGTGGCAACGGACAGGGCATCTGCTGTCACAGCACCAGAGCCTTCGGATGGCGCACCGAGCCCGACGCGGATCGCGCGGGCGGCGTCCACCGAGATGCAACCCGCGGCAACGGCGGCGCCGACCTCCCGGAACCAGGGCTCGGCGCTCGAAGAGGTCTCGGGCGCAGCGGACTCCCGGGCCATCGTGCCCGCTTGGACGAGTGCGGAGGCGCTGCGCGCGGTAAACCCGGTCTCATGCCGCACGAGGGCCTCCGGCGTGCGGAACCCCTCCCTCTGGGCGAGTCCCGAAAAGCCGAGCTCCCGCCGCGAACGGTGACCGATCTCGCCGGCCACCACCGCGGCGCTCGCGCCGAGTTCACGGGCGAGTTCCGAGAGTTCGCGCTGGATGCGAAGAAGATCGGGGTCGGAAAGAGTGTCGACTGAGCGAGCGCATTCGGCGACAAAGCCGACCGCCCGGCGCGCGCCAGCCAGCGACGAATCGAAGTCCCCACCCGGGGACTCGTCGAACACGTCTTCGTTATTTGCCATGTATTCATTCTCCCAGCTTCGAATACATATCTGAAGGGCTTTGTCAAATCTGGGGATAATCCGTCGGGTACATCGCTGTGGAGGAGGGGCCGCGCGGACGAGGGCGCCCTAGAAGCCCCGACGCAAAAACGAGCGTCGAGTCCCGCGAGACCTAACCCGCGCGATACGCAACCCGCGAGCCGCAACCCGCGAGCCGCAACCCGCGATACGCAACCCGCGCGATACGCAACCCGCGAGCCGCAACCCGCGCGATACGCAACCCGCGAGCCGCAACCCGCGAGAGCCCATCCGCGACACGCAACCCGTGAGACGCAACCCGCGACACCCAACCCCCGCACGCCGTCGCACTGCGTCACCAGGCGAGCTGGATCTCCGCGAGGTCGTCTGCCGCGCTGTCGACCCCTTCCGTTCTTTCGATAACGAACCCGTCTCGCCGGTAGATCGCATACGCCCGTGGGTTGTCCTGTGCCATCCGGAGTTGCGCGGGATCCTCCCTGGCCGCAGCGTCGAGGCGGGCTTGACCGATGCCCGTGCATGTTGCTCACTGCGGACAGGCGACATGGCGAGGCATAGGGGGCGAGCGGAAACTTCGGGCCTGTCGCCGACAAAGGCGATCCCAGGATGTGGCTCGACGACTCAGCGACGAACAGCCGGTCGGGAACAGCCTTGCCGCCAGAATCGTCGTCCATATCCCCACGCGCAGACGAAGGGCCGCGACGCCAGAGAACTCCAGGGCAAGAAGGTGGCCGTGCGTATCTCGCGACCCGTCCACCCGGATCGCCGCGATCACAGCCGCCTCGGAGAACCGTGGCTGCCGGATCACAGGGTGTGAAGTTCTGTCATCAGCCCTCGAGGTCGTCGACCCCTGGCATCCAACTCAGTCCGGGCTCGCCCCAGCCGCTCTTCTTCACGGCTTTCGCGGCAGCCTTGCTCGCCGCGTGGTCGAGACGGTCGACATACAGCACACCGTCGAGGTGGTCGTATTCGTGCTGGAAGATGCGGGCGAGCCAGCCCTCCGCCCTGATCTCGAAGGGCTTCTGGTCGAGATCGACGGCCGTGAGCATGGCGAGTTGCGACCGCCGCAGCGCGAAGCGTTCGCCGGGCACCGAGAGGCACCCTTCGGACTCCTCGTCCTCATCCGCCGGCCCGATCGGCACCGGGCTCACCCACAGGGTGGGATTGATGGCGACTCCGCGCCAGAGCGTGTCGTCGTCGTCCGTCCAATTGAAGACGAAGAGCCGAAGCGGCACATCGACCTGCGGCGCGGCGAGACCGACACCCGGCGCGGCCTCCATCGTCTCGAACATATCGGCCACGAGGGTCGCCAGTTCATCGTCGAATGAGGTGACGTCTGCTGCGGGGGAGTGGAGCACGGGATTGCCCGTGATTTGAATCGGGAGGACGGCCATTCGCCAAGAATATCGGAGGGCCAGCGGGTAGGGTCGTGCCGTGACGCCAGACCTCAGTGCCATTTCGGACCAGATCTCCCTCACCCCTTCTGCATACATCGGCATTCCGATCGCTCTGATCGGGGCGGTGTTCCTCGCCCTCGGAGCGCAATTCCAGCACCGCGGGGTCAACAAGGTCGATCGTCTGAGTGAAGCTCCGTCGACAGCGGGCCTCAACATCGGCCAGCTGCTCCTGCTGCTTCGCCGGCCGTCATGGGTGATCGGCACCCTCATGCTCGGCCTCGCCGTGGTCTTTCAGCTCACCGCACTGTATTTCGCACCGATCATCGTGGTCCAGCCGCTCGGTGCCATCGCCCTCATCATCACGGCGATCGTCAACTCCCGTGTGTCCGGCGTGAAGCTCAAGCAGGATGCCATCCGGCCGATCATCTTCTGCGTCGGTGGCGTCGGACTCTTCGTGACCTTCGCTACCATCTTCGCCCGGTCAAAGGAGATCACCCAGAGCCAACTGGTGACGGTGCTGATCATCCTCGGCGTGGTCACTATCGCCTTCGCCCTGCTCTTCGCCTTCCTGCGGAAGAAATTCGGCGCTCTCATCTACATCGTCGGTGCCGGGGTGCTGTATGGATTCGTCGCCACGCTGGCCAAGGTCGTCATCGACCGGGTGCACACGATCTTCATCAATGGCGCACAGGGTTTCGAGGGGCTGACCATCGCCTGTGTCGTCGCCCTGCTCGCGGCGACAGTGCTCGGAGGCTACTTCGTGCAGACCGCCTACTCCTCCGGCCCTCCCGACCTCGTGATCGCCGGCCTCACGGTGATCGACCCGATCGTCGCGGTGTCCATCGGCATCATCGTGCTGCAGGAGGCATCCACGGCCCCGTGGTACGCGATCCTCGCCTTCGTCGTGGCGGGCGCGCTTGCCGTGTACGGCGTGGTGCAGTTGTCGCGACGTCAGCCCGAAGCCGCCGCTAGGCTGTAACCGATGGTTTCAACTGCAAGGGATGCTTAAGACTTTGTCCGACACCCCGCACGACGCCCCGCAGGATGCAAAGGCTCCCCTTCGCGTCCTGATCGGTGCCGACACCTTTCCCCCCGACGTCAACGGAGCCGCGAACTTCGGCTCGCGACTCGCCGCCGGCCTCACCGAGCGTGGTCACACGGTGCACGTGGAGGCTCCGGCCTTCAATCGCAGCACGGGTGCCTTCCTCGAGAAGCACGATGGTGCGGAGTTCGTCGTGCACCGCGTCTACTCCTGGCGCTGGTATCCGCACGACTGGCTGCGGTTCGTGCTGCCGTGGCGCAGCCAGGCGCACGCCGCTCGAATCCTCGACGAGTTCAAGCCGGATGTCGTGCACATCCAGTCCCATATCGTCGTGGGTCGCGGACTCGCCCGGCAGGCCGCGAAGCGCGGCATCCGCGTGATCGGCACCAACCACTTCATGCCCGAGAACCTCATCGACCACACCCGCCTGCCCCAGTTCGCGCGCAAATGGGCCATCGGGGCGGCGTGGAAGGATGCCTCGACCACTTTCGCCTACTGCGAGGCCGTGACCTCCCCCAGCCGTAAGGCCGCCGACTTCCTCGAGACCGAGACCAACCTCGAGCACGTTCATGCCATCTCCTGCGGCATCGACGCGGCCCTCTACACGGCCGATTTCGAGCCGCGCACCGAGAATCGCGTGATCTTCGTCGGACGCGTCTCTGGAGAGAAGCACCTCGACGTGCTCATGAAGGCGATCGCCCTGATCGACCCTGCCCTCGACGTGCAGCTCGAGATCGTCGGCGGCGGGGACCAGATGAACCAGTTGAAGCAACTCACGCGCGAGCTCGACATCGACAAGCGCGTCACCTTCACCGGTTATGTGACGGATGAAGAGCTGCGTGCCTCGCTCACCCATTCGACGGTCTTCGCCATGCCCTCGATCGCGGAGCTGCAGAGCATCGCCACGATGGAGGCGATGGCCTCCGGGCTCCCGGTGGTCGCAGCAAACGCGATGGCGCTTCCCCATCTCGTGCACGAGGGCGAGAACGGCTACCTCTTCGAGCCGGGCAACGCGAAAGACCTGGCCGACAAGCTCAGCCGCGTGCTTCGACTGCCCGATGCGCAGTTGCGCACCATGAAGGACGCGAGCTTGCGCTATATCGCGGCCCACGACATTCGGCGCACCCTCAACATCTTCGAGCAGCTCTACCGCGGCGAGAAGGTCACCGATCCGGTGACGGATGCCTCCCTCGACGAGCAGGTCAGCTAGCGGTTCACGGCCCACGGTCGGAGTCGCCACAGCCTGTATCGTGGTGACGCACCGTCCCTTCCGGGCGCTGCGGGGCGGTAGCTCAGCTGGTTAGAGCAGCGGACTCATAATCCGTCGGTCACGGGTTCAAGTCCCGTCCGCCCCACCGGACACCAGAAAGCGGGTACCGGCGCGCGCGTGCATGCGGCCTGACTGCGCGCCCACTCGGATGCGAGCGCCAGTCAAACGGAGTCTTCGCCGCGACCCCGTCCAGCGCCTTCGTACGCTGCGATCGTCGATCTGCGCCCTGGCCGGCCTGTATCTGCAAAATCGCCCCGCGATGCTTCATTACAAAGCTCTCATATAGCGGGACATCCGCCCGATCGCGTGTCTACTGTTGAACAGGCACGATCCGAGAGCGAAGCCCCCAGAGGACCTGACGGTCACGCGGCCCGCCCTCGTAGAGAGTGCCATTTCTGTGTGTACGGCGGCATGGTGCCCCCTGCACAAGCCATCGTCGTCGCCCCGGGCAGCCCGCTGCCACCACGCGTACCCGCGCGCCCTATGGAATGGAGAACAGCACTGTGAGTCAACTCTGGAAGGACAAGCCGTTTCGCGGCGAGCGCCGCAGCGAGTACGCACCGCAGCCCCGCGTCGCCGAGAACGGTGCCGCCAATTCGCCGACCCTCGTGCTCTTCGTTCTCATCGCCACGGTCGGAGTGCTCGCCTACACGTTCTTCCTGCTGAATCCGGCGAATCGCGGCGACTGGCTGCCGTACACGCTGGTCATCACCGCGGAGGTGATCCTCGTGACGCAGGCGCTCGTCTCGATGTGGACGATCCTGTCTGGCGGTGTCGACCCGCGCGACTTCGCGTTCCATCACTCCCAGGAGCGCCTGTTCGACGCTGCCGCCATCGAGAGCGAGGGCACCGAGGCCCACCCCGAGAGCTGGGGAGTCTTCCTCGAAGACGCCCGCATCGGCATCGACGTCTTCATCACCGTGTACGGGGAGGATGTCGCCACCATCCGCCGCACGGCCACCGCGGCCATCGCAATGCGCGGCGAGCACCTCACCTGGATCCTCGATGACGGGGGATCGGATGCCGTGCGAGACCTGGCCGCCGAACTGGGAGCACGCTACGTGCGCCGCCTGTCCAACAACGGTGCAAAGGCCGGCAACGTCAACCACGCTCTCTCGATCAGCAGCGGCGAGTTCTACGCCATCTTCGACGCGGACTTCGTGCCGAAGGAGGACTTCCTCTATGAGACCGTGCCCTTCTTCATCGACAGCAACGTCGCCTTCGTGCAGACCCCGCAGACCTACGGCAACATCAAGAACCTGGTCTCGAGCGGTGCGGGCTTCATGCAGTCGGTGTTCTACCGTTTCATCCAGCCCGGTCGCAACCGGTTCAACGCCGCCTTCTGTGTCGGTACCAACGTGATCTTCCGGCGTGAGGCCATCAACGACATCGGGGGCATGTTCACCGACTCGAAGTCGGAAGACGTCTGGACCTCCCTCATGCTGCACGAGAACGGCTGGCGCTCGGTCTACATCCCGGTGACCCTTGCGGTCGGAGACGCCCCCGAGACCGTCGAGGACTACACCAAACAGCAGCTGCGCTGGGCATCCGGCGGTTTCGAGATCCTGATGCGTCACAACCCGCTCAACCCGCGCCGCCGGCTCACCATGGACCAGCGCCTGCAGTACACCGTCACGGCCATTCACTACCTCGTGGGAATCACGCCGCTGCTGCTGCTGATGGTGCCCCCGCTCGAGATCTACTTCGACCTCCGGCCGGTGAACCTCACCGTCACCTGGCTCACTTGGCTGCTCTTCTACCTCGGCTTCTACGGCCTTCAGATCCTGCTCGCATTCAACACGATGGGATCCTTCCGCCCGGCGACCCTCGTCATGGCCACAGTGTCCTTCCCCATCTACATTCGTGCGTTCATCAATGTCTTCTCGGGGCGTGAGCAGAAGTGGCACGTCACCGGGGCGGCCGGCAAGCGGGTGTCACCGTTCAATTTCATGATCCCGCAGGTGCTCATGTTCGCCTTCCTGCTTCTCACCTCCGTCGTGGCCGTGATGAAGGATGTCGGACACGGCACGATCACCCTCGCCACGGCCTGGAACCTCACGAGCACACTCGTCTTCGCGGTGTTCATCGGAGCGGCTCTGAAGGAGTCGCACCGCGCCCGCGTGGCGGTGCCCGCCCGGCCCCAGCTCAATCCCGCCTTCGCCCGGGTGCCGCGTTCCGCGGCTCGCCCCACAACCCGCGCCATCCCGGTGCATCGCGTCGCGACCGGCAGTGAGGCCGCGACCTCCGAAGTCTTCAACTCGAAAGGAATGGTGACCCGATGACCTGGGGAAACCGATTCCGCCTCCTTGGCGGACTGATGCTCGTGCTCGCCGTCGTGGCGGGTGCAACCCTCGTGCTCAACCAGCGAGAGAACCAGGTGGCGAGCGGATCCGCCTCGCTCAACGCCATCTCCTATTCCGTGGGGTCCGACTACTCGGGATCCGTCATCGCGGCCTCCGTCAACGCGGGCGACCCGGTGAAGAAGGGCGACCCGCTCATGACCATCCAGAGCGCGACCCTGCTGAGAGACCTCTCGTCTCCGAAGACCTCGCCGGTCAGCACCGCTTATACGACCTCGACCGACGGCACCCTCACCCTCACCGCCACCGAGCCCGGCATAGTCTCGAGCGTCAAGGCCCAGGTCGGCGGCCTCGTCGGCGCGGGTCAGCCATTGGCCACGATCGACCGCACCGGTCCGCTGTTCGTGCTGGCCAAGTTCCGGGTCGATTCCTACGACTTCGCCCGAATCGAGAAGAACGGGCGCGTCGAGATCGTGCTTCCCAACCACCAGCGCATCTCGGGCATCGTCTCCGATGTCAAGGTGCAGACGGTCGGCGGGGAGGCGGATGCCGAGATCAAGGTCACGAGCAAAGACCTGATCGCCGGCAGAAACGACGGCCTCGTCGAGCCGGGAACCCCGGTGACCGCAATCCTGCACCTCCGCGATGATGGACCGCTTGCCGGCGTGAAGGACTCGTTCTTCTCGCTCCTCGAGCAGATCGGAATTTGATGACCCGCTCCACGAAGACCACCCTCCTCCGCACCACCGGCCTCCTCGCGGCCGGCGTGATCGTCTCACTCGTCGCCGCGTGCAGCGGACCCGGCACGACAGCGGGGTCGCCGAGCACGCAGGTGCTGTCCGACAGCTCTGTCGGTTCGACCATCGCCAAACTTCCGCACAAGACCGTCGGCGAGGTGCCGGTGAGTCGACTCGCACACGGGCTCGCGCCGCCGACGAACCGCTGGTTCTCCGGACTCGTCTTCGGCGAGCATCCGCTTCCCGTCTTCCCGCTGCCTCTCTCCTTCGGGCTCACCGACTCCGGGTTCACCTTCGGCCTTCCCGAGGTGACCACCACGGCGAACACCATCACGGGCGGCAACGCACCGAGCGTGACCATCGACGCCGGGGCGAGCACCAGCGTGATCACCGGTTACGACGACGCGTCCGTCACCATCGCACACAAGACGGGCTCCGGAAGCACTGTCGGCTCCACGGTGATCGCCGAGGGGTCGCCCCTGGTCAGCTTCACCGCGGCCAAGAAGCTCACGCTCGAGCTCGGCCAGAAGTTCAGCTCTTCCGGCAAGGGTGTCTTCTCCACCAAGGTCGGGAAGACCACGTACGGAATGCGCACCACCGGTTCCGTCACGAAGGACGGCACCGCACTCAGCCTGGTGGATGGTGCGACGGCCGTCTGGTTCCCCGTGCCCTCCGATGGCACCCTGTCTGAGGTCGCAGCGAACGCGCTCCCCGTCACCGGGGTGACGCTCGACTACAGCAGCGGCGGTTCCACAGCATCGACGACGCTCGCCTATGCGACGGCCAAGGCCGAGAACACCCTCATCGCGACGCTTCCGCACCAGCAGAAGTCGATGACCACGCCCGCGTGCAGTCTCGGAAGCTACCCGTCGATCTATGGCACCATGCAGCTCTGCGCGGGCAAGTCCCTCTCGTGGACGAGCCCGACGGTCGCGGCATCCGACACCATCGACCTGGGGTCGCTCGACGCGGCCAAGAAGGCGCAACTCACCACGGCGCTGGCGCAGGATGTTGCGGGCACCGCCGCGCTCCCCGCCGACACATACTTCGGCGGCAAGGCCCTCTACCGCCTCGCGAACCTGCTGATGCTGGCCGACCAGCTCGGCGATACCTCTTCGGCGAAGACGGTCGGTGCGAAGCTCAGCGACGCGCTGCGCGAGTGGACGGATCCGACGCGCTGCAAGTCCAACACTGAGCGCTGCTTCGTCTACGACCCCAAGACGAAGGGCATCGTCGGGCTGGCCGCATCGTTCGGTTCCGACCAGTTCAACGACCACAACTTCCACTACGGGTACTTCCTCTACGCGGCGAGTGTCGCCGCCGCTCACGATTCGAAGCTCCGTACCGAGATCGCTCCGGTGATGAACCTCCTCGCGGCAGACCTCGCCTCGAGCGGAGGCTCGAAGTACTTCCCTGACCGTCGGGGATTCGACGCTTACGCCGGTCACTCCTGGGCCTCCGGATATTCGCCCTTCGCCGACGGCAACAACCTGGAGTCCAGCTCTGAAGCGGTCAATGCGTGGAACGGTCTCGCGCTATGGGCATCGGTGAGCGACAACAGCCGGTTGAAGACGGAAGCCTCCTGGATGCTGGCGAGCGAAGCCGCATCCGCTCGCGCGTACTGGACCGATGTCGACACCTCCGACCCGGTCTACGCGAACTACACGCATTCCGTCGTCGCGCTCAACTGGGGCGGCAAGCGCGACTACTCCACCTGGTTCAGTGCCGACGCGAACGCCAAACTCGGCATCCAGCTCATTCCGATGAGTCCGGCGAGCGGCTACCTCGCCGCAGACTCCAAGCACATCGCGCAGGGTGTAGCCGAAGCGACCTCGGGAGACTTCAACAAGCAGTTCGGGGACTACCTGCTGATGTACGAGGCACTCGGAGGGGCGGACCAGGCTAAGGCTGCACTGGCGACCGCGAAGGATCTGCCCGAGAAATTCATCGACGATGGCAACTCGCGCAGCTACCTGCTCGCGTGGATCATGACGCGCGCCTGATCACAGAGCGGCGTAAGCCGATATGGCGGGGGAGGGCGTGACCGGAGTTATTACGCCTTCCTCCGTATTCGCGCAATCACCTCCCCTTCCTCAACTTTCGGGAGCACGGTAGAGGCATGCAACGTGTTTCGTACGGGGGAGAGTCGTTCATCACCAGTGATGACGGGGCAGCGGCGCTGCTCGATTTCGCGGCGTCGGCCGCAATGAGCGCGGTGGGGGAGGTCGTCTCGCTGCCGATCGTGCTCGAGGATGGTCGCGTCGTCTCGGTGAGGCTGGTGATCGGGCCGTCCAGTGAACTCTTGACCACCCCGATCGAGTCCTCGCTTCCGGAGCCGGACACCCGGGACGCTGCGGCCGCCCTCCGTGCGCGAGCCTCTCAGCTCGGCGCCACCAGCGCGCACGCCTTCGGCGGTCCCATCTCCGGCACAGACCTCGACGCGGCAGATCCCGCGACGGGCGACCTCGAACTGTACTGACTCGAACCGAGCTGAAGGAGGCTACAGATGCCGAACGATCTGGAATGCCCGCTGTGCGGCAGTGGGTTGGAACGTCGCGAATCCGAATGGCTGTGTCTCAGCTGCGATGTCACCTTCGTCTGAGAGGGGCCGGGCCGCGAGGCTCTAGTCGGAAACGAACTCTCGATACGCCTGCGCGCTCGCCTCGAAGGCGCGGGCCTGACTGCGGGTGAGAGCGTCGAACGGCTCCGGAGTGATCTGCCACTCTCCGTTCACGACAGTTCGTCTCCACGTGCCGATCACGCGCCCGGCCGCGACGATGGTCGGAAGGAAGAGGCCGTTGGTGCCGGGAACCACCCGCTCGACGTGTTCCGACGAGAGCGCGGCGGATCGATCGGAGTAGCCGAGCAGGTACTCGTCGAACCCCGGCAGTGCGACGGTGCCCACGGCGGGTGCACCCGCGGGTTGGTCGGCGGTCATCCAGTACTCGGTTCCGTCGGCCGTCACTTCGCAGAGCTCGTCGCCGGCCGAGGCGATGCCCCGCCGCACATCCGCGATCGTCAGGCGGCCCCACCACGCGAGGTCGGCGATCGTCGCCGGCCCGTGACCCGCGAAGTAGCGCACCACAAATCGCCTCAGGTGCTCGTCACGCTCGACAAAGGGCGCCGCAGCGATCCATTCCTCGAGCAGCACCAGTCCCTGTTGCGTGCCCCTCGGTGGCCCCCAGCAGACGATTCCCCGCTCGGCGAGCAGCCAGAGAATGTGATACCCCCGCTGGGCATCGGTGCGGATGCCGGCGTCCTCGAGTTTTTGCAGCACCGCGGCCCTGGGCAGAGCGTTCCGACCGGCGAGTGTCGTCTCCAATACGGTCCGAGCGTGAGACATCGTTGCCTCGTCGAGCTCGAGTTGGCGCTGACGGGTGAGGGACGACGCGATCGTGCGCTCCGCCGTCAGGGAGAGGATCGCGCGCAGGTCTTCCGCAGCAACCATCATCAGCGTCCCGCGCAGCGACGAGGATCTCACGATGGAGCCGGACTCCATCGCGGCAAGCACGTCGCAACGGTGTGCCCCCGGCGTTCGCAGGCCGATGCCCCACAACGACTGCGCGAAGTCCTGGGACTGCGTGGCGAACAGGCGCCGAACCGTGGAAGCCACGTCTCGTGAGCCGTCCGTGTCGCCGCCGATCAGTTGACACGCGAGTCTTCTACCGAGCAGGTCTTTGCCTGAGATGACGGTGGGTGCCGCGGCCATTGCTTCAGTATGGCGGCGGCCACCGACGCCCGGTGTGCCCCCGATCCGGTGCAGAGAGGAGTACCGTGAATTGCATGATCGGATTTATTGTTCTCCTCCTCGTCATCTGGCTCGTCCTCGCCGTGCTCGGCTTCGTCATCAAAGGGCTGTTCTGGCTCGCTGTGATCGGCATCATCCTCTTCGTGGTGACCGCGATCGTCGGATATATCCGACGTGGTGGCAGCCGCACCAAGGCCTGAAACCCCCGACTTTCCGGGCGTCAATCGGGCACCGAGCCGGAACGCGCTGAGAAAAAATCGAGGCGAATGTGTTCCGTTCTTGTTACACGGGTGCCTAAAACGGGGTGGGTGCACTACAGTTGGCTGTGCAGTTGCAGTACCTCGCACATCTTGAATGCTTGGAGCTCGCCGCGGCGGTTAGCAATAATCGAGGCGAAGAGTGCCATGTTTCTTTCGGGAGCGGACGATGAACACCGCGACGAGCGGGCCCGAAAGTCGGGTTCGCGCGAAGACTCCTGAAGGAGAAAATTATGGCACTAGGAACAGTGAAGTGGTTCAACGCTGAAAAGGGCTTTGGATTCATCGCCCCGGACGACGGAAGCCCGGACGTGTTCGCACACTACTCGGCGATCGCTTCGAGCGGCTACAAGTCGCTTGACGAGAACCAGAAGGTCGAATTCGACCTCGCCCAGGGCCCCAAGGGACCCCAGGCCGAGAACATTCGCCCCCTGTAACTAAAGGTTGGCCGTAGTGGCCGAACTGGATGCAGCTTCGTGCGTCGAATAGGCGCTGTGGATGTCCTTCCTCACGGATAAGGGTGTTCACGTGCTGTGGGTACTACCCATCGCAGCTGATACTCCGAAATGAACCGGTCCCGCATTCGTGCGGGGCCGGTTTTTTCATTCCCGCTTGCCACGGATACCGGGAATGTGAGCGCGGCGGTCGTCGTTGGACCCTGTGGGTTCAGCAAGGCCAGCGAGTTCAGTAAGGCCCGTGACTTCAGCAAGGCCCGTGACTTCAGCAAGGCCCGTGACTTCAGCAAGGATGGAACCATGACCGACACCACCACCGCCCAGACGGCCACCCCGACTCCGGAGGAGGCGTACGCCACCTATCACGGGCGGCGCGAGCTCTCGGTGGTGCAGCCCACGGGCAGTCTCGCCCTCGTCAACACGCAGTGGATCGACTCGTCCCAGACGATCTGGGGCGTGCCGGGCACCTGGGCTCCGTTGCAGAAGGGCGAGTCGGGACTGAAACTGACCGCCGAGGAATCCGACAACATCGTCGTCGATGGCCTCCTCGTGGATGGCGAAGTGACGGTGCGGGGTAAGGATGCCGATCAGCCGAGCGCGATCGTGTTCAGCGACACCGTTACCGGCTTCGTGATCGCGAGCGAGGAGGGCACCTATGCACTTCGGGTCTGGGACTCGAACTCGGAAGGCATCCAGGAGTTCGGGTCCATTTCGGCGTTCGACTATGATCCGGAGTGGGTTGTGACCGGCACCTTCACCGAGCTTCCCGACGGCACGACCGTGGGGTTCGAGCACCTCAAGGACGATGGCAAGACCCGAGACCTGCCGATCCCCGGCGAGATCACCTTCTCCAAGGGCGGGGTGGACTACAACCTCGCCGCCTTCAAGGCCGGCCGGGCGCTCCAGCTCGTCTTCTCCGATGCCACCAGCGGTGACAGCACCTACAGCGTCGGTCGCTTTCTCTTCGTCGCCCCGAACGCGGATGGCACGATCACCCTCGACTTCAACCGGGCCGTGCTTCCTCCCTGTGCCTTCAGCTACGCATTCAACTGCCCGATGCCGCCCAAACAGAATCGGTTCACCGTGCCGATCGAGGCCGGCGAGAAGCAGGTTCTGAAGAAGGACGGTTCGCTGCTGCACGAGTGAGCTGCATTACGGTTGGCGCATGCTGACACTGGGCAGCCTCGTGCGGGCCGCAGTCTCCGTCGGTTTGGCGCTGGCGCTGGTCGGTTGTGCCGCCGGTAGACCGATGCAGGCACCCTCCGGGATGCCTCCTTCAGCGATTCCGGCGACTCCCACTGCTTCCCCGGTCGCGGTGAGCCTTGCCGGCATCCAGCTCACCGGCACGGCGCTCACTCTCGTCGGCAGCGACGGGTCGGTGCTGCAGCAGCTCTCCTATTCCGGCGACCCGGTTCTGGCCGTGGCAGCCCTGAGTAAGCGGGCCGGAGAGACGCCTTCCGTCGAGACCCTCGTGGCAACCTCCTGTTCCTCCAGCCAGAAGCGAGTCAGCTGGGGCGATGGCCTCTCCCTCACCTCCGTCACCGGTGCGTCGGCGACCGGATCCTCCTTCGTGGTGAGGTCTGATTCCGCAAGGACGCCGGGCGGGGTGGATGTCACCACCTCATCCGGATTCGCAGTGGGGGATCCGATCCAGTCGCTGATCGATGCGACGCCCGATGCGCGAGTGATCGGCCAGGACACCGCCGCTCAGGCCGGTGTGGAAGTATTCTTCGATCTCGACGCCACGGACGTGGGAGTGGTGGCCATCTCCGACCCGAAGACCGGCCTGATCCGCTTTCTCAGCGCTCCGGTGGGTGTCTCCCAGGACTGTTGAAAGCGAGCACGGCTCTGCCGACTAGGATTGCGCCATTCGACCAACGCTGATCGGGGGAGTCATGGCAAGCCCGTGGATCGTCGCGCGACCGAGCGACAGCTCTGAGCGGCAGCGGTTGGCCTCCGCTCACGATTCCGTCATCGCCACCCGCACCGCCGTCAGCGGCGTGCGCCGGCTCGTGCAGGAGTCCTGGCAACGGTCCCTGCAGTTGGAACTCGACCCCGATCTTCTCGGCGCGGCCATCGAATTCGATGAAGACGACCTTCACGAATACCGCAGCGCCCACCCGATGGCGCTCGCTCTCCCGACCATCCACAGCCTGCTGATCCGGCACACTTTCGATGCCGGGTTGATCGTCGCGATCGGCGACGAAGCCGGTCGTCTGCTCTGGATCGACGGCGATCGCGCCCTTCGCCGCAAGGCCGAGGGCATGCTCTTCGTCGAGGGGGCCGACTGGTCCGAGCGCGCGGTCGGAACCAGCGCGCCCGGAACGGCGCTCGCCCTCGACCACGGCATCCAGATCCAGGGGGCGGAGCACTTCAACCGCATCGTCCATCCGTGGAGCTGCACCGCAGTGCCGGTGCACGACCCCGCCTCCGGGCGCATCCTGGGCGTCATCGACATCACCGGGGGAGCGGATGCCGTCGCTCCGGCGACACTCCCGCTACTGGAGGCAGCCGTGGCCGCTGTCGAGTCCGAGATGCGCATCCGCAGACTGGATGAGCACGGACCCCGCTCACGACGCTCCAGGTCGGTTGTGGCTGCTCCGCGAGCCATCACGCCGCCCGTGCTCTCCGTGCTCGGCAGTGATCTCGGTCGCATCGTGGTGGGCGGTCGTGGTGTCGAGTTGAGCACTCGCCACTCCGAGATCCTCACCCTGCTCGCCTGGCACCCGGAGGGACTCTCCGTGGACCGCCTCGCCGGTCTCGTCTACGAACGCGAGGGATCGGTGGTTACACTGCGGGCGGAGATGGTGCGCCTGCGCAAGGTACTCGAACGGATCGACGACTCCCTCGTGCCTCTCTCCCGCCCCTATCGACTTCCCGCGCGTCTGCAGCTCGATGCCCACCGGGTCTTGGCGTTCCTCGATCGGGGTGCGCATCGCGTGGCGCTCGGGGCCTACGCGGGGGCGTTGCTGCCGACATCCTCCGCGCCCGGAATCGTCGAGATCCGCCGGGAGTTGAGCGACCGGCTGCGGGATGCACTGCTCACCGACGCCTCAGCCGAAACCCTCCTCGCGTACGCGCGCACCGACGAGGCCGCGTACGACGCCGAGGTCTGGCGCGCGTGCTTGCGGATGCTGCCGCCCAAGTCGCCGAAACGGGCGGCCGTTGTCGCCCGCCTCGAGCGCATCGAGGCCGAACTCGGCCTGCAACAAGTCGCAACCTCCGCGCAACCTCGACGCCCCTAGCCTGTCTCGAGACCCATTGGGTCCATCTGACAGAGTCGTCGACAGGAGTGGCAATGACCGTTTATGCGGCCCCGGGAACCCCGGATTCGAAAATCACCTTCAAGCCCCGCTACGAGAACTGGATCGGCGGTGAATGGGTCAAACCGGTCAAGGGACAGTACTTCGAAGACATCTCGCCGGTGAACGGAAAGCCCTTCGCCGAAGTCGCCAGGGGAACGGCGGAGGACATCGAGCTCGCCCTGGACGCGGCCCACAAGGCAGCGCCGGCGTGGGGTAAGACCAGTGCGACGGCCCGCGCGGCGGTGCTCAACAAGATCGCCGACCTGATCGACGCGAACACCGAATTGCTCGCCCTCGCCGAGACCTGGGACAACGGCAAGGCGGTGCGCGAGACGCTCAATGCGGACATCCCCCTCGCCGCCGACCACTTCCGCTACTTCGCCGCGGCGATCCGCGCCCAGGAGGGCAGCTTCGCGGAGATGGACGGCGACATGACCGCCTACCACTACCACGAGCCGCTCGGCGTGGTCGGTCAGATCATCCCGTGGAACTTCCCGATCCTCATGGCCGTCTGGAAGCTCGCACCGGCCCTCGCCGCCGGCAACGCGATTGTGCTGAAGCCGGCCGAGCAGACTCCGGTATCGATCCTCGTGCTCATCGAGCTGATCGGTGATGTGCTTCCGCCCGGGGTCGTCAACATCGTCAACGGCTTCGGTGTCGAGGCGGGCAAGCCGCTTGCCTCCAGCCCGCGCATCCGCAAGATCGCCTTCACGGGTGAGACCACCACCGGTCGGCTGATCCTGCAGTACGCCAGCGCCAACATCATCCCCGCGACTCTCGAACTCGGCGGCAAGAGCCCGAACCTGTTCTTCTCGGATGTCGCGGACCACGACGACGCCTTCTACGACAAGGCCCAGGAGGGCTTCGCGCTCTTCGCCTTCAACCAGGGTGAGGTCTGCACGGCTCCGAGCCGCGCTCTCATCGAGAAGCCGATCTACGACAAGTTCCTCGGGGATGCCGTCAAGCGCACCGCACTGGCCGTCCAGGGCAACCCGCTCGACACCGACACGATGGTCGGGGCGCAGGCCTCGAACGACCAGCTGGAGAAGATCCTCAGCTACATCGACATCGGAAAGCAGGAGGGCGCGAAGCTCCTCCTCGGTGGCGAGCGCATGGACCTCGGCGGGGACCTCACCGAGGGGTACTACGTGCAGCCCACCATCTTCGAGGGCCACAACAAGATGCGCCTCTTCCAGGAGGAGATCTTCGGGCCGGTGCTCGCGGTCACGAGTTTCGACGGCTACGACGACGGGATCGCGATCGCCAACGACACCCTGTACGGGCTCGGGGCCGGAGTCTGGTCGCGCAACGGCAACGTGGCGTACCGGGCGGGGCGCGACATCCAGGCCGGCCGGGTCTGGGTGAACAATTACCACGCCTATCCCGCGGGAGCGGCGTTCGGCGGTTACAAGAGCTCGGGCATCGGCCGCGAGAACAGCCGTCTGGCTCTTGACCACTACCAGCAGACGAAGAACCTGCTGGTGTCGTACTCCGAAGACAAGCTCGGTTTCTTCTAAACCCGCAACACCGTGGTGATCGGGCCTGTCGGCTTACTGGCAGGCTCGATCACCGCTTTGAGGCGCATACTGAATCCAGATCGAAAGGACACCGATGTCTGTCATCGAAAGCACGGGAGTCGTCACCGCCAGCGTCACTGTCGCCGGTGAGACCATCCCGCGAGTGGAGTTCCTGCCCGCGACGGTCGACCTCCTCCGCAAGCTCTGGGATCAGTACGGCCCGCTCATGATCCACCAGTCCGGCGGATGCTGCGACGGTTCGAGCCCGATGTGTTTCCCGGCCGGCGACTTCCTCACCTCCGACCAGGATGTGCTGCTCGGCCGCCTCGACATCGCACCGACCGGTGGCGAGCCGCAGGTGATCGATTTCTGGATGTCCGCAGAGCAATTCGAGTACTGGAGCCACACCTTTCTTACGGTTGACGTCGTCAAGGGCAGGGGCAGCGGGTTCTCGGTGGAGTCGCCGGAGGGCGTGCGGTTCATGATCCGTTCCCGCCTGATGGAGACCGCGACGCCCTTCGTGTGACCGGGCTGACGGTGATACCCGTCAGAATTGAGTCGTGTTCGTTGCCGTCTTCTCCTCCCCAGAAGGGATCGTCCTTCAGCAGCTGACGGATGACGGAGCAGTCGACGGCGCCAGGCAGGATGTTGCGCTCGAATCGTTGGCCGCGAGCGTCGCAGATCTCGAGCGGCAGCATCCGCGGTGGGTGTGGGACGACACCGCCCGCTGGTACCCGCCACTACTTGCCGCCGGCGTTCGTGTCCAGCGGTGCGTCGACCTGCGGTTGTCCCACGCGATACTGCGCAACTCGTCGCTGACTTCCGGCTCGGCGCTGGCGACCGCACCGCTGTCGTCCTGGGACCGTGGCGCACTGGAGCGGATCGAACGTCCGGCTGAGCACACCCTGTTCGACTGGGATGAGGCTGAAGAGCACGACGCCGAAGAAGACACCCTCGCGGAGTTCTCCGATCAGCGCGCCGCGATCATTGGTGCCGACGACCCGGCACGGATCGGACTGCTGCTCGCGGCAGAGTCGGCCGGCGCCCTTGTCGCCGCCGAGATGATGCACGCCGGGCTGCCCTGGCGCGAAGACATCCACAATGCCATCCTCGAGAGCCACCTCGGTGCGCGGCCGGCACCCGGGCAGCGGCCCGCGCTTCTCGAGGCGATGCTGCAGCGATTGCGCACAGAGCTGGAGGCACCGAGTCTGAACCCGGATTCCCCCTCCGAGCTGCTCAAGGCCCTCGCCGTAGCCGGACTCATGGTCACCTCGACGAGATCGTGGGAACTCAAGAAGCTCACGCATCCGGCCATCGAACCGCTGCTCGAATACAAGAAGATGTCGCGCCTGCTGACGGCCAACGGATGGCACTGGCTCGACACGAACGTGCGCAATGGCCGATTCCACCCAGAGTACGTGCCAGGGGGAGTCGTGACCGGACGCTGGGCGAGCACCGGAGGCGGCGGCGCACTGCAGCTTCCGAAGCAGATCCGCGGCGCCGTGGTCGCCGATCCGGGCTGGAAATTCGTGGTCGCAGACGCCTCCCAGCTCGAGCCGCGAATCCTCGCCGCCCTCTCAGGGGATCGCGGCATGGCCGAGGCGGGAAGTGCCGGTGACCTCTACGCGGGCATCGTCGCCAGCGGTGCGGTCGAGACTCGGGACGAAGCGAAGGTCGCAATGCTCGGAGCGATGTACGGTGCAACCTCCGGTGAAGGTGGTCGCCTCATGCCCCGGCTGGCCAGAGCATATCCCCGCGCCATCGGCCTGGTCGAAGAGGCCGCCCGCGCCGGCGAACGCGGCGAGGTCGTCACGACCCGCCTCGGTCGCAGCTCGCCACCGCCCGGAACGGCCTGGCGCGCCACCCAGGCGGATGCCTACGGCGACACCGCCACAGAGGCAGACGCGAGCCGCGCGCGCGGGCAGGCGCGCAGCTGGGGCCGATTCACGCGCAACTTCATCGTGCAGGGCACCGCCGCGGAGTGGGCGCTCTGTTGGATGGCCAACCTGCGCCGCGCCCTCCATGACGGGGCGGGCGACTCGTGGCTCACCGAATCGCCCCACCTGGTGTTCTTCATGCACGACGAAGTGGTGGTCCACACCCCGGCCGACCGAGTGGCAGTCGTGGAGGCCGCGATTCGAACTGCCGCGGAGGATGCCGGTCGGCTGCTCTTCGGAGCCCTGCCGGTGACCTTCCCCCTCACGGTGGCGATCGTGGACGACTACGGGGCAGCCAAGTAGTTCAGGATCTGGCTCGACGTCCCCGCTTCGGTCGTGCGTCGGACAGGGGGCGGAAGGAATCGAAATCGGCCAGGGCGGCGATCGCGGAGCCGAGCCAGGCGACCGCGGCCACCGCTTGGGCCTCCCGCGCGACCAGGGCGAGGCGGGCATCCGCGAATTCCGGTTCGACGGTGGACCGGGTCGTGAGGAGATCGCGCTCCCACCAGCGACGGTAGCTCTCCGCGACGGTCTTCGCCGCCACCGGGTCTATGGAGCTCGTCACGAGTACCTGGTCGAGCATCTCGGTCCACTCGGGGAGACCGTCGAGCACAGGCTCGGTCATCCAGGCGTTCGCGGCCGCCCGGCCGACCTCGGTGAGGCGGTAGAGGGGGAGAGAATCGACGGACGTCCCGGCGGGTTCCACGAGTCCGGAGCGGGCGAGCCGTTCGAGCGTGCTGTAGATCTGGCCGACGTTGACCGCACGACGATGCGGGGTGCGGGTGGCGAGCTCGGAATGGAGTTGCAGGCCGTAGGCCTCGCCGAGGCACAACACGGCGAGAAGACCATCTCGAACCGACATCGACGCCTCCTCTGGCCGAATAAAACCATGCCGAGTATATATTCGCCGGGGCACTCGGCAATTACACAGTTGTTATTTACCGGAGTCTTCGGCGATAATGGGCGAAACGGCTTGCCGTGTAACTGAAAAGCGCAGCACGGAACATTCCGAGGTCGATGGGGAAGTCGCACCTCAACGGAATGGAGTTATCGTGGCTGCACTCACCAATACCAGTGTCGCAATGGCGCGGGGTGTTCTCTTCGTGCACTCCTCTCCACGAGCACTGTGCCCGCATATCGAGTGGGCCGCAGGGGGAGCGATAGATCGCGCCGTTAACTTCCAATGGGAAGAGCAGCGGGTTCTCAAGGGCTCCATGCGCACCGAGTTCTACTGGGAAGGCGCCCAGGGCACCGGGGCGGCCATCGCGTCGGCCCTTCGCGGCTGGGAACACCTGCGCTTCGAGGTCACCGAGGACTCCTCTCCCGGAAGCGACGGCGGCCGCTGGATGCACACCCCGGACCTGGGGATCTTCTTCGCGCAGACCGACACGGCGGGCAACGTGGTGATCCCCGAAGACCGGGTGCGTTACGCGATGGAGATCGCGGGATCCGATGCTTTCGAGCTGCATCGTGAGCTGCGTCTCGCCCTCGGCCAGGCCTGGGACGACGAGCTGGAGGCATTCCGTCACTCCAGCGACACCAACCAGGTCGTCTGGCTGCACAAGGTCGGCTGAGCCGGCCGATCGCACCGGGGGACGGATCCGCGTGCCCTCTCTGCCCTCAGGCGCCGGCCCGCACCTCCTGCGCCGTGGAAGACATCTCGAATGGGTGACGCTCGGCTGGAACGTCGCCGGGGTGACCGTACTCGCGGTTCTCGCGGCGACCGCGTCCTCGATCGCTCTGGCCGGGTTCGCACTGGATAGTCTCATCGAGATCGGCGCGTCTGCCGTGGTTCTGTGGGAACTGTCCGGCACGGGTGAAGCCCGGCAGCAACGGGCGCTGCGGCTGATCGGCATCGCATTCGTGCTGCTGGCTGCGTATCTGCTCACCCAGTCCGTTGTCGCCCTTTCGACCGGTCACCGCGCGTCTCCCGGTCTCGGAGGGATCGTCTGGACCGCCGCGACGGCCGCCGTCATGTTCACCCTCGCCACGGCGAAGGGGCGAACCGGGCGCGCCCTCGGCAACCCCGTGTTGCTCACCGAGGCCCGCGTGACCTTCGTGGACGCACTGCTTGCCGTCGCCGTGCTCCTCGGAATCAGCCTCGACCTCCTTTTGGGCTGGTGGTGGGCGGATCCGGTGGCCGGATTCGTGATCGTGTTCTACGCGGTTCGGGAGGCGATCCAGATCTTTCGCGTCGGCCATTCCTGACCGGGTCCGAACAGCGAACCGAGGAGAGCCCGCCCGGAGAATTCACGGCCGGCTCCTCCTTACTATCGCCGATAGACCTCGATGATGCGCTCCACGTAGTTGGTCGGAGAGAACAGCTCGCGATCCACGAGCGCGCCCTCCGACAGCCCGACGAGCAAGGAGGGGTCTTCGACCAGCGCAACAAGAGCATCGGCCAAGCCCGCCGCATCCGGACTCTCCGAGAGATACCCCGAGTTGCCCAGGCCCTCCTTGAGCTTCGGGTCGCAGTACAAGACCCCGCGTTCACGGCTCACGGCTTCGGCGATGGTCATCGGCTGGTTGTCGAAGCCCAGTGAGGTGAGCGCGATGGCGGCCGACGCATCCATCAGCGCGAGCACTTCGTCGTGCGGAAGGGCGCCCTGCACTCGAATCTCCGGATGGTTCGCGGCGAGCTTCTTCAGGGCGGGCAGGTCGGAGCCCTCGCCGACGAAGTCGACGGTGAAACCGTTGTCGGTGCGCGCCAGGGCGACGATGACGGCCCTGGCGAAGTGCAGCGGACGCTTGACCGGCTCACAGCGGGCGACCCAGAGGAAGCTCGGGCGGCGCGCCTGTTCGATCGTGAGGGCATTGGACGCGACGTCCGTCGTCGCGATGGGGTTGGGGATCACCGAGATGGTGCCGGTGACACCGGCGGCGGCGAGGTCGTCTGCCTGATGTTTCGAGGGTGACACCACCTGCTTCGCTCGACGGGCCATGGCGAGCACGAGATTGCGCAGCAGGTTGTCGGTCTTGCGCGGAGTGAACAGGATGTTCGGGATCTTCTCGCCGATCACCAGCTGGAGAGCCCAGCGGATGAACCAGGCGACTGATGCCTGCGGAGGTCCCTCGCTCGCCCAGTAGAAGCTGTGCACCGTATGGACGAGCGGGATGCCCATGTTGGCCGCTGCCGCATCCACCACGTGCGCGAGCCCGAATTCGGTCTGGACGTGCACCACATCCACCTTCTCGGAGCGAAGGTACCGTTCCAGTGCGGCCACGCTGCGGGCGTTGTTGGGGATGACGGCGAGATCGAGCACGGGAAGCCGGAACAGCGGCTTCACGAGGAGTCCGTCGGGGGAGCGCTGATAGCGCGCACCCCGGAAACCGCGGGCCGGCGAGACGACGATCACGCTGTGTCCGGCGTGCTCCAGCGCGAGTTTCTGTTGCCGCATCGAGGTCTGGGCACCGCCGACATAGTCGAAGTAGTAGTCGCTGACGATGGCGATCTTCAGCGGGCCACCTGGTGCCGCGGTCATACGCTCCGGAAGGCCAGCACGGCATTGTGACCGCCGAAACCGAACGAGTTGCTGATGGCGAGAAGCGGACCGTCGCCGAGCGCACGAGGGCTCGTGACGACATCGAGCGGGATCTCCGAATCCTGGTCGGTCAGGTTGATCGTGGGGGGTGCGGTGCGATCGCGGATCGCCAGGATTGTGAAGATCGCCTCCAGCGCACCGGTGCCGCCGAGCAGGTGGCCCGTCGCGCCCTTGGTGGCCGAGACGGGGATCTGGCCGAGCCGGTCGCCGAACACGGAGAGCAGCGCCTTGTATTCGGCGATGTCGCCGACCGGAGTGCTGGTGGCATGCGCGTTGATGTGTACGACCTCATCCGGCGTGGCGCCGGCCTGCTCGAGCGCCGCGTAGACCGCCCTTGCGGCCCCACGACCCTCCGGATCGGGCGCCGTGATGTGGTACGAATCGCTCGTAACCCCGCCTCCGGCGATCTCGGCGTAGATCCGGGCTCCTCTGGCCAGCGCGTGCTCTTCGGTCTCCATGATGATCGTCGCCGCGCCCTCGCCCATGACGAATCCGTCGCGGGCACTGTCGTAGGGCCGGGAGGCCGTCGCCGGGTCGTCGTTGCGCTTGGAGAGCGCCTGCATGCCCGCGAAGGCCGAGATGGTGAAGGGATGGATCACGGACTCGGTTCCGCCCGCGACGATGACGTCGGCGAGCCCCGCCTGCAGATGATCGTAGGCATTGGCGATGGACTCGGTGCTGGAGGCACACGCGGAGACGTCGGTGCGGGCGAAGGCGCGCGCGTCGAGGTCCATGCTGATCGCGGCGGATGCCGCGTTGGGCATCAGCATCGGAACGGTCATCGGAAGCACCCGGCGGGGCCCCTTCTCACGCAGGGTGTCCCAGCCGTTCAGGAGGGTCCAGAGCCCGCCGATACCCGTGGCGTAGTCCACTCCGAGGCGCTCGGGGGCCACCTCGGGCGAGCCGGCATCCCTCCACGCCTCACGGGCGGAGACGAGGGCGAGCTGGGCGGAGGGGTCGAGCCGCTTGGCCTCCTGGCGCTCGAGGAACTCCTCGGGCCGCACGATGGCCTCGGCGGCGAAGGTCACGGGAAGGTCGTACTGCCCGACCCAGTCGTATTCGAGGCTGCGGCCGCCGGAGGCGCCGGCGAGAAGTGCGGCCCAGGTATCGGGTGCGGTGGCTCCGATCGGCGAAATCGCACCGATTCCGGTGACGACGATCTTCTTGGTCATGGCGGCAACTCTCTGATGAATAGACGCGGATGGCGTCGTCCGACGGGCGCGGCCAGCCCAGCGAAGAGCGTGGGCTGGCCAGCCGCGTTGGTGGGCCCAGAGGGCCCGATTTCCGTGCTGGGCGGTGCTTAGTCCTGGGCGGCGACGATGAAGCTCACGGCGTCACCGACGGTCTTGAGGTTCTTGACCTCTTCGTCCGGGATCTTCACGTCGAACTTCTCTTCGGCGTTGACGACGATCGTCATCATCGAGATCGAGTCGATGTCGAGGTCGTCGGTGAACGACTTGCCCAGCTCCACCGAGTCGGTGGCGATCCCGGTTTCGTCGTTGATGAGCTCGGCGAGACCGGCCAGTACTTCTTCGGTGGACAATGCCATTGTGTTATCTCCTTGGGGGTGTCGTTTGACCGTTGATTATCTTACGGGAGCACAACGACCTGGGCTCCGAAGACCAGCCCGGCGCCGAATCCGATCTGCAGCGCGAGACCGCCGCTGAGTTCGGGATGCTCGGCGAGCAGCCGGTGGGTGGCGAGGGGGATCGACGCGGCAGAGGTGTTGCCGGTCGTGGCGATGTCGCGCGCGATCATCACCGATTCGGGCAGCTTGAGTTGCTTGGCGAACTCGTCGATGATGCGCATGTTGGCCTGATGGGGAATGAAGGCCGCGAGGTCTGCCGATGTGATTCCTGCCGCCTCCAGGGCCTGCTTGGCGACCTTTGCCATGTCCCAGACGGCCCAGCGGAAGACGGTCTGGCCCTCCTGACGAAGGGTGGGCCACTCGGCAGTCCCGTCGCGGAAGTCGGTGAGGGTGGAGTTCATTCCCACGGCATCCGCCTTGGAACCGTCCGAGCCCCAGACGGCCGGAGCGATGCCGGGAGTCTCACTCGGTCCGATCACAACGGCACCCGCACCGTCACCGAGCAGGAAAGAGATGGAGCGATCCGTCGGGTCGACCACATCGCTGAGCTTCTCGGCGCCGATCACCAGCGCGTAGTGCGCGGCACCCGTGCGGATGAGGGCATCGGCCTGGGTGACGGCGTAGCTGAAGCCGGCACACGCGGCGTTGGTGTCGTAGGCCGCTGCCGGGTTGGAGCCAACGCGATCCGCGACGACCGCGGCCATGGACGGGGTCTGCTGCACGTTGCTGATCGTCGCGATGATCACGAGGTCGATCTGGTCTGCGGCGACGCCAGACTTCTCGATCGCCTCGCGGGCGGCATCCGTGGCGAGGTCCACCGCGAGGATGTTCGCCGAGGCACGGGTGCGGGTGACGATTCCCGTGCGTTGCTGGATCCACTCGTCGCTCGAGTCGATCGGGCCGATCAATTCCTCGTTGGGCACGACCCGGTCACCGCGCGCCGCGCCGTAGCTGTAGATGCGGGTGAATTGCGCACCGTTGGACTGGTTCAGGATGGGGTGGCTCATGACTTCCCGTCAATCAGGTCGAATGCGGCAGAGAGGTCGTCCGGAGTCTTGACGGCCACCGTTGGCACTCCTTTGAGGCCGCGTTTCGCCAAGCCGACCAGGGCGCCAGCCGGCGCGATCTCGATCAGGCCGGTGACACCAGCGGCCGCGAACGCGTCCATTGTCTTGTCCCACCGTACAGGGGACGAAACCTGCCCGACGAGCAGGTCGATGAACGAGGCACCACTCGTGATCGCCGTTCCGTCGTGGTTTGTCCAGATGGTGACGCTCGGATCGTGCTTCGCGAGTGCCGCTGCCACTGTCGACAAATGGGCGACGGCCGGCGACATATACCTGGTGTGGAATGCCCCAGCGACCTGAAGGGGAATGACCCGCGCTCCGGCGGGCGGCGCCTCCTTGAGAGCCGCGAGGGCATCCAGGGCTCCCGCGACCACGATCTGGCCGCCACCGTTGAAGTTCGCCGGTTCGAGCCCCAACTCTGCGAGCGTGCCGAGCAGTTCGTCTTCGGCCGCGCCGATGACCGCGCTCATGCCGGTGGGTTCGAGGGCCGCGGCACCTGTCATGGCGGATCCTCGCTCGCGCACGAGAGCCATCGCATCCGTCTCGCTGAGGATGCCCGCGGCGGCAGCAGCGGTGACCTCGCCGACCGAATGACCGGCGACTCCGCCGATCTTGTCGCGACGCCCGTCGAGCAGAGCGGCGAGGGTGAGAAGGCCGGCGGCCACGATGAGCGGCTGGGCGACGGCGGTGTCGCGGATCGTGTCGGCGTCGGAGGTGGTGCCGTGTGCCGCGAGGTCGATGCCCGCCGCATCCGAGAGGGCGGTCAGATGATCGGCAAACCGGGGTTCAGCCAGCCAGGGAAAGAGGAAGCCCGGAGTTTGAGAACCCTGGCCGGGACAGACGACGACGATCATCAGTCCAGTCTGCCGTGCTGGAGCACATCCCGGGTTGTAGACCTTCGCTAAGAAATGCCGCACAGCTTGGGCCGATCCCACAGTCCCGATGGGTCGGCAGCAGGCTGTTACCCGGATTACCGGCGTCCTCGGCAGGCTCTGCGGGCCACCGATAACCGGGCTGGCCGCCGGGAATCTCGCGCGGCAGCTAGCGGCGGCGCAGCGGACCGTCGGGCTCGGCGATCGATCCGATGATGAGAGCCGCCTGCAGGATGAGGGATTCCCGGGCGCCCGTTGCATCCCATCCGATCACCTCGGAGACCCGTTTGAGGCGGTACCGCACGGTGTTGGGGTGCACGAACAGCTCGCGTGCCGTGGCCTCAAGAGACCGACCGTTGTCCAGGTAGCACCAGAGAGTGGCGAGGAGCTCGGTGGAGTGAGCCTGCAGCGGTTTGTAGATGCGGTTGATGAGCGTGGCCCGGGCGAGGGCGTCCCCGGCGAGTGCCCGTTCGGGAAGCAGGTCGTCGGCGAGGGTAGGCCGGGGGGCGTTGCGCCAGGACCGGGCGACCGCGAATCCGGCGAGCGCCGCCTTGGCACTGCGGGATGCTTCGACCAGGGAGGGAACCTGGTGGCCGAGTACCAGGTGACCGTCGCCGAAACCCGGCTCCAGCGCCGAAGCGATCTCGAGGAACGGAGTCAGGGTCGCGTCTGCGGGCTCGTCCTCCTGGGGGGTGGGATGAGCGCGCCCGATCACGAGGACGAGCCGGCTTCCCTGCACGCCGATCAGCACGTCGGCGTCCAGGTGTCTCGCGGTTCGGCGCAGCATGTCGACATCGAGCATCTTCGGCGCGGTACCGACGAGAACGGACACCTCGCCGTGCCCATGCCAGCCGAGCGCGGCGATCCGAGACGGCAGTTCGTCGTCGTATTCGCCGCTGAGGATCGAGTCGACGACGAGAGCTTCGAGCCGGGCATCCCACAGGCCGCGGGCCTCCGCGGCGCGGGCGTAGACGTCCGCGGCCGCGAAGGCGATCTCGCGGGAGTAGAGCAGGATCGCTTCGCGCACCGTCTCGTCGGCACCCTTGACGCGGTCTTCGACCACTTCGACGGTCACGCGGATCAGTTGCAGCGTCTGCGTGAGGCTCACGGAGCGCAGCAGCTCTCGGGGAGCCGCGCCGAAGACGTCTGCCGCGATCCACGGGGTCGAGGTGGGGTCGTCGTACCAGTGGATGAAGGAGGTGATTCCCGCCTGGGCGACCAGCCCGACCGCCGACCGCCGTCCCGGTGGCATTTCGCCGTACCAGGAGAGCGTGTCGTCGAGTCGTTTGAGGGTCGCCGTGGCGAGTTCACCAGAGATCGCCCTGAGCCAGGCGAGCGTCTGTTCCTTTGTCTTGACCGCAGGTGCCATGTCGTCGCGAGCGTCGGGCTAGCTCTCGCCGCCCGCCGTGCCCGTGGTGCCCGCGGTCACATCGTGCAGACGGTAGCGTTCGATCGCCTGCTGCGGGATGCCCGGGTGCAGTTTGCCCTGCGCGACGAGAGACTCCAGCGTGCGCACCACAAGCGACGGACCATCGATCTTGAAGAAACGACGGGCCGCAGCGCGGGTATCAGAGAATCCGAAGTCGTCGGCACCGAGGGTGGCGAAATCTCCGGGGACGAAGGGACGGATCTGGTCCGGCACCGCGTGCATGAAGTCCGTGACTGCCACGAAGGGTCCCTCGGCTCCGGAGAGCTTCTGCGTCACATAGGGCACGCGCTTCTCCGAGTTGGGGTTGAGGAAGTTCTGCTCCTCGGCGGCGAGGCCGTCGCGACGCAGTTCGGTCCAGGACGTGACGGACCAGACATCCGCCGACACCCCCCAGTCGTCGGCCAGCAGTTGCTGGGCCTCGAGGGCCCACGGCACGGAGACACCGGAGGCGAGCAACTGCGCCTTCGGTCCCTGCGTGCTGCTCGCGTTCAAACGGTAGATGCCCTTGAGCAATCCGTCGACGTCGAGATCTTCCGGCTCGGCCGGCTGGATGATCGGTTCGTTGTACACCGTGAGGTAGTACATGACGTTCGGGTGCGGATGGGTGCCCCCGTACATGCGGTCGAGGCCGTCCTTGACGATGTGGCCGAGTTCGTAGCCATAGGCGGCGTCGTAGGCCACGACCGCCGGGTTCGTCGAGGCGAGCAGGATCGAGTGACCGTCGGCGTGCTGCAGACCTTCACCGGTGAGCGTTGTGCGCCCGGCTGTCGCACCCACGATGAATCCGCGCGCCATCTGGTCGCCGGCGGCCCACATCGCGTCACCGGTGCGCTGGAAGCCGAACATCGAATAGAAGACGTAGACGGGGATCAGCGGCTCGCCGTGGGTGGCGTAGGAGGTTCCTGCCGCGGTGAAGGCCGCGAAGCCTCCCGCCTCGTTGATTCCGACGTGCACGATCTGGCCCTGCGGGCTCTCCTTGTAGGCGAGCAACTGCTCGCGGTCCACGGAGGTGTACTGCTGCCCGCTGGGGTTGTAGATCTTGGCGGTGGGGAAGTAGGCGTCCATACCGAAGGTGCGCGCCTCATCCGGGATGATCGGCACGATGCGGTGACCGAAGTCCTTGGACTTGAGCAGGTCCTTGAGCAGGCGGGCGAAAGCCATGGTGGTGGCGATCTCCTGCTTACCGGAGCTTTTCTTGGCGATCGCGTAGGCCGAGTCGTCCGGAAGGCTCAGTGGCACGTGCCGCGTGCGGCGCTCCGGCAGGTAACCGCCGAGCTCTGCGCGGCGTTCACGAATGTACTGGATCGCCTCGTCGTCCTCACCCGGGTGGTAGTAGGGCGGCAGGTACGGGTTCTCCTCGAGCACGGCATCCGTGATCGGGATGCGCATCGCGTCGCGGAACTGCTTGAGGTTGTCGAGGGTGAGCTTCTTCATCTGGTGCGTCGCGTTGCGCCCCTCGAACGACGGGCCGAGACCGTAGCCCTTCACCGTCTTGGTGAGGATCACGGTGGGCTGGCCCTTGTGCTCTGATGCCGCCTTGAAGGCCGCGTAGACCTTGCGGTAGTCGTGCCCGCCGCGCTTGAGTCCCCAGACCTGGTCGTCGGTGAAGTCCTTGACCATCTCCAGGGTGCGCGGGTCGCGGCCGAAGAAGTTCTCGCGCACGTAGGCGCCGTTCTCGGCCTTGTAGGTCTGGTAGTCGCCGTCGGGGGTGCGGTTCATCAGGTCGCGGAGCGCGCCCTCAGAGTCGCGGGCGAGGAGTTCGTCCCACTCGCGGCCCCAGATCACCTTGATGACGTTCCAGCCGGCACCGCGGAAGAAGCTCTCCAGCTCCTGGATGATCTTGCCGTTGCCGCGCACCGGGCCGTCGAGGCGCTGGAGGTTGCAGTTGATCACGAAGTTGAGGTTGTCGAGGCCGTCGTTCGCCGCGAGCTGGAGGGCACCGCGGCTCTCCACCTCGTCCATCTCGCCGTCGCCGAGGAACGCCCAGACCTGCTGGTCCGAGGCATCCTTGATACCGCGGTTGGTGAGGTACTTGTTCGATTGCGCCTGGTAGATCGCGTTGATCGGGCCGAGGCCCATCGACACCGTGGGGAACTGCCAGAAGTCCGGCATGAGACGCGGGTGCGGGTATGACGAGAGTCCGCCGCCCTGGTGCGACTTCTCCTGGCGGAATCCGTCCAACTGGTCGGTGGAGAGGCGCCCTTCGAGGAAGGCGCGGGCGTACATGCCGGGGGAGGCGTGACCCTGGTAGAAGACCTGGTCCCCGCCGCCGACGTGATCCTGACCCCGGAAGAAGTGGTTGCTGCCCACCTCGTAGAGGGTCGCCGATCCGGCGTAGGTGGAGATGTGTCCGCCGACGGAGATGCCGGGGCGTTGGGCGCGGTGCACCATGATGGCGGCGTTCCAGCGCAGCCAGGCGCGGTACCGGCGCTCGAGATCTTCGTCGCCGGGGAATTCGGGCTCGTTCTCCGGGGCGATCGTGTTGAGGTAGTCGGTGGTCGGAACCATCGGCACTCCGAGGTGGAGCTCCTTCGACCGCTTCAGCAGGCTGAGGATGATCTCCCGCCCGCGTTCATGGCCCTGCGCTGCCACCAGCGCATCGAGGGACTCCTGCCATTCCGCAGTTTCCTCAGGGTCCTGGTCGGTGTGATTCACCGAGTAGGGGTCCTGGTCGTTTACCGTCAACGTCGACCTCGCATCTTTTCCGTGGACAATCCGTGACCCAGGCGGTGACGATCGGGTTGCGACCGTCGCCGGGATGAAGGGCCGTATCGAGTCTAGTTCTCGCTGGCGACGCCTCCTGCGCATGGTGCGGAGCCGCCCGGCACGGGTAGCGTCTCAGCCATGGTCCTCCACACGATCGACAGCGGCAGCCTCCGGATCACCATCGACGAGTCGGGAGCGGAGCTGTCGTCCCTCGTCGACCGGGCCGGCCGGGAGTTGCTGTGGCAGGGACGGTCGGTGTGGAAGCGCCGCGCGCCAATCCTCTTCCCCATCATCGGGCAGATGCCGGAGGGGATCCTGCGCTACGAGGGGGTGAGCTACCCGATCGCACAACACGGTTTCGCCCGCGACCAAGACTTCGAGGCATCCGATCTCGATGGGAACTCGGTCATCTTCACCCTCGTCGATTCGCCGGAGACGAGAGAGAAGTTCCCCTTCCGCTTCCGCCTCGCCGTTCGCTATTCAGTGACGGATGCGACGCTCACTGTCACGACGACAGTGACCAACACCGACAGCGTGCCATTCTCGGCATCGCTCGGGGAGCACCCCGCCTTCGCCTGGCCGCTGATGGAGGGCATCGCCCGAGACGCCCACGTGATCGAGTTCGCACTGCCGGAACCCGCTCCCATCCGCCGCATCGTGGACGGACTGGCGCTGGTCGAGTCGCAGCCGACTCCCGTGGTCGGTGACACCCTGACTCTTGACGACACCCTGTTCGTGGCAGACGCGGTCATCTTCGATCAGCTGGCCAGTCGTTCCGTGCGCTATTCGGCACCCGGAGCGCCGAGCATCGTCGTGTCATTCCCCGATTTCCCGATACTCGGAGTCTGGTCGAAGGCTCCGGGGGAGTTCGTCTGCATCGAACCGTGGTTCGGCATGACGGCGCCCCAGGGTTTCTCCGGCGAGTACAGCGAGAAACCGCACCAGTTCGTGCTCGAGCCGGATGAGAGCCGAGAGTTCACCTACAGCGTCACTGTCGAGCAGCCTTCGCCATAGGAGACCGCCCTCACCGGGCGTAAGCTTGCCAATCGTGTTTACCGGATGTTCATATCTTCCGGAGAATAGGAACTTCACATGGCTCTGGAAAATGACACCCTGGCCCCCGACTTCGAGCTCCCCAACCAATTCGGGGAGCACATCAGGCTGAGCGACTTCCGGCACAAGAAGCCGGTCGCACTCGTTTTCTTCCCCCTTGCGTTCTCGAGCACCTGCACGAGCGAGCTGTGCGAGTTGAGAGACAACCTCTCCCTCTTCAGCGACAAGAGCATCGAACTCCTCGGCGTCTCCGTGGACTCGAAGGCCACCCTCCGCGCCTTCGCCGAAGCTGATGGTTACGACTTCAACCTGCTCGCCGACTTCTGGCCGCACGGGGGAGTCGCGAAGGAATACGGGGTATTCCTGCCCGAAAAGGGTTTCGCGAATCGCGCGAGTTTTCTCATCGACCTGAACGGAATAATCCGCGCGAGCTTCGTGACGGCACCGGGGGAGGCGCGCTCGATCGCGGCCTACCGTGAGGCACTTGCCGAACTCTCGCCGGTGTCCGTCTAAGGTTTTTCCCGCTGCGAGTCTCGACTGCGGCAGCATGTCAGGCCGTGCGCGGCCGGCCCGGATGCCTGTACGATATTGATTCGTCGCAGCCGCCCTCGCGGGCGTGCACTGCGGGCCTTTAGCTCAGTTGGTAGAGCGCCACGTTTACACCGTGGATGTCATCGGTTCGAGCCCGGTAGGGCCCACCACTCACATCTCGCGGACTGTTCGACCACGCCGGCCGTGGGAGTGGCCTCAGGATGTCGTCGTCGTGCTGCGTCGCCTGCGCCGCACCACGAACACGATCACTCCCACGCAGAGAACGAGCACTCCGGCCGCGCTGACCCAGATCGGCGCCCACGGGAAGGCTGGGCTGCCGGCCGGTGTCGTGGTTTTCGCGGGGAAGGCCGCGGCGATCTTCGGTGCGACGGCATCGGCCAAGAATGCCGTGCCGAGATCGTCGGGATGGAGGCTACCGGCTCGGAGGACCACCGAGCCCGAGGCGCTGCGATCGATGGAGACGCCGTTGAGAAAGCGTTCCTTCGCGGGCGCGCACGCGCTGTTCGCCGCGGTGCTGCGCAGCAGGGAGATGTAAGTGAAGCCTGCGGCACGGGCAGCGGTGCCGGTCGCGGCATCCAGTTTCTGCTCGATGGAATTGAGATAGCTCGTGTCGGTGTCGGTGAACGGGAAGATGTCCACGGCGTGAGCGTCCGCGAGATCGGTGCCGGTCAGTTTGGCGTTGAAACAGCCCCCCACGGGAATGTGTGCGGGATCGGGCATGATCGTCGGATACCCGATGACGAACACGCGAGCGTGGGGGGCTTTCTTCGCGATGGTCGCGAAGGTCTTCTCCAGCCCGCTCGGGTACGCGTCAGTTCCATTCATCACCGCGGAATCGATCCGCTGGGACAGCTCATCGGCGCTGTCGCGAACGAAGAGGGATCGACAATTGGGAGCCTTGGCGAGAAGCAGCGGCCCCTCACGGCCGAGCGCGACGCACGACTTGGTCGCATCGACGAAGCCGAGGTCATTGCCTCCGATGGTGATGGTGACCACGTCTGTCTGGGAATTGAGCGAACCGCTCTGCGGCGGAGAGCTTCCCTTGCCGTACTTCAGCGGGGACGAGATCACGTTCGAGGTGGTGGCGCCCGCGCACGTCGCATCCTTCAGCGTCAATCCCAGGGCGCGAGCGACCCGATGGGGGAAGTTGATGGTGGAACGGTGGCAGAACGACGGCGAGTTGCTCACCGGGTGCGGGAGACCGAGTCCCGATGAAAAGGAGTCTCCCAGCGCGACGTATTCGAGTCCGTGCGTGCTCTGGCCTTCGGCTGCGGGGAGGGATGCTCCGTGGGCGGGAGCGGCGACCAAGAGCGACACCGTCACCGCGAGAATGAGAGCGAGGACATACCTCACATCGCGTCCCCGATGTAGGAGTACTTCACGAACACCTCGGACGCGATGCCCGACTCCTCGAGCACGCCCTGCACTGCGGTGAGCATGTACTTCGAGTCCCAGCCCATGTAGAGGAAGTTGGACTCGTCCAGCGCGTCCCACTGGCCGTTCCACGCCTGGGCGTCGAAGATCGGGCCGCCGCGACGGGTGCTGAAGGCGACGACATCGGCCCGAGCATCCGCCCAGAGGCGCTTGAAGATGCGATTGAAGAGCGCCTTGACGTCATAGACCTCCCAGTGCTCTCCGCGGTACTCCACGTACTCGAACTCACGCTGCCAGCCGAGCGGCCATCCGCGACGGCGCTGCGCGTCGAGGATCGGGGTGAGACCGTCGTCGTCGATGCCCACGGCGGTCGGACGCGCCCAGATGGTGAGGAAATCGATGGTGAGTCTCGCTGTCCGCTCGCCGATCGCGGCGGTTCCCCAGAGCTGGCCGTCGGCGAGGTCGCGGGTCTCCGGGATCGCGCTCCGGGCGAACAGCGGCCGTTTTGCGGGGAAGGATGCGTCCCGCGCCCGCTCCGCCAAAGGCTGCTCCAGCAGTGCGAGGTTGCCGAGGGTCTGCGCGAGGGCGCGGTGGCTGTTCTGCTCGTCATCGCTGTATTCCGCCCACTCTCGGATGCCGTCGCCACTCCAGCTGTCGGAGGGGGCGAGCGGAAAGACGTGATCGACATCGAGGTCGAGCGAGCCGTCGGCACCGGCCAGGCGTCGGAGGACGTAGGCGGCGTGCGGCAGGTCCCCATATTTGAGAGCCACGCGAACCCGGGCGTCGGACGGGGTGATACGGGCGATGGCGCCGGCGAGAGCATCCGCACCCGCCTCGCCGGCCCGACACAGCCGCCCGACCAGCCTGTCGTTGTCCAGGCCGACGATCGTGCGTCGAAGGAGCAGCGATTGCACCAGTTCCAGAGTGGCCACGAGGGTCGCGCGCTGCCCGCCCCTGAGGTGGTCGCGGTAAGCGCGCATCATCAGGGGGTACATCCCGCGGCCGAAGGTGTTGGTGAATTCGAGCTGGCGGGTGAGTTCGGCGCCTCCGGCGAGTGGCGGATGCAGCAGGATCCGGTAGATCTCCGAGAATTCCCTCCACTCCGCGGCGTGCGTGCGAAGCGCAGCGAGATCCAGTCGAGGGAAGCGCTGCCGGAAGGCGTCATAGACACCGCGACCGCCGGTCGTGTCGACTTCGCGCCCGGTCGTCATCACCAGGTAGTGCCGCCAGAACCCGGCGATGGCATCCCCGGTGTTGTGCTCGATCGGCACCCAGAACGAATCTTCGATCTCGCTCTGCTCCGAGTGCGACAGTCCCATCAGCACGTAATTGTGGATCAGCTCGTGGTCACGCAGGGGCTCGCCCGTGGAGTTGAGACTCTCGAAGATCTGTTGGGCGTTCGCATCCTCCCCGAGCGTGATGGCGACGTGCTCGAGGCGCTGCAGGCCGCTCCAGATGCGCACGACCTCCGACGCGGGCACCTGGCTGCGGAAGAACGCGTAGTTGTCGTCGAAGCGGGAGTCGCGAGGGTCGGTGCCCTCGAGCCGCCGGTCGAGCACGACGCTCTCGAAAGTCTCGGCCCAGGCGCGGTGGGGTCGGAGTTTTGTGCGCTCCCGCTGAGCGCCCCGCACGAGCACTCTCTCGAGATCTGTGGAGAGCGAGGCGTCTGCGGAGAGCGTCGGATCGTTCAACACGCTGTGGTGCAGTGCCGCCACCAGGAGCATGAGGGTCGTGACGCGCTGCTGGCCGTCGATGAGCACGAGCTCGGCCGCGTTGCCCTCGGTGCTCGCAGAAGAGAGGATCGACCCGATGAAATGCATGTGCCGATCGTCGGAGTCGGCCACCGCTCGAATGTCGGTGAGCAACTGTTCGCAGGCGCCGATATCCCAGCGGTACTGGCGCTGGTACACCGGGACGACGATGGTCGTGTGCTCGGCGGATAGCCAGGCAATCGTATTGACAGCGGTGGCTTCGATATTCGTGGCAGTACGCATGGTTGAACCCAGTTTATTCGCACCGCGGCGAGGCACAGGGCAGCGGAGGCCTCGAATGTTAGGCTTACCTAAGTTGGGCCTGTTAAAACGTGCTGGCCCCTTACGAAAGGTCATGATTCGCATCATGGGTTACATCAAATCCGCCGCTCTCGAAGAGACCGGCTACGTCGTCCTCGACCGCTACAACCAAGAACTCGACCCCCAGGAATGGCGCGATATCGAGTACGTCGACTGGAAGTCGTCTGGCGAGACCCAGTTCGCCCCTCTCGCCAGCGCGAAGGGCGAAATCGAGGTCAATGGCTTCTGGAACCACAAGCCGCCGCGCACCGACAAGGACGGCGTCTGGATCCCGTCCCAGGTCGAGAAGGCGCCGAATCTCGTGCGTCGCGCGCAGGAGCCGGGTGCGAATGTCGGTCGCTGTCGCGTCATCGAGCTGCAGCCGAACGAGTACTCGGACACGCTCTACAACCTTCACCAGGACGACAACAACCGTCTGAATCCGGATGGCACCGGCTGGGTCGTTCGCGGATTCTTCAACCTCACCGACGACAAGGACAGCTACTTCGTGCTGCGCGAGAACCGCACAGACCCGAGTGTCGAGTACCGCATCGCCCTGCCGGCCGGTGCGCAGCTGATCATCGACACGCAGCGCCTCTGGCACGCCGCGACCCACATCGGCACCGAGCCCCGCTACTGCCTCATCACCTCGTGGGAGTCCGGCCCTGAGCTCGACGCCTACATCGAGAAGCACAACGGCGTCAGCCGCGTGCCCAACGTCGAGGTGCCGCAGGACGTGCTGGATGCCGGCCAGGCCGAGCAGGCCCGTCGCATTGCAGCGCGCGCGGCGTACTACGCGGCCAAAGGCCAGGCCGAGAAGACGGCGATGAGCGAAGCCTGATCGTCGCAGCACTCCGAACGAAGGCCCCGGTCAGCAGCCCGGGGCCTTCGTCGTAGGTCGAGCTCACCAGTCACTTGCGGGTGCCGAGACTTCCGGCACGGAGGAGGTGTGCCAGCGCGATCCGTTCCCATAGTGGCTCGAGGCCCAGGGGGAGGCCCAGATCGCCTGCTCGGTGATGTTGGTGGGGGCGGAGACCGCGAAAGCGGCGACGATCGTGGCGAACGAGGGATTGCGCTGCAGGTTCTGCGCGGCCTTCTGAGCGGCGATCACCAGGTTGTCGTAACTGCCCAGTCCGCTTCCGCCGCCGGAGCCGTAGCCGTTGTTCAGCGGGTTGTTGCGATTCCACCAGCTTGCGGTTCCGTTCTCCTGACGCATCCACCGCACCATCACCGTGACATTCGCCTCGGATTGCGGCCAACCGCCCGAGAGCATCACGAGCTTCGCCCAGGAGTAATTGGTGCCACTCGCCGCGAGGGATTGGACTCCCGCGGTAGCCGAATAGCCGTCCCGGGCACCGTCCTGCAGCGAGACGCGATCCGAGACCCGGAGGGTCTGTGGATGTTTCGAGATGTAGACCGCGAGCTGGCCCGCGGCGTCCGGTGTGGCAGGCGGAGCGATCGCGAAGACGGCGATCAACGAGAGCGCACCGAGGGATGCCCCCACGGCGAGTCGTAACCGCCTCGGGGATCGCGACGGCCGGCGCGGCCGCAGTGCGGCGCGTCGAGAGGGGAGCGGCTGGCGGGAAGTGGTCATAGGGGAGCGTCTCCACCGGTGACGACCAGGGCGTGCCCGCAGAAACAGCGTCGAGGCTACCAGAGCGGCCTGCGTGTCGGTCGGATAGCCGTCTGCGACGGAGCCTGCGACTGGTAGCGCGTCCCCCCGGTAAGTGTCAAGCCCTGAGCTCGAAATTCTGCGGTCCCATACGCTGAATGTAACCAAAAAAGGGGTCACGTCATGACGATCAGCGCCTATGAGAACGAAGAGTCCACCCTCGAATCACCCCGAGGTGCGGCGCAGGTTTCGATCGATCCTCTTCGCGATTATCTCCAGCGCATCGGTCGTGCGCAGCTTCTCACTGCCGACGAAGAAGTGAGTCTCGCCCGTCGCATCGAGGTGGGTGTGCTCGCCGGCGAACGCCTCGCTCAGCATCCGGAATTCGACGGCAAAGCGAAGCGCGAACTGCTGTGGCTCTCTCGCGACGGTGACGCGGCGTACCAACAGTTCGTCTGTGCCAACCTCCGCCTCGTGGTGAGTATCGCCAAGCGGTACGCCGGGCGCGGCCTTCCGATCATGGATGTCATCCAGGAGGGCAACCTCGGCCTGGTGCGGGCAGTGGAGAAGTTCGACTACGCCATCGGCAACAAGTTCTCCACCTACGCGACCTGGTGGATCCGCCAGTCCATCCTCCGGGGCATCGCCGACTCGAGCCGCATCATCCGCATCCCGGTGCACACCGTCGAGAAGATGGACAAGCTGGATCGAGTGCGTCGCGACCTCATGAACGAGCTGGGCCGCACGCCGACCATCGAAGAGGTGGCGGACTCCGCACAGGTGACGGTGGCAGAGGTGATCAAGCTGGCGAAGTCCGATCACGACACCATCTCCTTCGGCATCCCGATCGGCGACGACGGCACCACCGAGCTCGGCGACCTCATCGAAGACACCGACACCCCGGAACCGCACGAGTCGGTCGAGCTCGACCTTCGGCATGACGACATCCGGCGCAAGCTCGACGCGCTTCCGCCCCGGGATGCCACGGTGCTTCGCCTGCGGTTCGGCCTCGAGGGCCGCCAGGCCCTGACGCTCGACGAGGTGGGGGAGCTGTACGGCATCACCCGGGAGCGCGTGCGGCAGCTCGAGACCCGCAGCCTCAAGCGGCTGCGCAGCGAAGACCTGCATTCCTACCTGGCCTGAGGCCGCCGACACCCGGCATGAGGCTGGATGGACCTAGGCCGGTGGTTCGGCGTTTTCCTGCTCGTCGATCGCCTCTTCGAAGCTGAGGTCGTCGCTCGGCGGAGTCTTCGAGACCTCGGCGTCGCCGTCCCGACCCGGCCCGGTCATTCTTCCGAGGTCTTCCCGAGGGCACCGACTTCTTCGGTGAGCTGGAGGCCCTGCGCGCTGTTGGAGGAGATCGTGAGGGCTTCGAGCCACTCGCGGTTAATCTTGGGCATGCGGCCACCGCTGTAACGGAAGACCAGCGGGATGGATGGATCGAGCCAGATGACACTTCGCCCGTCGCCCACGCTCTGTTCGTCTCTCCACGAGAAGAAGAAGCTCTCGTCACGACGCAGCTTCAGGCCGATCACGAGTTGAAGGTGGGCGAGAACGCGATCGTCGAAGACGACCTCGATGGTCTGGCCGTAGAGCAACTTTCCCACGCTGGTTCTCCTGTTATCACGGTGATTCGAGGATCGTCGTCCTCAAGTCTGAACTGAACGCTACTACGTCGCCGCCATTCTGAAATCAATTAGGGAAGGTGTTGACAAGCGACTGCATTCGGGGATGATGTCCAACGCGTCTTCCCCGTCGGGGGCTCGCGCGTGACTAGCCGTCGAGCTCGACCCCGCCCCTAGAGTGTGTTGTCGTGAGCATGAGTGAGGCGCGGGCGCGGGCGAGACCCGGCGTCGTCGCGCTGGTTCTCGCGTCGATCCTCTGGGGCACCACCGGCACTGTCGCGAGTTTCCTGCCCGCGGAGGTGAGTCCGCTGGCCATCGGGTCGGCGACGATGGGAGTGGGCGGGGTTCTGCTGTTCGTCGTTTCGCTGCGGCAATCCGTCTCCGCCCTGCGTGATCGGGCCGCCCTGCGGTGGCTGCTCGTCGGATCGATCGGCGTCATTGTCTATCCGCTGGCGTTCTATGCGGCGATGAATTTGGCCGGTGTCGCGATCGGCAACGTCGTCGCGCTCGGCTCCGGCCCGGTATTCGCCGCGTTCTTCGAGTGGCTCTGGGAACGACGTCGCCCGGGGCGGGTCTGGATCGCGAGCACAGTGACGGCCGTGGCCGGCATCGCCCTCCTGGCGTTTGGCGGTTCCACCCGGGGCGACCAGGCGGCGGAAAGCCCCCTCCCCGGCGTGTTGCTCGGCCTGCTCGCCGGCATCGCCTACGCCCTGTACGCCTACGCGTCCTCCCGGGCGATCGGTCTCGGGCTGTCCTCCCGGGGAGTCATGGGAGGGATGTTCGGTCTCGGCTCTCTCGGACTGCTCCCGGTGCTGATCCTCACCGGCGCGCCCATCCTCGACAGCGCCCTGAACATCGGAATCTCCGCCTACCTCGCCATCGGTCCGATGCTCGTGGCATACCTGCTGTTCGGTTACGCGCTCGTGACGCTCCGCAGCAGCTCGGCCACCACCATCACCCTCCTCGAGCCGCTTGTGGCAACACTGCTCGCCGTGGGGGTGGTCGGGGAGCGCCTCGCGATCGTCGGCTGGATCGGACTCGCGCTCGTCCTGGCGGGAGTCGCCACGATGTCTGCGGCCCGTCATCCGGACAATTGACACCGAACCCGTATCATTCTGGGCATGGAAACTGGGCATGGACACTGAGGCCTTCGCCGGCGCCGCGGCCGAGCCCGATAGTCCGGCCGAGTCGGCCGAGTCGGCCGCCGCGAGTGACGGCTTCGAGCACTATGACGACGACGCTCTCGCAGCGGCGATGTCGGATGAAGCGGTGCGGCTCGGTCTGACCGGGAGCATCACGATCATGCCGCCGCCCACGACCCCGGCCGTCAGCACTCCCCGGCCGCCGCCCATGGCGCGCGCGGTATCCACCGGCCCGGCCGCCCCCCGAGAACATGAGGAAGCACAGCGGGCGACCGCGCAGAGGCCACTCCCGGTGAACGAGCCCGCAGCTCCCCCGACGATCACACCCCATCCGGCGCTCGATCTGTCGAATTTCCCCGCCCCCTCGGGTGAGCCGGTGGTTTTCGACTCGCCCGTCGCGGCGAGGACTGACGTCGAGGATGCCCCCATCGAGGGATCGGGCGTCGAGCCGTCGATGTCCGGCATGTCCCCTGACGCCGCCGCACCCCCGGTGGATGCATTGCCGACTCGTCGCTCGATCCGCGATGCGGGGCACGCCCGCGCCCGGGCGGAATCCGCGCGGGAGGAGACGGCCCGACGGGCGCCAGTCACTCCTGAGCCGGCAATTCCCGCGGAGGATTCCGGGCCTGCACAGTACCTCGATTCTTCGCCGGGTCCCGAGCTCGCGCAGAGTGCCGAACCCGCGCCGGACCCCGCATCCTCGCTGGACCCGGCACCCTTGCTGGATCAGGTGGCGCCGGCCGCCGTGAGCGATGACACCATCCCGGTACCGGAGGTGGTGCCGTCGGTGCCGGATTTTTCCCCGGCACCGGTCGCGCCTGATCCCGAACCCGATTTCGGCGATACGGCACCCGTCGAGGTTCTCTCGCCGCAAGCTGTAGTCGCGGATCCCGTACCGGTGGCCGAGCCCCCCGTCTACGCCCTCGTGGAGCCGCAGCCGTATACGGCGGTGCCGACGGTCATCCCCCCCAATTTCGTGCCGAATGCGGCGATCCCTGCCGCTCACTCTCCAGTCGGGCCGCCCTCGCGATTCGCGCCGGAATCGGTAGACGCGGTCGCCGCGCTTCCGGCGCACGATCCGCTCGGGGCGCAGGCCGCTTCTGCCAGCGATATAGACGGTGATGACGGTCTCCGTGCGCCGGGCACGATGAATCCCTTCCTGGAATCCGCCGCCGTCGCGGTCGTCGAGCAACAGGCTGTGGGAGCGCGGGTGTTCATGCCGGAGGCGAGCGGCTCGCAGCCGACACCACTCGACCAGCGCGTCGGTCGAACATCACGCCTCTTTTGGCTCTGGTTCGCCGCAAACTCCTCGGTGGTCAGCCTTGCCTTCGGCGGGGCGATCTTCTCTCTCGGCATGAGCCTCCGTCAGGCTGTGGTGGCCGCCTTCATCGGGGTGGCGATCTCGCTCCTGCCGCTCGGCCTCGGCACGCTCGCCGGCAAGTGGAGCGGACAGCCGGTGATGGTGGTCTCGCGAGCGACCTTCGGCCACCTCGGCAACATCCTCCCAGCCACGATCGCGCTTGTGAGTCGCCTGTTCTGGGGCGCGGTGCTCCTGTGGATCATCGCGGCGGCCACCGCGCGCGTCCTCGTGCGCTCCGGGTTCGGCGGCACCCTCACCGAGTTGCAACTGATGGTGATCGTCATGGCCGCGGGATTCCTGCTCGCCCTCACCGTGGCATTCTTCGGCTACGCGCTCTTCGCCCGCAGCCAGCTGGTGCTCGGCATCCTCTCCGCAGTGCTCATCATCGCCCTCATCGCCATCACCTGGCCGGCCGTCGATATCTCCGCTGCGCTCACCGTGGGGGATGGGCCCGTGATCCTCGTGGTGACCGGTGTCGTGCTCGTCTTCAGTTTCGTCGGACTTGTCTGGGCCAACAGCAGTGGAGACCTCGCCCGATACCAGCGTCCCAGCTCCTCTGGTGGATCGGCGATGCTCTGGGCGTCGTTCGGCACCACGGTTCCCTCGTTCTTTCTGATCGCCTACGGCGCGGTTCTCGCGGCATCCGATCCCGCGATCGCGAAAGGTCTCGGCAGCAGCCCGATCGACACCATCGCGAGCCTCCTTCCGGGCTGGTACCCGCTGCCGCTCATCGCGGCCGTCTCGCTCAGCCTGCTTTCGGGAGTCATCCTGAGCATCTATTCCGGGGGTTTTGCCCTCGGGGCGCTCGGCCTGCGGGTCACCAGGAGCGGGGCGACCGTGATCGTGGGAGTCCTGGTGTTCGCCGTGGCGATCGCCCTCGGCTTCACCGTGAGCAATGTCGTGACCGTGTTCCGTGATCTCGCGACCACGCTCGCCGTTCCGGTGGCTGCCTGGGCGGGCATCTTCTCGGCCGAGATGATCCTGCGCCGTCGGCGTTTCGACACCCGGTCGCTCCTGGCCCGCGGCGGGATCTACCGCGATGTGAACTGGCTCAACTTCTCGATGCTGCTGGTCGCATCCGTCATCGGATGGGGATTCACTTCGGCCACCCTGCCCGGTCTCGGTTGGGAAGGCTACCTCTTCCGCGCGACAGGGGTTCCCCTGTCGAGTGCTCTCGGTTCGACGGATGCGGGAGTCCTGATGTCCCTCGCGCTCGGCGTGCTCACCCCCTTGGTGGCGGGAATCTCGACCATCCGCCGCCAGGAGCGACGTCAGGCGTCGCGCACCTGATCTCTCGGCGCAACCGGCGGCTCGCTCCGAAACTACAATGGGCGGATGCCTCACTCCGCCGATGCCGACACGGCAACTGTGACCGTCGCGGATGTCTGCGCCGTAGTCGAACGACTCTGGCCGATCGCCGGGGCGGAAGCCTGGGACGCCCCCGGGCTGCTGTCCGGTGATCCCCGGGCGGAGGTCACCGCCATTCACCTCGCGGTCGACGCGGTTCCGGATGTGGCCGACGAGGCCCTGGCCGCCGGTGCCGATCTGCTGCTCGTGCATCATCCACTCCTGTTGCGTGGGGTCACCTCTGTCGCGGAGGACCGGTACAAGGGGGTCGTGCTCGCCCGGCTGATCCGAGGCGGTTGTGCGCTCATTGCGGCGCACACCAACGCGGATGTCGTGGAGACCGGCACCTCCGCCGTCCTGGCCTCCCACCTCGGCCTTCTGAAGGTGCACCCCATCACCTCCGGCCCGCTCGCCTCCCGTGGCATCGGACGGGTGGGCCGTCTCCCGGAGCCGACCACACTCGGCCGACTGGCCCGCCAGCTCGCGGAGATCCTGCCCGCCACCGCTTCGGGCATCCGAGTCTCCGGGGATTACGATCGCGTGATCGAGAGCGTCGCCCTCTGCGGCGGGGCCGGGGACTCGCTCCTCGGTGAAGCTGCGGTGCTCGCATCCGACGTCTACATCACCTCGGATCTGCGGCATCACCCCGCCTCGGAGTCGCGCGAGAACGCCAAGGTCGACACTGGGCCGGCGCTCGTGGACGTTTCCCACTGGGCGAGCGAATGGCTCTGGCTGGATGTCGCAGCCGAGGAGTTGCGCGCAGCGCTTCCCGGTGTCACGGTCACCGTGAGCGACCTCCGCACAGACCCTTGGGATTTCACGATCGTCCAATGACCAACCGAATGAGGCACCCATGGCACTGAAAGCCAGCCCGAACGACCAGGCCCACCTGCTGGAGTTGCAGGCTCTCGACACGCGCATCCAACAGCTCGATCACCGCGCGAAGAAGCTTCCGCAACTCGCCGTGATCGCGGGGCTCGAAAGCGAGTCGACGGCGCTGCGGGTCGAGACGCTCAGCGCGACCGGCGCGCTGGAGGATGCCCAGCGTGAGCTCGGACGCATCGAGTCCGACGTCTCGGTGGTCGAAGCTCGGATCAAGCGCGATACCGAGCGCCTTCAGGCATCGTCTTCGGTCAAGGATGTCGCGGGGCTCGAGAGCGAGCTCGCCGGCCTCACGCGCCGGCAGCTCGAGCTCGAGGAGATCGAACTCGGGGTGATGGAGCGGGTCGATGCACTCGAAGCCGCCATGCGGGAGCTCCGGGCCAGGCACGACGCGCTTCAGGCCACGATCGCGGGAGTGGTGGCCGAGAAGGAAGAGTCGCTCGGCACTCTCACCAGCGAACGCACGCATGCCGCTGCGAATCGTTCGACCATCGCGGGCAAGGTGCCGGAAGAACTCCTGGCGCTCTACGAGCGCCAGCGTGCCCGCTACGGCCAGGGTGCATCCTTGCTCCGCGGAGGGGTATCGGAGGCGAGTGGCCTCAAGCTCAACGAATTCGACATGGCTGCCATTCGTGCCGCCGCTCCGGACGATGTGCTGATCTGCCCCGAGAGCAGTGCGATCCTCGTGCGCACGGGGGAGTCCGGGCTCTAACCGCACTCGGCTAGGCTGTCCATTCGAATGGGTCGGCAAGACGGTCGCGTTATCCCCTCGGGGGTACCGAGGAACGTCCGGGCTCCACAGAGCAGGGCGGTGGGTAATTCCCACCCGGGGCAACCCGCGAGAAAGTGCAACAGAAAGCAGACCGCCTCCTGGTTTCGACCAGGCGGTAAGGGTGAAACGGTGGTGTAAGAGACCACCAGCGGCCCGCGTGATCGGGTCGGCTAGGTAAACCTCGCCCGGAGCAAGGTCGAACAGGAAGCGTTACGGGCGGCTCGTCCAGTTTCCGGGTAGACCGCTAGAGGTGTGCGGCAACGTACATCGTAGATAGATGGCCGTCGATGACACGTTTTCGGATGTGTCGGGACAGAACCCGGCGTAATAGCCGGCCCATTCACCCTCTCCGCCGAGCTAGCCTCCGTCGATCTGGCGGTCCGCGCGGTGCCGGGTCAACTCGATGGCCCGCGCGTTGGCCTCATCCGGACCGGTCGCCCAGGCCGTAGCGGCCTCCCGGCTCATGCCGGACGCGACGTGTCGGTCGATGAGTCGAACCGTCCGCAGCTCCGTCGGCGTATCCACGAACCAGATCTCGTCGACCAGGTCGCGGATGCTTCGCCAGCCCGGCTCTGGCGAGAGGAGGTAGTTCCCCTCCGTGATCACGATGTCGATGTCACGCGAAACGGCGATCGACGCGGCGATCGGCTCTTCGAGACCGCGGCGGTATGTGGGCGCATAGACCACCGCCTCGTCGCGTTCGCGAAGACGCTGCAGAAGGGAGATGTAGCCTCCGACATCGAAGGTGTCGATCGCCCCGCGGCGATCACGAAGCGGAGTGCCCTCGATGATGGCGGTGGCCAGGTGAAAGCCGTCCATCGGTACCACGACGCAGCGGTCCGCGCCGAGACTCTCCGCAAGGCGCCCCGCGAGTGTCGACTTGCCCGTTCCGGGTGTTCCGGCGATACCGATGATCTGACGCATCCCCGTCTCTCGGAGCCGCGAGCGGAGGTGATCGACCAAGGGCAGCAGGTCTGTGGGGGTGCGTGCCACTGCCCGATCTTCCGAGCTCACGGGCTCTCCAGCAGAGTCTTCGGATTCGCCTCGTCGACGGCGAGCTCGGAGTCCTCGGCTGCGGGACGGTGGATGCTGACGCTCACGGGGCGGGAGTGCATGGGTCCATTCTGTCGCTTGCGCGCTGCGAGCGAGGCTGTGAATTCGGCACTGGGTGTGCGGGTCCACTTCTCCACAAGTCGATGGATGATTCGGCTCTCCACCATCTAAAATGCTGTTCAGAGACTATATTCGAGCGTCCTGCTAGCCGAATTCTGGGACTTCACGATCGGTGAGGCGATCCGTCTGTGCTTCGTCGGACTGGCTACGCGGCCGGGCTCCGATGTGCGGATGAGCGTCGATTGCGACGGCGAACCCCGGTGTTGCCCTGCCACTAGCCGAAGCGGCACGAGCCGAAACGGCGCTAGCCGAAACGGCACTGGCCGAAACGGCACGAGCCGAAACGGCGCTGGCCGGAACGGCGCTGGCCGAAACTGCTAGGTCCCGGGAGCGAACCGGTAGCCCATTCCCGGCTCCGTCAGCAGATACTTCGGCCGTGAGGGCTCAGGCTCCAGCTTCTTGCGGAGTTGCCCGAGGTAGAGCCGCAGGTAACCGTCTTCTTTCTCGTAGGCCGGGCCCCACACCGTGGTCAAGAGCAAGTGCTTCGTCACCAGGCGATCCGGATTGCGCACCAAGACTTCCAGAATGTGCCACTCGGTCGGGGTCAGCTTCACCGCGCCGGAGCCCGCTTTCGACACGGAATGCGCGGCGAGGTCCACCGTCACATCGCCGAAGGTCACCACCGGCTGCTCCGGCTCCGCAGGCGAGCGTCGACTGAGGGCGCGGATGCGGGCGAGCAACTCGTCGATCGCGAACGGTTTCGTGACATAGTCATCCGCCCCCGCATCGAGCGCGTCGACCTTGTCTGCGGAATCCGTGCGTCCGCTTACGACGAGGATCGGAACCTCGGTCCAGCCGCGCAGACCCTCGATCACCCGGATGCCGCTGAAGCCGGGCAGTCCGAGATCGAGCACCACAAGCTCGGGCTTGACGCGGGCGGCGACGTCCAGGGCGTCTGGTCCGGACTGCGCGAGGAATACCTCGTAGCCGCGAGCCGCGAGATTGATGCGCAGCGCTTTGAGGATCTGCGGGTCGTCGTCCACCACCAGGATGCGCATCACGACTCCTGTCTCAGCGGAAGTTCGTTCACGGGCTCTTGGGTGGGTAGCGGCTCACTCGTCGGCAGGGTCACGACCATCGTCAGCCCGCCACCGGGGGTGTCCTCCGCCTCCAGGCTGCCCCCCATCGCCTCCATGAATCCATTGGACAGGGCCAGTCCGAGCCCGACTCCGGTGGTGTTGTCCGTGTCTCCCAGTCGCTGGAACGGTTGGAAGGCTTCGGCCAGTTTCGCCAGCGGGATGCCGGGACCCCTGTCTATGACACGCAGTTCGAGCCGCTCCCCGAAACTGCTCGCCGTGATGAAGAGTGGGGAGTCGGCGGGGGAGTAGCGCAGGGCATTCGCGACCAGATTGACGATCACCCGCTGAAGGAGCACCGCGTCGCAGAGCGCCTCGGGGAGTTCGGCAGAGACATCCACCCGCACCCGGTCGAGCGGCACCCTCAGCTCGTCGAGAGCGAGGGGAACGATCTCGTCGAGGCCGACCCTCCCCAGCGAGATCGGCAGCACACCGGCCTGAAGCCTGCTGGCGTCGAGCAGGTCGTTGACCAGTTCGGCGAGGCGGTGAAGGGAGACCTCTGCGGTCTGCAGCAGATCGTCCCGGTCACGATCACTCCATGAGACATCCGTGCTGCGCAGGCTCGACACCGCCGCGGTCGCCGAGGAGAGAGGGGTGCGCAGGTCGTGACCGACGGCCGCGAGCAGCGCCGTGCGCAGGCGGTCTGCCTCCTCGAGCGGGCGGATGCCGCTGGCAGCGGTACGCAGTTCCTGTTGCACCAGGGCGGCCTCGATCTGCGAGACGAAGGCATTGAGGATGCGCCGGTCGGAGGCCTGCAGATCGCGTCCGGTGAGCACGACGCTGCCGTTGTCTCCGAGCTCCACGACCGTACGCTTCTCATCACCCGTCGCGGTCGATGCACCGGCCTCGAAGAGTCGCTCACCGTCATAGCTCACGATCACGCTCGTCATGCCGAAGATCTCCAGCATGCGGTTGGCCAGGGCTTCGACGGCATTCTCGCCGCGGATGATGCTGCCGGCGACAGTGGCGAGCGTCTCGGCCTCGGCTGCGGAGCGCTTCGCTGAACGGCTTCGGCTTGCGGCCTGGTCGACCACCAGGCTGACCAGCACCGCGATCACCAGGAAGATCACCAGGGCGAGAAGGTGCAGGGGGTCGGCGATCGTGACGGTGTAGAGCGGGTTGACGAAGAAGAAGTCGAGCAGCAGCCCAGCGATCACCGCTGCCGTGACGGCGGGCCAGATGCCGCCGATGAGCGCCACCACCACCACGAGCAGTTGGAATGCCAGCACATCGCTCGGGAGCGATTCGCTGCTTCGGAACCCGCTGAGGATCCAGGTGAGCAGGGGGAGCCCGATCAGGGCGAGGGCGAAGCCCACGGCTCGGCGACGCACCGTGAGCGCCCCGCCGGTCGTGGGCAGCTGCAGGGTGCCGGCGGAGGCATGGGAGACGATGTGTACGTCGATGTCGCCGGATGCCCGGATGACCGTCTGACCGATTCCCTGCCCCGTGAGGAAGGTGGTGAGGCGGCTCCGCCGACTCACGCCGATCACGAGCTGGGTGGCGTTGACGCCGCGGGCGAAGTCCACGAGCGCCGTGGGAGTGTTGTCACCGATCACCTGGTGATAGGTGCCGCCCAGGCGTTCGACGAGGGACCGTTGGGTGTCGAGCGCGCCGGGATCGGACTCGGCGAGGCCATCCGAGCTCGAGACGTGGACGGCAAGCAGCTGCCCTCCGCTGGTTCGGGCCGCAATGCGAGCCCCCCGGCGGATGAGGGTCTCTCCCTCCGTTCCGCCGGGCAGGGCGACGACGACCCGCTCCCTGGCCTCCCACTTGCCACGGATGCCGTGCTCGTTGCGATAGGCCTGCAGCGCGACATCCACCTCGTCCGCCAACCAGAGGAGGGCGAGTTCGCGCAGGGCGGTGAGGTTGCCGAGGCGGAAATAGTTGCTGAGAGCGGCGTCGATAGTGCCGGCGGGATAGATGTGACCGCCCGCGAGTCTGGTGCGCAGCGCCTCCGGCGTGAGGTCCACCACCTCGATCTGGTCGGCGGATCGCAGCACGGAGTCGGGGATCGTCTCGCGTTGGGTGACCCCGGTGATGGACTGCACGACGTCGTTGAGCGACTCGATGTGCTGGATGTTCACCGTCGAGATCACGTTGATGCCCGCATCGAGGAGGTCTTCGACGTCCTGCCAGCGCTTCTCGTGCGCGCTGCCGGGGGCATTGGTGTGCGCGAGTTCATCGACGAGAGCCCAGTCCGGATGGCGGGCGATGAGGCCGTCGAGGTCGAGTTCATCGAGGGTCACCCCGCGATGTCCGACGCTGCGACGCGGGAACAGCTCGAGACCCTCGGTGAGCCGCGCAGTCTCGGCTCGGCCGTGCGTCTCGACCAGTCCCACGACCACGTCGAGGTCGGCGTCGAGGAGTCGCCGGCCCTCCTCGAGCATGCTGAAGGTCTTGCCGACTCCGGGAGCCGCGCCGAGATAGACCTGCAGGATGCCTCGGGTCATTCAGCCGACCGCCTCAGTTGCTCGGGTCGAGTTTGGCGAGAGCGACGTTGAGCTCGAGCACGTTGACCGTCGGTTCGCCGATGTAGCCGAGCACGCGGCCGGTGACCGCAGCGTCGACGAGCTTCGTGACCTGGGCTTCGGAGAGGTTGCGTGCCGCGGCCACCCGTGAGATCTGCTCGCGGGCATAGGCCGGGCTGATGTGCGGGTCGAGTCCCGACGCTGAGGCCGTGAGAGCGTCAGCCGGGATCGACGCCGGATCCACCCCGTCGCTCTTCGCAATGGCTGCCTTCCGCTCCTTGATCGCCTTGATCAGTGTCTCACTCTCGGTGCCCTGGTTGGTGGCGCCGGAGGACCCGCCGTCATAGCCTTCCCCGGCTGCCGATGGGCGGGACTGAAACCACTGGGGCAGGGCGTTGCCCTTCTTGTCGGTGAACGACTGGCCGATCAGACTCGATCCAACGGTCTTGCCGTCTACCGAGGCGAGCGAGCCGTTCGCCTGCGATGGAGCCACCAGGCCGACCACCGTGATGACGAGCGGGTAGATGATGCCCAGGGCGATGGTGAAGACCACCATGGCGCGAAGAGCGACCCAGTATTGGCGCGGTGCGCCGCGGAGCTGGCTCATGAGATGTGTCCTTTGTGAATTCGTTTGTCTGCGAAGGGCTTAGAAGCCCGGGATGAGGGAGATGACGAGGTCGATCAGCTTGATGCCGATGAATGGCGCGATGAGGCCGCCGAAACCGTAGATGAGCAGGTTGCGTCCGAGCACGCTGGACACGCTGCCCGGGCGGTAGGTCACCCCGCGGAGGGACAGGGGAATCAAGACGATGATGATGAGGGCGTTGAAGACGACGGCGGACAGGATGGCGGATGCCGAGGAGTGCAGCTGCATGAAGTTGAGCGCTGCGAGTCCGGGGTAGCTCGCCACGAACATCGCCGGGATGATGGCGAAGTACTTGGCGACGTCGTTCGCGATCGAGAAGGTCGTGAGCGACCCACGGGTGATCAACAGCTGCTTGCCGATGCCCACGATGTCGATGAGCTTGGTGGGGTCGGAGTCGAGATCCACCATGTTGCCCGCCTCTTTGGCCGCAGAGGTCCCCGTGTTCATCGCGACACCGACATCCGCTTGAGCGAGCGCCGGGGCGTCGTTGGTGCCGTCTCCGGTCATCGCCACGAGGTTGCCGCCGGCCTGCTCCTTCTTGATGAGCTCCATCTTGTCTTCCGGGGTCGCCTCTGCGAGAAAGTCGTCTACCCCGGCCTCTGCCGCGATCGCCTTGGCGGTGAGCGGGTTGTCGCCGGTGATCATCACGGTGCGGATGCCCATGCGACGCAGATCGGCGAAGCGCTCGGCAAGGCCGGTCTTCACGACATCCTTGAGGTAGACGACACCGAGAACGGACGCTTCACCCGCGGCGGTGCGTCGAGCGACGACCAGCGGCGTGCCGCCGGCCTCGGAGATGCGCGTGACAACGCCGTCCAGTTCGGTCTGCTGGGCGGGAGTGAGCGTGCTCGACTCCGCGACCCAGGAGCTGACCATGGATCCGGCGCCCTTGCGCACCTGGCTGCCATCGGCGTAGTCGACGCCACTCATGCGGGTCTGCGCGGTGAACGGCACGACGGTGCCGTCGACGGTGGTCGGGTAGGCAAAGCCCTGCTCAGTGGCGAGATCGAGGATCGACTTGCCCTCGGGGGTCGGGTCGCTGAGAGAGGAGGCTGCCGCGACCGTGGCGAGAGTCTCGGCATCCACTCTGGAGAGTGTCGCGAACTCCGCCGCCCGGCGGTTGCCGTAGGTGATCGTGCCGGTCTTGTCGAGGAGCAGGGTCGTCACGTCGCCGGCAGCCTCGACGGCACGGCCGGACATGGCGAGCACGTTGTGCTGCACGAGCCGATCCATGCCGGCGATGCCGATCGCCGAGAGCAGGGCGCCGATGGTGGTCGGGATGAGGCAGACCAGCAGGGCGACGAGCACGGGGAGGCTCTGGGCCGCGTTCGAATACTGAGCGATCGGATTGATGATCAGCACGACCACCACGAAGATGATGGTGAGGCTCGCGAGCAGGATGTTGAGTGCGATCTCGTTGGGAGTCTTCTGGCGAGACGCGCCCTCGACCAGCTTGATCATGCGGTCGACGAAGGTCTCGCCCGGCTTCGACGTGATGCGCACGACGATGCGGTCGGAGAGCACGCGGGTGCCCCCGGTGACCGCGCTGCGGTCACCCCCGGACTCGCGAACGACGGGAGCGGATTCGCCGGTGATGGCGGATTCGTCTACGGAGGCGATACCCCAGATGATGTCGCCGTCGCCGGGGATCGGCTCTCCTGCGACGACGACCACGGTGTCACCGAGAGTGAGCTCGGCAGAGGCGATCTTCTCGAACTCGGCTCGCTCTGCACCGGGATCTCCAGTCTCGTCGTATGCGCGCACCCGCTCCGCCATGGTGCTGGTGCGGCTGTCACGCAGGCTCTTGGCCTGGGCCTTCCCGCGACCCTCGGCCACCGCCTCCGCCATGTTGGCGAAGAGAGTGGTGAGCCACAGCCAGACCGCGATCGACCAGATGAAGGCGAGCGAGGTGGGGGAGGCTGCGGTCTGCGCGGATGTGCCGAGGAACGGGGTCGCGATCGCGAGGAGGGTGGTGAGCGCGGCGCCGATCTCGACGACGAACATGACCGGGTTGCGCCACATGAGGCGCGGATCCAGCTTGCGAAGGGCATCCGGGATGCTCTTGACGAGCTGGCCGGCGCTGAACGCGGAGGCCTGCTTTCGCCCCTGCTTCTGCGAAGGCGAGTCGCTCCCGGTGGGAGTGATGAGGGTTGTGGTCATGATTGTTACTTCAGTCCTTCTGCGAGCGGGCCTAGCGCGAGTACGGGGAGGTAGGTGAGAGCCGAGACGATGACGATCGTGCCGACGAGAAGGCCGATGAACTGCGGCCGATGGGTGGGAAGGGTGCCGGAGGTGGTCGGGATCTTTTCCTGGGCGGCGAAGGAGCCGGCGAGGGCGAGTACGAACACGATCGGGAGGAACCGGCCGAGCAGCATCGCCACTCCGAGAGCCGTATCGAACCAAGGGGTGCTCGCGGTGAGCCCGGCGAAGGCCGAACCGTTGTTGTTCGCCGCCGAGGTGAAGGCGTAGAGCACTTCCGAGTATCCGTGCAGCCCGGTGTTTGCCATCGAGGTGCCGACCACGGATTTCTGTACCGCCGGTATGGCGAAGCTCAGCGCTGTTCCGGCCAGCACGAGAGTCGGCGTGATCAGGATGTAGATGCTCGCGAGTTTCACCTCGCGCGAACCGATCTTCTTGCCGAGATACTCGGGGGTGCGCCCGATCATCAGACCCGCCACGAAGACGGCGACGATCGCCATCACGAGGATGCCGTAGAGGCCGGATCCCACCCCACCGGGAGCCACCTCGCCGAGCATCATGTTCACCATGATCAGACCTCCGCCGAGGGAGGTGAAGCTGTCGTGCATGGAGTTGACCGCGCCGGTCGAGGTGAGCGTCGTTGAGGTGGCGAAGAGGCTCGATCCGACGATGCCGAATCGCACCTCTTTGCCTTCCATCGCCCCTCCAGCCAGCTGGCTTGCCGTTCCGCTGCCGACGCTCTCCAGGAGGGTGAGGAGGGCCGCCGAGACCACCCAGATCAGGCCCATGGCCGACAGGATGGCGTAGCCCTGGCGGTTGTCGCCCACCATGCGCCCGAAGGTGCGGGGCAGGGAGAACGGAATCGCGAGCAGGAGCACGATCTCGAACAGGCTCGACCATCCGGTCGGGTTCTCGAAGGGATGAGAGGAGTTGGCGTTGAAGAATCCGCCACCGTTGGTACCGAGCTCCTTGATCGCCTCCTGGGAGGCCACCGGACCACCCGGGAGCGTCTGGGTACCTCCGGTCAGAGTCGAGATGTGCTGGAAGCCGGCGAGGTTTTGGATTACTCCGCTGAAGATCAGCACGATGGCGGCGATCACCGAGAGCGGAAGCAGAATCCGCACGACACCGCGGGTGAGATCCACCCAGAAGTTGCCGATCGTCGTGGACTTTCGAGAGGCGAGCCCGCGGATGAGGGCGACGGCCACGGCGATTCCGACGGCTGCGGAGACGAAGTTCTGAACGGCGAGCCCGACAAGCTGAACCGTGTAACCCATGGTGAGGTCTGGCGAGTACGACTGCCAGTTGGTATTGGTCACGAACGAGATCGCGGTGTTCCAGGCCAGCGACTGCTCCACTGCCGGCAAGCCGAGAGAGTAGGGCAGGATCTCCTGGATGCGCTGGAGCAGGTAGACCGCAAGCACTCCGATCGCCGAGAAGGCGAGCACGCTGCGGAGGTAGACCGGCCAGGTCTGCTCTGATGCCGGGTTGACGCCGATGAGCCGGTAGAAGCCGCGTTCGACACGCATGTTCTTTGGCTTCGTGTAGACCTGGGCCATGTAGTCGCCCAGGGGGCGATAGATCAGGGCGAGGACCAGGACGATGGTCGCCGCCTGCAGGATGAAGAGCCAGGTGTTGTTCATCAGAATCGCTCCGGCTTCACGAGGGCGAAGACGAGATAGACGAGTGCTGCCACGCCGAGGACGAGGCTGAGCACCGTGAAGAAGATCACAGTTTCTCGACCCCCCGGGCGACGAGGGCGATGAGGGCGAACAGGCCGACAACGCCGATCACATAAATGAGATCGAGCATGGATTCCTCCGAAACGAGCGAAAGCTGCGGCCATGGGGCACGCAGCGGCATCGTGTGCAGATCGACACGATGCCACTCAGGAATTCCACACCCGCCGGGGCGGCAGGGTCGCGGAACTAACGGATCCCTAACGCCGCGGAGGCGAAGCCTTACGCGGGCTCGAGCGGGACGGAGCTACTTTCCGGAGGCCAGGGCGGCAGCACCGAGGATGCCGGCGTTGTTGCGGAGTACGGCGGGGACGATCGGGGTATCGAGCTTCAGCAGCGGCAGGAAGTCCTTGTGCTCCTTCGACACCCCGCCACCCACGATGAAGAGATCGGGGTGGAAGAGAGCCACGAGCATGTCGTAGTACTTCTGCAGGCGTTCGGCCCACTGTTCCCAGCTCAGGTTCTCGCGTTCCTTCGCCGAATAGGCCGCCTTGGTCTCCCAGTCGACCCCCTCGAGCTGCAGGTGGCCGAGCTCGGCGTTCGGCACGAGGACGCCCTTGTAGATGAGAGCGGTTCCGATGCCGGTGCCGAGGGTGGTCAGGATCACCAGGCCCTTCTGCTTCTCGGCCGCCCCGTACAGCGCCTCGGCGTAGCCCGCCGCATCCGCGTCGTTCACGAAGCTGATGTCGCGGTTGAGCCCCTTCTCGAAGAGGGCTTCGGCTTCGAGGCCGATCCATTTCTTCGAGACGTTGGCGGCCGAGAGGGTGCGCCCCTTCACGACGACAGCGGGAAAGCAGAGGCCCATCGGCAGTTTCTTGTCGGGCGAGCCGAGCTTCTTCAGCACCTCCAGCACCGTCAAGACGATGTCATCCGGCTGCCCGCCCTCCGGTGTGGGCAACTTGATCCGATCGCTGAGGAGCTTGCCCGTCGAGACGTCGACGATCGCGCCCTTGATGCCGGTGCCGCCGATGTCGATGCCTACTGCTTTGGAAGTCATCTCGCCATTCTCTTCTTAGATTGTTCTGCCGTCAGCAGTTCAGGGGAGTGTCAGCACTTCCGCGCCGCGCTCGGTCACGACCATGGTGTGCTCGAACTGGGCGGTGATGCTGCGGTCTTTGGTGACGACGGTCCAGTCGTCATCCCACATCTCCCATTCGATGCCCCCGAGGGTGAGCATCGGCTCGATCGTGAAGACCATACCCACTTCTATCTCTGTGGCATAGGAGGGGGCGGCGTCGTAGTGGGGAATGATCAGGCCGGAATGGAATGCCTCCCCGACGCCGTGGCCGGTGAAATCCCTCACGACTCCGTAGTCGAAACGGCGCGCGTAGGACTCGATGGCGCGTCCGATCACATTGATCTCCCGGCCGGGCGCCACGGCTTTTATGCCTCGATTGAGCGATTCGCGCGTGCGTTCGACCAGCTCCGCCACCTGCGGTGCAGCCTGGCCGACGATGAAGGTCTGATTGCTGTCCCCGTGCACGCCGTTCTTGAATGCGGTGATGTCGATGTTCACGATGTCACCGTCTTCGAGCACGGTGTCGTCGGGGATGCCATGACAGATCACCTCGTTCACCGAACTGCAGAGCGATTTGGGGAAGCCACGGTAGCCGAGGGTCGAGGGGTAGGAGTCGTTCGCCACCATGTAGTCGTGGCCGATGACATCCAGCTCATCGGTGGTGATTCCCGCCCGCACGTGTTCGCCGACGAGGGCGATCGCATCCGCCGCGATCCGGCCCGATTCGCGGATGCGACCGACGGCTTCCGCGTCGTAGATGTCCGACCCGGTGAAGCGGGAGGGAGCGGCCTTCCCGACGTATTCGGGACGCACGATGTGCCTCGGCACGAATCGAGCGGGAGAAACGTGCCCCGCAACCAGGTGGCCATTCGAATCCTTGGGCATAGGAGTAATTTTAGTCGCGAGCAAGGAGTCATTCATGACGCAGTGGTACTACAACACCCGCACCCACGAGGTGGAAGAGGGCAAGCAGTCGCTTGCTTCGGAGCTGGACGGCCCGTTCGACACCCGGGAGGATGCCGCCCGCGCTCCCGAGATCATCGCCGAACGCGCCCGCAAGTGGGCAGAGGACGACGCGAAGAACGACTGATGGCCCTCGGCCCTCAGGTGGGAGGGTTGTGGCTGACCAGCCCGACGGTGTTGCCTTCGCTATCGATGATGAAGGACATCCATTCGTCGGTGCCGGCCGGCCCGAGAGTGTCGTCGTCATGACTGAAGATGATGTGGGGTTCGGTGTCGATCAGGATCCCGGATGCCCGCAGGCGCTCAGTCTCGGCACGCACGTCGTCCACGGCGAAGTACAAGAGTGAGCTTGGAGCGACACGGTCGAGCAAGAACCGGGTGTCTCCGAACCGGAAGAAGGCTAGGCCCGGGGGATCGAACCGCGCGACCGCCGGCTGGCCGAGGAGTTGCTCGTAGAACTCGACGGCCCGGTCGAGGTCGGTTACTCGCTGGGCGACCTGCGCGATCTTCATGGATGGTGCTAGTCCGTGTACTCGTGTTCCGCGGACGGGTACTCTCCGCCCGCGACATCCGCGATGTACTCCTTCGCGGCATCCGTCAGAATGCCGCTGAGGTTCGCATAGCGCTTGACGAATTTGGGGATGCGGCCGAGGGTCAGCCCGGCCCAGTCCGTCCAGACGAGCAGTTGACCATCCACATGGGGGCCGGCCCCCACCCCGATCGTGGGGATGCGCAGTTCCTCGGTGACCTGCTTCGCGATGAGTGAGGGCACCATCTCGAGCACGACGGCGAAAGCTCCCGCGTCCTCCACGGCGTGAGCGTCGGCGAGGAGCTGCTCTGCCCCTTCTCCGCGACCCTGGATGATGTGGCCGCCGAGACCGTGTTCGCTCTGGGGGGTGAAACCGATGTGACCCATCACGGGAATTCCCGCCGAGACGATGCGGCGGATCTGCTCGGCGCTGCGCACACCGCCCTCGAACTTCACGGCGTGCGCGTGCGTCTCCTTCATGAACCGGAATGCCGTGTGCAACGCCTCATCCGGCCCGGTCTCGTAGCTGCCGAAGGGCATGTCGGCCACGACGAAGGCGCGCGTGACGGCGCCGGCCACTGCACGGGTCAGCGGGATAAGGTCCTCGATCGTCACGGGGAGCGTGGTCTCGTAGCCCAACACGTTGTTGCCGGCGGAGTCGCCGACGAGCAGGAAGTCGATCCCCGCAGCATCGAAGATGGATGCCGTGAGCTGGTCGTAGCTCGTGAGGCCGGTGATCTTCACACCGTTCTCTTTCGCGCTCTGGAAGTGTCGCGTGCGCACCCTCTTGAGGTTCGCCTGGGTCGCCGCTGCAGTGGGGTCGGTCATGCGCGCAATCCTAGCCTCGGGGCACTAGACGGTCGGTCGATACGTGATCGGCAGCCGCCGATCGCGACCGAATGCCATGTGACTGATCTTGGGACCGATGGCCCCCTGTCGGCGCTTCCACTCGGAGTGGTCGACCAGCTTCGTCACGAAGTCGACGGTCTCCTCGTCGAAGCCGAGAGCGATGACATCCTCCCGGCCGAGCGCGCGGGTGATGTAAGCATCGAGAATGGCGTCGAGCACTTCGTAGGGCGGGAGGGAGTCCTGGTCGGTCTGGTCCGGACGCAACTCGGCACTCGGTGGCTTGTCGATCGAATTCGCGGGGATCGGAGGCACCTCGCCACGCGCGATCGCGGCCTCGTTGCGCCACCGGGCAAGCTCCCAGACGAGCATCTTCGGCACGTCTTTGATGGGCGCGAACCCTCCAGCCGAGTCGCCGTAGATGGTGGAGTACCCCACCGAGAGCTCGGTCTTGTTTCCCGTGGTGAGCACGAGATGACCATCGAGGTTGGACAGCCCCATCAGGATGATGCCGCGGATGCGCGCCTGCACGTTCTCGGCGGCGGTGCCGGTGAGCTTCAGCTGGGTCTCGATCGGCAACACGAGATCGGCGATGGCTTCGGTGGAGTAGTGCAATCCGATGTTGTCGGCCAGGTCGTCGGCATCGGAACGCGAGTGCTCGGAGCTGTACCGACTCGGCATACTCACGCCCCAGACCCGGTCGGCGCCGAGCGCGTCGGCGGCGATCGCCGCGCAGACCGCGGAGTCGATGCCCCCGGAGAGCCCGAGGATCACCGAGCGGAAGCCGTTCTTGCCCACGTAGTCGCGGAGGCCGAGTACGAGGGCGTTCCACACCTGTTCGCGATCATCGGGGAGGGTGGCGAGATCCGGGTCGAGGGGCGGCTTCTGGTCCGGTCCGTCGGCGAGGGTGACCCGCTTGACGTTTCGGGGCAGCGATGCCGCCGACGCCGAGAAGTCCGTCGCGGGGGAGACCTCGAGGTCGACGACGAGGAGGTGTTCGGCGAACTGCGGGGCGCGCGCGAGGATGGTGCCCGCGCCATCCACCACCACGCTGTCGCCGTCGAAGACCAGGTCGTCCTGCCCGCCGACGATGTTGACGTACGCGACTGTGGTGTTGGTCTCGACCGCACGGCGGGTGACCAGCGGCAGGCGCACCTCGTCTTTGTCGCGCTCGAACGGAGAGGCGTTGATCACCACGAGGAGGCCGGCATCGGCATCGAGAACCCGACCGACCGGACCGCCGTCGCGCCAGAGATCCTCGCAGACGATCACCGCGACATCCACTCCCTTGATGCGCAGCACCAGAAGCTCGTCACCCGGGATGAAGATGCGGTACTCGTCGAACACCGAGTAGTTGGGAAGGTGGTGCTTGGCGTACCGGGCGGTCACGTGCCCGTGCTGGATCACGCTTGCGCAGTTCTGCGCGATCGCGGTCGGCGCGTTGCTCGTGCCAAGCAGCCGCGGCTCGAATGGCCCATCCGGGTGGCCGACGATCACGGCGAGATCGCCAAGACCGGCATCCTGCAACTCCTTGGCAAGGCTCTGCACCGCGGCGTGGCAGTCGGCGAGGAAGCTCGGCCGTGACGCAAGGTCTTCTATCGGGTAGCCACTGATCGCCATCTCCCCGACAGCGAGCAGGTCTGCTCCCTGGGCGGAGGCGCGACGGGCGGCGTCGAGAATCTGTTCGGAATTGCCGACCAGATCGCCGACGATGGGGTTGGTTTGGCCAAGCGCCAAGCGGAGTCGGGGCATAGCCACTAGCCTAATAGCCGGGGAGGAATCGCCCCGGAGCGAGCAACAAGAGGAGCCCATGGACAAGCAGCGCGACTTCGTTCTCCGCACCATCGAAGAACGTGGCGTCAAGTTCATCCGCCTCTGGTTCACGGACGTCGTCGGTACTCTCAAGTCCGTCGCGATCGCTCCCGCGGAGGTCGAGGGAGCCTTCGCCGAGGGTCTCGGATTCGACGGCTCGGCGATCGAGGGACTCACCCGCTCCTACGAGGCCGACGTACTCGCGCATCCGGATCCGGCGACCTTCCAGATTTTGCCGTGGCGCGGGGAGATCGACCCGACGGCCCGCATGTTCTGCGACATCATGACCCCCGATGGCCAGCCGGCCGTCGCAGACCCGCGCAACGTGTTGAAGCGCACGCTCGCGACCGCCGCGGAGCGCGGATTCACCTTCTACACGCACCCCGAGATCGAGTTCTACCTGCTCAAGAGCTCTCAGTTCGGTGAAGAGGGTCCGCAGCCCGTCGACCGCGCCGGCTACTTCGACAACGTGCCAGGAGGCACCGCGCACGACTTCCGTCGCCGTTCGGTGCGGATGCTCGAAGACCTCGGCATCTCTGTAGAGTTCAGCCACCACGAAGCCGGCCCGGGCCAGAACGAGATCGACCTCCGCTACGCGGACGCCCTCACCACCGCCGACAACATCATGACCTTCCGCACCGTGATCAAAGAGGTCGCGATCGAGCAGGGCGTCTACGCCACGTTCATGCCGAAGCCGCTGTCGGGCGAGCCAGGCTCTGGCATGCACACTCACATGTCTCTCTTCGAGGGGGATACCAACGCGTTCTACGACGGCGCGGGACAGTATCAACTGTCCAAGATCGGGCGCCACTTCATCGCGGGCCTTCTGCGCCACGCGCCGGAGATCACCGCCGTGACCAACCAGTTCGTGAACTCCTACAAGCGGCTCTGGGGCGGATCGTCGCAGAACAAGCTCGGGGAGGCTCCGAGCTTCGTCACCTGGGGACACAACAACCGCTCAGCCCTGGTGCGGGTTCCGTTGTACAAGCCGAACAAGGGCCAGAGCGCGCGGGTGGAGTACCGTGCCATCGACTCGGCGGCGAACCCGTATCTCGCTTTCTCGCTGCTTCTCGCCGCCGGGCTCAAGGGCATCGAAGAGGGCTACGAGCTCCCCGCCGAGGCCGAGGACAACGTGTGGGAGCTCTCGGATGCCGAGCGCCGAGCCCTCGGCTACAGCCAGCTCCCCGCGAGTCTGGATCACGCAGTCTCGCTGATGGAGGAGTCGGAGCTGGTGGCCGAGACCCTCGGTGAGCAGGTCTTCAATTTCGTGCTCCTCAACAAGCGCCAGGAATGGCGCGAGTACCGCGCGCAGGTCACCCCCTACGAGCTCAAGAGCAACCTGGAGATGCTGTAACGGCATCCCCGAACTGCGGTTTTAGGACTCGACGGCAATGGCGCGCGAACAATCCATCCTGACCGATCTCGCGAGGATCGGGTTCGCCGAACTCGACCCCGCGGTCGAGCTGCTCGCCGAACTGGATGAGCTGCTCGGCGGAGACGAAACCGGTGACCTGAGCGCGCAGGGACTCCTGCCCCTGTTCGCCCATGCGGCGGATGCCGACGGCGCCCTGCGGTTTCTCACGACGCTGGCACGGCAGGCTCCGACCGAGACCATGGCGGTGCTCGGCGATGCCTCCGCGGCCGATCGGCTGGTTCGGGTGCTCGGAGCCTCCGCCGGGCTCGCGGACTTCCTGATGCGCCATCCTGAGGAGCTTGCGGTGCTTGCGCTGCCGTTCGCGCGACCGTTGGCTCCTGAGGCGTATCGACTCGACCTGGCGGAGTCGGTCGCCTCGATCGATGCCACGAACGAGGAGGCGTCCTGGAATGCCCTTCGGGTGCGCTATCGCCGCCACGTGACGCAACTCGCCGCGTGGGATCTCGGGCAGGCGCATCCGCTCGACGGTCTCGACAGTGTGGCGGCGGCACTCGCCGACCTGGCGGCAGCAGCCCTCGACGCTGCATTGCTTGTTGCCCGCGCCACCGCACGGTTTCCTGCTGCGGAGGTTGCGGCGACCCGCTTGTCGATCATCGGCATGGGGAAGGCCGGCGCCAGGGAACTCAACTATGTGAGCGATGTCGATGTGATCTTCGTCGCCGAGGGCTCCGGTGAGGTGAACGACTCCCGCGCTGTGGAGATCGCGACCCGCCTGGCCATGGCGACGATGAGAGGCATCCACGACTACTCCCGGGAGCCCGCGCTCTGGGAGGTGGATGCCAACCTGAGGCCGGAGGGTAAGGATGGTGCGCTGGTGCGCACCCTCGACTCCCATATCGCCTACTACGACCGCTGGGCGAAGAGTTGGGAGTTCCAGGCGCTTCTCAAAGCCAGACCCCTGGCCGGTGATGTCGAACTCGGGGCGCGCTACGTCGACGCGGTCGCTCCGAAGGTCTGGTCGAGCGCCTCACGCGAGAACTTCGTCGAGGGGGTGCAGCGCATGCGGGAGCGGGTGACCGACAACATCCCGAGCGCCGAACTCGACTACCAGCTCAAGTTGGGGCCGGGCGGATTGCGCGACGTGGAGTTCACCATCCAGCTGCTCCAACTCGTGCATGGCCAGACCGACGAGCTTGTTCGCCAACGTGCGACGCTTCCCGCCCTCGTCGCCCTCGCCGAGCAGGGCTACATCGGGCGCGTCGAGGCCGCGGAGTTCTCGCGCGACTACCGTTTTCTGCGGCTGCTCGAACACCGCCTCCAACTGGTCCTGCTCCGGCGGACCCACCTGATGCCGAGCGATCCCGACGCTGTGAGGATCCTCGCCCGCGCGACCGGCGTCGCGTCCGGTGTCGCCGACCTGACCGAGCAGTGGAACCGTACGAAGCACGAGGTCCGCAAGCTCCACGAGCGGCTCTTTTATCGTCCTCTGCTCTCCGCGGTCGCTGCCCTCCCCGACGAGGGCCTCGCATTGAGCAGCGAACAGGCGGTTGCGCGGCTCGCGGCGATCGGATTCCGCGATCCGAAGGGCGCGCTCGCGCACATCGGTGCGCTCACCGGGGGAGTGTCGCGCCGCGCGGCCATCCAGCGCCATCTGCTGCCGGTGATGCTCCAATGGTTCGCTGACGGCGCGGATCCCGACTATGGTCTCCTCGCCTTCCGTCGACTCAGTGACGACCTCGGGGAGTCCTACTGGTTCCTCCGAATGCTGCGCGATTCCTCCGGCGCGGCCAAACGCCTCACCAGCGTGCTGTCCTCCGCCCGCTTCGTCGGAGTGCTGCTCGAGCGCATCCCGGAGGCGGCCGCCTGGTTCGACCGGGAGGAGGAGCTCGCCCCGCGCTCCCTCGCGGCACTGCTCGACGAAACGGCATCCACCCTCGCGAGACATGACGACATCGCTGCCGCTGCGCTCGCGCTGCGCACTCTGCGCCGCCGCGAGGTGCTGCGCCTCGCCATCGGCGCGATCCTCGGCGTGGTGCACGTGGAGGAGCTCGGCAAGGCCCTCTCCGACGTGACGACGGCGTTCCTCACGGGGATACTCGACGCCGTGCGACCCGAGGATGACGGCATCGAGTTCGGCATCGTCGCAATGGGGCGCTACGGCGGCCAAGAGCTCGGTTTCGGATCCGATGCCGATGTGCTCTTCGTCTATCGCGCCAGCGGTGCCACGGACGAAGACGCCGCCACGCGGGCGAAGCAACTGGTCAGCGAGCTCAACCGCCACACCGAAGACCTGAGACTGCCCTTCGACCTCGATATCGACCTGCGACCGGAGGGCAAGAACGGGGCGGTCGTCCGATCGCTCGACTCTTATCGGGCGTACTACGCCCGATGGTCGCTCACCTGGGAGGCGCAGGCACTCCTTCGCGCTCGTGGTGCCGTGGGGGATCCCGCGCTGCTCGCCGACTTCGAGTCCCTCGCCGATGGGGTGCGATTTCCCACCGCCATCTCGGACAACGACGTGCGCGAGGTGAAACGCATCAAGGCGAGAGTCGAGTCTGAGCGGCTGCCGCAGGCGGCGGATCCGGCCCGGCACCTCAAGCTCGGTCGGGGCTCGCTCAGTGACGTGGAGTGGTTCGTGCAGCTCGTCCAGTTGCAGAATGGGGCGACCGTGCCGGGGCTCAGAACCACCTCGACGCTCTCGGCACTCGAGGTCGCCCGCGCCGAGGGTTTCGTGACGGCGAGCGATGCGACGAAGTTGCGCGATGCCTGGATCTTCGCGTCCCGCGTGCGGTCCGCGATGGTGCTCTGGATGACCCGGACAACGGATGTGTTGCCCACCGATCGGCAGCAGCTCGACGGTGTCGCTCGACTGCTCGAGTATCCGCCTGGCTCCGCGACTCAGCTCGAAGAGGATTACCTGCGGGTGACCCGACTGGCTCGCGCGGTGTTCGAGAAGCGGTTCTACGGCGTCGCGAAAGCGCCCGGACCGACCACCGGCTGAGTCGCGGCGGCTCGCTCCGGGCCCCTCGGATGTTTCCAACCGGTAAACGTTCGGACTATTTTTATCTATTTTCTGCGTCCCCCGTCGCGGCGATTTTTTGTACCCCTTTCGGGGAGGGGGCGTTCTGTCCCCCCGCGCGGCCACCCGGCAGCCGCGCCGTCCACGCCCGCGATTCCGACCGCGTATTCGGGCGCACGATAATCAATTTGATCAGCACTTTTGCTTCCATCGCTGAGAGCTTCAGCCGAGCTTCCTGCGCTCCTCGAGAATGACGCCGGTGTCCACCGTTTGGGGGTCAGGCCCTACGTCGGCCGAAGTGCTGACACAAAACGGGTGACAAAAACGGGAGGGAACCGAGAGATCCGCTTCGACCCGGTTCTGCCCGTTTGCTTCTGCTTGAGCCGTCTGTCAATAATTCAACTACCCCGAAAAAAGCTCGCCAGTTCCTCAACGTTGCGGACAGTCCACCACCGCAAACGATCGGGGAATCTCGTGTTCATTTTCATCCTCCAGATCCGTCACATGATTGACGGACACCCGGAGATCTACACCTTCGCGGTCTACTCAGCCCTCATCTGGGCCCTCTGGGTGATCAAGCTCGTCATCTCCAGCCGCTACAAGCCATTCACCGGGACTTTCACCGGAACGACGAGCGTCATCGTGCCCGTGCTCGACGAGCCGGAAGATCTTTTTCGTGACGTGCTCGGCCGCATGGTGGAGCAGCGGCCCGGCGAGATCATCGTCGTGATCAATGGAGCACGGAACCCGACCCTTGAGGCGATCTCCGACGAGTTCCGGCCCCTGGTGCGGTGGGTCCACACTCCGATTCCCGGCAAGCGCAACGCCGTAAAGATCGGTACGGAGCTCTCCACCGGCGACATCACGGTGCTGGTCGATTCCGATACCGTCTGGACCGACAACACCCTCTCGGAGCTCGTGAAGCCGTTCGCCGATGTATCCGTCGGAGGCGCGACGACGCGCCAGCGGATTCTCGAGCCCGAGCGGAGCTGGATCACCCGATGGGCGGACTGGCTGGAGAACTCCCGGGCCCTGTATTCGATGCCCGCGCAGAGCGTGCTCGGACAGGTCGGCTGCCTTCCCGGACGCACGATCGCCTTCCGCCGTTCGATCATGGTGCGGGTCATGGAGCGCTTCATGACTGAACAGTTCATGGGCGTCTTCCTCGAGGTCAGCGACGACCGCACCCTCACCAACCTCACGCTCAAGGAGGGCTACCGCACCGTGTACCAGTACACCTCGCTGGTGTACACGGATGCCCCCCTCCAGATCAAGAAGCTCTTCAAGCAGCAGCTGCGCTGGGCTCGTGGCAGCCAGTACAACACCCTTCGGATGCTGCCCTGGATGCTCGGTCACGCGCCAGTGCTCGCCCTGTTCTTCGTGATGGACATCGTGCTTCCCTTCCTGCTCGCCGGAGTCATCGGCGGCTGGATCTTCCGCAGCTTCACCGGCCAGGGCTACAACTTCTACGAGGGCATCCTCAAGGAGTACGGCGTCCAGAGCGGTATCGCGCTCGTCGTCGGCCTCATGGTGTTGTCCTCGGTGCTCAGCATGGCCATCCGGCAGCTGCGTCATCTCTCGGAGAAGCCGAGCGACTTCTTCCGGCTTCCCGTGTTCATCATCGTCTCGACCGCGTTCCTCATGCCCATCCGCCTCATCGGCTTCTTCCGCATGGGACACGCCAGCGGCTGGGGCACCCGGGCCGGGGCCTATGCGGGTGGCTCGTCGAACGACACGATCGTCGAGTCCTTGTCGATCGATGAGAGCCCCCGGGTCGATCCCGGTTCGGATCAGGCCCCGATCGGATTCGGCCCGCTATCGGCCGGCAACCACTCGACAGCACTTCTCGAGGCGTCGCCACGGATCGCTACCCGGGTCAGGGCCTCGGCGCCCCGGGCCCAGCGGCGCCGGCGTCTCAATCCCAAGGCCGCCTGGCCGTACGTGATCGGACTCACCATCTTCGCTGTGGAGGCGTATTTCATTGTCATTTCTTAAGCGCAGCAACCTCAGTCGACCGGGAACCTGGTGGGCGCTCTCGAGCACCCGTGCACGGTTCACCGCCGCCGGTGCCGCCGTCCTCGTGCTCGGCCTCGTTGGGACGAGCGTGATCGTCTGGAACTCGCCGGCGAACCCCGTCACCCAGGCAGCGGCATCCGTCACCCGGGCGGATCTCGCCACCGCCAAGATCGTCGCCGAGCGCAATTCGCTGCTCAGCCAAGTGATCGCGCTGCAGAAGCAGCTGAGCGGAAGCAAGGGCAACCTCAGCGCGACGAAGGCCCAGTTGGCGTCGATCCAACAGCAGCTCTACAGCGCGCAGGGCGCCCTGGATGCCGCTGCGGCCGCCAAGACCACCACGGCAGCGAAGGCGAAGCCCACCACCCGGAAGCCGACGAGCAGCGCGGCGGGAGCGGTCGTGACCGCGCCGTCCAAAGCGGAGATCATCAACCCGACCTCCCGTTACTTCGGCATGTACACCGAGCAGGCACCATTCAACTTCGCGTCGTTCGACGCCACGGCGAAGAAGATCGGCAGCCAGCCGAATGCGGTGGGCTATTTCGGGGGCTGGGACCAGAGCTTCCGGGCGGATGTCGTGAAGGCCTCGTGGAAGCGCAACACGCTTCCGATCCTCACCTGGGAATCCCGACCGATCGGTGCAGCCAATGATGCCGTCTCGGAGCCGGACTACTCGCTCCCCAAGATCATCGGCGACCCCGCCGCCGGCGTTCCCGGCAACTTCGACGCCTATCTTCACCAGTACGCGAAAGACATCGTGGCCTCCGGTCTTCCCCTCGGCATCCGTCTCGACCACGAGATGAACGGCATCTGGTACCCGTGGTCGGAAGACGACGGCAAGGGCACGGCCATCAACGGCAACCGGCCCGGGGACTACGTCAAGATGTGGCAGCACGTGCACGACATCTTCCAGGAGGAGCGCGCGAACAGCCTCGTCGCCTGGATCTGGGCGCCGAACGTGATCAACAACCTCCCGGCGACGCACAAGGCCCCGGCCTATCTCGATTCGCTCTACCCGGGATCCGCCTACGTGGATGTCGTCGGTCTCTCCGGCTACCTCCGCCCCGCCTACAAGCCGGACAACGATTTCACCTTCGACTACACCTTCACCCCGAGCCTGAAGGAACTGAGGCGGATCACCGACAAGCCGATCCTGCTCGCTGAGATCGGGGCATCCGAAACCGGAGGCCACAAGGCGGCCTGGATCACCAGCCTCTTCAAGGCCCTCGCGAAGCCGGAGAACCAGGACATCATCGGGTTCTCCTGGTTCAACCTCGCCGTCACCTCCTACACCGAGGGGGAGCTCGCAACCAACGACTGGCGCATCGACTCGAGGCCGGACAGCCTCGCCGCCTTCACCGCGGGTCTCGCGCTTCCCGGCGGACGATTCGATCTCAGTCCTCAATGACCAACCGACCAGACACCCACACTCCCCACCAGCCACCATCCCCATCGGACGGCGTCCATCACCACTACCAGGAGGACATCATGAAGAAGCAGAACCCGCTCGGAGATGCAACACCTGTCGACCAGGTCTTCGTCGACACCACCCTCACCGCGCCGCGCACGACGGCGCCACGGATCAGCGTCGTCGGCACCGGATACCTCGGGGCGACCCATGCCGCCGCCATGGCGGAGATGGGCTTCGAAGTGATCGGCGTCGACAACGACCCGGCCAAGGCGCAGGCCCTCAGCGAAGGGCGGGTGCCGTTCTTCGAGCCCGGGCTGCCGGAGCTCATCCGTAAGCATGTCGAAAGCGGTCGACTTCGTTTCACCACGGATATCGCCGAGGCCACGGCGCTGTCGGATGTGCACTTCATCTGCGTCGGAACCCCGCAGCAGCGCGGAAGCAATGCGGCGAATCTCAACTACGTGCAGGAGGCCACCAGGCAGGTTGCGGGGAACCTCACGCACAACGGCCTGATCGTCGGCAAGTCGACGGTGCCCGTGGGCACTGGACAGGCATTGCGCGAGATGATCCTCGAGCATGTACCGGAGGGCATCGAGACCGAGATCATCTGGAACCCCGAGTTCCTCCGAGAGGGCAAGGCTGTCGACGACACCCTCACTCCCGACCGCATCGTGCTCGGTGGAACCAGCGAGGCCTCGGAAGCTCTCATGCGCGAGGTCTATGCCATCCCGATCGCGACCGGTACACCGGTGATCGTCTGCGATCTGCCGACCGCGGAACTGGTGAAGGTCAGCGCGAACGCGTTCCTCGCCACCAAGATCTCCTTCATCAACGCCATCGCCGAGGTGTGCGATGCGGCCGGAGCCGACGTCAACGTGCTCGCGGATGCCCTCGGCCACGATGTGCGCATCGGGCGGCAGTTCCTCAACGCCGGCCTCGGCTTCGGTGGCGGATGCCTGCCGAAGGACATTCGTGCGCTCATCCATCGCTCGAGTGAGCTCGGTGCGATGAAGGCGGCTTCGCTCCTGCAGCAGGTGGATGAGATCAACATGGCTCAGCGCCAGCGCGTGATCGACATGGCGATCGAGGCCTGTGGCGGATCCGTTCTTAACCGCCGCATCGGTGTGCTCGGCGCGGCCTTCAAGCCGCTCACCGATGACGTGCGCGACTCCCCGGCGCTTAACGTGGCGGCTGCTCTGCATCTGCGCGGTGCCCAGGTGGTCGTCTACGATCCCGAGGCCAACGAGACGGCGCAGAAGATGTTCCCGACCCTCATCTACGCCGAGTCGATCGCGGAAGCGGCGACGAACTCCGACGCCCTTCTCGTTCTCACCGAGTGGAACGAGTTCAAGGAGACCGATCCGCGCGACCTGGTAGACCTCGTGGCGACGCCGGTCATCATCGACGCCCGCAACTGCCTCGATGCGCACGAATGGCGTTCCGCTGGCTGGACGCTCACCGGTCTCGGAACGGCTCCCGCCCCGCTGCTGGCCTACTCGCCGCCGCTCGTGCTCGGCTCGGGCCGACGACTCGTTGGGGCGCGCTAGACCCGCGCGAACAGGGGTTTTCGCAGGGCCGTGCCGTAATCGGTGCGGCCCTGCTGCGGCTTCTCGGGGTCGTCATTCGCTTCGCGCCTCTGTGCTCCCGGATCGGGCTGCTCACCGGAGCCGAGTGTGCTGAAACTTCCCCGGCCGCGGGGGCCACGCATCCGTCTCCCACGGCTCGGGTGCCGCCATGCCCTCCGCGACGGCCAGAGTGTGTTCTGGCGTCGGTCGCCTGTTCTCTGCGTCTGAGCCTGCGTTGCCGATCATCTGTGTTCCGCGGGGGAGCTGCGTGCGTTGCCTGCCATCCGTGTTCCGCGGCTGAATGGCGTGCGTTACCTGCCATCGGTCAAAGACTGCCGCGAATCCACGCCGACTGAGCAGTTTGCGACGGCGGGGGAGGACGAGACGGCGGGGGAGGGTCACGATGGGGAGCAGCGGAGCCCGGCGAGTTGCTCCGGTCGGACGCGGGTGCCATTCACCCGTCGGAGACTGTCGCCTGAGGCGCCGAGTAGATCAACTTCTGACGGATCGCGGTGCGGTGGGAGGGGGTTCTGGCGGATGGTGGCGGCGAGCTGCCTTCATCCGTCAGTGTTTGTCCTGAGGGTCCGGCGACCGCGCAGTTAGTGACGGCTGAGCGGCCGGCGACCGTGGCGCGGCTGGCGACGGTGGGCGGCTGGCGACGGCTGAGCAACTGGCGACTGTGGGGCAACTGGCGACTGTGGGGCGGCTGGCCACGGCGGAGCGGCTGGCGACGGTGGGGCAGGCCGAGACGGCGGGAGCATCTTCGCGGTTCGGGACCCCCCGGAGCCGATCGAGTCTCTTCGGGTGGCGTTGGGCTAGGAGTGCGCGCCCGTCGGAAATCGTCTCCTGGGGCGCTGAGGACAGCAACTCCTGTCGGATGGAGGCGCCGCAGGAGCCGAGTCACCACGCCTGGAGCCAAGTCCCACGGGCAGGCCGCGGCGGTGCCGAGTCCGACGGCGCATGGCCGGACCGGAGGCAGTGGTCGGCGCAGGGAGAGGTGATCCCCGCCCGTCCGTTGCAGACTGTTGCAACGGACCCCGCGACTGGACGGTTTGTGACGGCCGGGGTAGGCGGTTCGCAACGCCGCGGCCAGGCCGGAGCCGGGCGAGAGTCTCGGTCTACCCACAGTCCGGGAGCACCCACCCGTCAAAGACGGTCGACGGGAACGCAGAGGAGCGCACTTTCTGACGGCTGGCGGCAACGATGACATCGCGGCGTCGGCATGTGCGCCCGATTAACCCGCAAGAGCCGCACTCCCGAGGGGATGCGGCTCTTGGTCGAGAAGCGGATCAGACGCTGAAGTACAGCTCGTACTCGAACGGCGTCGGACGCTGGGCGGCCGGGATGATCTCCGCGGAACGCTTGTACGAGATCCAAGTCTGGATCAGGTCGGGCGTGAACACGTTGCCGGCGGTGAGGAATTCATTGTCGGCCTCGAGTGCGCGCAGGGCCTCCTCGAGAGAAGCGGGAACCTGCGGGATGTTCTTGGCCTCCTCGGGGGGAAGCTCGTACAGGTCCTTGTCCACGGGCTCGTGCGGCTCGATACGGTTCTTGATTCCGTCGAGGCCGGCCATGAGCTGCGCGGCGAAAGCGAGATACGGGTTGCCGGAGGCATCCGGTGCACGGAACTCGATGCGCTTCGCCTTCGGGTTAGTGCCCGTGATCGGGATGCGGATCGAGGCCGAACGGTTGCCGGCCGAGTAGACCAGGTTGACCGGTGCTTCGAAGCCGGGGATCAATCGACGGTAGGAGTTGAGCGTCGGATTCGTGAACGCGAGCACCGCTGGAGCGTGCTTGAGCAGTCCGCCGATGTACCAGCGCGCGATGTCGCTGAGGCCGCCATAGCCCTTCTCGTCGTAGAACAGCGGGGTGCCGTCACTCCACAGCGACTGGTGGGTGTGCATGCCCGATCCGTTGTCGCCGAACAGCGGCTTGGGCATGAAGGTCGCGACCTTGCCCCATTCGAGCGCCGTGTTCTTGACGATGTACTTGAACTTGAGGATGTCGTCGGCCGCGTGCACCATCGTGTCGAAGCGGTAGTTGATCTCCGCCTGGCCTCCGGTGCCGACCTCATGGTGGGCGCGCTCGAGGATCAGTCCGGCGTCGATCAGCTTGAGGCTGATGTCGTCGCGAAGGTCGGCCTGCTTGTCGACGGGGCTCACCGGGAAGTAGCCGCCCTTGTAGGGCGTCTTGTTGGCGAGGTTGCCGCCCTCTTCGACGCGTCCCGAGTTCCAGGCGCCTTCTTCGGAGTCGACGAAGTAGGAGCTGGAGTTCTGGCGCACGTCGTAACGCACGTCGTCGAAGATGTAGAACTCGGCCTCCGGTGCGAAGAATGCGGTGTCCGCGATTCCGGTGGAGGCGAGGTACTTCTCGGCCTTCTTGGCAACCTGGCGCGGGTCGCGGGCGTAGATCTCGCCGTTTCGCGGGTTGTAGATGTCGAAGATCATGATGAGCGTCTTCTCGACGCGGAAGGGATCGACGTACGCGGTGGTCACGTCGGGGATGAGCTGCATGTCGGATTCGTGAATCGACGCGAAGCCGCGGATCGACGAGCCGTCGAAGAGCTGTCCGACCGAGAAGAATTCTTCGTCGACGGTCGAGGCGGGGATGTTGAAGTGCTGCTGCACACCGGGGAGATCGGTGAAGCGGATATCAAGGAACTTGACGTTCTCGGCCTTGATGAACTTGAGCACCTCTGAAGAATCACTGAACATGTGACTTGACTCCAATGGGGTTTGGAACTGGGTACGGCGGCAAGCGCAGCCAACTGTGACGCTAGACGAAGGGAGTTTCGCCACGGTGTCGCTATTGTTTCGTGCATGTTACGTCGAGTTGGCGACCGTAGGATCTTCGGTATGGCAGAGCCCCGAACATCCGCCCAGCCCAGCGATTGGCCTGGCCGGCACTTCGGTCTTCCCGCCACCGGTCCGCGCTCGATCGCCCGGTTCGGTCGCCGTCTAGCGGCGTTCGCCATCGACGTGGCGCTGGGCGCCCTGATCTCCTACGCGTTCTTCGACTACGACCGCTGGGCCAGCCTCGCCATCTTCGCGGTGCTTCAGATCGTCTTCCTGATGCTGCTGAGCGGCAGCATCGGGCACCTTCTGCTCGGGATGCGGGTCGTGCCCCTGGCGTCCGGATGGATCGGGGTCTGGCGCCCGATCGTGCGCACAGTGCTGCTCTCCCTGCTCGTGCCGGCTCTCATCGCCGACCGGGATCGACGCGGCCTGCACGACCGGCTCGCCGGCACCGTGCTGGTCCGGCGCTAGCAGCCGGCAAGAGGCGGAGGGCCGCCTACTAGCGCGGCCGGGGCGCGCGCGCCCGCATCGGGTCGACGCCCTTGGGGATGGGAAGCTGGTTCTTACCGAGGGACGCGAGTCGGTTGCTCACTGCGTAGATCTCTGACTTGTTCAGCGAGCGCTTGAAACGCGCCATGCGCCCCGCGAGCTTGTGCAGTGGCACCGCATCGGCATCCGGGCCCACGTGAAGGAAGTGCACACTCACGTTCGGCAGGATGCGGGTGACCCGGCGACGTTCCTCGTCCAGCATCTTCTGGGTGCGGCTCTTCGGACCCTCGCCGATCAGCACGACACCGCCGTTGCCGACCGCCCGGTAGACGGCATCCTGAGTCTTGGGGCTCACGGCGACGGGCATCTCACTCGCGGTCCAGCCGCGGCGCAGCGAGCTCTTGAGCACGGCGCCGACGGCGCCGGCCTGCCCTTCGATCTGCGAATAGGCAGCGCGTTCCGCGAGTCGACCGAGCACGATCAGGAACAGCAGCACGCCACCGAGAACGCCAGCGATGATCCACAGAACGAATCCGAAGACGTTATCGACACCGGAGATCAGGAATCCTGCCACGATGCCGACGAGTATCGGGGCGAGGAACGCGAGGAGGAACCACCAGATCGCATTCGAATCGTAGCGACGGGTCATCTGGAAGACCTGGTACATCTGCTTGAGACGACCGGGCTCTTTCGCAGGTTTGGGTGCCGAATTCTGGGTGCGTGCCATGACACAAGGATACGGCCTGACCGTCGGGCTCTGCTCCCTCACACTGGCAGAGAGGAGGCAACGGGCCACAGACCGGGTCCGGGCGCGACGACGGATGACCCACGGACCGGATACTCGCTGCATGGAGACCGTCGGCGGCTATCGACTCGTGCGCAAGCTCGGTGCGGGGACGCGCGCCGAGATCCACCTCGGTCACGCAGGTACGCGGGAACCTCCCGATGGGGATCGGATCGCGGCGATCAAGGTCTACCGGCCGCAGACCGACGACGGGAGCATCGATCGCGAGATAGAGGCCCTGGCCCGGGCATCTTCCCGTCACCTTCTGGAGCTGAAGGACCTCGCGACCGGTGCGGATGGTCGGCCGTGCCTCATCCTGCCGCGACTGGGCTCCGGAACCCTCGGCCGACTGCTCGCGACGCGAGGCACCCTCGCGCCGGGGGAAGCGGTGAGCATCCTGGTGCCGCTCATTGAGGCGGTGAAGGAGCTGCATCGAGTCGGAGTCGCGCATCGGGACATCACGCTCTCTTCGGTTCTCTTCGACGATGGCGGCGCTCCGGTGCTGGCGAAATTCGGCTCGGTCGCGCTCATCGGGGAATTTCCGACAGAGGGAGACACTCCGAGCCTGACGGCGGCCGAGCTCGACGCGGATGCCGGCGCGGGCGCAGATCGGCAGGGGATTCGGGATCTGATCGGATCGGTACTCGGTCGGCTGGAGCCGGGAGCGTCCTCGGCCGCCCTTGCGACCGTGCGGCACGAACTGGCCGGGCCACCCCTGGGCGAGGAAGCGCTTTCGAACCTGATCGACCGACTCTTCGCGCTCGCTCCGGCGCTGCCGATCCGCTTCGACGAGGAGTCACCGATCTCGGTGCCGCTGCAGCAGTCGACCCACCCCGTTCTTCATCCGGGAATCCCGCTTCTCCTTCGGGAAGCCCCCGCGGAGGATCTGTCCGTGAGCCGTGAGCTTCTGCCGAACTGGGCCGCTGCCACCGAGGTCACGGACATCCACCCGCTCGCTCATCTGCGCGCACGACTGGTCACGTTCCTCTCGCCGGTTCGGATTCCCGTCTGGATCGCCGGGGGAGCGGGGATCGGAGCGTTGGTCGTCGCTCTCACCGTGATTCCGGCTGCTCATTCCGAGTCCGCCCCGGGGAAGCCGGGGTCGACACCGGAAGGTTCCCAGACGACACCGACCTCGCCCGCCTTGAGATCGCCCGGGCCGGATTCGCCGACGCCGACCCCGGATCGCACAGCGCCCATGGAGTCAGGGCTCCCGGCCGACCTCCCGTTCGACGCATCTCCGGCGCCGTCGAGATCCGCCATCGAGGGGCAGGACCCTCTCGCCGCCGCCCGCGCTCTCCTCACCGCGCGGTCGAAATGCTTCGTGGCGAGATCCGTCACCTGCCTGGACGGGGTCGATCAGTCGGGCTCGGCAGTGATCGAGGCGGACCGCGATCTCGTCCGTCGTCTCAAGAACGGGGGCAGCCTGCCGGCAGAGGCGACCCTCGAGGGGTTCACCCCGCACCTCATCCAGCAGCTGGGAGATTCGGCCATCATCCAGCTGCTCGCGACTGACGGTTCTGCGGTGAGTACGAAGAATCCGGCCCCGCTTCTGCTGGTGAGAAGCGAGGCCGGATGGCGGATCAGAGATCTTGCACTCGGCTAGCGAGAGCGCGCGACCGTGCTGCCGAGGTTTCTCAGTAGCCGAGGTTTCTCAGTAGCCGAGGCTTCTCAGTAGCCGAGGTTTCCGGCGAAATCGCCGCCTTCGAGACGGTTCTTCACGGCAACGAGGAAGCGGGCGGCGTCCGCGCCATCCACGATCCGGTGGTCGTACGACAGGGCGAGGTAGACCGTCGAGCGGATCGCGATCGCGTCGAGCCCACCGCTCGAGACGACGACCGGCTTCTTGGCGACGATCCCGGTGCCGAGGATCGCGGACTGGGGCAGGAACACGATCGGGGTGTCGAACAACGCCCCGCGTGAACCCGTGTTGGTCAGCGTAAAGGTACCGCCGGCCAGCTCGTCGGGCTTCAGCTTGTTGTCGCGGGTGCGCGCGGCGAGGTCGGCGATCTGCGCGGCGAGACCGGCGAGATCGAGAGACCCGGCATCCCGGATCACCGGCGTCAGAAGCCCACGCTCGGTGTCGACCGCGATGGAGATGTTCTCCTGGGGCGGGTACACGATCGTGTCTCCGTCGATCGTGGCGTTGATGATCGGGAAGGCCTTGAGGGCTTCCGCTGCTGCAAGCGCGAAGAACGGAAGGAAGGACAGCTTCTGCCCGGTCTTCGAGAGGAACTCCGCCTTCACCGAGTCGCGGAAGTTCGCGACGAGCGTGACGTCCACTTCGACGACAGACGTGAGCTGCGCGGACGACTGCATCGAGATGACCGCACGTTCGGCGATGACCTTGCGAAGTCGAGACATCGGAACGCTCGTGCCGCGCAGGGGAGAGGTCTCCAATGCCGGTGCGGCGACCGCGGGAGCCGAAGCGGCCGGGGCCTCCGCAGCGTCCGGTGTGGCCGAGGTCGCCGTGAGCACGTCTTCCTTGCGGATCCGTCCTCCGACTCCGGAACCGGCGATCGTCGAGAGGTCGATGCCCTTCTCATTGGCAAGTTTGCGAACGAGGGGAGTGACGTAACCCGGGTTGGCATCGACGGAAGGAGCAGCAGCGGGAGCAGCAGCAGCCGCAGGTGCCGGAGCAGCAGCGGGTGCAGGAGCAGCTTCAGCGGCGGGTGCTGGAGCAGCAGCGGGCGCCGGAGCAGCCGCGGGTGCCGGGGCTGCGTCAGGCGCCGGAGCGTCGGTTGCCTCCTGTGCCGGTGCCGGGTCGACCGCGTCGGCAGGTGCCGGGGCGGAAGCAGCAGTGGGCGCCTCGTCTCCCGGAGCGGGAGCATCGGCGGAAGGTACCTCGGCGACCGGCGCCTCCGCCTGCTGGGGGGCGGCGGGCTCAGGAGCGGGAGGGGCCTGCGGCGCTGCGGGCGCCTGCGGCGGAGCGGAGATCTGCTCGGGTGCCGCTGCGGCGACGGGCTCCGGCTGCACTTCTGAGACGGGCTGCGCGTCCTCCGGCGGTGCGGGCGTGACGGCGGCCGGGGCGGCCTCTGCGGGTGCCTCGGGGGTCGCATCCGATGATCCGGATCCGTCTCCAATGGTCACCAGGGGGGTGCCGACCTCGACGGTCTCGTCCTCCGCCACCAGGATGGCTTCGATCACGCCGGCGATCGGCGACGGGATCTCCGTGTCGACCTTGTCGGTGGAGACTTCGAGCAGCGGCTCGTCTACCTCGACGCGGTCTCCCACGTTCTTCAACCAGCGGGTCACCGTGCCCTCGGTGACACTCTCTCCGAGTGCCGGGAGGTTGACGGATTCGCTCATCAGTGATGCTCCTTTAGACCAGTTCTGTTTGTTTAGCTTAGTTCGATGACGACGCGCCTCTTGGCGCGACGCCTACATCGCGTGGAGCGGTTTTCCGGCCAGGGCGAGGAACGCCTCGCCGAGCGCTTCGTCCTGCGTGGGGTGCGCGTGGAGCAGCGGCGCGAGGTCTTCGGGGTAGGCCTCCCAGTTCACGACGAGCTGGGCCTCCCCGATGAGTTCCCCGACGCGGGCACCGATCATGTGCATTCCGACGATCGGGCCGTCGTTCACCCGCACGACCTTGATCGATCCCGCGGTGCCGATGATGTGACTCTTGCCGTTGCCGGCCAGGTTGTAGTCGTAGGTGGTGACCTTGTCGGCCCCGTACTGCTCCTGCGCCTTGACTTCGGAGAGTCCGACGGACGCGACCTCCGGGTCGGAGTAGGTGACCTTGGGGATGTTGATGTCCTCGATCACGATCGGGTTCAGCCCCGCGATCTCCTCGGCGACGAAGATGCCCTGCTGGAAGCCGCGGTGCGCGAGCTGGAGGCCGGGCACGATGTCTCCGACGGCATACACGTTCGGAACGCTCGTGAGGAGTCGCTCGTTCGTGATGACGAATCCGCGGTCCATCGTCACGCCGACCTCTTCGTATCCGAGGTTTGCGGTGGCCGGTCCGCGGCCGACGGCGACGAGCAGGAGCTCGGCCTCGAAGGTCTGGCCATCCTCGAGCGTCACGACGACGCCGTCGTCGTTCTGGGTGACGCTCTGGAAGCGGATGCCGAGGCTGAAGTTGATTCCGCGCTTACGGAATGCACGCTCGAACTGCTTGCTGATGGCCTCGTCCTCGTTGGGCACGAGGTGCGGCAGCGCCTCGATGATCTGCACGTCGGTGCCCCAGGACTTCCACACGCTCGAGAACTCGACGCCGATGACACCACCGCCGAGCACGAGCACCTTCTTCGGTACGAAGTCGAGTTCGAGCGCCTGCTCGGAGGTGATAACGCGTCCGCCGATTTCGAGGCCCGGGAGCGATCGGGAGTACGACCCGGTGGCGAGGATCACGTTCTTGCCCACGAGGGTGTTCTCGCCCACGGTGACGGTGTTGGCCGCGGTGAGGCGACCTTCGCCCTCGATCACGGTGATTCCACGGGCCTTGATCAGACCCTGGAGGCCCTTGTACTTGCTCGCGACGATTCCCTCGCGGTATGCGGTGACGGCGGCGATGTCGATTCCCTCGAAGCTCGAGGTGACCCCGTACTTCGCGGATTCACGCGTGACGTCGGCGACCTCGGCGGAGTGCAGCAGCGCTTTGGTGGGGATGCACCCCACGTGCAGGCAGGTACCGCCCAGTTTTCCTTTTTCGACGAGGGCCACGGAGAACCCCAGTTGGCTTGCTCGCAGCGCCGCGGCGTAGCCGCCGCTTCCCGCTCCGAGGATGACGATGTCGAAGTTCTGCTCAGGCACCCGGCGACTCCCTTGGGTTTCTTTGTGAGGTGTGCGTGTGTCCCGGCCATTGACAGGCCACGGACCGCGTGGCCCGATTATTTTCGGGCCACAAAGACCTTACTACGCGAGCGAAATCTCCTCAGCCAGCGCGATCAGAGTTCGCACAGCAACGCCGCTCGGTCCGGTACCGATGTAGCCGTATCCCCCTCCGGCATTGTGGGCCGGTCCAGCGATGTCGATATGGGCCCAGGGGATGCGTCCAGCCGAGGAATCCGACTGCGAACCGACGAATTCCTGCAGGAACACTCCGGCGAGGAGCATGCCTGCGGCCGTGTTGCCGATCTTCGCGTTCGCGATGTCCGCGACATCCGACTTGAGCAGGGCGCGGAGCTCGCCTGGAAGCGGCATCGGCCAGAGCTGCTCCCCGACGGTGCGCGCTGTCGCGGCGACCCGGCCGACGAGAGCGTCGTCGCCCATCACCCCGGAATATCGATCGCCGAGTGCGACCCGCTGGGCACCGGTGAGCGTCGCGACGTCGATGATCGCATCCGGAAACTCCTCACTCGCGGCGACGAGCCCGTCGGCCATGACGAGACGGCCTTCGGCATCGGTGTTGAGCACCTCCACGGTCGTACCGCCCTTCATGCGCAGCACGTCGTTCGGGCGGATGGCCGAGCCCGATGGCATGTTCTCCGCCAGGCACAACCAGGCGGTGAGGCGGATGTCGAGACCGAGCCGTGCCGCAGCGAAGACCGCAGCCATCACCGTCGCCGCACCGGCCATGTCGTACTTCATTCCCACCATTCCTGCCGGCGGCTTGAGCGACAGCCCTCCGGTGTCGAAGGTGATGCCCTTGCCGACGAGAGCCAGGTGGGAGCGCGCGGTCGTGGGGGAGTAGCTGATCTTGACCAGTCGCGGCCCGCGGGTGGAACCCTGGCCGACTCCGAGGATTCCCCCGAAATCGCCGGCGAGGAGTTCGTCCTCCGCCAGCACCTCGACCTCGACGGGGAGGTCCTCGGCGAGCTCGAGCACGGCGTCGGCGAAGCTCTCCGGGTAGAGGTCCGAGGGGGGTGCATTGACGAGGTCGCGCACCGAGTGGATCGCCCCGGCCACGATGGAAGCGCGAGAGACCAGCTCGTCATCGGCTGGGATCTCCGTGGCGATGGTGATGTCCGTCGCGGGAAGTTTCGTCTTCTCGAGGGTCGATGACCGGTAAGACGTGTAGGAATAGGCGCCGATCGCGGCCCCTTCCAGCACTGCGAGCACCTCGGCCGACGACAGCGTCGGCAGGGCGATCACCAGCGAGGTCACGCCGGTGAGCCGACGGGAAGCGGTGCCGGCCGCGTACCGCAGCGAGTCTTGCCCCGGCGTCGACGTGCCGAGGCCGACGAGCGCGATGCTGCGCGCGCTTCCGATCGCCGCCGGCACCCGCACCAGTTCGTCGACTCCGCCGGTGACTCCGATGCCGTCGAGGCTGGCCGAGAGCTCGGCGAATTCGGCGTCCTCAGTGACGAGGCGGGGCCCGTCATCCGTCGCCCGTACCCCGAGCACGAGCACGTCGGCGGCGAGCGAGAGAGGAGCGGCGGAGGAAATTTTCAGAGTGGGCAGGGTCATTGCGCCATCGTATCCGCGCCACCGGGGAAGGACTGTGCCGGGGCAGCGGTCACCTGTTCGCTCTCGGCACTAACGGGACGGGAGTGTGCGCCAACGACCGCGATTAGAGTTAAACAATGCAAAATCCCGAGGGTCTCTATGAACTGAATCCGGCCGTCATCGACGTGCCGGAGGGCCTCGATCTCGTGGCCGGCCTCACCGGCTTTGCGGATGCCGGAGCCGCCGTGACCCAATTGAGCGAGTACCTGCTCGACACGGTCGACCACCGCGAGGTGGCGACATTCGACGCCGACATCCTGCTCGACTACCGCGCCCGCCGCCCCACGATCTACTTCGACCAGGATCACCTGGCCGACTACCGGCCGCCGCGTCTCTCCCTCTCCCTCGCGACCGATGAGATCGGCCAGCCCTTTCTCTTTCTCACCGGTTTCGAACCCGACTTCCAGTGGGAGCGGTTCAGCGAAGCGGTGATGCACCTCATCGCGCGGTTCAAGGTGAAGACCACGACCTGGGTCCACGCGATTCCCATGCCGGTTCCACACACCCGTCCGATCGGGGTGACCGTCAGCGGCAACCGCACGGAACTCACCGACGCGATGTCCATCTGGAAGCCGCGCACCCAGGTGCCGGCAAACGCCCTCCACCTGGTCGAATACCGGTTGCAGCAGCAGTCGCACCCGACAGCGGGTTTCGTCCTGCTCATTCCGCACTACCTCGCCGATACGGAGTTTCCGGATGCCGCGGTGAAAGCCCTCGAATCGATCAGCGCGGCCACCGGGCTGATCTTCCCGACCGATGCGCTCCGCGAAGAGGGCCGGGACTTCCTCACCAAGATCGACAGCCAGGTGGAATCGAACCCGGAGCTCGCGCGCCTTGTCGGCACCCTCGAGGAACGCCACGACTCCTACATGGAGGGAAACCCGCTGCGGTCTCCCCTCACCGACGTGGACGGCGAACTCCCGTCGGCGGATGAGATCGCCGCAGAGCTGGAGAACTTCCTGGCCGCTCGACGCAACGGCGAAGAGCCGGAGCCGTTCTCGCTCTGACACCTCGGACCCCGTGAGACTGGGCCCCGACCTCTTGCGTCCCTGACCGCGGCGTAACACATTGGCCGGGGGTGGTTTGTCCGTGCGGGCTACAGTTGACAGGTGAATTCGCGGCGCTCCTGGCTCATCTGGGGAGTCGCCCTCTTCGCCTACGTGATCGCGGTGATGCAGCGTACCTCGCTCGGGGTCTCCGGTATCGAGGCGGCCCATCGCTTCGATGTGTCGGCCTCCGCGCTGTCCAGCCTCGCGGTGGTGCAGCTGATCGTCTACGCCGCCCTGCAGATCCCTACCGGCGTTCTCCTCGACCGGGTGGGACCGAAGGTGCTGATCGCGGCGGGCGCCGTGCTCATGTTCGCGGGGCAGACCACCCTTGCCCTCGCCCCCTCCATCGGCATCGCGATCCTGGGGCGCATCCTGGTCGGCGCCGGCGATGCGTTGACCTTCATCTCGGTCATTCGATTGCTCGCCTCGTGGTTTCGCGGGCGCATCCTTCCCCAGGTGTCCCAGTGGACGGGCAACATCGGGCAACTCGGTCAGGTGCTCTCTGCCATACCGCTGTCGCTTCTGCTGCACCGGCTGGGCTGGCAACCCGCTTTCCTCTCGGCGGCGGCACTCTCTCTCATCGCCTCCGTACTGGTGATCGTTCTGCTCTCCAACGGCAACCCGACGAGACCGCCGGCGGATGCCGCAGCGCCCGAAAGCGGGGCCGCGAACTGGCGCGGTGCGGTGCACCAGTTGCGGGAATCGCTGGCTCGCCCCGGCACTCAATTGGGCTTCTGGTCGCACTTCGTCACCCAATCGTCGGGAACGGTCTTCTCCCTGTTATGGGGGTTCCCTCTTCTCACGGCGGGACTGGGCTACTCCCCGGGCACGGCCTCCGCCCTTCTCACGCTGATCGTGGCCGCGGGAGTCGTGAGCGGACCGATCCTCGGTATCCTCACCGCGCGCTTTCCCCTGCGGCGGTCAAACCTCGTTATCGCCATCGTGGTGATGATCGGGGTCACCTGGACTACCGTGCTGCTGTGGCCGGGGCATCCGCCGTTCTGGCTCGTCGTCACCCTGGTGGTGGTGCTGGGCATCGGCGGGCCCGGATCACTGATCGGATTCGACTTCGCCCGCACCTTCAACCCGATGCGAAGCCTCGGTTCGGCGAACGGTGTCGTCAACGTGGGCGGGTTTCTGGCCAGCTTCGTCATGATGTACCTGATCGGGCTCGTGCTGGACATCCAGAACACGGCGCGCGTGGCCGGGGGAGCGGCGAGCGAGGTGTTCGCCTGGGATTCCTTCCGGATCGCCCTGCTCGTGCAGTATCTCGTCATCGGAACGGGGATGTTCTTCCTCGTGCGCGCACGGCGGCTGACCCGGGTGAAGCTCCACGCCGAGGAGGGAATAACGGTGGCCCCGTTGTGGGTTTCCCTGGTGAGGTTCTGGAGACGCAGGACCGATTAGCGGTTGTTATATAGCGACTTGGCTGAGTTGGCAAGGGTCATTGTGAATCCGTGCAATAATTGACGTAAGACCCGTTCAGGTCATCGTGATTGTTCTGCAGCACCGCTGCGTGAAAGATCAGGACTTGACATGGGTCTTAGTGCTGCCCGAAAAACCCGGTGGCCATGGTGTGCCGGGTGAGGGTCGTTCTACCAACGATGGGCGTGTAACGCCTGAAGATCAACTAGTGAAAGGTGTCCCGATGGCCACCCGAACCAAAACCACCGCGGTAGCGGAACCCGATGTCACCGAAGAGGTCAGCGCCGACCTTTCGGCTGCCGCGGCCGCGCCCGTGAAGTCCACCCCTGTGAAGAAGGCAGCCCCGGCGAAGAAGGCCGCAACCGCAAAGGCGCCGGCAACCGCAAAGGCGCCGGCAGCCGCGAAGGCACCGGCCAAGAAGGCTCCGGCCAAGCGCGGCACCAAGGCTGCGAACTCCGATGAGGAAGACGGCCCCGACGATGAGGCCGACACCGAGGCCGAAGTCGTCGTCGTCGCGGACGACAGCAAAGACGATGACTCGAAGGAAGAGACCGCCGAGGATGCCGACGAGGAGAAGGAAGACAAGACGGTTGAGGTGCTTCCCTCCGGTGCCCTCGTGTTGTCTCTCGTCGACGACGAAGACGAAGTTCCGGTCTACTCATCGGCGATCACCGGTGCCACTGCCGACCCGGTCAAGGACTACCTGAAGCAGATCGGAAAGGTCGCACTCCTCAACGCGGCCGAAGAGGTCGAGCTCGCCATGCGCATCGAGGCGGGGCTCTTCGCCGAGGACAAGCTCGCCGACATGACCCCGGCAGAACTCAAGTCGCAGCTCGGACGCGAGCTCACCTGGGTGGCCAAAGACGGACAGCGCGCAAAGAGCCACTTGCTCGGCGCGAACCTCCGCCTCGTCGTCTCACTCGCGAAGCGCTACACGGGCCGGGGAATGCAGTTCCTCGACCTCATCCAGGAGGGCAACCTCGGGCTCATCCGTGCCGTCGAGAAGTTCGACTACACCAAGGGCTTCAAGTTCTCCACCTACGCCACCTGGTGGATCCGCCAGGCGATCACGCGAGCGATGGCCGACCAGGCCCGCACCATCCGCATCCCGGTACACATGGTCGAGGTCATCAACAAGCTCGCCCGCGTGCAGCGCCAGATGCTGCAGGATCTCGGTCGCGAGCCCACCCCGGAGGAGTTGAGCCGCGAGCTCGACATGACGCCGGAGAAGGTCATCGAGGTGCAGAAGTACGGGCGCGAGCCCATCTCGCTTCACACCCCCCTCGGCGAGGATGGCGACAGCGAGTTCGGTGACCTCATCGAAGACACCGAGGCTGTCGTGCCGGCGGATGCCGTCGGCTTCACCATGCTCCAGAAGCAGCTCGAATCACTGCTCGACTCGCTCTCCGAGCGTGAGGCGGGCGTGATCCGCATGCGTTTCGGCCTCGGCGATGGAATGCCGAAGACCCTCGACCAGATCGGTGACACGTTCGGCGTGACGCGTGAGCGCATCCGCCAGATCGAGTCGAAGACGATGGCGAAACTTCGCCACCCGTCGCGGTCGCAGTCTCTTCGCGACTACCTCGAGTAAACCGCGTGGTGAGCGAGCAGAAAACAGGCGGCCTCCGTGGCCTCAGGTACTTCTTCCCCGTAGTGGCGGGTAAGGCGGTGCGCGCCCTCGCGAAGTTGCGTGGCGGTGGGTCCGCTTTCCCCGGATACGTCACCACGAGGCTGGCACCGCATTTCCTGCGGGATGTCACGGGCCAGTTCCGCTACGGCATCGTCTATGTTTTGGGCAGCAACGGCAAGTCCACGACCACCCACATGCTGACGGAGGTGCTGCGCGGCCACGGACTCACCGTGTTCACGAATCCCTCCGGCGCGAACCTGCCGCAGGGAATCGCGTCGTCGATCCTTGCGGAGTCGAGCGTGCTCGGACGGGTGGATGCCGACATCGGCGTGTTGGAGGTCGATGAGGCCTTCGCGCTCGAGTTCGCGGCGGTCGTGCCGCCCTCGACGGTGCTCGTGCTGAACACGCAGGTGGACCAGCTCTATCGTTTTTACGAGACCGAGCGCGTCGCCGACATGATGCTGGACACCGCCCAGCAGGCGGGGTCGCACATCGTGACGAATCGCGAAGACCCGTACCTGTCGAAGATCGCGCGCCGGTACGTCGACGGCGATGCGACGACCGAGCCCGACATCACCTACTTCGGAGCGTCCGCGGACGTCATCGCGCGTGCCCCTCATGGCCTGTTCAATGCGAAGGACTATCGCGACCAGGCGGTGCAGGCCGAATCGCATCGAGCCCTTGCAGAGTTGGTGGCCACCGACCGCGCCGGCGCCTCGATCATCGTCGATGGCACCAGCGTCGAGGTGACCCTGCCCGCGAAGGGGCTCCACTACGCCATCGATGCCGCAGCGGCGCTGGCAACGGCGGCGGTCATCCTCGGGGAACGCTTCGACGGGGCATCCTCGGCCGCAGCGTTCGCCGCGATGAAGCCGGCCTACGGGCGTGGTGAGTTGCTCGACTTCACCAACCGCGATGGCGTGAACGAGCAGGTCGAGTTCGTGATGTTCAAGAATGCGGCGAGCCTGCAGCTCAACCTCGATGCCCTTCCGGAGCCGCCGGAGCAGGTGCTTCTGGCCATCGATGAGGGCACGCCCGACATCTCCTGGATCTACGACATCGACTTCGCCGCTCTCGATCACGTGGATGTCATCACCGGGGCAAAGGCCTGGCAGATCGCGCTGCGCCTCGAACACGAGGGGATCACCATCGGGGTGGTCGAACCCGACCTGAAGAAGGCGATCGACATCATGCGCGCCATGCCCCGACCGTCCACCGGGTTGAAGACTTGGATCGTGAACTACGAGATCATGATGCTCGCGCGCAAGCAGATCGGTTTCCTCGAACTGGAGAACCAGCGATGAGTGCCCTGACAATCGTGCAGCTCTACCCGGATGAGCTCGGCGTCGCCGGAGATCGCGGCAATGTCATGGCATTGACAAAGCGACTCGAGCACGCCGGACATTCGGTCACCGTCGTCGCGCACGAAGTGGGATCCGTACTGCCGACGGACGTCGATCTCGTCGTCGTGGGCAACGGTCCGCTCTCGGCGATGCGGAACATCCACGCCGACCTGCTGGCCAACGCCGACCGGCTCCGGGCGCTCCGCGAGAGCGGAGTGCCGATCTTCGCCTACGGCTCCGGTGCGGAGCTTCTCGGTCACTCGATCTCGTTGCTCGACGGCAGTTCGCTGGAGGGGCTCGGCATCCTCCCGCTGAGAGCGACGCGTGTCGCGAGCCGCTCGGTCGGCTATGTCATCGTCAATTCACCGTTCGGCCAGGTCGTCGGCTTCGAAGACAACGCGTCGCGGTGGACGCTGGATGCCGGCGCCAAGCCATTTGGGATCCTCGAGGCGGGAACGGGCAACGGTGAGGGATCGGTCGAGGGACTTCTCGACGGCAGCGCGATCGGCACCCAGGTCGGCGGCCCTGTGCTGCCCCTCAACCCCCTTCTCACCGACGCGATCATCGCCTTCGTCGCAGAGCGCCGTGGACTGCCCACGAACTCCTCCGCGGGGAACGAGAGCCTCGAGCTCTACGCCACGCGGGCCCGAGAAGTGATCATCTCCCACGCGAAGCACGTATTCTCGAGGATCTAGGTTCGTCAGGATCTTGGTTTCGGTGCGAGAGGTGATGACGCTGCCCGGTTCACGCATTCACAGCGCGAGCATCGACCTCTCGGCGATCCGTGACAATGCCGCCGTGCTCGCCCGCCGGGCCGGTTCTCGTGTGCTGGTGGCCGACGTGCGGGCGGATGCTTACGGGCACGGCCTCACCGCGGTGACCGACGCCGCGCTGGATGGTGGTGCCTTCATCCGAGACCTCGACTTCGCCGCGTCGTCGGGAGTGCATGGCGACTTCGTCTCCGCCGGCGTCGCGCTGTACGGTCTCTCGTCCGATCCCGAACTGCGGGCGGCGATGCGGGTGAGCGCGCTCGTCGTCGGCACGAAGACCATCGATGCCGGCGAGAGCGTCTCCTATGGCTACACCTGGACAGCGAGTGCACGCACGAACCTGGCATTGGTCGGCATCGGCTATGCCGACGGCCTCGACCGCATCGCCAGCAATGTGGGATCCCTCCTGCTCGAGGGAGCGGCACGGCGCATCGTGGGACGTGTGGCCATGAACGCCCTGGTGCTCGACCTCGGATCCGACCGGGCCGCGATCGGCGACGAAGCCGTGGTCTTCGGCGACCCTCTCGCGGGCGAACCGGCGGTCTGGGACTGGGCAGGCAGCCTCGGGCGACCTTCCGCCGAGATCGTCTCCGTGTTCGGCAGTCACTTGCCGCGGGTGTACTGATGGTGTCGTCCGATCCGACGACAGTGCCGACGGCGACGGTTGATCTCTCCGCCTATCGTCGCAACCTCGCGCGGCTCGGCGAGCGGATCGCACCGGCCGCGCTCATGGCCGTGGTGAAGGCGGATGCCTACGGCCACGGTCTCGTGCCGGTTGCGCGCGCCGCGGTAGAGGCGGGGCTCGGATGGATCGGCTCCCTCGACATCGAGACCGGACTGGTACTGCGAGAGAACGGCATCCCGCGCGACGTGTCGGTGTTCACCTGGCTGCTCGGTCCAGACGAGGACTACGCGGCGGCGATCGAGGCCGAACTGGATCTCGGCGTGTCGACGATCGGCCAGCTCGAGGCGATAGCGGGTGCTGGCGCCTCCCTGCGAGCGCGGGTCCACCTCAAGATCGACACCGGCCTCCACCGAAATGGCGCGAGCGTCCACGAGTGGCCGGGGCTCGTGGCGCGGGCGATCGAGCTGTCCGACCGCATCGAGCTCGTCGGAGCCTGGACCCACATCGCCGAGGCCTCGGACGACGACGACTCGATCGCTATCGCACGGTTCGCTGCGGCGGTCGCCGTGGCCGAGCAACTCGGTGCGCGCTTCGCCGTGCGGCATCTCGCGGCGAGCGCAGCCGCCTTCGCGAGGGCGGATGCGCGGTTCGATCTGGTGCGGATCGGGGCGTTCTCCTACGGGATCTCACCGGGTGGCGGCATCACGCCCTCATCGCTGTGGCTCGAACCCGTGATGACCCTGACCGCCCCCGTCATCGCCGTGCGTGATGGACTCGCGACAATCGGCATCGGCTTCGGTGACGGCATCCCGAGCGCAGCTGCCGGGGTGCTGCAGCTCTCCATCGACGGGCGCCTTCACGAGATCGTCGCGGTTCACATCGACAGCCTCGTGGTCGATACGGGGGAGGCGCTGGTGCGACCCGGGGGCACCGCGGTACTCTTCGGCAGCGGAGCGGACGGCGAGCCGACGCTGCAGGAATGGGCAGACGAGCTCGGCACGATCGGCGAAGAGATCGTGACCCGACTGAGTCCGCGTATCCTGCGCCGCTTCTTCGAGTGAGTCTCTCAACCTGAACGCGCTGGCGGTATCGCCCACACTGCCCAGATCACCATGACCTCGCAGACTTCGCAGGTTGCGCAGACAGCACAGCGCCCCCGGCCGGAGCCGAGGGCGCTGTCTGAAATCAGAGGGGGAGGTTGCCGCTCAGGCGCGGTTGTCTTGGAGAAGGCGGTCCGACTCGTCGTGCCAGTCGCTGGCGACGGTCGCGAGCTTCTCCTGGTACTTCTTGCCGTGGTGGGCGCAGAACAGCAGCTCGCTGGAACCGATGGCGACACGGATGTACGCCTGTGCGCCGCAGCTGTCGCAGCGGTCCGAGGCAGTGAGCTGGTGGCTCGAGTCGAGTTCATCCACTGCGGTCGTGGTGGGTGCAATCTGAGTCATGAGTTGCTCCTCCGGTTTCCTATCAATAATTCGTTGTCCCTATCCAAACACGGGCGTGTTACATCGTGACGACAAAACCCGTGTATTTCGCTGAACGCGTACCACCCAGTGCTGGGGGTGTCGCAGGTCGGGGACAGTGACGTTGGTCATTAGTGTTTAACCCGGCCCGGCCAGCATCCATTCCCGTTCAGGCGATGCCGGCGGCGCCGCGAAGGAGATTCACGTGGCGAGTTCCGACTATTCCGCACGACACCTCTCAGTGCTCGAGGGCCTCGAGGCCGTGCGGAAGCGCCCAGGAATGTACATCGGATCCACAGACTCCCGTGGGCTCATGCACTGCCTGTGGGAGATCATCGACAATTCCGTCGACGAAGCGCTCGGCGGAAACGGCGACGAGATCCGCGTGATCCTCCACTCGGACAACAGCGTCGAGGTGCGGGATCGCGCGCGCGGCATCCCGGTCGATATCGAGCCGAAGACCGGACTCTCCGGCGTCGAGGTCGTCTTCACCAAACTCCACGCCGGCGGCAAGTTCGGCAGTGGATCGTATGCGGCCTCCGGGGGACTGCACGGCGTTGGCGCATCCGTCGTCAATGCGCTGTCGGAACGACTCGATGTCGAAGTCGACCGCGACGGCAAGACCTGGGCGATGTCCTTCCACCGGGGAGAACCGGGAATCTTCGCCGACTCCGGGGACGGCCCGAGGGCTGATGCCGTATTCACCCCGTTCGAGAACAAGAGCGAGTTGAGGGTCGTGGGCAAGGTCGCCCGCGGTGTGACCGGCACCCGGATCCGCTACTGGGCGGATCCGCAGATCTTCAGCCGGGGCACGACCTTCCAGACCGACGAGCTCTCGACCCGCGCCCGCCAGACCGCGTTTCTCGTTCGCGGTCTCGGCATCTCCATCACCGACGAGCGCGGCGAAGAGCCGAGCACCGAAGTCTTCCGCTTCGACGGCGGGATCGGCGAGTACGTGGACTTCCTCGCTCCCGACACCGCCCTCACGGAGACCTGGCGGATGTCGGGCTCTGGCACCTTCAGCGAGACCGTCCCCGTGCTCGACGACAAGGGGCACATGGTCGCCACAGAACTCGAGCGCGAGTGCGAGGTCGACATCGCGCTGCGCTGGGGTACGGGTTATGAAACGGTCTTCCGCAGCTACGTGAATATCATCGCCACACCGAAGGGCGGCACCCACCAGGCCGGATTCGAGGCCGGGATGCTCAAGTTCCTGCGCTCTCAGGTCGAGCAGAACGCGCGGCGGCTCAAGGTGGGAACCGGGGCGAACAGCACGGAGAAGATCGAGAAAGACGATGTGCTCGCCGGGCTCACCGCGGTCTTGACGGTGCGGCTTCCAGAACCGCAGTTCGAGGGGCAGACCAAGGAGATCCTCGGGACTCCGGCCGTGCGCAACATCGTGGCTGCCGTCGTGGCGAAGACCATGGCCGAGAGATTCGGTTCGCCCAAGCGCGACGACAAGACCCAGTCGGCTCTCGTGCTCGACAAGATCGTCGCGGAGATGAAGTCCCGCATCTCGGCACGGGCGCACAAGGAGACCCAGCGCCGCAAGAACGCACTGGAGAACTCGTCCCTTCCTGCCAAGCTCGTGGACTGCCGCAGCTCGGATGTCGCCAACAGCGAGCTCTTCGTCGTGGAGGGTGACTCCGCGCTCGGCACGGCGAAGCTCGCGCGGGACAGCGAATATCAGGCCCTCCTGCCCATCCGCGGCAAGATCCTCAACGTGCAGAAGGCATCGGTCTCCGACATGTTGGGGAATGCCGAATGCGCCTCGATCATCCAGGTGATCGGAGCCGGATCCGGCCGAAGCTTCGACCTCGCGACTGCACGGTACGGCAAGGTGATCATCATGAGCGACGCGGATGTCGACGGCGCCCACATCCGCACCCTGCTGCTCACCCTGTTCTTCCGCTACATGCCCGACATGATCAGGGACGGGCGAGTGTACGCGGCGGTTCCCCCGCTGCACCGGGTGATCGTGATGAATCCCGGCACCAAACCGAACGAGACGATCTACACCTACTCTGAGCAGGAACTCAACGGTGTGCTCGCGGGGCTCAAGAAGTCCAACAAGCGCTATCAGGATCCCATCCAGCGCTACAAGGGACTCGGCGAGATGGATGCCGACCAGCTGGCGACCACCACGATGGACCGCCACCACCGCACCCTCCGGCGAGTGCAGATCACCGACGCGGCGAATGCCGAGCGCGTCTTCGAGTTGCTCATGGGGAACGATGTGGCCCCGCGCAAGGACTTCATCATCGCCGGCTCCGACGGGCTCTCCCGCGAACGCATCGACGTCTGAGGCGAGCCGCAGGGCCCCGCTGTCAGCGGATCGGGCTGCCGATCGAGCCGACGAGGCCGTCGAGGGGGGTTCCGGATGCGTCGCGCTTGGCTCCTGCCTCGGGCAGGGCGCGCACCGCGCCATCCGCACCGACAGCGAGTGGGGGAGCGATACCGGCCCAGGCCACCACGAGTTGGTCTTCACCCTTGAGGAACGAATGGGCGCGCACCCCGCCGGTCGCGCGACCCTTTCCGGGGAATTCCGACAGTGATGAGACCTTCGCACGTCCCGCCTCCATGCCGGCGATCGTCGCGCTACTGCTCGAAACGGTGGCGACGACGACCTCTGACCCGGGGTCGACGGCTCCGAAGAAGATCACCGAGGCCTTCGCACCCAGGTTGATGCCCGCCATTCCGCCGGCCGAACGCCCCTGTGGCCGAACACTGGCGGCGGGGAAGTGTAGAAGTTGCGCCTCGGAGGTCACGAAGAGCAGCTCATCGGTGTCGGCCGACTGCCGCACTCCCACGACCGAATCTCCCGGCTTGAGGGAGATGATCTCGAACTCGGGTCGGTTCGCCCAGTCTCCGGGCGTGAGCCGCTTCACCACGCCCTGTCGGGTACCGATGGCGATCGCGTCCGAAGACGAGAGCGACACCAGAGCGAGCACACGCTCCTTCTTCGCATCGATAGCGAGGTAGTCGGAGATTCGCACCCCGGCCGCGAGCTGGATTGAGCTCTCGGGAACGACCGGAAGGTCGACGGGTGTGAGGCGGATGAGTCGTCCGAGCGACGTGACCGCGCCGATCTCCGATCGGCTGGTCGTGACGATCGACGACAGGATCGCATCGTGCTTGGTGCGTCGGGCGGCACGCTCGGGCAGCTCGGAGGCGACGTCTGGGAGGTCGACCCGGATCGCCCGACCGGTCGTCGACAGGTACACCCGGCAGGGCGTGTCGGCGATCTCGAGCACGGCCGCGGCCGCCCGGGCGGCGACGGTGGTGCCGACCGGGGGTCGCGCCTCGGTCAGCAGAGTGCGGCGGGGGGTACCGAAGCGTTCCGCCACCTCCTCGAGCTCGTCGGAGACCAGCTGGCGCACCCGCTGCGGCCCGGTGAGCAGTTGCTCGAGCGCGGCTATTTCGGCGAGCAACTGGTCGCGCTCCGCTTCGAGTTCGATGCGGGAGAACTTGGTGAGGCGGCGCAGCCGCAGTTCGAGGATGTACTCGGCCTGGATCTGGCTGAGGTCGAAGACATCCATCAGCCGCACGCGGGCCTGCTCCGTGTCATCGCTCGCCCGGATCACCTGGATCACCTCGTCGATGTCGAGGATCGCGACGAGCAGACCCTCGACGAGATGCAGGCGTTCCCTCTTGCGAGCGAGCCGATACTGGCTGCGGCGCGTCACCACCGAGATGCGGTGGTCGATGTAGACCTGCAACAGTTCGCGCAGGCCGAGGGTCTTCGGGCCGCCGTCGACGAGGGCGACGTTGTTGATGTTGAACGAGTCTTCGAGCGGCGTGAAGCGGAACAGCTGTTCGAGCACCGCGTCGGGGCTGAAGCCGGTCTTGATACCGACGACGAGCCGCAGGCCGTGCTTGCGATCGGTGAGGTCGGTGACATCCGAGATGCCGTTGAGCTTCTTGGAGTTGACCCCGTCCTTGATCTTCTCGATCACCTTCTCGGCGCCGACCATGTACGGGAGCTCGGTGATGATGAGGCCGGCTTTTCGCGCGGTGATGTTCTCGACCGAGACGCGCGCGCGGGTGCGGAAACTGCCCCGTCCAGTCTCATAGGCGTCGCGGATGCCGGCGAGCCCGATGATGGTGCCGCCGGTGGGCAGGTCGGGGCCGGGCACGAACGACATGAGGTCGTCGAGGGAGGCATCCGGATGCGCGATGAGATGCCGGGCCGCGCCGATGACTTCGATGAGGTTGTGCGGCGCCATGTTCGTGGCCATCCCCACCGCGATGCCGGAGGCCCCGTTCACCAGCAGGTTGGGAAACGCCGAGGGCAGCACCTCTGGCTGGGTCAGCTGGTTGTCGTAGTTCGGCACGAAGTCCACGACGTCCTCGTCGAGGTCCTCCGTCATCGCCATCGCGGCCGCGGTGAGACGGGCCTCGGTGTAGCGGGGGGCCGCCGGTCCGTCGTCGAGCGTGCCGAAGTTGCCGTGGCCGTCGATGAGGGGCACACGCAGAATGAAGCTCTGGGCGAGCCGCACCATCGCGTCGTAGATGGATGCGTCGCCATGCGGATGCAGCTTGCCCATCACTTCACCGGTGACGCGCGCGGACTTGACGTGCCCGCGGTCGGGCCGCAGGCCCATCTCGGTCATCTGGTACAGGATGCGGCGCTGAACCGGCTTGAGCCCGTCGCGAGCGTCGGGGAGTGCTCGAGAGTAGATCACGGAGTAGGCGTACTCGAGAAACGACCCCTCCATCTCGGTGGAGACGTCGACGGTGTCGATGCGTTCCCCGCTGGGCTGCGCAGGAGGGATTTCGGGAGTAGTCATAGGATTGCCCCCATGCTACCGGCCACCAAAACGCACCGGTTCAGCCTTGCCGATGTCGTGCCAAGTTCCCTTCAAACCATCGCTCATGAGACGAATCGCTTGGCATTGCCGCCGGTGCAGAAGGCGATCGTGCTGCTGGTCGACGGGCTCGGAACATCCGCCCTCACTGCACGGCGCGGGCACGCGCGAACCCTGGCGCCACTGCTCACGGCCGGATCGATCATCGGAGCGCGGTTCCCCTCGACCACAGCCGCGGCGTTGGCCACGCTCACCACCGGTGAGTCGGCCGGTATCCACGGGCTCGTCGGGTACAGCGTGCTCGACGCGGCGAACGACCGCGTCGTGAACCAGCTGAGCGGATGGGATGCCCGGCTGGATCCGGCCACCTGGCAGCGGGTGCCGACCCTCTTCGAGACGGCCCGCGAAGCCGGTATCCCGAGCTTCGCGATCGGCACAGAGCGCTATCGGTCGTCCGGTTTCACTCGCGCGGTGCTGCGGGGTGCGGAATACCGCAGCGGAGCGACGATGTCGGACCGCTTCCAGGAGGCTCGGCGCACTCTCGACGAGATCGACCGGGGACTGATCTACCTGTATGTGCCCGAGCTCGACCAGGCCGGTCATGCGTGGGGTTGGCAGTCGCAACAGTGGACCGCGGCTCTCGAGGAGCTCGACAGCGAGGTGCAGGCGTTCGCCCCGACGCTCCGCGCAGACGAGGGGATGCTTTTGACCGCTGATCACGGTGTGCTCGACGTGCCGCCGAGCGCGCAGGTGCTTTTCGATTCGGAAGCCCGCCTGATCGACGGCATCCGCTTCGTCGCGGGGGAGCCGCGGGCCCTGCAGCTCCATTTCGAACCGGATGCTTCAGAGGCACTTCGTGCGTCGGTGCTGGCGGCCTGGCGAGAGATCGAGGGATCCCGATCGTGGATCGTCTCGCGCTCAGAAGCGATCGAATCGGGGTGGTTCGGTGCCGTGGTCTATGCCGAGGTGGCCCCGCGAATCGGCGACGTCATCGTGGCCGCGCGAAAGGGCATCGCCTATTACGACTCGAGAGTCACCGGCAACACGGGCCGGAACATGGTGGGGCAGCACGGCTCATGGTCGGCCGATGAGCTCTCCGTGCCACTCCTCCGCTTCGGCGCATTCGCCCGCTGACCGTGCGAGCGTCGCGAGACCATCGGAAGGCTGAGCTACAGGTCGTCGTCCGAGCGCGCGCCGAAGACGATCTCGTCCCAGCTCGGCATCGACGCCCGTCCCTTCCGTGACGACGCTCGGGGCTGGAACACATTCGGCTGGGGGGCGGTGTTTCCCGGCCGGTCGTCGTTCTCGTCGCCGAAGACATCGAGGGGCACATCCACGAGACGGATGGTGCCGGTCGAGGGATGAGCAGACTTCGAGTCGGCAGCGATCGCCTCGTCGCCGAACCCGGCGGACTCGCGCTCGCCACGACGGCGACGCAGGGCCTCGAGGAGGTCGGCAGTCTGGTTCGATTCGGACTCGTCGGGGGCTGGCGCACGATTTATCGCGGCATCCGAGACGGCGGCCGGCGCATCATCCAGTCGTCCATAGGGCACCACCTCGAGACGTGAACGCCCCGGCTCCTGCTGAGAGAGCTCTTCGCTGGTGAAGGCGCCGCTGTCGAAGCGCGACTGGTCGGGTTGGCGCTCTTCGTCTCCGACCGCACGCAGGCGGGGAACCAGCGCGCCGGAGGCATCCCCCTGCTGGGACAGCGTGATCGCTTCGTTGTTGAGCGGGGAAAGCGCGGCCTTCTTGGGATCGAACCGCCAGCGGGCGTCCCGCTCGATCTGTTCCGCACTGAAGGCGAGCTTCACGACCCAGCCGCCGCCGACCTCTTTCCAGCTCGCCCACCGCTCATCGATAGCGCCGAGGTCATAGAGGCGTTCGCGGATGACAGTGCCGAAGGTCGAGCCGCCACCGAGTGGGTCTGTCTCCATCGCCGTGTGCACGGGCACGTTGAGCGCGGAGTTCACGACGAACTCGCGCTCGGCGAGCACGGGGCCCTCGAATTTCTGGATGTAGTCGAGCGGAACGCCGGTGATGGCCGCGACATCCTGCGCCGACATCCCGGAACGGATGTGGGCCTGGATCTCCCGTGGCGCGAGCTTTCGCCCCGATCCCGGGTCGGGGATCGCCTGGCGCAGTCTGGACTGCAGTACTTCGTCGATGGCGATGCGGTACTTGGTACCTTCGTCTGATGCGACGAGGAGTGCGCCGTTCTCCACTCCGATGACTCTCAGGTCTTGCATGCTGAACGCCTCTCGCGGTCACTTCTTCGCCTCTAGAGTCGCACGCCCCATCCCCAAATCCCGGGAATATCCCGGGCGTGCCGCAAGTTGCACAGAAGTCGGATTCACGGTCGTTTGGCAGTGGTTTGCTATTCGCAAACTAATGATGCAAACTATGGCCGCCGATTGAGACCAATCGATATTTTCAAGAACTGGATGGGCATGGCAACCGACTACGACGCACCTCGAAAGACCGACGACGACTCCGAGTCGATCGAGGCTCTCAAAGAGCGCGTCCCGGACAAGATGTCCGGTGTGGTCGACGTCGACGACGCCGACAATCCCGGGGGTTTCGAGCTTCCTGGTGCAGACCTCTCAGACCTCGACCTCGATGTCGTGGTGCTGCCTCCGCAGGCCGACGAATTCACCTGTGTCAACTGCTTCCTCGTGAAGCACCGTTCGCAGCTCGACCACGAAGAGAAGCTCGGTCCGATCTGCCAGGAGTGCGCGGCCTGATCGCTTCTGCATTGAGCTAGGCGGCGCGGGCGGAGTCGATCGCGGAGGTCAGCGCGGCGGTCAGCGCATCGGGGGTGCGGGTGGACACGATCCAATACGGGGTCGGGTCGCTCGCGTCGGCGAGGTCGATCTTCACGACCGGTGCGACCCAGCCGCGGATGAGCAGCCAGGCCCGCGCGTCGAGTAGGCGACCGCGCTGCAAGGTCGCCTCCTCTCCTCTGAAGGCGGTCACCCCCGCAATGAGGTCCACCGGCACTCGCGCCCGACCGGCGACGAGTTCGCCGGGCAGCACCTCGATGATCGGGGATGTCGCCACGAGCACGAGAACCACGGCGCCGTAGAGCACGATGGCCACGATCACCCCGGCGAAGAGGTTGATCGGCAGGAAAACGAGCAGGCTCGCCGGGATGACCAGGGCCGTCGATACGAACACCCAGGGCGATGGCCAGATGCGCTCGCGATAGAGCGTCGAGAGGGTCGAGGGGCCGCCGGGCGGGTTCTGCGTCATAGTCCCTATTCGATCAGACTTTGCCGTGCTCCAACCCCCTGCGCGTTCTGCACTACCCTCGTGACGTGGCTCAAAGCGTTGAAGTACTGATCGTCGCCGACCGGATGCCAAGCTACTCGCATCCCGGTGACGCTGGTGCCGACCTCACGGCAGCGGAAGCGGTGCAGCTCGACCCGGGCCAGCGTGCAACAGTCGCAACCGGCGTCTCGATCGCCCTGCCCGACGGTTTTGTGGCCTTCGTGGTGCCGCGCAGCGGGCTCGCGTCGCGGCACGGCATCACCATCGTCAACAGTCCGGGCACCGTGGATGCCGGCTACCGCGGGGAGATCAGCGTCACCCTGCTGAATACCGACAGCTCGGTGCCGTACTCTGTCGCGGTCGGAGACCGGATCGCCCAGTTGGTGATCATGCCGGTGAGCCGGGCGAGGTTCATCCCCGTCTCGACGCTCCCGGGCAGTCATCGCGGGGAATCCGGATTCGGATCGACCGGCTATGCGACGCTTGACAGCGATACACCCCATCACGACCAACAAGGAGAGCTCCTGTGAGCGACACCAACACCTCCGGCGAGATCCAGCCGAGCGACGCCACCGAGGCCAGTGCCCCGGACGAGCAGCTGAAGTCCGCCCCTGCCGATCGGGAGACCGAGGGACCGCTCGACGAATCTGAGGCGAACCCGGTGCGCCCCTACGTCGATCTCGGTGGAGTGAAGATCCTTCCGCGGGAGGGTCTTCAGCTGCGCCTCGAGGTGGAGGAGGGCAGTCAGCGGGTCGTCGCAGTCGGCCTCGACTACGCCGGGTCCACCCTTCAGGTGCAGCCTTTCGCGGCTCCCCGCACATCCGGTCTCTGGCATGAGATCCGCGAGCAGATCGCCGAACAGATCGCGAAGCAGGGTGGAACGACCCGACTCTCTGTCGGTCCCTTCGGTCCGGAGCTGCTCGCCGAAATTCCGGCAACGACCCCGGGACAGCCCGATTCCACCCGACTGGCGCGATTCATCGGAGTCGACGGGCCTCGCTGGTTCCTGCGGGGTGTGATCGCCGGCGACGGCGCGGTCGACCAGGAGGCCGCCTCGAAGATCGAGGAGCTATTCCGCAGTGTCGTCGTCGTGCGCGGCAAGACGCCGATGCCGCCGCGCGACCTCATCCCTCTCCATATGCCGAAGACCGCTGCGGCGGCGGACGACATGCCGTCGACACCGGGCGCCTAGCCGGGTGGCCGACGAAAAATCGCCGGAACCGGGGTTTCGTGAGGCGTTCGCGGACGCGATGCGCAAGACCGGTCTCGGACAGGTCGCCCCGGGCGAAGTGCCGACAGCAGGATCGCTGCTGAAGGCGGTGGGCGGGGTGCGTGGCCTCGTCGAGTCGATCCTTCCCGGACTGGCTTTCCTCGTGCTCTACGCCGCAACGAAGAACGTTGCACTGTCGGTGTTGGTCCCGGTGGGGCTCGCCGTGCTGTTCGTGGTGGTCAGGCTTGCCACCCGTACTCCGATCACGCAGGCCTTCGCCGGCATCGCCGGCATCGCCATCTCGGCGGTTCTCGCCCTGATCTCGGGTCGCGCCGAGGCGAACTTCATCCCGGGCATCATCATCAACATCGCGAGTCTGAGTGTGCTTCTGCTCAGCATCCTCGTGCGGTGGCCCCTCATCGGCGTCATCGTCGGGTTCCTCACCAACGAGACCACCCAGTGGCGCAAGCAGAAGGCGAAGCGCAGGGTGCTCTACCTCACGACGTGGCTGTGGGCAGGACTCTTCGCGCTCCGGCTCGCCGTAGAGGTGCCGCTGTACCTCGCCAAAGAGGCGGAGTGGCTCGCGGGCGTGAAACTGCTCCTCGGCATCCCTCTGTATGCGGGGATGCTGTGGGTGACGTGGCTTCTCGTGCGCGCTGTCTACACGAGCCCGGCCCGACCGAGTAGCGACTGATCATCGTGCTAAAGTATCTTGACGTCAAGATACTTTAGCTGCCGTCCGAGCCGGGGGAGACTTAGGCTTACCTTGCTGGCATGGTCGCCGGTCGAGGTTCAGGATGACAGCGGATGTCTCGTCAAGAGATCACACCTCTTACAGCTCAGCAAGGGAGTCGCGCAATGTCGCAGGTCAACAGCTTCGGTTCGAAGGACACCCTGACGGTCGGTTCTACCGACTACGAGATCTTCCGGGTCGATCGGGTGCCCGGGTACGAGAAGCTGCCCTACAGCCTCAAAGTTCTGCTCGAGAACCTTCTGCGCACCGAAGACGGCGCGAACGTGACGAAGTCGCAGATCGAGGCCCTCGGGTCCTGGGTGCCGACGGCCGACCCAGACACCGAGATCCAGTTCACGCCAGCCCGGGTGATCATGCAGGACTTCACCGGGGTGCCCTGCATCGTCGACCTCGCCACCATGCGCGAGGCGGTCTCCGCCCTCGGGGGAGACCCGAAGAAGATCAACCCCCTCGCCCCCGCCGAGCTCGTGATCGACCACTCCGTGATCGCCGACCTGTTCGGTTCGGAGAATGCGCTCGAGCGCAACGTCGAGATCGAATACGAGCGAAACGGGGAGCGCTACCAGTTCCTGCGCTGGGGACAGACCGCGTTCGACGACTTCAAGGTCGTGCCGCCGGGAACCGGAATCGTGCACCAGGTCAACATCGAGTACCTCGCCAGAGTGACGATGACCCGTACCGTCGACGGGGTGCTGCAGGCCTATCCCGACACCTGCGTCGGCACCGACTCGCACACCACGATGGTCAACGGGCTCGGGGTGCTCGGCTGGGGAGTCGGCGGCATCGAAGCCGAGGCCGCCATGCTCGGCCAGCCCGTCTCGATGCTCATCCCCAAGGTCGTGGGCTTCAAGCTCACCGGCGTCATCCCCACCGGCGTGACGGCGACGGATGTCGTGCTCACCATCACCGAACAGCTGCGCAAGCACGGTGTCGTCGGCAAATTCGTGGAGTTCTACGGTGCCGGAGTCGCCGCCGTGCCGCTGGCGAACCGCGCCACCATCGGCAACATGAGCCCGGAATTCGGTTCGACCGCCGCCATGTTCCCGATCGATGACGTCACTCTCGATTACCTTCGCCTCACCGGTCGCAGTGAGGAGCAGGTCGCCCTGGTCGAGGCCTATGCCAAGCTGCAGACGCTCTGGCACGACGCGGACTCCGAGCCCACCTTCAGCGAGTACCTCGAGCTCGACCTCACGACGGTGGTGCCCTCGATCGCCGGGCCGAAACGGCCCCAGGACCGGGTCATCCTCTCCTCCGCCAAGACCCAGTTCGCCAAGGACCTCACGAGCTACGCCGAGGTAGACCAGGATCTGGTCGACCTGGAGATCTCGGAGTCCTTCCCGGCCTCCGATCCGCCGAGCAACCAGCCCGGGGATCACCTCAACACGCATCGCCACACGCACGTCAGCCACGCGCCGTCGACGGTGTCCCGCCCCACGGACGTGCACACCAAGTCCGGCCTCGACTACACGCTCGACCACGGTGCCGTGGCCGTCGCCGCGATCACCTCCTGCACCAACACCTCGAACCCCTCGGTCATGCTCGCGGCCGGCCTCCTGGCCCGCAACGCCGTGCGCAAGGGGCTCACCTCCAAGCCGTGGGTCAAGACGACTCTCGCGCCCGGCTCCAAGGTCGTCACGGACTACTACGCGAAGGCCGGGCTGACCGACGACCTCGAAGCCCTCGGCTTCTACACGGTCGGCTACGGCTGCACCGTCTGCATCGGCAACACCGGTCCCCTGATCGAAGAGGTCACGGACGCGATCAACAAGAACGATCTCGCGGTCACGGCGGTGCTTTCGGGCAACCGCAACTTCGAGGGTCGCATCAGCCCCGACGTGAAGATGAACTACCTCGCAAGCCCGCCGCTCGTGATCGCCTACGCGCTGGCCGGGTCCATGAACTTCGACTTCGAGACCGACTCGCTCGGCACCGGAAGCGATGGCGCGGAGGTCTACCTCAAGGACATCTGGCCAGATGCCGCAGAGGTGCAGTCCACCATCGACTCGTCCATCGACACCGCTATGTTCACGAAGGAATACGGCGAGGTCTTCGACGGCGACGAGCGCTGGCGCTCGCTCCCGACGCCGGACAGCGAGGTGTTCGAATGGGACAGCGAGTCCACCTATGTCCGCAAGCCCCCCTACTTCGATGGCATGACGCTTGAGACCACCCCGGTGAGCGACATCACCGGTGCCCGTGTGCTCGCGAAGCTCGGTGACTCGGTCACGACGGACCACATCAGCCCCGCAGGCAACATCAAGGCCGACAGCCCGGCGGGGCAGTACCTCGCCGACCACGGCGTCGACCGCAAGGACTTCAATTCCTACGGTTCGCGTCGCGGCAACCACGAGGTGATGATCCGCGGTACCTTCGCGAACATCCGCCTGCGCAACCAGCTCCTTGACAACGTCGAGGGCGGATTCACCCGCGACTTCACCCAGGCGGATGCCCCGCAGGCGTTCATCTACGACGCGAGCCAGAACTACCAGTCCGCCGGAACCCCGCTCGTCATCTTCGGCGGCAAGGAGTACGGCTCCGGCTCGTCGCGCGACTGGGCGGCGAAGGGCACGAGCCTTCTCGGCGTCAAGGCGGTCATCGTGGAGAGCTTCGAGCGCATCCACCGGTCCAACCTGATCGGCATGGGAGTCGTGCCGCTGCAGTTCCCCGCCGGTGAGAGCTGGGCGAGCCTCGGGCTCGACGGCACCGAGGTGGTCAGCATCTCGGGGCTCGAGGAGCTGAACGAGGGCACCACGCCGAAGACGGTTCACGTGACCGCTGCACCGACCGAGCATTCCGAGCCGGGCAAGCGGACCGTCGAGTTCGACGCGGTGGTTCGCATCGACACCCCCGGTGAGGCCGACTACTACCGCAACGGTGGCATCCTCCAGTTCGTTCTGAGGTCGCTGGTTTAGGCTGAAGTCGTGAGCCTTCTGCAGAGTATCCACGGACCCCGAGACCTGGACCGACTCTCGCAAGAGCAACTCGTCGTCCTTGCCGCCGAGATCCGGGAGTTCCTGGTCAGGGAGGTCTCGAAGACCGGCGGTCACCTCGGCCCCAACCTCGGTGTCGTCGAACTGACGATGGCAGTTCATCGGGTCTTCGACTCGCCGAACGATGCGATCGTCTTCGACACCGGGCACCAGTCCTATGTGCACAAACTCCTCACCGGGCGGCAGGATTTCAGCCGCCTGCGCGAGCGCGGAGGATTGGCCGGGTATCCGCAGCGGTCCGAATCCGTTCACGACATCGTGGAGTCGTCGCACGCTTCCAGTTCCCTGAGCTGGGCGGATGGCATCTCGCGTGCGTTCCAGATGACCGGCCAGAAGGATCGTCATGTCGTCGCGATCGTCGGCGACGGCGCGCTGACCGGTGGCATGACCTGGGAAGCCCTCAACAACATCAGCGACGACAATTCCCGCAACCTCGTGATCGTCGTCAATGACAACGGGCGCTCCTATGCTCCGACCATCGGGGGGATGGCGCGCTTCCTCAATGACGTGCGCACCCGTCGCTCGTACCGCAGTCTCTATGCCTCCAGTCGACGCTTCTTCGACCTCTTCGGCGGCCCGGGTCGAGCCCTGTACCGGGGCATCCGCGGGGGCACCCACGGCTTCCTGAGCCGCTTCTCGAACAACGAAGCGCTCTACTCGAACCTCGACATCAAATACATCGGACCGATCCACGGCCATGACCTCCGGGCCATGGAGGAAGCCCTCACCCAGGCCAAGAACTACGGTGCCCCCGTGATCGTGCACGCGATCACGCAGAAGGGCAAGGGTTTCGAACCGGCCGTGCTCGATGCCGCAGACCAGTTCCATGCCGTCGGCCACATCGATCCGGAGACCGGCGAGCCGATCGGAGCCTCCGACAAGCAGTCCTGGACCTCGGTCTTCGCCGAGGAGCTCGTGGTGCTTGCCGACAGAAACCCGGCCATCGTCGGGATCACGGCAGCGATGTTGCGACCCACCGGCCTCCAGCCCTTTGCCGCCAAGTATCCGCACCGCGTCTTCGACGTGGGAATCGCCGAGCAGCACGCGGTCACCTCGGCCGCGGGGCTCGCCTTCGGAGGCTTGCATCCCGTGGTCGCGTTGTATGCCACGTTCATCAACCGGGCATTCGACCAGGTTCTGATGGATGTCGCGCTGCACAAGGCCGGCGTCACCTTTGTGCTCGATCGAGCCGGGGTCACCGGACCGGACGGGCCGAGTCATCACGGCATCTGGGACCTGGCGATCCTGCAGGTCGTGCCTCACATCCGCCTGAGTGCGCCGCGTGACGCGACCAGGCTGCGCGAGGAACTCGGCGAGGCTGTCGCCGTGACCGATGCTCCGACTGTCGTGCGGTTCTCCAAGGGCAGCGTCGGCAACGAGATCGCCGCGGTGCGACGCCAGCCCGACGGCGTCGACGTGCTGAGTGAGGCGTCGCGAAAAGACGTGCTGATCGTCACGGTGGGCCCGATGGCGGAGATCGGACTCGCCGTGGCCGAGAGGCTGGCGGACCAGGGGATCGGCGCGACAGTCATCGATCCACGCTGGGTGGTACCCGTGCCGAAGAGCGTGATCTCCCTTGCTGCGGAGCATCGACTCGTCGTGACCATCGAGGACGGCATCCGGGTCGGAGGAATCGGCACTCGCATCCGGCAGGAGCTGCGGGCGGCCGGCGTCGACACCGCTCTCACCGAACTCGGGCTCCCCGACGAATTCCTCCAGCACGGGTCACGAGCAGAGATCCTCGAAGAGGCCGGCCTGACTCCGCAGCAGATCGCCCGCGACGTAGTCGAACAGGTTCTCGGCAGCAAGATCCCGGTCGCTCGTCCGCTCGCCGACGATGCCCACGAAGAACGATCTCTCGGCTCAGATCGCTCCTGACCCTCTCCCCGGCACGGGTTTGACTGAGAGTGCGCTCTAAGTTCTAGCCTTGCTCTATGACGTTGACCGCCCCCAGCTACTCGATCTCCCAGGTCGCCGAACTCACCGGGTTGTCGGCGCATGCACTGCGCTACTACGAGCGGGCCGGACTGATGCTCAGGCCGATCGTTCGCGCGTCATCCACGCACCGGCGATACAACGACGCGGACGTGCGCTGGGTGGAATTCCTCACCAAGCTCCGTTCGACGGGTCTACCGATCGCCCGGCTGCGCCAATACGTCGATCTGGCCCGCGAGGGCGAGTCGACAGTTCCCGACCGGCTCGAGCTGTTGCTCCTGCACCGGATCTCCGTCATGGCGCAACTCGCCGTGATGACCGAAAGCCTGGCCGCGATCGACTTCAAGATCGCGACCTACCAGGGAAGGACCCCCACGGAATGAAACACATCACCCTCGGCTCAACCGCTCTCGAGGTCTCCCGCATCGGACTCGGCTGCATGGGCATGTCGGCGTTCTACAGCGGCGCTGGCCAGGACGACGCCGGTGCGATCAAGACGATCCATCGTGCCGTCGATCTCGGTGTCACCTTCTTCGACACCGCCGAGATCTACGGCCCCTATACGAACGAGTCCCTTCTCGGGGAGGCCTTCTCCGGCCGCCGGGACAAGGTGGTGATCGCCACCAAGTTCGGCACGATCCTGCACCGCGGGGATGGCAGCCGCGGCCTCGACGGAAGTGCGGAAAACATTCGACTGTCGGTCGAAGGTTCGTTGTCCCGGCTGAAAACGGAATACATCGACCTCTACTACCAGCACCGCATGGATCCGGATACCCCGGTGGAGGAGACCGTCGGCGCTCTGGCTCAGCTGATCGCAGAGGGCAAGATCCGCGGCTACGGACTCTCCGAGGCGGCGCCCGACACCATCCGTCGCGCACATGCGGTCTATCCGGTCACCGCCCTTCAGACCGAGTATTCGCTCTGGTCGCGCGATGTCGAGGCCGAGATCCTGCCCGTCGTGCGCGAGCTCGGCATCGGCTTCGTGCCGTATTCTCCGCTCGGCCGGGGATTCCTCACCGGCACCATCCGCTCTCTCGACCAGCTCGAAGACAGCGACTTCCGCAAATCCAACCCGAGATTCCAGGGTGACAACCTCGAGGCGAACATCCGCATCGTCGAACAGGTGGATGCCGTGGCCGCAGAACTCGGGGCCAAGCCAGGCCAGGTCGCGCTCGCCTGGCTTCTCGCGCAAGGGGAAGACATCGCGCCGATCCCCGGAACGAAGCGCATCCCCTACCTGGAAGAGAATGTCGCGGCGGATGCCCTCGTACTGTCAGCGGCACAGCTCGCGGCGCTCGATGCCGTCGCGGCCCCGGTGGGGGATCGCTACGCCGACATGAGCCCGCTCAACCGCTAGCGGCCGACCCCGCCGGGAGGCCTGGGCTTCGTCGGGAGGGACCGGCGTGATTGTGATCACGCCGGTCCCATCCGAGAGTGGCAGGGATCTCGAACCGGAGAGCCGGCGCTACGAGACTCCGCGCAGCACCGGGTGATGGAATGTGTCGTTGAAGACCCGCTCCGAGGCACCGACCCGGTCGAGGTACGGAGTCACCCCGCCCATCTGGAACGGATAGCCGGCCCCGAGGATGAGGCAGAGGTCGATGTCCTCCGCAGCCTCGACGACGTTGCTCTCGAGCATGCGGTGTACCTCGTCCGCCAGACCGTCCTCGAGGCGGGTGCGGAGTTCCTCGGCCGTCATCGGAGTCGTGCCCCCGGCGACGATGGCGCGCGCCTTCTTATTGATTCCGGTCACCTTCCCCTTGGAATCGCGTTCGAAGATGTGACCGAGTTCGGCGAGTTTGTGCAGATTCTCGCTCTCGAAGAACCGCTCGGGGAACGCCGCATGGTGGGTGTCGAGCACGTGCGCGCCGACCTTGAGTCCGACCAACTCCAGCAACTCGAACGGGGTCATCGGAAGGCCGAACGGCTTGGTCGACTCCTCGACGACCTCGAAAGGAGTGCCGGTATCGACCGCGTGCATCGCCTCGCCGAGCACCTTCGCGAGAATGCGGTTGACCACGAAGCCGGGAGTGTCCGTGGTGATCACCGCGTTCTTGAAGAGCTTTGCGGCGGTCACCATCGCGGTCGACAGCGTCGCATCATCCGTCTGCGGGGTCTTGACAACCTCCACGAGGGGCATCACGGCCACCGGGTTGAAGAAGTGGAAGCCCACGAGGCGTTCCGGATGCTTCAGGTCGGCGCCGATCTGCTCGACCGAGAGCGAGGAGGTGTTGGTGGCGAGCACGGCCGTCTCGGAGATGTACTGCTCCACATCGGCGAAGACGGCCTGCTTGACTCCGAGCTCCTCGAAAACGGCCTCGATCACCCAGTCGCAGGCGGCGAAGTCGGCCTTGTCGGTGGTACCGGTGACGAGCGCTTTGAGGCGATTCGCTTCATCCGGAGAGATGCGCTTCTTGCCGAGAAGGGCGTCGATCTCGTCATGGATGTAGGCCACACCCTTGTCGACCCGTGCCTGGTCGAGGTCGGTGATCACCACGGGCACCTTGAGGCGGCGCACGAAGAGCAGTGCGAACTGGCTGGCCATGAGACCGGCGCCGATCACACCGACCTGGGTGACCGGCTTCGCCAGCGCCTTATCCGGCGCTCCCGCGGGACGCTTGGTTCGCTTCTGCACCAGGTTGAATGCGTAGATGCTCGCCTTGAACTGGTCGCCGGAGATGAGTTCGGCGAGGGCCTCGTCCTCCGCGGCGAAACCGGTGGCACGGTCGGTGTTCTTCGCGGCCTTGAGCAGTTCGAGAGCCTTGTACGGCGACTTCGCGACCCGGCCGATGCGGTTCTCAAGCATCTTGGTGGCGACACCGATGGCGATGTCCCACTTCACCGCGCGTTCGATCTTGCCGGGGGCGTTCGCGCGCTTCACGGTCGTGGTTCCGGAGATTACGCCGTCGGCCCACGCTATGGAGTGCTCGAGGAACGACACAGAGTCGAAGATGGCATCCGCGATACCGAGGTCGAAGACCTCTTGACCCTTGAGCATCCTGTTGTTCTTCAGCGGGTTCTCGATGACCACCTTGAGGGCGTTCTCGATGCCGATGAGGTTCGGTAGCAGCCAGGCGCCTCCCCATCCGGGGATGATGCCGAGGAAGACCTCGGGAAGGGCGACACCGGGAGTGTTGCGGTCGACGGTGCGATAGTCGGCGTTCAGTCCGATCTCGAGGCCACCGCCGAGGGCGAGCCCGTTGATGAACACGAAACTCGGGACGCCCATGCCGTTCAGCTTGCCGAGGGCGTAGTGGCCCAACTCGGCCATCTGCTTTCCGACCGCTCGACTCGTGATCGCACCAACCTTGGAGAGGTCGGCGCCGGCGGCGAGGAAGAAGGGCTTTCCGGTGACGGCGACACCGGCGATCTCGCCGCGGGAAGCGCGATCTCTCAGGGTGTCGAGCGTCGACGCGAACTCGACCAGCGTGACCGGACCCAGCGTTGTGGGACGGGTGTGGTCCCGACCGTTGTCGAGGGTGACGAGGGCGAGGGTGCGTCCACCCGAGATCGGGATGTCTCGCACATAGGAGTGGGTGACAACCTCATCGTCGGATGCCGCGATGAGTTCTGCGAAACGGCTCTGCGTTGCGACGTCGGTCATTTCTTCTTCTTTCCGTCGAAGTACGGGTTCTCCCAGATGACGGATCCGCCCTGGCCGAGGCCGACGCACATGGCGGTCAGGCCGTAGCGCACATCCGGGCGTTCCTTGAACTGCGCCGCGAGCTGGATCATCAGGCGCACGCCGGAGGAGGCGAGCGGGTGACCCATGGCGATCGCGCCACCCCACTGGTTGACCCGAGGGTCGTCATCGGCGATGCCGAAGTGATCGAGCAGGGACAGCACCTGCACCGCGAACGCCTCGTTCAGTTCGAACAGGCCGATGTCGGTGATCGACAGTCCCGCCTTCTTCAGAGCCTTCTCGGTGGATGGCACCGGGCCGATGCCCATGATCTCCGGCTCGACGCCGGCGAAGGCGAAGCTCACGAGCTTCATCTTCGCGGCGAGGCCCAGTTCCTTTGCGGCGGCTTCGCTCGCAAGAAGGCTGATGGTCGCGCCGTCGTTGAGGCCGGATGCATTGCCGGCCGTGACCCGGCCGTGGGGGCGGAACGGTGTCTTCAGTCCGGCGAGCCCCTCGAGCGTCGTCTCCGGTCGGAGCGCCTCGTCGCGGGTGGCCAGACCCCAGCCGGCCTCGGAACGCACGGACACGGGAATCAGGTCGGGCTGCAGCTTGCCGTTGTCGTAGGCCGCGGCGGCCTTCTGCTGGCTCGCCAGGGCGAAACGGTCCGAGCGCTCCTTGGTGAGCTGGGGGAAACGGTCGTGGATACGCTCGGCGGTCGAGCCCATGTTGAGGGCCTCACCGCTCACGAGCTTCTCTGCGAGGAAGCGCGGGTTGGGATCCGCTCCGAAGCCCATCGGATGACGGCCCATGTGTTCGACACCGCCCGCGAGGGCGAGGTCGTAGGCTCCGAATGCGATTCCCCCGGCCAGCGTGGTGACCGAGGTCATCGCCCCGGCGCACATGCGGTCGATGGCGAATCCGGGCACCGACTTCGGCAGGCCCGCGAGGAGGGCGGCGGTGCGGCCGAGGGTCAGGCCCTGGTCGCCCTGCTGCGTTGTCGCAGCGATGGCGACCTCGTCGATCCGGTCGTGGGGCACATCGGGGTTGCGCTCGAGCAGGCCGACCATGGCCTTGACGACCAGGTCGTCCGCTCGGGTGTTCCAGTACATTCCCTTTTCGCCCGCGCGTCCGAACGGGGTGCGAACCCCATCGACGAACACGACTTCATGTCTCTCGGCCACAGTGCCTCTTTTCGCTCATAGGTAACATCAACGAGCCTAAACCGGCGAAAAACGCGTCGAGAATCGTTTGACTGTTCCTACGAATCGGCCTCGACGCCCGGTTCGTTCGTTTGGCTGGCATCGACAAAGGCATCGAGGATCACCTGTGCGATAGCGTCAACCTGCCAGGGCCGCGCGCCCAAGCCATCCAGGGCTGATCCGATGCTTTCGAGGTCGAGCGGCTCGGGAGGAGTCCAGGAGAGACGTCGGAGCAACTCCGGAGTCAGCAGATTCTCCACCGGGATGTCGACCTCGGCCGAGACCACGGCGATCGCGGCGCGAGCCGCCTTCAACCGCTTGTCGGCCACCGGGTTGCGGTCGCTCCACACCCGTGGAGGCGGCATCGCCTCGCTCGCGACCCGGAGCGCGGGCAGATCTTCAGTGGCCCGTCCCGCTTCGATCGCGGCCCACCAGCGCGGAAGCTCCGAGCGGCTCGCGCGACCGTTGAACTCGCGCAGGGAGGCGAGACCGTGGCGGGAATCCGGCATCGCTTTCGCGGCGGCGACGAGCGACGCATCCGGAACGAGTCGTCCGGGGGCCGTGTCGATCTCGCGGGCGAAGGCGTCGCGGGCCTCCCAGAGTTCGCGGGCGACGGCGAGGTTTCGCGCCCCGCGAACCGTGTGCAGCCCGGAGAGGCGGCGCCAGGCGTCACCGGTGACGACCTTCGCTTCGCGGGCGAGCACGGCGGCGAATTCCTGCTCGGCGATCTCGGATTTGCCGCCGTTCTCGAGGAGGGTGGCCATCGCGTCCCTGAGGTCAGGGAGCAACTCGACATCGAGCGCCGCGTAGACCAGCCAGGACTGGGGCAGCGGCCGTGTCGACCAGTCCGCCGCCGAGTGTTCCTTGGCCAGGTGGATGCCGAGGAGGTCTTCGACCACCGTGCCGAGCCCGACCCGGGGAAGGCCGGCGAGCCGTGCACCGAGCTCGGTGTCGAAGATGCGGGTGGGGTCGAGCCCCACCTCGCGCAGGCAGGCGAGGTCCTGACTCGCGGCGTGCAGGATCCATTCCTCGTCACGGATGGCGGCGTCGAGTTCCGCAAAAGACCCGATGGCCGGCGGGTCGAAGAGGAAGACGCCGGAACCGCGGCGGAAGATCTGGATGAGGTACGCCCGCTGGGAGTACCGGAAGCCTGAGGCCCGCTCGGCGTCGATGGCGATCGGACCGTGGCCCGCCACTATGGCGGCGACGGCCTCGAGGTACTCCTCGCGCGTCTCGATGACATGCACTTCGACGTGGGGAGCCTGCTCGGGTTCGATCCGATTTTCAGGCTCGGATTCGATGGGAGACTCCGCCTCGGGGGCGCTCACGGGCGCTTCGGCGCGGCCCTGAAACTCCGTACCGTCGAGAAACACCGGTTCTCTTCCGGTGTCGCTCACGTCCGATCTCTGCGGGCCGCTAGCACACTCACTCCTTCGACAGCCGGCGGCAGTCCCGCCAGCATGCACAGCAATTCCCCCCAGCCTTCCACATGTGAGGTGATGTCGTGGGCATCGAGGGGAGTCCAGGACGCTCGAAGCTCGATTTGCGCCCCGTCCCCCTGCGCGGCGAGTTCGCCGAAGCCGGTGGAAATGATGCGGGTGGCCGTTCCCGACTCGGCCGTGTACTGCGCGCCGCGTGCTTCGAGCGCATCGACGAGCCAGGACCAGGTGACGTCCGCGAGGAAGGGATCGAGACCGATGTCGCTCTCGAGCGGAGCCTGCGCGTAGCAGACCACCCGGAATACCCCGCCCCAGGCCTCGGGTGCGGAGGGGTCGTAGAGGAGGATGAATCGGCCGGTGCCGAGATCGGAGTCCGAGTTGTGCCGGGCCGGGGTGACATCCGCGGCGAGTGCGACACTGTAGGGCGCGAGATCCCCTCCGGGGGAGGGAATCTCGGTGAGAACGAGCTCCGAGCGGAGCGAAGCCCGCCGGACTGCATCGAGCGCGGCGCGGAACGCGGCCGGCTCCGTTTGACCTGCGGCGTTTTCGGGCACGAGTGAAGACTAAAGTTCCCCTGTGGCAGATTCCCGAAGGCACGCCGTCAAAGCATTTCCGTGGGGTGTCGTCGTCGTCGCCTCTCTCGGCGCCGTAGCGTCGATCGCGGCAGTGACGGTGGCCGGCGTGACGCTCCTGGTTGCCCGCACCGTGGTCACTCCTCCGAAGCGCAGACCGGAGGACACGCGCATCCTCTCGGTCGATGGGGCCGGAGACCTGATCACGCTGTCGTCGACCGCGGATTCCCGCCTTCCGGGTGAGTACAGCCTCTTCTTCGCCGACGGGGGAGGCCACGCGCGGGTCGGGGACATCGTCGCTGAGACCTCGGAGACCGTGGTGCGCCGACTGCTCGCGGTGGACCGGGGAGACCTGTCCCACGCGCGTCGTGGCCGGTTCAGCGGGTGGTTCTACACCGGCCCGGCCGACCTCGGCTTTCCCTTCCAGGATGTGGAGATCCCCACCGAACTCGGGCCGGCTCCGGCCTGGCTCGTGCCCGCCGAGGAGCCGAGCACACGGTGGGTGATCGAGGTTCACGGCCGGGCGGTACGGCGCGAGGAGACCCTGAGGGCCGTGCCGGTGTTCCGGGCGGCGGGCTACACCTCGCTGCTGGTCTCCTACCGCAATGACGAGGATGCCCCGGCGAGCCTGGACGGACGTTACGGCCTCGGTGACACGGAGTGGCACGACGTGGACGCTGCTCTCCGGTACGCGATCGATCACGGCGCAACGGATGTCGTGCTCATGGGCTGATCGATGGGAGGGGCGACGGTGCTGCAGACCGTCACCCGTTCCGAGCTCGCGGAGGTCGTGCGGGGCATCGTGCTTGACTCGCCGGTGATCGACTGGGTCACTGCCCTGCGCTTCCGGGGCGAGCTGCTCGGACTGCCGAACCCGATTCGCACGGCGGTGATCGCGCTGCTCGGCCTGAAATGGGCGGGGCGGCTCACCGGTCAGCACGTGCCCATCGACCTGCCCCGGCTCGACTTCGTCCGTCGCTCCGCCGACCTGCACGTGCCCATCCTGCTCATGCACAGCGATGACGACGGATTCATCCCATCGACGGCTTCGCTCGCCCTGGCGGCCGCCCGCCCAGACATCGTGACTTACGAGCGGTTCACCGTCGCCGGCCATACGAAGCTGTGGAACTTCGACCGCGCGCGCTGGAATGACGCGATCGCGCACTGGCTGCGCACTGCGCCGCTGTAGCGCGAACCCTCAGTCCAACACCCGCCAGCGGGCGTAGAGCGTGCTGGTGTCATCGACGAGCAGCTGCGCGAGCTCCAGCCGGTGGGCGGCGATGGGGGAGCTTCCCAACAGGGGGAGCGACACTCCGCCGACGATGGGACTCGTGGACAGGCAGAGCTCGTCGACGAGACCAGCCTCGAGCATCTGTGCCGCGAGGGACGGACCGCCCTCGCAGACGATCCGACGCAGCCCGCGCAGACGGAGGGCAGACACGATGTCGACGGCGGACATACGGCCAGCGGCATCCGGCACGACGACGATCTCCGCAGAAGGGAGTGCGGTCTTGGCCACCTCGGCGACCGCGGCCGGACACAGCACGAAGGGAATGAACCGGTCGGGGTGCACGGTGAGCCGGTGCCCCCCGAGATCCCCCGTGCTCGTGACGATGGCGAGAGGCGCGGTACGCGGTAGTTGGTAGCCTTCGGCCCGAACGCTTGCGGCCCCCACCAGCACCACATCGCTGTCGCGACGGATTACTCCGAGGATCTTGCGATCGGCGCGATTGGTGAGAGTCTCGGAGGTAGCGTCGCCGCCGGCGGCACTGCCGCTCACGCTCGCGACGAGGTTGATGCGCAGGATGTCGGTTCCGGCGAGGGCATACAGCTCGCCGAGCTGTTCCCGCGCCTCCGTCGATTCGACTTCGATCGCCGGGCCGGTCTCGGGGAACACCCGTCTCACGATCACGCGGGGAGCCTCTCGCGCACCTGGCGCTTAGTGCGGGCGAGCATCGCGGTCATCCCGCGGATACGCAGAAGGCTGACGGCCTCGGTGAGTCCGATGGTGTGGGGAAAGTCGTCGGGCACATCCAGCACCTGCTGGGCGGTGAGTCCCGAGAGCCCCTGGGCGAGGATGGATGCGAATCCCCGGGTCGTCGGAGCCTCTTTCGGCGCGGTCGCGTGCAGATGCACGATCCCGTCGTCGTCCACCTCCACGAAGATGAAGACGGGGGACTGGCACTCCACGACCCGCTCGAGCAGGTCGGGATGGTCGGCGTATCGCGGAGGCAACTCGGGCAGTTCGTTGGCGAATTCGAGCAACAGGATGAGCCGATCGGACTGGTCGAGCTCGAGGAAATCCTCGCGGATCTGGGCGAGGGACTCGGGAAGTGCGCTGGAGGTCATAGGACTCCAGTATTCCATCCGCGCGCGTGCCGCTGACCGTCAGCGGATGGGCACCGGTCCGGGCTCGGAGCCCCTGACGATCGGTACCCGAACCGCGGATCCCCATTCCGTCCACGATCCGTCGTAGTTGCGCACTCCCTCGAAGCCGAGGAGGTGGGTGAGCACGAACCAGGTGTGGGCGGAGCGTTCGCCGATGCGGCAATACGCGATCACGTCGTCGCCGTCGGCCAGACCGGCGCCGGTGCGATAGATCGCGTCGAGCTCCGGCAGGGCGCGGAACGTGCCGTCCTCTGCGACGGCCTTGCCCCACGGCACATTCTGGGCGCTCGGGATGTGGCCGGCGCGAAGGGCTCCCTCTTCCGGGTAAGCGGGGGCGGTGGTGCGCTCGCCGCTGAACTCCTCGGGTGAACGCACGTCGATGAGCGGGTTGCCCAAGTGGGCGAGGACATCGTCCTTGTAGGCGCGGATGACCGAGTCGTCCCGTTGTACGACGGGATAGTCGACCGCGGTCGGAGTCGAGGTCTCGGTGACGTACTCCCCGCCCTCGGCCTCCCATTTGGCGCGACCGCCGTCGAGCAGCCGAACGTCTTCGTGGCCGAACAGGGAGAACACCCAGAGGGCGTAGGCCGCCCACCAGTTGTTCTTGTCGCCGTAGATCACGACGGTGCTGTCACGGGCGATGCCCTTGGAACCGACGAGAGCGGCAAATCGAGCCCCATCGATGTAGTCGCGTTCGACCGGATCGTTCAGGTCGGTGTGCCAGTCGATCTTGACCGAGCCGGGGATGTGCCCGGTCTCATACAACAGCACGTCTTCATCCGATTCGACGACGACGAGGCCCGGCGTGCCGAGGTTGGCGCGAAGCCAGTCGGTGCTGACCAAACTACCGGGATGAGCGAACTCCGTGAACGTGGGTGATGGGTCGACCGCGACGGTCATCTGATACCTCCGGTTTGCGCCCTCTGGGGGCGGCGATTTGCCTGTGGACAGGGAGCTAGGCTCGTAACTGACCGTTATCGAATCTACGCACTCGACCTGAACGACATGTCGTTTCCGTAAGACTTCGACACATCTCCTCCGCAAGCGTAAGGGCCTTTCGACACGTGACCGCCGAACAGGTGATATCCCGAGGCAGCCTCGTGGACCGCGATTCTTCGATCACGGCCGCGGAGATGGTGCAGCACCTCGTCCCGCCGCGGCAGTTCGAGACGGCGACGCTCGATTCCTACCGGCCCGACCGGGACTATCCGTCGCAGGGAGGAGCCGTCGCGGCGATCAGGAACTTCGCCCACGTATTCTCCTCCAAGGGCGGCGGCGGTCTCTTCTCGCGGCGCAAGGCTCCGGTCGAATTGCCCGGGGTGTACCTCGACGGCGGATTCGGTGTCGGCAAGACCCACCTTCTCGCGGCACTCTGGCACCTCGCCCCGGGTCGCAAATACTTCGGCACCTTCATCGAGTACACCGCGCTGGTGGGGGCCCTCGGCTATGCCGGCGCTGTCGCGCAGCTGAAGGGCGCGACCCTCGTCTGCATCGACGAGTTCGAGCTCGACGACCCTGGGGATACCCGGCTGATGTCGCGGCTGCTCTCGGAACTCGTCGCCTCCGGATCCCGCATCGCCGCGACCTCGAACACCCCTCCCAACGCTCTGGGCGAGGGTCGGTTCGCCGCTCAGGACTTCCTTCGGGAGATCGATGCGCTTGCCGCGCGTTTCACGACCCTGCGCATCGACGGGCTCGACTACCGCCGCCGCGACATGGAGGGCCACGCGACCACGACTTCCGTCTCCGACTTCGGGGCGGCACTCGACCAGCTGTCCGGGGTGGTGACGGTGGACGGTTTCGACACCGTGATCCGGCTGCTTTCCACGGGGCATCCGTCGCGATACGTGCGCATGGTGGACGGTGTGGATGCGATCGCGCTGACCGATGTGCATCCGCTCTCCAATCAGACCGATGCCCTGCGACTCGTCGCCTTCGTCGACCGTCTCTATGACGCCCAGGTGCGCATTCTCGCGACGGGCACCCCCATCGACCAGGTCTTCGACGAAGACATGCTCTCGGGTGGATACCGCAAGAAGTATCTTCGTGCCGCGTCGCGCCTCATCGCCCTGACCGCGGGTCAGGTCTGATCCGGCGGTCCTCCCCGTCGGGTGTCGCCGGTCAGGCCGCGTCGACCGAGCGGTAGTGCCGCGCGCGGATCGCGGTGAGAACGACGCCGATGACCGCCGCGAGAACGGAGGCGATGAGCACGGCGAGGGTGCCCTCCACGACGACATCCGGTTGCTTCGCGTAGGCGAGTTCGTTCATGAGCAGCGACACCGTGAAGCCGATGCCACCGAGGCCGGCCACTGCGGTGATGTCGCCAAAGGGCACGCGGTGACGCGCGGCGGCAAGCCGGTTGGCCACGAGGGCCCCGGCGGTGATGCCGACGAGCTTGCCGATCGGCAGCGCGACGAGGATGGCCCAGAACACCGGGCTGAGTTCGCCGATGCCCACCGCGGGAAGCACGACGAGCGCGGCGACGAAGGCGAACACCGGCAGGATGATCCCATTGCTCCACGGCTCGAGCGCGTGCCGGGTGCGGGCGGCGCTCTTGCCCGCCATGACGAGTCCGAGAGCGACCCCGGCGATAGTGGCGTGGATTCCCGAGAGATACACCAGCACCCAGGCCGCGATTCCCAGCGCGATCAGCACGGCGACGATCGGTGCCGATCGCACCCGCCTGCTCAGCCAGCCGAAGACCAGGATCACCGGAACGGCGGCGATCAGCGGCAGCGGCCGGAGGTCGTCGGTGAAGAAGAACGCGATGATCAGGATCGCGATCAGGTCGTCGATCACGGCGAGAGCCAGCAGCAGGGCGCGGACGCGGGAGGGAAGCGCGCGGCCCACGAGGGCCAGTGCTCCGAGCGCGAAGGCGATGTCCGTCGCGGTGGGGATGGGCCAGCCGTGGGAGAGTTCGCGGTCCGGAACCATGACGAGGAACATCGCCGCCGGCACGATGACCCCTCCCACCGCGGCGATGGTGGGAACCAGGGCCTTGCCCGCGCTGTCGAGCTCCCCGTGCGCGAGTTCATGCTTGAGTTCGATTGCTGCGAGAAAGAAGAAGACGGCGAGCAGGCCGTCGGTGACCCAGTGACCGACGGAGAGATCCAGGCCGAGCCACGGCACGGGCAGATGCAGGTCCCGCACGCCCTGCAGGGCGGGTCCGAGCGCCGAATTGGCCAGGATCACACCGAGAACCGCGGCACCGAGCAGCAGGAAGGCGGCGTAGCGCTCGCTCCGGAGAAAAGTCATCGTGCCCCCGATCGGATTCCCAGAAGTCTACGAGAGAGGGTCGCGACGGCGGCTCTCCCCGTTCCATCCCGGCGGTAAGGCTTCGGAAACACGATGTTTACATTGACGCTCGGTGCGTAACAACGGAGAAACACAGTGACACGCTCGTGGAAATATCGGCCCACCAAACTTGCCCCATCCCCGAGGCGGATCCCGAATCGCAGCCTGATTCCAGGCATTCTGCGAAATGCCACGCGGGAGTCCTTCGGTAATAGAGAGAGGCAACCCCACCCATGGTCGCATTGTCGGTCCTTACAAATGCCACGACTGACGGCATAACATCCAACCTGAACTCGCTCTGGCTTCTCGTAGCAGCGGCTCTCGTGCTCATCATGACCCCCGGGGTCGCGTTCTTCTACGGAGGGATGGTGCGCGCGAAGAGCGTCATCAGCATGATGATGATGAGCTTCGGCGCCATGGGCCTCATCGGCGTGCTGTGGGTGCTCTACGGCTACGGCCTCTCCTTCGGCCCGCCGCTCATCAGCGGCTGGCTCGGAAACCCCTCTGGCCTCTTCGGACTCGGCAAGCTGGTGGGCATCGGCAAGGACGGCGCCATGACGGGAGACCTTCCGGGGCTCGCCTTCGCCGGCTTCCAGGCCACGTTCGCCATCATCACCGTCGCCCTGATCTCCGGAGCCATCGCCGACCGTGCGAAGTTCGGCCCGTGGATGGTCTTCGCCGGAGTCTGGGCCACCCTGGTCTACTTCCCGGTCGCCTACTGGGTGTTCAACCTCACCGACGGCTGGGCGCCGCACGTCCTCGGAGTCAACGACTTCGCCGGCGGTACCGCGGTGCACATCAACGCCGGTGCCGCGGGTCTCGCACTCGCACTCGTACTCGGCAAGCGCGTCGGATTCCAGAAGGGCATGTCCAAGCCCCACAACGTGCCGCTGACGCTGCTCGGTGCCGCGCTGCTGTGGTTCGGCTGGTTCGGCTTCAACGCCGGCTCCGAGGCCGCTGTCGACGGCGTCGCTGCGATCGCCTGGATCAACACCCTCGCCGCCCCCGCCGCCGCTATCCTCGGCTGGCTGATCGTCGAGCGGGTCAAGGACGGTAAGCCCACCTCGATCGGTGCCGCCTCCGGTGCGGTCGCCGGACTCGTCGCGATCACCCCGGCCTGTAACATCCTCACCCCCGGATGGGCGATCGTGCTCGGCATCCTCGCTGGCGCCGTCTGTGCCCTCGCGATCGACCTGAAGTTCAAGCTCGGCTTCGACGACTCGCTCGATGTCGTGGGCATCCACCTCGTCGGTGGACTGCTCGGCACGCTCTACATCGGCATATTCGGCAGCGGCATCGGCCTCATCGACACCGGCAGCTTCAAGCAGCTCGGCGTTCAGGCTCTGGCCGGTTTCGGAATCGGGATCTACTCCTTCGGACTCGCCTGGATCATTGGCACGGTCATTCAGAGGACCATGGGCTTCCGCATCACCAACGAAGATGAGGTCGCCGGCGTCGACACCATCGTCCACGGTGAAGAGGGCTACGCCCTCGAGACGGTCTAACCCGGTCGAAGTAGCGAGGCAGCAGGGCGTCGTCCTTCGGGACGGCGCCCTGTTTCCGTCTGCCCGTAGATCGGTGCGCCCGTGTCGCCGGCTGTGCCCGGTCTTGGCTGCCCTTGGTGGTCACTTCGGTTGGTGTTCGCTGCCCCTGGTGTTTACTGCCCCTGGCGTTTACTGCCCCTAGTCTTGGCTGCGACGACGCCACCGGGGCGCCCGATGCGAAAGGCGTCGAATGGATGCTGTGAGCCTGGGCTTCAGCGCGCTGGCCATCGTGTCGATCCTCGCCGTGACCGCTCTTCTCGCCGTGGTCGAGAATCGTTTCGCTTCGGCGGATTGGGCTGGCACCGTGCTGATCGCCGGCGTCGGCGGTGCGATCGTCGCCCTGGCCTGCTTCCTGCAGCTGCTGGTACTCCCGCTCCTCCTGATCGGGCCACTCGCGGCGCTGGGGGCGCTCTTCGCGACCCTGTCGACCTCGCTTTTGCGCTCGCATTCCACAACTCGCAGGCTCGGACTGGCCGCCGCCTCCACTGCACTCGTCTTCCTGCCCCTGGCGTGGACGGTGTTCGCCACGACATTCGACCCCTTCGGAACCCAGCTCGGAGTGATCGACCTGGGGGGAGGTGTGCCCACCCTTGTCGGTGGCGGGGCCGTTGCTCTCGGCACGGCACTGACTCGCGGGCGTGGACGGATCGCGCTGCCCCCCAAGACCAGAGGATGGCGGGTGCTCATTCCCGCGATCCTGGCCTGGATCGCCGGAGTGGGCTGGGTGGTCGGGCTCGAACTCGCCGCCGACGACATGGTGCCGGTGATCGCGGTCAGCGCGCTCGTGATGCCCGCGCTTGCTGCCGTGGCCGCGTCCCTCGTCGAACGGATTCGGTTCGGCCGTACGACGCCCTCGGCGATCGTCGTTGGCCTCCTGGCTGGGATCGCGGCAGTGGTGCCGGCTTGTGCGTTCGTCACGGCCCCTCTCGCCGCCGTCATCGGGGTGATCGTCGGAGCCGTCACCGGCGTCCTTCCGCAACGGATGAGCGGCTGGCCCGCCACGGCACTCGCGCTCGGCGCCGCGATCAGCACAATGCTGCTCGGCGCATTCGGCGCTCATATCGGCTACATCTACACGGGCCAGCCCGAGCTTGCCTTTGGTCAGCTGTCGATCGTGCTGTTGGCTGTGGTCGGCGGGGGAGCGGTGGGCACCCTCCTGGGCTGGCTCTCTCGCCGGTGGCCGTCTGGGAACCGCGCCGATTCTTCGCCGGAGATCTAGCTCTCTAGTCGACCATCGACCGGGCGACGACGGCCCGGGCTGCGGTGCCCTCGGGGATCGGCAGGATCGGGAACACGTGGATCATCCCCGGCACCTCGTGGTAGTCGACGCTGAGCCCGGCGGCCTCTGCGAGGGACAGGAACCTCGTGGCATCCGCATTGAGGATGTCCCGGGTGCCGCTGAACATCGTGAGGGAGCCGAGCCCGCTGAGGTCGCCGTAGATCGGGCTGACCCGGGCATCCGTCTCGGCGAGCGGCCCGCGGTACACCCCTCCGGCGAAATGCGATCCGGGAACGGCGAGCCATGGGTCGTGGGGCGCAATGACGGCGAGCTGCGGATCGGTGCCGGTGATGTCGAGCCAGGGCGAGACGAGCACCGTGCTGTGCGGGGCCTCGATACCCCGGTCGCGGAGTTGCATCGCCACCGCAAGGGCCATCCCCCCTCCGGCCGAGTCGCCGAGAATGCTGGTGTTTCGCGCGCCGACCTCGTCGATGAGGGAGCTCGCGAGAGCCGTGGCCTTCGGCACTATCGTGTCGGCGGTCTCCGCGGGGGCGAGCGGATAGATCGGCACGAGGAACCGGGTGTCGGTCTCCACGGCGAGCCTGGCCACGAACAGCCAGTGCTGCAGGGCGATCTCGAACACGTAGCATCCGCCGTGGAGGTAGAGCGCGCGGCGCGGAGGCGTCTTTCCCTTCGGGGTGATCTCGTAGACGGTCCAGCCGTCGATGCTGAGCTCGCGGATGTCGACGGTCTTCGCCAGCCGGGCCGGGGGGCGAGAATTCGGCGCTCGTCCGGCGGCCTGACGGGCCAGTTTGCGCTTCATGGCATCGGCAGAGGAGAACACCCGCTTCGATCCCCGCAGAGTCATGACGGCGGGCATGAGGCGACTGGCAAGACTCGACATGGGGCAAGCATAAGCTGGCACTCGTGGAGTCGATCTCGCAGACAGCGCCGATTCTTCCAGGGCGCCCGGTGCTCCAGCAGTTCTGGGCCGACCTCACCTTCCTGCACTGGAGAGTGGATGCCTCGGTCGTCGCGCCGCTCCTGCCGCCCGGGATCGTTCCCGACATCTTCGACGGCAGCTCCTGGGTCGGGCTCATTCCGTTCCGGATGATCGGTTCCGCGTTCTTCGGGGGGCCGGCCGTTCCCTACTTCGGCACCTTCACCGAGGTGAACGTGCGTCTCTACGGAGTGGACGAGTTCGGTCGCCGCGGCGTGGTCTTCGCCTCGCTCGAAGCATCACGGCTCGCCGCCGTCGTGGCTGCCCGCGCTGTCTTCGGGCTCCCGTACTTCTGGGCATCCGCGGACTTCGGAAGCGAGGGGACGGAGTATCGGTACGCGAGCAAGCGGATCGGCGGCGGCGGCCCGACTACGAGAATCGTGAGTCGGGTGTCCGGAGTGCCGGTGGTGGATGACCCCCTCGCCGACTTCTTGACCGCGCGCTGGCGGCTGTTCGTCGGGCGGGGCGGGAAGACCGCGGTGCAGGCGAATCGACACGGCGCCTGGCCGCTGTTGACGGCGGAGCTGATCGAACTCGACGACGCTCTGCTTGCGGCGGCGGGACTGCCGGGGATCGCGGATCGGGCGCCGGATTCGGTGCTGTTCTCCCCGGGCGTGCTCACCCAGTTCAGTGGAGCGCAGCCGATCACTGCACCAGAGCGTGGCAGGTTCGGGCTGCCAGGCGCTACTGCGCGGCCAGGAAATATTGTGGGCGATACCGGACTCGAACCGATGACCTCTTCGGTGTGAACGAAGCGCGCTACCAACTGCGCCAATCGCCCTGACTCGCCAATCCTGCCATATCCGGCGACCGTTCACGACGCCACGCCGTTCCGTCACACGGTTTGGCGAGACCCCGGGCATCGGCTAGAGTCATGGACGCACGCAGAAATGCGAGCAGTGCGGATGTGGCGCAGTGGTAGCGCATCACCTTGCCAAGGTGAGGGTCGCGAGTTCGAATCTCGTCATCCGCTCGAGTGAAGTAGTTTTCACTGTATGTGACTCGAAAGTGTCATGCACGGTGGCGTGGCCGAGAGGCGAGGCAGCGGCCTGCAAAGCCGTCCACACGGGTTCAAATCCCGTCGCCACCTCGAAGGGCAAAGATAACTTCACACAAGTTTGAGCGATTGGCGCAGCGGTAGCGCGCTTCCCTGACACGGAAGAGGTCGCTGGTTCGATCCCAGTATCGCTCACAAGAGAAACCCCCGGTCAGCCGGGGGTTTCGTCTTTAAGGGAGAGCCCTCGTGGGGTATACGTGGGAGAGCGCTCGCAGAACGCAGCCTGAATGGTGCGCCGAAGACACCTCAACTGAAAGACTGACTATGAAAAAAACGACCATTGGACTATTCGCCCTCGGCGCAGCGGTTCTCATTGCGCTCGTCATCATCATCGTGGTCCTCGTGAACGGGCAAAACGCGGCGAAGCAAGCTGCCAAGGATCAGGAATGCGCTCAGTACCCGACAGGGTCCGTTTCCTATTTTCTCTGCATAGACAACTAGCTCGGCGAGCTAGGGGACCAGCAGACTCGCTCAACCGCTCCGTGGCGATGTCGGCGGAGCGGTAGTCGGCACACCGAATAGCCACCGGGTGTAACTCGCGAGGTTGGCGGCCTGTTCCGTGGTCATCCCGAGGTGCGGCACTCTGGCGAGCTCGGCGTCCGCCTGCTCGAGCATCGCTGCGACCTCGACGGGGGACTCTGGACCCGGTGCCCGGTGCTTGGTCATCCCTCATGCTCTCATCCTCTGCGGCGGAGCACGCCTGAATCAGTGGTGGATGCACCGTGCACGGCGTGACTGCAACTGTTCCCGTCCCTCCGCGACCAGCAGGCCGAATCGAGGACCCGAGCCGTTAGCCGGGCGTACAGGCCCCCGAACAGCGGCGCGCATCGTCTTGCTTTCGGCTCAGCCTCCGTCGGAAACCACGACCGCACCGGCGACAGTCGCCCCGCGTTGCCCTGCCGCGATACTTCGAGTCAACTCGAAGAACACTTTCAGACCTTCCTTCGCTGCCTCCTCTCCTCCGCCGGGCGGGCCGCCGAGACCCTGCAAATCCCGGTACGCCCGGCTCAGGGCCGCGATGCCGCTGGCGACCTGCTGGAATTGCCGCGCATCCTCCGCCTCAGCGAGGCGCACCATTCGTGCGTGACTGAGGTCTGAGAGCAGGCCGTCGCTGATCTGCTCGCGCCTGTCCGCAGCGTCAACCGAAGCCGCCGCAACTGCTCTCGCGGTCTGCTGACGGTCGAACGTCAGCCCAGCTTGACGGGCACGCCTGCTCACCGTTGACGGGCTCAGCCCGAGCTGACGCGCAATCGAATTGCACGACCGTCCCTGTCGAACAAGCTCGAGCAACGTCGCCCCTGACTCCTCAGAAACTGCCACGACGTGCCTCGCGCGCGAGAACCGAATGTTGCATCACGTCGCGTCTCTGTTCTTGATGGCGGCGGGCACGTCGTGGCGGGTCGCGTTTTCCAGATTGCCGCCGTAGGGAAATGGCAGACCGCGATTCGCAGCCGCGACGGCGCAAACCGCAGCGGCAACCCACGATGCTGCAATCTCGCGCCCGTGGCCGACCCCATCCACGATGACGCTCGTCGCTGACCCGCCTTGCTCTTCCTGAACAAAGTTCGCGCTATCGAAGCCTTCCTGCTGTGACCGGTCCCAGTTTGAGCGCGGCACACCTGCTGTGCGGAGAATTGCCGCCGCGGTGTCGATTCGGGCGTTTTCGCCGTCGATCACGCCCACCAAATTTTCGAGGGCCGCAACGGCGGAATCGTACGCCCGCAGCGAGTCCTCCGAATGCTCCGCGAACAGTGCAGCCACTTCCGCCTTGGCTTCGCCCTGTCGCACCAGATCGGCGGCGCTTTGCCTCTCGCGTGCGCGCTGCTCGCGACCCTTCGCCCACAGAGCGGCCAGCGTGACCCGTTCACGTGCCTCTGCGAGGGCAGCAGGCTCGACCTGCTGCCCAGCGATAGCGGCGGCCTCCATCGCGGCCAGACGCGCCTTGGCGGACAATTCATCAGTGCTCAATGTCATTGCTATCTCCTTGATTCGTGGCACCCGTTGGCGCCGTGGTGGACGACTCGGCCGATTCAGCCGCGACGAAGTCGAAAATCCCTGCGCGGCACAATTCGCCGATTCCTGACCAAATATTCGCGAACGTGCGTTCGTCGCCGCCGCAGGCCTCGGCGAGACACCGAGCGGCGGCTGCCAGCTCCCTGCCGTAGAGACGCGCCACGTCCCCAGCGGCGGCCTGAAGCGCATTCGGATCAGTCACCGCGACACCTCACACGACGGGCAACAATCGAACCCGCCCGCTTCAGCCGCCGGATGCACGGGGAAACCGCACACCGGGCACTCCTGCCATTCCAGCGGATCGGCCCCCAACCGCGCCCGCGACTCAGATACGCAAGACGGGCACACGCCCAATGAGTCCGTGGGCTCGTGATGCTCCGGACAGGTCAGCGCGGGTGTCTCTGCCGTCAAATCCGAAAGCCATCGGTAACCGCGACCCGGTTCCCTCGTCGGCCACGACGGCGCGGCCCCCATCAGCTCGCCCTCCGCACACGACGGACAAGGCCGCCCTCACGGACAGTGTCGTACTGCACAGACTCACGGGAACCCACGTCTGGGGGTGCCAGAGGGGGCGAAGACGATTCAGGCCCTGTCTGGTCGGAACTCAGAGAGTCAGCGGGGAAACTTTGCGATTCTTCGTTTCCAATAGTTCTTATAGTCCCTGCCAGTCCTGGCCTGTCCCTTTCGCTTGTCGATTCGTTTAGCGATTCGTTTAGCGATTCGCTTCCCGCAATGGATTCGGTAGAGGGCTTGGGAGCAGCGGTCCGAGAGGGGAGCTCGCGGGGCGGTCCGGCCGTGCGGCCACCCTTGGCCCCGTTCTTGGCATTCGCCGCCTGCTGCCTCACCACGGCGTCCCTGTCGCGTTGGTAAACGGCATGGTGAGCGATCACGTAGTCGCCGTCCGCTGTCTCCCACCAGCCGACCCGGAGGAGCTCTGCGACGGCCTCGGGGTGTTTGGCGAAACGGCGCATGTCGCCCATCGGAATGCGGCAATTGAGCAGCTTCCGGTTCGACCAGACAAGCCCCTCCACATGCAGGCGGAACGCAGCATCGGAGAGCACCTCGCAGTCGTCGGGGAAATCATCCGAGAGCTTGGTCCACGTCATCGGCTGCTCCTCGCCCGTCGGGCGGCTGCCGCGGCAACTCGACGCCGGTTGCGTCGCCTCTGCGACGATTTCTGGCGCCGCGTCGGCCAAACTGGCCCGCGCCCGCTCACGCGACATCGCCGCCGATTGGCTTGCCCATCGCCTCGAGGTCCGACAGCCGGACTCGGATCAGTTTTGGACCTAGGCGCTCCGCTGGAAGTAGACCCTTGGCTATCCACCGGCGAATCGTTAGCTCGCTGGTGCCTTGATGCTCTGCGCACTCGCAGATGCTGAGTTTTGGGTCGGTGAGAGGCACCGGTTGTCCCTTCGTTTGAGACCACCTGCGCGCTCGAGAAAGTCGCGGTGTGATCCGTGTGAAGGCATTGAACAACCGGGTTCTGCGCGTGCCGTTATGCGCCGTTTGCCCTGACCTCTAGGCAACTATCCGGGAGGCCACGCAAACCGTTGATTGGTCAGAGCATATCATGCGTGCGCTCTACCAACCAAAATAACATCGCGCTGATCAGCATTTTTGCAAACGCTGTTTGCACTGTCGGGACAGTCAGCAGACTATCGAGCGGGAGTCAGGCTGAGGTGTTGCGGCGACTCATCCGAGCCGCCAGCTCGTCGTCTCGACTGCCAGAGTGTTGGTATCTCAGCGCGGCGCCCAATGACGCGTGCCCGAGTCTCGCCATCGTCTCGCGCACCGTGGCGCCTGTCTGCGCGTAACGAGTACCCGCGTAGTGGCGGAGGGCGTGAAAGGGCATGTCGGCGCGACCAGCGACCATCCGAGCGGGGTACCAATATCGCGTGAAGGTTGACTGCGCGAGGAACCCGACACCATCGCGAGACGGGAAGAGCAGAGCGTCGCCGATGAGGGTGCGGACGTGCTGCGCGATGACCTCGGCGTCGTCGCCGAATATCGCAACTCGGCGGATGCCTGCCTCGCTTTTCGGTTTGCGGACGACGAAGCCCGCGGCGGTGGCGACCACCCCGCGGGAAACGTCGAGCCGAACGGCGACGACCGCGCCGGACTCGTCACGTTCGACAGTGACATCGCGGGCGCGCAGGGCAGTCGCCTCGCCGTATCGGAGACCCCCGACCGCGGCGACGAGCACGAGAGCGCGGAAGCGGGGTGCGATGCTCTCGAGTATCGTCTCGAGCTCGGCGTCAGTGGGTGGCACGACCTTGCGGCCGGTGTGCGTGCTCTGACCGCCTCGGATCGTGCACGGGCTGGTCGCGAGGATGCCGTCGCCAACCGCCGTGGCAAGGATGCTCGAGAGCAAGCCATAGGCGCGAGAGGTCTGCGTTTTGTGGCCGGTCTCCATCTGCTCGGCGCGCCACCGCCGGACGACGGCTGGTGTCAGGCTTGCGAGGGGGAGCGCCGTGAGGGTAGCGAGCGGACCACGCAATAGGCGGCGGTATTCTTCGAGGGTTCGCGGGCTCAGTTGGTCGCCCTTCGCGTTGGTTCGGGATGCCAGCCACGTTGCGGCGAACGTCTGCAGCGTCTGGTTCCGTTCGGCCTGTTCTGCGGCGAGAACGCTTGGCGGCTGCCACTCGCCCCGGGCCATGTCGGTTTGTCGAGCGGCGAGCCATCCGCGCGCGTCGCCGAGATTGTCGAATGTCCGAGGGGCGGAGTGACGTTGGCCATCCGGGGCGGTGTATCGCGCCCTGATTCGACCAGAGGGAAGTTTGTCGAGTTGGCCGAACGTCTCGCGCCGCTTTCGTTTCGTGGTTGCCATCGCCCTAAGGCCTCTCCGTGGGACATCGTGGGACATCTCAAGCTGATTAATGTGTACTTGTGACTACTAATGACACTATCAGAATGGCAGCCGAGCCCAGTGTTTATATACTGGAAACGCCAAATCACGGGGGCGAACACGAGGCGTCAAATGCTGGTTCGATCCCAGTATCGCTCACAGAAAAACCCCCGGAATCTTCGTGATTTCGGGGGTTTTGTTTTGGGCACCTCTCCCGACGCCACGCTAATTCAGGGATGACCTTCGATATGTGGGCACGGACGCAAGAGGCCAGACGCGAAAGTGGGACGCGTCGATCGGATGCGGCGGACTCGGTAAAGTCGCCGCATGACTTTGGCCCGGTGGAAACTTCTTACTGAATGGCCCCTCGCTGGCGCGGCCCTGCTGTTTCTCGTCGCCTATGCGTGCTCGGTCATCGGTGACTTCGCAGGACCAGAATCGACCGTGACCGATTGGATAATGAACGTCGTCTGGGCGATGTTCGTGGTCGATTACGTCGTGAGTCTGGTCCTGGCTCGGCCGCGAGGACGGTGGTTCGTCCGCCACCTGTACGAACTGCTCATCGTCGTTCTCCCAGTGCTCCGTCCGCTGAGGCTCTTGAGGCTCGTCACGCTGCTCGCGGTACTGCACCGCACTGCCGGCAGCGCTCTTCGCGGCCGGATAACCCTGTACGTCGGAGGATCAGCACTCCTTCTCGTATTCGTCGCGGGGCTCGCCGTTCTCGATGCCGAGCAAAATGCGAGCGGCTCGAACATCCGGACTTTTGGAGACGCTCTATGGTGGGCATTCGTGACCATCACCACGGTCGGCTACGGCGACTACTACCCGGTCACTCTCGTCGGTCGCCTGATCGCTGTCGGGCTCATGATCTCGGGCATCGCACTCATCGGGAGCGTGACAGCGACATTCGCATCCTGGTTCATCGAGATCATCGGTCGGCCGCCCGTGAGATACGGCGATGAGCTGGCCGGTGATGCTGACGAAGTATTTGCCTCGGTTCGGCGGCACGACAATCCTGACGACGGGACGGCGCCCGCACCATAGCGGCAGGCCCCGAAGAGGACGCTGCGGTGTTGTTCGTGCCCACTGCTCGGGAATCAGGCACTGAGGGCGAATCGCGAGCGGTCGAGACAGATTTCCGGCGGCGGGTGGAACTCATGACAGGTCGTTCTGTCCCACCTAGTGGGGAATGGTGATTGGGTACAGTTTTCGCGACACTGGGGTACATGTACCCGGAAAGCGATGACTCCTCTGCCGAGCGCACCGCTTTTGCCGATCTTCTCGTCTCCTCTGGCCTTGTCTCGGCGAAGCAACTCGCCCGGGCTTCCGTCGAGAGCGCGCTCTCCGGAATCGCAGTCGACGCGGTGCTCGTCACGCAGGGAGCCCTGGATCCCGTGGCCCTGCGTTCGGTGCTGGCGCGCGCCTGGAACCTGCCGGTGCTCAATCTCGCCCGCACCCATGTGGATCACGACCTCGTAGACCAGTGGCCCGACGAGACCTATCTCTCCGAGAGTTGGTTTCCGGTGCGCGATCAGTCGAACGGCACGGTTCTCGTGGCCACCTCGCGGATTCCGGATGCCGCCCGCGCGGATCGCATCGCCGGCGTCATCGCCTCACCGGTGGAGTTCGGCGCCGTCGCGTCGGCGGACATCGCAGCGGCGGTGGCCCGAGCGGTGAAGCGCCGCAGCCGGGGACGGCGGCTCTTCCTGAGCTGACCCGGCCCCATCACCGCGCGACGCTAAAGTTGAGACACCCCTGTCGCGCCTCTCGGCGCAGACTCTGTCCAACGCAAGGAGACATCCGTCGTGTCAGATTCGCCCGCCGGCAACGAGCCCATCCTCGAGTCGATCACGGCGGCGGAGGCGACCACCGGGTTCGAGCTCTTCACCGATCGCCAGGTCATCGCGATGCGGGTCGGAGGGGAACTGCGTGATCTCGCGGCATCTGTCAGCGAGGGCGAGATCGTCGAACCGGTGCTCCTCTCGTCGCCGGACGGGCTCAGCATCCTGCGCCATTCCGCCGCCCACGTGACCGCCCAGGCGCTGCAGTCGATCAACCCGGAGGCCAAGCTCGGGATCGGGCCGCCCATCACCGATGGCTTCTACTACGACTTCGACGTCGAGACCCCGCTGACCCCGGAAGACCTCAAGGCCATCGACAAGGCCATGGAACGCATCATCAAGGCGGGACAGCGGTTCGTTCGGCGGGTGGTCACCGAGGATGAAGCTCGGGCGGAGCTCGCGAACGAGCCCTACAAGCTCGAACTCATTGGGCTGAAGGGGCATCCGACCGAAGGCTCCGGCGGCACCGACGACAATGAGTCCGTCGAGGTCGGCGGCGCGGAGCTCACCATTTACGACAACGTCGACCCGCGCACCGGCGAGACGGTGTGGAAAGACCTGTGCCGCGGCCCGCACCTGCCGAACACCCGCCTGATCGGCAATGGCTACGCGCTCACGCGCAGTGCTGCGGCGTACTGGCGAGGCTCCGAGAAGAACAAGCAACTCCAGCGGGTCTACGGCACAGCCTGGGCAACGAAGGACGACCTGCGGGCCTACATCACCCGGCAGGAGGAGGCGGCCAAGCGCGACCATCGCAAGCTCGGTGCCGAACTGGACCTGTTCTCCTTCCCCGAGGAGATCGGATCCGGCCTCGCCGTGTTCCACCCCAAGGGCGGAATCATCCGGGCCGAGATCGAGAACTACATGCGCGACCGCCTCATCGCAAACGGGTACGAGCAGGTCTATTCGCCGCACATCACCAAGGGCAGCCTGTTCGAGACCAGCGGGCACCTGCAGTGGTACAAGGAAGGCATGTTCCCGGCGATGCATCTCGACGAGGAGGTGGATGACGAGGGTCACGTCACCCGCCAGGGCCAGGACTACTACCTCAAGCCCATGAACTGCCCGTTCCACAACCTGATCTTCCGCGCGCGAGGGCGCAGCTACCGCGAGCTCCCGCTGCGCCTGGCGGAGTTCGGCACCGTCTACCGCTACGAGAAGAGCGGCACCCTGTCTGGCCTGACTCGTGTGCGCGGGCTCACCCAGGATGACGCGCACATCTACGTCACTCCGGAGCAGGTGAAGGGCGAGATCTCCAGCCAGCTCGACTTCGTCTTCGAGACCCTTCGCGGTTACGGTCTCGACGACTTCTACCTCGAACTGTCCACCCGCGATCCCGAGAAGTCCGTCGGCACCGACCAGGCGTGGGACGACGCGACGGAGACCCTCCGCCAGGTGGCCACCGAATCCGGACTCGAATTCGTGATCGACCACGGCGGCGCGGCATTCTACGGCCCCAAGATCTCTGTGCAGGCGCGGGATGCGATCGGACGGACCTGGCAGCTGTCCACCGTGCAGCTCGACTTCAACCAGCCGGAACGTTTCGGGCTGGAGTACACGGCCGCCGATGGCACCCGTCAGCAACCGGTGATGATCCATCGGGCCCTCCTCGGCTCGATCGAACGCTTCTTCGCCATCCTGCTCGAACACTATGCCGGCGCCTTCCCGGTGTGGCTGTCGCCGGTGCAGGTGGTCGGCATCCCGGTGGCGGAGCAGTACGAGGAGTACCTCGGTGACGTCATCCGCCAGCTGCGCGACGCCGGAGTGCGGGCGGAGCTCGACGACTCGAATGACCGGATGCCGAAGAAGATCCGCACCCACACCAAGCTGAAGGTGCCGTTCCAGCTGATCGCCGGTGAAGAGGATCGCGCTGCGGGCGCCGTGAGCTTCCGCTACCGTGACGGGCACCAGGACAACGGTGTGCCGATCGCGGAGGCGATCGAGAGGATCACCACGGCGATAGCGACCCGGGCACAGGTCTGACGTGACCGGCAGCTACGGCCCCGACGAGTTCGCGGGCATCGAGATCGAGTCTGCAGAGGATTTCGCGGCGGTTCCGGATGCGTTCCAGCGACTGTGGACCCCTCACCGACTCGTCTACATCAAGGCTGGTCCGCAACCGCACAAAGACGAGTGCCCGTTCTGCATCGCGCCGTCGATGAGCGACGAGAAGGCCCTCATCGTGGCGCGCGGGAAGACCTGCTTCGTGCTTCTCAACCTCTTCCCGTACAACGCCGGTCACCTCTTGGTGTGCCCGTACCGGCACGTCGCCAGCTACGACGAGGCGACGCAGGAAGAGGTCACCGAGATGGCGGCTCTCACCCAGACCGCGATGCGGGTGTTGCGCGCCACCGCCGACTGCGACGGCTTCAACATCGGGATGAATCAGGGCGGCATCGCCGGAGCGGGCATCGCCGAACACCTCCACCAGCACATCGTGCCCCGGTGGGCGCAGGATTCGAACTTCTTCCCGATCATCGCCGGCACCAAAGCCATGCCCCGGCTTCTCGGCGATGTGCGTGCCGAGGTCGCCGCGGCCTGGCCGCGCCCGTAACCCACGGCAACGCTCAGTATCCCCGGCTTAGAATGGGGTCGCTTCGCGGCACCTGCGGAGCATCAGAGAGGCGAGAAGTGACCGACATCACCACCAGCAGCAGCAGCACCGAAAACCTTGGCTCGAGCCGCGTGAAGCGCGGGCTCGCCGAGATGCTCAAGGGAGGCGTCATCATGGATGTCGTCACCGCCGAGCAGGCACGTATCGCAGAAGACGCCGGGGCCGTCGCGGTCATGGCACTCGAGCGCGTTCCCGCGGACATCCGCTCCCAGGGGGGAGTCGCCCGCATGAGCGATCCCGACCTCATCGACTCGATCATCGCCGAGGTCTCGATCCCCGTCATGGCGAAGGCCCGCATCGGCCACTTCGTCGAGGCGCAGATCCTGCAGACCCTCAATGTTGACTACATCGACGAGTCCGAAGTGCTGTCGCCCGCGGACTACGTGAACCACATCGACAAGTGGCCGTTCACCGTTCCCTTCGTCTGTGGCGCAACGAACCTCGGTGAGGCGCTTCGTCGCATCAACGAGGGCGCTGCGATGATCCGCTCGAAGGGCGAGGCCGGCACCGGTGACGTCTCCGAGGCGACGAAGCACATCCGCACCATCACCGCTGAGATCCGCGCCCTCGCGGCGAAGACCCACGACGAGCTCTACGTCGCGGCCAAGGAGCTTCAGGCGCCCTACGAGCTGGTGCTGGAGATCGCCCGCACCGGCAAGCTGCCGGTCGTCCTGTTCACCGCCGGTGGCGTCGCCACCCCCGCGGATGCCGCGATGATGATGCAGCTGGGCGCCGATGGCGTCTTCGTGGGATCCGGCGTCTTCAAGTCGGGCAACCCCGAAGCCCGTGCCGCCGCCATCGTGAAGGCGACCACCTTCTTCGACGACCCCTCGGTCGTGGCTGCCGCATCGCGAGGCCTCGGTGAAGCGATGGTGGGAATCAACGTGTCCGACCTTCCTGCACCGCACCGCCTCGCCGAACGTGGCTGGTAGCGCGGCCCCGATAGTCGGAGTCCTCGCACTCCAGGGCGATTTCCGCGAACACATCGCGGTGCTCCAATCGCTCGGAGCGGATGCTCGTGCGGTCCGCCGTCCGGAAGAGCTCGCCCAGGTGGGCGGCCTCGTGATCCCGGGCGGCGAGTCGAGCGTGATGGACAAGCTGTCGCGCATGTTCGGACTCGCGGATCCCCTCAAGGACGCCATCCGTGAGGGGCTGCCGGTCTACGGAACCTGCGCAGGACTGATCATGCTCGCGGACCGGGTGCTCGACGCGATCACCGGTCAGCAGAGTCTCGGCGGTTTCGATATCTCCGTGCGACGGAACGCCTTCGGATCGCAACGCGACTCCTTCGAGACGGATCTGTCGATCCCCGTCCTCGGCGATCCGCCCGTGCACGCGGTCTTCATTCGCGCGCCGGTGGTCGAGCAGGTGGGGGAGTCGGTCGTCGCACTGGCGACTCTCGAGGACGGTCGCGTGGTGGCTGTCGAGCAGGGCAACCTGCTCGGAACCTCCTTCCACCCCGAGATGACGGGCGACACCCGCTTCCATGAGTACTTCCTCGACCGGGTGCGCGGAGTGCGCTAGGGCCGGTTCCCGGTGTCCTCGACGGCCCGGTGTGATGCTTGCAGTACCGCCGGTCACGGGGCAGGCGGCGGCCTCGCTGCCAGCGGATCGGCCCGGGCTCAGGCGGTCGCGAACCTTTTCGCGTTGCGTTCGCGGGCCTTCGCGGCCTCGACATCGCGATCCTTCGGCGGCGCGGTGGCGACCAGGTCTTCGAGCAGGTGCTGCGTGATGTGGGCGATCTCGTGCACCGCACGGTCGAAGGCTTCCTGGTTGACCTTCGCCGGCTTGGTCGAGCCGCTGATCTTGCGCACGTATTGCAGCGCCGCAGCCTGAACTTCTTCGTCATTGGCGGCAGGCTCGAAATTGTGGAGAGTGTGGATGTTTCGGCACATGCAGCGAGGCTAAGCGCGTCGCGCATCCGGATCAAGAGTGTCAAGGCCCGCATCCCGGCGCTGGATAGAATGTTCAGCATGTCAGGCCACTCCAAATGGGCAACCACCAAGCACCAGAAGGCGATCAAAGACTCTCGCCGTGCCAAGTCGTTCGCCAAACTCATCAAGAACATCGAAGTCGCTGCCAAGCTCGGAGGTGCTGACCTCGCCGGAAACCCGACGCTCGTCGACGCCATCCAGAAGGCGAAGAAGACCTCCGTACCGAACTCGAACATCGACTCGGCGGTCAAGCGCGGATCTGGCCAGCTCGGCGAGGCCGTCGACTACCAGACCATCATGTACGAGGGCTATGCGGCGGGCGGCGTCGCCTTGCTGATCGAGTGCCTCACCGACAACAAGAACCGCGCAGCCGCGGACGTGCGCACCGTGATGACCCGCAACGGCGGCACCATGGGTGACCCGGGCAGCGTCGCCTACAACTTCAGTCGCAAGGGCGTCGTCTCCGTCACCAAGACGGATGCCGTGAGCGAAGACGACATCCTGGCCGCCGTGCTCGACGCCGGTGCCGAGGAGGTCAACGACCGTGGGGCCGGGTTCGAGATCATCACCGAACCGCACGACATGGTCGCCGCGCGCACCGCGCTGCAGGATGCCGGAATCGAATACGACTCCGCCGACGTCGAGTTCGTGCCCGGGGTGACGATCGAGGTGGACGCGGAGACGGCGCGCAAGATCTACCGCCTCATCGACGCCCTGGACGACAACGACGACGTGCAGAACGTCTACGGCAACTTCGATGTGCCGGCCGACGTGCAGGCCGAGCTCGACGAAGAGGAGTAACTCCCCGGTGGTCGCACCCCAGGGCGCCACCGTCCGAGTGCTCGGCATCGACCCGGGGCTCACCCGGTGCGGTGTCGGCATAGTCGATGTCACCCCGACCCGTCGGGCGACCCTCGTCGACGTCGTCGTGATCCGGAGCGGCACGGAGTTGCCACTCGAACAGCGCCTGTTGCTCGTCGGCGACGAGATCGAACGCCTGCTCGACCTGCACCGGCCGCAGGCCGTGGCGATCGAACGGGTCTTCGCCCAACAGAACCTCAGCACGGTGATGGGTGTCGCCCAGATCAGCGGGGTGGCGCTGCATCTCGCGGCCAAGCGCGGACTCGCGGTGGGCCTCCACACGCCGTCGGAGGTGAAGTCCGCCATCACGGGCTACGGTTCGGCCGACAAGAAGCAGGTCGCGACCATGGTGGCGAAGGTTCTGGGATTGGATGAGCTGCCGAAGCCCGCCGATGCCGCTGACGCGCTCGCGATCGCGATCTGCCATGCCTGGAAGCGTGGCGCGACTGTTGCCGCTCCCGGCGGATCACTCACCAAGGCCCAGGAGACATGGCTCGCCGCGGAGCGCTCCGCTTCGAAGTCGGCCCCCAAACGTAGGCTGAGATCATGATCTCCTCGGTGCGCGGCACAGTGCTCGGCGTCACCGGAACCACGGCGGTCATCGAGGTCGGAGGGGTCGGTCTCGCAGTCACCGTGACTCCCCAGCACGCCCTCAGCCTGCGGGTCGGCACCGAGGCGCTGGTGCGCACCGCTCTCATCGTGCGCGAGGACGATCTCTCCCTGTTCGGTTTCGTGGACTCGGACGAACTCGCGGTCTTCGACCTCCTTCGTGGTGTCACGGGCGTGGGACCGAAGTCTGCAATGGGGGTGCTCGCCGTGCTCAGCCCGGGCCAGGTGGCCTCCGCCGTCGCGACGGAGGATGATTCCGCGTTCCGCAAGGTCTCCGGGATCGGCCCGAAGACGGCGAAGCTCATCGTGCTCTCCCTGGCCGGCAAGATGCAGATCGCCTCGTCGCCTGCCGCGAAGACGGCCCCGTCCGCGGCATCCGTCGGCGACAGCGTGCTCGTCGCTCTCGTCGGCCTCGGCTGGTCGGAGAAGATCGCCGCTCAGGCGGTCGATGACGCCCTGGCCGGGGCATCCGCCGCCGAATCCTCGTCGGTCGCGACGCTGCTGCGACTCGCGCTCACTCAGCTCGGCCCGCAGAAGGTGGGAACCCGATGACGGACGACCCCTCCGTCGCGATTGTGAGGCCGACCCTCGAGTCGGATGCCGAGCTCGCCTTCGAGGGAGCGCTGCGCCCCCGCACCCTCGCCGAGTTCGTCGGCCAGGCCAAGGTGCGGGCACAGCTGCAGTTGCTGCTGCAGGCGGCGACCCTACAGAATCGCACCCCGGACCACATCCTTCTCGCCGGTCCACCCGGCCTCGGCAAGACGACTCTGGCCATGATCGTCGCCGAAGAGAGCGGCCGCCCCCTGCGCATGTCGAGCGGACCGGCCATCCAACACGCCGGAGACCTGGCCGCCGTGCTCTCCTCGCTCGTGCCGGGGGAGATCCTCTTCATCGACGAGATCCACCGCATGGCGCGCTCCGCGGAGGAGATGCTCTACCTCGCGATGGAAGACTTCCGCATCGACATCATGGTGGGAAAGGGGGCGGGAGCGACCTCCATCCCGCTCGACCTCGCGCCCTTCACTCTGGTCGGCGCGACGACGCGTTCGGGCATGCTGCCCAACCCTCTGCGAGACCGGTTCGGATTCACGGCGCACCTCGAGTTCTACTCGGAGCCGGAGCTGGAGCAGGTGCTCACCCGAGCGGCACGGCTACTCGACCTGCGGATGGACCGGGAAGCCCTCGCCGAGATCGCCGGGCGCTGTCGGGGCACCCCGAGGATCGCGAACCGGCTGTTGCGGCGGGTGCGGGACTATTCGCTGGTGCACGGAACGACCGGCCTCGACGCGGTGCATGCTGCCCTCGAGCTCTACGACGTGGACGCCCTCGGACTCGATCGTCTCGACCGGGCGGTGATGGAGATCATCCTCAACCGGTTCGACGGTGGCCCGGTGGGCCTCAACACCCTCGCCGTCTCGGTGGGGGAGGAGGCGGAGACGATCGAATCGGTGGTCGAACCGTTCCTCGTGCGCATCGGACTGATCACGCGCACGCCCCGCGGCAGGGTGGCGACGAAGCAGGCGTGGGCGCACTTCGGCATCCCCCGCGTCGAGTCGGCGCTGTTCGGCGATGACCTATAATCGGAAGCTGGTCACAGTGCGCAGGGTTAGACTCCCCGTGTTCTCAACACGCCCCTGAAAGGCTCTTTTCCCATGGATCCCACACTCATTCTCATCGCTGTCGCGCTCGCGGTGTTCGTCTTCTTCCAGTTCCGCACCTCTCGTAAGCGTGCGAAGGAGACCGCCGCCCGCCAGGCCGCGATCGCGCCCGGCGTCGAGATCATGACGAATTACGGCCTCTACGGCACCATCCTGTCTATCGACGAAGACACCAACATGGCGCTCATCGAGACGACCCCCGGCACGGTGCTGAAGATCCATCGCCAGACGATCCTCAAAGCCGTAGAAGACGAGACCCCCGAGGCGTCCGAGAGCGACGCCGCCGCAGACTCGGTCCAACTGAACGAAGACAGCGCCATCGTCATGGGAGACCCCGAGTTCGGTGAGCGCGTCGAGCCGGAGGCAACGGAGCCCGCACGCAAGGCAGCACCCAAGAAGAGCGACGACTAACCACTAACCTGATGTGTGCTCGCGCATGACCTGTGCGCGAGCCTCCTGTGTGCCCGGTCGTTGATCCGGGTCGCGCGCGTAGAAAGCTGAGTCTCCCGTGGCAAGAACGACCCCGGTCAAGAAGGCCCTGCGGTCGCTGACCTGGCTGCTGATCATCGTTGCGGGGCTCGCGGGCCTCAACGGCTACGCCGCCATCTTCGCGGGAGGCTCCTGGCTTCCGAAACTGGCCCTCGACCTCGAGGGCGGCACGCAGATCATTCTTACGCCCCAGGTGGCTAACGGGGCTGCGAACCCCACGACCGAGCAGCTCGATCAGGCCGTGTCGATCATCCGTCAGCGTATCGACGCGAGCGGGGTGTCAGAGGCGGAGATCAACACGCAGGGTTCGTCCAACGTCGTGGTGTCCCTTCCGGGCACCCCTGACCAGGCCACCATCAACCGGATCGAATCCTCGGCAAAACTCGAATTTCGCGCCGTGCTGGTCTCGGATGCCGCGGCGACGAGTGCTGTCGGCACCCCGACGCCCTCCCCGAGCCCTAGTGCCTCGGAACCGCCGCTGCAGTCGACGCCGACCGCGAGCCCGACGAACGGTAGCGACCTGTCGTATGTGACGCCGGCTCTGCAGAAGCAGTTCGACGACTTCACCTGCGACAAAGTCGAGGCGGCCAAGACCAACGTCGCCCCCGCCGACAAGCCGCTCATCACCTGCGATGTCGCGCAGGCCGGTCGCCAACAGTCGAAGTACATCCTCGGTCCGGTCGAGGTCGCCGGAGAGACGATCTCCGATGCGACCAACGGTCTCAACTCGAACAGCCAGGGAATCAGCACCGGCCAGTGGGCCGTCAACATCATCTTCAACGGCAAGGGCACCGACGAGTTCGCAAAGGTGACGACACGATTGAACGCGCTCACCGGAGTGCGCAACCAGTTCGCCATCGTGCTCGACGGTCGCGTGATCTCGGCGCCGACGACCAACGCGGTGATCAGTAACGGCAAGCCGCAGATCACCGGATCCTTCACTCAGGAGTCGTCCAAGACCCTGGCCGACCAGCTCAAGTTCGGCGCACTGCCCATCGGCTTCAAGGTGCAGAGCAACGACAGCATCTCGGCCACCCTCGGTACCAGTCAGCTGCGAAGCGGACTGCTGGCCGGCCTCATCGGTCTCGTGCTCGTCGTGCTCTACTCGTTGCTGCAGTACCGCACCCTCGGCCTGGTGACCGTCGCGTCTCTCGTCGTCGCCGCGACCATCACCTTCCTCATCGTCGACCTTCTGTCCTGGCGGCAGGGGTATCGACTGTCGCTCGCCGGTGTCGCGGGTCTCATCGTGGCGATCGGTATCACCGCAGACTCCTTCATCGTCTACTTCGAGCGAATACGCGACGAGTTGCGAGACGGCCGTGCGCTCGAGTCGGCGGTGGAGGCGGGCTGGAAGCGCGCCATCCGCACGATCATCGCGTCGGACACCGTCAACTTTCTCGCCGCAGCGATCCTGTTCATCCTCGCGGTCGGTAACGTAAAGGGCTTCGCATTGACGCTGGGTCTCACGACTCTCGTCGACCTGGTGGTTGTCGCCCTCTTCACCCACCCGATCCTGCAGTTGATCTCCCGGCGCAAGTACTTCAGCGAGGGCCACCGGTTCAGCGGGCTCGACCCGCGCGCGCTCGGCGCGGTCTACCGCGGACGCGCGACCTTCCGCGAGCCGACCGCGGTGACCGCCACCAAGCGGGCCTCGGTCAGCAAAGAGGCGCAGAAGCGCCAGACCATCGCCGAACGCAAAGCCGCGGAGCTCGAGGCGACGAAGCACGGCGCCAAGAAGCCCGCTTCGACTGCGAAGAAGGCCGCGTCAAGCACTTCCTCTACGAAAACCGACGGGAAGGATTCCTGATGGCCAGCTTCTCGCAGTTCGGAAACGACCTCTACACGGGCAAGCGCTCGTACGACATCATCGGCAAGCGCAAGATCTGGTACGGTATCTCCGCGCTCCTGATCCTGATCGTGATCGTCGTGCCGATCATCCGGGGCGGATTCCTCTTCGGCATCGAGTTCCTCGGCGGATCCCAGTTCCAGATCGCCAGCTCCGCGGGCCTCGACTCGACGAGGGCACAGACCCTCGCCCAGGACACCGTGCTCGCGGTCGAGCCGGGCTCCAACCCGCGGGTGACTCTCGTCGGCACCGATAACTCGGTGCGGGTGCAGACCGACCAGCTCACCAGCTCGCAGAGCGTCGCTATCCAGCAGGCCCTCGCGAAGGCCTACAAGATCAAGGATTCCGAGGTGACGACCTCCTTCATCGGGGCCACCTGGGGTCAGGACATCACGAAGCAGGCCCTCACCGGCTTGATCGTCTTCGTGATTCTCGCGGCGATCGTCATGGCACTCTATTTCCGCACGTGGAAGATGTCCGTCGCGGCCATCACCGCGCTCCTGCACGACCTGGTGATCGTCGCCGGCGTCTACGGCGTGTTCCATATCGAGGTCACCCCCGCCGCGGTGATCGGATTCCTCACCATCCTCGGCTATTCGCTCTACGACACTGTCGTGGTCTTCGACAAGATCCGGGAGAACACGGGCGAGGATGGCGCGGAGTCGCGCCGCACCTTCGCGGAGTCCGTCAACCTCGCGGTCAACCAGACTCTCGTGCGGTCGATCAACACCTCGGTTGTCGCGATCCTCCCGGTCGGCTCGATCCTCTTCATCGGCGCGTTCGTGCTCGGTGCCGGCACCCTCAAGGACATCTCTCTCGCCCTCTTCATCGGAATCATCGTCGGCACCTACTCGACGATCTTCATCGCCGCGCCGCTGTACGCCCAGTTGCGCAGCGGTGAGGATGCCATCAAGAAGCGCGACAAGCGCACCCTCACGGTGCGTGAAGCCAGCATCGCCGCCGTCAAGTAGCCGAACCCCGCGAAAGGGAAGACCATGGCCGTACCTTCAGTCACCGCGAACGAAGCGATCACGTTGAGCGAAGGCGGCACCTGGCTGCTCGACGTGCGCGAGCAGGAGGAGTGGGACCGTGGCCACGCGCCATCCGCCCACCTGGTGCCCCTGTCGGAACTCGGAGCGCGCCTAGCCGAGGTGCCCACCGACCAGCAGGTGCTCGTCGTCTGCCTCTCCGGTGGGCGGTCGCAGCGCGCGGCAACCGCGCTGGCCCAGTCCGGCGTGGATGCGGTGAACGTCTCCGGCGGGATGCTCGCGTGGTCCGCCGCCGCTGGACCCCTGGTCTCAGAGGGAACGGATGCCGCTCGCGTCGAATGACCCCGCCGCACAGCCGGAGCATCGTGCCGTGAGCGAACCTGCGAAGGGCACCATCCGCGCGGTGATAGTTTTGCAGCAGGAGGAACGCTGATGGTTGATACGACGACATCCGATCCCTCTGCGCCTCCCACCCCGGGCTCGAACGGTCCGGCGACCGGCTCGTTGCGCACACTCCTGCCGCGCATCTTCTCCAAGGCCCAGCCCACCGGGGCCGTCGACCGCCTGATCAAGACAGCGCGGATGCATCATCCGAAGGCCGACGTCAGCATCATCGAGCGCGCCTACGTCACCGCCGAGCGCGCCCACCGCGGTCAGAAGCGACGCAGCGGCGAGCCGTACATCACGCATCCGGTCGCGGTCGCGCAGATTCTGGCCGACCTCGGCATCGGGCCCAAGACTCTTGCGGCCGCCCTGTTGCACGACACCGTGGAAGACACCGACTATTCCCTCGACCTGCTGCGGCGCGATTTCGGCGACGAGATCGCGATGCTGGTGGATGGGGTCACCAAGCTCGACAAGCTCAAATACGGCGACAGCGCCCAGGCCGAGACCGTGCGCAAGATGGTCGTGGCGATGTCCAAGGACATCCGCGTTCTCGTGATCAAGCTCGCCGACCGGCTGCACAATGCCCGCACCTGGGGTTTCGTGCCGGCCGAGTCCGCCACCCGCAAGGCCCAGGAAACCCTCGAGATCTATGCCCCCCTCGCGCACCGGCTGGGCATCCAGACCATCAAGTGGGAGCTGGAGGACCTCTCCTTCGCGGTGCTCTATCCGAAGCTGTATATCGAGATCGAGAACCTGGTCAAACAGCGCACTCCCCAGCGTGAAGAGTTCGTGCAACAGGTGATCGACTCGGTCAAAGACGACCTCAAGGCCTCGAAGATCAAGGGAAAGGTCGTCGGTCGGCCCAAGCAGTACTACTCGATCTACCAGAAGATGATCGTGCGTGGCCGCGAGTTCGACGAGATCTATGACCTGGTCGGCATCCGGGTGCTCGTGGGATCCGTTCGCGACTGCTACGCGGTGCTGGGGTCTATCCACGCGCGGTGGAACCCCATTCCCGGTCGCTTCAAGGACTACATCGCGACCCCCAAGTTCAACCTGTACCAATCGCTTCACACCACAGTGATCGGTCCTAAGGGTCGTGCGGTGGAGATCCAGATCCGCACCGACGAGATGCACCAGCGTGCTGAGTTCGGTGTCGCGGCGCACTGGAAGTACAAGGAACGCGTCAACGGCAAGGGCTCGACGAGCGAGACGAGCGACGACGGCGACATGGCGTGGCTGGCCCACATCACGGACTGGCAGGCAGAGACCGCCGACCCCAACGAGTTCCTCGACTCCTTGCGCTTCGAGATCGGCGCGAAGGAGGTCTACGTCTTCACCCCGCAGGGGAAGGTGATCGGCCTCCCGGCGGGTGCCACCCCGGTCGACTTCGCCTATGCGGTGCACACCGAGGTCGGTCACCGCACGATGGGCTCGAAGGTCAACGGTCGGCTGGTGCCCCTCGAGAGCACGCTCAACTCCGGTGACGTCGTCGAGATCTTCACCTCGAAGAGCCCGGATGCCGGACCCAGCCAGGGCTGGCTGAACTTCGTCAAGAGTCCCCGCGCGCGGAACAAGATCAAGCAGTGGTTCACCAAGGAACGGCGCGACGAGGCGATCGAGCAGGGCAAGGATGCCATCGCGCGCGCCATGCGCAAGCAGAATCTGCCGCTCCAGAAGCTGATGAACCAGGACTCGTTCAATGAGGTCGCGGCCCAGATGCGTTATGAAGACATCTCCGCCCTTTACGCGGCCGTGGGGGAGGGACACGTCTCCACCCAGTCGGTGATCGAGAAGGTGCTCGGCACGCTGCATACCGAGGCGGAGACCGAAGACGCCGAGATCCCGTTCCCCACCAAGGGACGCAGCAAGCAGTTGCGCAACAGCGACTCGGGCGTGCTCGTGCGCGGAGCCCCCGACATCCTCGTTAAGCTCGCGAAGTGCTGCACGCCGGTGCCGGGCGACGACATCGTCGGGTTCGTCACCCGGGGATCCGGTGTCTCGGTGCACAAGACCGACTGCCACAATGTCGCCTCTCTCCTCAACGAGCCAGAGCGCATGGTGGACGTGGAGTGGGCGCCGACGTCGTCGAGCATCTTCCTCGTGCAGATCCAGGTCGAGGCGCTCGACCGTGCCGGACTCCTCTCGGACGTGACCCGGGTGCTCTCCGAGAGTCATGTCAACATCCTGTCGGCATCAGTATCGACCTCCAGTGATCGTCTCGCCCTCAGCCGCTTCGTCTTCGAGATGGGTGACACGACGCATCTGGATGCCGTGCTCAATGCCGTCCGGCGCATCGACGCGGTTTACGACGTCTACCGGGTCAACGGGGGCTGAGCCCGCTCAGTACCGCTGGATGCAGGGGTTGGCGGACCGAGTCGATCCGTCGCACGGCCTCGCGGATCCTCTCGACGGCGAGGGTCTTGTGGGGCAGATTTCGGCGTCGGTCGAGAACGGCTCGGCATTCCTCGAGGCCGAAGCGACCGCTCCGCATCAGCGAGCAGATGATATCCAGTTCCTCGTCATCGAAACGGAGGCTGTTGCGGGCGAGGTCGACGACAGTGCGCACCGGCGTGGTCACCGCCAGTCCCGCGATGCGATCGAGATCCTCGTCGTCGATCACCACCTCCCGAACACTCAGCGCAACCAGAGTCGCCGGCCGAACCCGGGCGCTGATGTCCGCGCAGAGTTGGTGCCGGGTCGGCAATCCGGCCGCCCCGTAGATCCAGGCGGCGCTGCGCTGCTCCGCGATGAGTCGTGGCGGCAGGGTCAGGAACAGCGCTTTGGCGCGCAGCAGGCGTGACTCGATCTCGTCGATGGGGCTGAAGCACTGGTCGACGCGATAGAGCTCACCATCCAGCCTGGCCGCGTGGAGCTCTGCTTGAGGGAGATCCGAGTGGAAGAGCACTGACGGCAGGCGCATGCCAGCCATCGTTGCGGAGGCCATCGGAGCTCATCGGGCGCGCAACCCGATCTGTGGACAGTCGCCACCCGGCGGTGACCCCGGGGGAGGAGCGCTAGCCGATCGCCTTCAGCCAGGCCTTACGCGCCTCCAGGGCCTCCTCGGCGTCCGCGACCTTCTTGGCGTCGCCGCCCGCTTTCGCCTCGGCGAGTTCGGCCTCCAGCTTGGCGATGGCATCCTGCAGCTGCCCGGCGAGCCCTTCGGCGCGCGCGATGCGTTCGGGATTGCTCTTCTGCCAGTGGTCTTCATCGAGCTTGCGCACCGCGGTCTCGACCTTGCGCAAGCGATCCTCGATCGGCTTCACCTTGTCGCGCGGCACCTTGCCGATGGCATCCCAGCGACGCTGGATGGACAGGAGCGCGTCTTTCGCCTTGACCCGGTCGGTCTCGGTCGCGAGCGGCTCGGCCTCGGTGAGGAGGGCGAGCTTCAGCTCGAGATTGGCGCTGAATTCCTCGTTGTCCTTGGCATCGATCTCGGACTTCGCCGAGTACAGCGCATCTCCGGCGGCTTTGAAGCGCAGCCACAGGGCGTCGTCGAACTTCTTTCCGGCGCGGCCCGCTGCCTTCCAGTCGTCCAGAAGCGAACGGTAGACCGGGATGCCATCGAGGCCCTTGGGGATGAGGGCCTCCGCCTTCTCGGCGAGCTCCTGCTTCTTGTTGCGGGCGTCCTTGTGCACGGAATCGAGTTCGGCGAAGAAGGCCTTGCGGTGCGTCTCGATGATGGTGCGGGCGGCGCGGAATCGCTTCCAGAGCTCGTTGCTCTCGTTCTTGGGCAGGCGGGGACCGTCTGCCTGGTGCTTCTGCCAGCGCGCGAAGATGTCGTCGAGCGTGGCGCTGACCTGCTTCCACTGGGCCTTGGCCGGATCCTGCGCCGCGAGCTTCTCGGCTTCGACGACGAGCGCCTCCCGCTCGGCCAGAGCCGCCTCGGTGGCCGCCTTGGTCTCGGCGGTCTGCTTCTCAGTGAGTTCGCTGACGGCTCCGTCGAGCGCATCGAGCCGCTTCGTGAGAGAGGGCAGGTCGCCGACGGCATTCGCCGACGCGACAGTGGTCTTGAGCGCAGAGATGGTCTTGGCGACATCCGACGCCGCCGTGCCGCGCTTGATGCGCTGTTCGAGCAACGTCACCTGGCCCGCCAATTCGACGTATTTGCGCTGGAAGTAGCCGAGAGCCTCTTCTGCCGTGCCGTCGGGGTACTGCCCGACGGCGCGTTCGCCTTCGCCCTCGCGCACGAAGACGGTGCCCGTCTCGTCAACGCGGCCCCATGGAGCCTGTTCGTCTGTCGCCAAAAGTCTCACCTTTGCTTGTCGGCCATGCTGTGGAATGGCCGACCACCAGCCTATTGCACGGTCAGTTGCGTGATCTTCGTCGGAACGACGGGAGCACCATCTATAGTGCCGCTCGCAGAGGGGGTGACGCCGGCATCGGCGATGCCGCTCACGAACTCGGGGAGTCCGCTCGTGACCTTGCCGAAGATGGTGTAGCCCCCGGTGGTGGAGGGCAGATTCGTGTCGGCATAGGTGATGAAGAACTGGCTGCTCTGCGAGTAGGCGGAGTCCCCTCGGGCCATTGCAATGGTTCCCGCGGGATAGACGCCGTCCGTGGGCACATTCTCTAGTGGCCCGAAGCTGAAGCCCACATCGCCGGCGCCCTTGCCATCGACCGAACCGCACTGGATGAGTTTGAACGAATCGCCATTGGTGAGGCGGTGGCAGGTTGCGCCGGTCGTCGTATAGAAGTTCTTCTTCGCAAGGTCGATGAAGACAGAGGTGGCCTGGGGGGCGTTCGCGCCGTCGAGCGAGATCCCCAGCTTCGCGTCATTGAGGGTGAGTTCGCCCGTCCAGGTGCGGTTCTCCGCGATCGTCTTGGCCGGAACATCGCCCACGTTCTTTCCCGCTGCCGGGCTGCTCGACGGTGACGGGGAGGCGCTCGGCGTGGGCATCCCAGGGCCGGCGGTGAAGTAGAAGACCTGGGTGAGGGTGGCGAGGGCTGCAATCACGACGACGCCGACGATGGCGATGATGTTGTCACGCCGGCGCCGGGAGACCTGGAGGTTGTGCACGGACTGCCGGGCGTTGTAGCGGCGGAGACGTTCGCGAGCCTCGCGCGCGTCCCGCTCGGCGTTCTTGCTTGCTGACACGGCTGGTCCTTCGAGCTCGGTGCCGCGTCCACGGCAGGGAATGTCCTCCTGCACTGTAGCCGACGCGTACCCGGCCCCGAACGATCGGGGTCGGCGGCGCGAACTACCATTGCCTTCATGGTGGATGCCCGGATCGGACTGCGCGCCGGCGCGACCCCTCTCGCCGTGCGGATGCGTCCGCGCAGCCTCGACGAAGTGGCGGGCCAGCGCCATCTGCTCACGCCGGGCTCGCCTCTCGTCAGCCTCGCGTCGGACAAGACGGGGGAGCAGGGCGCGACCTCGGTGATCCTCTGGGGGCCGCCCGGCACGGGGAAGACGACCCTCGCCCAGGCCATCGCCCACTCGTCCGGCCGCAAGTTCGTGGAGCTCTCTGCCGTCAACGCGGGCGTGAAGGATGTGCGCGAGGTCATGGAACAGGCCATGTCGTCACGCGACCTGTACGGCGTCTCCACGGTCCTCTTCCTCGATGAGATCCACCGTTTCACCAAGGCTCAACAGGATGCCCTGCTTCCGGGCGTGGAAAACGGATGGGTCATCCTGGTGGCGGCCACGACCGAGAACCCCTCCTTCTCGGTGATCTCACCGCTCCTGTCGCGTTCCCTTCTGCTGACCCTCGAGGTATTGAGCGACGAAGACCTCTCCACCCTCGTCGACCGCGCCGTGGTGGATCCGCGGGGGCTCGCCGACAAGGTCGTGCTCGAGGACGACGCACGAGCGCTCATCATCCGCCTCGCGTCCGGTGACGCGCGTCGCGCCCTCACGGCGCTCGAGGCCGCGGCGCTGTCGGCTTCGTCGACCACAGAGGACGACGAGAAGCCGGTCGTGACGGCTGACATCGTGGCGATGGCCGTCGACCGGGCGCTGCTGCGGTACGACCGCAATGGCGACGAGCACTACGACGTGATCAGCGCGTTCATCAAATCGATCCGGGGCTCCGACGTGGATGCCGCCCTGCACTATCTCGCCCGAATGATCGAAGCCGGGGAAGATCCGCGTTTCATCTCGCGCCGGGTGATGATCAGCGCCGCGGAAGACATCGGGATCGCCGACCCGCAGGCCCTCCTCATCGCGGTGGCGGCCGCCGACGCTGTGCAGTACGTCGGTATGCCCGAGGGGCGGATCCCCCTCGCCGAAGCCGTCGTCTATCTCGCGACCGCGCCCAAGTCCAATGCGTCCTACATGGCTCTGGATGCGGCGATCGCCGACGTGCGCGCCGGCAAGATCGGTCGCGTGCCTAAACACCTGCGGGATGCGCACTATGCCGGAGCAAAGAAGCTCGGGCACGGCAAGGGCTACAAATACTCCCACGACTCCGAATTGGGGGTCGTACAGCAGCAGTACCTGCCGGACGAATTGCGTAACACCCGCTATTACACCCCTACCGACCATGGCAATGAGCGCGACGTGAAGGCGCGGCTGGAGAAGCTGCGGCGGATCATCCGCGGGGAGTGACGGGACCACCGATTACTCTGCGCTACTCGGCCGGCGGGTGTTCTGTTAGGATGCTCTGTGGCCCTGGGGAGATTTCTCGGGCCGACCCCTCTTCCCAATCTGTCCGCGCTCACGCACGGGCCTCATCGGCGCAGTTCCGCATCGATGGGGCGAAGAGAATCGAAAGGAATCCGTGTCTACCCAGTCACGTACCCGTAGCAAGACGCGCCTGTCGCGTGCGTTGGGCATCCCGCTCACGCCGAAGGCCGCCAAATACCTCGAGAAGCGTCCGTACCCTCCGGGGGAGCACGGCCGCACCAAGCGCAAGACCGACAGCGACTACGCCGTTCGTCTTCGCGAGAAGCAGCGTCTGCGTGCCCAGTACGGCATCCGCGAGGCTCAGCTCAAGATCCAGTTCGAAGAAGCTCGTCGCGCCGCAGGCCTGACCGGTGAGAACCTGGTCGAGCAGCTCGAGATGCGTCTCGACGCCCTCATCGTGCGTGCCGCCATCGCGCGCACCACGGCCCAGGCGCGCCAGATGATCGTTCACCGTCACATCCTGGTCGACGGCCAGCGTGTCGACCGTCCGTCGTTCCGCGTCAAGCCGGGACAGCTCATCCACGTGCACGCCAAGAGCGAGGGCATGGAGCCGTTCCAGGTCGCCGCCGCCGGCGGTCACGTCGACGTGCTTCCGAAGACGCCGCCGTACCTCGAGGTCGAGATCGACAAGCTGCAGGCCCGCCTCGTGCGTCGCCCGAAGCGCGCCGAGGTTCCCGTGACCTGTGAAGTGCAGCTCGTCGTGGAGTACTACGCGGCTCGCTAGTCTCGATACGGGCGCTGAGCGCCCGACTCGACCACCGGTATTGTGGGAGCGGATCATCTTCGGATGGTCCGCTCCTCCTTCGTTAAACAACTGATTGGTGCACCCTATGAGCGGTGGCGATATCGCCGGACTGATCGCCGCGGGAGTCTTCGCGGTACTCGTCGGCATCATGGCAATTCCCCTGGTGAAGCTCGGGCGAGTCTTCGACGAGGCTGGTACGGCCATCCGTGATCTCGGAACCAACGTGACGCCGATTCTCGAAGAGGCCACGACGACGATCTCCGAGACCAACAAGCAACTTGCCAGGGTCGACACCATCACCAAGGGTGTCGCGGAAGCCACCGGCAACATCACCTCACTCATCGCGCTGACGGCGGCGACGGTCGGCGGCCCCCTCATCAAGCTCGCAGGATTCTCGGCAGCCGTGAAGGTCGCGCTCGGTGCGCTGAAGCCGAAATCGCGCTCGAAGTAAACTCGGTCTGATCCACTCGCAGCGCCCGAAGCATCCGCAATTCATCTAGGGAGCACCCATGAAGAACATCCTCTGGCTCATCGTCGGCGTCGGGCTGGGATTCGTCGCCGCCCACCAGATCAACAGGACCCCCGAGGGAAAGCGGTTATTCCAAGACGTCGACAGCCGCGCTCACGAATTCTCGAACGCCGTCGTCGATGGCTACAAGGAACGCGAAGCAGAGCTGCGCGCGGCCGTCGGCGAAGCCGGCGACGCGCTCTCCGATTTCACCGCTCGCTGAACACGATCCCTCTCACCACCCTCGGCGGCCCGGACGGGCACGCCCTGACTTCAGGACACCATGCAAACCGCTGACATCCGGGGCCGTTGGCTCGACTTCTTCGCCGAGCGTGGCCACACCGTTGTCCCCTCCGCCTCCCTCGTCAGTGACGATCCGACGCTGCTGTTCACGGTGGCCGGGATGGTGCCGTTCGTGCCGTACCTCACCGGACTGGTGCCCGCTCCGTATCCGCGCGCCACGAGTGTGCAGAAGTGCATCCGCACCCTCGACATCGAGGAAGTGGGCAAGACGCCACGGCACGGCACCTTCTTCCAGATGAACGGCAACTTCTCCTTCGGCGACTACTTCAAGGAGCAGGCGATCACGTACGCCTGGGACCTCCTGACCAGCTCCGAAGCGGATGGTGGCTACGGTTTCCAGGAGAAAGATCTCTGGGTCACGGTCTATAAAGACGACGACGAGGCCTTCGACCTCTGGAAGAAGATCGCCGGCCTCCCGGAGGAGCGCATCCAGCGGCTCGACATGGACACCAACTACTGGTCGACCGGCCAGCCCGGACCGGCCGGGCCGTGCTCCGAGATCTTCTTCGACCGCGGCCCCGCCTACGGCATCGACGGAGGGCCGGCGACGGATGACGACCGCTACGTCGAGATCTGGAACCTGGTCTTCATGCAGTACCTGCGCGGACCAGGCTCCGGCAAGAACTTCGAGATCCTCGGCGACCTGCCGAAGAAGAACATTGACACCGGCATGGGCCTCGAACGCGTCGCCTTCCTCAAGCAGGGCGTCGAGAACATGTACGAGATCGACCAGGTGCGTCCCGTCCTCGATCTCGCCGCGACCCTGTCCGGGCGTCGCTACGGTGCGGTGCACGACGACGACGTTCGCATGCGTATCGTCGCCGACCATGTGCGGTCCGCACTCATGCTCATGTCCGACGGCATCACCCCGTCGAACGAGGGGCGCGGGTACATCCTTCGCCGGCTTCTGCGCCGTACCGTGCGGTCGATGCGGCTTCTCGGCGTGGATGCTCCGACCTTCACCGAGCTCTTCTCCGCCTCGAAGGATGCGATGAAGGCGGCCTACCCGGAGGTCGAGACCGACTACGACCGCATCCGCAACCTCGCGACGGCGGAGGAAGAGACCTTCCTGCGCACGCTGGCGAGCGGCACGAGCATCCTCGACCTCGCGGTGACGAAGACGCAGGGGGCCGGATCGAAGCAGCTCGCCGGTGACACCGCGTTCCTGTTGCACGACACCTTCGGCTTTCCCATCGACCTCACCCTCGAGATGGCGGAGGAGGCGGGCCTCAGCGTCGACCGCGACGCCTTCGACGCGTTGATGCTCGAGCAGCGCACCATGGCGAAGGCGGACGCCAAAGCCAAGAAGACGCTGCTCGCCGACCTCTCCGTGTACAGCGCGTTCCGGGCGCAGGGCGAGACCGTCTTCACCGGCTACGACCACCTCGACACGGACAGCACCGTCCTCGGCCTCATCGTCGACGGAGTGTCGGTGCCGAAAGCCGTGGCCGGGGACATCGCCGAGGTGATCCTCGCGGAGACCTCGCTCTACCCGGAATCCGGTGGCCAGGAAGCGGATGCCGGAAGCATCGTCGGCACCGGTTTCGATCTGGAAGTGCTCGATGTGCAGCGTCCGGTCAAGGGACTGGTCAGTCACCGCGTGCAGGTGCGCAGCGGCGAGGTCGGAGTGGGAGAGGCGGCGACGAGCGTCGTCGATCGCGACTACCGACGCGGCGCGACCCAGGCGCACTCCGCGACCCATCTCATCCACGCCGCACTGCGGGAGGTGCTGGGCCCGGATGCCCACCAGGCCGGTTCCGACAACCGCGCCGGATACATGCGTCTCGACTTCAACTGGAGCAAACCGCTCTCGCTCGAGACTCGCACCGAGATCGAAGACATCGCCAACAACGCTGTGCGGCAGAACCTCGATGTGACCACCCGGATCCTGCCCCTCGACGAAGCGCGTGCGCTCGGAGCGATGGCCCTGTTCGGCGAGAAGTACGGCGAGGAGGTGCGGGTCGTCGAGATCGGTGGTCCGTGGTCACTCGAGTTGTGCGCCGGAACCCACGTGGCTCGCAGCGCGGAGATCGGCCTCATCAACGTGATCAGCGAAGCATCCGTCGGGTCGAGCAATCGCCGCATCGAGTCCCTGGTCGGTCGCGAGGCATTCCGTGATCTCGCAACCGAGCGCGCGATTGTCAACGAACTGACATCCACCCTCAAGACACCGCGCGACCAAGTGTCGACACGGATCTCTGAGTTGCTCGCGAGCCTGAAGAGCGCGGAGAAGCGCATCGCAGAGTTCGAGCAGGCGGCGCTCACCGAGCGTGTGCCCGCCCTGCTCGCCACGGCGAGCCGGGTCGGTGCCGTTACCGCCGTGATCACGAACGTCGGCGCCCTCGCGTCGTCCGATGACCTCCGTCTGCTGGTCACCACCGTGCGCAGTAGGCTCGGAAACGACGCTGCGGTCGTTGCCCTCGCGGCAGATGTCGCGGGCAAGCCCGCGGTGATCGTCGGGACGAACGAGGCCGCACGCGGCCTCGGGGCGAAGGCCGGCGCGCTGGCGAAGACCGCCGCGGGCATTCTCGGCGGCGGCGGCGGCGGCAAGGACGATCTGGCCCAGGGCGGCGGTTCGAATCTCGCCGAGATCGCGACCGCACTCGACGCCATCGCGGCCGGACTCCCGAGGTAGCGGTGCGAACGGGCGTGCGCCTCGGCATCGATGTGGGGAAGGTGCGCATCGGCGTGGCATCGAGCGACTCGCACGGCATGCTCGCCACCCCGGTGCGAACGGTGCCGCGCGGCGACGGTGACATCGCAGCCATCATGATCGAGGCGAGCGAACGATCCGTGGTGGAGATCGTGATCGGGTTGCCCCTCGCGCTCTCGGGCGGCGACTCGGCTTCGACGCAGGATGCCCGTGACTTCGCCCGGCGTGTGGCAGAGGCCAGCGACATCCCGGTGCGCATGGTCGACGAGCGACTCTCCACGGTGTCGGCGACGCGCGCGCTGCAGGCATCCGGGCGAAACTCCCGCAAATCACGGCCCGTGATCGACCAGGTGGCCGCCGTGATAATTTTGCAACATGCCCTCGACGCCGAGCGCACCGGCGGACGTCTGCCGGGTGCGGTCGTCGTCCCGCACGAAGGACGTTAATCGTGGCCGATGAGCCAAGCTGGGACGAGATCTTCTCGTCGCAACCCCCGCCGACCGGGGCACAGATTCCCCCCGCCGCTCCCCGGAGCCGTCGGGAAGCCCGCGAACAGGCAGCCCCGCGAGGCCGTGCCACGCGGGAACCCGCTTCGCGCCGCGATCGCTCCTCACGGCAGGAGCGAGTCGACGAGTACGGCCTGGCGCCGCGCAAGAAGCCCCGTCGCAGCCTCGCCTGGCTCTGGGTCCTGCTCTCGATCGTGGTGGTGCTCGGGGTCGTGTCGACGGCCGTCTGGGTGAACTTCCAGCCGCAAATCCAGAAGGTGCTCGGGATCGAACCGCCCATCGACTACACCGGTGGAGGCACCGGCAAGGTGGTTGTGACGATCGAGAATGGACAGATCGGCGGGGATGTCGCGAAGACTCTCGCATCGAAGGGTGTCACGAAGACATCCACAGCGTTCTACAAACTGCTGCTCGTGCAGCAGCCCCCGGTGACCTTCATCCCGGGCAGCTATCAGCTGAAGAGCCACATGAGTGCAAAGGCTGCTCTGGCTGCGCTCGTGGACCCGGCGAACAAGGTCTCCACCCGGGTGTCCTTTCCCGAGGGCGTCACGGTGAAGGGCGTCATCGCACGACTCGCGAACCTCAGCGAGAGCACCGGGGTCAGCCAGGCGCAGCTGGAGGCCGCTGCCGCGGACTACAAGTCCTTCGGGCTTCCTGCCGAGGCGCCGAGCCTCGAGGGCTACCTCTTTCCGGCGACCTACATCCTCGAACCCGGCCAAACGGCGCACCAGATCCTGCAGGTCTTCGTCACGGAGATGTTCAAGCGACTGGATGCCGCAGGGGTGGCCCCAGCCGACCGACACCGCGTGCTCACCCTCGCGGCGCTCACCCAGAAGGAGGGCGGACCCGCGGCCGACTTCCCGAAGGTGGCCCAGGTGTGGGACAACCGCATCGCCAAGGGGATGAACCTGCAATCGGACGCGACCGTGGCCTACGGGGCCGGGTCATCCAGCATCGAGACCACCCCGGCGCAGCGCGCCGACAAGAGCAATCCCTACAACACCTACGCCAATCCCGGATTGCCGGTCGGCCCGATCTCCAACCCCGGCGATCAGGCGATCGACGCGACCCTGCACCCCACCCAGGGAAGCTGGTTGTACTTCGTGGTGGTCAACTGCTCCACCGGGGAGACTGCTTTCTCCGACACCTTCGCCCAGCACCAGGCCGCGAACGCGCAACTCGGCGCCTGGTTGAAGGCGAATCCGGGGGGCTGCGATTGACGAGACTCGCGGTGCTGGGCTCTCCGATCTCGCACTCCCGGTCGCCGGCCCTGCATCGGGCCGCGTACGAGGTGCTCGGGGTCGACTGGGAGTATGACGCCATCGAGGTGACCTCTGCCGGGCTCTCCGCCTTCATGGCGGGCTGCGGGCCCGACTGGCGCGGGCTGTCCCTGACCATGCCGCTCAAGCGCGACGTGATGCCCCTGCTCGCCGAAGCCGACAGTTTCGCCGAACTCACCGGGGGAGCGAACACCGTGCTGTTTCGCGAGGGCGCGCGCCAGCCGTCCCTCCACGGATTCAACACCGACGTCTTCGGCATCGTCGAGGCTTTCCGGGATGCCGGTGTCGAGCGCCTCACCAGCGTGCGGATGCTCGGCGCCGGAGCGACCGCGGCATCCGCTCTCGCCGCAGTGGCCCAGCTCGGCGCGAGACGCGTCGTCGTCTCCGCCCGCTCTGCACCGAAGCTCCTCGCGCTGTTCGACCTCGGTGAGGAGCTCGGCGTCGATGTCCACGCCGCGCGTGCGGACGGTGTCGACGACGGCATCCGGCCGGATGCCGTGATCAGCACCCTGCCCGGCGGCGCGGATCACGACTATCGCTTCGACAGCTCCGTGCGGGCATCCTCCGTGCTCTTCGACGTGGCGTACGACCCGTGGCCCTCGCCTCTCGCGGCGAGCTGGCTCGAGGCCGGCGGACGGGTGATCCCCGGCATCGAGATGCTCGTCAACCAGGCACTGCTGCAGGTGCGCATCTTCGTCGGAGGGCGCCCCGACCACATCCTGCCCCACGAGGCTGCGGTGCTCGCGGCGATGCGCGAGGCAGTCGGCCTCTGACCGGGACGAGGCCGCGCCTGTGGGAGGATTCTCCTATGCTTCGATGGTTGACCGCAGGGGAATCGCACGGTCCCGAATTGATCGCGATCCTCGAGGGCCTTCCGGCGGGAGTGCCGGTCTCGATGGCGGCGATCCAGGAGGATCTGCACCGGCGCACGCTCGGCTATGGCCGGGGGGCCCGCCAGAAGTTCGAACAGGATGCGCTCACCATCAGTGGTGGCATCCGCTTCGGACTCTCGATGGGCAGCCCTGTCGCCCTGCGGATCGGCAACACCGAATGGCCGCGCTGGGTCGACGTGATGAGCGCGGAGCCGGTGGACCTCGATTCCCTTCCCAAGGGACGTGGGGCGCCGCTCACGCGCCCGAGGCCCGGACACGCCGACCTGGTCGGCATGCAGAAATACGGTTTCGACGAATCGCGGAACGTGCTCGAACGGGCGAGTGCACGCGAGACCGCGGCACGGGTCGCCCTCGGTGCGGTTGCCCGGTCGTTCCTCGGCGAGCTGGGGATCCGACTCGTCTCCCACACCCTCTCCATCGGCTCGATACGCGTTCCGGAGGGCGCAGCGCTTCCCGGATTCGCGGATGTAGCGGCTCTGGACGCGGATCCGCTGCGCTGCTTCGACGCGGAGACCTCCGCGCGGATGGTGGCTGAGGTCGATGCCGCGCACGAAGACGGCGACACTCTCGGCGGCGTCGTGGAGGTGCTGGCATACGGCCTGCCCCCGGGCCTCGGTTCCTACACGCACTGGGATCGTCGCCTCGATTCGCAGCTGGCGGCCGCTCTCATGGGAATCCAGGCGATCAAGGGCGTCGAACTGGGCGACGGCTTCCTCACGGCTGCGCGACGCGGCTCAGAGGCGCATGACGAGCTATTCCAGACGGCGGACGGCATCAGTCGCTCCACCGACCGGGCCGGCGGCACCGAGGGGGGCATGAGCACAGGAACGGTGTTGCGGGTCCGCGCGGCCATGAAGCCGATCTCGACGGTGCCGCATGCTCTGCGAACCGTCGACATCGCCACCTCGGCAGCGGGGGAGGCCCACCATCAGCGTTCGGATGTCTGCGCGGTCCCGGCCGCCGGCGTCGTCGCCGAGGCGATGGTCGCGCTGGTGCTCGCCAACGCTGTGCTCGAGAAGTTCGGCGGCGACTCCGTCATCGAGACCAAACGCAACAGGGACGGTTATCTGGCGGCGATCCCGGCCAACCTCTCGACGACTCCGGAGTCGAACCTCCTCCTCGGCTCGTGATCAACCGGACTCCCGAACCGGGGCGGCCCTATCTCGTGCTGATCGGACCGCCAGCCGCGGGAAAGACCCGGCTCGGAAAGCGGATCGCGCGCATCCTCGGGGCGCCGTTCATCGACACCGACCGGCGCATCGTGGCCGGTCACGGCCCGATCGCACAGATCTTCAGCGAGCAGGGCGAAAAGCACTACCGTGCCCTCGAGCGCGCCGAGGTGATGAAGGCCCTCGGCGAACGCGCAGTGGTCGCGCTCGGTGGCGGCGCGATCATCGACCCGGCGACCCAGCGCGATCTGCTCGCCCACCGGGTGGCGCTCATCACGGTGAGTCCGGATGCGGTCGCGGCGCGCATCCTCGGCACCGGTCGCCCCCTGATCAGCGGGATCGACACCTGGTCTGAGCTCGTCGCGTCCCGGCGTGAAATCTACGAGCGACTCGCCACCCGCACCTGGGACACCTCGGATCGCCCGATCGACCACATCGCGGCCGAGATCGCCGCCTGGATCTCCGAGGAGACCCCCACCGACGACGCAGAAGAGAAGGCACCATGAGCTCCACCATCATCACCGTCCCGGGGAACGACTCCTATGAGGTCACCGTCGGCCGTGACATCCTCTCCACCCTCCCCGCCCTGATCGGTGCAGACGCGCGGAAGGTGCTGATCGTGCATCCGGCCACCCTCGGTGCTCGGGCCGAGCGCCTGCGCGAGACGCTGAGCGCGGACTTCGAGGTGCTCCTCGCCGAGATCCCGGATGCCGAGACCGGTAAGCGCGTGGAGGTCGCCGCCTTCTGCTGGCAGGTGATGGGCCAGTCCGACTTCACCCGTACCGACGTCGTGATCGGGTTCGGCGGGGGAGCGGTCACCGACCTCGCGGGTTTCGTCGCCGCGACCTGGCTGCGCGGCATCCGCCTGATCAATGTGCCGACGACGCTGCTGGGGATGGTGGATGCCTCGATCGGAGGCAAGACCGGCATCAACACCAACGAGGGCAAGAACCTCGTTGGCGCGTTCCACGCTCCGGCCGGAGTCGTCGTCGACCTTGACACCCTCGAGGGGCTCAGCCAGATGGAGATCCTAGCCGGGTTCGGCGAGGTGGTGAAATGCGGCTTCATCGGTGAGCCGGAGATCCTCGACATCATCGAACGGAACGTGGCTGTCGCCACGAACTCCGCCTCCGATGAGTTCCGTCGCATGGTCGAGCTGTCGATCGGGCTCAAGGCGCGAGTCGTGGGGCAGGACTTCAAGGAGAACGGGCTGCGCGAGATCCTCAACTACGGCCATACCCTCGGGCACGCGGTCGAGTATGCGGAGCGGTTCCAGTGGCGCCACGGTGCGGCGGTCGCCATCGGCATGGTCTACGCCGCCGAGCTCGCGCGGCTCACCGGACGACTGCCGGATGCCGTGGTCGACCGGCACCGCAGCATCCTCACGTCGCTGCAGCTGCCGATCTCGTATCCGGCGGGACGCTGGCAGACGCTGCTCGCGGTGATGAAGCGCGACAAGAAGGCCCGCGGCTCACTGTTGCGGTTCATCGTGCTCGATGATGTCGCCAAACCGACGGTGCTCACGGGGCCGGACGAGAGCCTGCTCTTCGCCGCCTACCAGGAGATCGGCTCGTAGCCAGAGCGGCTCTTACCCGAACCGGTCAGTATCCAAACCGGCTCGTGGCCCGGCGCGCCCCGGCTGCGTGGTCACGCGCCTGACGAGCGAGTACGCACACTGTGGGCCGGCACGCCCGCCCGGAGTGGGCGCGATCACCCGGAACGCCGGCGGATGCTCAGCCGCCGAGCAGCCGCGCGCGAGCCGCGGCATGCTCTTCTGCGGTGATCGCGCCTTTGCTGAGGAGCGCATCCAGTTCGAGCAGGCGGCTCTCGAGTGATTTCGCCGGCGTGAGCGCCTCACTGTCGAGCAGCTTCACGGCGAGGTCCGCCTGCAGGCTCAGCGGATCGTGCCCCGAGTTGCGCACGCGAGCCGCGTTGCGGATGGTCAGGGCGATGGTAACGACGAAGCCGACGATCACTACCGTAGCGACGATGCCGAAGATGACTCCGAAGGAAGTCGAGAATCCGTCTTGTTCAAATCCCATGACCCCATTCTGGCGGGCGGGGCTCGTTCTGCCGGTGGAGGCCGGGAAGGACACGCCGCCACCGGTTGCCGACACTCCGCATCGGTCGGAGATTCTGAGCTGTGGGCGCGCTCGGGCCTCGGGCTCGCAATACCCCGAGCCAGCCGCGACCACCGGACCGTGACCGCTAGGCTCGACGCCATGGTCAGCATCCTCGTTCTCAACGGCCCGAACCTCGGCCGGCTCGGAAGCCGCGAACCGGATGTCTACGGCAGCGGAACCCTCGAAGACCTGCGGACCGCGCTCGATCGAGAGGCTCCCCCCGGGCACGCGATCGACCTGCGGCAGACCAACGACGAGGCCGAGCTGATCGGCTGGCTCTACGAGGCCGTCGACACGGCGAGCCCGGTCATCCTCAATCCGGCGGCATTCACGCACTATTCCTACGCGCTTCGGGATGCCGCAGCTTTGGTGACCACAGCCGGGCTGATTCTCGTGGAGGTGCACCTCTCCAACCCCCATGCCCGTGAGGAATTCCGGCACACCAGCGTCATCTCGGGGGTAGCGACCGGGGTGATCGCCGGATTCGGATTCGACTCCTACCTGCTCGCTCTCGATGCGATCAACCGCAAACTCGGCTAGACGGTAGACTCACTAGCTGGTTTCCCCGCGCGCGAGCGCTGAATACTCTCATCTCCAGATCGAACGGATTTACAGTCATGGCCTCAACCGCTGACATCAGGAACGGCGTCGTTCTCAACATGGACGGCCAGCTCTGGACCGTTATCGACTTCCAGCACGTGAAGCCAGGCAAGGGTGGCGCGTTCGTGCGCACCAAGGTGAAGAACGTCATGAGCGGCAAGGTCGTCGACCGCACGTTCAACGCGGGAGCGAAGATCGAGACCGAGACTGTCGACCGCTCGGAGTTCCAGTACCTCTACGCCGACGGCGAGAACTACGTCTTCATGGATGTCGGCAACTACGACCAGATCACGCTCACCGCTCCGCAGGTGGGGGATGCCGCGAACTTCATGCTCGAGAACCAGAACGTGACCATCGCGCTGCACAACGGCGACCCGCTCTACGTCGAGCTGCCGGCATCGGTCACTCTCGAGATCACCTATACCGAGCCCGGCCTTCAGGGCGACCGCTCCACGGGTGGCACGAAGCCGGCCACTGTCGAGACCGGCTACCAGATCCAGGTTCCGCTGTTCCTCGAGCAGGGCACGAAGGTCAAGGTCGACACCCGCGACGGCAGCTACCTCGGTCGCGTCAACTAGTGGGAGCTCGAACCAAGGCACGCAAGCGCGCGATCGACCTGTTGTACGGCGCCGACCTGCGCGAGATCTCCCTGAACGCGGCGATCGCGCTAGAGGCGGACCGGGCGAAGAGCGAACCCGACCGCTGGAACTCCTGGGTCTACGCCCGCACCATCGTCGAGGGGATCGGCGAGCACGGCGACGAGATCGACGAGCTCATCGAGACCTATGCGCAGGGCTGGACCATCAACCGGATGCCCGTCACCGACCGCGCGATCGTTCGCATCGGCATCTGGGAGCTGCTCTTCAACGACGAGATCCCCGACAGCGTGGCGATCTCCGAGGCCGTCGAGGCGGCGAAGTCGCTCAGTACCGAGGACTCCGCCGGCTTCGTGAACGGGCTGCTCGGTCGCATCGCCCAGACCCGCGCCTGACTCGCACTCGCACTCGTCCGAGTCCGCGGTTTCGCCCGCGATCGCGACGCGCGGTATAGTCGTCACCAATAGCCATCCTTAAATTCCGTCCAGAGAGGCGGGGAAGGAGGTCGGATTGCCCGCACGCACTGTGCTGCAGCACGCTGACATCACCCGGGCGTTGACTCGGATCTCGCACGAGATCCTCGAGTCCAACCGGGGGCCGGACAACCTCGTCATCCTGGGCATCCCGACGCGTGGAGTGGTGCTCGCCACTCGTATCGGCCGGCTCCTCGCCGAGATCTCCGGCACGCCGGTGCCGACCGGGGCGCTCGATGTCACCATGTTCCGCGACGATCTCGGTCGCAATCCCACTCGCGTCCCCTCGCCGACCCAGGTGCCGGCCGGCGGGATCGACGGCACGACAGTAGTGCTCGTCGACGATGTGCTCTACTCCGGCCGCACGATCCGCGCGGCACTCGACGCTCTCGGCGGCATCGGTCGGCCGGCGATCGTGAGGCTCGCGACGCTCATCGATCGCGGTCATCGCGAGCTGCCGATCCGTCCCGATTTCGTGGGCAAGAATCTGCCGTCTTCCCAGAATGAGCGCATCAACGTGCACCTGCAGGAGATCGATGGCGACGAGTTCGTCTCCATCGAAGAGGCGACCGCGTGAAGCACCTGCTGAGCACCCGCGACCTCTCCAGAGACGAGGCGATTGCCATCCTCGATGTCGCCGAGGACATGGCGGAGGTGGCGGACCGCGAGGTGCGCAAGCTCCCGGCCCTTCGCGGCAAGACCGTCGTGAACCTCTTCTTCGAGGATTCCACCCGCACCCGCATCTCGTTCGAGGCCGCAGCGAAGCGCCTGTCCGCCGACGTGATCAACTTCAGCGCCAAGGGATCGAGCGTGTCGAAGGGGGAGAGCCTCAAGGACACCGCGCAGACTCTCGCCGCGATCGGAGCCGATGCCGTCGTCATCCGCCATGGGTCGTCTGGGGCCCCGCGAGTGCTCGCCGACTCCGGCTGGATCGACGCCCCGGTGATCAACGCCGGCGACGGCACCCACGAGCATCCGACCCAGGCGCTGCTCGACGCGTTCACGATCCGCCGCCGGCTCCACGGCGCCGCATCGCGAGGGCGCGCCCTCGACGGGGTGAGCGTGACGATCGTGGGCGATATTCTCCACTCGCGCGTCGCGCGCTCCAATGCCTGGCTGCTGACCACCCTCGGGGCGAGCGTCACCTTCGTCGCGCCGGCCACCCTGCTGCCCATCGGAGTCGAGAACTGGCCGGTGGCCGTGCTCTACGACCTCGACCTCGCTCTGCGATCGTCGCCCGACGTGGTGATGATGCTGCGCATCCAGGGCGAGCGGATGCACGCCGCATACTTCCCGAGCGCGAGGGAGTACTCGCGCATCTGGGGACTCGACGACGCGCGGCTCGCCATGCTGGCCGCCGATACGATGGTGATGCATCCCGGACCGATGAATCGGGGGCTGGAGATCTCGGCGGGCGCCGCCGACTCGCCGCGCTCCACAGTGCTCGAACAGGTCGCCAACGGGGTGTCTATCCGGATGGCCGTGCTCTATCTCACGCTGTCCGGCGAGGGAGGAAAGCAATGACCGAGACCATCCTGGTGAGGGCGGCGACTCTCGTGGACGGCACGAGCACCGACATCCTGGTTCGTGACGGGCACATCGCCGAGCTCGGCCGGGCGATCTTCGCCTCAGCGGATCGGCTCATCGACGGCGCCGGCCTGATCGCCCTCCCCGGCCTCGTCGACCTGCACACCCACCTGCGCGAGCCCGGGTTCGAGCAGAGCGAGACCGTACTGAGCGGTTCGCGCGCGGCCGCGATCGGCGGATTCACTGCGGTGCACGCCATGGCGAACACCTCACCGGTCGCCGACACGGCCGGTGTCGTCGAGCAGGTGATGTCCCTCGGTGACCGCCACGGCTACGTGACGGTGCGGCCGATCGGAGCCGTCACCCGCGGCCTGGAAGGCCAACAGCTCAGCGAGATCGGGGCGATGGCGAACAGCCGCGCCCGCGTCCGGGTGTTCTCCGACGACGGCAAGTGCGTCTCCGATCCGCTGCTGATGCGGCGTGCGCTCGAATATGTGAAGACCTTCGGCGGAGTCATCGCCCAGCACGCCCAGGAGCCCCGCCTCACCGAGGGTGCCCAGATGAACGAGGGCACACTCTCCGGCGAACTGGGGCTGGCCGGTTGGCCGGCCGTGGCCGAAGAGGCGATCATCGCCCGCGACGTGCTCCTCGCCCAGCACGTGGGAGCCCGCCTGCACGTGTGCCACCTGTCCACCGCCGGGTCTGTCGAGGTCGTGCGCTGGGCGAAGGCGCGCGGCATCGACGTGACGGCCGAGGTCACACCACATCACCTTCTACTCACCGAGCAGCTGGCGGCGAGTTACGACTCGCGCTACAAGGTGAACCCCCCGCTGCGCCGGGACGAGGATGTGCGCGCCGTGCGCGAGGGACTCGCCGACGGCACCATCGACATCGTCGCCACCGACCATGCGCCGCATCCGGTCGAGGCGAAGGACTGCGAGTGGGAGGCAGCCGCCTTTGGGATGGTCGGCCTCGAGTCCGCCCTCAGCGTGGTGCAGGCCTCCGTCGTGGACACCGGGCTGCTCGACTGGGCCGATGTCGCCCGGGTCTTCTCCCGTACCCCGGCGGCGATCGGACAGCTCGAGGGCTACGAGCGGGGAATCGCGGTCGGCGCTCCGGCATCTTTCACGCTCTACGATCCGAGCGTGAGCCGGGTCTTCGACACGGCACAGCTGCGGGGCAAGGGGCTCAATTCTCCCTTCCTCGCCACGAGCCTTCCCGGACGGGTCGTGACCACGATCCACCGGGGCTACGCCACAGTGCTCGACGGCGAACTGGTCGATCCGGAGGCGGTCGCCGCGGCGGCTCGCGCGTTCGACCAGGCGGGAGCCCGCAATGGATAGGACGACCTCCACGGCGATCGTCATCGCCGTCATCGTGCTCGCCCTCGCCGGCATGGTGATCGGGTGGCGCGGCAGGCAGAGGCGGCAAGCCCACCTGCCCCGACCGGATGCCGTTCCCGCCGATCCCGGCACAGAACTGTTCAGCGCAGAGGCGTTCTACGTCGCCACCACCATGGCGGACGACGAACTCAACCGGGTCGCCGTCGCCGGCCTCGGATTCCGCGCTCGGGCCACGGTGACGGTGACGGATTCGGGAATCATCCTCTCCCGTGCCGGCACGGCCGAGACTTTCATCGCCACAGCCGCCCTGCGCGGCGTCGACCGCGCCACCTACACGATCGACCGTGTCGTCGAGAAGGGCGGTCTCGTTCGACTCGCCTGGACGCTCGGCACGACCCCGGTGGACAGTTATCTCCGACTCACCGATCCGGTGGACGCCGTCGCGCTCATCGACGTCGTGACCCCCCTGCTCCCCACTCCCGTTCCCCTGGAAGGCGACGCCACGTGAAGCGTTTCGACCCCGCAGTACTCGTTCTCGAAGATGGCACCCGCTACGACGGACACGCCTATGGTGCCCACGGTACGACCCTCGGCGAAGCGGTCTTCGCCACCGGCATGACCGGCTACCAGGAGACGATCACCGATCCCTCCTACGCCGGGCAGATCGTGCTCATGACGGCCCCCCACATCGGCAACACCGGGGTGAACGACGAGGATCCGGAATCACGTCGCATCTGGGTGGCCGGGTTCGCCGTTCGCGACCCTTCTCGCATCGTCTCGAACTTCCGCGCCGACGGGAGCCTCGACGACCAGCTCGTCTCCGAGGGGATCGTCGGCATCAGCGGAATCGACACCCGCGCCGCGACCCTGCACCTGCGCGACTCCGGTGCGATGCGGTCCGGCATCTTCTCCGGTCCGGATGCCACGATCGATCCCGGACAACAGCTGGCGATCGTGCGTGGAGGCGCCGGGATGTCCGGTCTCAACCTCTCCGCCCAGGTCTCGGTCACCGAGCGGGTCACGATCCCCGCCGAGGGGGAGCGGATCGGGTCGGTCGCAGTGCTCGACCTCGGAGTGAAGAACGCGACGCTGGGATACCTCTCCGCCCGCGGTCTCGAGGTGCACGTGCTTCCCCAGGATGTGACGATCGACGAGCTCCTCGCCCTTGAACCCAATGCCGTGTTCTATTCCAACGGACCGGGCGACCCCGCGGCATCCGAAGCCCATGTCGCGCTGCTGCAGGCCGTGCTTCGCGAGGGACTGCCGTTCTTCGGCATCTGCTTCGGCAACCAGCTGCTCGGCCGAGCCCTCGGCCTCGGCACCTACAAGCTGCCCTTCGGCCACCGCGGCATCAACCAGCCCGTCGTCGACCGGGCGACCGGCCGGGTCGAGATCACCTCGCACAACCACGGATTCGCCGTCGAGGCGCCCCTCGACGGGCCGTTCGAGTCCCCTGCCGGATTCGGCCGGGTCGAGGTGAGTCACGTCAACCTCAATGACAACGTGGTGGAGGGGCTCAACGCCCTCGACATCCCCGCCTTCTCGGTGCAGTACCACCCCGAGGCGGCGGCCGGTCCGCACGATGCCAACTACCTCTTCGACCGGTTCCGTGATCTCGTGGTCGACCACCTGCACGAGACCTCCAGCCCCGCCACCGACCAGACGGAGAGCAACTAATGCCCAAGCGCGACGACATCAATTCGGTGCTCGTGATCGGCTCCGGCCCGATCGTGATCGGCCAAGCCTGCGAGTTCGACTACTCCGGCACCCAGGCGTGCCGGGTGCTGCGCGAGGAGGGGGTGCGGGTCATCCTGATCAACTCCAACCCCGCCACGATCATGACCGACCCCGACTTCGCCGACGCCACCTACGTGGAGCCCATCACCTGGCAGGTCATCGAGACGATCATCGCCAAGGAGCGTCCGGATGCGATCCTGCCGACCCTGGGCGGCCAGACCGCGCTCAACGCGGCCATCGACCTCCACCATCACGGCATCCTCGAGAAATACGACGTCGAGTTGATCGGCGCGAACTTCGAGGCCATCAACAAGGGCGAGGATCGTCAGATCTTCAAGCAGCTGGTGCTGGAGTGCGGCGCCGACGTCGCCCGTTCGCACATCGCCCACACGGTCGACGAGGCCATCGAGTTCGCGAAGGACCTCGGCTATCCGCTCGTCGTGCGACCGTCCTTCACAATGGGCGGCCTCGGCTCCGGCTTCGCGTACACCGAAGCCGAACTCGTGCGTATCGTCGGAGACGGCCTGCACCAGAGCCCGACGACCGAGGTGCTGCTCGAGGAGTCGATCCTCGGCTGGAAGGAATACGAGCTCGAGTTGATGCGGGATACCGCCGACAACACCGTCGTGGTCTGTTCGATCGAGAACGTCGACCCGGTCGGAGTACATACCGGCGACTCCATCACCGTCGCCCCGGCTCTCACGCTCACCGACCGCGAGTACCAGAACCTGCGCGACATCGGCATCGACATCATCCGGGCCGTTGGCGTCGACACGGGGGGATGCAACATCCAGTTCGCCATCGACCCGGCCAACGGGCGTGTCATCGTGATCGAGATGAACCCGCGGGTCTCCCGTTCGAGCGCCCTCGCCTCGAAGGCCACCGGATTCCCGATCGCGAAGATCGCGGCCAAGCTCGCCATCGGCTACCGGCTCGACGAGATCCCCAACGACATCACCAAGGTGACCCCGGCCTCCTTCGAGCCGACCCTCGACTACGTGGTCGTCAAGGTGCCACGGTTCGCATTCGAGAAGTTCCCGGCGGCGGATGCCACCCTCACCACCACCATGAAGTCGGTCGGCGAGGCCATGGCCATCGGGCGCAACTACTCGACCGCCTTGCAGAAGGCCCTCCGCTCGCTCGAGAAGCGTGGGAGCAGCTTCCACTGGGACGGCGAGCCCGGCGACAAGGATGCCCTCCTGGCGATCGCGGCAGTACCGACCGACGGTCGGATCGTCACGGTGCAGCAGGCACTGCGGGCCGGAGCGTCGATCGAGGAGGTCTTCGAGTCGACCAAGATCGACCCCTGGTTCATCGACCAGATCGTGCTCATCAATGAGGTGGCGATGGAAATTGCAGGCGAGATCGGCTCCGTCCGGGCTCTGGATGCGTCGCTCCTCCGTCTCGCGAAGGACCACGGCTTCAGCGACATCCAGATCGCCGCACTGCGCGGGATGACCGAGGATGAGGTGCGCAGCATCCGCCACGCCTTCGGGGTTCGCCCCGTCTTCAAGACCGTGGATACCTGCGCCGGAGAATTCCCCGCGCTCACCCCGTACCACTACTCGAGCTATGACCAGGAGACCGAGGTGCGGCCGAGCGGACGCCGCAAGGTCGTCATTCTCGGATCAGGCCCCAACCGCATCGGCCAGGGTGTCGAGTTCGACTACTCCTGCGTGCACGCCTCCTTCGCGCTGTCGGATGCCGGCTACGAGACGATCATGATCAATTGCAACCCGGAGACCGTCTCGACCGACTACGACACCAGCGACCGGCTCTACTTCGAGCCACTCACCCTCGAGGACGTGCTCGAAGTGATCCACGCCGAGAGTCAGAGCGGCGAGCTCGTCGGGGTCGTCGTGCAGCTCGGCGGCCAGACCGCACTCGGTCTCGCAAAGGGCCTCAAAGCCAACGGTGTGACGATCCTCGGAACCACCCCCGAAGCCATCGACCTCGCGGAGGAGCGAGGCCTGTTCCAGGGCATCCTGGATGCCGCGGGGCTCGTCTCTCCCCGGAACGGCACGGCCTACGACTACCGGGGCGCCGTGACCGTCGCCGAGGAGATCGGCTACCCGGTGCTCGTGCGGCCCTCGTATGTGCTGGGCGGGCGCGGCATGGAGATCGTCTACGACAGCCCCTCGCTCGCCGACTACTTCGAACGGGTCGCGGGGCAGGGCATCGTCGGCCCGGATCACCCCCTACTCGTGGACAGGTTCCTCGACGACGCCGTCGAGATCGACATCGACGCACTCTACGACGGCGAGGAACTCTACGTCGGCGGCGTGATGGAGCATATCGAGGAGGCGGGCATCCACTCGGGGGACTCGAGTTGCACACTGCCGCCGGTCACCCTCGGACGGGACCAGATCGAGCGAGTGGTCGAGGCGACGCACGCGATCGCCCGGGGCATCGGGGTACGCGGCCTCATCAACGTGCAGTTCGCGATCGGTGCCGGGGTGCTCTACGTGCTCGAGGCGAACCCGCGCGCCAGTCGCACGGTCCCCTTCGTCGCGAAGGCGCTCGGCCTGCCGATCGCGAAAGCGGCCTCGCTGATCATGGTGGGTCAGAGCATCCGCTCCCTGGTCGAATCCGGCATGCTCCCCGCAGCCGATGGCTCGGTCGTTCCGATGGACTCGCCCGTGGCAGTGAAGGAAGCCGTGCTGCCGTTCAAACGGTTCCGCACTGCCGAGGGACTCATCGTCGACTCGGTGCTCGGCCCGGAGATGCGCTCGACCGGAGAGGTCATGGGCATCGACTCCAACTTTCCCAAGGCCTTCGCGAAGAGCCAGGAGGCGGCCTACGGCGGGCTGCCGACCAGCGGGAGCGTCTTCGTCTCGGTCGCGGATCGCGACAAGCGTGCGATCATCCTGCCCGTGCTGCGGCTCCAGCAGCTCGGCTTCACCATCCTGGCGACGATCGGCACGGCAGAGATCCTGGCGCGAAACGGCATCACCGCGGGGGTCGTGCGCAAATACGACCAGGGTGATGTGTCGATCGAGGGGGAGCCCTCGATCGTCGACCTGATCAACCGGTCGCAGGTGGACATCGTGATCAACACGCCAAGCGGCCGGAGCGCCCGGGTGGACGGCTACGAGATCCGCGCGGCCGCCGTCGCCGCGGACCTTCCGCTCTTCACCACGATCGCCCAGCTCGGTGCGGCCGTCGCGTCGATCGAGTCGATCCGCGACGGGTTCGACGTCAAGTCCCTGCAGGACTACGCGAGCGAACGGGCAGAGCGGCTGGCCGCCCTTGTCTGACCTGCCGGCAGCGTCCTTCGGCGACCGGCTCGTCAACGCCTTCGATCGCTACGGGCAGTTGTGCGTGGGGATCGATCCGCACCCGTACCTTCTGGAACGGTGGGGACTCGAAGATGATGCCGCCGGCCTCCGCCGGTTCGGGCTGCGGGTGGTCGAGGCCGCCGCCGGCACCGTGGGCATCATCAAGCCCCAGGTCGCGTTCTTCGAGAGGCACGGCTCGGCGGGATTTGCGGCGCTGGAGAGCATTCTGCAATCGGCCCGCGAAGCGGGACTGCTGGTGATCGCGGATGCGAAACGCGGTGACCTCGGCACGAGCGTCGAGGCCTACGGCCAGGCGTGGTTCTCGCAGGGAAGCCCACTCGAAGTGGATGCCCTCACCCTCACTGCCTACATGGGCCTCGGCTCGATCGAAGCACCGATGACCCTCGCGGAGAAGCGGGGAAAGGGCGTGTTCGTGCTCGCCGCGACCTCCAATCCCGAGGCGCATTCCCTGCAGACCGCCCGGATTTCTTCCGGATCGCATGCCGGTCAGACGGTCGCGTCCAGTATCGTCACTGGGGTGGGTGAGTGGAATTCTTCAGGGGGAACGGGCACGACCGTGGTTGACGCGCCGGTGCGAGTGGTCGGTTCGATCGGCCTCGTGCTCGGCGCCACAGTCGACTTCACCGAGTTCGATCTCGACCTCGACGCCATCGCCGCCATGCCATCCTCGCCGGTGCTCGCACCGGGATTCGGTCACCAGGGTGCGCAGTTCGGCGATCTCGCCCGGCTGTACGGTGCCGCTGCCCCCGTCACGATCGTGAGCGCCTCCCGCAGCATCCTCGAAGCCGGCCCTTCAGGCGTCACCGAAGCAATCCGTGTGCAGGCCGCGGAGGTGTTCGCGTGCCGCGCGTAGCTCCGCCCGAGGTCGACCGCGTCGCGGCGGCGCACGCCGCCGTCGCCGCCCGGCGGGCCAGGGCATCCGTCAAACTCGCCGTCCATGACCGGGTGCGCAGTGCGGTGGATGTCGTCGAGACCGCCTGGGCGGATCCTTCGGCGACCGCAGAGGCGAGCCTGCGCGTGCGCGAACTGCTGACCAGCATCCCGACTCTCGGCCCGACCCGTGCCGCGAAGGCCATGGACCAACTCGGGATCGCCGAGTCGAAGCGGGTTGGCGGACTTGGCGTACGCCAGCGCCGCAAACTCGTGGAATGGCTCGCCCATCGCGAGCACCGGGACAGCCCGGACCTCGCTCGTCTCGTGGTTCTCGCCGGCCCGACCGCCGTTGGTAAGGGCACCGTCTCCACCTACATCAGGGAGAACTACCCGGATGTGCACCTCTCGGTCTCCGCGACTACCCGCGCGCCGCGCGCGGGCGAGGTGCACGGCGTCAACTACTACTTCGTGAGCGATGCCGACTTCGACCGGCTCATCGAGACGGGCCAGATGCTCGAGACGGCCACCGTGCACAACGCCTTCCGCTACGGAACCCCCCGTGCGCCGATCGACGAAGCCCTCGCCGCGGGAAAGAGCGTGCTGCTCGAGATCGACCTGCAGGGGGCGCGGTCGGTTCGAGAGGTCATGCCAGAAGCCGTGCTGGTCTTCCTCCTGCCTCCCACCTGGGACGAACTCGTGCGTCGCCTCATCGGCCGGGGCACGGAGGACTCGGCGGAACAGCAGCGTCGACTCGAGACCGCGAAGATCGAATTGGCCGCCCAGGACGAGTTCGATCACCGGGTCGTCAACTCCGAAGTGAGCGCCGCCGCCCGCGAAGTCGTAGACTTGATGGCAATCCCCAAAAACAACAGGAGTTTTACGCATGGTTGAACGCGCCAAAGGCATCATCGATCCGCCCATCGACGAACTGCTGTCGAAGGTCGACTCGAAGTATGCACTGGTGATCTTCGCTTCCAAGCGTGCTCGCCAGATCAACGACTACTACGCCGACCTCCACGAAGGCAGCCTGTTCGACAACGTCGGACCGCTGGTCGACTCCACCATCGACGACAAGCCCCTCTCCGTCGCGATGCATGAGATCAACGAGGACAAGCTCGTCGTCAAGGCCCTCGCCGAGCCCGTCGAGTAGCTTCCGCAGTCTCTTCTGGTGCTCGAACCCGTCGGAGGGGTGGCCAGGTGAATATCGTCGTCGGTGTCACCGGTGGCATTGCGGCCTATAAGGCCGTGAACGTGATTCGTGGGCTGGTGCTCCTCGGCCATGATGTGCACGTCGTCGCGACGGAGGCGGCACTGCGCTTCGTCGGGAAGCCGACGCTCGAGGCCATCAGCCGCAACATCGTGCACACCGATCTCTACGAGGGTGTCGCCGAGGTGCGACACGTGGCGATCGGGCAGGCTGCCGAGCTCATCGTGATCGCTCCGGCAACCGCGAACACCATCGCGAAACTCGCCTCGGGTCTCGCCGACGATCTTCTCGGAAACACGGTGCTCGCGAGTCGCGCACCCGTGGTCATCGCTCCGGCGATGCACACCGAGATGTGGCAGCATCCGGCGACGGTGCACAACATCGCTGTGCTCCGCTCTCGCGGTGTGACCGTCGTCGGCCCCGCCGTCGGGCAACTCACCGGCGCCGACTCCGGCCCCGGTCGCCTCGAGGAGCCCGACGAGATCGTGCGGGCGGCCCTCGCGGTGTTGGAGCCGAAGGATCTCGTGGGCCGGCGCATCCTCGTCTCGGCGGGAGGAACCCGTGAGGCGCTCGACCCCGTGCGCTACCTTGGCAACCGGTCGAGCGGGAAACAGGGAGTCGCCCTCGCCCTCGCCGCCGCCGCGCGCGGTGCGGAAGTGACTCTCGTCGGAGCGAACCTCGAGGTGGACACGCCCGCGTCCATGCGGGTGGTGCACGTCGGTTCGACGTTGGAGCTCGCGACGGCGATGCAGGATGCCGCTCCGGAGGCCGACGTGGTGATCATGGCCGCAGCGGTGGCGGACTATCGTCCCGAATCCGTGGCCGACGCGAAGATCAAGAAGGAGATCGCTGGTGACCGGCTCACGCTCCAGTTGGTGAAGAATCCCGACGTCCTCGCCGGGCTCGCCGAGAACCGGGGCGCCGGCCAGGTCATTGTCGGTTTCGCGGCGGAGACCGAGCAGGACCGCGATGCGCTGGTCGCGCTCGGCCGGGCGAAGATCGCGAGGAAGGGCAGCGACCTTCTCGTCCTCAACAGGGTCGGTTGGACCGAGGGTTTCGGCACTGACGGCAACACGGTAATCGTTCTCGACAGGCTCGGAGATATAGTGATGGAGGCCACCGGGAGCAAGCAGACGGTGGCCGATCGCATCCTCGATGCCGTGGTCGCGCGCTTCGCCTGATCCCGGCCCGAGACCGCCATTCGCCCCCCGAACGACCTCCACGCTGGGAACACCATGAGCGCCGCATCCACAACGCCACTCCGCCTGTTCACCTCCGAGTCGGTGACGGAGGGCCACCCCGACAAGATCTGCGACCAGATCTCGGACAGCATCCTCGACGCCTTGCTCACAGTGGATCCGAACAGCCGCGTCGCGGTCGAGACCCTCGTGACCACCGGCCTCGTGCACGTCGCCGGCGAGGTCACCACCTCCGGTTACGTCGACATCCCCTCGATCGTGCGCGACCGCATCTGGAATATCGGCTACAACTCGTCCGATGTCTGGTTCGACGGCAGGTCCTGCGGAGTCTCGGTGTCGATCGGTGGCCAGTCGCCCGACATCGCGCAGGGCGTCGATGACGCCTTCGAGAGCCGCGAGGAGTCGAGCATCGACGACCTCGACCGGCAGGGCGCGGGTGACCAGGGCATCATGTTCGGCTACGCGACCACCGAGACTCCAGAACTCATGCCCGTGCCCATCTGGCTCGCGCACCGCCTCGCCGAGCGTCTCGCCGAGGTGCGCAAGTCCGGCATGGTCGACTACCTCCGCCCAGACGGCAAGACCCAGGTGACGGTCGGGTACGACGGAATCGTGCCGCGCACCGTCGAGACCGTCGTGCTCTCCACGCAGCACTCGCCGAAGGTCAGCACCGAGATGTTGCGCGCGGAGATCGAGGAGCTCGTCATCCGACCGGTACTCGAGCGGGTAGGACTCGACAGCCTGGACGCTCGCGTGCTGATCAATCCCACCGGTCGGTTCGAGATCGGGGGTCCGCAGGGCGACGCCGGCCTCACCGGTCGCAAGATCATCGTGGACACGTACGGGGGAGCGAGCAGGCACGGCGGGGGAGCCTTCAGCGGCAAGGACCCCTCTAAGGTCGACCGCTCGGCGGCCTACGCCATGCGGTGGGTGGCGAAGAACCTCGTCGCCGCCGGCCTCGCCGACCGTCTCGAGGTGCAGGTCGCCTACGCCATCGGCAAGGCCGCGCCGGTGGGGCTCTACGTCGAATCGTTCGGCACGGCTCATGTCGACGAGGCCACGATCATCGAGGCGATCCGCCAGGTCTTCGACCTGCGCCCGGCCGCGATCATCCGGGACCTCGACCTGCTGCGTCCCATCTACGCCGCCACCTCGACCTACGGCCATTTCGGGCGCGAACTGCCCGAATTCACGTGGGAGAAGCTGGACCGGGTCGACGCTCTGCGCAGCCTGGCCGGCCTGTAGAAGCGGGCACCGTCCTCGCCATGGACGAGGTGCCGGGCACGACGACCCCGCGAGTCGCGCGGGTGCTCATCGACTCCCCGCTGCCGCAGCTCGACAGGCTCTTCGACTACAGCATCCCTGCCGCCATGGTGGCGGATGCCCAGCCGGGCGTTCGGGTGCGGGTTCCCCTCCGCTCGATCGGGCGCATCGCCGACGGATTCATCGTGGAGGTGACGGGGGCAGGGGACTTCGCTGGCACCCTGAGCGAGCTGGAGGACGTGGTCTCCTCCGCGAGGGTGTTGTCGCCCGAAGTGTGGATGCTCGCGCGGCGGCTCGCCGACCGCGCCGCGGGGAATGCGAGCGACATCGTGAGGCTCGCCGTGCCGAAGAGGCAGGTGCGGGTGGAGAAGGCGTGGCTGCTGGATGCCCACGATGATGCGGATGCCGATGCCGTGGTGCCCCTTCCGGTGCCTGGTTTCGATACCGATCGGATCGACCTGGCGCTCGCGACGGGCGGACGCCTCGCGGTGGACGCCGTTCCCCGGGTGGTGGAAGTGCGCACGGTGGGGGACGTCGCACCGCGTTGGGTGGGCCACTGGGCCACCACCATGGCCGCGAGCGCCACGAGGGCACTGGCGGCAGGCGGATCCGCGATCCTCGCCGTGCCCGACTACCGGGACCAGGAGCAATTGGTGACCGCTCTGCGCGCGGTGCTGCCGGCGGACCGGATCGTGCACCTGGATGCCCGGCAGTCCAATCCCGATCGCTATCGCGCGCTGCTGGCCTGCCTCGGTGACACGCCGCTCGCCATCGTCGGCAACCGTTCCGTGCTGTATGCCCCGGCGGCCAGGCTCGGCCTGATGGCCATCTGGGACGAGGGAGATCCGCTTCACAACGAGCCGCTGAGTCCCTACGTGCATGCCCGAGACATCGCCCTTGTACGCCAGGAATTGCAGGGTTCCGCGCTCTTCTTCCTGTCCCACGCGCGCAGCACGGAGGTGGAGCGACTTGTCGAAGTCGGCTGGCTCGATGAGCTCACCGCCGTTCGCCCGGTTCCACCGAAAGTGCTTCCCACGGCGCAGCAGCAGTCCCAGGATCGCCTGGCGGCACAGGCTCGCATCCCTTCCTCCGCGTGGCGGGAAGCGCGCGCCGCCCTCGAACACGGACCCGTGCTCGTGCAGGTGGCCCGGCCCGGTTACGCGCCGCGCCTTGCCTGTGCGAGCTGCGGGAATACGGCCCGCTGCCAGCGCTGCGAGGGTCCGCTGCGCCTCAAGACCGCTCGCTCGACGCCCTCGTGCTCCTGGTGCGGCAAACTCGCCACGGACTGGAGCTGCGCGAACTGTGCGGGCACGACATTCCGGATGGTCGGACAGGGTACCGGACGCACCGCGGAGGACCTCGGCCGTGCTTTCCCCGGGGTTCGGATCATCATCGCCGACGGGGACCGCCCGATCCTCTCGGTCGACGCCGAGCCTGCTCTCGTCATCGCCACCCGCGGAGCCGAACCCATCGCCGCCGGCGGCTATCGGGCAGTCCTCCTGCTCGATGGCGAGCGGATGGTGGCGCGGGAGAGCCTCCGCGTCGGTGAGGACTGTCTCCGCTGGTGGGCCAACGCGATCGCCCTCGCGGCACCGGGGGCGACCACGGTGCTGGTGGGGGTCGGCGGGGCACTGGCATCCGCCCTCGCCACCTGGAGGCGTGCGGACTACCTCCGGTCCGAACTTGCCGACCGCCGCACTCTCCGCTTCCCTCCCGCGGTTCGGGTGGCTACCGTCACCGGAACACCGGAGACGGTGCAGGCCGCGGTCGGCGCCATCCAGGGCATCGACCGGGTGGATGTGCTCGGTCCGGTGGAGACGGCGGACGGCGGTGTCCGGGCCATCGTGCGATTCGATTACGGCGAGGGCGCTGCCGTCGCGTCCGGCCTTCGGGCGGAGGTGATCCGGGCGGCGACGTCCCGTCGCAAGCGAGCCGGCGGCGCAACGGGGCGGGTCGCCCTGCCTACACTGAGAGTGCGTTTCGACGACGCACTGTCTTTCGACAGCCCCGAGTAGCCACCCTTCAACGAACGAGTTCCTCCATGTCCGACCTGGTCATCGTCTTCGCCGGAAGCCCGGCGGCCGCTGTGCCGAGCCTGCAGGCCCTCACGGCGAGTCGCCACGAGGTCGCCGCGGTTCTGACCCGTGATGACTCCCCCCAGGGACGTCGCCGGCAACTCACCCCGACCGCGGTGGCCTCCGCCGCCGCAGAACTCGGCCTGCCCATCATCCGGGTCAACCGTCTTGCCGGACCCGCGACAGCCGAGGTCACGGCCATCAGACCAGACCTCGGAGTGATCGTGGCCTACGGCGGCCTCGTTCGCGAGCCGCTGCTCTCGGTGCCCCGGCTCGGATGGATCAACCTCCACTTCTCGCTGCTGCCCCGGTGGCGTGGCGCGGCGCCGGTGCAACGGGCGATCATCGCCGGTGACGAGGTGACGGGGGCCTCCGTCTTCCAGCTCGTGCCCGAACTCGATGCCGGTGACGTGTTCGGCCAGTTCACCCAGGCGATCGGCGCCCACGAAACCGCCGGGCATCTGCTCGACTCGCTGGCGGTGAGCGGCGCGGAGCTGCTGGTGCGGGTGGTGGATGCGATCGCGGACGGCATCGCACGGGCCGAGCCCCAGGTCGGTGACGTGACTCTCGCGCCAAAACTCGAGCTCGCCGACGCCCGACTGGACTTCGCCGAGCACGCCTCCACGGTGTTCGATCGCCTGCGCGGGGTCACCCCGGAGCCCGGGGCTTTCACCCAGGTCGACGATGTGCGCGTCAAGATCCTCGAGGCGGCGATCGTGCGCGATCAGCCGTCCCTCGCCCCCGGCCAGCTCGAACTCCGTGACGGACGGGTACTGGTGGGCAGCGCGAGCGATCCGCTCGAGCTGGTGTCGGTCCATCCGGCCGGCAAGAAGCCGATGAAGGCCGCCGACTGGTGGCGCGGTCGCCCGGCCGGATCCGGAACGGTGGCGCGATGAGCGACCGTCGCCCGGCCCGCGGTTCCCGCACGCCAGAGCCCCCGTCCCGCGTGCAGCCCGCCCGGCGGATCGCCCTCGACGTGATCATGGCGGTGCGCGAGACGGATGCCTACGCCAACCTCCTGCTGCCGGTGAAGCTCGAGCGTGCTCGCCTGAACCCGCAGGATGCCGCCCTCGCGACGGAACTCACCTACGGCACGCTGCGTCAGCAGGGCTACTACGACGCGGTGATCGAGCTCGCCGCCGGGCGCTCCACCGAGGAGATCGATTCGCCCATCCTCGACGTGCTCCGGCTGGGAACGCACCAGTTGCTGTCGATGCGCGTGGCGCAGCATGCGGCGGTCGATGAGGCCGTCTCCCTCGCCAAAGAGGTCGGATCCCGGTCGGCCGCGGGCTTCGTCAACGGAGTCTTGCGCACCATCACGCGGAGCGAGCCATCGGCCTGGCACGACCGGGTGATGGCGAAGCCGCGAAACGACGACGAACGCCTCTCGCTCGAGCACTCGCATCCGCTCTGGATCGTGCGCGCGTTCCGCCAGGCCCTTGCGGCGGAGGGCCGGGAGGAGGACCTGGAAGACCTGCTGATCGCCGACAACTTCGCCCCGCGGGTGTCATTGGTCGCTCTTCCGGGACTCGCGACGATCTCCGAGATCAGGGGAACCCAGAAGGCGAAGTATTCGCCGGTCGCGGCGGTGAGTGACGGGGGAGACCCCGCCCTCTGGCCGGCGGTACACGAGGGGCGCGCCCGCGTGCAGGACGAGGGATCGCAACTCGCGGCCCTTGCCCTCAGTCGCGCCCGTCCGGTGGTCGCGGGAGAGCGCTGGCTCGACCTGTGCGCGGGGCCGGGAGGCAAGGCCGCGCTGCTCGCCGCGGAAGCCCGTGAGGGCGGGGCGATTCTCGTCGCGAACGAGATCACCCCCGCGCGTGCCGAGCTGGTGCGCAAGGCGCTTGCCGTATTTCCCGATCCTCCGCAGGTTCTGGTGCAGGATGGCACGCTCTTCGGCGACCGGATGCCGCAGCAGTTCGACCGCATCCTGCTCGATGCTCCCTGCACCGGGCTCGGTGCGCTCCGTCGCCGCCCGGAGGCGCGCTGGCGCAAGCAGCCGAGCGATGTTGCGGACCTCACGGGGCTGCAGATCGCGCTTCTCGAGTCCGGGCTCGCCGCTCTGAAGCCCGGCGGGATCCTCGCCTTCGTCACCTGTTCGCCGCACTTGGCCGAGACGAAGGTCGTCGTGGAGACGGTTCTGCGCCGCAGCCCCGGTGTCTCTCGGGTCGACACCGTCGCCGTGCTCGCGGCTGTCACCAAGCGCGAGCTCGACCTTGGCGACTCGGCCGACGACGGGCACGTGCAACTCTGGCCCCATCGACACGGCACCGACGCCATGTTCATCTGCCTGCTGGAGAAGGCCCCAGCCGCCGAGGCCTGACTCACAGCTCGTCGAGATCCCCGGCGCCGCAGCGCTCCGTCTAGGCTGACGCAGGTGACCGTACGAATCAATCCGAGCATCCTCACCGCTGATTTCGCGAACCTCGAGCACGAGCTCGGTCGCATCGCGACCGCCGACCTGGTGCACGTCGACGTCATGGACAACCATTTCGTGCCGAATCTCACGTTCGGTCCGCGCATGGTCGAATCCCTGCAGCGGGTCTCGCCCCTGCCGCTCGACATCCATTTGATGATCGACGATCCCGACCGCTGGGCTCCCGGTTACGCCGAGGTCGGCGCCTACTCGGTCACGTTCCATGCCGAGGCGGCGGCGGATGCCGTCGGCCTCGCGCGGCGCCTTCGCGCTATCGGCGCCCGAGCCGGGATCGCCGTGAAGCCGGGCACGGGAATCGAGCCGTATCTCGAGCTGCTTCCCGAGTTCGACCAGGTGCTCGTGATGACCGTGGAGCCGGGCTTCGGCGGCCAGTCGTTCATCGACGCGACGATGCCGAAACTGGTCGCTCTTCGCGCCGCCGTCGCGGCATCCGGTCTCGATGTCTGGTTGCAGGTGGATGGCGGCATCACGGTGAACACGATCGAGATCGCCGCCGAGGCCGGAGCAGACACCTTCGTCGCCGGCTCGAGTGTGTTCAACGTGGGGGAGCCGGTCGAACAGATCGCGCTGCTGCGAGCGGCAGCATCCGCACACTCCCACTGAACGGGCGGGCTCGCCGACTCTGCTTGAATTGACCCATGACTGAGTTCAACAAGACCAAGCCAGAAATCGAGTTCTACGAGGGTGACGCGCCCGCCGAGTTGGTGTCGATCGACATCGAGGTCGGCACCGGGGACGAGGCGAAGACCGGCGACAAGGTCGACGTGCACTACCTCGGCGTCGACTTCGAATCCGGCGAGGAGTTCGACTCCTCTTGGAGCCGCGGACAGTCCGTCGACTTCCCGCTGCGCTCCCTCATCGCCGGCTGGCAAGAGGGCATCCCCGGCATGAAGGTCGGCGGCCGCCGCCAGCTGATCGTGCCTCCCGCCCTCGCCTATGGCGCAGCGGGGTCCGGCCACCGGCTCTCCGGCCGCACGTTGATCTTCGTGATCGACCTGCTCGGCGTCAGCTAGAACACCCGGCATTCCGCCCTGTCCCGCGGGCAGGGCGGATGCCCTGGCGTGGCGCGCGCGTCATCGCCAGGGCAGTGGGACGGTCTCTACCCGGTCTCCGGCGCCGACGCCACCCGGGGGGACCACGAGTACTCCATCGGCATCCGCGAGCCCGCGCATCATGCCGGAGCCGAGCCACGGGTTCGCAACGCCCCGTCCGTCCACGGTGCGGAATGGCACGAGGATGCTGGAGGCGTCGCGTCCCTCGATCCGATCCGCAGACTCCACCCGGCCGAGCGCGGAGGCGCGCCCCTGAAGACCGGCCAGGAGCGGTACCGCGAGGGTGAGGAGTCCCATCATCGCGGCGAGAGGGTTGCCCGGTAGACCGAGCACCAGGCGGCCGTCGGGCATCCGGGCGAGCGTCGTCGGTCCTCCCGGGCGCATGGCGACCCGGTGCACAAGGAACTCCGCGTCGAGGGACCGCAGCGCGGCACGCAGGTGATCCGAGGCGGAGTCACCGGTGCCGCCGGTGGTGACGACCACGTCGATGGAACCCGAGTGCTCCTCAAGCCCTTCGACTGTCGCGGCGAAGTCGTCGCGCACGCGCTGTTGAGAGACGACCTCGGCGCCGAGCATCCTCAGAACGCCGGGCAGCTGGGGACCGAAACTGTCGCGCACCCGACCCGGACCGGGGATACCGTGCTCGTCGACCTCGTCCCCGGTGAGAAGCAGGAGCACCCGCGGGCGTCGGATCACGTCGAGACGATCGTGCCCGCAGCCTGCCGCAAGAGCGATGTGCGCCGGGTTGAGCAGCGTTCCCGCCGAGACGACGATCTCGCCGCAGCGGGCCTCCCGTCCCGGCATCCGGATGTGTTGTCCGGGATGGGGCTCGCCTGTGGACGAGGTCGACGCGAGCACAGCTTCGGCGACGATGCCGCTCTCGCTTCGGAGCACGGCATCGGCGCCCGGGGGCACCAGGCCGCCGGTGACGATCGTCGCGGCGAACCCGGGATCGAGCGTCGACTCGCCCGTGAGGCGCCAGGGACCGGTGCCACTGACCGCCCAGCCGTCCATCGCCGAGGACGCGTAGTGCGGCACATCGCTCAGCGCCAGCAGGTCCCTGGTGAGAATGCGTCCGATCCCGGCCTCGAGCGGCACCGTCTCGGATCGGAGCGCGGATGCCGCGGTCGCCGCGACACCGCGAGCCGCATGCCAGTCGTGGGCGAGCGGGAGGCCGGGCTGTGCGCCGGGGAGATCCGCGATCACCGTCCCTCGGATTTCGCGAGGTGCGTCGCTATCGCCACGGCCCGGCCGAAGGCGGCATCGGCGTCCGCCGCGCCCTTCTCGGCTGCAGCGATCCCGGCGGCATAGCCGACCAGGTAGGTCGTGAGCGGTGCTGCCGGGCGGAGCAGTGCGTGCGCCGCGGTTCCGGCGAGCGCGAGCACGGCGTCGATGTCGACCTCCATCGCTTCGAGGCCGAGGGCCGCGGTGAGTCGATTGCTCCACTCCGACAGCGCAGCGCGCATCGCCTCGTCGTCTCGATCGCTCATGGGCTGTCCTTTCCTGTCGGCGGGCTCCGCTGGTGCCGCACGCTGCGCGATGCCGAAACGCGCGGCATCCGCCCACGTGTCGATGTCGTCGGTCGCACCTTCCGGCATCGGGATCTCGGCGAGGTCGAGTGAGTCGACCAGCGCGCGAACCGAGAGACCGGTGAGGTCCTGCGCCCGCACCGCCGCGCTGAGAGGCCCGTACCGGTAGAGGCCGAGCAGGGGTTGTCGGCGACCTCCGGAGTCGATCGCGAGCACTCCGTCCGTGCCGTCATCGACGTGGGCGAGCAATTCGACCACGGCCTTCGCGCTGTGCGGAAGGTCGCTCGCGAGCACCAGCAGGTTGTCGGGGGACGCCAACCCGAGAGGGCCTCGACCGGCGGGCGCGGCGGTGAGAGCCAGGACGCCGGCTCCGATCGCCGCGGCGGGGCCGCCGAAGGCCGGATACTCCCGGGCGACCATCACACCCGGAGGTATCTCGGAAGGCGTGCCGACGATCACGCGGCGCCGGGCACCGGATGCCGCGTCGAGGGCGCGGGCGAGCAAGGACCTGCCCTCGACCTCTAGCTCGGGCTTCGAGACGCCGTCCAGTCGGGAAGCCCGCCCACCGGCGAGCACGATGGCGTCGAAGATCATGCGTTCAACTCTAGGTCGCGGGCACCGCCCCGGTCGGTACCTGCAATTCGCGTGTGGATCACAGCACCTCCGTGAGACGGGTGGATACTCGAGAGTATGGGCAGAATCACGGTCAGGCGAAGGGTCACCCGCATCACGCTGGGAGAGGGGGCGGTGCGGCGCGAAGACGTGCTCGCCGTCGAGGAGCCGCTGGAGATCCGGGTGGGAGGCAAGGCCCTCGCCATCACCATGCGCACGCCGGGCCACGACTTCGACCTGGCGGCGGGATTCCTCGTCTCCGAAGGGGTCGTCTCGAGCGGCGACCACTTCGCCGCGGCGCGCTATTGCGCGGGAGCGACTGTCGACGGCGAGAACACCTACAACGTGCTGGATGTCACGCTTGGCGCCGGCGTACCGGCGCCGGACCCCAGCCTCGAACGCAATTTCTACACCACGAGTTCCTGTGGACTGTGCGGCAAGGCCAGCATCGATGCGGTGAGGACCCTCTCCGCGTTCACCGTCGCCGACGACCCGCTCGTGGTGGATGCGGAATTGCTTGCGACTTTCCCCGACCGCCTGCGCGCCGGGCAAGACGTCTTCGACAAGACCGGGGGGCTTCATGCTGCCGCACTGTTCGAGGGCGCCACCGGCGAGATGCTGGTGCTGCGCGAAGACGTCGGTCGGCACAATGCGGTCGACAAGGTGGTGGGCTGGGCGCTCACCCAGAACCTCCTGCCGTTGCGTGGCATGGTGCTGATGGTCTCCGGGCGAGCGAGTTTCGAACTCACGCAGAAGGCGTCGATGGCGGGTATCCCGGTGCTCGCCGCGGTCTCTGCGCCCTCGTCCCTCGCCGTCGAACTGGCGAGCGAGGTGGGGATGACTGTCGTCGGCTTCCTGCGCGGACCATCCATGGTCGTGTACAGCGGCGAGCACCGGCTCGGCACAGACACTCCAGCCACGAAGCTCGATGAGGCGGTAGCAGCGAAATGACGAAGAAGCCAGAGTCCACGGAATCCCTGAACCCGGGCCACGACTATCCGGATCTCGAGGTCTCCCCTCCCGAGGACTGGGCCGTCGGGCTCCCGGCGATCTACCACTCGATGGAGCCCGCCATCGTGCAGCTCGGTCTCACGCGCACCGCGAAGCTCATGACCTCGATGAACCAGAAAGACGGGTTCGACTGCATGAGTTGCGCCTGGCCGGATCCCGACAAGCGCAAGACTCTCGAGTTCTGCGAGAACGGCGCCCGCGCTGTCACCTGGGAGGCGACGCCGGTGACCGTTCCCACCAGCTTCTGGGCCGAGAACTCCGTGTCGGACCTCCTGACCAAATCGGAGTACTGGCTCGGGATGCAGGGGCGGCTCACGGAGCCCGTCTACAAGCCGGCGGGAGCCGATCACTACGAGCCGATCTCGTGGGAGAAGGCGTTCTCCCTGCTCGGCGAGCGGTTGCGCGCACTCGATTCGCCGGACAAGGCCGTGTTCTACACGAGCGGGCGCACCGCCAACGAGACGGCTTTCGTCTACCAGCTCTTCGCGCGTGCCTACGGAACCAATAATCTGCCGGACTGCTCGAACATGTGTCACGAGTCGACGAGCCTGGCCCTCGGCGAGGTGATCGGGGTGGGCAAGTCCACGATCGCCTACGACGATTTCGAACGGGCCGACCTGATCATCATCCTCGGCCAGAACCCGGGCACGAATCATCCGCGGATGCTCACCGCTCTCGAGGATGCGAAGAAGAACGGCGCGAAGATCGTGGCGGTGAACCCGCTGCCAGAGGCCGGGCTGATGCGCTACAAGAACCCGCAGAAGGTGCGCGGAATCGTGGGTCGGGGCACCACTCTCGCCGACCAATTCCTGCAGATCCGATCGGGAGGGGACATGGCGCTGCTTCAGGCGCTGTCCAAGCGCGTGCTCGACGCCGAGGCGGCGAAGCCCGGCACCGTGCTCGATCACGACTTCCTCGAGAAGCACAGCTCCGGCCTGGCGGAATTCACCGCGCACCTTGCGGATCTCGATGAGGCGGAGGTTCTCGCGGCGACCGGACTGGACGCCGCAGAGATCGATGAACTGGCCGACCGCTATCTCTCCTCCGACCGGGTGATCATCTCCTGGGCGATGGGGCTCACCCAGCACCGCAACTCCGTCGCCACGCTCAAGGAGATCATCAACCTCCTTCTGCTGCGGGGCAACATCGGCAAACCGGGTGCCGGGGCCTCCCCGATCCGCGGACACAGCAATGTGCAGGGCGACCGCACCATGGGCATCTGGGAGCAGATGAAGCCTCCATTCCTCGATGCGATCGAGGCGGAGTTCGGATTCTCACCCCCGCGGCCGCACGGCATGGATGCCCTGAAGTCGATCGCCGCGATGCAGAAGGGCGAAGTCTCGGTCTTCTTCGCCCTCGGAGGCAACTTCGTCGCCGCACTGTCCGACACCGAGGCGACCGAAGCCGCGATGCGGGGGTGCGATCTCACGGTGCAGGTGTCGACCAAACTCAACCGGTCCCACGCGGTGATCGGGTCGGAGGCGTTGATCCTGCCGACCCTCGGCCGCACCGAGTTCGACCTGCAGAAGTCAGGCCCGCAATTCCTCTCCGTCGAAGACACGGTGTGCGCGGTGCACGCCACCCACGGGAGCGTGCCTCCTGTCGCGCCGGGCCTGCTTTCCGAGGTGTCGATCGTCACCCGACTGGCGACCGCCGTGCTCGGCGACTCCGGGCCGATCGACTGGAATGGGCTGGAGGCCGATTACGACCGCATCCGCGAGCACATCTCGCGGGTCGTGCCGGGCTTCGAGGACTTCAATGAGAAAGTGCGTCGCTCGAGCGGATTCATCCTGCCGAACGGGCCGCGGGACACCCGCAGTTTCGACACCGAGACCGGCAAGGCCATGATCACGGTCAACGAACTCGAGCCGCTCGAGCGCCCGGAAGGCCGGCTCATCCTGCAGACCCTCCGCTCGCATGACCAGTTCAATACGACGATCTACAGCCTGAACGACCGCTACCGCGGCATCAAGAACGGCCGGGACGTCGTGTTCGTCAACCCGGAAGACCTCACGGAGCTCGGGCTCGAAGACGGCCAGAGGGTGGACATCGCGAGCGAGTGGCCGGGGGAGCCCGACCGGTATCTTCGCAACTACCGGGTGGTGTCCTACCCGACGGCGAAGGGCTGTGCCGCCGCGTACTTTCCCGAGGCCAACGTGCTGGTGCCCCTGGCCAGCGCGGCGATCGGCAGCAACACCCCGGTGTCGAAGGCGGTCATCGTGCGGCTCGAGCCCGTGGCATCCGCCAGCACCCGGTAGCCTTGCAGGTGTGAAATCGTTCGACGACCTGTTTGCTGAGCTCAGCGAGAAGTCGGTGTCGCGCCCCGAGGGTTCTGGCACCGTTGCCGAACTCGATGCCGGAGTGCACGCCATCGGTAAGAAGATCGTCGAAGAAGCCGCCGAGGTGTGGATGGCGGCGGAATTCCAGTCTCTCGACGAGACGGCGGAGGAGATCTCCCAGCTGATCTATCACCTTCAGGTGCTCATGATCTCGAAGGGCCTGACCACGGCGGATGTCTACCGACATCTGTGAGTCCTGCCCTCCGTCCACCGTCACCCTCACCTGAAGAGACCACCATGTTGCGAATCGCAGTGCCCAACAAGGGTTCCCTGAGCGAGACCGCCGCCGAGATGCTGTCCGAGGCCGGATACGCCGGCCGTCGCGATCCGCGCGCGCTCAACCTGTCCGACCCCCGGAACGACGTGGAGTTCTTCTTCCTGCGTCCCCGTGACATCGCCACCTACGTCGGATCCGGCGCACTCGATGTCGGGATCACCGGGCGCGACCTGCTTCTCGACTCCGGGTCGACCGCCGTCGAGATCGCCAGTCTCGACTTCGGGGCCTCCACGTTCCGTTTCGCCGGCCCGGCCGGTGCCTTCTCGACCCTCGAGCACCTGGAGGGAGTCCGTGTCGCAACGAGCTATCCCGGTCTCGTGGGCGATTTCCTCGCCCGGAACGGAGTGACTGCCGAGCTCGTCAAACTCGATGGCGCGGTCGAATCTGCCGTGAAGCTCGGGGTGGCGGATGCCGTGGCCGACGTCGTCTCGACCGGATCGACACTGCGCGCCCAGGGCCTCGAGATCTTCGGCCCGGTCATCCTCGAATCCTCGGCAGTTCTGATCAGCGCGAAGACCGGCCTGCCGGGAATCACCACACTCCAACGCCGTCTCCAGGGCGTGCTCGTCGCCCGCCAGTATGTGCTCATGGACTACGACCTTCCGATCGGGCTGATCGAGGCGGCCTCGGCCATCACCCCGGGACTCGAGTCGCCGACGGTCTCGCCCTTGCGAGACAGCGACTGGGTGGCCGTGCGAGTGATGGTGCCGAAGGAGGACACCAACCAGGTCATGGATCGACTCTACGAACTCGGTGCCCGTGCCATCCTGGTCGGCCCGATTCACGCGGCGCGGATCTGACCGTGCCTGTCGCGGTGCGTGTGATCCCGTGCCTGGACGTCGCGGCCGGCCGGGTGGTCAAGGGCGTCAACTTCCTCGATCTGCGTGACGCGGGGGATCCCGTGGAGCTCGCGCGCCGCTACTACGAGCAGGGTGCGGACGAGATCACCTTTCTCGACGTCACGGCCACCGTCGATGATCGCGCCACGATGTACGACGTGGTGCAAGCGACTGCAGAGCAGGTGTTCATCCCGCTCACCGTCGGCGGCGGTGTGCGGACCGTCGAGGATGTCGCCCGCCTTCAGGGCCATGGGGCGGACAAGATCGGCGTGAACAGCGCCGCGATCGCCCGTCCTGCCCTCCTCGGCGAGATCGCCGATCGCTTCGGGGCCCAGGCCCTTGTTCTGTCCCTCGACGTGAAGAGGTCCACTCGCGGGGCGAGCGGATGGGTGGTCACCACTCACGGTGGCCGCACCGAGACCGACATCGATGCGCTCGCCTGGGCGATCGAGGCGATCGAACGGGGCGCCGGGGAGCTGCTGGTGAACTCCATCGACGCGGACGGCACCAAGAACGGTTTCGACCTGCCGCTGATCGCCGCCATGCGGGAGATCAGCCGGGTGCCCGTGATCGCCAGCGGAGGAGCCGGGTCGATCGAACACTTCGCGCCCGCGATCGTGGCCGGCGCGGATGCCGTGCTCGCAGCATCCGTCTTCCACAACGGAGAATTGACCGTCGGCGACGTGAAACAGGGACTCGCCGAGGCCGGCATCCTGGTGAGGAATTGAGCGCGATGGACACCCCACAGATCGACACCGCACCGAGCGGAACTGCACCTCTCGACCCCTCGATCGACGCCGTGCTCGCCCGGGCGAGTTTCGACAGCGACGGCCTTCTGCCCGCGATCATCCAGCAATGGGACAGCCGCGAGGTGCTCATGCTCGGCTACATGGATGCGGAGGCGCTGCGCCGCACGCTGACCGAGGGGCGTGTGACCTTCTGGTCCCGTTCGCGCCGGGAGTATTGGCGCAAGGGGGACACCTCCGGTCACCGCCAGTACGTGCGGGGTGCCGCACTCGACTGTGACTCCGACACCCTGCTCGTGCAGGTGGAGCAGGTCGGAGCCGCCTGCCACACGGGGGCGCACGCCTGCTTCGATGTGGACCCCCTCGACCCGGTGGTGCTCGAGGCGACGGAAGGTACTGCGCATGAGTGAAACCACCAGCCGCGAACAGTTCGAATCGCTGCTCGACGGCCATCGTGTCGTGCCGGTGATCCGCGAGCTCTTCGCCGACGGCGAGACTCCGGTGGGCATCTACCGCAAACTCGCGAAGGGCGAACCGGGCAGCTTCCTGCTCGAATCGGCCGAGCAGGGCGGCATCTGGTCGCGGTTCTCCTTCATCGGGGTGTCCAGTTTCGGGGTGCTCACCCAGTCCGTCGATGAGTCCGGGGCGGATGTCGCGGTCTGGCTCGACTATGGGCTGTCCGCCGAGCGCGCGCTCGGCAGCGAATGTCCGACGGGCCCGCTCGCGGCTCTCGCACATCTCTACGAACGCTGGGGCACCCCTCACGTTCCCGGTCATCCTCCCCTCACTGGTGGTCTCGTCGGCTTCATCGGCTGGGAGGCGATCCGCCAGATCGAGCGACTGCCCAACCGTCCCCCGGCCGATTTCGATTTCCCCGGGCAGGCACTGAGCTTCGTGTCAGAGCTCGTGGTCGTCGATCACCGCACCGGAACGGTGCTGCTCATCGCAACGGTGCTCAACGACGGGGTGGATGCCACCGAGGAGCTGTGGTCCGCCGCCCAGTCCCGGCTCGATCGGATGCAGGCCGGCATAGCGCAGCCCGCGGAGGCCTGGCTCGCAGAGGTCGACCTGTCGACGCCGGCGGCGGCCGTGCCGCGCATCGAGGCCCCGATCTTCCATGAGGCGATCGAGAAGTCGAAGCAATTCATCCGCGACGGTGATGTCTTCCAGGTCGTGATCTCCCAGCGCTTCGACCACGAGATCACCGCCGACCCGATCGACGTCTACCGGGTGCTGCGCACCCTCAACCCGAGCCCCTACATGTACCTGCTGTCCCTGGTGACGGCGGAGGGCGAGCCGTATTCCATCGTGGGATCCTCCCCGGAGGCGCTCGTGAAGGTGGAGAACTCGCGGGTGTACATGCACCCCATCGCCGGATCCCGCCCGCGGGGGATCGGACCGGAAGAGGATCTCGCCCTCGCGGACGAACTGCTCGCCGACCCGAAGGAACGGGCGGAGCACCTGATGCTCGTCGACCTCGCCCGCAATGATCTGCTCAAGGTCTGCATCCCGGGCACCGTCGAGGTGAGCGAATTCATGCAGGTGGAGCGTTTCAGTCACATCATGCATCTCGTCTCCTCCGTCGAGGGCGACCTGAGGTCGACGGCCAATTCGATCGATGTGTTCCGCGCGACCTTCCCGGCCGGTACCCTCTCCGGTGCGCCGAAGCCGCGGGCGCTGGAGATCATCGACGAGCTCGAGGTCGCCCAGCGCGGCCTGTACGGGGGAGTGGTCGGGTATTTCGGTTTCGCGGGGGATCTCGATCTCGCCATTGCGATCCGCACCACCACGATTTCGGGAGGGATCGCGCGGGTACAGGCCGGCGCCGGCCTCGTCGCGGATTCGGATCCAGAGAGCGAATACCTCGAATCGCAGAACAAGGCTGCCGCTCCGCTCCGGGCGGTCGCCATCGCCAACGCGATGCGGCGAGTGCAGTAGGCCATGTCACCCCGTCGGCTGAAGAACGTCACGCTGCTCGCGGCGATCGTGCTGAGCGGTCTCACCCTGCTCACCTGGACCGGTGAATGGTTCTCGCTCACTCTGCGCGAGTCGGCAACCGGGCATCCCGTACTCAGCGTCACCGGCGATGTCGCGGCCCCGGCGCTCATCGCCCTCGCCCTCGCCAGCCTCGCCCTTGTGGCAGCTCTCGCGATGTCCGGCCCCCTCTTCCGGGTCGTGCTCGGTGTGCTCCAGGTCGTCATCGGGTTCACGGTCGCGCTCTCGGCGATCCTCGCGGTGTCGAATCCGGTGCACGCATCGGAGGCGGCCATCTCCGCGGTCACCGGTGTCGGCGGCTCGAAGTCGATCGCCGCACTCGTCACGGCGGTGTCGCAGTCCGCCTATCCGGTGATCGCCATCGCCGTCGGCATCCTCACAGCCGTGCTCGGAGTGGTCGTGCTGGTGACCGGCAGGCGCTGGCCCGGCTCATCCGGGCGGTATCGCCAGCCCGTCGTTCTCGAGGATCCCGAAGCGGGCTCGGGCGGCGACGATTCCGAGCCAGAGGATGCCGCTGCCCACGCCGTCTCGGACTGGGACACGCTGAGCGGCGGAAGCGACCCGACCTCGCGGTAGAGGCATCGCCCCTCGCGATAGACTGTGTGCTGAACACCCACGAAGGAGACCTGTGAGCGACGAATTCCCCGAGCCGGGCGAAGGCAATTCCCCGGCTGCCTGGACTGCCGTGATCATCATGCTTGTCGCGTTCAGCATCGGCACGATCGCGTTCTTCTTCGACGTGCAGTTCATGGTCTGGGCCTCAGTCGGGCTGCTCCTCGTCGGCATCATCGTCGGTTTCGTGATGAAGCGCATGGGTTACGGCGTCTACGGCGCGAAGTACACCCCGAAGGGCCACTGACTCAGGTGCTCGCCGATCTCGTTTCCGGGGCCATCCAGGATGCTTCGGAGCGCCGTGCCCTGCGCACCCTCGCCGAAGTCGAAGCCGCAGCCCTCGCCCGCCCGGCGGCGATCGACGCCCTCGCGGCGCTCGCCCCGGCGTCTCGCGTGCGCATCATCGCCGAGGTGAAGCGGGCAAGCCCGTCTCGTGGTTCTCTCGCGGACATCCCCGACCCGGCTGCACTCGCCGTGTCCTATGAGACCGGGGGCGCCAGCGCGATCAGCGTTCTCACTGAGGGGCGCAAGTTCGGTGGATCCCTCGCCGATCTCGAAGCGGTGCGGGCAGCGGTGACGGTGCCCGTGCTTCGCAAGGATTTCATCGCCGAGCCCTATCAGGTGTTCGAAGCCCGCGCGGCGGGGGCGGACCTGGTGCTGCTGATCGTCGCGGCACTCGACCAGGCGACACTCACCGAACTCTTCGAACTCACCCGCCAACTCGGCATGGCGGTGTTGGTGGAGACCCACAGCGCCGACGAGGTGTCCCGGGCCCTCGACATCGGTGCCGGCCTCGTCGGGGTCAACGCCAGAGACCTCTCCACCTTCGAGCTCGACCAGAACCTCTTCGGCACGCTCGCCGGGCAGATCCCCTCCGGCGTGATCCGGGTCGCGGAGTCCGCCGTGAAGTCTGCGGCGGATGTCGCGCACTACCGGGAAGCCGGGGCGGACGTCGTGCTGGTGGGCGAGGCGCTGGTCACAGGAGATCCGGTGCGAACACTGGCAGAATTCCTCGGTAACTAGTCAATCTCGAGCAAGGGTTGTAGATCCATGGCACTGCGTGATGAACTCGGCCCGTATTTCGGCGAGTATGGCGGACGTTTCGTCCCGGAATCGCTCATCGCGGCCCTCGACGAGTTGGATGCCGCCTACACGGCGGCCAAGACCGATCCGTTGTTCCAGGAGGAGCTCGCCGAGCTTCACCGCACCTACACCGGTCGCCCCTCGATCATCACCGAGGCTCCCCGGTTCGGGGCCCATGCGGGCGGTGCGCGCATCATCCTCAAGCGCGAGGATCTCAACCACACCGGCTCGCACAAGATCAACAACGTGCTCGGGCAGGCTCTGCTCGCGCGTCGACTCGGAAAGACCCGCCTGATCGCGGAGACCGGCGCCGGCCAGCACGGGGTGGCGACCGCCACGGCCGCCGCGCTGTTCGGCATGGACTGCGTCGTCTACATGGGTGAGGTCGACACCGAGCGCCAGGCGCTCAATGTGGCACGGATGCGCCTTCTCGGCGCCGAGGTCATCCCCGTGACCGCAGGTTCCCGAACGCTCAAAGACGCCATCAACGAGGCACTGCGCGACTGGGTCGCCAACGTGGACAACACCCACTACCTGCTCGGTACCGTCGCGGGGCCGCATCCCTTTCCCGTGATGGTGCGCGATTTCCACAAGATCATCGGCGAGGAGGCCAGGGCCCAGGTGCTCGAGCTCACCGGCGCGCTTCCGGATGCCGTCACCGCCTGCGTCGGCGGGGGGTCCAACGCGATGGGGATCTTCCACGCCTTCCTCGACGACCCCGGTGTCGCGCTCTACGGCTACGAGGCCGCCGGAGAGGGCCACCTCACCGAACGCCATGCCGCAACTATCACCCGCGGTCGCCCCGGCGTGCTGCACGGCACCCGCACCTATCTCCTGCAGGACGAAGACGGCCAGACCGTGGAATCCCATTCGATCTCCGCCGGCCTCGACTACCCGGGCGTCGGCCCGGAACACTCCTGGCTCAACGACATCGGGCGCGCGTCCTACCTGCCGATCACCGATGACGAGGCGATGTCTGCCATGCGGCTACTCTCGATGACCGAGGGGATCATCCCGGCCATCGAGTCGGCGCATGCCCTCGCCGGCACGATCAAGCTCGGGCTCGAGCTCGGCCCGGACGCGACCATTTTGGTGAACCTCAGTGGTCGCGGGGACAAAGACATGGAGACGGCCGGCAAGTACTTCGACATCCTCGACACCGAGGCCCTCACGGCCGAGGCCGTGGGGGAGCTCGCCATGCAGGCCGGCTCGACCGGGGATAACGCGTGAGCACCGCGACTGCGAGCAGCGCCGGCCTGAGTACGGTCGAAGCGGTCATCGCCGCGCGAAAGGCGGCCGGTAGCGGCGCACTGGTGGGGTACCTCCCTGTGGGATTCCCCGACCTGCGCACCAGCATCGAGGCCGCCGTCGCCCTTGCCGAGAACGGCGTCGACGTGATCGAGCTCGGCCTGCCGTACTCCGATCCGGTGATGGATGGCCCGGTCATCCAGGCCGCTACCCTCACTGCCATCAATTCCGGTTTCAAGCTGCGCCACGGATTCGAAGCGATCGCGGAGATCACGGCCCGCACGAACGTTCCGGTGCTCCTGATGACGTACTGGAACCCCGTGGTGCAGTACGGCGTCGAACGGTTCGCCGACGACCTCGTCGCCGCCGGTGGTGCCGGGCTGATCACCCCGGACCTGATTCCCGACGAAGCGCGCGACTGGCTGGCAGCATCCAGTCGCACCGGGCTCGACCGGGTGTTCCTCGCCGCTCCCTCGTCCACCGAGACCAGGCTCGAGCAGGCCGTCGAGCGCAGCAGGGGCTTCGTCTACGCCGTCTCGACGATGGGGATCACCGGTGCTCGAAGCGATGTGGATGTCGCGGCGAAGACCCTCGTCGCCCGCCTCCGCGACGCGGGGGCGACCTCCACCTGCGTCGGTCTCGGCATCTCCTCCCCGGAGCAGGTGCGTGAGGTGATCCAGTACGCGGATGGCGCCATCGTCGGTTCCGCCCTGGTGAAGGCTCTCGCCGATGGCGGGGTGTCCGCCGTCGCGGCGACGGCCGCGCACCTCGCGACCGGTACGCTTAGCTAGGTCTTCCCCCGCGGTCGAGGCCGGAGACTCCAGCATCACACTCACGCAGCACTCCAGCGTCAGTACGAAAGGCACCCTCGAAAAGTGGTTATTCCCCTGAGCATCCCCAGCCCGAGCGAAGCCTGGCAGGCGATCCACCTCGGCGAATGGCTCAACAGCCTCGGCCTGACCTTCGTCTCCCCGAATCTCAGTATCCGTACTTACGCCATCTGCATCCTCGTCGGCATCATCGCCGCCACCATCCTCACCAACCAGCGGCTCAAGGCGCGCGGCGCGGAGTCCGGTGTGGTGCTCGACATCGCTCTGTGGGCGGTGCCGCTCGGCATCATCGGCGCGCGCATCTTCCATGTCGTCACCCATCCCGACGACTATTTCGGCTCTGCCGAGAAGATGTTGCACATCCTCTACATCTGGGAGGGCGGAATCGCGATCTTCGGATCGCTCATCGGCGGAGCGATCGGTGTCTACATCGGTTGCCGCATGACCGGCGTGCGGTTCTGGACCTTCGCGGATGCCCTCGCGCCCGGCCTCCTGCTCGCTCAGGCCTTCGGCCGCTTCGGCAACTACTTCAACCACGAGCTGTACGGTGTGCCGACGAACGCGTGGTGGGGCCTCGAGATCGAGAAGTCCAACCCGGCATTCCCCGCGGGGCTCCCGGCGGGAACGCTGTTCCAGCCGACGTTCCTCTTCGAAGTGATCTGGAACGTCGCCGGCGTGCTGGTGATCCTGTATCTGTCGAAGAAGTTCACCCTCCAGTGGGGCAAGACGCTCTCTGTCTACCTGATCTGGTACGGCCTCGGCCGCAGTTATTTCGAGTCGATCCGCATCGACCCCAGCCTGATCTTCCTGGGGGTGCGCACGAACATCTGGGCGGCCTGGGGGGCGATCCTTGTCGGTGTGATCATCTTCGTCGTGCAATCGCGTCGCCACCCCGGCCTCGAGCCCAGCGCCTATGTGCCCGGTCGGCAGTGGTCCCCGACGGCTGCGGTAGACTCTGCGGACACCTACTCGGAATACGATGAGACCGACAACGATGCCGATCTCGACAACTACTCGCACTCCGAATCGGCAACGGTATCCGCTCCTCAGGGCGGCGCCGCAACAAGCGGGAAGTCCGTCACAAGCGGCACCCGCCTGAAGTCGTAATACCCTGAAGTCTCACCGGAAAAATGCCGTGAATTACGGCATCGAAGGTCGGGCGCCGCACCCCAGCGTCTGAGTATCGCAATCATCTCGGGCTTCAACTCTTCGGGCCGCCGCCGTCCCACCTGCCGACGTAACTTCGTGAGGACGGTTTCACCATGGCACTCACGCCAGCTTTCTCCCGCTTCAGCACCGCTCCCGCCGCGACCGGGATGTACGACCCGCGCCGCGAAAAGGATGCCTGTGGTCTCGCGATGGTCGCGACCCTGCGGGGTACCGCCGGGCACGACATCATCGACCTCGCCCTCGGCGCCCTTCGCAACCTCGAGCACCGCGGTGCCATCGGGTCGGACGCGGGAACGGGTGACGGCGCCGGCATCGTCACGCAGATTCCGGATGCCTTCTTCCGCGCGGTCTCCGGCATCTCGCTCCCGCCCGTCGGCGAGTACATCGCCGGCACGGCGTTCCTGCCGGTCGACGCCGACGAGCGCGCCTCGATCAAGCAGGAGTTTGCGGCCCTCGCCGAGCAGGAGCACCTCACGGTGCTCGGTTGGCGCGAAGTCCCGGTGCGTCCGGATGGGCTCGGAAACCTCGCACGTGAGGCGATGCCGTTCTTCGAGCAGGTCTTCCTGTCGAGCACGCTCGGCTCCGCGGGTGCGCCGGTGCGGGGCATCGCCCTCGACCGCCAATCGTTCCGGCTGCGCAAGCGGGCCGAACGGGAACTCAACGCCTACTTCCCCTCCCTGAGCTGCCGCACCATCGTCTACAAGGGCATGGTCACCACGCTCCAGCTCGAGCCCTTCTATCCCGACCTCTCCGACGAGCGCTTCGCGTCGAAGCTCGCCCTCGTGCACTCGCGCTACTCCACCAACACCTTCCCGTCGTGGCCGCTCGCGCAGCCATTCCGCATGATCGCCCACAACGGTGAGATCAACACGGTGCAGGGCAACCGCAACTGGATGCGTGCCCGTCAGTCGCAGCTGGAGTCTGAACTGCTCGGCGACCTCGCGCCGATCTTGCCCATCGTCACGCCGGGGGCGAGCGACTCCGCGTCCTTCGACGAGGTCGTCGAGCTGCTCAACCTCGGGGGCAGGTCGCTGCCGCACGCGATGATGATGATGGTGCCGGAGGCCTACGAGAACCAGCTGGACATCGACCCCGCGCGGCGCGATTTCTACGAGTACCACTCGATGCTCATGGAACCGTGGGATGGCCCGGCCGCCCTCGTCTTCACCGACGGATCGCTCGTGGGGGCAACGCTCGACCGCAACGGACTCCGCCCCGGCCGCTACCTCGTCACCGACGACGGTCTCGTCGTGCTCGCGAGCGAGATCGGTGTTCTCGACATCGCCCCCGAGCGGGTCGTGCGGAAGGGCCGGTTGCGTCCCGGCAAGATGTTCCTCGTCGACACCGAGGCCGGACGCCTCATCGAAGATGACGAGATCAAGAGCGAGCTCGCGGCATCCGAGCCCTGGGGCGCCTGGCTGGAGAGCGGTCGCATCAACCTCAAGGACCTGCCCGAGCGCGAACACATCGTTCACACCCCCGCCTCGGTCACCCGTCGCCAGCGCACCTTCGGCTACACCGAGGAGGAGGTGCGGATCCTTCTGAAGCCGATGGCGGAGAACGGCGCAGAGCCTCTCGGTGCCATGGGCTCCGACACGCCGATCGCCGTGCTCTCGAAGCGACCCCGCCTGCTCTTCGACTACTTCACCCAGCAGTTCGCCCAGGTGACGAACCCGCCCCTCGACAGCATCCGCGAGGAGGTCGTCACCTCGCTCAAGCTCGGCCTCGGCCCAGAGCGGAATCTGCTGGATGCCACCCCGGAGCACGCGCGCCAGGTGATCCTCGACTTCCCGGTGATCGACAACGACGAGTTGGCCAAGATCCAGCACATCGCGCCGAAGTCCTCTCGCCAGGCCTTCAACCCCACCCGCACGATCAAGGGTCTCTACCGCGTCGACCAGGGTCCGAAAGCCATGGAGCAGCGCATCGCCGCCATGTGCGACGAGGTCGATACCGCCATCGCCGACGGCGCGCTGTTCATCGTGCTGTCGGATCGCGATTCCAATAAGGACTTCGCCCCGGTGCCGTCCCTGCTCATGCTCGCGGCGGTCCATCACCACCTCATCCGTGCCGAGAACCGCATGAAGGTCGGGCTCATCGTCGAGGCCGGGGACGTGCGGGAGGTGCATCATGTCGCGCTCCTGATCGGCTATGGTGCCTCGGCGATCAATCCATATCTCGCCATGGAGTCCGCCGAGGAGCTCGTGCGCAGCGGCATGATCTCCAGCATCGATGCGCAGAAGGCCGTGAAGAACCTGATCAAGGCCCTCGGCAAGGGTGTGCTCAAGATCATGTCGAAGATGGGCATCTCCGTGGTCGGCTCCTACGCAGGCGCCCAGGCCTTCGAGGCGGTCGGACTCGACCAGGCCTTCGTCGCCCAGTACTTCACCGGTACCTCGAGCCTTCTGGGTGGCGTCGGCATCGACGTGATCGCCGCGGAGAGTGCGTCGCGCCATCTTGCCGCCTACCCGGAGGACGGCGCCATCAACGCGCACGAGCGGCTCGCCATCGGCGGGGAGTACCAGTGGCGCCGCGAGGGCCCGCCCCACCTCTTCAACCCGGACACGGTCTTCAAGCTGCAGCACGCTACGCGGTCACGGCGCTACGACATCTTCCGTCAGTACACGAAACTCGTGGACGAGCAGGCCACCCACCTGATGACGCTCCGCGGACTATTCTCCCTGCGCGATGGCGTACGCCCGGCCGTGCCGATCGACGAGGTGGAGTCCGTGGCATCCATCGTCACGCGGTTCTCCACCGGTGCCATGAGCTACGGCTCGATCAGCGGCGAGGCGCACGAGACACTCGCCATCGCGATGAACAGCCTGGGAGCCAAGAGCAACACGGGGGAGGGCGGCGAGGACACCGCGCGCCTGCTCGATCCCCAGCGCCGCAGCGCGATCAAGCAGGTCGCGTCCGGTCGGTTCGGCGTCACCAGCATGTATCTCACGCATGCCACAGACATCCAGATCAAGATGGCACAGGGGGCGAAGCCCGGTGAGGGCGGCCAGTTGCCGTCGAACAAGGTCTACCCCTGGATCGCCAAGACCCGCCATGCCACCGCCGGCGTCGGCCTCATCAGCCCGCCGCCGCACCACGACATCTATTCGATCGAAGACCTCAAGCAGCTGATCTTCGACCTCAAGCGCGCGAACCCGGATGCCCGGGTGCACGTCAAACTGGTGAGCCAGTCGGGCATCGGAGCTGTCGCCGCCGGTGTCACTAAGGCCCTCGCGGACGTCGTGCTGGTCTCCGGCCATGACGGAGGCACCGGCGCGAGCCCGCTCAACTCGTTGAAGCACGCGGGAACGCCCTGGGAGCTCGGCCTCGCCGAGACCCAGCAGACGCTGATGCTCAACGGAATGCGCGGACGCGTCGTCGTGCAGGTCGACGGCCAGATGAAGACCGGTCGTGACGTGATCGTCGCGGCACTGCTCGGAGCCGAAGAGTACGGCTTCGCCACCGCCCCGCTCGTGGTCTCCGGGTGCATCCTCATGCGCGTCTGCCACCTTGACACCTGCCCCGTCGGCGTGGCCACCCAGAACCCCGAGCTGCGCAAGCGCTTCACCGGAAAGCCGGAGTTCGTGGTGAACTTCTTCGAATTCCTCGCTCAGGAGGTGCGCGAGTACCTCGCCGAGCTCGGATTCCGCTCGATCGAAGAGGCGGTCGGACACTCCGAGCTGCTCGACGTCAACCGGGCGATCGAGCACTGGAAGGCTGATGGGCTCGACCTCGCGCCGATCCTCGACGGACCTGTCTTCGGTGCGGACGAACCGCGATCCAATGTCTCCCAGCAGGAGCACGAGCTCGACAAGCACTTCGATGTGGAGCTGATCCGGCAGAGCGAGGCCGCGCTGCAGAGCGGAGAGCCAGTCGCTATCTCGCTCCCGATCCGCAACACCGAGCGTGCAGTCGGCACGATGCTCGGCCACGAGGTGACGCTCCGTCACGGGGAGAACGGCCTCCCGACCGGCACCATCGACATCACCCTGCGCGGAACCGCCGGGCAGTCCTTCGGGGCGTTCGTGCCGAGCGGCATCACCCTGCGACTGGAGGGGGACAGCAACGACTACGTCGGCAAGGGTCTCTGTGGGGGACAGATCATCGTGCGCCCCGACCGCAACAGCAGCTTCCCGGCCGAGCGCAACGTGATCGCCGGCAACGTGATCGGCTACGGAGCGACGCAGGGGAGCCTGTTCCTCCGCGGCATCGTTGGCGAACGGTTCCTCGTGCGCAACTCGGGCGCGACCGCCGTCGTCGAGGGAGTCGGTGACCATGCCCTCGAATACATGACCGGAGGCCTCGCTGTGATCCTGGGAGGCACTGGGCGCAACCTCGGCGCGGGCATGTCCGGCGGTACCGCGTACGTCTTCGACCTCGCACCCGAGCGGGTCAACCGCGATGCCCTCGCTTCTGGCGAGCTCGAACTGCTGCCGCTGGGCGCGGGCGATGTCGAGATCGTCACCGACCTGCTCCGGCAGCACCTCGCACAGACGGACTCCGCGGTCGCGGCCCGCATGCTCGCGAACCTCGACGAGTCGATGGCCCGGTTCGTCAAGGTTCTGCCCCGCGACTACGCCGCGGTCATCGCGACGCGCGCGACCGCGGTCGAAGAGGGGCTCGACCCCGACGGGGATGTTGTCTGGTCTCGGATCATGGAGGTAACCGGTGGCTGATCCCAAGGGATTCCTGAAGACGCGCGAGCGGGAGCTGCCCGCGCGGCGTCCGGTCGCGCTGCGACTGATGGACTGGAAAGAGGTCTACGAGCAGGGCGATGCGGCAACCGTGCGCAAGCAGGCTGGTCGCTGCATGGACTGCGGCATCCCGTTCTGCCACCATGGCTGCCCGCTCGGCAACCTCATCCCGGAGTGGAACGACCTCACCTGGCGCGGAGAGGGCCGACAGGCCATCGAGCGACTCCATGCCACGAACAACTTCCCCGAGTTCACCGGTCGGCTGTGTCCCGCCCCCTGCGAGTCCTCGTGCGTGCTCGCGATCAACCAGCCCGCAGTGACCATCAAGAACGTCGAGGTCGCGATCATCGATCAGGCCTTCGCCAACGACTGGGTGGAGCCGCATCCCCCCGAGCGCCTCACCGGAAAGACCGTCGCGGTGGTCGGATCCGGCCCCGCCGGCCTCGCCGCGGCCCAGCAGCTCACGCGTGCCGGTCACACGGTCGCTGTCTTCGAGCGGGACGACCGCATCGGCGGTCTCCTGCGTTACGGCATCCCGGACTTCAAAATGGAGAAGCGCCATATCGAGCTCCGTCTCAAGCAGATGCAGGCCGAGGGCACCCGTTTTCGGGCGGGTGTCAACATCGGCGTCGACATCCCCTGGGATGAGCTGCGAGCGCGGTACGACGCGGTGGTGGTCGCCACCGGTGCGCTGAAGCCGCGCGACCTCCCCATCCCCGGGCGAGACCTCTCCGGCGTGCACTTCGCCATGGACTACCTCGTTCAGCAGAACCGAGTGGGCGCCGGCGACGTGATCGTCGATCAGCTCACCGCCGACGGAAAGCATGTCGTCGTGCTCGGTGGCGGCGACACCGGGGCGGACTGCATCGGCACGGCGCACCGCCAGCAGGCACTCTCCGTCACGAACCTCGCCATCGGACTCCAGCCGCCCCACGAACGTCCGGAGCACCAGCCCTGGCCCATGTCCCCGACGCTCTTCGAGGTGTCGAGTGCACACGAAGAGGGTGGAGAACGGGTCTACCTCGCGTCCACCGTGGAATTCCTCTCCAACGACGCCGGTGAGGTTCGAGCCATCCGCGTCGCGGAGACCGAATATCTCGACGGGCGTCGCGTTCCGAAGGCCGGCACCGAGCGGGAGATCCCGGCGGATCTCGTGCTTCTCACCCTCGGATTCACGGGAACGGAGAGCGACGCCCTGGAGTCCCAGTTGCGCCTTCCGCTCGAGCGTGGAAACGTTGAACGCGATGCCGACTACCAGACGAGCGAATCCGGCGTGTTCGTCGCCGGCGACGCCGGTCGTGGCCAGTCCCTCATCGTCTGGGCCATCGCGGAAGGCCGCGCCGCCGCAGCCGCCGTGGACCGCTTCCTCGAGGGCGACACCGAACTCCCGTCCCCGGTCGCCCCGACCGATCGCGCCATCGCGATCTAAGGCCCTCTCTTCCTCTCACTCTTCACGAGTTCTTCCCACAACAGAAAGAAACACATGAGACGCGCAAAAATCGTCGCAACCCTCGGTCCGGCAACGGCAAGCTATGAAAACATCCGCGCCATCGTGGATGCCGGAGTCGATGTCGCACGGATGAACCTCAGCCACGGCAGCTACGACGTGCATGAGGAGGTCTACGCGAACATCCGCAAGGCGAGCGCGGACTCCGGCCGGGCCGTCGCCGTGCTCGTCGACCTGCAGGGGCCGAAGATCCGACTCGGCAAGTTCGCGAACGGGCCCCACGACCTCGCGGTCGGCGACATCTTCAAGATCACCATCGAAGACGTGCTCGGCACGAAGGAGCTCTCGGGCACCACCTTCAAGGGCCTACCCAACGACGTGAAGCCGGGCGATCCCCTCCTCATCGATGACGGCAAGGTCAAGCTCAAGGTCATCTCGACCGACGGCACCGTCGTCACCACCGAGGTCGTCGTCGGCGGCGCGGTGTCGAACAACAAGGGCATCAACCTGCCCGGTGTCGCCGTGAACGTGCCCGCGCTGTCCGAGAAGGATGAGGCGGACCTCCGCTGGGGCCTGAAGCTCGGCGCGGATCTCATCGCTCTCTCCTTCGTGCGCAACGCCGACGACATCGTGCGGGTGCACGAGATCATGGCCGAAGAGGGCGTAAAGGTGCCGGTCATCGCCAAGGTCGAGAAGCCGCAGGCCGTCGACAACCTCGAAGCCATCATCGATGCTTTCGACGGCATCATGGTCGCCCGAGGAGACCTCGGAGTGGAGCTGCCGCTCGAGGCGGTGCCGATCGTTCAGAAGCGCGCGGTCGAGCTGTCCCGTCGCATGGCCAAGCCGGTCATCGTCGCCACCCAGATGCTCGAATCCATGATCTCGAGCCCGATCCCGACCCGCGCCGAGACCTCGGATGTCGCGAACGCCGTGCTCGACGGTGCAGACGCCGTGATGCTGAGCGGCGAGACCAGCGTGGGGGAATACCCCGTGATCACCGTGCAGACCATGGCACGCATCATCACCTCCACCGAGGAGCACGGGCTCGAGCGCATCGCGCAGCTGGGCACCAAGCCGCGCACCCAGGGCGGCGCGATCACCCTGGCTGCCGCGGAGGTCGCGGAGTTCGTCGAGGCCAAGTTCCTCTGCGTGTTCACCGAATCCGGCGATTCCGTGCGACGGATGTCCCGGCTGCGCAACCGCATCCCGATCATCGCCTTCACGCCGGAGGAGCGCATCCGCAATCGTCTCGCCTGGGTGTGGGGCACGGAGACCTATCGCGTGGAGCGCAAGACCCACACCGATGAGTTGTTCGGCCAGGTCGACGACATCCTGATCGGTCACAACCGGGCCGTCGTCGGCGAGAAGGTCGTGGTCATCGCCGGATCCCCTCCCGGAATCTCCGGTGGCACCAACGACATGCGAGTTCACCGTGTCGGCGATGCTCACAACGCGGTAGCACCGGCCTACGCCGCAGACTGATCGCGGACTCCCTGTGGAGGGGGAAAGAGGCTGGCCGTCGGCTGTGAAATCGGCGGCCAGCCTCACCGTCTCGGTACGGTGAGATCAACCACTCGGGAAGGATTTCATCGTGACTGACTCACAGCAGGTTTCGGGCCCATTCGACGACTCGGCGGGGCCGGAGGGTCGCAGCATCAGCGACTGGACGGATCTCGGGCGGGAGATGTGGTCGTACCTCACCGGGCGCGGCGCCGCGGTCAATTACAGCTTCATCGACATGACCGTCGAGGTGCCCCGCGACATCGGCCCTGACGCCCCGCGCGCCACCTGGAAGCTCAACGGCACACTCCGCGTCACCACGAGTGACGACCAGGCTGCCGGCGCAGACCAGCACCGCAACTGATCATGGTGGCCGTTCCCCGGCTGGAGATTGATCTCAGCTTCTCGCTGGACGAGCCCGACGGCGATGACATCGGCGCGGATGGGCCTCACACCCTCGAAGGCACCGTCACGGCGGCGGGCAGCGACATCGAGATCTTCGCGAACCACCCCGAGATGCTCATGCAGGGGCGCAGCGTCAAGCTCGCCGACATCCGCTCCCTCGCCCAGGAGATCGCGGGGTACGGCCTGTCCGTCACGCTGACCGGACCCGACGGCGTCATCGCGCGGATCGGCGACGTGAACGCCCCGGTGATGCAGCGTGTCGTCACCGGCTCCCCGCACATCAGGCTCGGGAGCGCTGCGGCTGTTGCTCCACTGCTTCGCCGGCGCTCCACTGCGACCCCCGCAGTGTCCCTTCCCCCGGCGACTCTGTTCCCTCTCGTGCCCACCGTGAGCCGCCGCATCCGCCGCAGGGTCACCACGACGCACTACCTGCCGGGTTCGGGGCGTCCCCGGCTGATCTTCGTCATCGGCTCGGAGAACTGGAACGGCCAGATGCCTCGGGAGTTCGACCTGCTCCCCAACGGGACCACCATCGGCTCCGGAGCCGAAGCCGACCTGCAACTCGAGGGTCTGAGTCCGGTGCACGCGGAGATTCGTCACACGAAAGACGACGAATATGTGCTCTACCCCATCGGCGAACTGAGCGGCAGTTCACGTCTCGCCGAGGCGAGCGGGCGGAAGGACGGCGGGCAGGTTCTGCGCACCGGCACGCGGATCGAACTCGGAAAGTGGAAGATGGCGTACTTCCGGGAGGAATTCGCTGACCACGGGCGGCCCCACGGCGGACGAGTCGGCGGGGAACTCGCCCGGCAGAAGCCGCAGGTTGACCCGCGGCCCGGGCGGTCCATCCCGCGGTAACGATCGACGCTGCAGGTGGCCTGATGCTCTGGTTGGCTGCGCCGACGGGGCGGCCCGCCCGAAGCGGGAGCTATTTCGCCGTCGAATCGGGCGACGGCCCCTCGGCGATCGGCTCGCTCGAGAACTGCAGACCTCCGGCACTGTTGGCCGAGAGCATGAGGGCCTCGATCCAGGCGCGGTTGAGGGTGGGGGCCCGACTCCCGGCATAGCGATAGACGATGGCGCTGCTTTGGTCGAACCAGATGGAACTCCGACCCGTTCCGGCCTCCGCCGAGCTGGTCCAGGTGAAGAGGAATCCCTCCCGGCGCCGGAGTTTCGCGGTGATCACCACCTGCAGGTGCACGAGTGCACGGTCGTCGAAACCGATCTCGGTGCCCGAATTGCCATACAGCAGACTACCCATGAGGGTGCTCCAGAAGTTGTGGCAACCCTAGCGTCCTTTGGACAGTGCGGAAGACCTCAGCTCGAGAGCGGGGTCGTGCCGACGAAGTCGGCCACGAACATGCTGAATTTCACCACATTGAGCACGACGACCACCGCCGTGATGGCGACCCAGACCCAGAGCGGCGCGCGGCCGTGACCCGCGCGCCGGCCGACGATGACGGACCGCCCGATCACATAGACGCCACCGCTGAAGAAGGTCCAGGCCCAGTGGAATGGCCGGTCGTAGCCATCACGCAACAGCCGCTTCCGGTCGAAGTAGGCGAGCACCACGGCGCCCCCGTAGACGAGCCAGCCGAGAATCAGGCTCGTGATGTATCCCGGGTCCTGGTACATCGCCAGCGGGTCGGAGGGGGATGCCACTAGAGCGGAGAGGTTGATCGTGAGTAGAGTCACGATGCCGAGTAACGGAAGCAGGGCGATGACCCAGATGAACACGTTGTACACGGGAGTGCCGGCGGGCACCGTCAGTGGTGCCGGCCGCAGCGAATACGGCGTGACTCCGGATGCCGGCGCGCTGGGACTCACGCGTTCTGTCCAGGCCGCACCGTCCCACCAGCGCAACTGGGCGGCACCGGTGTGGTCCGGGTACCAGCCCGCGGGCGTGTTCGGAACCGATGAACCAGGTGTGGGCAGGTCGGTCACGAGTTCTCCAGCGGTGTCGTCACGGGCAGTGGGCGAGCACCAGCCTAACTACACCCTGAAGCGCAGCCCGGACCCACGAGGAGCGAAGAATGACTGAGGATGCCCGATCGGGCCTGTTCCAATCGAACTCGATCGCCGAGAACTATCGCCACTACCTCCTTCCGACGGTCTTCGAACCGTGGGCGCGTCATCTGGTGCAGACCGTCGCGCCCCGATCGGGCCTCACCGTGCTCGATGTCGCCTCGGGCACCGGAGCGGTCGCCCGGGCCGCCGCCACGGCGGTGGGACCGACCGGCCGGGTGATTGCGAGCGACATCAGCGCGGGAATGCTCGGCGAGGTGTCTCGCGGTGCGGACCCGGACGGGGCGCCCATCGAGACGCTCGAGGCACCGGCGACAGCCCTACCGCTGGAAGACGACTCCGTTGACGTGGTGCTCTGCCAGCACGGCCTCCCCTTCGTGCGCGACCAGGCGGCCGCTCTCGCGGAGATGAAGCGGGTGCTTCGTCCGGGCGGCAGCCTCGGCATCGTCGTCTGGGTCGCGGCGATGCGCCTGGAGCCCTTCGACAGCTACGGAGACGCCCTGCGTGACGAGGGTATCGACGAGCCGTTCACCCGGGCCTGGGATTTCGACTCGTTCAAGATGACCCGCGCGAAGCTGGTGAAGATCCTCGCTGGCTTCGAGGGCGCCGCGATCGAAACCACCTCCTTGCGGCTCGACTGGCCGAGTGTCGACGATGCCGTGAACGGCATCTTCGGCACACCGTACGGGCCGGTGCTCTCCGCGCTCATGCCCGAGCGACAGGATCACGCGCTGTCGGCTCTGAGGGACTGGATGACGGCCTCGCCGCATCCGCTCGTCACCGCGTTCGTCGTGACGGCGACCGCCTGACCGACGACCCGCTGCGGTCTCGCCCCATCGTGCCGGTGGTGGGACTCGAACCCACACGCCCTTTCGAGCAAAGCATTTTGAGTGCTCCGCGTCTGCCATTCCGCCACACCGGCGCACGATACCGAGCCCAAGAATACCGTAGGGTTGTGATCGTGCCAGACCAGGAAAACGCTACTCAGACCCCCCGCCGTGTGGTGGTGGCCGAGGATGAGTCGCTCATCCGCCTCGACATCGTAGAAACGCTGCGAGACAACGGTTTCGAAGTCGTCGGAGAGGCCGGGGACGGGGAGACCGCTGTCGCCCTTGCCACTGAGCTGCGCCCGGATCTCGTGATCATGGACGTGAAGATGCCGCTCCTCGACGGCATCTCCGCCGCAGAGCGCCTCACCAAGAACCACATAGCACCCGTCGTCCTGCTCACCGCCTTCAGCCAGAAGGAGCTCGTGGAGCGGGCGACAGAGGCCGGCGCACTCGCCTACGTGGTCAAGCCGTTCACGCCGAACGACCTGCTGCCGGCGATCGAGATCGCGCTGGCGCGCTACGCGCAGATCATCACCCTCGAGGCCGAGGTCACCGACCTCGTCGAACGCTTCGAGACCCGCAAGCTCGTGGACCGCGCAAAGGGCCTCCTCAACGAGAAGATGGGCCTCACCGAGCCGGAGGCGTTCCGCTGGATCCAGAAGGCGTCGATGGATCGTCGCCTCACCATGCACGACGTCGCCCAGGCGATCATCGAGCAGCTCTCCGCCAAGAAGTAGCGCGCACCTCCGCCGGCGTCGACGCGCGCTTCCGCGCGTGCAGCTTCTTTCGTTGCCGGTGATGCCCAGAGCGGAGATCCCGGACGACACGCCGTGCCTGCCGCCTGCTGCGCGGCGTGGCTGCGCGGGGCTCCGCTGTGGGCATACTCCCCGCAGGCACCATTGGCCAGAAGCCGCGAAACCTCAGCACCGACGCGGTGGACGCCGCCGAAGCCGGCCCCGCCCCGTGAGTCTCAAGCGTCGCGTAGGAAGTTCGTCATGCGCACGGTCGACAGTCGTCTGCCCTGCTCATCCCGCATCACGATTTCGTGTGTGGCGAGGGTGCGGCCCAGATTGAGTGCGACGCAGGTGCCGGTGACGATTCCGGACGTGATGGAGCGACTGTGGGTCGCGTTGATCTCGATGCCGACCGCGATGCGACCCGGGCCGGCATGGATCGCGGATGACACGGATCCGAGAGTCTCGGCGAGTACGACATGCGCGCCGCCGTGGAGCAGCCCGACGACCTGGGTGTTGCCATCCACCGGCATGGTCGCGACGGAGCGTTCAGCCGAGAGTTCGAGGAATTCGAAGCCCATCTTCTGGGCGAGAGCGCCGCCACCGGAGTTCACGAGCCGCTCAACCAGTTCGGGGTCGAGATCGTCGGGGATGATGGTCATCGTCTTCTTCCTGGCGGGCTGCGGGCTGTCGGCGGCCGCGGATAGGCTGGCTTCGTGCCGGACAACGAAAAGCCTACCCTCCTCGTTATCGACGGGCATTCGCTTGCCTTCCGGGCGTTCTACGCCCTGCCCGTCGACAGTTTCCAGAACCGGGAGGGTCAGCACACCAACGCGATCCACGGGTTCATCTCGATGATGCTCAACCTGCTGCAGAAGGAGAAGCCGACCCATCTAGCGGTGGCCTTCGACATCTCGCGCTACTCGTTCCGCACCAGGGAGTACCCCGAATACAAGGGCACAAGAGGCGAGACTCCGGCGGAATTCATCGGCCAGATCCCGCTTCTCGAAGAGGCGCTCCACGCCATGGGCATCACCACGATCTCGAAAGAGGACTACGAGGCGGACGACATCCTCGCCACCCTCGCATCGAAGGGCGCGCAGGCGGGATTCCGCGTACTCATCGTCTCCGGCGACCGGGACGCGATCCAGATGGTCAACGACGACGTGACCCTGCTCTACCCGAACGCGCGCGGGGTGTCGGAGCTCAAGCGATACGACAGGGATGCCGTGTTCGAGCGCTACGGCATCGAACCTCATCAGTACCCGGATGTCGCCGCGTTAGTCGGCGAGACCAGCGACAACCTCATCGGCATCGACAAGGTGGGGGAGAAGACCGCAGTCAAGTGGATCACCCAGTACGGCGGACTCGACGAGGTGCTCGCCCACGCGGATGAGATCAAGGGCGTCGTCGGGGAGAAGCTCCGTGAGCAGCAGGACCGCGCCATCCGCAACCGCAAACTCAACCACCTGCTCACGGACGTTGAGTTGCCCGTCGGCCCGCACGATCTCGACCGGCGCCCCATCGATGAGGCGGCCGTGCGCGAAGTCTTCGACAAGCTGCAGTTCCGAACGCTGCTCGACCGCGTGCTGAAGATCGCCGCGGCGGCGGGCGACCCGGTCTCCTTGGAGTCCACCGGTGGGGGCTCGGCGGCCCCGGTGTCGGAGATTCCCGGCGTGCGAACGATGATCGACGAAGAGCTCGGCCACTGGATCGCGACGGTGAGCGCGAAGGGAACCCGCGCTCTCGGCCTGCACCTCGATATCGGTCACGAGGGCATCATCGGATTCGGGCTCGCGACGGCGGATGACTCTGCGTATGTGCCCTGGGCCGCGGGTCGCCCGGACTATGACGCTCTCGCCGCCTGGCTCGCCTCCCCGGCGCCGAAGTACCTCTTCGACTACAAGCCCACTCTCAAGCGCCTGCAGAAGGCCGGTCTCGCGCTCGACGGCGTCGCCTTCGACACGACCCTCGCCGCGTGGCTTCTGAAGCCCGGTGGTCACGACCAGCCGCTCGCGGATCAGGTCTATACGCACCTCGGCGAGCATCTGGCCGAACCGGATCCCAACCAGCTCGTGCCGGAGGCGGACGCGGTGAGTGCCGCAACGCAGGCGTGGTACGTCTTGCGACTCTCGGAGTACCTGACCGAGCGTCTCGACGAGGGATCACTGCGCGTGCTTCGGGAGATCGAGTTGCCTCTCATCCCCGTCGTCTCGGCGATGGAGTCGACCGGAATCACGGTGAATCCGGGCATCCTCGAGCGGCTCAATCGGGAGCTCGGAGAGACCGCGGCGGATCTCGCCTCCCGCGCCTATGCGGAGATCGGCGGACGGGAGATCAACCTCGGGTCGCCGAAGCAGCTGCAGCAGGTGCTGTTCGACGACCTGCAGATGCCCAAGACCCGGGCCAACAAGACCGGGTATTCAACGGATGCCGCCTCCCTCGCCGACCTCCAGGAGCAGAATCCGCATCCCTTCCTCGACCTGCTGCTTCAGCATCGGGACGCCACCAAACTCCGGCAGATCGTGGACACCCTGGAGAAGGCCATTGCGGACGACCACCGGGTTCACACCCGCTACGACCAGACCGGCACGAGCACGGGCCGCATCTCCTCGACCGACCCGAACCTGCAGAACATCCCGGTGCGCACCTCGGTGGGCCGTGAGATCCGCACCGCCTTCGAGTGCGGGCCGGAATTCACGACACTGCTCACCGCCGACTACTCGCAGATCGAGATGCGGATCATGGCACACCTCTCCGGGGATGCCGGACTCATCGAGGCCTTCAACTCCGGCGAGGACCTCCACCGTTTCGTCGGCTCCCGCATCTTCGGTGTCGACCCGGCCGACGTCAGCTCGGCGATGCGCACCAAGGTCAAGGCGATGTCGTATGGACTCGCCTACGGCCTCAGTGCCTTCGGACTGAGCAAGCAGCTGCGCATCGAGAACTCCGAGGCGAAGCAGCTGATGACCGACTACTTCGAGCGCTTCGGCGCCGTGCGCGACTACCTGCGGAGCGTCGTGGACCAGGCGCGTGAAGACGGCTACACCGAGACGATCTTCGGTCGTCGTCGTCCGTTCCCCGACCTCGCGTCCAACAACCGGGTGCTCAAGCAGAACGCCGAGCGAGCCGCACTCAACGCGCCGATCCAGGGCTCGGCCGCGGATATCCTCAAGATCGCGATGCTCGGAGTGGCCTCAGACCTCGAGGAGAAGGGGCTCGAGTCTCGGCTGCTGCTCCAGGTTCACGACGAACTGGTCTTCGAGGTGGCCGCCGGCGAGCTCGACGCGCTCACCGCGCTCGTCACCGATCGGATGGGGCACGCCGCTGACCTCGCGGTGCCACTCGAGGTGCAGATCGGCCTCGGGGCGAACTGGGATGCAGCCGCCCACTGACCCGGCGGTCACTGACCCGGCGCTCACTGACCCGGCTGCGCTCTGACCCGGCGCTCACTGACCCGGCTGCGCTCTGACCCGGCTGCGCTCTGACAGCGCTGCGCTCTGACACCGCTGCCTCTTGGCGCCGGCGCAGTGCCCCTCGCGTTTCTGTCTGCGCGGGTCGGGTTCCGGGGGACTGCACCGATCCTTGTGCGTGCCCCGGAGTTACGGCTGCGCTCGCGACCATTCCGCGACACGCCACGCCTGTGAATGGCATATGAGTTGACAAGCGGACACAAACGGACTTATATAAACGCAGAACAACATTCCCGATGTTGTTATTTCCACGACAAAGAGGTCCGATGTACGCTCCTGAGCGACACAAGCAGATCCTGGAGACTGCGCGGTCCTTCGGCCGCGTCGAGGTCGCCGGACTCGCTCGTGACCTCGCGGTGACACCGGAGACCGTGCGCCGAGATCTCACGGCGCTGGAACGTCGCGGGGTTCTGCGTCGGGTACACGGGGGAGCAATCCCGGTCGAACGCTTCGGCAACGAGCCGGATGTCGCGGACCGCGAGGCTCACTCCACCGGGCAGAAAGAACGCATCGCCCGCGCGGCGCTCGAAGAGCTCCCCGACGGTGGTTCGATCATCCTCGACGCCGGAACGACGACGGTGCGACTGGCGCAACTGCTCCCGACCGACAGGGAGCTCACCGTCGTCACCCACTCCATCCCGGTCGCGGCGATCCTCACGGGACGTTCCAACATCAACCTCCACCTTCTCGGCGGAGTCGTCCGACCGCGAACGCTGGCCGCGGTGGGGGAGTGGACCAAGGCGCAGATCGTCGATGTCTTCGCGGATGTCGCCTTCATGGGCACCAACGGGATCAGCGTGGAACGCGGGCTCACCACCCCCGATATCGCCGAGGCGACCATCAAGCGCGCCCTGATCGAGGCATCCCGACGCGTCGTCGTGCTGGCCGATCACACCAAATTCGGCCGCGAGGACTTCGCGCGTGTCGCGCCGCTCAGCGTGGTCGACACGATCATCACGGATGTCGGCCTCGACGTGGAGTTCGCCGAAGACATCGAGAGCGCCGGCCCGACGGTGGTGATCGTGTGATCGTCTCCGTGACGCTGAATCCGAGCCTCGACCGCACCGTCGGAGTCGATCATCTCGAGCGCGGTGCCGTTCTCCGCACCTCCGCCCCGACTCTGGAACCTGGCGGAAAGGGCGTCAACCTTACGCGGGCACTCTCGCGCAACGGCATCGACAGCATCGCCGTTCTGCCTGTCGGTGGCCCGGAGGGCGCCGAGTTGAGCGCGCTGTTGGATGCGGCCGGAGTGGCAACCCGACTCGTACCGGTGAACGGTCGCACCCGATCCAACCTCACCGTCTCCGAGCCTGATGGCACGGTCACCAAGTTGAATGAGCCGGGCACCCCGCTCTCCGCCGCCGATTTCTCCGTGCTCGCGACCGTTCTCGCCGGGCTGGTCTCGGCCCGCGACTGGGTGGTGTTCTCCGGGAGCATCCCGCCGGGATGCTCATCCGACCAGCTCGTGGCTCTGATGACCTCGGTTACAGACCTCGGAGCATCCCTAGCCGTCGATACCAGCGGGGATGCCCTCACCGCCTCGATCGCGGCCCGGCCACGGGTGATCAAGCCCAACCGTGCCGAACTCGCGGAGGCGGTCGGACGGGAGCTCGGCTCCATTTCCGACGTCATCGTCGCCGCGGAAGAGCTGCGCTCCCGCGGTGTCGAGCGCGTTCTGGTGAGCCTCGGTGCCGACGGCGCCGTGCTCGTCGGCGAGCACGGCGCGACAGTGGGTGAATCGACGGTGCTCGATCACCGCAGCACCGTCGGGGCCGGCGACTGCTTCCTCGCCGGCTTCCTCTCGAAATTCTGCGCCGACGAATCGGATGAGGAATCGGCCCTGGTCGAGGCCCTCGCCTGGGGCGCGGCAGCAGTCGGTCTTCCGGGTACCTCCGTTCCCGGTCCGGGCGATATCGCCTACTCGAACGTCCATCTGGTCTGGCAGCCGGACTTGGATCGGCCACTCGTGGCCACCTGATTACCCGCCGAACCCCCACCCATCCGTACAGTCCTGATCCGTACAAAGGAGTACCACTAGAAATGTCCGATTACACTCCCGTGGCCGCCGGCACCGGCGCCCGCGCACGCATCCAGCGGGGTGGTGCATTCCTCGCTGGAATGATCATGCCGAACCTCGGTGCGTTCATCGCCTGGGGCCTCGTCACCGCCCTCTTCATCCCCAATGGCTGGGTCAACGAGATCGCCCGCGCGACCGGTGCGGTCGCGAAGGACGGCGTCGTGCCGTTCGCGACCCAGGCGTCGACCATCGTCGGCCCGATCATCGTGTTCCTGCTTCCGATCCTCATCGGGTACACCGGTGGTCGAACTGTTCACGGTCAGCGTGGTGCCGTCGTCGGTGCGATCGCGACGATCGGCGTCATCGTGTCGCCGCTCGCGCTCGGTCTCGCTGCGTCGGGTGGCACCCCGCCGAAGTCCATCTCCGACCTCGGTCCGCAGTTCCTCGGAGCCCTCATCATCGGCCCGCTCGCGGCCCTGCTGCTCAAGTGGATCGACAGCATGATCGATGGAAAGCTCCGCGGCGGTTTCGAGATGCTGGTGGACAACTTCACCTCTGGAATCGTCGGAGGCTTCTCGGCGCTCGTCGGTGTGTTCGCCCTCGGCCCGGCCGTGTTCTGGCTGACCACGGTATTCGCGAACTTCGTGGACGCCCTCATCAACGCGAAGCTGCTTCCCCTCGCCTCGATCATCATCGAACCGGCGAAGATCCTGTTCCTCAACAACGCGATCGGTAATGGCGTGCTCGTACCGCTCGCGGCGAAGCAGGCGGCCGGACCGGATGGCAAGTCCATCCTGTTCATGCTCGAGTCGAACCCCGGCCCCGGCCTCGGAATCCTGGTCGCGATGATGCTCTTCGGACCGATCGCCATTCGTGCGACCGTGCCCGCGGCGATCGTCGTGCAGTTCCTCGGTGGCATCCACGAGATCTACTTCCCGTATGTGCTCATGAAGCCGATCCTGCTCATCGCCGCGATCGCGGGTGGAGCCTCCGGTGTGCTCATGTTCAGCCTGTTCAACGACGGTCTGCTCGCTCCGGCGTCGCCGGGAAGCATCTTCGCCTACATCCTCGTGGCCTACCCGGGTGATCTTCCGACCATCCTTCTCGGAATCCTCGTGTCTGCGGGCGTAGCGTTCATTGTGGGAGCTGCGTTGCTCGGCTTCGGTCGTAACCAGAACAGCGGACTCGACCTCGAGGCCGCCAAGGAGCAGAGCGCGCGCAACAAGAACAAGCCGGCGACCGCCCCCGTCGCCTGACCCGCAGTACAAGACTCAAGGAGAATCTCACATGGCAACCATCGACGGATCGAGCATCAAGAAGCTCATCGTTGCGTGCGACGCGGGAATGGGCAGCAGCGTCATGCTGGCCTCGACGCTGAAGAAGCAACTCGCGAAGAACGGGGTGACGGTGGAGCATTCCCCCGTCGCGTCCATCCCGAGCGACGCCGATCTGGTGTTCACCCACACGGGACTGGCCGACCGGGCACGGCACACGGTGCCGGATGTTCCGGTCGTGCCGTTCCAGTTGTTCCTGGGTGACCCTGCCGTCGCCAAGATCGTCAAGGCCATTCAAAACGGCGAGACCTTCGAGGCGTAGAAGATGACAGACGAAACCGCTCCCGCCCTGTCCACGCTGCTGGCCGAGTCGTCCATTCGACTCGACGAGTCGGCGCAGAACCAGGAAGACGCGATCAGGCAGACCGGCGCAGCCCTGCTGGAGGCCGGCGCGATCGATGCCTCCTACATCGAGGCGATGCTCGAACGCGAGCGGTCGGTTTCCACCTTCGTCGGGGAGGGTGTCGCGATTCCTCACGGCACCCTCGCCGGCAAGGACTCGGTGAAGAACGATGCACTCGTCGTTCTCCGCTTTCCGGATGGTGTGGACTGGGACGGCAACGATGTGCGCGTCTGCGTGGGCATCGCTGCCCGTGGCAACGGGCACATCGCCCTGCTGTCCCAGCTCGCCACCGTGCTTCTCGACCCGGACAAGGCCGCAGCGCTCCGGGCAGCCACCACGAGTTCCGAGGTCTACGAGCTTCTGAAGCCCGATCCGGAAGACGAGTAGGACGCGTGAAGGTAGCGAGGTTCTACGCACCCGGCGACATCCGGCTCGAAGACCTGGCCGAACCGCAGGTCTCTGCGGGGGAAGTCAAGATCCGGGTGCGCAACTGCTCCACCTGCGGCACTGACGTCAAGATATCCCGTTCCGGTCATCCCAACATGACCCCGCCACAGGTGATGGGGCACGAGATCGCCGGGGAGATCGTGGACGTCGGGGACGGTGTCGAAGGCTGGGCTGTGGGAGACCGCGTGCAGGTCATCGCGGCGATCCCGGACGGCACCTGCCCCGACTGCCTCGCCGGTCGCCAGACCGTCTGCCCGCACCAGCTGTCCATGGGATACCAGTTCCCCGGCGGATTCGCCGAGTTCATGATCGTGCCGCGCGAGGTGTTGCAGGTGGACGGCCTCAATCGCATTCCCGAGGGACTCGGCTTCGCCGAGGCCAGTCTCGCCGAACCGCTCGCCTGCGTGCTCAACGGCCAGGAACTCGCGCGGGTCGGAGAAGGCGACGTGGTCGTCGTCATCGGATCCGGTCCGATCGGTTGCCTGCACGTGCGACTGGCGCGGGCGCGGGGTGCTGCTCAGGTGATCCTGGTCGATCTCAACGCCGACCGGTTGAAGAAGGCCGCCGATCTGGTGAAACCAGACCTCGCGATCGCCTCGGAATCGACGGACCCCGTGGCGGCCGTCCTCGAGGCGACAAACGGTCGGGGAGCGGACGTCGTGATCACCGCCGCCGCGTCCGGCGCCGCCCAGGAGCAGGGGCTGTTGATGCTCGCACGACGCGGTCGCCTGAGCCTGTTCGGTGGACTCCCGAAGGACCATCCGACGATCACCGTCGATTCGAACCTCGTGCACTACCGTGAACTCACCATCGTGGGCGTGAACGGGTCGAGTCCAGCCCACAACAAGGAGGCCCTGCAATTGATCGCCTCCGGAGCCGTGCCGGTGACCGATCTCATCACTCATCGCCTGCCCCTCGACGACGTGCTCGAGGCCATCGAAATCGTCGCTCGCGGCGACGGGATCAAAGTCACGATCGAACCCTGAATCTTCCACTTCCGACCCATCACAGCACCGAACACCTAGGAGCCAGAAATGTCTGAACGTACCGTCACCGTCGCCTCGAGCGTCGGACTCCACGCCCGCCCAGCATCACTGTTCAGCCAGGCCGCCGCCAAAGTCGGCGTGCCGGTGACTCTCACCAGTGCCGCCGGCAAGACGGTGAATGCGGCCAGCATCCTCGGTGTGCTCTCGCTCGGGATCGGACACGGAGAGGTGGTCACCCTCAAGGCCGACGGCGACGACGCCGAGACCGCCCTCGATTCCCTCGCCGAGCTTCTGAACACCGATCTCGACAAAGAGTGACGTCGCTCTGAACCGGAGCGACCGACTGTTCTAGGCTCGGGGAATGACTGATGCAGACCAGGCCCACGAGGCCCGTGCCACCACCCCCATCGATGCGATAGCCGAGACCTGGGTCGATACCGAGCTCGATCTCTTCCCGGAGTATCGCGTATACCTCGGCCGAGAAGGACACGAGGGCGAGTATGCCGACTACTCGCCGGAGGGTGCCGAGCGGGTGATCTCGGAGGTCAGGAAGACCCTCGCGAGCATCCAGGCCGCCACTCCTGTGGATGCCGTCGACGAGGTCACCAAGATGGACCTCAGTCGGGAACTCCAGCTGCAGATCGACAAGCACGAGGCCGGATTCGAGCAGCGTGATCTCAACGTGATTGCGTCTGCACCGCAGAGCCTCCGTGACATCTTCGACCTGATGCCGACCGATTCGGAGGAGGACTGGTCACACGTCGCCACGCGGATGCGCAACCTCCCTGCGGCCATGGACGGCTACATCCGCACGCTGCGAACCGGTATCGCCGCTGGCAATGTGCCGGCCATCCGCCAGGTGCGGGAGGTGCTTGCCCAGGCGGCCAAACAGGTGGCCGATACTGGTTTCTTCTATCGGCTCGCCGAGGGTGCGCGAGCGGGAGAGAGCGACCTCCCCGCCTCCTTGCGCGGCGATCTCGCGGCCGCGGCGCGCGACTCCGCCGGCGCCTACGCGACCCTCTCCGACTTCCTCGAGAACGAGCTCGCCCCACACGCTCCGGAACGCGATGCCGTGGGTCGTGACATCTATACGCTCGCCTCACGCGACTTCCTCGGCGCCGTCGTCGACCTCGACGAGACCTATGAATGGGGGATCGAGGAGCTCGCCCGGATGACGGCAGAGCAGGAGTCGATCGCTCGGGAGATCAAGCCCGGCGCGACGGTGTTGGAGGCGATAGCCTTCCTCGACCAGGATTCGAGTCGCAAGCTGCACGGCACGGATGCCCTGCAGAAGTGGATGCAGGAGACGAGTGACCGCGCAGTGGAGGAGCTCTCGCGAGTGCACTTCGACATCCCGGCCGAAGTGCGTCGACTCGAGTGCATGATCGCCCCGACCCAGGAGGGCGGTATCTACTACACGCCCCCGACCGACGATTTCTCCCGGGCGGGCCGGATGTGGTGGAGCGTTCCCGAGGGTGTCACGGAGTTCGACACCTGGCGCGAGCTCACGACCGTGTACCACGAGGGAGTCCCCGGCCATCACCTGCAGATCGGCCAGGCCGTCTACAACAAGGCACTGCTCAACACCTGGCGTCGCAACGCCGGGACGTCGGGGCACGCCGAGGGCTGGGCGCTCTACGCGGAACGCCTGATGGAACAACTCGGATACCTCGACGACCCCGCCGACCGGCTCGGAATGCTCGATGGACAGCGGATGCGCGCTGCTCGCGTGGTACTCGACATCGGTGTGCACCTGGAGAAGACGCTTCCCGACGGCTCGGGCCCCTGGACCGGCGATTACGCCTTCGGATTCCTCGGCGAGAACGTCAACATGAGCCCGGAGTTCGTGCGCTTCGAAGTCAACCGCTATCTCGGCTGGCCCGGACAGGCCCCGTCCTACAAGATCGGGCAGCGGATCTGGGAGCAGCTCCGCGACGAGTATTCCCGTCGTGAGGGAGCGGCCTTCGACATCAAGGCGTTCCACAAGAAAGCCCTCGACATCGGCGGTGTCGGCCTCGACACCCTGAAGGCGGCTCTGCTCGCGTAGGGGTCCTCTCCGCCGTGATGGTCGGGAGTCGACCGGCTTCCCGGCGTATCCTCATGGCGGTGTTGTCGCCGCTCGAGCCGTTCTTCGGGGACGGCGCGAGCGGCAGCACGCCCTCACTGGGAGGTTCGACGAACTTCCTTCTCAAACCCACACAGGATCGAGTACGCCCATGACTGAGACTGCCGCCGACCGCATCGTGATCGCCGGGGCATCCGGTTTCATCGGACGGTATCTCGCCGAGTCATTCCGCGCCGCCGGCGCCTCGGTGCGGGGGATCGGACGTGACGGCGCGGATGCCCGGTGGGGTGACACCGCCGCCATCATCGACCTGATCGACGGCGCCGACCTGCTGATCAACCTCGCCGGGAAAAGCGTGAACTGCCGCTACACGCCGGCCAACCGTGCCGAGATCCTGCGGTCCCGGGTGGAGACGACGCGGGAGCTCGCCCAGGCGATCCGCGCGTGCGGGAACCCACCGACCCTCTGGATCAATTCATCGACGGCCACCATCTACCGGCATGCAGAAGACCGACCGATGACCGAGTCGACCGGCGAGCTCGGCGACGGCTTCTCGGTGGATGTCGCGCGGGCCTGGGAGCGCGAGTTCTTCGACGGTGAGTTGTCGGGAACGCGACGGGTCGCGCTCCGGATGGCGATCGTGCTCGGCGACGGAAGCGCTCTGGTGCCGCTGATTGCGCTGGCGCGGATGGGACTCGGGGGGCCACAGCTCGATGGCCCCTGGTTCGGGACTGCCGCCCGTCGTGCGGCAGGGACGTTCCACGAGAACCGGAGGAGCGACGGCCACCAGAAGTTCAGCTGGATTCATCTGGCTGACGTGCTCGGCATCATCCGGTTTCTGCGCGAGCATCCCGACATCGACGGACCGGTCAACCTGAGCTCGCCCGACCCGAGCGACAACCGCACGGTGATGCAGACCGTGCGCGATGTCGTAGGCGTGCCCTTCGGGCTTCCGGCGGCGCGCTGGATGCTCGAAATCGGCTCGGCCGTGATCCGGACCGAGACCGAGCTGGTGCTCAAGAGTCGCTGGGTGCTGCCCGAGCGTCTCACGGAGGCGGGCTACGCCTTCGAATACCCCGAGCTGCGGGCCGCCCTGCGCGCCATAGTCGCCGCGCGCAGGTGAGCCGTCGCATGGAATGAGCTCGCGGATCCGTCGATAAGTGCTGGTCGGGGAACGCCACCGAGCGAAAACCGGCGCGCGGAACACGCGGATTAGGCCGGGTGGCGCGGGGCAATGGGGCGCTATAGACTGAAACGTCGCAATTCTGTGGCAATCCATCCGCCTGCCAGTCGCGGAAAATACACGAAACACTTTTCTAGAGCGCACGTCCCTGCGGCCGGCCCAAATAAATGTCCATCCTGGAGCAACTACTACATGACAATCGTAACGACCGACAAGGCGCCCAAGCAGGTCGCAATCAACGACATCGGATCTGCTGAAGACTTTCTCGCCGCGGTCGAAAAGACTCTCAAGTTCTTCAACGACGGAGACCTCATCGAGGGCACCGTCGTCAAGATCGATCGTGACGAGGTCCTCCTCGACGTCGGTTACAAGACCGAGGGTGTAATCCCCTCCCGCGAACTCTCCATCAAGCACGATGTGGACCCCACCGAGGTCGTCCAGGTCGGCGATGTGGTCGAAGCCCTCGTCCTCCAGAAGGAAGACAAAGAAGGCCGCCTCATCCTCTCCAAGAAGCGCGCTCAGTACGAGCGTGCGTGGGGCGATGTCGAGAAGATCAAGGATGCGGACGGCGTCGTCACGGGTTCGGTGATCGAGGTCGTCAAGGGCGGTCTCATCGTCGACATCGGACTCCGCGGATTCCTCCCGGCGTCGCTCATCGAGCTGCGCCGTGTGCGCGATCTCACGCCGTACCTCGGCCAGGAGATCGAGGCCAAGATCCTCGAGCTCGACAAGAACCGCAACAACGTTGTGCTCTCTCGCCGCGCGCTCCTCGAGCAGACCCAGTCCGAAAGCCGCACGACCTTCCTCAACAACCTCGCCAAGGGCCAGGTTCGCAAGGGTGTCGTTTCGTCGATCGTCAACTTCGGTGCGTTCGTCGACCTCGGTGGCGTCGACGGTCTCGTCCACGTCTCCGAGCTCAGCTGGAAGCACATCGAGCACGCCTCTGAGGTCGTCGAGGTCGGCCAGGAGGTCACCGTCGAGATCCTCGAGGTCGACCTCGAGCGCGAGCGCGTCTCCCTGTCTCTTAAGGCCACTCAAGAGGACCCCTGGCAGGTATTCGCCCGCACCCACGCCATCGGCCAGGTTGCTCCCGGAAAGGTCACGAAGCTCGTCCCCTTCGGCGCGTTCGTTCGCGTTGCAGAGGGCATCGAGGGCCTCGTGCACATCTCGGAGCTCTCGGGCAAGCATGTCGAGCTCGCCGAGCAGGTCGTCTCGGTCGGCGATGAGGTCTTCGTCAAGGTCATCGACATCGACCTCGAGCGTCGCCGCATCTCCCTCTCGCTGAAGCAGGCGAACGAGGGCGTCGACCCCGAGGGCACCGAGTTCGACCCGGCGCTCTACGGAATGCTCACCGAGTACGACGAGGCGGGCAACTACAAGTACCCGGACGGCTTCGACCCGGAGACCAACGAGTGGAAAGAGGGCTTCGAGTCCCAGCGCGAGAAGTGGGAGCAGGACTACGCTGCAGCCCAGGCTCGCTGGGAAGCCCACAAGAAGCAGGTTGCGACCGCCGACGAGATCAGCGACGCACCGGTCGCCGGAGGCTCCTCGTTCTCGAACGACGCCGACTCCGCCGGAACGCTGGCGGACGACGAGGCCCTCGCTGCTCTTCGCGAGAAGCTGAGCTCCAACTCCTAAGCAGTTTCTTTCGGAACGGTCGGGCCCCCGGGCTCGGCCGTTCCGTCGTTAACCGGGTCGCATGAGGAACACGCGGCACGAGGGCCTTGCCGCCTGAGGGCCCGGCCGCCTGAGGAATGCGGGCCGTCGCGGACGTTCCGGGCCCGCGCCCCGAGCCGATCGGGCCGCATTCGCCGGCCGGAGTTGCGGGCACGGAGAGGACGTACCCGGCGGCGGCTAAACTGGCGCACGTGTATCTCATCGGCCTCACCGGAGGCATCGCTTCGGGCAAGACCGTGGTCGCGAAGCGCCTCGAGCAACTCGGGGCGACAGTGGTGGATGCCGACCAGCTCGCTCGGGATGTGGTCGCTGCCGGAACCCCCGGCCTCGCGGCGATCGCGGAGCGCTTCGGCCCCGGTGTCATCTCCGCCGACGGCTCCCTCGATCGCGCTGCGCTCGGGGCGCTGATCTTCCAGGATCCGGATGCCCGGCTCGCGCTCAACGGCATCACCCACCCGGCCATCCGAGAACTCAGCGGGCAACTGTTCGCTGCCGCAGAGCGTGGCGATCCGGATGCGGTGGTGGTCTACGACGTCCCGCTTCTCGTGGAGGCGTCACATGATCCGGGGTATCACGACTTCGATCTCATTGTCGTGGTGAACGCGAGCGCGGAGACACGGCTGGAACGGCTCGTGAAGTTGCGCGGTCACAGCCGGGAAGAGGCGCAGCATCGGCTCAACTCCCAGGCCACCGACGCGGAACGTCTCGCGATCGCCGACGTGGTGATCGACAGCAACGGCACTGTCGACGAGACGATCGCTCAGGCAGAGGCCCTCTGGAGCAGCCTTCCCCGCAGACGGTGACGGCTCCGACACGGCCTGAACGAACTCTCAGACGCGCGCGGCCGGCGATCGAGGTTCGAACGGTTACATTTGACCGGTGAGAACACACCGGGGGAGATGGGGCGCGGCGGCGCTCGCTTTCGCCGTACTCGTGATTCTCGGTTCCTCGCTGAGTTTCGGAGCCGTCGGGGCGTCATCTCGCCCCCTGCCTAAACCGGATGGGCAATCGGCACCGCTGATCTCGTTCCGCCTGGGTCTCCCGAAGGGCCAGACCCTCTTTCCCAACCAACGCAACTATGCCCAGCACGCCGCCTCTCCCGGCCCACTGATGCTGTTCCTTCCCGCCACGGGCGCTCGACCCTGGGATTACCGCACGTTCCTGCGCACCGCCGTGGCATCCGGATACGACGTCCTCGGCCTCGACTATTGGAACCGCGGCAAATCCGTCGTGCACACCTGCGGCGGTGATCCCGAGTGCTACACCGCGGTGCAGCGCAACCGCTTCGACGGAAGCGCTCCGAGCGCGGTGAGCAGCGTCGACCCGGCGAATTCGATCCTCAACCGACTCACCATGGCCCTCGCACACCTCGCGAGCGTCGATCCGGCCGGTCAGTGGGGGCGGTACATCGATCACGGGGAGGTGGACTGGTCGCGGATCGTGCTCGCCGGACACTCACAGGGCGGCGGTGAATCCGCCTATATCGCTCACCTCCATCTCGTTCACGGAGTGCTGATGTTCTCTTCACCGGTCGAGACCAACGAGGGAGTCCCGGCGGCGTGGATGCGCGAACCCGGGGTCACCCCCGCCAGCCGGATGTATGGCTTCGTGAACCAGCACGACATGTACTTCAGCAAGATCGTCGGGTCCTGGTCCGAGCTGAAGATGCAGCGAGCGGAACTGCCCGCGGAGGTGCCCGTGCCGAGCGGATCGCACCAGCTCGTGAGCACCCTCGACGTGGGTACCGCGGCCGAATCACACGGCCGCACCGTCAGCGACAGCACCCCGAGAACGCCGGCTGGCCTGCCTCTCTACCTGCCGACCTGGAAGTGGATGCTCGACCAGACCAAGTGATGCCGGTTGCGGTGTCAAGGCCCCCGAGGCCACAGGCGCGGCATAGCCTCGAGCGATTAGCCTTGACGCGTGACCGAGGAATCGCCTGCTGCCCCCCTGACCTTCCTCTCGCTTCGTGAACTCATCGAGAACCGCGGTAGGACCACCGAGCGGGACCCGTATCTCGAGGACGCGCGGTCGGACCGTGTGATCTCTTACGGTGAGCTCTCTGCCGCCACTACAGCGTGGCGCGATGAATTGGACGCGCGGTCCGTCGCGCCCGGTGCTGTCGTGTTCGTCGACCTGGCCGACCCGCTCTCCTTCGCTGTCGTATTCCTCGCCGTCGTGAGTTCGGGGCGGGTCGCCGTTCCGATCGACCCCGGTGCTGCGGTGACGGACGTCGAGCGCATCGCCGCTGTCGTCGATACGGTCGCGGCAGTCGGCGCTCAGGTCACCGACCGCGAGCAGCCCGCTGCCTTGGGCACCGCCGCGACGCTGAGGGTGGCGCACCAGACCGGGATTCCCGACAGGGCGGAAGAGTCACCTGGCGAGGAGTCTCGATCCTTCCCCGATCGAGCGGATTCCCCGGGAGGGGTGCTGCTCTTCACCTCGGGCTCCACCGGTGCGCCGAAGGGGGTGGAGCTTTCCGAGCGCCAGTTGCTCGTCGTGGCGCACGCGATAGCCCGCCACAATCGACTCAGCGCCGCGGACCGCGGTTACAACCCGCTTCCTCTCTTCCACGTCAACGCCGAGGTGGTCGGGCTGCTCTCCACTCTCGTCGCCGGCGCGGCGCTCGTGCTCGACCGCCGCTTCCGCCGCACCGGGTTCTGGGAGCTGATGGTCGACCGCAGGGTCACCTGGATCAACGCGGTCCCGGCGATTCTCGCCGTGCTCGCCCGCGATGAAGAGCTTCGCGTGCCAGAGGGGGTCCGATTCATCCGCTCGGCCTCTGCGCCCCTCCCGGACGCAGTCCGTGATGCCTTCGCCGGAACTCCTCTCGTGGTCAGTTGGGGCATGACGGAAGGCGCGAGCCAGATCGCCGCGACGCCCCTCGGAGAACCGTTGCGCGACGGCTCGGTAGGACCGCCGGTGGGGGGTGAGGTCTCGGTGCGAGACGAGCGCGGGCGCGAAGTCGCAGACGGAGAGGTCGGCTCGCTCTGGGTGCGCGGCACCGGAATCGTGCGTTCCTATTTCGGCGGTCGCGCCTCTGACCGGTTCGACGCAGACGGATGGCTCAGCACCGGGGATCTCGGTCGCGTAGATTCGGACGGCTGGGTGTACCTCTCGGGGCGCTCAGACGACGTGATCAATCGCGGAGGGGAGAAGTTCTACCCGGCCGAAGTCGAGGACGTGCTGCTCGAAGACCTGCGAATCCGAGAGGCCGTGGTCATCGGCCGGCCGGATGCCATCCTCGGTCAGGTGCCCGTCGCCTACGTGATCGCGGCGTCGGCCGCGGCGTCCGACCCGTCTCTCGCCACCGAGCTGGCGGCGCTCTGCGAGACGAGGCTGCCGCGCTTCAAGAGGCCCGTGGAGATCAAGGTCGTCGATGATGTGCCACGCGCCGCGACCGGCAAGGTGCAGCGGCGTCGGGTTCGCGAATTCGACGCCGCCCGCGAAGGAGCAACCGAATGACCGAGTCGACAGCGGCGGCAACGCCCTCGCCGCCCAAACGGACGAAGGCGCCTCATCTCTATGAGGTGGATGTCGTGCGCATTCTCACCTTCGCCTGCGTCATCGCCGTCCACACCACCAGTCACACCGTCGCGGACGACGACCTGGTGCTCTACGGGTTTTTCTCCCTGGTGCATTTCACCCGGGAGGTGTTCTTCGCGCTGACCGCCTTCGTGCTGGTCTACAGCTATCTGAATCGCCCACAGCCCATGAAGTCGTTTCTTCCGAGGCGTTTCCTGCTCGTCGGCGTGCCCTACGTGGTCTGGTCGATCATCTATTTCGCGGCGAGCAATCTGCGCTCACCGCATGGCACGTTCGGGGAGATGCTCGTCCGGCTCGGCGGCTATATCCTCACCGGCACCGCGTGGTATCACCTCTACTTCCTCCTCGTCACCATGCAGGTGTACCTGCTGGTGCCTGTCATCCTCTGGTTGGTCCGTCGCACGAGGGTGCGGCACGCCCTGCTTCTCGGCATCAGCCTCGCCGTGCAGCTGGCGCTCACCGCGCTGTACATGTACTTCCCCGACGTCACCTCCGGAATCAACGATTTCAACAAGCAGCTCTTCTTCAGCTACCAGTTCTTCATCATCGCCGGGGCGGTCGCCGCGGACCACTCCGCGGCCTTCCTCGCCTGGGTCAGGGCCCACCGACGGGCGATCGGCTTCATCGTGCTCGCGGCGGCGCTCTGCACGCTCGGCGTCTACGTCGTCAACATGCTGACAGGCCGAAGCCCGTATCGGGCCGGGACCCCGTTGCAGCCGATCGAAATGCTCTGGTCGATCGCCGTTGCGCTCGGTTTCCTGGCCGTCGGCACCTGGTGGGCCGATCGGCGTGACCCGCGGAGCCTGGTGGCGAAGGGCCTGGATGCGGGATCGGACCGTTCTTTCGGCATCTTCCTGTCGCATCCGCTGTTCATCTGGCTGCTGCTCTGGGTCGGAGACGATTGGCTCGAACGCACGGTGCCGAAGCCTTGGCTGACTCTGGTGACCTATGTTCTCGTGGTGCTGCTGTCACTCGGCATCACCGAACTCGCCCGGCGCTCCTGGTTCAGCCTGGGCCTCACCGGCCGCAGATTCAGCTCGAAGAAGTCTGTTCCCACTCGCTGACGCTGTTGGGCAACACCCGTTGCGGCTTCATGACGGCAGCCACGACCGCCGCTGCCGCGAGGAGGGCGATCGAGGCGGCGAACGGCCACTGCCAGCCCGCGACGCCCACCAGGTAGCCGAAGAGGATCGGCGAGAAGATTCCCGCGAGACCGAATCCGGTGTTCATCATCCCGCTCGCGGTGCCCGACCACTCCGGCGCGACATCCATCGGGATCGCCCAGAGCGTTGCGTTGCAGAGCTCGAGGAAGAAGAACGACAACGAGAGCGAGACGATCGAGAGTGCGAGGTTGTGGCCGAACAACAACGGCGTGAGACAGACGAGCGATCCGAGCAGGCCGATCAGGAGGATGGATCGGCGAGCATTGCGGAGGCTCCCGGTGCGCCGGAGGATCCGATCGCTGAAGATGCCGCCGACGGTGTCTCCGACGACCCCGGCGAGCAGCACGATGGCGGTGAACACGGCGTAGTCGGCGAGGGCGAGGCCATAGCTGTCAGCGAGGAACGACGGAATCCAGGTGAGGAAGACCCAGAGCGTCCAGCCGTAGCCGAAGTCCACGAAGGTCACGGGCAGGATGGTGCGGATCAGGCGCTTCCACGGCACGGGAGGGCGCGCGGCCCGCTCGAGCGCCCGGGGGATCTCGCTGAGTTCCTGTTCGGTGATGCGCGGGTAGTCTTCGGGGCGGTCGCGGTAGAGCGTCGCCCAGAGCACGGCCCACAGCGCGCTGAGCACGCCGACGATGATGAACGACACCTGCCAACCGGCGATCGGGCCGCCGAGAGAATCGCCCCAGATGATCAGCCCGCCGACGATCAGCGGTGCCGCGGCGTTTCCCAGGCGGGATGCGGAGTGCACGATTCCCTGCACGAAGCCGTTGCGATCGATCGGCACCCATTTCGCCATTGCAGAGGTGGCCGTGGGGAAGGCCGCGGATTCCGTGAGCCCGAGCAGCAGGCGGGCGCCGACCAGCGAGGCCAGTCCAACGGAGAAGCCGGTGGCGATCGTCGCGACGCCCCAGAGGATCCCGATCCAGAAGAGTGCCTTGCGCGGCCCGATCCGTTCGCCGAGGTTGCCGCCGATGATCTGGAAGAGTGCATAGGGCAGGGAGAACGCCGCGACGGCGATGCCGAATTCGGCGGTCGTGAGATCGAGGGCCTTGATGATCGTCGGGCCGGCGGTCGAGATGTTGGTGCGATCGATGTACGAGATCGCGTACATGATGCACAGGAGGATCACCACCCGGCCGCGCATGCGACCGAAGATCGGACTCGCTTTCGCCGGAGTCGGGCGGGACTGCGTGACGGTCATGGCGTTTCCTTCTGCCGTCGGGCGATTTCTCACGGGAGTTCGGACTGTGCTGCGGCTTCTCGACCGCAGGGGAAATCTTCGGATTTTCTCTATGCAACTCCTGAGTGGGCACGAGCACAATCGGCGGCGGGCAATCTCTTGCCCGTGGCGAGTTCTGCCGCGGGCGATATCCTGCGACGGTGTCGGTAGCCGTGCCTAAGCTGGGATCATGGAACCGACACGCTCAGTGCGCCCGTTTGAGGTCATCAGCGAATACACGCCGAGCGGAGACCAGCCCGCCGCGATTGCCGAGCTGACTTCGCGCATCAACGCGGGCGAGACGGATATCGTGTTGCTCGGCGCCACCGGAACCGGCAAGTCCGCGACGACGGCCTGGCTCATCGAGGCCGTCCAGCGTCCCACCCTCGTGCTTGCGCACAACAAGACCCTCGCGGCCCAGCTCGCCAACGAGTTCCGCGAGCTGATGCCGAACAACGCCGTCGAATACTTCGTCTCGTATTACGACTACTACCAGCCAGAGGCCTACGTGCCTCAGACCGATACCTTCATCGAGAAAGACTCCTCGGTGAATGCCGAGGTGGAGCGTCTGCGTCATTCGACAACCAACGCTCTCCTCAGTCGTCGAGATGTGATCGTCGTCTCCACGGTCTCCTGCATCTACGGTCTCGGTTCGTCCGAGGAGTACCTGGAGGCCATGATGGCGCTCCAGGTGGGCATGTCGATCAACCGTGAGACGCTCATCCGCAAGTTCGTGTCGATGCAGTACCAGCGCAACGACGTCGACTTCTCGCGCGGCAACTTCCGTGTTCGCGGCGACACCATCGAGATCATCCCTATGTACGAGGAACTGGCGATCCGGATCGAGATGTTCGGAGATGAGATCGAAGGCCTGTACAGCCTGCATCCGCTCACGGGAGACGTGGTGCAGAAGCTCGATGCGGTGTCCGTCTTCCCCGGTTCCCATTACGTCGCCGGGCAGGAACGCATGCATGCCGCGATCAAGACCATCAAAGTCGAGCTCGAGGATCGTTTGAAGCAGCTCGAACGGGAGGGCAAGCTTCTCGAGGCGCAGCGCCTGCGTATGCGCACGACCTTCGATATCGAGATGATGGAGCAGATCGGGTTCTGCAGCGGGATCGAGAACTACTCGCGCCACATCGACCAGCGCCAGCCGGGTGAAGCACCGCACTGCCTGATCGACTACTTCCCCGACGATTTCCTCGTGGTGATCGACGAATCGCACGTCACGGTTCCTCAGATCGGTGCGATGTACGAGGGGGATGCCTCGCGTAAGCGCACCCTCGTCGATCACGGTTTCCGGCTGCCGAGCGCGCTCGATAACCGTCCGCTCAAATTCAACGAGTTCCTCGACCGGGTCGGCCAGAAGGTCTACCTGTCCGCGACCCCGGGCAAATACGAGATGGGCATCACCGACAGCGTGGTCGAGCAGATCATCCGCCCGACCGGTCTCATCGACCCGGAGATCGTGGTGAAGCCCTCGAAGGGCCAGATCGACGACCTGCTCGAGGAGATCCGCAAACGCACGGCAGCCAATGAACGAGTGCTGGTGACGACTCTCACCAAGAAGATGGCAGAGGAGCTCACCGAGTTCCTCGGCGAGGCGGGCGTTCGTGTTCGCTATCTCCATTCCGATGTCGACACCCTCCGCCGGGTGGAGCTGCTGACCGAACTCCGTCAGGGCGTCTATGACGTACTGGTGGGCATCAACCTGCTGAGAGAGGGCCTCGACCTTCCGGAGGTCTCGCTTGTGGCGATCCTGGATGCCGACAAGGAGGGCTTCCTCCGCTCGTCCACCTCGCTCATCCAGACCATCGGTCGCGCCGCACGAAATGTCTCCGGCGCCGTGCACATGTACGCGGACGTGATGACCGACTCGATGAAACTCGCGATCTCCGAGACGACCCGGCGGCGCGAACTCCAGGTGGCCTACAACCTCGAGCGGGGCGTCGACCCTCAACCGCTGCGCAAGAAGATCGCCGACATCACCGAGTCGCTCAACAGGGAGGGCGCGGACACGGCGGAGCTTCTCTCCAGCCGAGACGGGCGCAAGCGGTCTCCCACTCCGAACCTCAAGCGTCACGGTGGTCTCGCCGCCAGCGGGGCGAACGATCTCGAGTCGATCATCCGGGACCTCAACGACCAGATGCTCCAGGCCGCCGGCGAACTCAAGTTCGAACTCGCCGGCCGGCTGCGCGACGAGGTGTCCGACCTGAAGAAGGAACTTCGGCAGATGGAAGCCGCCGGACACATCTCCTGAATTCGCGACGCGCAGGCTGTATCAGCGCGCGCCTGCCGGCCTCTTAGTCGGTAGTGAGGCTGCCCCCGTGGCCTCGGGAGAGTGGATGTCGTGTCGGCTGGCAATGCACGAGGCGTGGGATTCTGGATCCGACGGTATCTTCCGAGTGAGATCGCGGGCACGGCGACCGCCCTCGCCGCCGCCGCGATCTCCTATCGACTGAGCGGGTCACTGTTCGTAGCGGCGATCGCGGGCACGATCGGGGAGAACCTGGGCTTCTACGGGGTGGCCGGCGCTCGCAATTTCGCCGAACAGTGGCGAATTTCTCGCGGGGATCCCGGCACGCGACGGAGATCGGCGATCGCCCGCACCGCCTGGCTCTCCGCGATCGAGTTCGGTCCGGCCGAACTGATCGACACGCTCGCCGTGCGCCCTCTTCTGCTCTGGCTCGCTCCGCTTCTCATCGGACTTCCCGCGGCGGGATGGATCGCCGGGAAGATCGGCGCCGACCTCGTCTTCTACGGCATCGCGGGGTTCGGCTATGTGCTCGGCCGACGCTGGGATGACGCCAGGAACCAGGGCGCCATGCCGCCGGTCGACGATACGGTCCTCACCCCGCAGGTACGAGCCCGGCGCATCGACACGATCCGCCGCTCGCTCGAGGGAATCGATCTCGACTCGCTGGTCACGACGCACGGCAGCCCACTGATGCTGCTCGATCTCGGCGCCGTGGCTTCTCAGTACGACCGTCTCCGCACCGCACTTCCCTTCGTCCACTGGCACTACGCGGTGAAGGCCCTGTCCCATCCGGACGTCATCGAGACCATTGCGTCCCTCGGTGGGTCATTCGACGTCGCGAGCGATGGGGAGATCGACCTGGTGGCCGGCCATCGAGTGGGTCCGGACCGCATCATCCATACCCAGCCCGTCAAGTCCGCGACGGAGATCACCCGCGCCTATGTCCTCGGCATCCGCACCTTCGTGATCGACAGCGCGGGAGAGCTCGCTAAATTCCGCCACGTGCCCGCAAACGTGAACCTGCTCATCCGGCTGTCGTACGAGAACCCGGAAGCCAAGAGCGACCTGTCGAGCAAGTTCGGGGTGTCCGCGGTAGAGGCCGAGGTGCTGCTCTCCCTGGCCATCGCCCAGGGGAGCCGTATCGCGGGATTCAGCTTCCACGTCGGAAGCCAGCTCGACAGCGTCGCCGCCTTCGCCAGAGCGACGGCCGACACCCTCGAGCTGATGGACCGCCTCGAACGCCAGTGGAACATTGGATTCACGACCCTCGACATCGGCGGGGGATTCCCCGTCGGGTACCGTACGGATGTCGTGGGCATCGAGCAGATCGCGGCCGCCATCCGTCCCCTGCTCGAGCCCCGATCGTCCCGTTTGCGCATCCTGGCCGAACCCGGACGCGTCCTGGTTGCGGAGGCCGCCACGGTGGTGAGCCGGGTGACGGGGGTGCGGGAGCGCGGGTCCGAGACCTGGTGTTTCATCGACGACGGTGTCTACGGCAGCTACTCCAACGTGATGGCCGAAGGCGTGCATCCGGTGATCGTCGCCCGCTCGGAGTTGGCGGGCACCCCGGTCGAGCTGCGCTCGACCACTCTCGGCGGGCCCACCTGCGACAGCGTCGATGTGGTGGCGCGTCACTATCCGTTGCCCCGGCTGCAGGAGGGCGATCTGTTGCTGAGCCCGGCGATGGGGGCGTACACGGCGGTGACGGCGACGACATTCAACGGACGGCGACCGGCGAAGGTGATCGTGCGAAACCGGCCGGCGATTCCCGGGCACTCCGATCCGGCGCTACTCGCCTCTACGCACTGAGCGAACCCCGAGGTTCAATGTCGGTGGCCTGCATAGAATCTATAGAGTGTCTATTTCCCGCGTCGAGTCCGGTTCGAAGCTCTCTGTCCACGGTGCACGAGTGCACAATCTCAAGGGTGTCGACCTCGAGATTCCGCGTGATTCTCTTGTCGTATTCACCGGGCTATCCGGTTCAGGCAAGTCTTCCCTGGCCTTCGACACGATCTTCGCCGAGGGGCAGCGCCGCTATGTCGAGTCGCTGTCGGCATACGCCCGTCAATTCCTCGGTCAGGTCGACCGCCCCGATGTCGATTTCATCGATGGGCTGAGTCCCGCAGTCTCGATCGACCAGAAGTCGACGAACCGCAACCCCCGGTCCACCGTCGGAACGATCACCGAGATCTACGACTACATGCGTCTTCTCTGGGCCCGGATCGGTGTGCCTCACTGCGCCGTCTGCGGCGAGAAGATCGAGCGCCAGACGGTGCAGCAGATCGCCGACCAGCTCATGACTCTCGAAACCGGGGTGCGGTACCAGATCGTGAGTCCGGTCATCTCCCAGAAGAAGGGCGAGTTCGTCGACCTCTTCAAGGAGCTCGCCGCGAGTGGCTACTCCCGAGCGATCGTGGATGGCGAGCAGGTGCAGCTGAGCGAACCCCCGATCCTGAAGAAGCAGTACAAGCACGACATCTCCGTGGTCGTGGACCGCCTCGTCGCCGCCGACGACATCCTCACCCGGCTCACGGACTCGCTGGAGACCGCCCTGCGGCTCACCGACGGACTGGTCAGTGTGAACTACGTCGACGCGACCGGCCCAGACGCCTGGCGCAACTTCAGCGAGAAACTGTCGTGCCCCAACGGTCACCCGGTTCAGCTCACCGAGATCGAGCCGCGAACGTTCTCGTTCAATGCGCCTTTCGGTGCCTGCCCGGAATGCTCCGGGCTCGGCACCAAGATGTCGGTCGACTCCGAACTGCTCCTCGGCGACCCCGCTTTGAGTCTCGCCGACGGCGTGATCCTGCCGTGGACCCAGTCTGGCAAGGGCCTCTTCAACTACTTCCAGCGCCTGCTCGAAGGCCTCGCCGCCGATCTCGACTTCTCGCTCAAGACTCCGTGGCGCGATCTCGACGCCGACATCCAGAGCGCCATCCTCAAGGGCAACGACTTCCAGGTCACCGTCAAGTGGAAGAACCGCTTCGGTCGAGAGATGAAGTATTCGACCGGCTTCGAGGGCGTCATGCCCTACATCGAGCGAAAGTTCCTCGAGGCGGAGACCGACTCGGCCCGCCAGCGCTACTCCGCGTACCTGCGGGAGATCAACTGCCCGGTCTGCGACGGCAAACGCCTGAAGCCCGAGGTTCTCGCGGTGACCGTGCACGACTACAACATCGCGGATGTCGCGGAGCTCAGTCTCCTCGACGCGTTCGACTTCATGCAGCGCCTCGAACTCTCGGCCCGGGATGCCAAGATCGCGGCCCAGGTGCTGCGCGAGATCCGGCTTCGGCTCGAATTCCTCATCGAGGTGGGGCTGAGCTACCTCAATCTCGCCCGTTCGGCCGGGTCCCTCTCCGGTGGCGAGGCCCAGCGCATCCGGCTCGCGACCCAGATCGGATCGGGTCTCACCGGAGTGCTCTATGTGCTCGACGAGCCGAGCATCGGCCTCCATCAACGCGACAATCGCCGGCTGATCGAGACCCTCGTGAAGCTCAAGAACCTCGGCAACACCCTCATCGTGGTCGAACACGACGAGGACACCATCCGCACCGCGGACTGGATCGTCGACATCGGGCCCGGCGCGGGCGAGCACGGGGGAGAGGTCGTGCACTCCGGATCTTACGAGGCACTCCTCGCCAACACGGGATCGATGACCGGCGACTACCTCTCCGGTCGGCGGTCAATAGCGACTCCCACGTCGCGGCGTCCGATCGACAAGAAGCGCATGCTCACGGTGGAGGGCGCGCGCGCCAACAACCTGCGGAATGTCACCGCTGAATTTCCGCTCGGCACCTTCACCGCAGTGACGGGGGTCAGTGGATCGGGCAAATCCAGCCTCATCAACGACATCCTCTACAAGGTGCTCGCGAACGAGCTCAACGGAGCGCGACAGATCCCCGGAAAGCACACCCGGGTTACCGGCCTCGACAACCTCGACAAGGTCGTGCACGTCGACCAGGCCCCGATCGGGCGCACCCCGCGGTCGAATCCGGCCACCTACACCGGCGTCTTCGACAAAATCCGCACCCTGTTCAGCGAGACTCAGGACGCCAAGGCCCGCGGCTACCTTCCCGGGAGGTTCAGCTTCAACGTCAAGGGCGGCCGCTGCGAGAATTGCTCGGGCGACGGCACTATCAAGATCGAGATGAACTTCCTTCCCGATGTCTACGTGGTCTGCGAGGTCTGCAACGGCGCGCGCTACAACCGCGAGACCCTCGCGGTGCACTACAAGGGCAAGAGCATCGCCGAGGTGCTCGACATGCCGATCAGCGAGGCCGCGGACTTCTTCGAGGCCATCTCGTCGATCAGCCGCTTCCTCAAGACGCTCGTCGATGTCGGACTCGGCTATGTGCGACTCGGGCAGAGCGCCACGACCCTCTCCGGAGGTGAGGCGCAACGCGTGAAGCTCGCCACCGAGCTGCAGAAGCGGTCGATGGGACGCAGCATCTATGTGCTCGACGAGCCGACGACGGGTCTGCACTTCGAAGACGTTCGCAAGCTGCTTCTCGTGCTCAACGGTCTCGTCGACAAGGGCAACACGGTGATCGTGATCGAGCACAACCTCGACGTCATCAAGTCCGCCGACTGGCTCATCGACCTCGGTCCCGAGGGTGGAGCCGGGGGAGGGCAGATCCTGGCGGTCGGCACACCGGAGCATCTCGCAACGGTCGAGGCGAGCTTCACCGGGACCTTCCTCAGGGAGATCCTTCCGGCGGCGCCGGAGCCGGTGCGCCGCAAGAAGTCCCCGTCCCGCGCAAAAGCCCTCGCAACGACGTAGCAGCCCGCCGTGTCAGACACCGTCGTATGGCGCCCGAAAGCGGGCGAGATCCCCCAGCAGCCGGGGGTCTATCGCTTTCGTGACGCCGCCCAGAGGGTGCTCTATGTCGGCAAGGCGAAGAATCTCCGTGCGCGACTGAGCAACTATTTCGCTCCCTTGGCGAGCCTGCACGAGCGCACCCGGCGAATGGTGTTGAGCGCTGCATCCGTCGAGTGGACAGTGGTCGGCACCGAGTTCGAGGCGTTGCAACTCGAGTTCACCTGGATCAAGGAATTCGATCCGCCGTTCAATGTGCAGTTTCGCGACGACAAGTCCTATCCGTACTTGGCGATCACCCTCGGGGAGAACGTGCCGAGGGTGCTGGTCACCCGCAACCGCAACCTCAAGGGTGCCCGGTACTTCGGGCCGTACACGAAGGTGTGGGCGATCCGCGAGACCGTCGACCTCATGCTCAAGGCGTTCCCCATGCGCAGCTGTTCGGAATCCACCTACAAGCGCGCGGAGCAGACCGGACGGCCCTGCCTGCTCGGGGACATCGGCAAGTGCGCGGCACCCTGTGTCGGCCGCGTGTCGAAAGAGGAGCACAAGTCCATCGCCCTGGATTTCGCCTCCTTCGTGGCCGGCAACGACTCCAAGTTCGTCGGAGAGGTCTCCCGCAAGATGAAGGCCGCCGCGGCGGTGCAGGACTACGAGTCGGCAGCCAAGTTCCGCGACCAGCTCGGAGCACTGGAAACCGCCCTCTCGAAGAACACCGTCGTGCTCTCGGAGGATGTGGATGCCGACATCTTCGGGATCGCGCACGACGAGCTCGCGGCGGCGGTGCAGCAGTTCACGGTGCGTGGTGGCCGCATCCGTGGTGTGCGCAGTTGGGTCGTCGACAAGGAACTGGATCTGGAGCTGGACGAACTCGTCGAGACCGTCGTGCACAACGCCTACGACGAACTCGATCCGCCACGGCTCGTCGTCGTGCCGGAATTACCTGATGATGCTGCGGAGCTCGAGACCTGGCTCACCGAACTGCGGTCGGAGCGCGGTGTGGGCAGCGGCAAAGTGGTCATCCGTGTCGCCCAGCGCGGCGAGCTCGCCGCACTCGCCCTCACCGTCGCGACCAACGCCCGCAATGCCCTGATCCTCTACAAGACGCGTCGAAGCGGCGACTTCGTGGCCCGGTCGCAGGCTCTGGCCGATATCCAGCAGGCGCTGGGGATGGATGATGCGCCGCTTCGCATGGAATGCTACGACGTCTCCCACTTGAGCGGCACCAACATCGTCGCCTCCATGGTCGTCTTCGAAGACGGGCTGCCGCGCAAAGACCAGTACCGCCGCTTCAGCATCCCGGAGTCCACCGACGACACGGAATCGATCTACCAGACCCTGTCCCGTCGGCTCGCGCACCTCGATGACGATCCGGCGGCCGCCGTGGCCGAGGCCCTGAGTCAGGCCGTGGGCACAGGGACCGCCGAAGGAACAGGGATCGCCGAAGGAACAGGGACTGCCGAAGGAACAGGGATCGCCGAGAGTACAGAGGCGGGCCCCAATCCGGCGCGTCCGCGTTTCGCCTACCGTCCCAACCTGCTCATCGTCGATGGCGGGCAACCACAGGTCGCCGCCGCCGCCCGTGCCCTTGAGGACGCGGGCATCACCGGGATCGCGCTGTGCGGCATCGCCAAACGACTCGAGGAGATCTGGCTGCCGGGCAACGACTACCCGGTGATCCTTCCGCGCAACAGTGACGCTCTCTTCCTGATCCAGCGCATCCGCGACGAGGCTCACCGCTTCGCGATCACGTATCAACGCCAGCGGCGCAAGCGAGATGTCGGCTCGGTGCTGTCTGAGATTCCCGGGCTCGGTCCGGCCCGGGTCAAGGAACTGCTCCGCCACTTCGGCTCCGTGACCCAGCTCCGCGCCGCCCAGCCGGAAGCGATCTCCGAGGTCAAGGGAGTCGGCAATGTGATCGCCCAGACGATCTTCGAAAAACTCCGGGAGTGAGTTGGTCGGTAGGCTTGACGCTCAGGCAACCGCACAGGAGTGAATGCGTGACCACGCGATGACCGGGGACAGCTACCGCCAAGCCGAACAGCACCAGGAGGTGCTCATCGTCACCGGCATGTCCGGTGCGGGCCGCTCCACTGTGGGGAACGCGCTCGAGGACCTCGGCTGGTACGTGGTGGACAATCTGCCGCCGCAGATGTTGCGTCCGCTCGTGGAACTCGCGGGCAAGGCGGGAAACAATCTCCCCAAGGTCGCTGCAATCGTCGACGTGCGAGGAGGCAAGCTCTTCGCAGACCTCGAAGAGACCGTAGAAGCACTTCGCGAAGCGACTCCCGTTCGAGTCCTGTTCCTCGAAGCGACGGATGCCGCGCTCGTGCGCCGCTTCGAGCAGGTGCGGCGCCCGCATCCGCTGCAGGGCGATGGCACCTTGCTCGACGGAATCGGCGCCGAGCGCCAACGGATGCTCGGGCTCCGCGAGTCGAGCGACATCATCGTCGACACCTCCGATCTCAACATCCACCAGCTCGCGACCAAGATCTCGGACACTTTCTCGAGCGCCGACACTCCCGGACTCCAGCTGACAGTGCTGAGCTTCGGTTACAAGTACGGGTTGCCGACAGACGCCGATCTCGTGGCCGACATGCGGTTCCTCCCGAACCCGTTCTGGGTTCCGGCCCTTCGTACTCTCAGCGGGCTCGACACACAGGTGAGCGACTATGTGCTCTCGCGGGAGGGCGCGCAGCAATTCATCGATCAGTACGTGCTCGCACTCGCCCCGGTGCTCGCCGGCTACCAGCGCGAGAACAAGAGACACGCTACGATCGCCATTGGATGCACGGGGGGAAAGCACCGGTCGGTGGCCGTCGTTCAGCGCCTGGCCGCGCTGCTGCGTGAACAACCGGGAGTGGCCGTCAGCATCAAGCATCGCGACCTCGGACGCGAGTAGCCCTCGGGCTCAAGCTCGCATCACGACTTCGATGGCTCCGTCCCGGCTGAATCCCGCGGGAACCGAACACGCCATCCTCGAATAACGGAAAGCAAAGGAAATCGGATTGGCTCTCACCGCCGACGTTAAAGACGAACTCGCCCGCATCGAGGTCAGCAAGACCACGGTTCGTGCCGCGGAACTGGCGACCATCCTGCGGTTCTCCGGAGGGCTGCACCTGATCTCGGGACGCATCGCGGTCGAGTCGGAACTCGATACAGCCCAGCTCGCCCGGCGTGTGCGCAAGGACCTCGCCGAGCTCTACGGCGTGAAGAGCGAGATCTCCGTGATCTCGGCCTCCGGACTGCGCCGCACGAGCCACTACCTCGTGCGAGTGCTCGACGGGGGAGAGACGCTCGCGCGCCAGACCGGACTGTTGGATGCCCGTCGCAGGCCGATCCGCGGACTGCCCAACAAGCTCACCACGGGCAGTCGTGAGGAACTCGCGGCCGTCTGGCGTGGCGCGTTCCTCGCGCACGGGTCACTCACCGATCCGGGTCGCTCGGCCGCCCTCGAGATCACCTGCCCGGGGAACGAGTCCGCAATGGCTCTCGTCGGAGCCGCGGGGCGACTGAAGATCGCCGCGAAGGCACGCGAGGTGCGCGGGGTCCATCGGGTGGTGATCCGCGACGGCGAAGCCATCAGCGCGATGCTGGTGCACATGGGCGCGCATTCGACCGTGCTCAACTGGGAAGAGCTGCGACAGCGCCGCGAGGTGCGTGCCACCGCCAACCGGCTCGTCAACTTCGACGATGCGAACCTGCGGCGATCCGCTCAGGCGGCGGTTGCGGCCTGCGCCCGCGTGGAGCGCGCCCTGGAGATCCTCGACGGCAACGTGCCGGAGCATCTGCGGTATGCAGGCGACCTGCGGTTGCGCTTCCGTGATTCCAGCCTCGACGAACTCGGACACCACGCTGATCCGCCGATGACGAAGGACGCCGTCGCCGGTCGCATCCGGCGGCTCCTGGCCATGGCCGACAAGCGTGCCGTCGACCTGGGGATCCCCGGCACCGACGCGAACTTGCCCCCCGATTACGAAGACGCGTGAGCGGTCGGCGCGGTCGTGTCCTGAACAGGTTCTGAACGCGACCTGACCGGGAGGCAAGCATCCGATGGGTGCCCTCGCCCAGCCGGGTAGACTGAAAACAGACCCGGATCGCCGCGAATCTGAAGCGCCGACGGGACTAAGAAAAGGAGATCACACTATGGCCGATTACACTCTGCCCGAACTGGGATACGACTACGGAGCACTCGCTCCGAGCATCAGCGGCGCCATCATGGAGCTGCACCACTCCAAGCATCACCAGGCCTACGTGACCGGGGCGAATGCTGCCGTCGCAGCTCTCGCGGCTGCTCGCGACTCTGGTGACCTCGCCAACGTCAACAAGCTCGAGAAGGACCTCGCGTTCAACCTCGGCGGGCATGTGAACCACTCCATTTTCTGGACCAACCTCTCCCCGGACGGCGGCGACAAGCCGGTCGGAGAGCTCGCGTCGGCGATCGACGACAACTTCGGATCGTTCGACAAGTTCACCGCACACTTCACCGCCGCAGCGCTCGGCGTGCAGGGCTCCGGCTGGGCGGCCCTCGTCTGGGACTCGATCGGAGAGAAGCTGCTCATCAGCCAGTTCTTCGACCAGCAGTCGAACTTCGCCGCGGGAACCGTGCCGGTTCTCATGTTGGACGTCTGGGAGCACGCCTACTACCTCGACTACAAGAACGTGCGGGCCGACTACGTCAAGGCGTTCTGGAACATCGCCAACTGGGCGAACGTGCAGCAGCGTTTCGATGTTGCTCGCGAAAAGACGAACGGCCTGCTGGTACTGTCATAGCAAATCTGGCTCGTCCAGCAATCAGGGCGGTGTGGCCGGTCATCCCGGCCGCACCCCTGATCCCACCCGTAGTGCACAACACCCCCAACAAAGTCGCGGTCACCGCGCCTCAGCAACAGGAGTTCTCTTGACTGTCAAGATCGGTATCAACGGCTTCGGCCGCATTGGTCGCAACTACCTCCGCGCGGCTCTCGCTCAGGGCGCAGACCTCGAGGTCGTCGCCGTCAACGACCTCACCGACCCTAAGTCGCTCGCGCACCTTCTCAAGTACGACTCCGTCGCCGGCCGCCTGTCGGAGGATGTCTCGGTCGACGGCGAGTTCATCGTCGTCGGAGGCAAGCGCATCAAGGTTCTCGCCGAGCGTGACCCCGCGAACCTCGGCTGGGGAGACCTCGGAGTCGACATCGTCATCGAGTCGACCGGTCGCTTCACGAACGCGAAGGACGCCGCCAAGCACATCGAGGCCGGCGCGAAGAAGGTCATCATCTCCGCACCCGCAACCGACGACGACGGCACCTTCGTCATGGGTGTCAACGAGCACCTCTACGATGCCGCGACCCAGCACATCCTCTCGAACGCATCCTGCACCACGAACTGCCTCGCGCCCCTGGCCAAGGTCTTCATGGAAGCCTTCGGCATCGAGCGAGGTCTCATGACCACTGTTCACGCCTACACCGCTGACCAGAACCTGCAGGATGGTCCGCACAGTGACCTTCGCCGTGCCCGTGCCGCCGCCCTCAACATCATCCCGACCTCGACCGGTGCCGCCAAGGCCCTCGGTCTGGTCGTGCCGGAACTCATCGGCAAGCTGGACGGCTATGCCCTCCGCGTGCCAGTGCCGACCGGTTCCATCACGGACCTCACCGTCGAAGCGGGACGCAACGTCACCGTCGCCGAGGTCAACGCGGCGTACAAGGCAGCCGCCGAGAGCGGCGCGCTCAAGGGATTCCTCAGCTACACCGAGGACCCGATCGTGTCGAGTGACATCCAGGGCGACCCGCACTCGTGCATCTTCGATGCCGGACTCACCAAGGTGATCGGCAACCAGGTCAAGATCGCCGGCTGGTACGACAACGAGTGGGGCTACTCCAACCGCCTCGTCGACTTCACCGAGTACGTCGCAGAGCGCCTGTAAGGCTGACGGATGACCCTCCGCACGATCGATTCACTCGGTTCGCTTGCGGGCAGGACGGTCATCGTCCGTTGTGATCTGAACGTGCCCCTCAAGGGCACCCAGATCACGGACGATGGCCGTATCCGCGCCTCGCTGCCCACACTGAACCTGCTCATCCACGCCGGTGCACGTGTGGTCGTGGTGTCCCATCTGGGCCGCCCCGAGGGTGCCCCGGATGAGAAGTACAGCCTCGCTCCCGTGGCCCAGCGGCTCAGTGAGCTTCTCGGCAAGCCCGTGACCTTCGCCTCGGACACCGTGGGCAGTTCCGCAACGGAGGCCGTTGCCGGCCTGGCCGACGGCGATGTGGCGCTGCTCGAGAACCTGCGTTTCAACGCGGGGGAGACGGCCAAGAGCGCGGATGAGCGTCGAGAGTTCGCGAGCAGGCTCGCTGCCTTCGGCGACGCCTTCGTCTCGGACGGTTTCGGGGTCGTGCACCGCAAGCAGGCGAGCGTCTACGAACTCGCCGAGCTCCTTCCTAGCGCGGCGGGCACCCTGATCGCGACCGAGCTCGACGTGCTCGATCGCCTCACCGAGAACCCGAGTAAGCCCTACGCGGTGGTGCTCGGCGGCTCAAAGGTCTCGGACAAGCTCGGTGTGATCGCACATCTGCTGCCGAGGGTCGACTCCCTCCTCATCGGCGGAGGCATGCTCTTCACTTTCCTCGCCGCCCAAGGGCACAAGGTCGGCGCGAGCCTACTCGAGATCGATCAGCTCGAGGTCGTGCAGGGCTACCTCGCGAAGGCCCAGGAACTCGGTGTCGAGATCGTGCTCCCGACGGATGTCGTGGTGGCATCGAAGTTCGGCGCCGACGCGGAACACCAGGTGCGACCGGCCGACGACATCGAAGGCTCCCCGTGGGCAGAGTCCGGCCTCGGGCTGGACATCGGTCCGGAGACCGCTGCTCGCTTCGCGGAAGTCATCCGCGAGTCGAAGACGGTCTTCTGGAACGGTCCGATGGGCGTGTTCGAACTCGCCCCGTTCGCCGCGGGTACCAAGACCGTCGCACAGGCGCTCACCGAGGTGGACGGCCTGTCAGTCGTGGGCGGGGGAGACTCCGCCGCAGCGGTGCGGGCTCTCGGGTTCACGGATGACCAGTTCGGGCACATCTCCACCGGCGGAGGCGCGAGCCTGGAATTCCTGGAGGGCAAGAGCCTTCCGGGCCTCGAAGTTTTGGGATGGACAGCAGCATGACCACTCGTACCCCCTTCATCGCCGGCAACTGGAAGATGAATCTCGACCACCTGCAGTCCATCGCGTTTGTGCAGAAGCTCGCCTGGAGCCTCAAGGACGCGAAGCTCGACTACGGCACCGTCGAGGTTGCCATATTCCCGCCGTTCACCGACCTCCGCTCGGTGCAGACCCTCATCTCGGCTGACAAGCTATCCCTCAAGTTCGGTGGGCAGGATGTATCGGCCCACGACTCCGGCGCCTACACCGGCGAGATCTCGGGCGCCTTCCTGAAGGCGCTGGATTGCGAGTACGTCATCGTCGGGCATTCCGAGCGACGCACGCTGCATCACGAGACAGATGAAGAACTCGCGGCGAAGGTCGCTGCGGCGATCGCTCACGGGCTCGTTCCCGTGCTGTGTGTCGGCGAGACCGCAGAAGACCTCGAGAAGCACGGGCCGAGCGCGGTTCCTGTCGCCCAGCTGCGCGCGGCTCTTGCGTCGGTGAAGACCGGAGCGAACATCGTCGTGGCGTACGAGCCGGTCTGGGCGATCGGCTCGGGTCAAGCGGCGACTCCCGCGCAGGCGGAGCAGGTAGCGGCCCAGCTGCGGGCGACTCTGACCGAGCTGATCGGCGAGGAGGCGGCATCCGCCACTCGCATCCTCTATGGCGGGTCCGTCAAGGCCTCGAACATCGCGGGTTTTATGCGAGAGCCGAATGTGGATGGCGCGCTGGTCGGGGGAGCGAGCCTCGATCTTGCCGAGTTCTCGAGCATCGCGCAGTTCCAGAAGCACGTCGGCACCTGAGCTCGGCTCGGCTCGGCGGTTTCGTCGCCGACCGTTTCGGCAAGTTATACTAAACCGCGCCCGATAGACCTCATCGGCGCGCCCCAGAAAGGCTGTTCGTGGAAATTCTTCAGGTCATCCTGCAGGTGGTGCTCGGCATCACGAGCCTCCTGCTGACCCTCCTCATCCTGCTGCACCGCGGTCGCGGCGGCGGGTTGTCCGACATGTTCGGTGGCGGAGTGACCAGCAACCTCGGAGCATCCGGAGTCGCGGAACGAAACCTCAACCGCATCACGCTGATTCTCGCGCTGATCTGGGTCGCATCGATCATCGTGCTCGGTCTGATCACCAAGTTCGACGTAACTGGCTAGGAGACGTACCCATGGCTTCAGGTGGCAGCGCTATTCGTGGTTCCCGCGTGGGAGCAGGTCCGATGGGCGAGCAGGACCGTGGATTCCACGCGGAGCGTCTCCAGGTCTTCTACTGGTGTGCAAATGGACACGAGTTGAGCCCCCACTTCTTGGCGACGATCGAGCCAGAGGAGATCCCCAACACTCTCGATTGCCCGAACTGCGGCCTTCCCGCGGGTCGTGACAAGGAGAATCCTCCGTCGGTGGTCAAGGTCGAGCCCTACAAGACTCATCTCGCCTACGTGAAAGAGCGCCGCACCGAAGAGGAAGCGGCAACGCTCCTCGACGAGGCGCTCGAGCAGCTCCGCGCGCGTCGCGGTCGCCTCACGCCCCAGTAGCATTCGCGCGGGGTCCCGCAGGTGGTGGGGATCGACGAGATCCCGTTGCTGTCTAACGGTCGCCGCTTTGTGTCGACTCCCGCCCGCCGGTTGCGTACGAAACCTGTGAGCCACGGATGCCGCCGGGGTGGCGAGAGCACCCGGCCGCATCCCCTCACCGCTCACCGCCCGTCAAAAATGGACGCGAAAAGCCGGCTTCGGTGCAGGTTGCGACGGATCAGGGGTTCTCGCGCACCCAGCCGCAGCGCACCGCGAGGCTCGTCCGTCAATTTACGCGGGATAGCCCTACTCAGAGGACTTTTCCCGACGAATTGCGCGTCTTCGCTTATCTCGCCGCAGCTGACCGCTCGGCTCGTCCGTCACTTTGCGCGGGAAAACCATGCTCTAAAGACCTTTGCCGACGGATGGGTTTGAGGGCGTCGCTGCAGCTGGGAATCTCGGGCACCGCGCGAGGGGACCTGCCGCGATCCAGCCAGTAACGAATCACTCTGCACGGGCGGGCCTGGGATACGGGAGCGAACCTCGGCCCATCCGACAGGCGTGGCGGGGAACGGGCTCCGCGACGGACCCTTTCACGGTTGTCGCCCGCGTAGGGTGAGCGCTGACCCCGCGACAGACCCGTCGCCAATCGTCGCGAAGGGCAACCCAGAGGGTAGTCTGTGACGGATGACTCCCGCATGATGCGCCTACCGGAGACCGGGCCCGACCGACCCGTCACCGAATGCGGCGTGGAGCCCACCGGCGAACAGTTTGTGACGGATGACTCCGCCGCGGTGACCCTCGCCAGTGACCGCGAGTGACCCACCCGTCACCGAATGCGGCGAAGGGCCCACCGGAGAACAGTTTCTAGCGGATGACGCCCGCACGGTGACCCGCTGGCGGCCGAGCGTGGTCGAGCCGTCGGCCCGCGCGGTGACCCCGCCCAGCGACCGAGTGTGGCCGAGCCGTCACGAATCGCCGCGGCGCCCTTCCCCGAGGACAGTCAGTGACGGATGGCGCCCGATCCGGCGTTGGCGGAATACCCCATCCGGGACGACCTCAGCGAGACAGCCTGCGAAGCGAGCGCTAGGCCAACGCCGCCGTCAGTACTCCGCAGCGATGAGGTCTTCCGGAACCTCGGCTGCCGCCTCTTGGTCGACGAAGAAGACCGTGCGCAAGCGTCCTTCGACACCGGCGACCGGCACCTCCCAGGTGCTCGCTCCGGCGAGGGCGAGTCCAAGGGCGGAGGCCTTGTCCGGGCCGGACAGCGCAAGCCAGATACGGTCCGCACTGTTGATCACCGGCAGTGTGAGGCTGAGGCGCTCGGGTGGCGGCTTGGGGGAGTTGCGCACAGCGATGACCGAACCTTCGGTGACACGGATGCCCGGGGCATCCGGGAACAGCGACGCCACGTGCCCGTCCGGCCCGACCCCGAGGAACAGGATGTCGAATCGAGGCGTGTCACGGCCCTCTTCCGCGGCATCCGCGAGCTCCTCGGCGTAGGCGGTCGCGGCATCATCGAGGCTGAGGCCCGAATCCGACGCGGCACACCAGTGGATGTTCTCCGGGCGGAGCGCGACGTGGTCGAGGAGAGCCGCTCGCGCCTGGGTGTCGTTGCGTTCGGCGTCGCCCTTCGGCAGCCAGCGCTCGTCGCTCCACCAGAGCACCACCCGTGACCAGTCGATGCTGTCCCGTGCGGGAGATTCGCTGATCGCCTGGAGAACCGCGCTGCCGACGGTACCGCCCGTGAGCGCGATGTTCACGCGCGGCTGCTGGTCGAGCAGATCGACCACCTTGGTGATGAAGCGAGCCGCGACCGAGCCGGCGAGAGCCTTCTTGTCCGCGTGCACGAGCACGCGTCGGGCGTTGCTCATGCTTCGGGCACCGTGATGGATCCGGTGACTGTCGGCGCATCCAGCTCCGCCAGACCGTGCTGGATCACCGCCCCGAACAGGTCGTCGGGGTCGAGGCGACGCAGCTCCTCGGCCAGGCAGTCACGCAGACTGCGACGGATGAGAGAGATGTCATGCACGGGCTGGTTGGGCTGAACGAGCGTGACGATATTCGTGTGCGTGCGTTCGAGCTCGATCACTCCGGAGGCCCGGTGGAGCCGCACCCCCTGGATTCCGCTCGAACCGTGAGAGGGCGTCACGAGCTCGTGACGTGCCGGAACCTCGAGCTGCATCTGCAACCAGGCCGCAAGCAACCCGGTCGATGGGGAGTCCGGGGCGCCGTGCACCTCGACACCGGTGATGGGTTCATAGGGCGGCTGGTCGAGCACGGCGGCGAGCTGTGCGCGCCAGAGTGTGAGGCGCGTCCAGGAGAAGTCGGTGTCGCCCGGGCTGTAGGTGCGCGAGAGGTGGTTCAGAAATCCTCGCGGATCGCTCTGTGCCGCGGCATCCGTGATCCGACGCTGGGCGATGCGCCCCAGGGGGGATTTGGAGACGATCTCCGGGGCCTCTCCCGGCCACCAGGCGACGACGGGTGCGTCGGGAAGCAGGAGTCCCGTGACGAGCCCCTCCTCGTCCGAGGCGGTGTCGCCGTAGGCCTTGAGCACGACCACTTCGCTGGCGCCAGCGTCTCCGCCGACACGGATCTGGGCGTCGAGCCGTGCCGTGTCCGCTACCGCGGCTCCGTCGGGACCGGTAGAGATGACGATCACGCGCATCGGATGCTCGCGGGACGCGTCATTCGCGGCCTCGATCGCCTCCTCCTCGTGTCCGAGATTCGTGGAGATCACCAGGGTGAGAACGCGCCCGAGCGCGACGGCGCCGCCTTCCTCTCGGATCTTGACGAGAGTCTTCGAGATCTGGCTCGTGGTGGTGTTGGGAAGGTCGACGATCATGAACGACTCCAGACTGTGATGATCACGGGCGTCGCCAGACGCGGCCGTCGCGGGCGAGAAGGTCGTCGGCGGACTTCGGACCCCAGGTGCCGGGGCGGTACTGCTCCGGCTGACCCTGGGTGGCCCAGAACTCCTCGATCGGGTCGAGGATCATCCAACTGAGTTCCACCTCCTGGTGGCGGGGGAACAGCGGTGGGTCGCCGAGCAAGACGTCGAGGATGAGGCGCTCGTAGGCCTCCGGGCTCGCCTCGGTGAAGGCGTGGCCGTAGCCGAAGTCCATGGTCACGTCGCGCACCTGCATTCCGGCCCCGGGCACCTTCGATCCGAACCGGATCGTCACCCCTTCGTCCGGCTGCACACGGATGACGAGGGCGTTCTGGCCGAGTGCAGAGGTCTGGCTCTCGGCGAACAGATACTGCGGCGCCCGCTTGAACACCACCGCGATCTCGGTGACCCGACGCCCGAGGCGCTTTCCCGCGCGAAGATAGAAGGGCACTCCCGCCCAGCGGCGCGTGCCGATGTCGAGGCGGATGGCCGCGAAGGTCTCGGTGAGGGACTGCGGATTCATGCCGTCTTCCTCAAGGAATCCGACCACTTTCTCGCCGCCCTGCCAGCCGCTGGCGTACTGGCCGCGAGCTGTCGAGTTCGAGAGGTCCTTCGGCAGTCGGATGGCCGAGAGCACCTTCTCCTTCTCGGCACGGAGGTCCTTCGCCGCGAAAGAGACGGGCTCTTCCATCGCCGTGAGGGCCAGGAGCTGGAGGAGGTGGTTCTGGATGACGTCGCGCGCGGCGCCGATACCGTCGTAATATCCCGCCCGGCCGCCGACGCCGATGTCCTCGGCCATGGTGATTTGCACGTGGTCGACGTAGTTGGCATTCCAGATGGGCTCGTAGAGCTGGTTGGCGAAACGGAGGGCCAGAATGTTCTGGACCGTCTCCTTGCCGAGGTAGTGGTCGATGCGGAACACGGAGTCCGCGGGGAACACCGATTCGACTACGTCGTTGAGTTCGCGGGCGGTCTTGAGGTCGCTGCCGAAGGGCTTCTCGATCACGACTCGACGCCACGCGCCATCCACCTCGTCGGCCAGTCCGGAGCGCCGAAGCTGCTCGGTTACCTGCGGGAACGACTTGGGCGGAATCGAGAGGTAGAAGGCGTGGTTGCCCATCGTGCCGCGGGTCTCGTCGAGCTCTTCGAGAGTGTTCTTGAGCTCGGCGAAGGCCTTGTCGTCATCGAATTCGCCCTGGACGAAACGGATGCCCTCGGCCAGCTGCTTCCACACGTCCTCGTCGAAAGGGGTGCGGGCATACTGCTCGACCGCGTCGTGCACGACTTGGGCGAAGTCCTGATCGACCCAGTCCCTTCGCGCGAACCCGACCAGCGCGAATCCCGGCGGGAGCAGGCCGCGGTTTGCGAGGTCATAGACCGCCGGCATCAGCTTCTTGCGGGCGAGGTCACCCGTCACTCCGAAGATGATCAGGGCGCTCGGCCCGGCGATCCTGTTGAGACGGCGGTCGGAGGGCAACCTCAGCGGGTTGAACTCCGGCGTGATTTCCACCGGGGACATTCGACTCCTAGCGAGTTCGTATCGAGATTCGGCGGGGACTCAGGCGATGGCGCTGAAGAGCGTCGCGAGATCCTGTGCCGGGTCTGTGAGGGTCAGGGTGAGTACCGGTCGACCGTGGTCGGCGAGCACGCTGGCATCACCGGCCGCCTGCGCCTGGATGAGATAGCCGTAGGAGAACGGGCTGTCCGGGATCTCCAGGTCGGCCGGAGCCGTCGCGGTGATCTGCAGGAAGACTCCGGTCGCCGGTCCACCCTTGTGGTACTGGCCGGTCGAGTGCAGGAATCGCGGACCCCAACCGAAGGTCACCGGGCGACCGGTCTTCTCGGCGAGCAAGTCGCGCAGCTTCGCGAGCCCGTGGTTCGCGTGGCGGTCGACGTAGGCCTGAACCGCAAGGTACCCATCGGCACCGATCTGCGCGAGGAGCGCGTCGATCGCGGCGGACACGGAATCCGCGCCGCCGAGGAGCTCGGTCGATCCCCGCACCTCGATGCCGTCTGCGGTGAACGCGGGCGCGATGGGTTCGGGGCGCGAGTCCAGAAGGGCGCGGGTCGCGATCTTGGCTGATTCGACGTCCGGCTGGTCGAAGGGATCGATGCCGAGGAGTCGGCCGGCCACGGCGACCGCATATTCCCAGACGAGCATCTGCGCGCCGAGGGTTCCACTGATCTCAATCTCGCCGTCGCGCACCTCTTTGGTGGCTCTGGCGCTCTCGACCAGGCGCACGATCTGCACGTCGGCGAGGTTCTCGGTGAGCTCGGGGGAGTGCAGGTCGAGCACGACGGGGAGCAGGCCCTTGCCGCTCTTGCCGGTGGATTCCGCAATCAACTGCTCGACCCAGTCGCCGAACCCGACGATGTAGGTGCCGTCTGCGACGATCCCGACCTTGTCCTTGAGCGGCACGGTCCCTGCGATGGCGGCGCCGAGGATAAGACCCGGGTTGTCGACCTGGTCGACCATCAGTTGGCCGGTGACGGCGGATGCTTCGGCCAGGAGCGCACGGATGTCCACTCCGGCGAGGCCGGACGGCACGAGACCGAAGGCGGTGAGCGCCGAGTAGCGGCCCCCGACGTTCGGGTCGGCGTTGAACACGCGGTATCCGGCCGCGCGGGCGGAGGCATCCAGCGGTGAACCCGGGTCGGTGACGACGACGATCCTCTCGGCCGGGTCGATGCCGATGCCGTGGAAGGCCTCTTCGTAGGACTTGCGCTGGCTGGCCGTCTCGAGCGTCGAGCCGGACTTCGACGAGATGACGACCGCGGTCGTATCGAGGCGATCGGAAAGCGCTGCCAGGATCTGTCCGGGGTCCGTGGAGTCGAGGATGGTGAGTTCGACCCCGGCGGTCCGGGTGATGACCTCGGGCGCGAGCGAGGATCCGCCCATCCCGCCGAGCACGATGTGGTTGACGCCCGAGGCGTGGAGCTTGTCACGGAGCGCGATGATGTCGTCGATCAACGGCTCGGAGATGACGACAGCCTCGGTCCAACCGAGCCGCTTGCCGGCTTCCGCCTCGGCATCCGTCCCCCACAGCGTGGGGTCCTGGTCGGCGATGCGGGACGCGACGAGGTCACTGACGAGTTGTGGAACGATGCGGTCGACGGCTTCTGCTGCGGCACCGCTCACCGCGATGTCGAAGCTCACTTCGCCACCTCGGCATTCGCCGACTCGAGAGCCGCGGTCACCGTGTCGAGGAGCTCGTTCCAGGAGACGATGAATTTCTCCACGCCTTCCTTCTCGAGCAGGGCAGTCACCTCTTCGTAGGAGATGCCCAAGGCGTCGAGCGAGTCGAGCACGGCATTCGCGTCGTCGTAGTTGTCGGTGACCTGGTCTCCGTCGATCACTCCGTGGTCGAAGGTGGCCTCGAGGGTCTTCTCGGGCATGGTGTTCACGACGTTCGCGACGGCCAGCTCGGTGACATAGAGGGTGTCGGGAAGCGTCGGGTCCTTCACACCGGTGGAGGCCCAGAGCGGCCGCTGCACGTTCGCGCCCGCAGCGATGAGGCCCTTGGCCCGCTCGCTGTCGAAGGCCTGCTCGAAGACCTGGTACGCGAGGCGGGCGTTTGCGATGCCTGCCTTGCTCTTCAGCGCGATGGCGTCCGGAGTGCCGATGGCGTCGAGTCTGTTGTTGATCTCGGTGTCGACGCGGGAGACGAAGAACGACGCGACCGAGTGGATCGTCGACAGGTCGTGGCCCGCCGCCTTGGCGTTCTCGAGGCCCGTCAGGTAGGCGTTGATGACCTCTCGGTGGCGCTCGAGGCTGAAGATCAGCGTGACGTTCACGCTGATTCCCGATCCGATGGTCTCGGTGATCGCCTCGAGGCCCTCGATCGTCGCGGGGATCTTGATCATCGCGTTCGGTCGGGCGACCTTGGCCCACAACTGCTTGGCCTGATCGGAAGTCGCAGCCGCATCGTGGGCGAAGCCTGGCTCCACCTCGATGGAGACGCGTCCGTCGCGGCCCTCGGTCGAGTCGTAGACCGAGCGGAAGATGTCGCTCGCACTCGCCACGTCGTCGGTAGTGATCTCGAAGACCGCTTCGGTAACGGTCTTGCCGGCGGCCGCCAGTTCGGCGACCTGTGCGTCGTAGGCCTCGCCCTTGGCGAGAGCACTGGCGAAGATCGTCGGGTTCGTGGTCACGCCGACGACGTTGCGCTCGGCGATCAGCTTCTGCAGGCCACCGGAGTTGATCCTCTCGCGGGAGAGGTCATCGAGCCAGATGCTCGTACCGAGGGCGGAAAGGGCGGCGGTGGGGGTGTTCTCAGTCATGATCGTTTTCCTTTTCTTTCGACGCTTAGACGGCGGCGATCGAGTCCTTGGCGGCGGAGATGGCGTGTTCGGTGGTCATCCCGAACTCGCGGAACAGCGTCTTGTAGTCGGCGGATGCCCCGAAGTGCTCGATCGAGACACTGCGGCCGGCGTCGCCGACGTACGAACGCCAGGTGAGGTCACGTCCCGCCTCGATCGAAACCCGCGCCTTCACGCTCTTCGGGAGCACGGACTCGCGGTATTCGTCGGACTGTTCCTCGAACCACTCGAGGCACGGAGCCGACACCACCCGGGCATTGATGCCCTCGGCCTTCAACTGTTCGCGGGCGTCGATGGCGATCTGCACCTCTGAGCCGGTCGCGATGAAGATCACGTCGGGAGTGCCGTTCGGAGCCTCCGCGAGCACGTATGCCCCCTTCGCCACATGCTTCGCCGCAGCGAAGGTCTCGCCTTCGGCGACGTCGTCTCCCCGTTCGAAGACGGGGATGTTCTGCCGGGTGAGCGCGATTCCCGCGGGTCCCTTGCGGCGTTCGAGGATCGTCTTCCATGCCCACGCGGTCTCATTGGCGTCTCCGGGTCGCACGATGTCGAGATCCGGGATGGCGCGGAGGGCCGCAAGCTGCTCGATGGGCTGATGGGTGGGTCCATCTTCACCCAGGGCGACAGAGTCGTGGGTCCAGACGTAGATCGTCGGGGCCTTCATCAGTGCGGCGAGGCGCACGGCCGGACGCATGTAGTCGCTGAAGATCAGGAAGGTGCCGCCGAAGGGGCGGGTGTTCCCGTGCAGGACGATGCCGTTGAGGATGGCCCCCATGGCGTGCTCGCGGATGCCGAAGTGCAGGACGCGGCCGTACTTGTTGCCGGTCCACTCGTGGGTCGAGTGCTCGGCGGGCACGAACGACTGTGCGCCCTCGATCGTGGTGTTGTTCGACTCTGCGAGGTCGGCGGAGCCGCCCCAGAGTTCCGGGATCACCGGGCCTAGTGCATTAAGCACCTTGCCTGAGGCCGCACGAGTCGAGACCTCCTTGCCCGCCTCGAACACGGGCAGAGCCTCTTCGACGCCCTCGGGCAGGTCACCGGAGAGGATGCGGTCGAGAAGCACCTTGCGGTCGGGGTTTGCCACGGCCCAGGCGTCGAACCGGGCGTCCCACTCGGCATGAGCGGCCTTGCCGCGGTCGACGGCCTTGCGGGTGTGGGCCAGGACTTCGGGGGCGACCTCGAAGGTCTTCTCGGGGTCGAAGCCGAGCACCTCTTTGACCGCGGCGAGCTCCTCGGCACCGAGCGCCGATCCGTGGATCTTGCCCGAGTTCTGCTTCTTCGGGCTCGGCCAGCCGATGATCGTCTTCAGGATGATGAGGGAGGGCTTGGAGGTCTCGCCCTTGGCGGCCTCGATGGCGTCGTTCAGCGCCTGCACATCTTCGATGTACTGGCCCGTCTTCTTCTTCCAGTCGACGATCTGGACGTGCCAGTGGTACGCCTCATAGCGGGCCTTGACGTCCTCGGTGAAGGCGATATTGGTGTCGTCCTCGATCGAGATCTGGTTGCTGTCGTAGATCGCGATCAGGTTGCCGAGCTCCTGGTGTCCGGCGAGGGAGGATGCCTCGCTCGTGACGCCCTCCTGCATGTCCCCGTCACCGGCGATGGCGTAGATGTAGTGGTCGAATGGGCTGGTGCCCTCCGCGGCGTCCGGGTCGAACAGGCCGCGCTCGAAGCGGGAGGCGTAAGCGAACCCGACGGCAGAGGAGAGGCCCTGGCCGAGCGGGCCGGTAGTGATCTCCACGCCGTCGGTGTGGCCGTACTCCGGGTGGCCGGGCGTCTTGGAACCCCAGGTGCGGAGCGCCTTCAGGTCGTCGAGTTCGAGGCCGTAGCCGCCGAAATAGAACTGCACGTACTGGGTGAGCGAGGAGTGACCGACCGAGAGAATGAAACGGTCGCGCCCGATCCAGGTGCTGTCGCTCGGGTCGCGGCGCATGACCTTTTGGAACAGGAGGTACGCGGCGGGGGCGAGGCTCATCGCGGTGCCGGGGTGCCCGTTCCCGACTTTCTCGACGGCATCCGCCGCGAGAATTCGAGCGGTGTCTACGGCGGTGTTGTCAATGGGATCCCATTGGAGAGCTGCCACGAGAATTCGACCCTTCTGTTGCGTACGATGTCTGTCCCGGGTGGGTCACACCGCCTGAGGTAATTACACATGCTCGCCTGACGACATCGGCAGGGCTGTGGGCAGACCGAAGCGACGAATGAGGTCGGCGGGGGCTGTTGGCACGGCGTGCGGGCATTATTAAGTATAGAGAAAGCCGTGAGCGAGCGTTCGAATGCGTCCCAGCGGGGCTGGGGGGTTGACAGGAGCTCCCAGCCGGGACGCTTACACTGATCAGCGAAGATGATCGGGTGTTAGAGGAGCAATGGACGTAGCGGTAGAGACTCGGGAACCGGCCGAGCACATCGGTCTTGCCCGCAAGTCGAAGGCGTATTTCGCCCTCACCAAGCCGCGTGTGATCGAGCTACTCCTTGTGACTACCGCGCCGGTCATGATCCTGGCGCAGGGCGGCATCCCCAACCTCTGGCTCGTGCTCTGGACGCTGGTCGGTGGTGCCCTGAGCGCCGGATCCGCCGGCGCATTCAACTGCTACATCGACCGCGACATGGATCGCGTGATGAAGCGCACGAGCAAGCGTCCCCTGGTCACCGGGGAGCTTACCGACCGCGAGGCCTTCGTCTTTGCGTGGGTCATCGGGGCTGCGTCGATCGCGGTGCTCGGGCTGCTCGTCAACTGGCTCGCCGCGGCGCTGTCGCTCGTCGCCATCCTGTTCTACGTGCTCGTCTACACCCTCGTGCTCAAACGCCGCACCCCGCAGAACATCGTCTGGGGCGGTGCCGCGGGCTGCATGCCCGTGCTCATCGGCTGGGCCGCCGTCACCGGTTCGCTCAGCTGGACTCCGGTGATCCTCTTTGGAATCGTCTTCCTCTGGACGCCTCCCCACTACTGGCCACTGTCGATGCGGTATCGGGCCGATTACGCCTCGGTGAACGTGCCGATGCTCGCCGTCGTGCGCGGCCGCACGGTCGTGGGCCTGCAGGTTGTGCTCTACGCCTGGGCGACGGTGGCCTGCTCGCTCCTGCTCATCCCGGTCGCCCAGATGGGGATCCTGTATTCCGTCGTCGCCGTCCTGGCAGGCGGATGGTTCGTGTTCGAGTCACATCGCCTGTACGCCATGGCGATCCGCCACGACACCGTGAAGCCGATGCGGGTCTTCCACAGCTCGATCAGCTATCTCACGCTGCTCTTCCTCGCTGTCGGGATCGACCCTCTGCTCGCTCTCGTGCGCTGACCCGCCATCCTCCGGAGGACAGACCCATCGTCACCCCATTCACCTGGCTGGCCAGCCGCTACAGCCTCGGTCCCCGCGCACTGCGTTGGGGCACGACGGCCGCGCTCGTGGTGAGCATATTCATCGTGCTCACCGGGGGAGTCGTGCGCGTCACCGGATCCGGTCTCGGCTGCCCGACCTGGCCCGCCTGTGAATCCGGTTCTTTCACGACCACGCCTGAACTCGGCATCCACGGCTTCATCGAGTTCGCGAATCGGGCGCTCACCGGAATCCTGATCATCGCGGTCGGGTGGGCCATCGTGGCCGCACGACTGCAGAAACAGCGCAACCGCACGCTCACCCGCCTTGCCTGGTCGCAATTCTGGCTCGTCATCGCCAATTCGATCGCCGGCGGCATCTCGGTGCTCACCGGACTCAACCCCTACGTCGTGGCGATGCACTTCGTCCTGGCGATCGCCCTCCTCACGACGACAGCACTCACCTGGCATCGCGCCAGGCAGGCGATCGCCCCCAGCGACGTTTCCACCGCAACGACGGCGCGCGCATCCGCCATTCTCAGTGTGCTGCTCGTCGCGGTCACCTTCGTGCTCATCGTGGTCGGTACCCTCGTGACCGGCTCCGGACAACACTCGGGCGATTCCGCGGCTGTGCCGCGCATGGGCTTCGTCTGGCAGCAGGTCGCCATCGTGCACGGGGTGCTCGGAACAGCGGTCATCGCTCTCGCTCTCGCGCTCTACGTCTCACTGCGGGCCCGGTCGGGCACCTCCCTGGCACGGGGTCGGGTGATCGCGTTCATCGTGGTGACGGTGGCGCAGGCCGCACTCGGACTGGTGCAGGCGAATATCGGAGTCCCCGCCGCGCTCGTCGCCATCCACGTCCTCGGTTCCGCGCTGGTGTGGGTGGGGGCGTTGCGGGTGCTGCTGGATGTGAACCCTTCTTTGTTCCGCACGGTACGGCCGCACGTGCTCGCGACGCCGATGGCCGCGACTCTCCGGTGATTCGCAACCCGCTGCCTGTAGAATCGACAGCGCAGTAAGCACTTGGGCCACCGTGTCGGCGTCGATACGCGAGGCGTCTCCGCCCGGCAGATCGCGTGCCGGCGGGATCCGCCGCCGGTGGATGTGCGGGGGAATGCCTTCGCTCCTCCTCCGGTTGTCTTAGGGGCAGGTGCAGTAGCAAGGGTTCTTGCACCAGAGGTTTTGTCAAAGGAAGTGGGAAACTATGTCGGACATCCTGATCGACCGTCCCGAACTGGAGAGCCTCGGTATCTACGAGTTCGGCTGGTCCGACTCCGACGTTGCCGGAGCATCCGCCAAGCGTGGCATCTCTCCCGAAGTGGTGGCCGACATCTCGGGCCTCAAGAGCGAACCGGAATGGATGCTGAAGAACCGCCTGAAGGCGCTGGCTCTCTTCTATAAGAAGCCCATGCCCGCCTGGGGTGCTGACCTCTCCGGCATCGACTTCGACAACATCAAGTACTTCGTCCGCTCCACCGAGAAGCAGGCCCAGACCTGGGACGATCTGCCCGATGACATCAAGAGCACCTACGAGAAGCTCGGAATTCCAGAGGCCGAGCGACAGCGCCTCGTCTCCGGTGTCGCCGCCCAGTACGAGTCCGAGGTGGTCTACCACACGATCAACAAGGACCTCGAAGAGCAGGGCGTCATCTTCATGGACACCGACACCGCGCTCAAGGAGTACCCGGAACTCTTCAAGGAGTACTTCGGCACCGTCATCCCCGCCGGCGACAACAAGTTCGCGGCGCTGAACACCTCGGTGTGGTCTGGCGGCTCGTTCGTCTACGTGCCGAAGGGCGTGCACGTGCAGATCCCGCTCCAGGCCTACTTCCGCATCAACACGGAGAACATGGGCCAGTTCGAGCGCACGCTCATCATCGCCGACGAGGGTTCCTACGTGCACTACATCGAGGGCTGCACCGCTCCGATCTACAAGTCGGACTCCCTGCACTCCGCCGTCGTCGAGATCATCGTGAAGAAGAACGCCCGCGTTCGCTACACGACGATCCAGAACTGGTCGAACAACGTCTACAACCTCGTCACCAAGCGGGCGATCGCCCACGAGGGCGCGACCATGGAGTGGATCGACGGCAACATCGGTTCGAAGGTCACCATGAAGTACCCGTCGATCTATCTCGTCGGGGAGCACGCGAAGGGCGAGACGCTCTCCGTCGCCTTTGCGGGACCGGGACAGCATCAGGATGCCGGCGCCAAGATGATCCACATGGCTCCGTACACCCAATCGTCCATCGTCTCCAAGTCGATCGCCCGGGGCGGTGGCCGCACCGGCTATCGCGGAGAGGTGCGCATCGCCGAGGGCGCCCACCACTCCGCCAATACGGTGCGATGTGACGCTCTGCTCGTCGACGCCATCTCGCGTTCCGACACCTACCCCACCACGGATGTCCGCGAGGACGACGTGCAGATGGGACATGAGGCGACGGTCTCGCGAGTGAGCGCAGAGCAGCTCTTCTACCTCCAGTCGCGCGGGATGCCGGAAGACGAGGCCATGGCGATGATCGTTCGTGGATTCATCGAACCGATCGCACGCGAACTCCCCATGGAGTACGCCCTCGAACTCAACAAGCTCATCGAAATGGGCATGGAAGGCAGCGTCGGCTAGGTGTCTGTTCCTACTCAAACCGTGCCCGAAACGGTCACCACGGGTCCTGCGTCAGCGCCCGATCACTCCCGGCTCGGCTCCAAGCAACACAGCGACGGCGGCTGGGGGCTCGTGCCCGTTCAGGTGCGTTCCGCGCGCTTCGCATCCTTCGACGTCACCGACTTCGAGACAGTCACCGGCCAGGAGGCCGAGTGGAAGCACACTCCGATCGCCCGGGTGCAGCCCCTGATCGATGGGACCCTCGAGGGAGACATCGAGCCCCTCACGGGCGTCACCGTCTCCGGCGATGCAGCACTGATCGAATGGGTCTCGCGCGACGATTCCCGCCTCGGCCGCGCCGGAAAGCCGGAGGAACGGGCATCCGCCAACGCCTGGAGCGCATTCGAGAAGGCACTGGTCGTCACCATCACGGGGGAGCACTCCTCTGAAGTGACCGTGACCCGGACCGCCCTCGGCGCCACCGCCCGGGCCGCCCATACCGTGATCCACGCCACACGCCACAGTGTCGGCACAGTCGTGTTGCAGAACAGCGGTGACGCACTCCTCAGCGAGAATGTCGAGATCGTCCTCGACGAGGGCGCCCAGTTGACGGTCGTCACCGTGCAGCAGTGGGATCCCACCGCGATCCACCTGGCGAGCCACTTCTCGGAGATCGGTCGCGACGCCAGGCTCAAGCACGTCGTCGTCTCGCTCGGTGGATCAGTGGTGCGGATCAATCCGTCGACCCATCTCTCGAGCGAGGGCGGGGATGTCGAGCTCTACGGGGTCTACTTCGCCGACACCGGCCAGCACCTCGAGCAGCAGGTCTTCGTCAACCACGATGCGCCAAACACCAAGTCACGAGTCAGCTACAAGGGCGCGCTGCAGGGTGCGGGCGCCCACACGGTATGGATCGGCGACGTGCTCATCCGCCCGACGGCCGCCGGAACCGACAGCTACGAGCAGAACCGCAACCTGCTGCTGACGGATGGTGCGCGGGCAGACAGCATCCCGAACCTCGAGATCGAGACCGGCGACATCGCGGGCGCTGGCCATGCGAGCGCCTCCGGACGATTCGACGATGAGCAGCTCTTCTACCTCCAGGCACGCGGAATCCGCGAAGACGAAGCGCGGCGACTCGTCGTGCGCGGCTTTCTCTCGGAGATCGTGCAGAAGATCGGTTCGCCGGGACTCGAAGAACGACTCCAGACCGCTATCGAAGCCGAACTCACCGTAAACGAAGCCTGACCCCGAATGGAAGAGCCTGTAGTGACCATCAAGATCTGTGCCGAAAGCGACATCGAACTCGGCTCCGCGGTGCGTGTCGTCATCGACGGCACCCCCATCGCCGTCGTTCGCGACTCCGCCGGCGCGGTGCACGCCATCGGTGACACCTGTACCCACGGCGACATCTCCCTCGCCGAGGGTTTCGTCGAGGACGACACCCTCGAGTGCTGGGCGCACGGTTCCAAGTTCTCGCTGATCACCGGCAAGCCGATCACTCTCCCGGCCTACGAAGCGGTACCCGTCTTCGCGGTCTCCATCGTGGACGGCGACGTCTTCATCGATCCGACCCCCGTGGTCGCCTCCTAACTCCCAAGGAATTCACACCATGTCAGTACTCGAAGTCACAGACCTCCACGTGAGCGTCGAAACCGAACAGGGCACCAAGCAGATCCTGAAGGGCGTCGACCTCATCGTCAATGAGGGCGAGATCCACGCCATCATGGGCCCCAACGGCTCGGGCAAGTCGACGCTCGCTTACACGATCGCCGGTCACCCGAAGTATCACGTCGAGAGCGGGTCCGTCACTCTCGACGGCCAAGATCTCCTCGCCATGCCCGTGGATGCCCGCGCCCGCGCCGGTCTCTTCCTCGCGATGCAGTACCCGGTGGAGATCCCCGGCGTCGCAGTGACGAATTTCCTGCGCACGGCCAAGACCGCGATCGACGGCGTGCAGCCCTCGATCCGCACCTGGACCAAAGAGGTCACCCAGGCCATGAAGGACCTGCGGATGGATGCCTCGTTCAAGGACCGCAACGTCAACGAGGGTTTCTCCGGCGGCGAGAAGAAGCGCCACGAGATCCTTCAGCTCGAGTTGCTCAAGCCGAAGTTCGCCATCCTGGATGAGACCGACTCCGGCCTCGACGTCGACGCGCTCAAGATCGTGTCGGAGGGCGTGAACCGGGCAAAGGAGAACACCGGTCTCGGCCTCCTTCTGATCACCCACTACACGCGCATCCTGCGCTACATCACACCGGACTTCGTGCACGTCTTCGTCGACGGTCGGGTCGCGGAAGAGGGCGGCGCCGAGCTGGCCGATCGCCTCGAAAATGAGGGCTACGATCGCTTCCTCGCCCCCGCGAGCCTAGGCTAGAGCCATGGCTGTCGCACTCGCTCCCGCTCTCTTCGACCAGGTGGAAGAGGCGCTCAAGGATGTCATGGACCCCGAACTCGGGGTCAACATCGTCGATCTCGGACTCATCTACGATCTCACCTGGGACGACGAGAACGACGCACTGATCATCAGCATGACCCTCACCTCGGCCGGCTGTCCTCTCACCGACGTGATCGAGGAGCAGACCGCCCAGTCCCTGGACGGTGTGGTCGAGCAGTTCCGCATCAACTGGATCTGGATGCCGCCGTGGGGTCCGGAGAAGATCACGGACGATGGCCGCGACATGATGAGGGCGCTCGGCTTCTCGATGTAGGGCGCTGCCTCGGCAGCGCAGCGCGGATCCCGATCGACGCTAGCCGGCACACCCGGTCGCGCCGACCGGGTGTGCCGCGCAAGATCACCCTCTCGCGCGGCGCCTACTGAATGGTGCGCCTACTGGGAGGGCAGCGAGCGCCGGTCGTCCTTGCGGTTGATGCCGAACCAGGCGAGACGGATGAAGCCGGCCGCAAGCAACGCCTTGATGATCCCGCCGACGATGAACGGGTACAGACCCGCCGCAAGCGTCTGCTCGAGGTTCAGCCCGAGGGATGCCGACAGCCAGGGCAGCCCGAAGGCGAAGGTGACGACGGTGCCCGCGGAGAACGAGGCGATCGCCCCGAGGATCTTGTGGTCCCACGAGCGCTGGGCGAGCCACCCGGTGAGAGCCGCCGCGAAGATGAACCCGACGATGTAGCCGCCGGTCGGCCCTGCGATGACACCGAATCCGTGGCTCGCGTCGCTGAACACGGGCAGCCCGACGATTCCGAGAACGGCGTAGAGGGCCATGGACAGTGATCCGCGCACAGCACCGAGGGTGCTTCCGACGATGAGCACGGCAAGAGTCTGCCCGGTGATCGGAACCGGCCAGAGCGGCACTGTCAGCTGGGCGGCGACCGCGGTGAGGGCAGCTCCGGCGGCGACGAGAACGACATCCGTTGCGAGGCTGTGGGTGAAGATGCGGTCCGCGAGAGTGGGCCGTCCGGGCGCCAACGTGAGGGTGCTCATATGTTCTCCTTGAATGCAGGGGGAATAGACCGACAGGCCCACGATTTATACTAGAGGCCACCCCCTCCCTCACGTCGTCGCGAGATGACTCAAACAATTGGACTTTGCCTGTGCTCAGCGTGCACGACCTCGAACTGCGTGTTGGCGCACGCATGCTCATGGAGGACGTCACCTTCAGAGTCGAACGCGGAGACAAGATCGGCCTGGTCGGCCGAAACGGAGCGGGCAAGACGACGCTGACGAAGGTGCTCGCCGGCGAGGAACTCGCCACCGGAGGCACCATCGATTCGACCGGCGAGATCGGCTACCTTCCGCAGGATCCGCGATCCGGCAACCCGGAGGATCTCGCCCGCACGCGCATCCTCGACGCCCGCGGCCTCGGCCAGCTGGTGATCGGCATGGAGAAGACCGCGCTCGACATGGGCGATTCAGACGAGAAAGTCGCCGCGAAGGCGATGAAGCAGTACGGCGAGCTCCAGGACCGTTTCATGGCGCTCGGCGGATACGCGGCCGAAGCGGAGGCCGCCTCCATCGCGAGCAACCTCAGCCTGCCCGACCGCATCCTCGATCAGCCGCTGTCGACGCTCTCCGGTGGGCAGCGTCGCCGCATCGAACTCGCCCGCATTCTGTTCTCCGGGGCAGACACCATGCTTCTCGACGAGCCGACGAACCACCTCGACGCCGACTCGGTCACGTGGCTTCGCGAGTTCCTCAAGAACTTCCAGGGCGGACTGATCGTGATCAGCCACGATGTCGAGCTTGTGGAAGACACGGTCAACCGCGTGTTCTACCTCGACGCGAACCGCCAGGTCATCGACATCTACAACATGAACTGGAAGAACTACCAGCGCCAGCGTGCCGCCGACGAGGAACGTCGCAAGAAGGAACGCGTCAACGTGGAGAAGAAGGCCGGGGTTCTGCAGATGCAGGCGGCCAAGTTCGGAGCGAAGGCCTCGAAGGCCGCCGCCGCCCACCAGATGGTGCGCCGCGCGGAGAAGATGCTGTCGGGCCTCGACGAGGTTCGCGCCGTCGACCGGGTCGCCAAACTGCGTTTCCCCGATCCCGCGCCCTGTGGACGCACGCCGCTCATGGCATCCAATCTCTCCAAGAGCTACGGCTCACTCGAGATCTTCACCGCGGTCGACCTGGCCATCGACCGGGGCTCGAAGGTAGTGATCCTGGGCTTCAACGGTGCCGGGAAGACCACTCTTTTGCGTATCCTCGCGAGTGTGGACCAGCCCGACACCGGTCAGCTCGAGCCCGGTCACGGTCTGCGGATCGGGTATTACGCCCAGGAGCACGAGACCATCGACGTGAAGCGCACGGTGTTGCAGAACATGGTGTCCTCCTCGCCGAACATCACCGAGACCGAGGCCCGCCGCGTTCTCGGCTCCTTCCTCTTCTCGGGGGATGACGCCACCAAGCTCGCCGGCGTGCTGTCCGGTGGCGAGAAGACCCGTCTCGCCCTCGCGATGATCGTGGTCTCCGGAGCCAACGTGCTGCTTCTCGATGAGCCGACGAACAACCTCGACCCGGCAAGCCGGCTCGAGATCCTCGATGCCTTGGCGAACTACTCTGGCGCCGTGGTGCTCGTGAGCCATGATGAGGGAGCCGTCGAGGCCCTCAATCCAGAACGCGTGCTCATCCTGCCCGACGGTACCGAGGATCTCTGGAACCGCGACTACGCCGACCTGGTGGCACTGGCCTGACTCTCTGGTCGAGTGGGTCGCTCAGCGACCGTATCGAGACCCGGTCGTCTCGAGGATCTCGTCCTCGACCTCGCTGTCGCTGCGCGGCTTGGTGAGCTTCTTGCGCTCGCGCACCTCTGCGCGCTCCTGCTCCTCCGGATCGTCGGCGTTCCTCATGCGGTATTCCTGGCGGATCGCGTACCAGAGACCGAAGAACGCCATGACACCGAAGATGATCCACTGGATGGCGTAGGAGATGTGCAGACCCTCGTCGAGCTCGGGGCGCGGCATCGCGGTCGGCCGGGTCGCCGCTGCGGGACTCTCCGACACCATCAGCCCGTAGGCACCCGTGTAGGTGGGCTTGCCCACGAGCTTCTGCACGTCAGGCAGGTGGATCGTCGCCAGCTCGCCGCGCGTGTCCGAACGGCCACTCAGGGTCGGCTCTCCCGCCTGCAGCCTCACGATCACGGTGACGGTGCCGCTTCTCGGGGAGGGGATGCTGTCGGGCCGGTCCTGCATGTTGCCGATCGGCACGTAGCCGCGGTCCACCACGAAGACGGTGCCGTCCGCGAGCAGCAGGGGATCGAGCACCTCGAATCCGGGCTGGCCGTTCAGCGGACGATTGCGCACGAGCACCTGGGAGTCCGCGAGATAGCTTCCGGTGATCGTCACCTGCTTCCACTGCTGCTTCGGCGAATAGGAGCCGCGAGTGGGAAGGACAGCTTCGAGGGGCACCGGAGTGCTGTGGTAGTTGCGATCGACCAGTTCATTGGCGCTGCGCGTCTCGTTGAGCCGGGCGACCTGCCATTGTGAGAGCCCGACGCAGACCGCGGCGAAGACCACAGCGAGAGCGAGATAGCCGAACCATCGCCGGCTGATCGCGAATCTCCAGCGGTTCATGGCAGGACGGTCTCGGTCTCGGTCGCCGAAGGGCTTGCCACGCCGTGGACGATTTCGGGGAGCCGCTCGAGCGGCTCGGAGAGCGGGGTGACGACGACCGGGAAGTCGCGGGCGTCGAGATAGTCGTGAAGAAAGTCAAGGTGCTCAGCGCAGGCCAGCCAGATCTTGACCCGCTCCGGCCCATGGATCCTCGGATTGCGCCAGTTGACGTTCCACCCGGCCGGGTTCGAACAATTGGCTCGCGAGCAGGTCTGCCCTTCGAGCTCTCCGTCGAATCCTCCCCCGAAACCGATCATCGGCGCAGCGCTCACCGGGGATCTGGCCCGGGAACGTCGGGTGCGCGTCGCACCAGCCCGCCCGGTCGCAGTACCTCGGCGGCAGGCTTCGAGATGCTCGCGTTGGCGAGCACCACCGCGATGTAGGGCAAGACGATGGCGCCGATAGCCGGAAGGAGCCGCCACCAGCCCGGCACGACGAGGCAGAGCAGGATGCACACGGTGCGGATGCTCATCGCGACCGTGTACTGGATCATGCGGCTGCGCCGATCGTCCTGAGGAGACCGGGGGAGTGAAGTGATCGACTGCTGCTGCTGTTTTGCCATGGTGTGAGACAAGCCTACGGCTAAGATTGCGGGAGTTTGCCTGCGCCCGGCATACGCTCAGGGGGCGTTGAGGCTGGCGTCACACCAGGTAGAAACAGCGAGAGTGAGAGAGCGATGACCAGCTCCGAATTCGTCCCCCGTACCGTGCTCGTGACCGGTGGGAACCGGGGCATCGGCTTCGCCATCGCCGCCGAGTTCGTATCCCTCGGACATCGTGTCGCGGTCACCGCCCGATCCGGTGAGGGCCCCGCCGGCGCACTCACGGTGCGCGCGGATGTCACGGACTCCGCCTCTGTCGATGAGGCGTTCAGCGAGATCGAATCGGCCCTCGGCGCGGTGGAGATCCTCGTCGCCAATGCCGGGATCACCAGAGACACCCTGCTGCTTCGCATGACGGAGGACGATTTCACGTCGGTGATCGATACGAACCTCTCCGGTGCCTTCCGCGTCGTCAAGCGGGCCTCGAAGGGCATGCTCAAGGCCCGCTACGGGCGCATCGTCCTCGTCTCGAGCGTCGTCGGGCTCCTCGGTTCTGCCGGGCAGGTCAACTACTCGGCATCCAAGAGCGGTCTGATCGGCTTGGCGCGGTCCGTCACCCGCGAGCTGGGCGCCCGGGGGATCACCGCCAACGTGATCGCCCCCGGTTTCATCGAGACCGACATGACGGCGGAGCTGCCGGAAGCGCAACAGGACTCATACAAGAAGTCGATCCCGGCTGGCCGGTTCGCCAGCGCAGCGGAGGTCGCGAGAGTGGTGGCCTGGATCTCGGGAGAGGATGCCGGCTACATCTCCGGCGCCGTCATCCCCGTCGACGGTGGCCTCGGCATGGGGCACTGACCGCTTCGAATCCCCGCTCAGCGGGGAGTTCAGCCCCGCAATCCGAGGAGCGGAAGCAGCTGGCTGAGATCCCGCACATCCATCAGCACGTCGGCCTCATCCCGAACCGGTGCCTTTGCGTCGAAGCCGACCGCGAGCCCCGTGATCGCCATCATCTGCAGGTCGTTGGCGCCGTCGCCGACGGCGACCGTGTGGGCTACCGGCACTCCGAAGTCCGCCGCCCACTCGATGAGGGTGTCTGCTTTCGCCGTGCCATCGATGACGGCTCCGACCAATTCGCCGGTGAGGACTCCGTCGACGACCTCGAGACGGTTCGCCCTCCAGTAGTCCAGACCGAGCTGGGCCGCGATCGGATCGATGATCTCGTGGAATCCCCCCGAGACCACCGCGACACGACCGCCCGCATCGCGCACACCGGCGATCATCTCCGGTACTCCCGGTGTGATGCGCACGAGTCGGCCGACCTCGCCGAAAACCGACTCCGACAGGCCGGCGAGAGTTGCGACCCTGGCGCGGAGGCTCTCTTCGAAGTCGACTTCGCCGTTCATCGCGCGCGCCGTGATCTCCGCGACAGCCCTGCCGGATCCCGCTGCGTCGGCCAGGAGCTCGATCACCTCGTTTTCGATGAGGGTGGAATCGACATCGAGAACGACGAGAAAGCGGGGCATCGGGATCTACCGTTCGTTTGGGGGAAGGGAACCGTCGAGCCCGTGCCGGTCAGTTGACGGTGACGCCCTTGCCGACGACGGTGATTCCGGAATCGGTAACGGTGAATCCGCGGGCCCGGTCAGCCTCGGCATCCACCCCGACGGTCGCACCGGCGTGAACGACGACTTCCTTGTCGAGGATAGCGCGGCGCACCACGGCATCCGGGCCGATCCGCACCCTGTCGAAGACGATCGAATCGATCACCTGCGCGCCGGACTCGATGATCGCCCAGGGACCGAGCACGCTGCGCTCGATGTGCGCCCCGGAGAGCAGTGAGCCGAGAGAGACTATCGAATCGATGGTGGTTCCGAGGTTGCCCTTGGAGTCGCGCACGAACTTGGCCGGCGGCGAATTGAGTTGCTGGCTGAAGATCGGCCATTCGCTGTTGTAGAGGTTGAAGATCGGCAGCGCAGAGATCAGGTCCTGGTGTGCGTCGAAGAAAGACTCGATCGTTCCGACGTCACGCCAGTAGTAGCGGTCACGGTCGGTCGCGCCAGGCACTTCATTCCGATTCAGGTCGTAGACGGCCGCATCGCCCCGCGAGACGAAGTCGGGCACGATGTCGCCGCCCATGTCGTGATTGGAGGTGGTGAGCTCACCATCGCGCAGCACCGCGTCGATGAGGATGTCGGCGTCGAAGATGTAGTTGCCCATCGAGGCGAGCACCTCGTTGGGGGAGTCCGCGAGCCCGACCGCGTTCTTCGGCTTCTCGAGGAACTGCGCGATGCGGGTCGGATCCTCCGGGTCGAGCTCGATCACACCGAACTGGTCAGCGAGGGAGATCGGCTGGCGGATGGCCGCGACGGTGACCCCGGCGCCCGAGGCGATGTGCGCCTCGATCATCTGGCTGAAGTCCATGCGATAGACGTGGTCTGCGCCGACGACGACCACGATGTCTGGCTTCTCGTCGCGCAGCAGGTTGAGGCTCTGCAGGATGGCGTCGGCGGATCCCGCGAACCATCTCTTGCCCAGTCGCTGCTGCGCGGGAACGGATGCCACATACGAGGCGGTGATCCCGTCGAGGCGCCAGGTCTGCGACACATGACGGTCGAGACTGTGCGACTTGTACTGGGTGAGAACGACGATCTGCCGAAGACCGGAATTGATGAGATTCGACAGGGCGAAGTCGATCAACCGGTAATTGCCGCCGAACGGGACTGCCGGCTTTGCGCGGTCGGCGGTGAGCGGCATGAGGCGCTTGCCCTCTCCGCCGGCGAGAACAATGCCAAAGATCTTCTTCGATGCCATGTGACAACAGTAGAGGACCGATCGCGGTGCGTCGGTGCGCGAACCGCGCTAGCGTTTCCCCTGTGAGAGTCGATCTGATTACCAGGGAATACCCGCCAGAGATCTACGGCGGTGCCGGCGTGCACGTCACCGAGCTCGTGAAAGCGCTTCGTCTCGACATCGATGTCGTGGTGCGCGCGTTCGGCAAGCCGAGGGAAGAGCCAGACGTCTACTCCTACGACGTGCCCCCGGGGCTTGCCCATGCGAACCCGACGCTCGCCACCCTGGGGGTCGATCTCGAGATCGCCCAGGACGTCGCCGGGGCAGACCTCGTGCACTCGCACACCTGGTACGCCAACGGTGCCGGTCATATCGCGCAATTGCTCCACGGAATCCCCCACGTGGTCACCGCCCACAGCCTCGAGCCGCTTCGCCCTTGGAAGGCCGAGCAGCTCGGCGGCGGGTATCGCGTCTCGAGTTGGATCGAGCGCGACGCGTTCACCTCCGCGGATGCCGTCATCGCGGTGAGCCACGGGATGCGCCGAGACATCCTGCGGTCCTATCCCATGCTCGACGAGGCGAAGGTCTCCGTGGTGCACAACGGCATCGACCTCGAGTCGTGGCATCCGGTGCGGGACGAGGAGCTGGTTCGTTCGCTCGGAATAGATCCCGACCGTCCCTCCGTGGTGTTCGTCGGTCGCATCACCCGCCAGAAGGGTCTGCCATACCTCCTTCGGGCGGCAGCTTTGCTTCCTTCGGACGTGCAGCTCGTGCTGTGCGCCGGCGCCCCCGATACCGCGGAGATCATGGCCGAGGTTCGAGCCGGAGTCGCCGAACTGCAGCAGACCCGCACCGGGGTCGTCTGGATCGAGGAGATGCTGAGCCGGCACGACCTCTCGGCAGTGCTCACCGCCGCGACGACGTTCGTCTGCCCCTCCATCTACGAGCCACTCGGCATCGTCAATCTCGAAGCCATGGCCTGCGGCGCCGCCGTCGTCGGCACGGCCACCGGGGGCATCCCCGAGGTCATCGACGACGGGGTCACCGGTCGTCTGGTGCCGATAGCCCAGGCGGAGGATGGCACGGGAACGCCGCTCGATCCTGAGCAGTTCGTCGCCGATCTCGCGCGGGCGCTGACCGAAGTCGTGACCGATCCCGAATCCGCCCGGCAGATGGGCGAGGCCGGCCGGCTCCGGGCCGAGCGGGACTTCGGCTGGGACCGCATTTCCCAGCGGACCCAGGAGATCTACCGCTCACTGCTCTGATACTCGACGCCGCGCAGCACGGCCGCCCGCGCTGTGGCGCTGCCGAGAATGCTGCGGCGGCGAAGGTAGGGTTGAGGCATGGCCAGCGTTCTCCAGCTTTCCGACGTCTCCGTCGTCCGAGAAGGCAACCACATCCTCGATTCCGTCAATTGGACAGTGGAGGACGACCAGCGCTGGGTCATCCTCGGACCCAACGGCGCGGGCAAGACCACTCTGCTGCAGCTTGCGTCGGCGATGATCCATCCCAGCTCCGGAGTCGTGAAGATCCTGGATACCACGCTCGGTCGCACCGACGTGTTCGACCTGAGGCCGCGCATCGGCTTCGCCTCCACGGCGATGGCTCGGCGCATCCCCGCCACGGAGCGGGTGCTGGATGTGGTGCTCACCGCCGCCTATGCCGTCGCGGGTCGCTGGAACGAGGACTACGAAGACATCGACACCCGCCGTGCCCAGCGGGTGCTCGCCGAATGGAAGCTCGACCACCTCGAGGATCGTCGGTTCGGGCAGCTGAGCGATGGGGAGCAGAAGCGGGTGCAGATCGCCCGTGCGGTGATGACCGATCCGGAACTCCTGCTGCTCGACGAACCGGCCGCGAGCCTCGACCTCGGCGCCCGGGAGGAGCTTCTCGAGTTGCTCGGCGGCTATGCGCGAGCCGAGCAGGCTCCGGCGATCGTGATGGTCACTCATCACGTGGAAGAGATCCCTCTTGGCTTCGGTCACGCTCTGTTGCTGTCCCACGGTCGCATCACTTCGGCCGGCCCGATCGGCGAGGTGATCACCTCGGAGAAGTTGACCGAGGCTTTCGGACTCGCGCTCGAGGTAGAAGAGCGCGACGGTCGATTCACGGCCCGCGCCGCGCAGTCCGCCTAGCCCGCACCACTTCTGGTAATGTAATCCCTTGGCCCTCGTGCCGACTTTTTCCCTCACCCTTCCCAACACCTAGGAATCTACGATGAAGACTGACATCCACCCCGACTACAGCGCGGTTGTCTTCCGCGATCTCGCGAGCGGCGAGACCTTCCTCACCCGCTCGACCGTCAAGAGCGACAAGACGATCGACCTCGACGGCGTGACCTACCCCGTCATCGACGTGGAGATCTCCTCGGCCTCGCACCCGTTCTACACGGGCAAGCAGCGCATCCTGGACAGCGCAGGGCGCGTCGAGAAGTTCAACTCGCGTTACAAGGGCTTCGGCGCGTAGCGAGCACCAACACTCATCACAGAGGGCGATCGGCTTCGGCCGGTCGCCCTCTGTCGTGCTTGGCCCCACTGCGGCTTCAGTACTGCGGCTTCAGCACTGCGGCTTCAGCAGCGTGGCCTCAGCGCTGCGGCCAGGCCCCGTCCGCGACGAAGGCCGGGTCTTTGGTGCGGCGCATGTAGTCCTGGAAACTCGTGGCGCTGTCGGCCGCCCAGGTCACCTGGTTGGTATGCACGAGCGTCGCATCCTGCCCCAGCGTGTCCGAATACTTGCGGGCGATGGCCTGGGCGACCCGTCCGGCCGCAACGGCATCCGCTTGCGCATCGTGGGCGTCCATGAGCTCGACGCCGTAGTACTCCGCCGCCACCTCGAGGGTTCGTTTGCCCTTGCGGTAGCGGTCCATCGCGCGGTCGATCACGAGGGGATCGATGATGGGCAGCGGATCGTCGAGCGGTTCGATGCCGTAGCGGAGGCATTCCCGGTTGAGCAGCGTCAGATCGTAGGCGGCGTTGTAGATCACTATCGGCACCCCCTGGGCCAGGAGCGCGCGCAGCACCGCCACGATCTCTGCGACGACCTCAGCGGCATCCCGACCCTCGGCTCGCGCCCGCTCTGTGGTGATGCCGTGAACCGCCGCAGCCTGCGCGGGGATCTCGACGCCGGGATCGGCGAGCCAGGACACGCCCTTGGGCATTCCCTGGGCATCCACCACTCCGACATAGGCGGAGACGATACGACTGGTTTCGGTGTCTATCCCCGTGGTCTCGAGGTCGAACACGCCGAGGCGGTCGAACCATGCCTCGGTGCGATTGCCGGGGTCACCCGCTGCAGTGTCATGTGCGGCATCCACCAGTCGCACTCAGGGCCGACCACCGGCGGGGCTCGGCGACCCGACGTGAAGCCAGTAGAAACTCTGGGTTCCGAGCGTGAGCGTGATGTCGCCGTTTTCGGTGAAGGCGGGGAATTCCCCGCCGCCGAACAGGTCGTACAGGGCAGATCCGGCGAACTGTTCCGCTTTGATGGTGACCGCGATCGGGTTGTGGGCGAAGCTGAAGACGCACAACACGTCCTCTGCGGAGTCGCCGAACTGGGTGCCCGATCCCGGGTAGGAGCGCACGAAGGCCAGCACCGACTCGTGGTTGGTTTCGAGCACCGTGAGGCTCCCGAGTCCGAAGGTCGGGTGGGCCTTGCGCACGTGGATCACGTTGCGCACCCAGTGCAGTAGTGACCGGGATTGCGCTAGCTGCGACTCGACGTTCGTGAGGTTGTAGTTGTAGACCAGCGACTGCACGACCGGGAGGTAGAGCTTGCCCGGGTCTGCGGAGGAGAAGCCGGCGTTGCGGTCGGGAGTCCACTGCATGGGCGTGCGCGAGGCATCCCGGTCCGGCAGCCAGATGTTGTCACCCATGCCGATCTCGTCGCCGTAGTACAGGAAAGGGCTACCGGCGAGGCTGAAGAGCAGCGCATGGGCCAGTTCGAGCTCGGCGCGGGAATTGTCGAGCAGGGGAGCAAGGCGCCGGCGGATGCCGATGTTCGATCGCATCCGCGGGTCGTAGGCGTACCAGCCGTACATGGCTTGGCGGTACTCCTCCGACACCATCTCCAGGGTGAGTTCGTCGTGGTTTCGGAGGAAGACACCCCATCCCGCGCCCTCGGGGATGTCCGTGGTCTCGGCGAGGATCCGGGTGAGCTCCGCCGCGTTCTGCGAGCGGAGCGAGTAGAAGATGCGCGGCATGACCGGGAAGTCGAAGGCCATGTGACACTCCGGCTCTTCCTCGGTTCCGAAGAAAGCGGCGACCTCTCGCGGCCACTGGTTCGCCTCCGCCACCATGATGCGGCCGGGGAATTCCTCGTCGAACATCGCCCGCACCCGTTTGATGTAGTCGTGCGTCGGCGCCTCTCCCTCTCCGTTGCCCTCCTCGGATTCGAACAGGTAGGGAATCGCGTCGAGGCGGATGCCGTCGACTCCGAGGTCGAGCCAGAATCGCATGACGTCCATGACGGCATCCTGAACTGCGGGGTTCTCGAAGTTGAGGTCAGGCTGGTGAGAGAAGAACCGGTGGAAGAAGAACTGGCGTCGAACCGGGTCGAAGGTCCAGTTGGACTCTTCTGTGTCGACGAAGATCACCCGGATGTTCGGATACCGCTCGTCTGTGTCGCTCCAGACGTAGTAGTCCCCGTAGGGCCCCTCCGGGTCGGACCGGGACTGCTGGAACCACTCGTGCTGGTCTGAGGTGTGGTTCAGCGGATAGTCGATGATGATGCGCATGTTGCGCTCGTGGGACTTGGTGACCAGGTCCTTGAACTCATCGAGGGTGCCGAACTCGGGAAGGATGGCGCGGAAGTCGGAGACGTCGTAACCACCGTCGCGCAACGGCGACTGGTAGAAGGGCGGCAGCCAGAGGGCGTCGATACCGAGCCATTGCAGGTAGTCGAGCTTGGAGAGCAGGCCCTGAAGGTCTCCCGAGCCGTCCCCGTTGCTGTCGACGAAGGATCGGACCATCACCTCGTAGAAGACGGAACGCCGATACCACTGCGGATCGAGGGTCAGTCCGGGCAGTTGGATGGGGGCGGTAAAGCTCACAGTGCTCCTCTCGAGAGCAGGGTAGGCATCGGAATCGACGTGGAGTTTTATCGAGCCCGTCAAGTCTAGGCGCGTGTGTGAAACGCCCGCGTAACTTCGTATCCGTAGAATCGAGACAATGTCTGTTCACTCCCCTTACGCCGAATTGCTCGCCCGGATGCCGATCGAGCGCCATGAGATAGTGATCCTCGGCAGCACGACCCGCTATTGGGTATACGGACCGGTCGATGCAGCCCTCACGATCGTCATCGCACACGGCTACCGCGGCGAGCATCACGGGCTCGAGCCGGTGATCGCCCAGTTGCCCAGCATCCGCTGGATCGGCCCGGACATGCCCGGTTTCGGCGAGTCCACCCCCCTCACCGAGGTGCCTCATTCGATCGACGGCTTCGCCAAGTGGCTCACCGCCTTCGTGGACGCCCTCGGCTTGACCGGCACCGCCGTGACCCTCGGGCACTCGTTCGGCACGATCATCTCGTCGAAGGCGGTGGCGGACGGTCTGAAGACGCCCGCCCTCATCCTCGTGAATCCGATCTCCACCTCCGGGCTCGAGGGCCCGAGCAAGACGGCGACGAAACTCACTGTCGCCTTCTACCGCCTCGCCGGCCTGCTGCCCGACCGCGTCGGTGAGTTCCTGCTCAAGCGATGGATCGTCGTCCAGTTCATGAGCTCGGTGCTCGCCAAGACGAAAGATCGAGAGCTGCGCCGCTGGATCCACTACCAGCACCACACCTACTTCAACAATTTCGCCAGTCGTGACTCGGTCGTCGAAGCATTCGAGGCCTCGGTGGCCTCTGACGTCAGCACCTATTCTGACGGCATCACGGTGCCGACGCTTCTTGTGGCCGCCGAACTGGACGACATCACTCCCGTGCAGGCGCACCGCGACCTCGTGGAGAGCATGACGGATGCCCGCCTCGAGCTGCTCATGGGTGTCGGTCACCTCATCCACTACGAGGTGCCCGGGCTCGCCGCCGCCGCCATCCACAGCTTCCTCGTCGAACAGGGCCTGTTCGGCGACCTTCCGCCCGAGGCGACTACCGTGCAGAGCAACATCGAGTCCGGCGCGGAACCCAGCGCACCGTGAAGGTGATCTTCGACTGCCGCTACACCCGGTTCGTGCGCCACGATGGCATCAGCCGGTACACAGCGGGCCTGGTCGAAGCCTTCTCCCGGCTGCACCCGGTCACCATGCTGATCAGCGACGAACGCCAGCTCGCACTGCTCCCGGATCTGCCGTGGGTGAAGGGTCGGCCGGGAACCAGCGCACTCGAGCCATTCATCGGCATGCTCTCCCTCAATAGATGGAAGCCGGATGTCGTCTTCAGTCCGATGCAGACGATGGGTGCGACCGGACGGCGTTACAAGCTCGTCCTCACCGTGCATGACATGGTCTTCTATCGAATCACCCAGATTCCCGCCGGATACAGCTGGTACGTGCGCGCCATCTGGCGGGCCTTCTATCTGACGTATTGGCCGCAGCGTGCGGTACTCAGCCGTGCGGATGCGGTGGTCACCGGTTCCTACAACTGCGAGCGCGAGATGATCGAGGCCCGCCTCACGAAACGTCCCCTCACCGTGATCAGGCCGGGGGTCGACGATTCCGGCGTGCCTCAACTGGCGGAACCCCGCTCGAAGACGCTCGTCTACATGGGCACCTTCCAGCCGAACAAGAACGTGGAGACCCTCGCCCGCGGCATGCATCATCTTCCGGGCTACACCCTTCGTCTGCTGTCGAGGATCAGCCCCGAGGATCGGGAGCGCATCGCTTCCCTCGCGCCAGAGGGCTCGATCCGCTTCGACGACGGAGTGACCGATGAGGAATACCTCGATGCGCTCGTGGATGCCGCGGCGATGGTCACGGCCTGCTGGGACGAGGGGTTCGGGATCCCCCTGATCGAGGGCGAGGCCGCTGGCGTGCCGCTCGTACTCAGCGATATTCCGTTGTTCCACGAGGTGGGTGGCGAGGCCGCGGTCTACTTCGAGCACTCCGACCCGGCAGCCTTCGCCGCCGCGGTGCGCTCGCTCGAGGAGCCGGGGGAGTGGCGACGCCGCAGCGAGGCATCCCGGGCGCGGGTGGCGGATTTCAGCTGGGACGAATCGGCGAGACGTCTACTCGCGCTGCTCAGCGAGATGGTCCCGGCCCGCACCGCGGCCGATCACTGAACGCGCGGCTCCGAGCCCAGTTCCCGATACTCCACGGCATTCTGTTCGTCGAAGTCCACGCAATCGTCGGCGATCGACTCGACGTCGATCGGATCGTTGAACAGCACGAGTTCGATCGTGCCGTTCACATGACGGAAGCTGTGCACCGATCCATTGGTGATCGGGATGCCACGGTGGTACTTCGCCTGCGGTGAGACATGGTTCAGCACGGTGCGGATGACCCCACCGTGGGTCGTGACGATGAGCCGGGCATCCGGCGACCCCTCGGGACGATCACGCTCGTGCCGTTCGGCGAGGGCGACGAGCGCGGGGATGACGCGGGCGGCGACATCCTCCCGACGCTCCCGCCCGGGAACGGGGGAGTCTCCGGGGAACAGCTGCACGAGCTCTCGGTCGTCGAGCCCCTCTGCTTCGCCGTAGCGGCGTTCGACCAGGTCTTCGAGCACCTCGATCTCCTCCGCCGCGATGCCCACCTCCCTCGCGATGATCGCTCCGGTTTCGAAGGCACGGGAGAGTGGACTGGAGGCGATCCCGTCCCAGGTCCGCCGGGCGAGCAGGTGCCCGGATCGCGCCGCCTGCGCACGCCCCGTGTCATTGAGGGGGATGTCGGTGCTGCCCTGGATGCGACGAGCGCGGTTCCAATCGGTTTCGCCGTGCCGCACGAGGTAGATCAGTGTCATGCGCGCAGGTCCTTCGGCGGTCGGTGGGCCCGGGTGCCCGGCCCGTCTGCCCGACCGACGGCGGTCAGGCGGTGAGGCGGAGCGCGAGTTCGGCGAGGGTCTCCGAGGTGCCCGCGTCAATCTTAACGGTCGCGCGCGGATCGCCCTTGGTGACCCCGCGGTTCACGATGACCACGGGAAGCCGGCGCTTGGATGCCTGGTCGAGCAACCGGATGCCCGAATTGACGACGAGGGATGATCCGGCGATCAGAAGCGCGCCGGCCGACTGCAGGAGCGCGCTCGCCTCCGAGAACTTCTCGGTGGGGATGAACTCACCGAAGAAGACGATGTCCGGCTTGAGGACTCCGCCGCAGACCGTGCAGTCCGGGGTGACGAAGTCCGCGATCTGGGTGAACTCCACGTCACCGTCGGGACCGAGTTCGAAGGAGTCTGGTGCATCGAGCCACTCGTTCGCGCGGGTGATGCGCTCCGAGACATCCGACCGGGCGAAGGTCTGGCCGCAGGTGAGGCACCGCACGCGATCCATGGTGCCGTGAAGGTCGACGACCCGCTGCGACCCGGCTCTCAAGTGCAGCCCGTCGACGTTCTGGGTGATGATGCCATTGACGATTCCGGCGGTCTCCAGCTCGGCCAGAGTGCGGTGACCGTCGTTCGGCAGCGCACCATCGAATCGCTTCCACCCGAGGTGGCTTCCCGCCCAATACCGTTTGCGATATTCCGCATCCTTCAGGAACTGCTGGAAGGTCATCGGGTTGCGCGGGGGAGCGCCGTCACCGCGGTAGTCCGGAATCCCGGAATCGGTGCTCATTCCTGCGCCGGTGAGCACGGCGATCGTTCGTCCGCGCAGGGCATCGGCGGCGGTGTCCAGCTCGGCGGAGGTGGCCAACGGCCAATCGCGAAGGGCGGCACCGGTCATCAGCAGCACCTCTTTCGTTTCGTTTCGCCGTGTTTCACCCGGGTGGCGCACACGCTCCTACTTCAGAGTAAACAATCGAGTTTTCGGATATGTTTCCGATTGCTGGCAGTGTTTGCCGCCCCTCTTCCCCCATCCCCATCACGACGCCGGATACGGCGGCAGGAGTTCCATGCACATCGTTCGCATCGACGACCTCGAGCACCCCGGCCTCTCCGACTATTCGGGACTGACCGATGTGGCGCTTCGGCGCCTGAGCGAACCGGCGGGCGGGCTCTACATCGCCGAATCATCGAAGGTGATCACGCGGGCGATAGCGGCGGGCCATCGGCCGAGATCCATTCTCGTGCAGGAGCAGTGGCTGCCAGAGATGGAGGCACTGCTCGCCCCCTTCGACGTGCCGATCTTCGTCGGCGCTCCCGGGTTGCTCGAGAAGCTCACCGGGTTCAACCTGCATCGTGGTGCCCTCGCCGCAATGCATCGCCCGCCCCTGAGGCCGGTGCTCGAGGTGATCGACGGTGCCCGGCGAGTCGTCGTGATCGAGGATGTCGTTGATCACACGAACGTCGGAGCGATCTTCCGGGCGGCAGCGGGCCTCGGAGCGGATGCCGTACTGGTGACGCCGCGCTGCGCCGATCCACTGTATCGCCGCAGCGTTCGGGTGAGCATGGGGACCGTCTTGCAGGTGCCCTGGACACGGCTTCCCGAGTGGCCGGAAGCGGCAGAGGTGCTCAAAGAAGCGGGATTCCACCTGGCGGCCCTCGCCCTCTCCGACACCGCGGTCGGTCTCGATGTGCTCGCCGAGAACCCTCCAGAGAAGCTCGCGCTGCTCCTCGGCACGGAAGGGGACGGACTGAGCAGGGATGCCGTCTCTCACGCCGATACCGTCGTCACCATCCCGATGCTCCACGGAGTCGATTCGCTGAACGTCGCGTCAGCGAGTGCGGTCGCGCTGTGGGCGCTTCGGGTGCGGTGATCGGGACTATGCGTGCGGCGAAAAGTAGCATGGCTGTATGTCGGTGAATGAGCCCCCCGCGCCACCGGTTCGTCGCCGTCCCAGCCGCCGGGTGATCCTGCGTCGCCGAGCCGTGCTCTTCTCTACATCAGCGCTCGTCATCGCCCTTGGCATCTATCTGCCGCTGACTCTGCTTGCTCCGCTCGGATCCACCGCCCCCCGGGTGCTCCCATACAGCGCTCCCGATCGCATCGCCGCGTCTCCTGAGCTGCCCAGTTATGGAGCCAGTGCTGTCGGGGTGATCGGCTACCCGGAGGCATCCGCCTCCGCCGGCAGCACGTCGCCGCTGCCGATCGCCAGCATCAGCAAGATCGTCACCAGCCTCGTGGTGCTCGAGGCGAAGCCGCTGTCACCCGGGGATTCGGGCCCCACCATCACCTTCACGGCGGCGGACGCCGCTCTCCGCGCCAAATACGTGGCACTCAACGGCGAGACCAAACCGCTGGCGGCCGGTTCCACGATCAGCCAGCTCGATCTGATGCGGGTCACGCTCGTCGCCTCGGCGAACAACTATGCGGATGCCCTCACCGGCTGGGCCTTCGGCTCGCGGGGCGCGTTCCAGATAGCGGTGACGGCCTGGCTCGGCTCGCACGGTCTCGACCACACGACGATCGTCGAGCCGACGGGCATCAACCCGGGCAACGTGAGCACTGCCGCCGACCTGGTCGAGATCGGCAAGCTCGCCCTCGCCAATCCGGTGATCTCCCAGATCGTCTCGACCCCCTCGATGACCCAGGCCGGAGTGGGGACCTTCGCCAACACGAACACGCTGCTCGGCCGACTCGGGGTCGACGGCATCAAGACGGGCACGCTCAACGGATCGTCCAATCTCCTCTTCGCCGCCCGGTATGAGTATGCCGGCCACAGCGTCACGGTGGTGGGTGCAGTCGTGGGGGCGACCGATCACAAGACGGTGGACGCCACGGTCACCACTCTCCTCGCCGGGGTGAAGGCCGGATTCCACGTGATCACCCTCGCCAAGAAGGGGCAGCCCTTTGCGAACTTCACGACGGCCTGGTCGCAGAAGGTGCGGGCGGTCTCGACGAAGACCGCCTCGGTACTCGTCTGGAGCAACACCCCGGTGACTGCAGTGATAGCCGCGTTCCCGGCGACAGTGGGGCAACGCGCTGGATCGGCGGGCACGGTGACCTTCACGGCGGGCCGCCAGTCCGTGCGGGTTCCGCTCACGCTCGACCGCCGCCTCGTGGATCCAGGGCCGTTGTGGCGGCTGGGCAACCCGACACTGCTTCTGCCGTAACCGATCGGAGGGATCCTCGAGACGCGCCGTGTATGCTCATTCGGGCATAAATGCACGCCTCTCACAGGCTTTGCCCTTAGGGTAAAACCATCCTTTGGAGCACCCGCTCGTTCTACCCCGACTGGGAAGTCATTTCGAATCGAGGTATCGTGAGCGATGCATCCGTGGCACCGGTGGTGTCTTTCACGAAGACGAAGCCCGGCGGCTCCCGCTCCAATCCGACCACCGAGTACTCCTCGCTCCTTCGCACCGTTCGCGATGCCGGCCTCCTTCGCCGCCGCACGGGTTTCTACGTGATGATGTTCTCCCTCATCACCGTCGCACTCGGTGGAGCGATCACCGGGTTCATCCTGCTGGGCGACAGCTGGTACCAACTGCTCATCGCCGGAGCGCTCGGCATCATCCTCACCCAGTACGCCTTCCTCGCCCACGAGGCCGCACACCGCCAGGTCTTCGAATCCGGCAAGGCCAACGACATCGCCGGCCGCGCGCTGGCCAACCTCTTCGTCGGCATCAGCTACTCCTGGTGGATGACCAAGCACAGCCGCCACCACGCGAACCCGAACGTGATCGGCAAGGACACCGACATCGAGCGGGATTTCGTCTCCTTCATCCCCGAGGATGCCGCGCGTGCCAAGGGTCTCTATGCCTGGGCCACCCGCCGCCAGGGCTACCTCTTCTTCCCCGCACTGCTGCTTGAGGGGATCAACCTGCATATCCTCGGATTCAAGACCGTGTTCGGGCGCGAGAAGGTCGACCGTCGGTGGACCGAGATCAGCATGCTCGTTCCGCGAATCGCCCTCTATCTCGCCGTGATCTTCGCCTTCCTTCCGCTCGGAATGGCCTTCGCCTTCATCGGCGTGCAGGTCGGGGTCTTCGGCCTCTACATGGGAGCGTCCTTCGCCCCCAACCACAAGGGAATGCCGATCCTGCCCCACGACAGCAAGGTCGACTTCCTTCGCCGCCAGGTGCTCACCTCGCGCAACATCACGGGGCTCGGAACCACCACCTTCATGGGCGGCCTCAACTACCAGATCGAGCACCACCTGTTTCCGAATATGCCGCGACCGCATCTCGCCAAGGCCCGGGAGATCGCGAAGGAATACTGCGACTCGCACAACATCCTCTACACCGAGACCAGCCTGACCGAGTCTTACGGCATCGTCATCGCCTACCTCAACCGCGTGGGCCTCTCGGCCGGCGGCGACCCGTTCGACTGCCCGGCGGCCACCCAGTTCGGACGCTAGTCGGTCGTCGTTCTGCTGCGGTAGGGACCGGCATCCGGTCGCTTTGGTGTGATGCCGTCTCCCGATGACTGGTGGCGGATGCGCCGCAACACCCACGGCACGAGGTACTCCCGCGCCCAGCCCATGTCCTCGACGCGGGCTTGGCGCCACGGAGCCCGCACCAAGGGCTCGGGGTGGTAGGGCTGGAGGTCGTTCTGAACATTGAGTGCCTCCAGCACCATCCGCGCAATGGCGGTATGTCCCACGGGGGAGAAATGCAGCCGATCCGGCGCCCACATGCGCGGATCCTTCAATTCTCTCAGCGCCCACATGTCTGCGACGACGAGGTCGTGCCGAAGCGCGATCGCTCGCAGGTTCTCGTTGTAGATAGCGACCTTTCCCCGGGAGCGATTGAGCACCGGGGTCATGCCGATGTCCGGGCCGTCGAAGAGCACAACAGTCGCGCCATCCGCCCGGAGTCGAGCGACCCCGGCCTCGAGGATGGTCGCGAGCCGATCGGGGTCGGTGTTGGGGCGGATGATGTCGTTGCCCCCGGCTGAGATGGAGATGAGGTCGGGGCGGAGTGCGAGCGCGACGTCCACCTGCTCGTCGAGGATCTGGCGCAGGAGCCGACCGCGAATCGCCAGATTGGCATACGCGAAGTCCTCGGTCTGCTCGCTGAGCACTTCGGCCACCCGGTCGGCCCACCCGCGGTTACCCCCGGGACTGCGCGGTTCCGGATCCCCTGAGCCTTCGGTGAAGGAATCGCCGAGCGCGACGTAGCGGGACCAGGGATGCTGCTGAGTCATGGTTCTACCCTGCATCAGGTGCGCCCGGCACGCCAAACCGCACCAATACAGGGAATGTGCTGAGAGTCAAGGCCCTTGTCCCCCAAAAGGGGGAATGGCAGAGTATCCAACGGCATTCGAGATCCGAATGACCACATCACGACTTTTTGGAGAGAAAACCATGGGAATCATCGGTTGGATCATTCTGGGACTCATCGCCGGGGCCATCGCCAAGGCAATCCTCCCGGGTAGGCAGGGTGGCGGCTGGATCATCACCCTGGTCCTCGGCGTCGTGGGCGCACTGCTCGGCGGCTTCCTCGCCAGCGCCATCTTCGGCGTCGCAATGGGTGGATTCTTCGACATCCGTACCTGGGTCATCGCGATCCTCGGTTCGATCGTCGTACTGCTCATCTACGGCCTCGTCACCCGCGGGTCGCGGAGCCGCGCGTAATCCTGCGCTGAGAAACACCGGTCCCCTCGCCTTCTGGCGGGGGGACCTTTTCGTGGCGCGCGGGCACAGCGAGGTCGCCCGTCGCGGTTAAGCTCGACTGATGACCAACCCGCAGCCCTTCGGACCCCAGGTGGGCACCTCGGCAGCGGAGCACCTCTCCCCGTCATTCCCCGAACGGGCCGCGCGCGGCACCGCGGACAAGCTCCGCGCCTGGCAGCAGGAGGCGATCGCCGAGTACTTCCTGCGCGAGCCGAAGGACTTTCTCGTCGCCGCGACCCCTGGCGCCGGTAAGACCACCTTCGCGCTCCGGCTCGTCACCGAGCTGCTCGCGCAGCGCAAGATCGATCGCGTGACCGTCGTGGCCCCGACGGAACACCTGAAGCGCCAGTGGGCGGATGCGGCGCACCGCGTGGGAGTGCGCCTCGATCCGGGCTTCAAGAATGCCCAGGGATGGGCCGGAAAACACTTCCATGGGGTGGCGGTCACCTACGCCCAGGTGGCGACCCGTGCGGCTCTCCATCGGTCGATGACCGAGGGTGGACGCACGCTGGTGATCCTCGACGAGGTGCACCACGGCGGGGATGCGCTCAGCTGGGGAGACGCCATCCGGGAGGCGTTCGAGCCGGCGACTCGACGCCTCTCCCTCACCGGCACGCCCTTCCGGTCGGACACCTCGCCGATCCCGTTCGTGACCTACTACCCGGACGAGCATGGCATCCGCACGTCTCAGGCCGACTACGCCTACGGCTACGGACGGGCGTTGGCCGACGGCGTCGTGCGCCCGGTGATCTTCCTCGCTTACGCGGGCCGGATGCGCTGGCGCACCCGCACCGGGGACGAGATGGAGGCCCGACTCGGGGAGGGCGACACCAAGGACATCACCGCCCAGGCCTGGCGAACAGCGCTCGATCCGGAGGGCGAGTGGGTGCCCGCAGTGCTGAAGGCGGCGAACCGCCGCCTCACCGAAGTGCGTCACGGCATTCCGGATGCCGGCGGCCTCGTCATCGCCACTGACCATTACGCCGCACGGGCCTATGCCGACATCCTCGAGAAGGTGACCGGGGAGGCGCCGACGATCGTGCTCTCCGACGAGAAGGCGGCGAGCGACCGGATCGCCCAGTTCGCGGCATCCGACTCGCGCTGGATGGTGGCGGTGCGCATGGTGTCGGAAGGGGTCGACATCCCTCGCCTCGGTGTCGGCGTCTACGCGACCTCCGCCTCGACGCCGCTCTTCTTCGCCCAGGCAATCGGTCGTTTCGTGCGAACCCGGCGCAGAGGTGAGACAGCGTCGATCTTCCTGCCGAGCGTGCCATCACTGCTCGGGCTCGCCTCCGCGATGGAGCTGCAGCGTGACCACGCCCTCGACCGGGATGCGGGCGAGGGCCTGGAGGAGATCCTGCTCGACGATGACGCTGCCGATGAGGCGAACCGGGTCGAATCGGCCTCCGGGGACGCGCTGCTGTTCGACTTCAAGGCCCTCGGCTCCGAGGCCGCCTTCGACCGGGTGCTGTTCGACGGAGACGAATTCGGCGCCGGCGCCGTGCCGGACAGCCTCGAGGAGCTCGATTTCATCGGCATTCCCGGGCTTCTGGAGCCCGATCAGGTGAAGGAACTCCTTCGTCACCGTCAGCAGCGTCAGGCCCGGCGGATCGGCGACCGCCAGCGCCAGACGGACGAGGCCGGGGCGGATGCCGAGATCGTGCCTCTCTACCGCAACCTGAAGGAGCAGCGGGCGCTGCTCAACAGCCTCGTCGGGATGCGGGCGAAGGGAACCGGGGAGCCGCATGGCATCATCCACGCCGAGTTGCGCCGGATGGCCGGTGGGCCGGCGGTGCCGCAGGCGAGCGTCTCGCAGCTGCAGGCCCGCATCGATCTGTTGCGACGAGGCCTGCGCAGCTGAGCTCTGTCGCTAGCCGGCGAACGCGTCGACGCCGGTGAGCTCGGCGGAGAGGGCCCACGGCCGCGCGGCGTCCGCCGGATCGATCGCGTGAGCATCGACCCCGCGAACCCGGGCCTCTGGGGTGCCAGCAGCGGTCGGCTCGGCGATGTCGCAGTCCTCCAGGTACACCCCGCCCTTGCCCTCCAGCTGCGGCGATGTCGCGGCCCAGACCGAGGTGGCTGCTCCCTGCTCGGGAGTCTTGAACCGATCGTTCACCGTACCGTCCTCTGTCATCCATCCGGAGGCGATCATCTCCTCGCGAGGGAGGTGGCGTTGCAGCTCCGTCATGATGCCGCCGGGATGCACCGCGAAGGCCCGCACGCCGAACGGGGCGCCGAGCGCATCGAGTCGTATGGCGAAGAGACTGTCCGCCGTCTTCGCCTGCCCGTAGGCGAGCCACTTGTCGTAGCCGGTCTCGAACTGTGGGTCGTCGAAACGGATTGCTGAGAGCTTGTGCCCGGTGGAGGAGAGCGCGATCACCCGTGCGCCGCCGTCCCGCTTCAGCGCGGACCAGAGCAGGTTCGCGAGCACGTAGTGTCCGAGGTGGTTCGTGGCGAACTGCGACTCCCAACCGGGGCCGACCCGCAACTCAGGGGAGGCCATGATCGCCGCGTTGTCGATCAGGATGTCGATACTGCGATCGGTTGCGAGGAAGTCTTCGGCGAAAGACCGCACGCTGTCGAGGTCGGCGAGATCCAGCGCAGCGACTTCCACCGCAGCAAGGCCGCGTGCGTCGAGTGCGTCGCGCGCCACCTCCGGGCGGCGAGCCGGCACGATCACGGTGGCTCCGGCCCCGACGAGGGCGGCGACCGTCTCGATGCCGAGCCCGGAGTACCCGCCCGTGACGATGGCCAGCTTTCCCGTCAGATCGATACCGGCCACGGCTTCCGCCGCTGTCGTTCTGGCTCCGAACCCGGAGGAAAGGGGATTCTGTGCAGTGTTCATCAGGTCATGTTAACCCTGCTCTCCCGACGTCTCATGCCCGGCTGCCGAGTCTCCCAGCCCATCCGCCGGGAAGGATCGCGTCCCCGAACTGGGGCGATCCTGCCGCGGTACAGTCGCGCAGAATGGAGCCGCCAGCGTGCTTGGGAATCGGGTCCGAAGCCGGGCGTGAGTGCGGGGGCACGGCATGTCGAGGGTCATTACGAGGTTCGGTCGAGGGCGGTCTCCTCGCAGTGTCCTGCTCATCGTCGCGGCGTGCACCGCAGTCAGCGGGTTCCTCGGGCTCGGCCCGGCCGCTACGGCAGCCACGACGCCCCCTACCTGGCCGGGCTCGGCGTCCAACACCGAGATCTTCCCCGGCGGACTCTGGACCAATCCGCAGACTCTCGCGTCAGCCGCGACCGCTCAGCTCACCGCATCCGGTCGCACCGCCGATGCCGCACTCGTGCGCCAGATCTCGTCCCAGCCGAGTGCGACCTGGCTCGGTGACTGGTGGAGCCCCAGCCTTCTCAGTTCCAAACTGCGCGGGATGCTCGCAGCATCGGCGGCCGTCGGCAGCACCCCGGTCTTCGTCACCTACGCCATTCCGGATCGCGACTGCGGTGGGTATTCCGCGGGTGGGTTCGGCGACGCCGCCTATGTGCAGTGGAACCAGACGATAGCCGCGATCCTCCGCGGGCATCCGGCGGTCGTGTTGATGGAACCCGATTCGATCGCGATGCTTGCCGACCCGCGCTGTGCCGCCGTCGCCGGGGCACGGCTTCAGCTGCTGGCCCAGGTCGCACAGATTTATTTCGACGCCGGGGTGCCCGTCTACCTCGATGGGGGGAACAGCCACTGGGTTGCCCCCGCCGTCATGGCATCGCGCCTGTCGACGGCGGGAGTGCGGTACGCCCGCGGGTTCTTCACCAATGTGGCCAATTTCTCACGGGTCGACGTCGAACGAAGCTACGCGGATTCGGTGAGCGCGCTGCTCGGCGGTACTCATTTCGTGATCGATGTCTCGCGCAATGGTGCCGGTTGGCAGGGCGCCTGGTGCAATCCGCCCGGCGCTGCCCTCGGCCAGAACCCGCATGTGAGCGCCGGAACCACGGCGCTCGATGCCCTGCTCTGGGTGAAGAACCCGGGCGTGAGCGATGGGTCGTGCAACGGTGGTCCTGCCGCAGGCGTCTGGTTCGAGTCATCCGCCCTCTCGCTTGGGAGAAATCGGGGTGCTCGCTAGGGCGTCGGCGCAGGTCTTCGGCGGCGCGGAGTTTCTCGGTCGCTCGAGGTTCAGCGGAAGTCGCGGGAGGCCGTGCGGGTCGACATCGGCAACGCTTCGAGACGGTCGGCAAGCAGGTTCGTGACGCCCTCTGGCGAGCGCTCGAGAATGCCGCGCACGATGAGCGCGGGGGAGTCCCGGGCGACACGGCGGTAGCGGTTCCACACCCCGACGCTGCAGATCACGTTGACGAGCCCACTCTCATCCTCGAGATTCATGAAGGTGATGCCGCTCGCGGTGGCGGGTCGTTGCCGGTGGGTCACGACGCCGCCCACCTCGATGCGACGGCCGGATTCCGCCGTCTTCAGGTCATCGGAGCGGAGAGCCCCGCGCTGCCGGAGCGAGTCACGCAGGTAGCGGAGCGGATGATCGTCGGGGGAGATGCCGGTGGCCCAGAGGTCGGACGCGAGCACCTCAGAGGTGCTGGGCATGGAGAACAGCGGCGGTTGAACGGAGACCATGCTGCCGGCGAGAAACTCCTCCCGATCCCGCGCGGCATCGCCCGCGGCCCAGAGCGCTTCCCGCATGCTGAGACCGAGGGATTCGAAGGCGCCGGCCGCGGCAAGGGCCTCGAGCTGGGGGGTGGTGAGCCCCACGCGGCGCACGAGGTTCGAGAGGTCGGTGAAGTCTCCGCCCTCCTCTCGATCCGTGACGATCTTCTTCGCGAGGGTCTCCCCGATACCGGTGACCTCCGCGAGGCCGAGTCGCACCGCGAGGGCTCCGTCACGACGGTGGTCGTCGGTGTCGAAGTGGGCGTGGCGGTCGTAGCTGCCGACCGGGGGCTGGTCGGGGTCGAGGCAGGAATCGCTGCCGGTGGGCGCGGCCGGTGGTGAGGTGGTCTCGATACGCTCGCTGGCGCTCGCTGCTCGGCCGGCGGCGGTTGGTCGAGTAGGGCGCCCCGCGCCCGTATCGAGCCCCTCGAGCCCCGGCTGCCACCCCGACCGCAGGATGTCGGGACGCCGCACCTCGACACCGTGCCTGCGGGCATCCGCCACCAGGGAGAGCGGCGAATAGAAGCCCATGGGCTGGGCGCGCAACAGCGACGCCAGAAATGCCCCGGGATAGTGCAGTCTCAGCCAGGAGCTCGCGTAGACGAGCAACCCGAAGCTGAGGCTGTGGCTCTCGGCGAAACCGAAGTTGGCGAAGGCCTCGATCCTGGCGTAGATGTCGTCGGCGACCTCTCCCACGATGCCGTTGCTCGCCATGCCCTTGTAGAGAGTGACTTTCAGCGAGGCGATCTTCTCCTGCCCGCGCTTGGATCCCATCGCGCGGCGCAGCAGGTCAGCGTCATCCGCGCTGCAGCCTCCCACGGCCATGGCCATCTGCATCAGCTGTTCCTGGAACACCGGTATGCCGAGAGTGCGCTCCAGCGGCTCCTTCAGCTTCGGATGCTGGTAGGTGATCGCCTCCTCGCCGAGCTTGCGCCGCACGAAGGGATGCACGGCCCCGCCCTGGATGGGACCCGGCCGCACCATCGCGATCTGCACCACGAGGTCGTAGAACTTACGCGGCTGCAAGCGGGGGAGCAGGCCCATCTGGGCCCGACTCTCCACCTGGAACACTCCGATCGAGTCAGCGCGGCAGAGCTGGTCGTAGACGCCCTGCTCCTCTTTGGGGAGCGTGGCGAGCTCCCACTCTTCGCCCAGGTGCTCCCGCACGAGATCGAACGTGTGCTGGATGGCGTTGAGCATGCCGAGTCCGAGCAGATCGAACTTGACCAGCCCCATCCAGGCGCAGTCGTCCTTGTCCCACTGCAATACCGTCCGGCCGTCCATGCGACCGTGCTCGATCGGGCATACCTCGCCGACGGGACGATCGGTGAGCACCATGCCGCCGGAGTGGATGCCGAGGTGTCTCGGGAGCTTCAACGCCTCGAGGGCGAGGCTGGTCACCGCATCCGGGATGTCGTGGTCGACGCTCGAGAGCAGCGCGCCGTGGCGCTCGACCTGCTTCGACCACGCATCCTGCTGCCCCGGGCTCGCGCCGAGCGCCTTCGCCATATCCCGCACCGCGAATTTGGGCCGGTACTGGATCACGTTGGCCACCTGTGCCGCGTTCTGCCGACCGTATTTCTCGTAGACGTACTGGATCGCCTCCTCACGCCGGTTGGAGTCGAAGTCGACATCGATGTCGGGCTCCTCCTCCCGCATGCTCGAGAGGAAGCGCTCGAAGGGCAGCTTGTAGCCGATCGGGTCGACGGCGGTGATGTTGAGCAGGTAGCAGACCGCGGAGTTCGCGGCCGATCCGCGGCCCTGGCAGAGGATGCCGCGATCCCGCGCGAACTTCACGATGTCCCAGACGATGAGGAAGTAGCCGGGGAAATCCTTCGCCTCGATCACGTCGAGTTCGTGGGCGATGCGGTCGCGCTCCGAGGGGGCGAGCTGCGGGTAGCGCACCGGCACGGCATCCCAGACCAACTGGCGGAGATAGCTCATCGGGGTGTGGCCCTCGGGAACCTGCTGTTTCGGCAGCTTGGGCCGTGCCCGCCGCAACTGGAATGAGAGCTCGTCGGCGAGCACGACGGTGTGCTCGACGGCCCCGGGATAGCGGGCGAATCGCGCAGCCATCTCGGCGCCGGAGCGCAGATGGGCCGCTCCGGATGCCGGCAGCCAGCCGTCCATGTCGTCGAGGCTGCGACGGGCACGAACTGCCGCAAGGGCCGATGCCAGCCGGTACTGCTCAGGCCTGGCGTAGTGCACGTTGCCGGTGGCGACCACCTGGAGACCGCGCCTCCCCGCGATCTCGAAGAGCGCATCGTTGTGGTCGCTGGCGAGCGGGGTGCCGTGATCGAAGAGCTCGACGATCACGTTGGCGTGGCCGAACAGGTCGACGAGCCGGTCGATCTGCCGGGTGGCGGCAGCGGGGGATTCCTCGAGAGCCTGCCGCACGGCACCCTTGCGGCACCCGGTGAGGATCGCCCAGTGCCCCTCCGCCCGGGTGGCGAGCTCGTCGAGGTCGTAGACCGGGCGCCCCTTCTCCAGCCCGGCGAGTTGGGCCGCGGTGAGCGCGCCGGCCAGCCGGTGGTAGCCCTCCTCGCGGCGGGCGAGCACGAGCAGGTGGCTGCCCTCCGGATCGGCGGCGCCGTTCTGGGGCCGGCTGAGGCCGAGAGAGAGTTCGGCACCGAAGACCGTGTCGATCTGCGGATGCTGCTCCGCCGCCTCAGCCAGGCGAACCACCCCGTAGAAGCCATCGTGATCCGTCATCGCCAGGGCGTGCAGCCCGAGCCGGGAGGACTCCTCGAGCAACTGCTCGGGAGAGGATGCCCCGTCGAGGAAGCTGAAACTCGAGTGGGCGTGCAATTCGGCGTACGGCACCAGGTCACCCGCCGGTGGCTGCACGGTCTCGGGCGGCGCCTCATAGGCGCCGCGCTTGTGCGACCAACCGGGGCTGTCGCCGCCATCCGCCCCCACCGGCACCTCCCGGGGTCGCCGAACGTCGGATAGCGCCTTCTCGAACTCGGACCAGGGGATCGGCGGGTTGTTCCACCCCATCAGTCGTACCTCGCTTCGGCCCACCACACGCGATTGTCGAGCACGAGCAGCCAGGCCACCCCGGCATCGTCCACCACCTGGAACCGGCTCGCCCGGCGGAAGGTGTCGGCATCCCACCAGCGCTCGTCGATGATCCAGGGACCGGCCCAGGCCGCAACGGCACGCAGGGTGCGGCCATCGGTGGAGAACCTGGCGGGAACACCCGAGAGCACTCCGCGCTCATCCAGGTCGACGGCACTGCCCGCGGAGTCGATCACTATCGCCGGCTGGGGCGCCTCGAACACCGTGCCGGGCGTCGGGGTGGGCAATTGTCCCGGCCAGGGAAGACCGTCGGGCTTCGCCGTCTCGATGCGGTCCCCCCACGCCACCAGACTCTGGCGGTCGAGCAGGGTGCGCCCGCCTCCGATCGCAGCGGTGAGCACGGCGCCATGTCCGAGCATGCTCTGCACCCGCGAGAGCCCGTGGTGGATCCGTTCGTCATGCCCGGTGCCCCACAGCCCCTGCTCGAGGTTGCCGATGGCGTCGACACTCTCTGGCACGACCCGCACCCGGATGATCCCGGAGCTGAGACCACTGCCGAATGGGTTTCCGGCGATGGTGCCGCTGCCCTGCAGCTGCCAGCGCACTCGGTCGACGACATCCGCCGCCGTGAAAGAACGCGGATGCAGCCAGGTGCGCTCCGACGACTCTCCCGACTCCGAGTCCACCTCGATGCGGATCGAAGTGCAGACCAGCCGCGCCTGCACCAACTGCTCGATGAAGCGATCTGCGGATGCGCGGAAGCCGAAGGTCACCTGGTCGATGCGGTCGAGTGGCGGTTCGAACCCCACCGCGCTGTCGAGCTCCTCCGGCACGATCCGGGGCACGACGGGACGACTGTCGAGACCACGAGCGAGCGCATGCACCCGGGTGCCGGTGTCTCCGAAACGCTGCTCGACATCCCGTGGTTCGAGCAGGGCGAACTCGCCAAGAGTGCGGATGCCCAGCCGTCGCAGGAGGGTGGCGAGGGCCTCTTCGCCGAGCAACCCGACCGGCATGCCGGAGAGGAACTCGGCGGATCCCCCCTCCGGCACGATGCGGATGCGTTGCCGCTGAGGGCTGCGGGCCGCATGCTCCGCGGTGAAGGGTCCATCGGCGATACCGACCCGGGAACCGTGGATGCCGAGCGCATCGAGCGCATCGAGCAGCCACAGCGCCGCCTCCTCCTCGCCGCCGTAATAGCGGGCGGGTCCGCGGGCCCGCACCGCACAGGTGCCCGGGCGCAGCACCTGGGCTCCGGGCATCGTCTCCTCGATCGCCTCGAGCACCGGCTCGAAGGCGCGGATGTCGAGCGCGGGATCGTAGTCGAGCACCCGGAGTTCCGGACAGCGGGCTTGGGCTTCGCGCAGCCGGAGTCCGCGCCGCACCCCCTCGCCGCGCGCCGATGCCGAGCAGGCGAAGACCTGGCCGGCGTCGATGAGGGCGAGCGGGGCATCCGGTGCGGTCGGGTTGCCGCCGGTGCCTGTGCCCAGAAGGCGCAGCGCAGCGGTGATGGGCCAGTCGGGGCACCACAGCACGATGGTGCGCAGGGGAGCAGCGGGCGGGGAGAGCGTGGTGGTGCGACGCATCAGGCCGTCGCCTCGTGCAGATGCGCCTCGTGCAGATGTGCTTCGTACCGATGCGCCTCGTGCGGGTATGTCTGGTGCCGGCTGGTCGCCTCTGGCTGGGTGAACCTGTCGACCTCGGTGAACTGCTCGTTGAGATCGGGCAGCCACAGGCGCGCACTGCGCGGCCGGCCCGCGCGACTGGAGACCGTGACCGTGGCCTGCCGGGCGCTGAGATGGCCGTTGCCCTGGCCGATGCCGCTCCAACGGCTGTCGGAGAGGCTCAGCATCGCCTCGCTCTGCGGCCATGGCCCCAGCACGATGAGGGTCGCCCCGCGCTGCCGCAGCCGGGCGCTCAGGCGCGCGACGCTCGAGTCGCTCGCTCGCTTGGGCGGCCGGGTGACGACCACCCCGAGCACATCGGCGATCGCCGCGGTGACGCCGAGCCACTGCTCGCCGGGATGCGGCACGAGCACGAGCCGCTCAAGATCGATGCCGAAATGCTGGGCGGCCTCCACCCCGAACTCGGGCACGCCGATGACGCCGCACCACGAACCCGCCGCAGAGGGACCGGCGAGCAGCGCCATGAGCAGCGTCGCGGAATTGTCCACCGAATAGGTCGCACCCTCTTTGAGCCCGCCACCGGGCAACAGCCCGGCGATCGCCGGGTGGGTGGGGATCGTGCGAGTATCGAGAGTGGTCGCCTGCATCGAGCGGATGCGCGCCTGAAGCTCTTCGACGGTTGCTCGCGTGGGCGAGTCGTCGAGAACTGCTGCTGCGGAGGCCATTCCCTCATATTCGAACATACATTCGAATATGTCAATTGCCACCGACATCCGTCCGGCGTGTCGCGGGAACGGACTGCGAGCCTGGAGTGCGGCGGGGGATCCGCCGATTCACAGCGGCCGAAACGCATCGCGGAGGGAAATACGACTCCCGCCGCGAGGTCATATACCCGCCGCGACCTCGGAACGCTACGGCGCGAGTACCTCACTGCGCGACTCCAGGGGAGCGACCGCAACCGAAGCGCCGCGACGGCGTCCGGAGAACACCCAGAACCGGTACAGGGCGAAACGGAAGGCAGTACCGAGCGCCAGCCCGACCACGTTGGTCGCGAGGTTGTCGTCGAGAACGGAGGTGAAACCCAGCGCATAGTGCGAGATCCAGAGACAGCCGAGGGCGATTGCCGCCCCGATCAGGCTGACCACGGCGAACTCGACCCCCTCACGCAACACGGCCGCGCGACTCGTCGTTCGACGCTCGGTGCGGAAGGTCCAGTACCGGTTGCCGATCCAGTTGACCACGATCGCGATCGACGTGGAGATCACCTTGGCGATGATCGGGCCACCGTGGACGAGGTGTGGCTCGAACACCGTCGTACGCAGCGCGTTGAACACCACGATGTCGACGACAAGGCCAACGCCCCCGACGAGCCCGAAGCTCAGCAGCTGCCGTACGAGCGCCCTGCGGGAGTCACGCGACACGATTGCGCTCCCCGAAACTCGTGCGAAGCACCCGCACGTCTGCGGCCCGCGAATCGGCCCGCTCGCGAGCGAGTCGCAGAGCGGATGCCGCGGCCACGGCCGCCCGGTGATCGCCTCTCAGCCGCGCGGGGAGGCCCTGGAGTCCCCAGAGAGTGACCCTCAGGATGGCTTCCTTGACGATGCCGGAACTCATCTTCGACTCGCCGTGGATCCGCTCAACGAAGGTGATGGGCACCTCGGAGATGCGCAAGCCCGCACTGTAGGCCTTCCAGAGCATGTCGATCTGGAAGCAGTAGCCCTGGCTCAGCACATCCTGGTAGCCGATCTCGCGCAGCGCGTCCGCGGTGAAGGCGCGGAAGCCGCCGGTGATGTCCCGCACCGGGAGGCCGAGGGCGATCCGTGCGTACAGGCTGCCTCCCTGGGAGAGCACCATGCGCTTGAGCGGCCAGTTGACGACGGAGCCGCCGCGAACCCAGCGGGATCCGAGCACGACGTCAGCCTCGTCGAGCGCGGAGAGGAGACGTTCGAGCTGCTCCGGTTGGTGGGAGCCGTCGGCATCCATCTCGACCAGGCGCTCATAGCCACGCTCGAGACCCCAGGCGAACCCGGCACGGTACGCTGCGCCGAGCCCTTCTTTGCCGGCCCGATGCAAGACGTTGATCCGGTCATGGCCGGAGGCGAGCGCCGATGCCATCGCGCCGGTCCCGTCGGGGGAGTTGTCGTCGACGACGAGCACGTCGACACCGGGAGCACTCCGAAGCACGCGCGCGATGATCTCGGCGATGTTCTCCCGCTCGTTGTAGGTCGGCACGACCACGAGGGTGCGGTTGTCGGTCTGGTTCATGATGTCTCCCGGGTGAGTTCGTAGACGACGGTTCGATGGACGGGTATCTGGCGCGAGATCGAGTAACCCAGTCGTTCGAGAGCGACGATGTTGGCCGGGATCGCGGTCGATCCCGGGGTGACGAGCTCGAGGTCCCAGACTGTGGATGTCGTCTGGAGGGACGGGGCGACAGCCGCGATCGGCCAGACCGAGTCCCAGATGCCCGAGCGTTGCGTGTACGGGGTGCGCAGCGTGACATCGGAGAGTCCGCTGAAGTACTGCGGGTAGAGACGGAGGGCCAGTCGCGGCTTGCGGGAGGGTTTCGCCGTCTCGTCGAAGACGACGGCGTCGCCCGCTTTCGCGTTGGTTCCGATCACCTGGGCGGCCTGGCGGAGGTCGCTTCCGCCGTCCTTGGCGAATTCGGTGCGCTGGAAGACATCCGTCGGAAGGGCGAGGGCCACAAGGGCGAGTACCGCCGCGGCGCGGATCCAGCCGGCGGCGGCTCCACGGCTGAAGAGCGCACACACTCCAAAAGCCACGAGGATAGCGACCGCCGGCGTGCAGAACGACAGGTACCGGATCGTGTACATCGGAGCGATGAACGCGTTGCCGAAGATGAGGAGCCCCATCGGCAGCACCACCCAGCCGAGCAGGAGGGCGACCGCCCGGTCTCGCGAGCGGATGAGCGCGACGACGGCGACGACGATCAGAGCCCAACAGGCGAGTGCCAGCCACGGGTTGCCGAACCACTGGATCACGAACATGCGGGTGAAGGTGACGTAGTTGCGGTGCGCGAGGAAGGAGATCTGGCCGTGCTCGCCGAGGGCGTAGACGATGACGGGCGCCGCCAGAAGCACGCCCACCGTGACCGCCGAGAACCAGCGTCGAAGGATGGCGCGGCCGGGGCGGGCGGCGAGGAGCGCCACCGCGAAGACCACGGCGAGCAGCATGAGGTAGAGGAAGACGTAGATCGAGGCGGCGAAGAGGAGCGCGAAGCCGATCCACGGAGCCCGACGGGTGACTCGGCGTTGCAGCAGAGTGACGAAGAGCACCGTGAGCCAGGTGGCGACCGCCGTCCCGATCGCGTAGGAACGCCCCTCCGCGGCCATGTAGCTCACCCGGGGGAGCAGGATCATGACGAGGCCCGCGGTGACGGCGATCGCCCGGGGGGATGCGGAACGGGCGAACAGTCGGTGGGCGAGCACCACGGTGCCCGCGACCGCGACACCGGCGGCGATGGTGCTCGGCAGCCGCACCGAGAGCTCGGATGCGCCGAAGGCCTCGATCCAGAAGTGCAGGAACACGTAGTACGCGCCGTGTACGGCATCGACCCGTCCCAATTCCCGCCAGATCGTGGCCAGCGGTCGCTCCGCCGACATGACGCTCGCCGCTTCGTCTCCCCAGAACGCCGGGATCCAGGACCCGATGAAGGTGAGCAGCCAACCGGCAACGCCGAGAAGGGCAGCGACGGGGCCGATGCCCGCGTCCGCGTCGAACCACCGAGACGGCTGGAGACCGCCGAATCGCGTGCCGTGCGGTCGCCCGGAACGGCGAACTACCCCGGCGCGGTCATCCGCATCGATCTCGATCGCACCGGTGTCTGCTGCGCCGGTGCCGATTTCGGTGGTGCTCACGCGCCGTCCCCCTCGGATGATGTGCACCGGCGACTACCGGTATGACTTCATCCTCGACAGCGGGACTTGGTGTTCTGTGCGGATCCGTTCCCGTCGGCGTGAGAATCCATACAGGTTGGACTAGCGCGCCCCATTCGCAGCCAGTGCAGGGAGGGAGACTGTCACGGTGAATCCGGCGGCGTTCGACAGGGTGACAGAGCCGTTTGCGGCCTGCACGATGGCCTGAACGATGGCCAGCCCGAGACCGCTTCCGCCGTTCTGGGCCGCGCGGGCGGCATCCGGTCTGCTGAACCGGTCGAAAGCCACCGGGAGGAAGCTCTCCGGCATCCCCGGTCCGGAATCGACGACGGTGAGCAAGAGCTCGGTGTCGGAGTGGCGGAGCGCGATCCGCACCGAACCCCCGTGCGGCTGAGCGGCGATCGCATTGCTGGTGAGGTTGTTGACGATGCGTCCGAAGTTCTCCACGGCGATGAGATAGCTGGAGTCCGTCGGCTCGCCGGCGACGTCGAAGTCGATGGTCACCGTGCTGGCCACCGCGACCATGCGGGCACGGTCGACGGACGCGGCGAGCTCATCCGCCAGCTGCGCCCAGCTGCTCCGGATGTCCGGGGCCCTTGCCTCGAGCTGCGACAGTTCGAGAAGACCCGTTGCGAGCCCGGACAGGCGAGCGACGGAGTGCTGGGCGCTCACGATCTGGGCCTCGAGGGCGTCGGCGTCTCCGTGCGAGAGATGCGCGAGTTCGAGTTGTGCCATGAGGATGGCGAGCGGGGTACGCAACTCGTGGCTCGCATCAGACACCAGTTGGCGTTCCCGGTCGACGGACTGCCGGACATCGCTGATGAACAGGTTGAGCGTCGTCGCGAGCTCGGAGAGCTCGTCCGTTGCGGAGCCGATCGGCAGAGGCTCCGTCGATCCTTGGGCGACGAGCGCCTCCGCTTGTTTGCGCATGCGGTCGACCGGCCGCAGTGCCGCACCGGTGAGAAGCCAGGAGGCCACGCCGAACCCGATCACGATGACGAGGGCACCGATCATGAGCGCCTGGGTGATGCGGTCGAGGGAGAGGATCGACGAGTCTTCATTACGGGCGGTGATGATCGTCCAGGCGCCCTCGTTCGTTATCACCGACGCGTTGTAGACGCGATAGGAGTCGTCCGCGTTGACGACGGTGTTCGTATCGCCCGGCAGCTTCACGATCTCCGCGATCCGGCCCTCGAGGGCCCGTGGAAGGCTCGATTCCACCACTGTGCCGGCCGGATCGACCACCGCCACCAGCTGCCCGGTTCCCGCCCGTTCGATGCTCGGTGTCCCGGTATCCGTGATGTCGGTGACGTAGGGCGCGGCGTCGTGGCGCAACAGCGTCGTCGTCGTGGTGCTGAGGATGTGTTCCACCTGCGCACGGAAGACGACGACAGCGGCGGTGGCGAGCACGATCGCGATGACGAGTGTGCCGATGGTGATGCGCCACCTGATCGTGACGTGGCGGAGCATTCTCACCGGCGCCCCCGTGTCACAGCGTCTCGAGCAGGTAGCCGGAGCCGCGCTTGGTGACGATCCGCACCTCGGAGGCGACGGGTTCGAGCTTGCGGCGCAGGTAGCTCACGTACTGGTCGACGATGTTGGGATCGATGTTCTGGGTCGACCCCCACACCTCCTCGAGGATCCGAGTGCGACTCACCACAGTGCCGGCGTCTCCGGCGAGCAGTCGAAGAAGCGCGAATTCCTTCGGACTCATCGAGAGCGGGTGCCCGGCAACACTCACCGAGACGGCGAGCGAATCGATGCGGAGACCACCGACGGTGAGTACGAGCTTGTCGGCGTTCGCATCCCGGCGCAGCAGCGCCCTCACCCGCGCGCTCAGCTCGGCGAAGGCGAAGGGCTTGGTCAGGTAGTCGTCTGCTCCCGCGTCGAGGCCGAACACGCGATCCTCCACGGCATTGCGCGCGGTGAGGAGGAGCAACGGCATCGAACTCCCCGACTGGCGGATGCGCCGGCAGATCTCGAACCCGGACATCTGCGGGAGCATCACGTCGATCGCTGCGAGCGCGAACTCCTCTGTGGAGACCGCGATCAGGGCATCGACCCCGTTGTCGACCACCCGGATGTCGTAGCCCTCCGCGGCGAGTCCGCGCTCGATGAGCGCGCCCATCTGCGGATCGTCCTCCACCACCAGGATCTTCACCGGTTCCGTCTCCTTCGATCCGCCTCACGAGCGAATGCTGCAATGCTCGCACCTTTTGTGCGGCGGTACCCTCCCTCGCACACCGGGTCAACCCTCGCGCCCCAAGGCTGGAACTCTGCTGGGGGCTGAGCCCTGGCCCGGCGGGAGTCCGTACCGTTCGATGCGTCACCGATCACCAGCCTCACCGATCACCAGCCTGACCGAACACAAGGAGAAAACAATGTCCCAGGTCATCCAAACCATCGACGTGGATGTTCCCGTCACCACCGCGTACAACCAGTGGACGCAGTTCGAATCCTTCCCGCACTTCCTCAGCTTCGTGGAGTCCATCGCCCAGATCGACGACACCCACAACCACTGGGTCGTCAAGGTCGGAGGCGTGGAGCGCGAGTTCGACGCCGAGATCACGGAGCAGCACCCCGACGAGAGGGTGGCCTGGAAGAGCACCGGGGGAGACGTCACGCAGGCCGGTGTTGTCACCTTCCACAAGCTCAGCGACAGCACGAGTCGCGTGACCGTGCAGCTGGACTGGGAGCCGGAGGGGCTGGTCGAGAAGGCCGGCGCCGCGCTGGGCATCGACGATGCGAGCGTCAAGGGCGACCTGAAGAACTTCAAGAAGTTCATCGAGGAGCAGGGCAGCGAGCAGGGTGCCTGGCGCGGTGACGTGAGCAACTGAGCCGCGACTGCGAGCGTGCTGCCGCATCTTGATTCTCGGTAGACGTACCGGTAGACCGTAACCATGTCCGAATACGAAGAGACTCCCCCCGACCTGCGCCTGGTTCCGCTCCCGGGAAGCAACCGCCACTCCGCTGAAGTCATCGCGCCCGCTGCCGTGCCCTCGGCAGCGGGTGCGGATATCGAGGCGACGGTGGTGCTTCGGCGGCGGGCCGGGGCGAGCTTCGACCCATCCGTTCGGCTCAGTCGCAACGAATTCGAAGCAAGCATGGGTGCGGATGCGGCGGACATCGAGACCGTCACGACGACCCTGGAGGGCCTCGGGATCCACGTCGTTTCGACAGACCCCGCCTCGCGCCGGATTCGGATCTCCGGCTCCGCGAACACCCTCGGCCACGTATTCGGCACCCAACTCGAGGCGGTCACCAGCCGGGCGAGCGATGGCACCGAGGTGCAGCACCGCAACCGCAGCGGGATGCTGATGGTGCCGGCGGCGCTCGATGGAATCATCACCGCCGTGCTCGGACTTGACGACCGCCCCCAGGCGCGCACCGAGTTCCGAGTCGCAGAGGCCCGTGCGGTGGCGGTGAGCTACACGCCCCTCGATCTCGCCGAGATCTACAACTTCCCGCCGCAGTTCGACGGCACCGGCCAGACGATCGCCATCATCGAATTGGGCGGCGGCTTCGCTCAGTCCGAACTCGATGCCTACTTCGGCAGCCTCGGTATCACCGGGCCGAGAGTGACCGCGGTCGGCGTCGACGGGGCGCGTAACGTGGCGGGGGCCGACGCGTCCGGAGCGGATGGTGAGGTGCTTCTCGACATCGAGGTGGCTGGAGCGTTGAGTTCCGGCGCCGACATCGTCGTCTACTTCGCCCCCAACACCGACGCCGGTTTCGTCGACGCCGTGAGCGAGGCGACTCACGCCGCAATCACACCCACCGCGATCAGCATCAGCTGGGGCCAGAACGAGGACGCCTGGACGGCCCAGGCGCGGCATGCCCTCGATCAGGCCTTCGTCGACGCGGCCGCCCTCGGTATCACCGTGACCGCGGCGGCGGGCGACAACGGCAGCTCTGACGGGGCGGCCGACGGCAGAAACCACGCCGACTTCCCGGCATCCAGTCCCCACGTGCTCGCCTGTGGCGGCACGAGCCTACGGGCCTCGTCCGGGCGGGTGACCTCTGAGACCGTCTGGAATAACGGCGTGGGCGCCGGAGCGACCGGGGGAGGGGTGAGTGACGTGTTTGCGCTCCCGAGCTGGCAGAAAGGTGCGGGCGTGCCGGCATCGTCCCGCGGCACCGCCGGCCGGGGCGTGCCGGATGTCGCGGCAGTCGCCGACCCCACCACCGGCTACGAGGTGCTGGTGGATGGCGAGAAGAAGGTCTACGGCGGCACTAGTGCGGTAGCCCCGCTGTGGGCGGCGCTGGTCGCCCGCCTCGCACAGGCCGCCGGATCGCCGTTCGGACTGCTGCATCCGCGACTCTACGGTTTCGCCTCCGGCGCGACGCAGCGAAACGGATTCCGCGACATCACCGCGGGGAACAACGGCGCTTTCGCTGCCGGTCCGGGGTGGGATGCGTGCACGGGTCTCGGTGTGCCCGACGGCGTCGCACTGCTGGCCGCCCTGACACCGCCCCGGGTCGCCTCCGGCGCCTGACGCCGAGCGGCGTAGGCTGCACGAGAAGCACTCGTGAGCGGAGACCCGCTCGTCCGGCAGCTTCATACAGTGGGATCTGTGCAGTTCTGGGGGCCACCATGGCGTGGAACATTTCTGATTTCTTCTTGCGACCCGTCATTCTGGGCTGGCTGTTCTCCAGGCGCGAACGGTGGAATGACCTCCCGAGACCGCTCGATCAACCGCAGGTTCAGACACTCGGTGTCGATCCCGATCGCCTGATCCTCATCGGCAATGCCCTCTCTGTCGGCTACGGGGTCTCCTCCTACGATCGGTCGATCGCGGGACATCTCGCGCGGACGATCTCCGACAGCACCGACCACGGCACGGTGATCGAGATCATCGCCGATGCGGATCTCACCGCCGCGACCTGTCTCCGTGAGCTCACCGGCCGCGATCTCGGCGCACAGGACGCGATAGTGATGACCATCGGCGTCAACGAAGCACTGCGGCTCTCGTCCGTTGTCGTCTGGTCCCGGAGGCTCGAAAGGCTGTTCCGCTACCTCGAGACGAACGCTGCAGCGAGCCTGCTCGTATTCGTCGTCGCCGTGCCGAATGCGGGTCTGATCACTCGACTGCCCGAGTTCGTGCTGCGGGCGGCCGTGCGCAGGGTGGCTCTGCTGAACGTGGCATCACAGCGGGTCGTGGCCCGGCATCCCCGAGTCACGTTCATCCCCTTCACACCGGATCTCCCCGAGCATGACGGGATCGCCGCTCTCGCGGATTCAGCGGCATATCCGACGAGCGAGACCTACGGGCAATGGGCGGCCATGATCGCTCCGCCGATCGTCTCGAGCTTCGTGCCGACCGTGAGCGCCACCCGATTCATCCGGCGTAACGAGGCGGCGCGGCAGGCCGCGCTCGACGCACTCGGCATCCTCGACACCGAGACGGAGGAAGGCTTCGATTCGATAGTCGCGCAGGCCAAGGCCGCGTTCGGCACCGACATCGTCGCCATCACCCTCATCGACCACGATCGCCAGTGGATGAAGTCGGCCGTGGGCGTGGAGCGGGCCGATGTGCCGCGGGAGCTCGCGTTCTGCAACACCACGATCACCCGCACAGACCAGTTCACGATCGAGGACACGGCGGTCGACCCGAACTTCAAGAGGCATCCCTTCGTCACGGGAGAAGCGGGCATCCGCTTCTACGCGGGGGTGGCGCTCGAGGCGGGTGGCCAGCGGGTCGGTGCGCTGTGCCTCATCGACTCGAAGCCGCGCAAATTCTCCCGTGCGGATGCCGCCCTGCTCCGCGATCTCGCGCTGAAGGTGCAGCAGCAACTGCAGGTCGACGTGACGAAGAAGAAACGCTCGCCCCACTGAGCTTGGTGCAGCCTCAGGGCGCGGATCATTGCCCGGTGTCACCGGCCTTCGCTACCCTCGGGCCATGGCGTTCATCGAAGCGACGGGCCTGACCAAGACCTACACCCCCAAGGGGGCCGGTCCCGTGCACGCGCTCGACGGCCTGGATCTCGCGGTGCCTCAGGGCACCGTCACCGCCCTTCTCGGGCCGAACGGCGCGGGCAAGACCACCACGGTGAAGGTGCTCACCACGCTGACCCGCCCCACGGCGGGCAGCGCCCATATCGACGGCATCGACGTGCTCACCCAGCCAGAGCGCATCCGTCCGATCATCGGTGTCTCCGGCCAGTACGCCGCCGTCGATGAGAACCTCACGGGGTTCGAGAATCTCGATATGGTCGGCCGGCTCTATCACCTCGGAGCCACCCAGTCACGGGTCCGTGCCCAGGAGCTCATCACCCTGTTCGATCTCGACGAGGCGAAGAATCGACCGGTGAAGGGCTTCTCGGGAGGCATGCGTCGACGGATCGACCTCGCCGGAGCGCTGGTCACCCGACCGAAGGTGTTGTTCCTCGACGAACCGACGACAGGACTCGATCCACGAAGTCGCCTGGGTATGTGGGACATCATCAACAGCCTGGTCGGGCAGGGCACGACGGTGCTCCTCACGACCCAGTACCTGGAAGAGGCCGACCAGCTGGCAGACAGCATTTCGGTCATCGACGACGGCAAGGTCATCGCTGAGGGCACCTCAGACGAGTTGAAGGCGTCCATCGGCGGTCAACGGGTCGAGATCACTCTCGTCGATCCGGCCGACAGCGCGGCGACCGTCGAGGTGCTTCGCCGCTTCGGCGATTCCGAGCCGGCGACGGCAGCGGAGGGCCGCGAACTCACGGTCAACGCGTCGGACGCACCGGTCGCGCTCCAGGCGATCCTCGCTGAGCTCGGAAGTCGTGACATCCGCCTGTTCGATGCCGGCATGCGACGGCCGACCCTCGACGACGTCTTCCTTCGACTCACCGGCCACTCCGCCACTGTGGAGGCGGCGGATGTCGCTCCGAGCAGGAAGAAGCGCGCCGAGCGGAAACGCGCGGAGAAGAACAGTGCTGAGACCAACAGTGCTGAAGCCAACAGTGCTGAAGCCAACAGTGCTGCAGAGAGTGAGAGCACCCGATCATGACCACCGCCGAACACAGCGCGCCGCTGCAGACGGGCACCGGGACGGGCTCCACCGTCTCCCACTGGTTCTCCGACGGCTGGATCACGACCCGTCGCAACCTGATCAAGATCAAGCGCGTGCCCGACATCCTCGTGTTTACGACGCTCCAGCCGATCATGTTCGTGTTGCTCTTCACCTACGTCTACGCGGGCGTGATCAACATCCCCGGCAGCAGCTACAAGGAATTCATCATGGCGGGCATCTTCGCCCAGACCATCGTGTTCGGGTCCACCTACTCGGGGTCCGCGATGGCCCAGGATCTGAAAGACGGCATCATCGACCGGTTCCGCACCTTGCCGATGAGCCCCTCCGCCGTGCTGATCGGGCGCACGAACGGCGACCTGTTCATCAACGCCGTGTCGCTCGTCGTGATGATGACCACAGGATTCATCGTAGGTTGGCGCATCCGCTCGAGCTTTCTCGAGGCACTCGGCGCCGTCGCGCTCCTCCTGCTGTTCGCCTATGCGTTCTCCTGGGTGATGGCCTTCATCGGCATGAGCGTGCGCAGTCCGGAGGTGATCAACAACGTGTCGTTCCTCATTCTGTTCCCGCTCACCTTCATCTCGAACGCTTTCGTTCCGAGCGACACCCTGCCGGCGCCCTTGCGGGTGTTCGCGGAGTTCAACCCGGTTTCGGCGCTCGTCTCTGCGGTGCGCAACCTCTTCGGCAACACCCCGCCCGGTTCTCCGGTCGCCGACAACTGGGCGCAGCAGAATCCCGAAATAACGGTCTTGATCGGCATCATCGTGCTACTGGTCGTGTTCGTTCCGCTCGCGATCCGCAAATTCGCAAGCGTCAGCAGCCGCTGAGTCATCCCTCGCTCCGGCGCAAAACGGGGAGGCTACTCCCACATTCGCTGGCTACCGTGGTCACATGACAGTCATCGCGATCACCGGTTCCACCGGGCATGTCGGCGGCCTCGTGGCCCGACAGCTCGCCGACCTCTCCCCAACCCTCGTGGTGCGGGATGCCGCCAAGGCCCCGTCGATCGCCGGATCGCGAGTGGTGGTGACCGACTACGGGGACGCCGCGAACGCGGTGCGCGCCCTCGAGGGGGTCGACGTGCTGTTCATGGTCTCAGCCGCCGAGTCCAAGTTCCGGCGCGTGCAGCACCGCACCTTCATCGAGGCCGCGGCCGCCGCCGGAGTGCAGCACATCGTCTACACCTCGTTCTTCGGTGCCGACCCCCAGGCCGTCTTCACCCTCGGGCGCGATCACGCCGACGCCGAAGCGGCGATCCGCGGCAGCGGAATGGACTTCACGCTGCTGCGGGACAACTTCTATTCCGACCTGCTGCCCTTCTTCGCGGATGATTCCGGAGTCATCCGCGGCCCGGCAGGAGAGGGTCGAGTGTCCGCGGTGGCACGGGCAGATGTCGCCGACGTCGCCGCCACAATCCTTCGCGTCCCCGGCGATCATTCCGGAGTCACCTACCACTTGACCGGACCAGAGGCACTTACTCTCGCCGAGGTCGCCACCCGCGCGGGCACCTCCATCGGACGAGACCTCAGTTACGCCGCAGAAACGGTGACGGAGGCCTACGAATCCCGCTCGCACTACGGCGCGGAGCAGTGGCAGCTCGATGCCTGGATCAGCACCTACACGGCCATCGCCGAGGGGGAGACCGAGCGCGTCACGGACCACGTCGAGCGCGTCACCGGGAATCCCGCCCGCACCATCGAACAGGCACTTGCGGGTTAGCGTGGAGGTATGACTCCCTCTCGCCACACCTCCGTCGTCGCCATCACCGGCGGCTATGTCGTACCCGTCTCAGCCGACCCGATCGAGAACGGCACGGTACTCATCGAGGACGGCGTGATCACCGGGGTCGGTGCGCACGTGCGCATTCCCAAAGATGCGGTGATCATCCCCGCGAAGGGCAACTGGGTGCTGCCCGGCTTCATCGAATCGCACGGGCATGTCGGGATCCACGAGGAGGCGAATGGCCCCGCCGGCAACGACACCAACGAGATGACCAATCCCAACATGGCTGCGGCGCGGGCGATCGATGCCATCGACATCGAGGACGAGGGATTCCGGGATGCCCTCAGCGGCGGCATCACCAGCGTCGTCGTCAAGCCCGGCAGCGGCAACCCGATCGGCGGCCAGACCGTCGCGATCAAGACTTGGGGAGGTCGCACGATCGACGAGCAGGTCATCAGTGATTCCGTGAGCGTGAAGTCGGCCCTGGGCGAGAACCCGAAGCGGGTATACGGCCAGAAGGACAAGACGCCGGCCACCCGGATGGGCGTCGCCCTGGTGATCCGCCAGGCCTTCGAGGACGCCAGGTTCTATGCGGCCCAGCGCGCCAACGCCGCCAGCAACGGTGAGCCGTTCAAGAAGGACCTCTGGCTCGACACGCTCGCCCGGGTGCTCGACGGAGAGCTCGCCTGGGACCAGCACACGCACCGTCACGATGACATCGCCACCGCCATCCGCCTCGCAGACGAGTTCGGGTACCGGCTCGTGGTCAATCATGGGACCGAGGCCCACAAGATCGCCGATATCCTCGCCGAACGCGGTATCCCGGTGATCTTCGGCCCGATGTTCACCTCCCGATCGAAGGTGGAGTTGAAGGATCGCGCGATCGCCAACCTCGCAACGATCGCGGCGGCCGGGGTGACAGTGGCGATCACCACGGATCACCCGGTCGTGCCCATCAACTTCCTCGTCCACCAGGCTTCGCTCGCGGTGAAGGAGGGGCTGCCCCGGGAGGTCGCGCTGCAGGCGCTCACGGTGAATCCGGCGTCGATCCTCGGTCTCGATTCGCGGGTCGGATCGCTGTCACCGGGGCTGGACGGGGACGTGGTGCTGTGGTCCGGCGATCCTCTCGACATCAATTCCCGGGCCGAGCGTGTGCTCATCGGCGGCGTGACGGTCTACGAGTGGGACGAGACCACCCATCGCGGTATCACCGTCGAGCGCGGCGGCGATCACCGGCCTGCTGCGTAGCCCTGCGCCCCGCGGGGGTTGGCTGCGGCAGTCAGCAGCCCGCTGGCCGGATCTCTGCCCACTGACGAGATCCTGCCGAGACTCCAGTCGCCCGAGACGGTGACGATATGCCCACGCGTGCGGAGCTCGTCGATGACGGCCGCCCCCAGGCGCCCCTCGACGACCGCGCCCGCCGGCTCCCAGGTGCGCGGCCAGAAGGATTCGGGGAAGGAAGTGGTGTGGAACGCCGGCGCATCGATCGCCTCTTGAGCCGAGTAGCCGCCCACGAGGGTGCGCAGGAGGTAGAGCAGCTGCCATTGGTCCTGTTGGTCCCCTCCCGGTGTACCAAGGGCGGCGATCGGATGGCCGTCGCGAAACAGCATCGTGGGGGTGAGCGTGGTGCGGGGGCGACGACCGGGGACGAGCGCGGAGGGCGCGTTCGGGTCGAGCCACATCATCTGCAGGCGGCTGCCGAGGCAGAAACCGAGCTCGGGAATGGTGGGGGATGACTGGAGCCAGCCTCCCGAGGGAGTGACCGAGATCATGTTGCCCCAGCGGTCGACGACGTCGATGTGACACGTGTCGCCCGCGGTGACCCCGGCGGGGGAGACCGTCGGTTCACCGCTGCCGGCGAACCCCGTGCTTTCGACGAGGTCGACGGCGCTCTGGAGGGGAGGCCGGTATGCCGTCACGCCGGGCACCGCCCCGGGGCGGAATTCGCGAGACGCGCTCCGGGTGATCAGTGCCCTCCGCTGTGCCGCATACTCCGCCGACAGCAGGTGCGTGAGAGGCACCTCCACGTCGCCGTAATAGGCCTCGCGGTCGGCGAGGCTGAGCTTCTGCGCCTCGATGATGGTGTGGGCGCCCACCGCTGTCGACGGGTCGAGGTGGGTGGTGTCGAACCCGTCCAGTATGGCAAGGGACTGGAGCAGTGCCGGACCCTGTCCCCAGGCTCCCGACTTCGCCACTGTGACACCACGGAACTCGAGGGTGGTCGCCGGTTCGTAGCTCGCCCGGAAGTCTGCGAAATCCTGTTCGTCGATGACACCCGCGTGATCGGTGCCGGAGGAATGCCGGTGCGGTTCGCGCGCGAATCGTGCGGCTGCCTCGGCGACGAACCCGCTGCTCCAGGCCTGACGGGCGGCATCGATGCGTGCCTCGCGGGAGTCTGCCTCGCTGCCGGCAGCCACCAGACGATCGAGGGTGTCGGCATAGGCGGGATTGGTGAAGAGTTCGTCCGCACCGGGCAGAACGCCATCGGGCATCCAGAGCGCTGCCGAGCTCGGCCAATGGTGCTCGAAGAGTTCGGAGACCGCATCGATGGTCGACCTCACCTTTGCGAGAAGCGGATGCCCGCTTCGGGCATAGTCGCGCGCGAAGGCGAGCACCTCGCCAAGCTCCCACGTGCCATGATCCCTCAGGAGCATCAGCCAGGCGTCGACGGCGCCCGGCACGGCGGCGGCGAGTGCCCCGGCCCCGGGAACCAGATCGAATCCCTGAGCGCGGTAGTGCTCGATCGTCGCGTTGCGCGGCGCCGGCCCTTGCCCCATCAGCACCACCGGTTCGGACGGCCTGAGGGCGGTGGCGAAGATCCCCACGAGATCACCGCCGGGCCCGTTCAGGTGCGGTTCGACGACGTGGAGCACGAATGCCCCCGCAACGGCGGCATCGAAGGCGTTGCCCCCGCGTTCCAGCACCGCCTGTGCGGAGGCTGTCGCGGTCCAGTGGGTGGAGGCCACCATCCCGAACGTGCCCTGGAGTGTGGGGCGGGTGGTTTCGGGCGCAGCGGGGGTGAAGGGGGTCGCAGAAGTCACAGTCTGCAAATTCTAAGCGCGGGCAATGAGCAACGCCGGGGTGCGGATGGCACCTCCAGCGGCCATCATGGGTGCATGACACCTCCCGCCGGCACCGCATCACCCCGCAGCGGCATCACCCAGCACTGGACGCCTCTCGCCGTGATCTATCTCGTTCTCGCGGTCATCGGCCTGATCGGCACCTGGAGTTTCAACATCTCCGCAATCGTGCAACTGCGCGATTTCGCGGGGGACTGGGTCAATAGCGGACCGGCGGTGTCTTCGCTCACCGTCGACCTGCTCATCGCCGCGGTCGCCGGCAGCATCCTCATCATCGTGGAATCGCGGCGCCTCGGACTCCGAGGCGGCTGGATCTATGTCGTCCTCGCCGGCATCACCGCGTTCGCGTTCGTCTTCCCCCTGTTCCTGGCCATGCGCGAACGCACGATCACCCGCCGCGCGGTCGTCGGGTCGCGCCCGACGGACCCCGGGGAGTGACGCCGTGACCTTCCAGGCATATCTGGACACCATCAAGGCGAAGACGGGTCTCGACCCCGAGGACTTCCGAGCACTCGCGCGCGACAGGGGCTTGCTCGAGCCCGGGGTCACTGCGGGCCAGATCAAGAGCTGGTTGAAGGCGGACTTCGGCCTCGGACCGGGTCACGCCATGGCGCTCATCTCGATCCTGACCCCGAGCGGACGAGCTTCGGGGAGCACCGACGACAAGATCGACGCGATCTTCTCGGGCGCCAAGACCCACTGGCGCCTCTTCGCCGACACGCTCATCGAGACCCTGCGGGAGTCCGGGCGGGATCTCGGCCTCGCGCCGACCAACACCTATCTCAGCCTGGTCTCCGAGGGCCGAAAGTTCGCGATCCTTCACCCCACCGCCGCGCGTCTCGACATCGGGATCAAGAGAAAGGGCGTGGCACCGACAGAACGATTCGAGGCGGCCGGATCGTGGAACGCGATGGTCACGCATCGTGTGCGCATCGATGACGACTCCGCGCCGGACAATGAGCTGCTCGAGTGGTTGCGTGAGGCACATTCCGGCACCTGATCCGCGCCGCCGCCGCTCTTCGCCTGCGGCAGGCTAGCCTGACGCCATGAGCTTCACCCTGCTCGCCCTCATCGTGCTCGTGGGGCTTCTCGGCCCGCTGCTCGCGGGGCGGGAGTCGTGGCACCTGCCGGGCGTGGTGGGTGAACTGCTCGGGGGGCTGCTGGTCGGGGCATCCGGTTTTCGTCTGCTCGACTCGACGGAGCCGACGTTCACACTGCTCGCCAACGTCGGTTTCGCCCTGGTCATGTTCGTCGTCGGATCACATGTGCCCCTTCGCGAGGCAACGATTCGGCGGGCATTCGGCCGGGGAGCGCTCGGAGCCGCGCTGGTCGGGATGGTGGCGGCTCTCGCCGGGATCGGGCTCGCCGCCCTCTTCGGAACGGGGCACGCCGCCCTCTACGGGGTGGTGATCGCCTCGTCATCCGCCGCGCTGGTGTTGCCGATCGTCGGCTCGCTGAAGCTCGGGGACACGACCCAGCTGGTCGCACAGGTAGCGATCGCGGATGCCGTCTGCATCGTCGCCCTTCCCCTGGCGATCGACCCCGCACGGGCGCTCACGACCGGAATCGGTGCGATCGCTGTCGTCGGCGCGGCGGCGATCCTCTTCTTCGTGTTGCGCTCACTGGACCGCAACGGCCTGCGCAAGCGGGTGCATCGACTCTCGGAGCGTCGCAAGTTCGCGCTCGAGCTGCGCATCAACCTGCTTCTGCTCTTCGGTCTCGCCGCGCTCGCCCAGTTCGCCCAGGTCTCGGTGCTCCTCGCGGGATTTCTGCTCGGACTCGTGGTCGCGGCGATCGGAGAGCCGCAACGGCTCGCCCGTCAGCTCTTCGGCATCACCGAGGGATTCTTCGGACCCCTGTTCTTCGTCTGGCTCGGCGCATCGATAAGCCTCTCCGATCTCGGCCGCCATCCCGGCATGATCCTGCTGGGGGTGTGCCTCGGAGCGGCGGCGATCCTCAGCCATCTCGCCGCCCGGGTGATCTCCCAACCCGTGCTGCTCGGCGTGATGGCTGCGGGGCAACTCGGGGTCCCGATCGCCGCTGCGGCACTCGGCACGCAACTGCGGCTTCTGCAACCGGGAGAGGATGCCGCACTGCTGCTCGGTGCCCTCCTCACGATCGCGGCGACGACAGTGGCCGCGAGCATCCGTGCACGACGGCAGCACTCGGCGGTCGCGGACTGAACTCGACAATTCGGCTGACCATCCGAGGTCGGAGTGGACCTCGGCGGGCGGGCCGGAGGGGACGACGCGCTGAGACTTCGTAGACTGCTGGGTGCGGTCGAGTCCGGGATTCCCCGGGACCGCGGCGGAGGTGGACAGCACGGTGAAGCTACGGGCGACCTTCGGCGCCCTCCGGCTGCTAATGGCGGTGGTCTGCCTTGTGGCACTGGTCTCCCGCTTCCTCTGGGGACTCGGGTCGGCGACATTCACGCCAGCCAACTTCTTCGCCTACCTCACCATCCAGAGCAGCATGCTGTTCCTCGTCGTGACGGTCATCGCCGCGGCCGTCGCGCTGCGGGGGCAGGATGATGCGCCATGGCTCGACCTGGCGCGGGCGACAGTGCTCAGCTGCACGGTCTCGTGCGGCATCATCTTCGCCCTGATCATCGAGCAGTCGGGGGAGCGCGGTTTTCGGATCGACGTGCCCTGGTCCGACGTGGTGTTGCATTTCGTGCTGCCGGCCGTGGCCGTTCTCGACTGGATCATCGGCCCCGGGCGAGGCGTCGCCCCGTGGCGCAGTATCGCCATCGTGCTCGTGTTCATGTTGGGCTGGGGCCTGGTCACTCTCGCACGGGGACCCATTGTGGGCTGGTACCCCTACTTCTTCCTCGACCCGGCCCAGCTGGCCAACACCGCACAATTCTTCTTCTTCGGCTCGATCGCGGTGCTGCTGTTCGGCGGCATCTCGACCGCGCTCGTCGCGGTGAGTCGCACCATGCCGCTCGGTGAGCGCTGGACGGCTCGCTGGGAGGCACGTGAGGCGCTCAGGCCTCAGCGAACGGAGCGAGAGACGCCAGAACGGATTCGAGAAGGTCGTCGTCGCTGAGCTTCACCACTCGACGAGCCGCCTTGCCTCCCACGATCCCCACCAAGACGGGCTCGCCGGTGATCGCCTGAAGGTTGACCCAGTCCGTGATGTCGCTCTCGGTGCCGACAAGAGTCCAGACCGCCGCATCCGTCGACCAGAAGGGCTTGTCGAAGCGCAACCAGACAGTCTCCACCGAGCCCATCCCGAGGGCGGCGATGGCTGATCGATGCGGGAATGGCAGCAGGGGGTCGAAGACCACCGCATTCTTCTTGAGCACTCCGAGCGGCACCGTGACGACGACGCGGTCAACCGTGAGGGACTCGCCGGTGCCGAGTTTGAGACTCACCGACGAATCGCTGTAGGAGACACCGAGCACGGCCGTGGACAGCGACACCCGAACGCCGTCGAGCGCATCGGTGATCACCCCCGAGTACCCGCCGGTGACGATGCGGTCGCGAGTGGGGAGATCTGCGAGGCCGTACCAGGTGGACAGCTCCGAGGCGCTCGCTCCCGTCACCCCGGCGAGCGTCGCCAGTGTGGTGTCGAGCAGATCGCTTCCGGCGAGCCCCTCCACCGTGGTTCCGGCCGCCGTCGCCGCGGCACCGGATCCATCGAGTGCCGCGGTGAGACTCGGGTCGAGGAGCTGGGCTTCGGCCCAGGTCTGTGCCGTGCCGAGCGCCGGGCCCCCGACGGTGTTGTCGGCAGTGTGTGCCTCGTTTCCCTGGGCACGAAGACCGGTGAGCGCGCTCGACTCGATGCCAAGAGCGGCGAGGCGTGTGAGCAGCGACTGGTCGACCACTTCGCCGAGCCGCCAGGCGCCGAGCTCGACGCTGAGCGGCCAGGACTTCGGAGTGCGGGTATCGATGCGCCCGCCGACGCGATCCCGCGCTTCGAGCACGATGACATCGACCCCTCGTCGCACGAGCGCACGAGCGGCCTCGGCTCCGGCGGCGCCGGCACCGATGACCGCGACCTTCTCGCCGGATGACACGATCCCCAGCACCTCGGAGGCGACTCTCGCTCCGGACTGCTGTGCCCCGAGCACCGTTCCGGCACGATCGGCAGAGGTGGCCTCCCCGGCGAAGAAGACGCGCCCGCCGACCGTCTGGGACAGATCATCCCGATGCTGCGGGGTCGCGCCGGGAGGGAAGAAACTCTGGGAGCCGCGGGCGAAGGGATCCGTCGACCACGCGCTGCGTTCGATGCCGGAGGGCCGGGGCACCGCAGAGGACGGAGTGGGGGACGGCGTCGCGGAGGTCGTCGGACGAGGGGATTCCTCGACGCACGCCGTGACCACGAGCAGGGAAAGACCTGACCCTGCACCGAGGAGGAAACTGCGGCGGCTGAACGACATCTCAGCGCCACTGTACTCGGAAGACCCGGAGGCGACCGACGAGCGTCTCAGGGCGCGGCGCGGTCGGCCCGTGCCGTGAGGCGCGCAAAACCGATGGCGGCCGACGCCACCGCCACAATGAATGCGGCGATCCCGACGACGTAGACGAGGAGGCTCGGGATGCCGCCGGGTCCGGCCGGCTCGAGGAACGGGTAGGGATACCAGCCGGTGATCGCGCCTCGGATCATGGTGAAGGCGAGCCACGCGAGGGGGTAGGAGATGACGAGCCAGAGTCGCTTCCACGGCACTCGTGCGCGCCCCGGGGCCAGCAGCCAGTCGAGCAGGATGAAGATGGGCACCCAGACGTGCATCACCTCGTTGCACCAGCGGGGCGGTTCGTAGCTGCCATCGCCCGGGATGTTGCGCAGCAGCACGTTGTAGACCAGTCCGGTGATCACCGCGTAAGAGAGGATGGCGACTCGCACGCTGGTGAACAGCTCGGTGTCCCGGGGAAGACGAAGAGCGAGGCTGCCCCCGACCAGCAGCACCACGACGTTCATCATGCTGGACTCGATGGTGAAGTAGCTGAAGTACTCGCCGGGCTTGAACGAGTCGTGGAGCAGGTCCGCGGTGACCTGGGTGACGAGGGCGGCGAGCACGAGCAAGCCGACGGCGAGGCGCAGGAAGCCGAATATTCGACGCAGGCCAGGAGCTTCGGCGCGCACCGGGGAATCGACAACAGACATCTTCGTCACGGATTCACCATAATGGCTCGCTGCTGAGGTCGCCTACTCCGCGTTCGAACCTGTCCCTCCCGTGGTCTTGGCCGCACCTGCGCGCGACGGTGCCGGTGATCAGCTTTTCCGCGGCGCTTATGCTTGCCGGATGCCACTGCCGGAGGTCTGCGTCTGCTATCTGCTTCGACAGGGAGCACAGGGCGAGGAGGTGCTGCTCGGCCGCAAGAAATTCGGGCTGGGTATGGGCAATCTCGTCGGGCCCGGCGGAAAGATCGAACCGGGGGAGACTCCCGAGCGGGCGATCAGGCGAGAGGTCGCCGAGGAGACGTCGATCGAACTCGGCCAAGTCGAACTCGTCGGCGAACTGACCTACCCCTTCCCGTTCAAGCCGGCCTGGAGTCAACAGTCGTGGGTGTTCGTGTGCAGGGAGTGGCGTGGCGATGCCCGGGAGTCCGACGAACTGGTGCCGGAGTGGTTTCCGGTCGCCGACATCTCGACCGGGCGGATGTGGGACGACGCACGGTTCTGGGTGCACGATGCCCTCGCCGGTCGTTTCGTGAAGGCCACCTTCGAGTTCGGCGCCGACCTGCGTACCGTGTCGGCCTCCGACCACCCGGCATTCCGGATCAGCTCTCCGCGCCTCCCCTGATCCGTTCGAGGGACTCCGGTTGCAAGCAGACCTCTATCGCGAGTTCCAGCGCCCGCGCGATGGTCTCGATCGTCGCACTCGGCTGCGATGTTCCCACCGCGAGTTCTGGCGAGCACGGCACGTGGATGAAACCGGCACGGATGTCGGTGCCCGCGACCGTGCGCATCAGGCTGTACATGACGGCGTTGCAGACGAAAGTTCCTGCGGTCTGCGAGAGGGCCGCGGGAATCCCCTCGGCGGAAAGTCGCGCGACTATCGCCTTCACCGGCAGTCCGCTGAAGTATGCCGTGGGCCCGCCGTCGTCTATTGGTTCGTCGAGCGGCTGAGCACCGGCGTTGTCGGGAATCCGGGCGTCCGCCAGGTTGATCGCGAGTCGCTCCGGGGTGATGGCGGCACGCCCATTGGCGAGGCCGGTGGCAATCACGAGCTCTGGGCGGTGATCGGCGATGAGACGGTCGAGCTGCCGCGGCGCGGCGGCGAAGGCCACCGGCAGCACCGCGGTGACCAACCGGATCGGCGAGCTCCATCGCGACGCGACGAGTGCGACGGCATCACCGGCGCTGTTCGACGCTGAGCCGTCGAAAGGGTCGAAGCCAGTGAGGAGGATGGTCCGGGCCCGTGCCATCACAGCAGCACCCGCTTATAGGACCGTCCGTCGTCGAGGGTCACGGTGGTCGCGGTGAGGGTTCCGCGGCTGATGCGCAGGTATACCGCCTGCGCCGTCACACCGAGGAGGCGAGCGGCGTCGGCCACGGACTCGCCGACAAGTCCCGTCGGCACGCTGCTCGGGCGTGCGGAGCGCTTGCGCCCGGCGGCCAGTCGCTCGGCGATCTGCTCGTCGGTGCCCTGCCAGCGCCACTTGGCGGCCGCGACTCCGAGGCCCGCGGCATCCGCCACCCGGTCCCAGGTCTCGCCGGAGTCGAGAGAGTCCCGCACCGCCTGCAGCTGCGCGGGATCCCGCTCGAGCGCGAGAGCCGCCTGCCGCACCGCGCGAAGACGATCGAGGGGCTCCGCCGCTGTCTCCAGCGAATCGAGGGCACGCCGGGACTCGTCGGAGAGAAAGCTCATCGACCCGCGGAGGCCGCATCCATCAGGCGAGCCTGCACTGTCGCGAGCGAGGGATTCGTTGCTGTCGATCCGTCGGGGAAGATGAGGGTCGGCACCGTCTGGTTGCCACCGTTCACTTCGGCGACGAGCTCAGCCGTTCCGTCGACCTCTTCGATGTTCACCTCGGTGTAGGGAACACCGGCCCGTTCGAGCTGGCCTTTGAGGTTGCGGCAGTAGCCGCACCAGGTGGTGGAGAACATCAGGACGGAACCGGCGGGGGGTGTGAATTCGGCACGAGTGGGCATACCTCGAGCCTACGACGCCCGAAGCCGACTTGTCTGGGGTGCACTCCTGGCGTCCGCTCCGGTCAATCGACGGCCGGGGAGGGACAGACAGCGCGACAACCTGAGGCGTAGGTTGGAGGCGATCGGGCCGATACTCGGCACCGCCGGACCCTCCGACGCGAGTCAGCCCAGGCTGGACTGAAGTCGATGTCGAACACCGCGATGCAGATGATGGAAATGCACTCCGACGCCATGAAGGGAATGGACATGGAGGCGATGCAGGAATGCATCGAAGCCTGCTCGGCCTGCGAGCAGGCCTGCACGATGTGCGCCGGCTCGATGGCCATGTCGCCGGAGATGGCGATGTGTGCGGCGATGTGCCAGAACTCCGCGGACATGGCGAACACCATGATGCGCATGATGCTGCGCCCCAACGGCATGAACGGGCCGGCGGTGATGGCGATGCTTCAGGCGATGGTGGTGGCCTGCATGAGCTGCGCCGACGAGTGCGAGGCGATGGCCGGGATGAGCGCCGACTGTGCGATGTGCGCCGAGGTCTGCCGTCAGTGCGCGATGGCGTGCCAGAAGATGATGGACTCGATGCTCGCACCCTGAACACCGGCCGGCACAGCAGAGCCGGCCGTCAGCGGAGTGCGCGCAGCACGCTCACCCGTGCCGTGCCGATGGCGAGCGTGTCGTACAGTTCGTGGAGCGCGACCGGCTCACCGACCGAGACGACGGTGCTCAGGTCGCCATGATTCCAGACCCACGCGAACTCGGGCTGCTCGAACAGGGCCACGGCGAGCCAGCTTCCGCCGGCCGCGTCGGTGGCTGACACGTGCACGACGAGTCCGTCGCGCCACTTGCTCGGTGTTGCGGCGGTGACCCGGTCACGGATCGCGGAAACCGCATGGCCCGCTGCCGCAGATGTGCAAGCTGCGCCAGGGGAGTGAGCGCACCGCATGGTGGCGGTCACCGGTGGTGTGGTATTCGACATGCTGGCCTCCTGCCCGGGGGAACCGAAATGAACGCGTGTTCTCCCCGAGACTAGATTCGGGGCGCCGGGATGTCATCCCGCTGCGTAACGCGGCGAAACACGGTAGAAGGCCCGACTTGCTGCCCGTGGTGCACCACCGGCACCAAACCTGCGTAACGTTGACTCTGGAGTGCGCCAACCACGGACTTCGCGCAAATGAGAGGTTCTGCTGTGGCCGAATGTATTCACGGACTCGAAGCGGGCCTGTGCGACCAGTGCTTCCCCAAGGCCGTTCCCGTGCTCGAAGTGGTCACGGCGGCAGGCCAGCGCAACGCGCGGGCCAAGGCGGCGGTGACGCGTCGAGCAGCGTCGGCGGCATCGAAGACTGTCGAGAGTGTCAGTGACCAGCGCATCTATCACCTCACCCATATTCGGAATCTCGCCGGCATCCTCTCCTCGGGGGCGATCCTCGCCGACGGCAATGAGGCCTTCACCGCACGCCCGGAGGTGAACCTCTCATCCGCCGAAACCCGGGAATCGCGACGTGCGACAGCGGTATCCGGCCTCGGCAGCCCGAATGTGGCCGAATTCGTGCCATTCTTCCTCGTGCCGAACTCCACGATGTGGGAGGACATCCGCTCGGACTCCGTCGATCCGCGCCTCTCGCCGGATGCTCGGGGAGCGGTCGCCGCAGACTTCGTGCTGCTGGTGAGCACCGTGAAGCATGCGACGGAGCACACCGACGACGGTGCGATCGTCGTGACCGACGGCGACGCCGCTCATGTGCTCACTCGCTTCGCTGCCTCCACCGAATCGAGCGAACGGATGCTGCGTCGCCTCCGTGCCGACGACAACGCCGAGACGATCGTGGAGGCCGAGCTCCTGGTCAAGGACAGCTTGCCTTTCGAACTGGTGACGCTGGTCGGGGTCGCCAACGATCGAGCGCGGGAAGAGGTTCGCGCGATCCTCAAATCGTCCGAGTACAGCCCGAAGGTCTCCGTCTACCCGCCCTGGTTCCAGAAGCCAGAGGCCTGAGCCCCATCCGGCACAAGCGGGGACCGAACGAGGCACTGTGCTGACCGCCGGCGTGGACCTTGCAGCCGAACCGCGGGGAACCGCGCTGGCTGTCATCGACTGGTCAGAGGCCCCGGCCCGCGTCGTCGAACTCGAACTCGGAGTCGGTGACGCCCGGATCGCGGAGATCGCACCGACCGTGGCCTCCCTCGGCATCGATTGCGCCTTCGGCTGGCCCGACGACTTCGTCTCGTTCATCGCCCGGCACTCCGCGGGCGAGCCCCTTCAGCGCCTAGCCGCAGAGAGAGGTGAATCGGGCATGGAGTGGCGACGACGCCTCGCCTACCGTGAGACCGATCGCGCCGCTCGCGCGCGCACCGGGCGCTGGCCGCTGAGCGTCGCCACCGACCGTCTCGGACTCACCGCCATGCACTGTGCCGCGCTGCTCGACGCGCTGGCCGGGGCGCTCGGCCCCATCGATCGAGCGGCGGGAGGTGTCGCTGCGGAGGTCTACCCTTCGGCCACGCTACGACTCTGGGGCTTCTCGACGGTCGGCTACAAGACGGATGCAGCCACGCGCGCCGTGTTGTTCGATGCGATCGGCGAACGTGCGCCGTGGCTCGACCTCGCGCCGGTGGCCGCTTCCATGATCGCCTCCGATGATGTCTTCGACGCGGTCATCGCGGCTCTCGCGGCGCGCGCCCACGCCCTCGGGCTCTGGCACCGCCCGCCCGCCGAGTCCCTCGAGCGCGCCGGTCGGGAGGGCTGGATCGTGCTGCCCTCTGTGGACCTCGCCGAGCTGGCTCCCGTGCCGGGACGGGCGCCGGCATAGCCTGTCGAGGACTTCGTTGTGCTCAGAACCAGATGCTGAGCCACGGGGTCACCGGCGAGCGGAATGTGGCATCGAGGGATGCGGCCGAACCCGGTCGCAGCTCGGTGATCCGCCCGGCCCGGGCCAGGGTGGTCGCCGAAACGCCGCCGAGGTACAGGGCCCCGAGGTCGTCGACAGTGAGAGCGAGGGCGGCGGCGTCATCCGGAGCTTCGGCGTCGAGGTGCTCGACGGTCGCGCTCCCGTCAGCTGCGACGGTGAGAAGGAACAGTCCGTCGGCGAAACCGAGGTCGTCGCTGACATCGAGCACGAAGACACCGGCGGCGCTGTAGCTCCGGGCCGAGAGGGCGACCGGCACATCCAGGATGCGCGTCCAGAGGTGTTCGCGCACCCCATTGCGCACCACGGCGCGCGGATCGGAGAGCTGCCAGAGGAGCGGTTCGTCGAAGGTGCGCAGCGGCGCGGAGATCGTAGAGACGAGATCCATCTCGAGCAGGAACCGCCAGAGCCCGGCGTAGGCCTCCTCGGTGGCAGACACGAGGAAGGCGAGGTCGAGCCGGTGCTTGGTGAAGTCGTCGCCCACCTCGACCACCCGGTACGCGGCGAAACCCTGCAGCTCACCCTCGTCATCGTCGAACCGCACGACGCGGAGGCCCTTCGCCGATTCGGGATCACCGTCCATGCCGAGAAGCCGTTCCCACAGGATGTCGGCGAACTCGACCTGGCCCGGGGTGCGCAGCCGCACCCGTTGCACCAGTTCGTAGCCCTCGCGCAACAGCGTCTCCGGCTCGACGAAGCCGAGGGAGCCTGATGTCTCCGGCCCGATCCACCGCGCGCGCGTCGTGTCGATGGTCCAGTCGGCGCTCATGACCGAGGGTCCGAAACCGTAGCGGCCGTAGATCGTGGCCTCGGTCACGGTGAGGATCGCCACGGGCACATCGAGGGAGACCGCCGTGCGCAGTTCGGCCTCGAGCATGGCGCGGGCGATTCCCCGACGACGATGGGTGGGCGAGACGGTGACGGCACTCACGGCCCAAGCAGGGATGCTCCTCTCGCCCGGCACGGTGAGGTCCATCACCCAGGTGCTCACGGTGGCTACCGGCGAGGCGGCATCCGCAGTGTCGGGATCCCAGACCCCGGTGGTGCGACGGTGGGCGATGTGGGGCAGCTGAAGATCGAGCTTCTCTTTCGACATGCGCGTACCGTGAAAACCGCGATTCTCCGCCTGGATCCAGGAGGTGAGTGCCTCCCGGTCGGCGGTGTCGACGAGCGCGAAGTCCAGGCCCTGGGCGGCGAGACGTTCGGCGGACAGGGCATCGATCGGGGCTTCGGCGTATTCGTAGGTCACTGTTCGAGGGTAGCGGGACGAGCGCTTCGACGTGCGGGGTTGCGACCGGGCGCGCGTGCTTGAATGAGCAGATGACCGACTCGCCCGCTGCCCCCACTCCGGCGGATCGTTCCTCCGCCGATTCAGCCCTCGCCCATCTCGCCGACCTCGCCGCCTTCGTCCAGGCATCCCCCTCCTCATTCCACGCCGTCGCAGAAGCCGCCCGCCGGTTGTCCTCCGCCGGTTTCACGGCCCTGGAGGAATCCGAGGACTGGCCGGTTGCTGCCGGCCGATATTTCGTGGTGCGGGGCGGTGCCATCGTGGCCTGGATCACTCCGGACGGCGCCGAGCCGACCACTCCGTTCCGCATCGTCGGTGCCCATACCGACTCTCCGGGGTTCGCCCTCAAGCCCAAGCCCACCACGGCCGCGCACGGCTGGCTGCAGGCGGGGGTCGAGGTCTACGGCGGCCCGCTCTACAACTCCTGGCTCGATCGGGAGCTGGAATTCGCCGGACGACTCGTGTTCGACGACGGCACTTCGGCGCTGGTGCGCACCGGGCCTTTTCTTCGATTCCCGCAACTGGCGGTTCACCTCGATCGCGGGGTGAACAGCGAAGGACTCACCCTCAATCCGCAGCAACACCTCAACCCCGTGATCGGAGTGGGGGCACTGGCCGACACGGATGTCGTCGCCCACCTCGCCGGCCTCGCCGGCCGTGCCGGCAGACACGTCGTCGGCTACGACATCGTGACCGCCGACACCGCGGCACCCCGGGTCTTCGGGCTGGACGGCACCCTGTTCGCTTCGGGCCGACTGGACAACCTCTCCTCCGTTCACGCCGGGCTTGCTGCACTACTGGCTGTCGCGGGGGAGCCTGCTCCAGCCGCAACGACACCGTCCATCGCGGTCTTCGCGGCGTTCGACCACGAGGAAGTGGGGAGCGAGACGAGATCGGGCGCCGCTGGGCCGTTCCTCGAGAGCGTGCTGGCCAGGATCGGCACCGCCACAGTCGCGGATCGTGCTCGCGCGTTTGCGCAGTCGTGGTGCCTGTCAGCGGATGCCGGCCATGCGGTGCACCCGAACTATCCGGAACGTCATGACCCGGTGAACCGGCCTCTCGTGAACAGCGGACCACTGCTCAAGATCAACGCGAACAAACGCTACGCCACCGACGCGCTGGGTGCAGCGGAGTGGGCGCGCAGCTGCCGCCAGGCCGGGGTCGACTATCAGGAGTTCGTGTCGAACAATTCAGTGCCCTGCGGATCGACGATCGGTCCGATCACCGCGACGAGGCTCGGCATCCGCACCTTCGACGTCGGCATCGCGCTCCTCTCCATGCACTCAGCCCGCGAGCTGTGCGGGGTGGAGGATCCCGCCGCGCTCGCATCGGCGATGACGGCATTCCTGGCGCCGGCCTGAGACCCCTCTATTCGAGCAGCCCGCGGATGTCGTCGGCCGTCAGCGCCGTACTGAAGACCGCATCGTCATCCATCACCGCGTCGAAGAGGCGCGCCTTGCGGTCCCGCAGCGCCATGACCTTCTCCTCGATCGTGCCGGTGGCGACCAGCCGATAGACGTTCACCGGTCGGGTCTGGCCGATGCGGTGGGTGCGGTCGACGGCCTGAGTCTCCGTCGCGGGATTCCACCACGGGTCGAGGAGGAACACGTAGTCGGCCTCGGTGAGATTGAGCCCGAACCCGCCGGCCTTGAGGCTGATGAGGAACACCGGTGCATCGCCCGACTTGAAACGCGAGATCACCTCGGCTCGGTGCAGGGTCGACCCGTCAAGGTATTCGTAGGCGATGCCCGCGGCATCCAACCGGTTCGCGGCCTTGCGCAGGAACGAGGTGAACTGACTGAAGATGAGGGCGCGGTGTCCCTCGGCCACCACGTCGTCCAGCTGTTCGAACAGCGCGTCGAGCTTCGAGGAGGGGATGTCGGCGTGCGCCTCGTCGACGAGCGACGCGTCGAGGCTCAGCATCCGCAGCAGCGTGAGGGAGCGGAACACGATGAAGCGATTGCGATCGAGATCCTCGATCAGACCGAGCAGCTTCTGGCGCTCTTTCTGGAGCACGGTGTCGTAGAGCTTGCGGTGCCGGGGCGCCAACTCGACCTGGAGCACCTGCTCCTGTTTCGCGGGCAGTTCGGCGGCGACGAGCTCCTTGGTGCGGCGCATCATCAGCGGGCGGATGCGACGGCGCAGCTGGGCGATCCGCCGGGCGGAGTGTTCGGCGGAGTCACCGGAGGCGATCGGCCGCACGTACTCTTCAGCGAACTTGCGACCGGAGGGGAACAGCCCGGGGGCGACGATGTGGAACAGCGACCAGAGGTCGGTGAGGCTGTTCTCCATGGGTGTGCCGGTGATAGCGAGTTTGAACGGCACCGGCAGGGAGACGGCGGCCTCGTGCGCCTTCGATGCCGGGTTCTTCACGAACTGGGCTTCATCGAGCACCAGGCCCGACCATCCGAGTGCCCGGTAATGGTCGACCCCCAGGCGGAACAGCGCGTAGGACGTGACGATGATGTCGGCGCCGTCCGCCAGCTTCGCCAGCGACTGCCGCGTGGTCGAGACACCGCGCACGGCCAGCGAGGGAACGAACCGGGCCGCCTCCGCCAGCCAGTTCGAGACGACAGAGGTGGGGGCGACTACCAGGAACGGATCGCCCGGTGATTCGGCTCGGGCGTGGGCGATGAGAGAGAGCGCCTGAAGGGTCTTTCCGAGCCCCATATCGTCGGCGAGGATGCCACCGAGCCGCTGCCCCCAGAGAAAGGCGAGCCAGTCGAAACCCTCCTTCTGGTAGGGGCGCAGGCTGGCGTCGACGCTCGCGGGCAGGGGAGTGGACTCGACCGAATCGATCGCCAGGAGACCCCGCGCAGACTCCCGCCAGGCCTGCGCTTCGACGGTCTCGTCGGCGAGATCCTCGAACTCCGACCACAGGCTGGCCTGGTACCGGCTGATGCGCACGCCGGTCTCCCACTCGGCCAGAGCCGAGGCCTCGTCGATGAGCCTCTTCAGCTCTTCGAACACCGGCTGTTCGAGCGAGAGGTACGAATTGTCGACAAGCAACACCTTCGAGCTGCCTTTCGACAGGGCAGTGAAGACCTTGGTGAACGGCACGTCCCGCCCGTCGATGTGGATGTACACGCCGAGGTCGAACCAGTCGCTGGTGTCGGTGGCGACAGTCGTGAACGTCAGCTTCGGGATGCCGGTGAGCTCCCGATAGTCGGGGCGCGATCCCGCGGAGTCGATCCTCACTCCCTCCAGCGCGCCGAGCGTCGGCAGCACCCGGTCGACGAATTCGGCCGCGTCGAGACCTCGCAGGGTGTCATCCGAGAGGGTGCCGAACACGCGCTGGGTTCGCTCGAGCACCAGATGCTCGGTGGCGAAGTCCCGGTCATCGGCTCCGCGGAGCGACTTTCGAATGCCGGAATAGTCCCAATCCCACCCGATCTTCACGGTCTGTTTCGCCTGGTAGGTGATCGTGAGCACGAGCACCGGTGGGCTCAGCTTCGGCAGTGTCACCGAGGCGTCAGCACTGGCAACGCTGATCGTGCGGCTCAGTCTCGGGTAGTAGTCGCGCAAGAATTCGTCGACGTCGGAGGCCGGCACGATGACCGTGTCGACTGCCCCGAGCAGTGCGCGCTGCTCGTCGACGAGCGGGGCGGATGTCGCGGCCAGGATGAACCTCGGCCGCGGCGAGATCTCCCACACGTAGATCCCGTGGTCGCCGATCGCGCCCGCGGCGGCGGCCGGATGAGGCTCACCATCCACACTCAGGACCGGTGAGAGGCGCAGATCGCCGTCGAGCCGGGCGTCGATACTCACCGTGGCGCCCTGGCCGACGGTGACGCTCGTCTCCTTCTTTCCCGTGACCAGCGCGATGTCGCGAGCTTCGGCATCCGCAAGCAATTGCCAGAGCAGCGGACTGTGGAAGTCATCGAGGTAGAGCCAGTCAGGCTCCTGCCCCGTGTAGACCTCGCGGGTCGAGCGGTGAAGGGCTGCGAACTGGGCGAACCAGCGCTGCTGTTCGGTGGCGAGAGCGAGTCGATTGGCTTGGTAACCGAGGGAATTCCAGGTGACGTTGCCGCGGGTCCAGTTGCCCGTGTCGCTGAGGAGCACCGGCCGCACCCCCAGCCGACGCGTGCCGGTGCTCGATGCGGTGGCGGTCTTCGCGCTGGGGCCGTTCCACTGGCTGCGCGAGCGCGGAATCAACTCCCTCAACTCGAGAAGCAGTCCGATGCGGGCGCTCCGCCCCCCGGATGACCCGCTGCGATCGGTCATCGCGATCACGGCGCTCTTCCAGTCGGGCGGGGTCTCGCGCGAGGTCTCTGTCGACCCAGCGGCCGACACAGCGGCTGGCACAGCAGCCGTCTTCACGGCGAGTCCGGGGAGCTGCTTGAGCGTGGTCGTGTTGCTCTGCAACAGCACTGCGGCGACATGCTTGCAATCGAATCCGACCGGGCAGGAGCAGAGGCCACCCGTCGGCTTGCCGGTGGCCGCCGACACGATCGCGCTGCAACGATAGGGCTGCGGCGCCGATCCGCTCACGGTTCCGCCCACCACCCGGGTGTCCGGGTTCCAGCTGACACTGGAGACGAACCCTCCCCGCGAATACGCGAGTCCCCGCTGGAACGCGGCGGGGCCGACGAGTCGCTGGATGTCGGTGATGTCGACCATCGGTGCGGCGTCGGGCATTCGTCCATGGTCTCACGAGGGTGCGACTCACCCGACGGCGCGATCGCACCGCGAAATAGAATCGGGGCATGTTCCTCACCATCGCCCGTTACACGATCTCCGCCGGAAACGAACGGACAGTGCTCGAGCTGGTCTCCGAACTCGAAGCCGCGAGTCGCGAAGAGGAGGGCTGCATCTCGTTCGATGCCTATCTGAAGACCGGTGATGCGCAGCAGCTGGTGTTGCTTGAACGCTATGAGAGCGCCGCGGCTTTCGAGACCCACCGCGCATCGCCCCACTTCGAGCGACTCGTACTCGGCCGGATCGTTCCCCTGCTCGCCGCCCGCACCGTGGAGAGTTTCACGCTTCCCGAGGTGTGAGCCGCGCGGAGCGGCCGACCGCCTCCCCGGTCGGGTCGCCCGCAGCTTCATCAACGAGGTCCGGCCCCCCGATCGGCGCGCCGGCCCACGACACCAGTGTCCAGCCCGCCTCGGGAGATCCGGCCAGCTCGACCACTCCGGTGTTGTCGAGCTCATGACTGCCGGCGAAGATCGGGGGCACGTTCGTCGCGCGGCCGGCGGTCCACACCCGGATAGCCGCGCCGTGGCTGAACACCGCGGCGGAGTCCAGGTGCGACACGGCGGCGATGCCCCGGTCGAAGCGCTCGAAGAACGCATGGCCATCCGTTGCGCCCGGCATCGTGACATCCAGCTCGCCGGATCCCCAGGCGAACGCGGTCTCGAGATAGGTGCGGGCGGATGCCTTGTCCGAACGCCCCTCGAGATCACCCGCCTCGATCTCGTGCAGTCCGTCGATCACGGTCGCCTCGGCGAAGGGACGCGCAGTGAGCTGGGTGCGCACCAGCGTCGTGGCGAAGACTCCGTCGATGAGCTGGGTGCTGAGAGACTCGGCGACAGCGATCGCCTGACGCTCACCGAGGGCGGTGAGGCCGGGACCGGGGTGCGCCGTGTCGAGCTGGCCGAGCACATTGGCGGGGGTCTGTCCGTGTCGGATGAGCAGCAGTCGCATGATGTTCTCCAGCCTATGGTTCGCGGATGCCCTCGGTCGGCACCATCGCACCGTGCTGCCCGAGCATGCGCCACACGAGGGTAGTCAGGGGTGGGTATTCGAGAGCGATCTGCCTCAACACCCGGTATTCGCGTGTCGGGGAGGGGCGTTGGCCATCATTCGAGGCGATCGCATCGGCACGGAGGAGGTAGACCACGAGTTCGTCTTCGGTGGGGAGCTCTTCCATGAACGCCCAGGGATCCTCGCCCGCAAGCAGACGCTCGTGAATCACGGTCTCGAGTTCCTGTCGGGCTTCTGCCCGCAGCACCTCGAGGCTCACCCGACCACGAAACGGGGCAGCGTTAGACGACATCGATTCAGCCTAAGCGCGGGTCCCTGGGAGTGCACATCGATGGGTAGGGTCGAAGCCATGACCCCGGATTCCCTGCGCGAATTCTGCCTCGCGTTGCCCCAGTCCACCGAGACCTTCCCCTTCGGCGAAGAGACCTCGGTCTTCAAGACCAGCGGAAACGGCAAGGTCTTCGCCCTGTCGGCGCTCGGCTCCGATTCGTTCGATGTGACCCTCAAGTGCGATCCAGAGGAGAGCATCGCGCTGCGGGAGGAGTTCGCCGCGATCATCCCCGGCTACCACCTCAACAAGAAGCACTGGATCACCGTCCGCCTCGATGGTTCGGTGGGGGATGACCTGGTCGAACAGCTGATCTCCTCCAGCCACGCGCTGGTGCGGCCGCGCCTCCCGCGGGTTCGCCGGTGAGGTCGTTCTTCTCGGGAATGGGATACCTCGGTCGCGGCCTTCGCCTCTGGATCACCTCACCGCGGCTGATGCTCCTCGGTGCGATCCCGGCCGTCCTCGTCGGTGCACTCTACGCTGCGGGAATCGTGCTCGTCGCGCTGAATCTCGATGCGATCGCCGGCTGGGCGACGCCGTTCGCGCAGGGGTGGACGGAGCCCTGGCGCACAGACATCCGCGTGCTCGGATCGGTCGCGCTGATCGGCGGAGTCGTGCTGCTTGCGGTTTTCACATTCGCAGCGGTGACACTGGCCGTCGGCGACCCATTCTACGAGCGGATCTGGCGCGCCACGGAGAAGTCCTTCGGATCCGATCCCGGCGACACTGGCCTCCCCTGGTGGCGTTCGGTGCTCGGTGGCATCCGACTCTTCGCCACGACTGCCCTCCTCGGCCTCCTGCTCTTCGCCGGCGGGTTCATCCCGATCGTCGGGCAAACCGTGGTGCCCGTGCTCGGTGCGTTGGTCGGCGGCTGGTTCCTCGCGGTGGAGCTCTGCGGGTTCGCCTTCGACTCCCGTGGAATCGACCTGGCGGACCGGCGACGGATGCTCGCCGCCCGCCGGTCGCGAACCCTGGGGTTCGGCGTGCTCACCTACCTGCTCTTCCTGGTGCCCTTCGCTGCCGTCGTGATCATGCCCGCGGCCGTGGCCGGTGCGACGAAGCTGGCGCGGGATTCTCTCCCGGTGGTCGAATAGCGCCCGCGACTCGCGGTCGGAACGTCGCCTTCGGAGAAGAATCGTCCGCGAGCGGGAACGAATCGGCTCGGAGATGCGTTGCGGACTCTATGACCATCCCCATCTCCATCCTCGATCTCGCTCCGATCGCCCCCGGGCAGAGTGTTCGCGAGAGTTTCGCGAGCAGTGTTCTCCTCGCGCAGACCGCGGAAGCAAACGGATATACGCGGGTCTGGTACGCCGAGCACCACAACATGCCCACGATCGCGTCATCCGCCACCAGTGTGCTCATCGGCCATGTGGCAGACCACACCTCGACCATCCGACTCGGCTCCGGGGGCGTGATGCTGCCGAACCACTCTCCGCTGACGATTGCGGAGCAGTTCGGAACGCTCGCAGAACTCCACCCCGGACGCATCGATCTCGGTCTCGGACGCGCCCCCGGCAGCGACCAGAACACCGCGCGGGCGATGCGGCGCGACCCTCGGTCATCCGACCAGTTTCCCGAAGACGTGCTCGAACTGCAGGCCTTCCTGCGCGGCGAATCGATCGTGCCCGGCGTGCAGGCCGTTCCCGGCGGGGGCACCGATGTGCCTCTCTACATCCTCGGGTCTTCCCTCTTCGGCGCCCAACTCGCGGCCGCGCTCGGCCTGCCGTACGCGTTCGCCTCGCACTTCGCCCCCGATGCCCTCCACGAGGCGATGGCGCTCTATCGCAGCGAGTTCCGCCCCTCGCGTCAATTGCAGGAGCCCTATGCGATCGCCGCAGTCAATGTGATCGCCTCGGAAGACGAAGCGGATGCGCGACTCCAGTTCGAGACGACCCGACGCTCGCGCGTGCGCAGCCTCATCGCCCGCGGGCCTTCCGCTATCGACTACACCGACGACCAGATCGATGCCTTCCTCACCACACCGGAGGGGCGGAACATCGCCAACATGATGCGGTACTCGGCTGTCGGCACCCCCTCGGAGGTACGCAACTTCCTCGGGGAGTTCGCGGCCTCCGTGCAGGCGGACGAACTGATCACCGCACACCAGTCGCGAGATGTCGATGACCGGCTCCGCTCGGTGACGCTCACCGCCGAGGCGATGCTGGCCGTACCGGTCGCGTAGTGCCGCTCACGGCACCGATCGAGACCCGCGCATTCTGAAAACAACTGGCACGATCCTTCCGTGGGGCGCACTCTAGAGACATGACTAACGGCGACGTGGAAACCATCGACAAAGACGGCCAGTGGGTGAACCGGGTGATCGGCGAGCCGGAGCGCAGCGAGAGCTACAGCAGCAAGGAAGAGGCGATCGAAGAGGGCCAAGCGCTGGCCGACCAGCTCGGCACGACCCACACCGTGCGCCCGGCGGTGGCGACGGGTGACATCACCGATCCGCAGGAATAGCGCGCACCGGTCGGGTGGCACTGTGAGCGCCTTCATCACGCCGCCGCGGCGAATTCCGTTCCCCCTGAGGGTCGGCCTGTGGATGGCCGAACGCTCCGCGGGACAGCGCCTCCTCGGGCCGCGGCTTCTCAGCTGGTATCCCCGGGCGGCGATCGGCTCCGGCATTCTCGAATCCCTCGTGGCCCACCATGACGGGCGGGTCACCGAGCGAATGCTCAAGCTGGTGCGCCTCGCGGTCTCGTTCACCGTCGAGTGTCCATTCTGTATGGGTATGAACTCCAATGGCTGGGAGAAACTGATCTCGGAGGACGAACTCGCGGCCGTGCAGGGACGCCACCCTCTCGACGAAGTGCCCTCCCTCACCGCTGCCGAGCGACTCGCCGTCGACTACGCCCGGCTGGCCTCTGCGACGCCCCTCGCCTTCCCGCACGGATTCGGCGAACTGTTGCGGGCTTCTTTCACCGAGCGGGAGATCGTCGTCCTCGCCACTACCGCAGCCCAGGTCAACTACTGGGCGCGGGCGCTTCAGGCGCTGGGTGCGCCAGCGCCGGTCTGACGTCGAACGGGCGTACCACAGTGGTGTGACCGGTGCGAATACCCAGCCGCGGCAAGTGATAATCGACAATGCCCGAAACCATGATCATCACCGGTGCCAGCGATGGAATCGGAGCCGCAGCCGCCCGAGCCCTCTCCGCCAGCGGCCACACTGTCGTCATCGTCGGCCGTTCTGCCGAAAAAACGAAAAATGTGGCGGCTTCCCTCGGCGCCGAGTACTTCGTCGCAGACTTCTCGAAGCTCAGCGAGGTGCGGCGCCGCGCTGCCGAGCTTCGTGAGCGGTATCCCCGCATCGACCTGCTCGCCAATAACGCGGGCGGGATCTTCGGCGACCGCACCATCACCGAAGACGGCCACGAACTCACCCTGCAGGTGAATCATCTCGCGCCCTTCCTGCTCACCACCCTGCTGATGGACCGCCTCGTCGAGAGCCGGGCGCGCGTCATCAACACCTCGAGCGTCGCGAACTTGAGCGGCAACATCGACGTCGACGACCTGGACCTGGCTGCCCAGTTCAGCCCGGGCAGGGCCTACAGCAATGCCAAGCTCGACAACATCCTGTTCACCAAGGAACTCGACCGACGCTTCGGTGCGGACGGCATCAGTACGGCGGCATTCCATCCCGGAGTCGTCGCCTCGAACTTCGCCAGCGAATCGACCAGCCCGCTACGCGTGATCTATCGCAGCATCCTGCGCCACACCCTGATCTCGAACGAGAAGGGTGCCGACACCCTGGTCTGGCTCGCAACGACCGCCCCCGGCACCGACTGGGCACCGGGCGAGTACTACATCAAGCGCAAGCCCGGACGCACCAACCGGCAAGCGGATGACGCGAAGCTCGCGGGCGCACTCTGGGAGCGCAGCGCCGCGATGGTCGCCTGAGGCTTACGGCTCCTCCGAGCAAGCCGGGAACCTGTCGGGACCCGCTGTTACGGGTCGACCCATCACCATTCCCGAGGGACCGCATTCGGCGGACGGTTCGAGCCGTAGGCGGTGTAGTCGCCCCGGAGATAGCGGTACTCCCGGTCCAGCGACTTTCGCATGAAACGGATGACGAGCCGCACAAAGAGGCTCGTGAGGAAGGCGGACACCACGAAGCCCACGATCACCAGGACGAGCCAAAGAACCAAGGCGAGCATCCCCGCACCCGCGATGACCGGAAAGTAGTTCGAATCCATTCTCCAAAACTAACGATTGGTCATATCTCGCGGAAGCACCCATGAGGGGGTGATCAACGCCCCAACGTCGCGAGCCCCTCTCGCCCCAGCGCCATACGCGCTCTCCTGAGCGTTGGCGCTGGCTCACCGCTTCACCCGTGAGTATCCCGCCCATCAGAACGGTGTGTTCCTCTCAGCGATCAGGGAGCGCAGCGCGGAGATGGTCGGCTAGCGCTGAGGGCTCATTCGAACAGCCCCGTCGAGCGTCCTCGGAGTCAATGGTCTAGGGAGACGGGAGCGTCTCCTGCGCAATCTCCAACCGGCGCCCGCGCCCCCGCGGGGCCGTGCGGCAGCTACCCGGGAAGGGAGATGATCGCCTGCACCGGTGCGTGGTCCGAGGGCCAGCTGCCGTCGAACCTGGTGACGTTGACGCCTGTCTTCGCCACCCGGATACCAGCTGTCGCGAGGATCCAGTCGATCCGCTTGTGATCGAGTCTTGGTGGCTTGTAGTCGGGGAAGGTGCCCCAGGCATCCGTCACCCGTTCGACCGCGACAGCCCACGTGTCGACGAGTGTTCCCCCGTGCGTGATCTCCTCGAAAGGCAGCGAGCCGACGCTGGTGTTGAAGTCGCCCGTGAGCACGGTGGGGAGAGAATCGTCGGCGACGAGGGCCCGCACCAGGGAGGCGGAATGGATGCGCGCATTTCGGGACCGGTGATCGAAGTGCGTGTTCATCACCCGCAACTCGAGGTCGGTCTCCCGATCGCGAAAGATCGCATCCACGAGCACCCGAGGCACTTTGTTGCCCCAGGTGGTGGAGCCGGGGGCCGCCGGGGTATCGGAGAGCGCGGTCTGCTCCCACTGCAGCAGCTGGAGCCGGTGTGCATCGTAGAAAAGGGGGCACCCCTCTCCCCGTTTGTCGGCGTTTCGTCCAAACCCGATGGGGCGATAGCTGCGCCCAAGGGCGTGCCGAAGAAACCCGGCCTGATCGGGCAGAGCCTCCTGAACGCCGATGATCGTGGGCGCCTCCGACTCGAGAAGTCGAGCGACTAGCGGGCGACGCTTGACCCAGCGGTCCGGGTTGCCGGGCAGCAAGCGCGGCATCCTCCGACGGATGTTGAAAGTCATCACCTGAAGTTCTGGCGCGATGACGGGGCCGAGGAGGGGGATGTCCGTCACGGGTCAAGCCTACGGTCGACGCGCCGCCCTGATCGCCCTGAGGATAGCCTTCTCGAATGGACGAATCGCTGCCCGACATCCCGACAGGAACCTACCGCCACTACAAGGGCAACCTGTACGAGGTTATCGGGGAGGCAACGCACTCGGAGACCGAGGAGTCCCTCGTCGTCTACCGCGCGCTCTACGGGCAGTTCGGGCTCTGGGTGCGGCCTCGCGAGATGTTCCTCGGCGACGTCGAGGTGGATGGTCGAAGCGTGCGTCGGTTCGCGCCCGTGGAAGGCTGATCCGTCGGGATCAGCCCGGCTCCGACGCGACCGCGGCCGCGCGCACGCGCATCTGCCGGGCACCGACCCGGCGGCGGAACCACGCGGCATCCGTCATCCGGGCCAGGAGCGGACCGGCGATGACGGTCAGCAGCACGTACGCCGTGGCGAGGGGGGCCAGTCGTGGCTCGATGCCGGAACCGGCGGCGAGGCCGGCGATAACTATCGAGAACTCACCGCGAGGCGTGAGGGCGAAACCGGTGCGCCACCGGCCAGGCACGCCGATGCCCGCCGCCGCGGCCGCCCGGTACCCGGTGAAGGTCTTCGTCGCCATGGTGATCACCGCGAGGATCGCCGCCGGCAGCAGCACCGGCGGGATGCTGGTCGGCTCGGTGGACAGGCCGAAGAAGACGAAGAACACCGCCGCGAAGAGATCGCGGAGGGGAGACAGCAGGTGCTGGGCATTGTGCGCCACCCGCCCCGACAGGGCGATCCCCACCAGGAAGGCGCCCACCGCGGCGGACACGTTGACCTCCTGGGCGATGCCGGCGACGAGCATGGTGAGTCCGAGCACGCCGAGGAGGAGGGATTCCGCGTGGTCGGCGGCGAACAGCCGGGAGATCACCCGCCCGTGTCTCAGGGCGAGGAAGAGAATCACCGTCACCACCAGCACGGCCACGACGAGGGCGGTCGCTCCCGCGAGCACACCGGCGCCGATCACCAGGGCCGAGAGCACGGGGAGGTAGAACGCCATCGCGAGGTCCTCGATCACGAGGATCGACAGGATCGTCGGCGTCTCCCGGTTTCCGAGCCGCCGCAGATCCCGCAGCACCTTGGCGATCACGCCGGAGGACGACACCCAGGTGATCCCCGCCAGCGCGACGGCTGCGACCGGCCCCCACCCGAGGATCAGTGCACGAGCCGCACCGGGCAGCGCATTGAGCAGGGCATCCAGGATGCCCGCCCGGCGTGACCGTTTGAGGCTGGTGATCAGCTCGGTCGGGGAATATTCCAATCCGAGCATAACCAGAAGCAGAATCACGCCCAGCTCGCTCCCGAAGCTGAAGAACTCGTTGCCGGCGTCGAGGGGCACGAACCCGCCCACTCCGAATGCGAGGCCCGCCAACAGATAGAAGGGGATGGCGGAGATGCCGATGCGGTCGGCCAGTCGTGACAGGAGGCTGAGACCGAGCAGCACGGCCCCGACTTCGATGAGCAGGAGGGCGGCGTCATGCATCGGCGGAGGGGATATCAGCCGTCGGTGAGAACACGGGCGAGGGCATCGAGCCCCGGACGGGTGCCGACCGCGACGATGGTGTCGCCGGCGGAGAGGGGAGTGTCCGGGGTGGGGGAGGGGATGACATCAGCTCCCCGCACTATCGCGACGATCGAAGTGTGCGTGCGGGTGCGTGCCTTCGTTGCGCCGAGCACCTCACCGGCGTAGGGCGATCCCGCGGAAATAAGAAGCTGCTCGGTGAAGAGGCCCGCGGCCTGTTCGCGGATGCCTGCGAGCTGCCCCAGCATCAGGGAGGCTCCGAGCACATCGGCGAGGGCGGCGGCCTCATCGTCGGTCAGCGCGATGGAATCGACGGCTTCGTCCGGGTCATCCACCCCGAACAGTGCGAGCTCGCGTTCACCCGATCGATGGGAAACGACACCGATGCGACGACCCTTCTTGGTGATCACATCGTGACGGGTGCCGATTCCCGGCAGATCGATTTTTTCGACTCGTACGCTCACGCCGCAACCCTAACAGGCCGCCCATTCGCGGCCTCTTGGCTCCAGCGGTCACGCCGGTGGTGACGACGCCAGGTAGGCGGCCAGCGCCGCCACGACGCATCCGCCGATCAGCAGGGCGAAGATGAGCAGCCAGAACGGCGACGGGATGCCAGTGCGGCGATAGAGCAGATAGGCGTCCGAGGTGGAGAGCTGGTCGCGATGGCGCAGATGCACGGCGAGCACCGTGCCCAGGGCTCGCACAGCGCCTACCAACAGCGCGATTCCGATTATCAGAAGGGCATAGCCCTGAACCGTCGGTGGGGCGAAGAACCAGAGAAGAGCGCTGATCGCCGCGGAGGCGAGTACGACGACGGCACCGAAGGCGTTCCGGATCACCAGCATGGTGAGCACCAGAAGGATCCCGCCCACGAAGAGGGCGATCGCGGTGTAGCCGCTGAAGACACTCCAGAGTTGGGCTGCGCCGACGATCGCGGGCGCCGGATAGCCGAAGACTCCGCTCACGACGGTGCCGAGTATGCCGCGTCCGCTGCTCAGTGCATCACCGGAGTGATTGCGGCGGATGCGGATGCCGTGGACGACCCGCCCGGTGAGGATCGCGGCGACCGCATGCCCGAGTTTGTGCACCAGTGTCGCGAAGAGTCCGAAATACTGCCAGCTTGCCCGCGGGAGGCTGAGGGTGGCGGCGACCGCCACGATAGCCAGCAGAACCGGCACGGGGATGGGCACAGGGGTCGTGCGCGCGAGCAGAGCGAACAGGGAATCGATGCGGTCCAGTCTGCCATCGTCGGGTCAGTTCCCTGTCCGCCAGTGCAAACGTCGCGCGGCCCGCCCCGCTACGGAAGCACCACCGCCGCCAGCTTCACCGGCCCCGTCGTGTAGTCGAGCTCGGTCGCCTGGGACACTCCCGCCGGCACGATCGTGTCCATCACCTTCGGCACGGTGTTCGGATCGGCCGAACACAGGGCGCTCGGCGATGCCACGGCGCACACCCCGAAGCTGTAATCACCGGCCGTCGCGCTGAAGGCGCGGGTCTGATCCACGCCGTGCGTGCCATCCTGGCCCGTGAGGGCCACGGTGAAGCCCCATCCCGAGGCGGGTGTTCCTCCCAGTGCCGCCTTGTCGACGCTGAAGGTGATGTACCGGCTCACCGCGTTGGCCCCGACACTCACCGCACCGAGTGAGGTGCCCGCGGCATCCACGAACCTGTTGTTGCCGAAGCCCTGCACCTCGATCAACCGGTTCCAGGGGGTGAGGGTCGAGTAGTTCATCCCCGGGTAGGAGGATGTCGTGGAGGTGGCTGCGGCGCCGGGCGTAGAGACGTAGACATCCACCAGCTGGGCGCCGTTGGTCGATCCGAAGGTGGGGGTGAGGTCTGCGGTCTGCACCCGGAAGGTGACGGTTGAGCCGGTGTCGTACACCTGGAAGCGATCGAGGTCGAAGGCTCCCGCGTGGAAATCACCGGCCTTGGGGTAGGCGTAGTTGCCCGGCCCGTTGTCGTCACCGGTGGGGTCGTCGGTGCTGTAGACGAGGGTGCCGTTCACGACATCGTTCACCACCGATCGCACCACCTGCGCGGTACCACCGTTCGTCGCCGTGCTCGTGATCACGAAGACGTTGGTGCCGGCGGCTGAGGTGACGTCGACACTGAACGACCCATCCGCACCTGCGGTCGTGTGTGTCAGGGTCGTGACACTGTTCGCATCCGTCGCCACGTCGGCGATGTCGATCGCCGAGCCCGCCGCGGCGGTGCCGCTCACCGTGGTCGTGGCGCCGGTCGCGGATCCGTCGGCCGGAGCTGTAACGGCGAGCGGGGTCGAGCCCTGCGTGCGCGCAACGTAGCGGTCCCTTACCACTGCAGGCTGCTCGAGGCTGCGCCCCAGGGCGAGGTCAGCCGTGAGGCGGACCTGCGACGCCGATCCCCAGGTCAACGGGGAGGCCGAGCCGTCGGCCCTGCCATTGACGAAGCCGATGGATGCCGTCGTCGGATCGGTGCCGAACGGCGAGGCGGGAACATCCGCCCGGTCCCACACCTGCTCCGGCACGAGTCCCGGGCCGGAGTTCATGCGATTGATCGAGACCAGCACCGACGACGCGTCGGACTTCTGTCCCTGGGCGAGATACTGCTGCGCGCGTTCCGCCCCCAGTACAGGCCACGGGTGACCGGTTCCGGAGAAGTTGTTCGTCCACGGGGCTCCGGTGACAGTGCAGTTCGTCCCGGCGCCCACGAAGCAGTCCCCGTAGCCGTCACCGTTGTAGCGCAACCATCCGGCGCCGCTGTCGGTGGGCCGCTGGATCGTGCCATCCGTCACCGCGAGCGAATTGAGGATCACCGGGTCGGTCGCCGGCAGGATGCCGAGGCGCACATATTCGAGGAAGCCCGCGTCGACAACAGCACGCTGGTCGAGCGTCGGTCCGCCATTGCCCACGTTGTAGCTGATCGCGGCATTCGGGTCGCCGGTCTTGGAGAGCCGGATGAAGTACGGGGAGCTCGATAGCGGTCCGTTCGTCGTCACGCCCCAGGTCTTGATCGTGCGCTGGTACTGGTCGGCTGTCGCCCTCCAGACCCGCGCACTCGCGGGATCATTGTGCTGGTCGGCGATGGTCGCGGCGGCGATGAGCCCGGCGATCTCGGCGGCGATGGTGGACGGGGAGTAGCCGGTCTGCTCCTCCCAGCGCTCGACCCCGAAGCTGGGCCCGTGGCTCACGAGGAAATTCGCCGCCGAGCGCACGTGCGGCCAGAGGGCCTTGTCTCCGGCGAGTCCGGACTGCAGCGCCATCAGGATCGGGTAGGCCGTCTCATCCAGCTGGTCGTTGAAGGCGTCGGCCGCCTTCGTGCCGTCGAGCAGGGAGTTGCGCGGCTGCGAGCCGTTTGCCTGCTGGCTCTTCAGCAGGAGGTACCGCACCGTCGCCTGGGCCGTGGAGACGTCGCCGTCGGTGTAAAGCGCCGTCCAGGCCTCGTAGAGGTCGCGGGCGAAGACCTCCTTGTAGCCGCCGACGAAGAGGTTGTTCGGGTCGTTCGCCACGATGGACTGGCCCCAGGGAGCATCCAATCCGGCGACGATCGCGCCCGGGTAGGTCTTGTCTTCTGAGGCCTTCACCACATTGGCCGACTGGTAGTAGTTCTTGATCGCCGCCAGCCGCTGCGAGCCGGTGAGCCCGGGAGTGGTGAGCACGGGAAACTTGAGACCGGCGTCGTAGCGAGCCCAGCCGGCGAGGTAATTCGCCGTGAGGCGCGCCTGAGAGGAGCTCACGGTCGCCCGCGCCGTCGCCACGGCCGAAGCCTGCGAGGTGCCGAATCCGAGCGCGAGCACGGCTCTTCCGTCGCGGTCGCGCTGCACGCCGACGGTCTGCTCAACATTGCCGTCGGTCGCCGTCGTCGTGACCGGGCCGAGAGTGTGGGATGAATCGAGCTGGACGAGTCCGTCGCTCGCCGTTCCGACGAATCCACTGCTGGCGCTGCTGAAGGAGCGATCGGCGGTGAGCGCGAGATAGGAGGGCACCGCATAGGCGGTGCGGTCGGCCTGGCTCGTCGTCTTCGTGTCGAACGAGACCGGTACGGACCCCCCGCTGCTGGTGTCGATGACGGCGCTGTCGGCGCCCCCGTTGGCGGTGCCTCCGCCGCCGTTCCCGCCGGCGTTCGCGTCGAGCCGCACAAAGAGAGAGTAGCTGCGGGCCGCCTTCGTCAGCGGCTGGAACGTGGTGCGCACCACCACGCTGTCACGGGCGGGATCGGTGAGGTAGGTGTTCACCAAGCGGTAGGCACCGCTCTTCGCGGTCGACGTTATCGTGCAGACCGTGCCCGTGGGATCGGACGACACGGTGTAGGTGGTGTCCCGGCTCTGCAAGTCGGTGAAGGAGGAGCCGTCGGTGACGAGGTACTGCATCGTCTCGACATTTGTCGCATCGAGGGTGGGGGCGTAGACATCGGAGAGGATACCTCCGGCCACGGTGAACCAGATCTTCGAGTCGGTCGTGCGCGAGGTGCCGACACAGTCTTTGCGGGACTGGCCCTGATGACTCGGGCCACCCGGCGAACCGGTCGCCTCAGCCGCAGGAGCGCTCGCGGTGGAGGCGGAAGCCGAGCCCACCGTCAGCGTCACGAGGGCGAGGCTTGCAATGAGCGCTGGCGCGACAAGACGACGTCGGAACATGGGGGATCTCTCCTTTGAGAACGTTCTGATTTCGAACGCTAGCCCCGCAACCGAGTTCGGTCAACACCCGATCTGTCTACTGCTCGGATCGCGTCCTATCTGGCTCCGGCTTTTGACACCGCGGTGCCGCGGCCGCTCACCAGGGCCGGATCGGGAGCGGGGAACGAGCCACCGCGATAGTCCGGATTCGCGTTCAGCGAGGTCATGGTGTTGCGGAAGATGTTGAACTTGGTGTTGTAGCCGTTGGTGCCGGCGAGCGTGATCTTGCGCAGGGAGCGGTGCCCGCCATCCGTGTTGCCCACCCACACCGCGAGAGACATCTTCGTGGTGGTGGCGATCAGCCAGTTCTGTGCCGCATCGTCTGTCGTCCCGGTCTTGCCGACGATGGGAACACCGTCGCGTGGGCGCCCGGCCGTGCCGGTGCCGGCCGTCATGACGGCGCTCAGGGCGTAGGCCACGGTCGCGGCGACGTTGGGTGCGATCGCCTGGGTGCAGGAGCGAGGCTGCCCCGGGGCATCCTTGCCGTCCGGCCCGACCACTTTGTCGATGATCGTCGGCGCGCAGTACAGTCCGTTCGCCCCGACTGTCGCGATCGCGGCTGCCATGGTCACCGGGGCGATCTCGTTGGTGCCGATGATCGCCGCGGGTTGCGCACCGAGTTCCGCCCCGTCGGCGCGGTGGACACCGTAGGCCTTCGCGGTGTCCCGGATGTCGCAGACGTCGAGCTTCTGCGCCATGGAGAGGAACGCGAGGTTGACCGAGTTCTTGGTGGCGGCCGCAACGGTCATCATGCCGCCCTCTCCGGGAGAGTCGTTGTGGAAAACGAAGGGTGCCTGGCCGTCCGAGTTGATGCATCGCGAGTTGAAGGTGCTCAGGTCGAAGGCGCGGGAGGTGCCGTTGACGACCTCGCTGAGCGTGTGCCCCTTCTTCAGCCATTCGGTGAGGGTGAAGATCTTGTAGGTGGATCCGGTCTGGAAGCCGATCGAGCCCCCGTACTGCTTGTCGGTCATGTAGTCGACGGCGGTCGTCGTGGGCCCCCCGCCGTCCTTGGAGTTGTCGAAGCCCTTGTTCTGCGCCATCACCAGGATGCGACCCGTGCCCGGTTGCATCGCCACTGCCGCCGCCCCCAGTGCGAAGCGCGACTCCTGCGGGGGAGCGCTCGCGATCAGATTGCTCTGGGCCACATCCTGCTGATTGAGATCGATGCTCGTGTAGATGTTGTAACCGCCGGCGGCCCATGCGGCGGCCCGAGCGTCCGCGGTGGCGCCGAGGGCGGTGAGAGTGGGCACCAGCCGCAGGGCGAAGTCGCACGCGGACTTCGCGTCGGCCGCATACAGGCATCCGTTGTTGGGGGTGCGCAGCTTGGGTTTGATCGGAGTCGCCAAGGCCGCTTGGTAGGCGGTGTCATCGATATAGCCGAGGTCGTGCATGTCGAACAGGATCAGGTCGCGCCGCTCTTTGTTGGCGGCATAGAGCGAGGGATCGCTGAGATTGCGCGCATTGGGCTGCTGCACCATGGCGATCAGACTGGCGGCCTGGGGCAGTGTGACGTCCTTCGCGCTCACACTGAAGTACTTCTGAGCCGCCGATTCGATGCCGTAGGTGTTGCCCCCGAAGCCGGCGATATTCAGATAACCGAGCAGGATCTCTTTCTTGGAGTACCGCTTCTCCAGGCCGATGGCGAACTTCATCTCGCGCAGTTTGCGATTGAGAGTGTCGTCGATCGCGGCCGCGTAGGCCGCCTTCTTCTTCGCCGGATCGTCTACCCGCAGCGCCCGCTGGATCAGGATGTTCTTCACGAGTTGCATCGCGATGGTCGAACTGCCACTGGTGATCGACTTATGCGCGAGGTTGCCCGCCGCCGCCCGCACGATCGCCTTGACGTCGACCCCGCCGTGCTCCCAGAACCGGCGGTCTTCGCCGGCGACTGTCGCTTGGGTGATGAACGGGGAGACAGCATCCCAGGCCACACTCTGGCGGTCCTGGTCGTAGATCGTGGCTATGGCTACGGGCGCGCCGTCTCGCTGGGCGAAGATCTGGTTGCGCTGAGTCTGCGCATCGATGGTGAGGTACCCCGGCAGATTGTCGAAGAACCCGATCGAGGCGCTGGCGCTCCGGCTGGCAACCAGAATCGACGGCAGAGCGAGGGATGCCACCAGCACACCGGCGAGCAGGCTGAAGAACACCAGACCAACCAGAGAACCGAATACCGTGCCCCGTTTTCCGTAGTCAGACACCGAAGACTGGCTCATGGCGGTCTGCAATGGTGCAGGCTCCCGCAACTTACGAATCACGACCGAGCCCCCATTCACCACACCTGACCATTCTCGGTCGCACTGTACGCGTCGGTCTACCCTGTTTCGGTGCGTGCCCGAATCGTGACCTTTCGGCTCAGTCTCAGGTGTTGTCCCCGCCCGTTTCGGCGGCGGAGATCGCGCCGACCCCGGATCCGTTCCAGGTCCAGTCGGCGACTTCCGGGATGTCCTCACCCTGCTCGCGGGTGTAGGCCCGGGCGCGCTGGCGGGAGTCCTGCATGTCCTGCCGCAGTCCCGCCGAACGGGCGGCGAGACCGGGAACGCGATCGATCACGTCCATCACGAGGTGATAGCGGTCGAGACTGTTCAGCATCGCCATGTCGAACGGCGTCGTCGTCCCTCCCTCTTCGTTGAAGCCGCGAACGTGGATGTTGGAGTGCCCGCTGCGACGATAGGTGAGTCGATGGATCAGCGTGGGATAGCCGTGGTAGGCGAACACCACGGGCTTGTCAGTCGTGAAAATCGCGTCGAACTCGGTGCTGGCAAGGCCGTGCGGATGCTCCGACTCGTCCTGCAGGCGCATGAGGTCGATCACGTTGACGACCCGCACCTTGAGCTCCGGCAGCCGCTCACGCAGGATGGATGCCGCCGCCATGGTCTCGAGGGTCGGCACATCCCCCGCGCACGCGAGCACCACATCGGGCTCTTCGCCCTCGACCTCGGTGCCCGCCCAGCCCCAGATGCCGACCCCACGGGTGCAGTGCGCGATCGCGTCGGGCATGCTCAACCACTGGGGGCTCGGCTGCTTGCCGGCCACGACCACGTTCACGTAGTCGACGGAGCGGAGGCAGTGGTCGTAGGTGGACAGCAGGGTGTTCGCATCGACCGGGAAGTAGACCCGCACGATGCTCGCCTTCTTGTTCACCACATGGTCGATGAACCCCGGGTCCTGGTGACTGAACCCGTTGTGGTCCTGCCGCCACACGTGGCTCGACAACAGGTAGTTGAGCGAGGAGATCGGGCGACGCCACTCGAGCTTCTTCGACTCCTGCAGCCACTTGGCGTGCTGGCTGAACATCGAATCGATGATGTGGATGAATGCCTCGTAGCAGTTGAACATGCCGTGACGCCCCGTGAGCAGATAGCCCTCGAGCCATCCCTCGCACTGGTGTTCACTCAGCATCTCCATCACTCGCCCGGCGCGGGCGAGGTGCTCATCGACCGGCCAGATGGCCGAGTCCCACTGCTTGTCGGTGGCTTCGTAGACGTCCTGCAGTCGGTTGGACGCGGTCTCGTCCGGTCCGAATATGCGGAAGTTGTCGGGGTTCGCGCGGATCACACCGGCGAGCCATCCACCGAGCACCTTTGTCGCTTCGATGGCGACGCTTCCCGGCTCTCCGACCTCGATCGCCGACCCCCGGAAGTCCGGGAGCTCGAGGTCGCGACGCAGTCGACCGCCGTTCGCGAAGGGGGTCGCCGACATGCGCAGGTCGCCCTCTGGCGCGAGTTCCGCGATCCAGTCGACCAGTCGGCCGGATTCGTCGAAGAGCTCCGCCGGCTTGTACTTCAGCATCCAGTTTTCCAGGATGCGCGTGTGCGCCTCGGTGTCGCGCGCGTTCGCGAGGGGTACCTGGTGGGCTCGCCAGGTGTTCTCCACCGGCTTTCCGTCGATCTCCGCCGGGCAGGTCCAGCCCTTCGGCGTGCGCAGGATGATCATCGGCCAGACTGCGGTGCCCTCGAGCTCTCCCTCTGCTGCCGCCTTCTTGATGCGAGCGATCTCATTGAGCACCTCGTCGAGGGTCTCCGCCATCCGCTCGTGCACGCGCAAGGGGTCTTCTCCGTCGAATCCGCCCGAGACGATGTACGGCTTGTGGCCGTAGCCGCGCATGAGCTCGAGCAGTTGCTCCTCCGGGATGCGCGCGAGGATGGTGGGGTTCGCGATCTTGTAGCCGTTGAGATGCAGGATCGGCAGCACCACGCCATCCTGAAGCGGGTCGATGAACTTGTTGGAGTGCCAGGCGGTCGCGAGCGGACCCGTCTCTGCCTCGCCGTCGCCGATCACACATGCCACGAGCAGGTCGGGATTGTCGAAGGCTGCCCCATAGGCGTGCGAGAGCGAATAGCCGAGCTCTCCGCCCTCGTTGATCGATCCGGGCACGTTCGGGGCCGCGTGAGACGGGATGCCACCGGGGAAGGAGAACTGTCGGAACAGCCGACGGATGCCCTCCTCATCCTCGCGGATAGACGAGTACAGCTCCGAATACGTGCCGTCCAGATAGCTGTTGGCCACCATGCCCGGACCGCCGTGCCCGGGCCCGGTGATGTAGAGGGTCTTCTGTTCGCGTTCCCGGATGATCCGGTTGAGGTGCGCGTAGAGGAAGTTGAGGCCGGGGGTAGTGCCCCAGTGACCGAGAAGGCGGGGTTTGATGTTCTCCCGCGCCAGGGGGGTGCGGAGTAGGGGATTGTCGAGCAGGTAGATCTGGCCGATCGACAGGTAGTTCGCGGCCCGCCACCAGCCGTCGATCTGGGCGAGGGTGTGGGGGTCGAGCGGGGTGATGCTCTTGGACGGCCAGAAGGAGGTGCCCCCGGCGCCGTGCTCGGTCTCACCGGGCGTGTTCGCCGCGGGGATGTTCGCCGTATCGACGGTGCTGATCGTGTCGGTCATCTGGGCTCCACTTCAATCGGGCTGCGGGTGCTGCAGCCTGTGTGGCACCGTACTCGACCGAGATGACGCGCAGTAGTACGAAAGTCCCTAGTTTCGCGGCCCTGAGCCGCGCTCCCGCCGGCCTCAGCTGGCGAGCGGAGCGGACTGCAGGGTCGATCCGGGTTCGCCCGCGGCGATCGGAGACACGATCACTGCACTGCCGTAGGCGCAGACCTCTGTCCAGTTGGTGCCGAGATCGGAGGTGTCGAACCGCATCGCCACGATCGCGTTGGCACCCTTCGCCTCCGCCTCGGCGATCATCCGTCGCATGACCTCCTGGCGGCTTTCGTACAGCATGCGCGTCATCTCGGGAAGTTCGCCGCCCGCGATCGAACGCAGGCTCGCCGTGAAGCTCGCGCCGATGTCGCGGGACCGCACGGTGAGTCCCATCACCTCGCCGTAGATGGCGTCGATGCGGTAGCCGGCGATGTCGTTTGTGGTCACGATGATCATGATCGCAACCCTAATCCCGACGTTGGCGCAGTCGTGGCGCTACACCCCCGAGCGCTGCTCCCGGATGCCGAAGCCGAGTTGTGAGCCGCCGGTGCTCACCCGCGCAGGGCGAGCACGAAGGGCAGCACGGCCGTGGCGCCGGCTCTCCGCAGTTCGCGACCGGCCACCGTGACCGTCCACCGGCTGTCCGCCAGGTCGTCGACCAGGAGCACCGGTCCCGACGGGAGGTCGAGTCCCGCCGGAGAGAACCGCTCCCAGACCCCGGCGAGTCGGTAGGCGCTGTTGCCTCCCGCGCCCCCTGAGGGGCCCCCGCCGATCAGTTCGAGCGCACCGAGGTAGGGCAGCTTTCCCGCTGCGGCAAGAGCCTCCGCGACGGAAGCGATGAGCAACGGACGCTCGCGGGAGGGAATGCTGACGACGGCAACCGGGCGTTCCTGCCAGCCCCAGTCGGCGAGCACTCGCACGCATGCCGCGACCAGCGCCGGGCTCGCTCGGGCGTCGGGAGTCGCCGGGGCGAACACCTCCCTGAGCACACCGCCCCAGCCGAGGTCGGTGAGTCGGGCCAGCGCCCGCCCCTGTTCGATGCGCTCCGACACCGCGATGTTGCCTCGAACCGTGATGCCCAGCCGGTCCATTCCGCCCGGCCACTGGGCTCGTGGTTCGAGCGCGACGCCCACCCGGTCGAGCGCAGCGGAGGCGGCCGCGACGGCATCCGACTCGATTCCGGTGGGGTACCAGACGCCGGCGCACCGGTCACAGCGCCCACAGCGGACCGCGGTGTCGTCATCGAGGGCGCGCTGCAGGAATTCCATGCGGCATCCGGAGGTCGTCTCGTAGTCCAGCATCGACTGTTGTTCCGCCGCTCGTGCAGCGGAGATGCGTTCGTAGCGCTCGGAATCGTAGGTCCACTGGTCGCCGGTTGCCACCCAGCCCCCGGACACCCGGCGTACCGCACCGTCGACATCGAGCACCTTGAGCAGCAGCTCGAGGGGAGTCCGCCGAAGATCCACCCGTGCCTCGATCGCCGCGGTCGACAGCGGCGTGCTGCCGAGCGCGTCGATGACCGCGAGAGCTTTCGGCTCGACGGGCATGGACGAGGTGGCGAAATAGTTCCAGATCGCCTCATCTTCCGTGCCGGGCAGCAGCAGAACGTCGGCATTCTCGGTCGCACGACCCGCCCGACCGACCTGCTGGTAGTAGGCGACCGGAGAGGAAGGCGCGCCGAGGTGAAGGACGAACCCGAGGTCGGGTTTGTCGAAGCCCATTCCGAGCGCACTGGTGGCGACGAGCGCCTTGACCTCGTTCGACTTGAGGCGCTGCTCGAGCTGCTCCCTCTCGGCGGTGTCGGTGCGACCGGTGTAGGCATGCACTTCGTGCCCGGCCTCACGCAGCAGGTGAGCCGTGTCCTCCGCAGCCGAGACGGTGAGGGCGTAGATGATGCCGCTTCCCGGAAGCTGCGAGAGATGGCTCAGCACCCAGGCCAGCCGCGCTTTCGAGTCCGGCAGTCTCAACACTCCGAGACGAAGGGAGGCCCGGGCGAGCGGACCCCGGATGGTGAATACCTCCGAGCCGCCCGGCCCGTCTGTGCCGCCGAGTTGCTCCGCGACATCCGCCACCACCCGGCTGTTGGCCGTGGCTGTGGTCGCCAGTACGGGGATTCCTGCGGGGAGCTGGGCGATGAGCTCGCGCAACCGGCGGTAGTCGGGTCGGAAGTCGTGCCCCCAGTCCGAGATGCAGTGTGCCTCGTCGACCACGAGCAGCCCGGCACGGGCGATCAGCGTGGGGAGTTGCTCGTCGCGGAAGGATGGATTGTTGAGCCGCTCGGGAGAGACGAGCAACACATCCACCTCGTCGGACCGCAGGCCCGCGAGCACCTCCGCCCACTCGTGCGCGTTCGCGGAATTGATGGCGACAGCTCGCACCCCCGCGCGGGCGGCCGCAGCGACCTGGTCGCGCATCAGGGCAAGGAGGGGGGAGACCAGGATGGTCGGACCGGCTCCCCGCTGCCGAAGGAGCAGGGTCGCGACGAAATACACCGCGGATTTGCCCCAACCTGTGCGCTGCACCACGAGGGCTCGGCGACGATGGTCGACAAGAGTCTCTATCGCCTCGAACTGGCCCTCATGGAACGCGGCATCGTCGCGACCCACGAGGGTACGGAGGATGGCGAGGGCGGAAGCACGACTGTCGGTCATCGACCCAGCTTGACAGGCCCGGATGACAGCGCGGCGCTCGACCCCCGATACCTCTGCGGAGTCCGGGCTCAATGAACCGTGGGGAGGAGAGGCCGCACTCCTCCTCCACCATCGGAGAGTCCCCTCAGCTCTCCCCGGACACCCCGGGCCGGGTGCCGTCGGAGCCGGCACGGCATCATCCTGAGGCGATGAAACCCCACTACGAAGACACCGTCACTCAGCCCCTCACGAGCGATGAGCTCATTCATGCCCGGGTGTCCGATCTCGTCGGGCGCGCCTGCCGACGGCAGATCTGGTTCCTGTTCCTCGACGGCGAGGATGTGCAGTTGCCCCTGATCATCCCGGTCGCCGACCCGCCAGTGCTCCCGGACGACGCGACAGCCCGGCTGGCAGACACCATCGCCCAGGGGGTCGAACATCTCGACGCCCGATCGGTGATCCTCGTGCTCGAACGGTATGCTGGGCCTCAGTTCAGCTCCGCTGACAAGGCGTGGGCGCGGGCTCTAGGCGAGGGCTTCGCGGGAGCGGGACTACCCGTGCGCGCAACCCTCGTCAGTCACAGCCGTGGGGTGCGCTGGTTCGCCGCAGACGACTTCCGCTGGGATGCATCCGGGGAGGTCGAGAAAGGCGCCGGCACGCGAGAGGCGCCGGGCACGCGAGATGCTGCGGAACTGCCGCAAACGCGGAAGATCGCTCGCGAGCATCCCACCGCCGACGGTCGGGGTCCTCGATAGGGCGCCTATGACTGTGCGACGAGCTCGCAAAGCCTAGGCGGTGGCGAGGGATGCCTCGATGAGGTTCACGATCTCCGGGGCGTCCGGTTCTGTCGTCGGGCGGAAGCGGTGCACTTCACCGTCTCGGGTGATCACGAACTTCTCGAAGTTCCACTTCACCTTGCCCGCCTTACCCGCCGAGTCGGAGCTCTTCGTCAGCTCGGCATAAAGCGGGTGTGCATTTTTGCCGTTCACACGGATCTTCTCGAACATCGGAAAGGTCACGCCCCATGTAGTAGAGCAGTATTCCTTGATCGCATCCTCGCTGCTGAGCTCCTGCAAGAACTGGTTGCTCGGAAAGCCGAGCACGCTGAATCCCCGTTCGCCGTAGGTCTTCTGCAGATCCTCGAGCTTCTCGTACTGGGGGGCGAGACCGCATCGCGAGGCGACGTTCACCACCAGATAGACCTTGTCTCCGAGATCGGACAGGGTCGTGGTGCTCCCATCGATCGTGGTGAGCGGGATGGTTCCGATGGCGCTGTCGCTGAGGGTCATAACTGAGCAACCTACCGTTCGCAGCCGGGTATTCCCCGCGCAGGAAGCTGGGAATGGGTTGAGGTATTTTTTTCGCGGGCGCCGCCCGGGGGCGCGCCCAGCGGCCGCAGAGGCTCTCTTCACGCGGATCCCAGCCAGCTTTCGCTATCGTCGTGAGGTGGTTCGCTCTTTAGAGAGGCTCCGCCGCCCGACACGAACATCCCCATCGAAAGCGCGTCATGCCCGACAGCCCGATCTCCGCCACCCCCTACGAGGTGCTCGGCGTGAGCTCGACAGCGAGCCAGGACGACCTGCGCCGCGCCTACCGACGGCTGATGCGGGAGACCCACCCCGACACCGGGGGAGACGCCGCCCGCTTCACCGCCGTGCAGGTCGCCTGGGAGCGTGTCGGCGACCCGGATGACCGGGCGGCCTATGATCGCGGACGTCCCTCGACGAGAGACGACGAGACTCCGTTCACCTGGGCTCCGCGGGCGAAGCCGAAACAGGCAGACACGCGCCCGCGGGCGCGCTCCTACGGACATCCGGGTGGATGGAGGCGGGAGCGCTACCTGGTGCTGATGCGCGAATGGGTGGGTCGTGGAGAGCCGTTGGACGACCCTTACGACCCCGCCCTGGTGAGATCGGCACCGATGGATCTGCGCCATCTGCTCGCGGATGCCCTCGCGGAGGAAGCCACGGCCCGCACCCTTGCAGCGCTCGGCATCGGCTTCACCGTGTGGCATGACGTCAGCACCGGGCCGCCGGAAGAGAAGATCGACCATGTCGTGCTCGGCCCGACCGGACTGTTCGCAATACTGTCGGAAGACTACGGCGAGCCGGTGAAGAGTCGGCGGGGCGAGCTCCTGGGCAAACCGCTCGGGGAGGCACGACCGATGCACGACCTCGGCGTGCGCGCCAAGATCGTGTCCCGCGCGACTCGAGTGAAGTTCACCGCCCTGCTCATCGTGCTTCCCGACGATGCCCTCGACGAGTCCTTCACGGTGCTCGGCACCATCCGCGGCGCCACGACGGTGATCGCGCGCCAGTCGATGCTTCCGGCGCTTCTGCGCGACGGAGTACCGGGAGCGCGACTGATCGGGGGCAACGAGCTCTTCGACGTGCGCACGCGGCTGCAGGCCGGCATCCGCTTCGTCTGATCCTGGCTCCGCTCACGCTGCGACCGGCGTGACAATCTCAGCCGGTGTGGAGGGCGGCAGAAATCCGCGCGAAGACCAGGAACCCCGCGGCGATGACCAGCGCGGTGACGATCAGCGAGACGGCGAGATACCACCAGAGCGGGGCGGATCCGCGGCCGGACTGCCGGCGCACGAAGACCGTGCGAGCGATGAGGTATGCGAGCGGGCCGACGAGCAACCACCACCGACTGGGAAGGCGATCGTAGCCGAAGGTACCGAGAGCGATGCGGTCCCTGGTGGCCGCGACGATCGTCCACAGAAGGGGCAACAGGGCGATCGGGAGCGACCACCACCAAGCCTGCGGCAGGAGCTTGCTCACAAACAGCATCCCGATGCCGCTGACCACACCGATCAGCGGAGTGGCGCCGAGCGCCCAGGCTCCGACGGTGTTCCAACGGGTTGCCCCGAAGGTGGCCGCAGGAGTGGACGGAGCGACGGCGGAGCGCCGATCCTGCGATTCGGCGGGGGTCTCCGCGAAGAGTGAATAGGCCGGCGTCACGGGCTGGGCGGCAACGAACGACCCGGGAGGAGGCACCGGCGTCGAGCCGTGCGCCAGGGCGACACTGCCGAGCACGGTGCCGGGGCGCGGAATATCCGCGGGATGCATCGTGGGGCTCGGCGCCACGTGGGCCGTCCACTCGGCACCGCTCCACCAGCGCAGGTCGCTCAGACCGACCGGATCGGCGAACCACCCCGGCGGAGCGACGACGAGCCCGCCATCATCCACGACGGTTCACCACCCCGCACGTCTTTCGGGCACGCTCAGCTGGCCGGTGCTTCGCTCACGAGGGCGAAGGCGGAGTTGGGCAGGGTCGAGTCGATGACCACATTGAGATTCATCTTCACCGAATCGAGGGTGCCGATACAGGTGACCGCGGTTCCATCGAGGTTGACCGCAATCGCGGGGCAGCTGATCGACGAGAACGTGAGGTTCTTCGCCAGGGTCTGCCGGGTGAGCTCTGCCGCCATTCCCTTCGGGGTCAGCTCTGCGGCGCGCTGGGCATCGGTGATCGGACCGCTGACGACGGCCACCGGCGCGGAATCGGCGGCGGGCGTGAGTGGAGCAAGGGCGAATACCGCCGGGAACTGCAGGAGCACGAAGGAGTACGCCGCGGTCTGCAGAAGCAGCCACAGGAGAAGGGGCACGACTCCCGCGGCCCCCACACGGATGGCCCGCACCAGGAGGTAGACGGGAGGGATGAGGGCGAGGACGACAGAAGCCGGACGCTCGAAGCCGCGCGAGCGGAGCACGCGACGGTCGGCGAACGCGAAGACGAGGTAGAGGAACAGCGGTGCACCGAGCACGGAATAGCGCACCAGGGGGTCGCCCCCGAGATCCAGCCACACGAGCACGAACCAGACAAGAGCGACGTGAAGGATGGGCAGCAGCACGAAGAGCCAGATGGCTGCTGTGTTCGACCGCGTCGGCTTGGCGACTGTCGGGACGATTGCGGGCGCCACGGGCGGTGCGAACGTGGGAGCCGTGACGAGCGGGTCCGCCCCACCCGATGCTGCGGGAGTGGCGAAAGGATCCGGCGGGAGGATGAATCCCAGAGGCCCGGCGGAGAACGACGGGGTGGCCGATTCGGCCACGACCGCGGCGGGCGCCTCTGCGCGAATCGTCGGACTCGGCTGCACCGTCACGGCCTCGGGGACGGATGCCGCGGGCACCAGCGGCGCGGCGGCTCCGATCCAGGGGCGCGCGACCGACGAATCGGAGACGGGAGCAGTCCCGAGGAAGGCGGTCGCGTCGAATGCGGCCGATTCCGCTGACTCCCGCTCGGCGGGGGAGGAAGAGAACAGCGCCTCGAAGGGCGATGGCGCGGCCGATTCGGTGGCGGCACCCGCAGCGAAGGCCGCGGAGGTCAGGGGCGCGGCTTCCGGAGCGACGAGAAGGCCGGCGACGGCGACATCCGTTACCTCGACGGCAACCGGGCCGGCCTGCGTGGTGTCGGTCGGAACGGGGCCCGTGGTGAGCGGTCCGACGAGCTCACGCAGCTGCCGGCGACTGAGGGGTACTGCAGGGGCGTCCGCGGGCAGAGCGGAAGGTGTCGCCGGAGCCACGGGCGGGAGTGCCGCCACGGGATCCGCGGCTGCGGGCACGCTGTTCACTTCCGCAGCCGGCGACTCGACGGTGGCTCTCACTTCGGTACCGGGTTCTGCGGGAGCTTCGGCGCTCAATTCCGCGGTCCACGCGGTTCCGTCCCACCAGCGGGACAGGGGCGCGCCCATGGGATCGGCGTACCATCCGGCGGCGATCGCGGATGTCGCCGCAGCGACCGTGCCTTCCCCTGGCTCGGCGGGCACCGGTCCCACTCCGTGAAGCGCGCTTCTTCGAGACGGCGCAGCGGGCTGCGCCTCGGTATCCGATTGCAGAGTGAGTGACACGATTATTCCCCCGGGTAGACCCGCCTGGACTGGGCAGACTCTGATTTTACAAGCGAGGGTGGCCGGCGATCTAGGCTCCGATGTACCCCAGTACGCGGGGTTCTGAGCCGTGTCGGCGGGCCACTGGTATGTTGCATCGTGATGGTTCCAGACGGCGGGGTGAGGGCGAGAAGGTACCTCGACGATGGCCGCGGCGCGGTCGTCGAGCTGCCCGCGGGCGATGTCACTGTCGGCGTCATCCGCATCGGCGAGACCGTGCGCCGGCCTCACCAAAGACAGTCCTGGGCCGTTGCGAGCTACCTCGATCACCTCGCCTCTGTGGGGTTCACCATCGACGGTTCCCCCGCGAGTCCCCGGTTTCTCGGGCTCGATGCCGAAGGGCGGGACACGCTGACCTTCATCCCCGGGGATGTGGCCGAGGCCGTGCTCGAGCCCTGGGTGCTCACGGACGCCCTGCTCGAATCGGTCGCCGTGCTCGTCACCGCGTTGCACCGCGCCTCCGCCGGATTCGAACCCGTCGCGGAGCCGTTTCCCGCTCGAGAGATCGCCCAGGATCCATTCGAGCTCGTGACCCACCTGGACGTGACCCCGCAGAATGTCGTCGTTCGCGATGGCCGCGCCATCGGTCTCGTCGACTTCGACCTCGCCGGACCGAGCACTCGGTTCACCGATTCGGTGAACGCGGCGATGCACTGGGTGCCGCTGCGCGACCCGGTCGACCTCCCCGCCTCATCCAGGGGTCTCGACCAGCTTGCGCGCCTGAAGATATTCGCGGATGCGTCGGACTGGACCGTCGCCGAGCGCCGAAGCTGTGCACGCTTCGCGGCCGATCGCGCCGCCCTGAGCTGGCGCCGGATGAGGCTTCGTGCGGAGTCCGGGGGAGGCTGGGCCCGCCTGTGGCAGGAGGGCGTCGGCGACGTCATCGAGCGTCGGCGACTCTGGTTGCTCGATCGTGAGACCGCCATCGTGAACACACTGCTGTCACCGGTGTGAGGCACACTGGTGAAGTTCCGACCCGGTCGCCCCAGGGTGACCTCAGGCTGATCCGGAGGATGCGGAATGTTCCTGCTCGATGACGGCACCGTCGTCTATTCCGCCTCCGACCTCAGCGCGGCAGCCGGCTGCGAATGGGCGGTGATGCGCAAGCTCGATGCTCGCCTCGGGCGCATCGCGGCACCCCCCGCGACCACCGACGACATGCTCGAGCGGGCCGCGCGCCTCGGCGACCGGCACGAGGAGCGTTTTCTCGAACGCCTGCGAACGGAGACGCCGGTGGTGGAGATCCCCCGGCCCGAGAGCCCGACCGATCCGGCCGAGGTTGTCGAGCTCACCACCGCGGCATTCGAGGCGGGGGCGCCGGCGGTATACCAGGCCGCATTCTTCGACGGCCGGTTCCTCGGCTATGCGGACTTCATCATCCGCAATGCCTCCGGCGCGTACGAGGTGTACGACACGAAGCTTGCCCGGCATGCGAAGATCACCGCGCTCTTACAACTCGCGGCCTACGGTGAGCAACTGCAGCGGCTCGGCATCCCGACCGCCGACAGGGTCTCGCTGATCCTCGGCGACGACAGCGTGAGCGAACACCGCCTCGCCGACATCCTCCCGGTGTACCGCCATCGACGCGCTCGACTCGAACAGGCGATCGACGAGCGGGTGTCCGATGGCTCGGCGACGGAGTGGGGCGACCCCCGATACGTCGCCTGCGGTGGCTGCGCGGTCTGCGAAGAACAGGTACAACTGCACCGGGACCTCCTGCTCGTCGCCGGCCTTCGCGTCACCCAGCGTGCCCGCTTGATCGAATCGGGCATCGACACCATCGAGCTGCTCGCCGAGGCGACCGGGCCGGTGGCCGGGATCTCCGATACCACGCTCACCGCCCTCCGCGAGCAGGCTATCGTGCAACTCTCGCCGGGGCTGGCCTGGCGGGTCGTCGATCCCGCCGCCCTCGCCGCCATCCCCGTGTCAGACCCGGGAGACATCTTCTTCGACTTCGAGGGTGACCCACTGCACCAGGAGGGCACCGAATGGGGGCTCGACTACCTCTTCGGGCTGGTCGAAGCCGATGAGACGTTCCGGTCGTTCTGGGCTCATGATCTCGCGGGGGAGAAGCAGGCTCTGCTCGAATTCCTGGACTACGTCGGGGAGCGTCGGCGCGCGCATCCGGCGATGCATATCTATCACTACGCGTCGTACGAGCGCACCCACCTGCTGGGGATCGCGGCACGGCATGGAGTGGGCGAGGAGGCAGTCGACGACCTTCTGCGAAACGGCGTGCTCGTCGACCTCTATCCGATAGTGAAGCAGTCGCTGCGGGTGGGGAGCCGCAGCTATTCGCTCAAGAAGCTGGAACCGCTCTATATGGGTTCGCGAGGCCGCACCGGTGTCGACAACGCTGCCGATTCGATCAGCGAGTACGTGCGCTCCCGCGACCTCCTCGAAGCCGGCGATGCGGGCGAGGCAGCGCGCGTTCTCGCGGAGATCGCGAGCTACAACGAATACGACTGCGTCTCGACGCTCGCCCTGCGCGACTGGCTGCTCGAGCGGGCTGCCGAGAACGCGGTTTCCCCGGCGACGCGGGACGAGCTCGTCCTCGACGTGCCCCTTCCCGAGCCGGATCCGGTCTACGTCGAGCTCGCCGCCATCGTCGCGGAGTTCCCCTCGGGGGAGCGCACGGCCGACCAGACGGCGCTCGCGCTCGCCTCGGCGGCCATCGACTACCACCGGCGCGAAGGCAAGAGCTTCTGGTGGGATCACTTCGCCCGGCTCGTCGCACCGCTCGAGGAGTGGGCAGACTCGCGCGATGTCTTCGTCGTGGAGGGTGCGGAGGTCGTGCGTCGCTGGGGGATCGAGGGGCGCGCCCGAAACCAATCCCGCGTGCTGCGGCTCACCGGCACTGCAGCCCCCGGAAGCTCCTTCGGCGGTGCGGATGCCCCGTGGGTGGTCTACGACCCGCCATTCCCGCCGATCGCGGCGGGTCGCGATCCCGCCGCCCGGGTCGCCCACTCCCGCTCGGCCGTCATCACAGCCGATGACGGCTCTCTGCTGCTGACCGAGAGGCTGGCATCCGGCGCTCCGCCCTATGACGAGGTGCCGCTCGCGCTCGCCCCCGGGTCGCCGCCGAATCCGGGCACCCAGGTCACGGCGATCTCCGAATGGGGTCGTTCCGTGCTCGACGCCTATCCGCAGATGATCCCGAACGCCGCTCTGGACATCCTCCGCCGTAGCGCACCACGCGGCGCGGGCGACGCCGTCACCGCCACGCGAGGCACGATTGCCGAAAGAATGCGGGATTCCCTTCTCGCCCTCGATCACTCGTATCTCGCGGTGCAGGGACCACCCGGCACGGGGAAGACCTGGAATGGGGCGCGGGTCGTCGCCGACCTGGTGAAGAACCACGGCTGGCGCATCGGCGTGGTGGCACAGTCCCATGCCACTGTCGAGAACATGCTCAGCGCGGTGGTCGCCGCGGGACTCGAGCCCGCTCTCGTCGGCAAGAAGCCGCGCCCGGGCGGGGAGTCCGAGCGGACAGCCTGGACACCCCTGACCGACCGATCGCTCGGCGACTTCACCGCGCAAGCCGGCTTCGTCCTCGGCGGCACCGCCTGGCTGTTCAGCAACGAGGGGCGTATTCCGCGCGAATCCCTCGACCTGTTGGTGATCGACGAGGCCGGGCAGTTCTCCCTCGCCGCCACGATCGCCGCCTCCGTCAGCGCCACGCGCCTGCTGTTGCTCGGCGACCCGCAGCAGCTGCCCCAGGTGAGCCAGGGCACGCATCCGGAGCCGGTGGATGTCTCGGCGCTGGGATGGCTGAGCGACGGTCACGACGTGCTGCCGCCCGAGTTCGGCTACTTTCTCGACGTGAGTCACCGCATGCATCCGGCTGTCTGCGCCCCCGTCTCGAGGCTGTCCTATGAGGGCCGTCTGCACTCTCATCCCTCGGATCGAAGTCTCGCCGGGGTCGCGCCCGGGCTGCATCCGGTGCCGGTCATCGCGCACGACAATTCGACATCATCCCCGGAGGAGGCCGCCGCCGTGCTGGCGATCGTGCGGGACGTGGTCGGCCGCGCCTGGACCTCGGCCGGCACCACGACAGAACTCGGGCCCGAGGATGTCATCGTGGTTGCGCCGTACAACGCTCACGTCCAGCTGCTGCGCGAGACCCTCGACGAGGCCGGTTTCGAGGCGGTGGCAGTGGGTACCGTCGACCGGTTCCAGGGCAGGGAGGCGGCCGTCGCGATCGTCTCGCTCGCGGCGTCGTCGGCGGCGGATGTGCCGCGCGGACTCGAGTTCCTACTTCTGGCGAACAGGCTGAATGTCGCGATCTCACGCGCACAGTGGGCCGCCTGGCTCGTCTACTCGCCCGGGATCACCGAATCGCTGCCCACGAGCATCACCGCGCTGGCCCAGCTGAGCGCGTTCATCACTCTGGTGGAGGAGGCGGGGTAGCCGACAGCAGTCCGCGACCCTGTTGGTTGACCCAACAAAAGAGGTGCCCCGGCGGTTGGCCGGGGCACCTCTGTTCGACTCTGCTGTCGCCGAGTCAGTCGTGACGTTCGGTGCGGTCCTTGTCGGTCTCAGAGAGTTCCGAATCGGTGTACTCGCCCTCTTCTTCGGATACCTCCGAGCGATCCGAGGTGTGCGATCCGTCCTTGAACTCTTCGTCGGTGAACTTGCCGTCTGGTTCGCGTTCGCCGCGAGCGTCGCCTGCGTTGTCAGTCATTCTTCCTCCGCTGTCGTGTGGGATGGGGTGGTGTCGTCATCATTGCCGTGAGCACTGTCTCCCTGTTCTGAGCCGGGAGCCACGAGGTCTGCGTCGGCGGGCATCTCGCCGTCGCCGTAGACCGCATCCGCTTTGGCATGCTCGGTCGGTGGGCCGCTCATAGGCATACTCCTTCTACGACCGCGTCGACGCTGTCGCACTCCAACGATAGACAGGGCGTCGACGATTGCTAGCCCCCATCACGGAATTCCCGGCGCACGTCGGGGGTGCGATCCAGCCTTCTCACAGGTGATGAATGTCGTGCGGATGCCACGGGCCACCGTAGGATCTTGCGGGTGGCCTCCGATCGGTGTGCCCGATGGGCGAGTCGAGCGGGATCCCAGTGATCAGAGTCATCAGTTACAACCTGCGCAAGAATCATGCGAGCGGAGAGCTCGTGGAACTCGTGCAGAAGTTCGACCCGGATGTTCTGTGCCTGCAGGAATGCGACACCACAGACCTCCCGGCGGATGTCGGGCACTTGCATCTGGCCGATTCCACGAAGCGCAACAGGCTCGGCCTCGCCGTCTATTTCCGTACCGACCGCTTCAGCGCGCTCGAGACCCAGGCCTTCTCCCTCAAGAAGTCCCTGCACGACATGGTTCTGAAGCCCGCGCACGAACGCCTGATCGGCACACGGCTGGTCGACCACGAGACCGATCGTCAGCTCGTGGTGGCCTCTTTCCACGCCGCTCCGCTCACCGCGCGCAACTCGCTGCGACGCGAGCAGATCCGCGCGGCCCACGAACTGCTGCTCACCCTCGGACACGGACTTCCCACCCTCATGGTGGGTGACTACAACTATCCACTGTTCACGAATTCACTCACCCAGAAGGTGAACGAATCGGGCTACGACCTCTCGCTCAGCGATCGCCGCACCTACACGCGATACAAGTTCTTCCGCGGCCACTTCGACTTCGCGACCTCCGTCGGCCTGGGCATCGACAATGTCGAGACCCTCCAGCGCGGGGCATCCGACCACATGCCGATCATGGTGAGCGCGTCGTACCGCGAGGACGCGGTAGCCACTCTGTAGCGTTACACCCTCGCCGGGCGGGTGACACCCCTGCACGTCCGGGCGGTGTACGCAAGCCCTTTGACGGCGGCACGCGCAGGGAGTTGGCTGGTGACCAGCGCATGAATCGCGCACACCACTTGTCGCACCGGCGGAGGACATCCATGCGCTATTCACACCAGGCCCAGTTGAGCGAGATCGACGAACTTCCCGGCCCGGGGGAGCCCCCTGTCACCTTCTGGAGTGGCAATCTGCGCCACTCGATCGCGGTGCAGGATGGCGGGAGCTGGACCCTTCTCGAATCCTCCGGATCGCTCGTGGGGGAATTCGTCACCGAGGACGCGGGGTTTGCGGTCGTCGATGACGAGAGCGGGGAGCGCGAGCGGTTCGAGACCTGGCGGTCCGCCGTGCGCCACATCCTGCGCCGGGGCCTTCGCGCGGCCTGAGTCCGCGGGTTCCGCAGCACTCCGAGGTTGTCTGTAGGCCCCGGGGAGGCCCTTCTAAGGCTTCCAGACCATCAACACCACCACGGCGACCAGCAGCAGGCTGGCGAGGCCGGATCCGCCGGCGATCGCACCGTAGCCGTCGGGACGACCCTCCGCGACCGCGCCATCCGAGCCGCTCGAGACGGAGGCGCCCGCGGCGACTCGCTTCATCGCCGGGACGGTGACGAACAGGTTGATCCCGAGAGCGAGCACGTACAGCACGATCGACCCGATGATCCAGCCCGACGAGAAGCTGAAGTGATCCTTCGGATCGCTCATCCCCAGTACGGCGAAACCGAGCACGAAGACGACGAGCGACAGCAGCGTGAAGGTGGATGTGGCACGCGCCAACGACTGCACCTGTGGGCCGTTGCCCGCGCGGGCGGCACGCATGGCAGTCATGGGCAGGATCGCCATCGGGCCGATGATGAAGACGGCGGAGACGACGTGGAGAACAGCGAACAGGGTGTCCATGGTGACCTTTCGGAGGCGATGTCGAAGTGGATTCAGGCGACGGCCGGGAGCGAAGCTGGGGGCACTATCGCGATCGGACACGGCAGGTGCATCACCAGTTCGTGACCGACCGAGCCATGCACCCACTCTGCCAGTCCGCGTCGATGATGAGTGCCCACCACGACGAGTTCCATCTTCTGGGCGCCGCCCGCCAGCGCGATGGACGGTGTCGCGTAGCTGAGCTTCTCCCGCAGCGGGAGAGCCCCGTGACGGCTCGCCACGGAGGATGCGGCGGAGGAGAGCAGCTCGGCATTGGCGTCGTGGATGGCCTCGTCGACGGTGCCCACCCCCAGTAGATGAGGGGTCACCGCGGGCGGCAGCTCCCACGCCCGTACCATCACGAGTTCCCGTCCGAGACGTTCGGCCTCGGTGGCGGCGAACTCCTGAGCTCGCTCCGAAGTCGGTTCGTCGACTCCGACCACCACCGGACCGGTCGAGGAGCGCCAGCCGACCGGCACGACGACGACGGGGCACGCGCTCCGCGCAGCGATGGCCAGCGGAAGGGTGGCGCTGAACAGTCCGGCGAGCATTCCGACGGGGTGGGATCCGATGACGATCAGATCGGCGCTCATCGATTCGCGAGCCAGCCGGTCGACCGCATCGCCCCGGAGCATCACCATCTCGACCTGCGCTAGCGGAGCCACCGCCGCGAACCGCGCGGCGGCCCTCCCGAGGGCCTGCGCCGCCTGGAGTTGTTTGAGTGAATCCATGACAGAGACGCCGGACTCATCGATCGTGGTGAGCCGCACGTCCACCGCCGTGGTCGAAGCGCGGGCGAGCGCCCACTCGAGGGCGACCGCGCTCGCGATCCCGCCATCGATGGCAAGGGTGATTCTCTCGGGCATCACCGCACGACCTTCCCGCAGCGGGCATCCGCCTTGGCGACGGGTGCGTGTACTCAGGATGCCGAGGGCGGCGGCTCGATTCCGGGACTAAAGACCCCCGACTGCATCGAGGCAACGGGCGGCCGCGCGGGGTCCGCCGCTACGGTGCCGCAGTTTCGATCGAGGCGAGTTGCTCCGAAACCGACAGGAGCAGGGCCGAACACGCACGGAGGTCTTCTTCATTGAGACCTTCGGTGGCGATTCCGATGGAGCTCTCGAACTCGCGGTAGTGCAGTTTCATGAGTTCATCCGCGGCGGGGGTCAGCTCGAGGAACAGGCTGCGACGATCGCTCGGATGATCGACCCGGCGCATCAGCTGAGCCTCGACGAGCCGGGTCGAGATCGCCGTGACGGCGCCGGTGGTCATCTCCATCGACTCTGCCAGCTCTTTCGGAGTCATGCTCCCGGCCTCGGCCACCCGGGACAGGGCACGAAGCTCGCTGCCGGTGACGCCCGCCTCACGAGAGATGCGATGGCGGTTGCTGTCGAGCGCCCGGAGAAAGACGAGCGCGGCGGCCGGAAAGCCGTCGAGCGTATGGGCAGACCCGAACTGCTTGTACATGAGAACCCCTGTCTGTCGAGTCGTCTGGCCCGGAAGCTCCCGGACTTCACTCGATGTGTACATTTGTCAAGGTCTATTATTTCATAATCTGAATGACTTCTACTTTGTAATATGCCACGCCCCGCCGAGGCGCGGCGATCGAAAGGACCCCGATGCTTTCGTCAGAGGACACTACCGCCGCGACCCTGAGGCGCCCCGCTGGACTCGCCATGGACGCGAGAGGGGTGGCCCTGAGCACGTCGCTGCGACAACGCCTCAGCGATGCGGCCTACCCCCTGTTCATCCATCGGGGAGTGCGGAACGTCAGTCTTCATGACATCCAGAGCGCGGCGGGAGTCGGCTCTGACGAGCTCGCCTCGGTATACGGCTCCCGGGATGAGGCCGCCGCAGAGTTCCTCGCTCGACATGCGCGTGACTGGACCGTCGGTACCGTCGAGGCCGGTGCGCACGCCCGTGGAAACACGGCCGAGGAACGTATGCTCGCCATCTTCGACGTGTTCGACGAATGGTTCCACCGCGAGGACTTCGAGGCCTGCTCGTTCATCAGCGTCATGCTCGAGATGGGTGTGAAGCATCCGCTGGGCAAGGCCTGCATCGAATACCTCGGGCAGAGTCGTCAGATCGTGACAGGCCTCGCCGAGGAAATGGGACTGCCAGAGCCGGAGGAGTTCGCCCACTCCTGGCACATCCTGATGAAGGGCTCGATCATCGCGGCCGCCGAGGGGGACCTCCGTGCCGCCACCCGCGCTCAGGGCATGGCGCGAGCCCTGATTCGTGAGCACCGGGTGAGCGGGCTCGCCGAGACGCAGACCAGCGGGATCGAGTGGAGCGAGTGGGATGCCCTGCTCAGCGAGCAAGACTCTCCCAATGCCCCGCGCGGAGTCTCCGCCACGGAACATGACCTCTCCGAACGAGACGCTGCATTCGCACTCGAGTACGGCCTGTAGGCAGAGGCTCCCAGCAGCGAGCCCAGCTGAACGGGGGGGGATGCTGGAGGCCATCCCGACGGCCTCCAGCGGCGCCGCCCAAGGCGCACTGGATATACTAGCTGTTCTCACTTAGTTGTCTAGCTGCTCAATCAGTGAGACACCTGAGTCTGTCGAAACGCCCGGTTACGCCCGGTCGAGGGCAGCCGTGAGACCCGGTGTCGCGGAGAGCGATCCGTCCCGGGCGACGGTGAGCACATCGATCGACCAGCGCTGCACATAGGAGGCGAGCGCGTCCGGACCGCCCGCGATGATCGCGGTCGCGAGCACGTCCGCCGTCTCGATATCGTCGGCCACCACCGTCGCCTGGAGGTAGCTGCGGTCGATCGCGGTGGCCGTCCAGATGTGATCGCCGCGCTCCGCGCTCCCGGAGGTCGCGACGGCGTGGCGCGTGCCGTCCATCGGGATGCTGAAGAGGAGCGCGCTGCGGTCAGCCGGATCGACCACCCCGACCCGCCAGGGCTTTCCGTCCGGCTGGTTGCCCGCGCAGAGCACATCTCCGCCCGCATTCAGGCACCAGTCCGAGAAACCGCGATCCAGCAGTTCGTCCGCGGCCGCCTGCATCGCCAGTGCCTTCACCGTGCCGTTGAGGTCGATGACGCCGTCCGGGCGATGGGGGGTGAAGGCGCCGCCGGTGTCGTCCCGCCAACGAAGGGCGGAGGCATAGGTCGACCTCAGCTCGTCGCTCGATGCGGTGAGCGCCAGCTGCCCGCTCGCGACACGGGAGAGTTCTGATTGCGCAGAATAGAGGCTGAAGCGACCGTCGAAGGCGCCGAAATGGCGCTCGACCGCCGCCACGGCTTCGTCGACATCCGGGGCGTCTGCGATGGCGAGGGACACGACGGTGCCCATCGTCTCGAAGACGTGTGAACCCACGAGCTCAGATCCCCGCCTGGTCGAGCGCGGACTGCAGAGACGTGAGGTACGCCTCGCTGGTATAGGTGGCGCCACCGACCGTGGAGACCTGCGAGGACTGGGAGCTGAGCACCTCGGAGCGGAGGATCGGAGCCGCATAGTTGCTGATCTGCACGGAGCGCCCGCCGTTGTCGGTGAGGTGCAGCGGCGTGACGTCGGTGATCTTTCCGTCGGCCACCACCACCTTCACCTGCACGTTGCCGAAGCGCGTGCCGACATCGGATCCGGTGAAGGTCCCGCTCTTCGCTGTGGTCGCTGGCGCGGCAGCGGGGGCGGTCGTGGTCGGCGCAGCCGAGGCCGACGGAGCCGGGGCGGTCGTGGTGCTCGTTCCCGTGCTCGTTCCCGTGCTCGTGGTGGTGCTGGCGGTGGGGCCGCCGTTCGCGGCGGTCACCGCGGCAGAGCCGGCTTGCCAGCCGACGACGAGGATCGCGACGGAGGCGAAGATGCCGCTGAGTGTTGCGCGTGTTCTCACCAGTCGAACCTTTCTGTGTGGAGCTGATGCTCGGGGATTCCGGCACGTCGCGCGTCGTTCTCGACCAGGTCGAGCCACGCGGTCGGGCCGCAGATATAGAGGTCGGAGTCGGCTAGGTCGGGAAAGACGCTCTTCAGCGTGACGCCGCGGGAGGCATCGGGCTGAGGCATCCATCCCGGTCCCGATCGTGCTCGTTTTCCCACCATCGTGTAGAGGCGCGCACCCTTCTTGGCGGCGAGCTCGGAGATCTCGTTCCAGAGATAGGTCTCGTCCTGGGTCGACGCCCGAAGCAAAATCGTCGTCTCGCCCGGTCGCACCCTCGAATCTTCCAGGAATGCCCGCACCGGAGTGATGCCGATCCCCGCGACGACGATGGCCAGCTTGGGGGCGGTGCGTCCGGCATCCGTGAACATGCCGTAGGGACCTTCGAACGAGACACGGGTTCCCGGTCGCACCGAACTGATGGCGCTGCTGCCCGTGCCCAGGTCGCGCACGGTAATGCGAGCGCTCGCGTCGGTCGGAACGGAGGAGAGGGAGATCGGATGCGAATGCCACCAGGTGCGTCCGGTCCAGAATCGCCAGACGAAGAACTGGCCGCCGGCCGACTCCAGCGATCGGAGATTGCGACCGGAGAAGTGGATCGACACCACTCCCGGGGCCACGGTCTCCACCCGGGAGACCCGCAGGCGATGACGGAACGTGGAGATCACCGGCTCGGCGAAGCGGTAGGTGGCGATCGAACCGAAGGCGAGAACGTAGAGGGCGATCCAGTAGACCCGCTCGACGCTGCCCGCAGCGAGGATGCCCCCGACGCTCAACTGATGCGGCACGGCGACGAGCACCGCGACGTAACTCAGCAGGTGAACGATGTGCCAGCCCTCGTAGCTGAATTTGCGTCGCACGGCCACCAGCGAGGTGATGACGACGACGATGAGCAGGCCGAGACCGACGAAAGCGAGCGGCATGTCAGGGATGGCGAGCATCGGACCGATCTCGGCGATCGGGTTGAAACCGGAACTCATGCCGTAGCCCACCAGCAGGAGCAGGCCGTGGGCGAGCAGAAGATAGAGAGCGGGCTTTCCGAGCGAACGGTGCACGGCGATCGCCCGGTCGTGACCGACGGTGCGGTCGATGACCGGGATGCGAGCCGCAAGCACGATCATCACGAGCACGAAGTCGGTGCCGATGAGGCCCGTGACGATTCCGAGGCTCGTGACGGCATCCGCGGCGGTGCCGAATTTGGCGGCACCGCCGGTGGCGAGGAAGAGGGCGGCGGCAGCGGCGCCTGATGCCCAGAGGGCGGTGACGAGCGCATCGGCGATGCGCGCGCGACGTCGGTATTGCTTGCGCCGATCGGGCGCCGCCACCCGCGACGACCCCGAAGGAACGGGGCGCCGGGTGGTGGTGTTTGCTGACATGACTACAGCTTCTGGTGGTTTGCTATGCGCTTGCCGTGAACGGGAGAGCACTCCCGCGTGAGTTCTCACATCTTGGGGATCGATACCGTTGCCGTGAGCCCGCCACCGGTGTTCCTGAGCTGGATCGAGCCGTGTGCCGCCGTCACAATCGCGTGAACCAGGGCGAGCCCGAGGCCACTTCCCCCGGTGTTCGCCGAGCGGGAATCATCCGGCCGCGAGAACCGGTCGAACGCGTGCGGCAGAAACTCCTCGGCCATACCCGGGCCGGAATCGGAGATGCGGAGCACGAGAGTGCCGGACTCCCCGGTGAGGTCGGCATCCACCGATCCGCCCGGCGGAATCGCCGCGAGGCTGTTGGCCAGCAGGTTGTCGATGAGGCGGGCGAAATTCTCCGCGCTGATCGCGTAGCGCGCCTCGCTGTCGAGGTCGGCGACCGTGAACCCGACCTCCGCATCGCTCGCGAGCCCGATCAGGCGGGCGCGATCGATGCTGCCCATGAGTTCGGAGACGAGTTGGTCGGCGGAACTCGCCCGCAGCGGCAGGGGTTGCGCGTCGAGCCGGGAGAGCTCGAGCAGGTTGCTCGCGAGAGAGGAGAGCCGGGCCACCGACTTCTCGGCCGCAACGACCTGGGCAGCGAGCGCGGGGGCATCGTCGAAGTCGTCGTGGGCGAGCTCGAGCTGGGTCTTGAGCGCCGAAAGCGGTGTGCGCAACTCGTGGGCCGCATCCGACACCACCTGTTTCTCGCGCGCACTCGAGGCGCGCACCCTGCCGAGGAAGGCATTGAGGGTCGTCGCGAGCTCGGAGAGTTCGTCGTTCGCCTCACCAACGGGCAGCACGGCGGCAGAGTCCATCCCGAGGGACTCCGCCCTCTTGCGCATCCGTCGCACCGGGCCGAGCGCCGCGGACGCGAGCAGCCACGAGGCGAAACCGAAGGCGACGAGCAGCACGATCCCTCCGATGACGAAGGCGACATCGAGACTCTGCATGGCGAGAAGGCTCGCGGCCGTGCTGCGCGCCGCCCACAGCGACCATTCGCCGGTCTTGGTCGAGACGATCCTGCCCACGACGACGAATGACGTGCCGTCCTCGCCGGAGGTGAAGGTCTCGTCGCTGCCCGGCCTATGCTCCACGGCCTGGTGGATCTCGTGGGGGAGAGTGTCGAGCTTCACGACTCCGCTCGGGTCGCGCACGAATACGAGCAGGCCCTTGCCGGAGTCATCCACCAGTCCCGTGGGGTTCGCCACGATCTCCTGTGCGTAGGAGTCGAGATCGACGCGGGCGAGCGAGGCGTCGGAGGCGGAGAGGATGGAGACGACCTGTGATTGGGCGGCCACCATCGCGATGGTGAAGATCACGGCAGCGACGACCACGCTGCCGATGGTGATCCTGGCACGGATGGTGAGGCGCTGGAACACGATCAGGTCGCCCTGGCCGTGAGTGAATACCCGGAACCGCGCACCGTCGTGATGGTGATGTCGGCGTTCACCGGATCAAGTTTGCGACGCAGGTACCGCACGTACTGATCGACGATCGTGGGATCGATGTGACGGGTGGTGCCCCAGACCTCCTGCAGGATGTCGTTTCGGGAGACCACCTCGCCCTGCCTCGAGACGAGGTAGCGCAGCAGCGAGAACTCCTTGGTACTGAGCGGCAAAGGCTTGTTCTCGACAGTGGCCCGAACGCTCGCGGTGTCGAGTGAGAGTGCGCCAAGACGCAGCACCGGCTTGGGGGTCGCGGCATCCCGTCGCACGAGAGCCCGGATGCGGGCGCTGAACTCCGCGAAGGCGAAGGGTTTGGTGAGGTAGTCGTCCGCGCCGGAGTCGAGGCCGAATACCCGGTCTTCGACCGCGTCCCGAGCCGTGATGAGCAACACCGGAAGCGTGCTTCCGTGCTGGCGGAGATGCCGGCACACCTCGAATCCGGTCATCTCCGGCATCATCACGTCGATCGCTGCCGCGGCGAATTCCGATCCGGCGGCGGCGATGAGCGCCTCCATGCCGTTGGTCACGAGGGTGATGTCGTAGCCCTCGCCGGTGAGACCCCTCACGATGAGAGCGCCCATGGCCTCGTCATCCTCCACGACGAGGATGCGGGTCGGGCCCGTGCCGGTGAGGCCGGGTAGCGCGGGGTTAGACAACGCCGGTGGTACCGAGCAGCGCACCGATCGTGAAGGTCGCGATGAGGGCGAGAGCGCCACCGATGACCACACGAGCCGCCGCGCGCACCCGACCGGCCCCGCCGAGGTTGGCGCTGACCAGCCCGGTTGCAGCAAGGGCGATCAACACGACGGTGAACGTGACGGGCACCCGCAACTGCTGGGGCGGGAGCAGGATCGCCAGCAGCGGGATGATGCCGCCGATGAGGAATGCCGCCGCCGAAGCGAAGGTGGCGTGCCAGGGACTGACCACGTCGTTCTGGTCGATGTTCAGCTCGATCGAGAGGTGTGCGGCGAGCGCATCGTGGGCGGTCAGCTCGGTGGCGACCGTGAGCGCGGTCTCCCGGCTGAGCCCCTTGGCCTGGTACAGGCCGGCGAGCTCGGCGAGCTCCTCGTCGGGGGTCTCCAGGAGCTCCCGACGCTCCTTCTCGATGAGCGCGTGCTCGCTGTCGCGCTGCCCACTCACCGACACGTATTCGCCGAGGGCCATCGAGATGGCGCCACCGACGAGAGCGGCGAGGCCGGCGGTGAGGATCGGCGCGGTCGCGGTGGTGGCTCCGGCGACACCGACGCCGATGGCCGCGACCGACACGATCCCGTCGTTGGCGCCGAGCACTCCGGCGCGCAGCCAGTTCAGTCTCTGCGCGACGCCGCCCATGTGCGGTTCGTCGATCTGTTGGTCGGGTGCGGTCTCGGAGCTCATAGGCTAATGGAACCCGTTTTCGCGACGGATTTCCACGTAGGACAGGCTCGCCTACCCCGCGCGCTCGCGCCGGGCATCCATCCGGAGACGCGCGGCCCGGTAGAGCACACCCACCCCGAGAACTGCGACACCGACGAGCGTGCCGAGGAGGGGAAGCGTCAGCACCAGCACGGCGCATCCCACCGCGCCCAGAACCTGCACGGCGCGGGGATAGCGTCGTTGCTGCCTCCCCTGGGTGAAGGCCGCCACGTTGGCGACCAGGTAGTACAGCAGCACCCCGAAGGAGGAGAATGCGATGGCGCCGCGCACATCCACGACGAGGATGATCAGGCACACCACGATCGCCAGCGCGACCTCAGCCCGATGCGGCACCCCGAATCGCGGATGCACCGCCGCCAGGCCGCGGGGCAGATCGCCCTCACGGGCCATCGCGAGGGCCGTGCGGCCGATGCCGGCGATGAGCCCGAGCAGGGCGCCGAGGGATGCCGCGGCCGCCCCGGCCACGACGACAGGACCGGCCCAGCCCCATCCGCTCGCCCGCACGACGGCTCCGAGGGGCGCTGCGGCATCGGAGAGCGCCGCGCTGCCGAGGGTTCCCAGCAGCACGACAGCCACCGTCGCGTACACCACCACCGTGATGGAGAGCGCGATCACGATCGCTCGCGGGATCGTGCGGGCCGGATCGCGCACCTCTTCCCCCATCGTCGCGATGCGCGCATAGCCGGCGAAGGCGAAGAAGAGCAACCCGGCGGACTGCAACACGCCGTACCAGCCGTGCGCGGAGAGATCCGCCATCGGGTCGAAGGCTGCGCGGGGAGCGACCGCTCCCGCGGCGACGACGATGACGAGCACCGCGAGCACGATCACCACGAGGATGCGGATGAGCGTCGCCGTGCGCGTGACACCCCGGTAGTTGACGGCCACAAGTGCGACCACCGCGGCGATGGCGACCGGTTTGCCCCAGGCCGAGGGAACCGCGTAGGCGGCGAAGGTAAGAGCCATGGCCGCACAACTGGCGGTCTTGCCGATCACGAAGCTCCAGCCCGCGACGAAGCCCCACCAGGGCCCGAGCTGTTCCCGGCCGTAGACGTAGGTGCCGCCAGAGGTGGGATAGGTCGCGGCGAGCTGTGCTGAGGAGGTCGCGTTGCAGAACGCCACGACCGCGGCGATGACCAGGCCCACGAGCAATCCGGCCCCCGCGGCCTTCGCAGCCGGGGTGAAGGCGGCGAAGATCCCCGCCCCGATCATCGATCCCAGCCCGATGTAGACCGCGTCGGCGAGCCCCAGGCGGCGGGACAGCGCGGGGGAGTTCACGGGAGATGTCACGCGCGAACTGTACGGCATCCGCGTAAACGGCCGGGAGGGCGGCTGTGGTGTAATCGACGAGCCCACTCACCCCTGGGACGACCGGATCGGAGCCGCGGTGACCCCCTTCGTCACGATCGTCGCCGTCGCGGTGCTCGCCGTCATCTCGCTCGCGGTGGTTCTGGCACTGCGGCTCGAGCACCCGTGGCTGCAGCCCTGGGCGGTGCTGCGCGCGGTCGTGCAACTCGGCATCCTCAGCGTGATCCTCGGTGGAGTGATCAGCAGCCGGTGGTTGGTTGCGGCATTCCTCGCCGTGATGGTGATCGCGGCCACCTGGGTGGTGTACCGAAGGCTGAAGGTGGATGCCCGGTTCCTGCTGCCCATCGCCGGCACCGTGATCGCGGCATCCGCGGTGCCCCTCGTGGTGGTGTTCGCGACCGGAGCCGTCGACTTCAGCCCGCGTTACCTGCTCGCCCTCGGCGGAATCGTGATCGGGAACACGATGACGGTCTGCACGCTGATGGGGCGCTCGCTCGGCGGGCTCTACCTCTCCCAGCGCGACGAGATGGAAGCCTGGCTCTCGATCGGTGCGACACCGCGGCGATCGGCGCTTCGGGCCGTGCGCTCCGCGGCCTCGACCGCGCTCATCCCCTCCACCGACCAGACGCGCACCACCGGCATCGTCACCCTGCCCGGCGCATTCGTCGGCGCCGTATTCGCGGGGGCATCCCCGATTCAGGCCGCGCAGTTTCAGATCGTCGTGCTCGCCGCGATCCTCGCGGCCGGAGCGCTGACCGCCGCGTCGTTCACGGGAGTGTTCGGTGCGCCGGAGGTGCTGCCTCTCGACGAACGCCCGCTCGGGGGGCGTCGTGCCCCGTCGGTGAGCCGCGCGCCCCGCTGAAGCGCTTCTCGGCGAGAGCGGGCCTCAGCCGAATCGGGCCTCAGCGGAATCGGGTCTTAGGTCCCTAGGCTCGCGTCGCCCGCGGGCGTGAAATGGTGACATGCAACCGATGAGCGGCACCGCACCGACCCAGCCTTCCCATTTCGTGGCCGACCCGGATGGGGCGCGCTACGAGTCCGACAGCCGGGCGGCGCACTCCGCCTCGGCCGTGCACCTGGCCGCACGCACGGGACGCATCGTCGTGGGGGTCGACGGCTCCGAAGCATCCATCCGCGCCCTGGCAAAGGCCGCAGACCTCGCGGAGGCGTTGAACACGGGACTCCAGGTCGTGACCACCTGGAGGTTCTTCACCGAATACAACGACATCGGGGTGACCGACTGGTCGCCAGAGAAAGACGCCACCGAGATCTTGGGGGAGGCGTGCCGCAGCCAATTCGGAGACGCCCTGCCCGAGTGGGTGACCACAAGCTCCGCGGAAGGAAGCCCGGCTCAGCGCCTCATCGACGCGAGTCAGGGCGCTGACATGCTGGTGGTCGGCAGCCGCGGGCATGGGGGAGTGGTGGGACTTCTCCTCGGTTCGGTGAGTTCGGCCTGCGCGGAGAAGGCGCACTGCGCCGTCCTTGTCGTCCACTGAGCGCACGCGGAGTGGGATGACCGGAGCGGCCGGGGTGTCAGCTCACGCCGAGCTGTGGAGCGCACCGATCGACCGCGTGCGAGCCATCGCGGCCGCTCCCCGCACAGAGCCTCCTCCGCCGCGAAGCCTGTCCTGGCCGGCACTCGCGCTGAGGCAATTCCTCTCCCCGGTCACGCTCATCCTCGTGATGGCGGCCGCGGTCGCCACTGCGGTGGGGGATGCCACGGACGGCATCATCATCGGCGTCATCGTGCTCGCGAGCGCCGGGCTCGGCTTCGCCCAAGAATTCCGCGCCTCTCGGGACGTGCGGATGCTCCTCGCCAGCGTCTCAACCACGGTGGATGTCGACCGCGGCGGTGAGATGCTCACCCTGGTGCTCGCGGACGTGCGGACGGGGGACGAACTTCAGCTCTCGGCCGGCGACATCGTGCCCGGCGACTGCCGGCTCGTCTCCGCGCAGAGCCTCGTCGTGGATGAATCCGCGCTCACCGGTGAGTCCGTTCCGGTGGACAAGTCCGCCGACACACCGCTCACCGCGGACACGCCCCTCGCCGCCCGCACCAACTGCCTGTTCCGCGGCACTCACGTGGTGAGCGGCACGGGTGTCGCCCTCGTGGTCTACACCGGTCGCGACACCGAATTCGGGGCGGTCGCCGCCCGACTGATGAAGCACCCGGCCCCCACGGCGTTCGAGCACGGCCTCAGCCGGTTCGGCATCCTGCTGCTCCAGGTGACCATCGCGCTCACGATCGCCGTCTTCGTGATCAATCTGGTGCTCGGCCGACCGATCCTGGATGCGCTGCTGTTCTCACTCGCCCTCGCCGTGGGGGTGACGCCCCAGATGCTGCCCGCCATAGTGTCGGTCAGCCTCTCGGCCGGGGCACGCGCCCTCTCCAGACACCACGTCATCGTCAAACGGCTCGACGTGATCGAGGATCTCGGCTCGCTCACCGTTCTCTGCACCGACAAGACGGGCACCCTCACGGGCGGGACCGTGGAGTTCTCGCAGGCTCTCGCCCCGGATGGCACGGCGGATGCCCGGCTCCTCGAACTCGGGGCACTCAACTCCCTGCTGCAGAAGGGCTACCGCAACCCCCTCGATGACGCCATCCTGCGGGTGCACCAGCCCGCGCCGGGGGAGTCGCTCGGCGAGGTGCCCTACGATTTCGCGCGCAAGCGGCTCTCGATCGGCGTGCAGATCGACGGGACGCCCACTCTGGTGACGAAGGGCTCGCTCGAGTCGGTGTTGGCGGCCTGCACCAGCATTCGGGGTGACCGCTCGCCCACCGCCTTCGAGCTCGTCCGCGACCGCTATCGCGCCCTGGGGGCCGACGGATTCCGTGCAATCGGCATCGCGACACGCCCACTCGACGCGGGGGAGCGGATCGGCGTCGCCTCGGAGGCTGCGCTCGACTTCGCGGGCATCCTCACGTTCCGCGACGACGTGAAAGACGACGTGAACCTCGAGATAGCGGATCTCTCGGGGCTCGGGGTACGGGTGGTCATGGTGAGCGGCGACAACCGTTTCGTCTCCCGGTCGGTGGCGTCTCGGATCGGGCTGCGCTCCGAGCTCGTCGTCACCGGGGCGGAGATCGACCGCATGAGTCCCGCTCGCCTGCGAAGGGCTGTCACCGAGTGCGACGTCTTCGCGGAAGTCGAACCCCGGCACAAGGAGGAGATCGTCGCGGCGCTGAAGGCCGGCCGGCGCACGGTCGGATTCCTCGGGGACGGCATCAACGACAGCTCGGCGCTTCACGCCGCGGATGTCGGCATCTCCGTCGACGAAGCCACCGATGTCGCGCGTGAGGCCGCCGCGATCGTGCTCACCGAGAAGAGCCTCGCCGTCGTCGCCGACGGAGTGCGACTCGGGCGTCGCACCTTCGCGAACACGCTCAAATACGTGCGCTTCGCCTCGAGCTCGAACTTCGGCAACGTGCTCAGCATGGTGATCGCATCCGCCGTGCTTCCCTTCCTGCCGATGCTGCCGGGGCAGATCCTGTTGCTCAACTTCCTCGCCGATCTGCCGAGCATGTTGCTCTCCCGCGACCGGGTGGATCCGGAGCGGCTCGAGCGACCGGGGAGCTGGAACCTTCGATCCGTGCGCCGCTTCATGATCGTCTTCGGCGCGCTCAGTACCCTGTTCGACCTGGCCACATTCGCGCTGCTGATCACGGTCTTCCACGCCTCCGAGTCGCTGTTCCAGAGCGGTTGGTTCATCGAGTCCGCGCTCACCCAGATGATCGTGCTCGTCACCCTGCGAACCCGGCGGGCCTTCTTCCGCAGCCGGCCGGATACCCTCTTCGGCGCGGCGGTGCTCGCGATCGCGCTGCTCACCCTCGTCATCCCGTTCCTCCCGTTGGCGGCCGCGATCGGCTTCACCGCCCCGCCGTTCGGGATGGTCGCGCTGCTCTTCGCCCTCGCGGCGGTCTACCTCGGCAGCCTCGAACTGGTAAAGAGGGCGCCGTGGTCGGGCTTCGATCGCGGGGCTGCTCGGTAGGGGGTTTCTCGCGGCAGGGGTGCCGGCGGGGTCCCCTCAGGTGTTCCCGTCTGGTGCTTGGGTCGCTCCCGGGGATCCCGTCGGGATCCTCGGTCCACTCAGCCGTCACAAACCGCTGTCTTTGCGCTCCCGGGGAGCAATTGGTGACGGCTGGACGGCCCACGCGTTCCCGTCGGGCGGCGGGGTGTCGCGTGGTTGGGGCTCACGTCGGGGTCCCCGGGCCGCTCAGCCGTCACAAACCGCTGTCTTTGCGCCGTTGAGGAGCACTTCGTGACGGATGAGCGGCCGAGGCGCTCTAGTCACGAGGTGGTGGTTCCGGATGGGCGGCCCAGACCCTCCCGTCGAGCGGTTGGGGCTCCCGTCGGGGTCTTCGGCCGCCCAGCCGTCACAAACGGCCATCTTTGCGCCCCGGGGGAGCTCTTGGTGACGGCTGGGCGGCCCGCGCGCTCGAGTCGCACGGCGAGGGCTCCCAACGGTCGGCCCGGGCGCTCCCGTCGCGAGGCCCCCCGTCGCGCTACCCGGGCCGCCGAACCGTCACTATGTGCAGGCTCCGCCTCACGAGGGAGCACTTAATGACGGCTGGGCGGCCCAGGCGCTCCCGGCGTGCGCACCACGAACTACGCCGAGCGACCTCCCCGGCTCAACCGTCACTAACTGCCGGCGTCACTCCGTGAAAAGAACTGACCCCTGCGCCCGAATACGACGGCGCGTGTCACTCACGGCAGCGCCGGTGCGCCGAGCCGCACCCGCCGCGTGACGAGGTCATCGGGCACCGGTGTGTGGGAGATCAGGATGACCGCGCGTGAGTCCTCCCCGTGCGGGTCGGAGGCGGCGGAGAGGATGTCGCGCATCAGCTCGGACGCGCGCCCGGGATCCACGTTGGCGGTCGGCTCGTCGAACACGATCACCGGGAAGTCCGCGAGCAGCGCGCGGGCGAGAGCGAGGCGCTGGGCCTGGCCTCCCGATACCAGCACTCCATCGTCGCCGACCCGGGCAGAGAGGCCGCCGCGCTCTCGCGTCCACTCGGCAACGCCCACCCGGGCGATCACGGCGAGGAGTTCGTCGTCGGTCGCCGTGTCGTGAGCGAAGAGGAGGTTCTGCCGGATGTCCTCGTCGAAGAGGTATGGCGATTGTTCGCAGAGTCCCACGATGCCGCGAACGACATCGGCGGAGAGCTCCCGCGCTTCGACCCCACCGATGCGGTAGCTGCCGCTGTAGCCGAGGAATCGAACGAGCACGTGCGCAAGCATCGTCTTGCCGGAGCCCGACGCGCCCTCGATCACGATGCGATCCCCGCGATCCACCCGGAGGTCCACGCCATCGAACGCCGCCGTTGCCTCGCCCGGCCAGCGGGCGCCGAGTCCGAAGAGTTCCATCGTCGACGACGACGGCAGGCGGTCGGCGCCCGGCCCGGTCAACTCGTCGGGGATCTCGACGGGGAGGGCGCTGGGCGTCGCATCCGCCACTCTCGCGGCACTCGCGCGCACCTGCCGGAAGGCACCGAGAGCCAGCGGCGCGCTCGCGACCACCTCGAAGACGGCGAGCGGTACCAGGGCGATCACCGTGAGAGCGGGACCTTGGAGTCCGTGTCCGAGCGCCGGAATGCCCACGAGCAGCGCCGCGACGGAGGCCAATGTCGCCAGCGCGGAGAGAATGGCGGATGTCGCACCGGCGCCTCCGGCCCGCGCGAGGGTCGCGATGCGCAGGCCGGTGTCGGCGGCCTCGACCCGCGTGATCCGCTCCGACACCGCGTCGTAGGCGACCAGCACGTCGAGGTTCGAGACGTAGTCGAGAAGCCGGTCGGAGAGCTCACCACGAAGCGGCGCGATCGAGCGTTCCGCCCGACCGGCGATAGCCGATTGGACGAGTGCCGCCGTGGCGAAGGCGAGCACGAGGGTGACGGCGAGGGTGACGCCGGCGGTCGGGAGCACGATGCTCACGCCGATCACGCTCAGCACCGCGGTCAGTAAGGTAACCACGAGGGGCTGCACGACTCGCAGGGGCAGATTCTGCAACTCGTCGACGTCACTCACCAGCCGGGTGACAAGGTCGCCCCGACCGGGACCTCCCGCATCACCCCTCAGCCCGTCAGGGGCGAGCGGCACCAGCCGCCGGTAGATGCCGATCCTCAGGGCGGAGAGCTGCCGGAACGCCGCATCGTGGCTGGTGAGGCGCTCCACGTAGCGGAAGGCTGCGCGCGACAGTGCGAAAGCACGAACGCCGACGATCGCTGCGCCGAGGAAGAGGATGGGGGGCTGTTCGGCGGCCCTCGTGATCAGCCAGGCCGAGGTCGCGAGCAGCCCCACCGAGCTGAGCGCCGAGACGAGGCCGAAGAAGACGCCCGGGGCGAAGCGGCGAAGCGGGGGCTGCGCGAGACGGAGAACGGCCGCCGTCGGAGAATCGGCGCGGGCGCGCAGCTCAGACATGCACGACCCCCAGTTCGATCAGATCATCCGCCGCGGCGATCACAGCGGGGCGATGACTCACCACGAGAACGGTGTACCCCTCATCGGCAAGCTGCCGAAGGCCCTCGAGCAGCGCGGCTTCGGCCCGCGGATCGAGGGCGGCGCTGGGCTCGTCGAATGCCACAACGGGGCAGTGGCGGGCCAGCGCCCGATACATCGCCCGCGCGGCGACGACCCGTTCGCCCTGCCCACCGGAGAGTCCGCCGCCGGTGACGGTCACCACCGTGCCGGGATCGAGCTCGGAAAGGGCGGCGAGCGTCAGGGCGCGGCGCACGAGCCGCAGATCCGGCGCCGAATCTCCGAGGGACACATTGCTGCTGATCGTCCCCTCGAGGAGAGGCGCACCCTGGCCGGCCCAGGCGGTGAGCGACCGCCGATCGGTTGCGAGAGTCGCATCACCGATCTCGATCTCGCCGTCGAAGGGCACGAAGCCCAGGAGGGCCGCAAGCAAGGTGGACTTGCCAGAGCCGCTCGGCCCGGCGAGCACCGTCATCCGGCCGGGGCGGATCACTGCGGAGAACCGATCGATGGCGGTCCGGCCCTCATAGCGCACGCTCACTTCCGCGAAACGCAGGTCGCGTCTCACGAGCGAAACAGTACCGCTGTGGATGGCGGGAGCCTCGGCGGTCATCGCCGCCGCGGCATCGAGGATGTCGAAGACGTCCTCCGCGGCGGCGACCCCGTCCGCTGCGGCGTGATAGTTCGCGCCGACCTGGCGCAGGGGGAGGAAGGCCTCCGGCGCCAGCAGCAACACGAAGAGACCGACCGACAGGGCAAGACTGCCGTCGACGAGCCGCAACCCCACCGACACCGCGACGAGGGCGACGGAGAGGCTGCCGATCAGCTCGAGCGCGAATCCGCTGAGGAATGACAGCCGCAGCACCTTCATCGTCTCGACCCGATAGTCCTCGGTCAGGGTGGCGATCCGGGCGGCCTGCCGATGTTGGCGCCCGAAGATCTTGAGGGTGGCGAGCCCTCCGACCACATCGAGGAACCGGCTCGACAGCCGAGCGAGCACGAGCCACTGGCGGCGTTGCACCGCCTGGGTGGCGAGGCCGATCAGGACCATGAAAACCGGGATCAGCGGCAGAGCGACGACCACGAGGATGCCGCTCAGCACGTCCTGCAGGAAGATCGCCACGATCACGAGCGGTGTCGCGATCGCGGTGAGCACGATCTGCGGGAGGAAGAGCGAGAAATAGCCGTCAAGGGCATCGAGGGCCGGTCCTGCGGTGGTCACGACATCGACCCGGTTGCGGGTGCCGAGCCAGCCGGGACCGAGCCGGGTGATCCCCGCCACGAGGCGACGACGCAACTGGCTCTTCACCGTGGCGGCACCGCGAGCCGCCGCCGCATCCATCGCCCACATCGTGCCGGCCCGAAGGACGCCGACGACTGCGAGAGAGAGGATGCCGGGCAGCAACTCCCCGAGAGACCGCCCCGCGATCGCCCCGACGATCGCCTGCGCCAGCAGCCAGCAGAACGCCAGGGTCGCCGCGGTGCGCACGATCCCCAGTGCGACTCCGACACCGAGAAAGGTGCGGGCCGCAGCCGCATAGCGCAGCAGCCGGGGATCGAGCGGACGCATCGGTTCAGCCGCCGAGCACGGATGCCGAGGTCGAGTCCAGAGGCTCTGCCTCGACCGGGATGGAGTCACGGGTGATGCGCTTGCGGAAGACCCAATACGTGTAGGCCTGGTAGGCCAGCACGAAGGGCAACACCGCGATGGCGACCCAGCTCATCACCGAGAGCGTGTACGGCGTGCTCGAGGCATTAGCGATGGTGAGGCTGTTGGCCACATCGTTGCTCGCGGGCATCACGTTCGGGAAGAGAGCAGCGAAGAGACTCGCGACCGCGATGGCGATGGTGCCGGCCATGAGTCCGAAAGCGTACCGTTCGCGGCCACGCAGATTGGCGAAGAACGAGCCGATCAACAGCACAGCGGCGAGCAACGCTAGCAGCCAGGAGGCGACCTGCCCGTGGGCGAGGTTGGTCCAGAGCAGGAACACCGCGGCGACGACGACAGTGATCGCCCCGGACCGCACCGCGAGCCTCTGGGCACGCAGCCGCAGGTCGCCGTCGGTCTTCAGCGACACGAACACCACGCCGTGGGTGAAGAAGAGCAGGAGCGTGGTGAGACCGCCGAGCAGCGCATACGGGTTCAGCAGGTCGAACAGGGTGCCCGTGTAGTTGTGCCCGGAATCGAGCGCGACGCCCTGCACGATGTTCGCGAAGGCGACACCCCACAGCAGGGCCGGCACGGCTGATCCGACCACGATCATTCCGTCGAACCACTTCTTCCAGCGCGACTCTGGCCGGTGGTGGCGGTATTCGAAGGAGACACCGCGCACGATCAGCGCGAGCAGGATGAGCAGGAGCGCGAGATAGAACCCGCTGAACAGGGTGGCGTACCACTCCGGAAATGCCGCGAAGAGGGAGGCGCCGGCCACGATCAGCCAGGTCTCGTTCATGTCCCAGACCGGACCGATCGTGTTGATCATCACACGGCGATCGATCTCGTCCCGGCCGAGGAACGGCAGTGCCATCCCCACCCCGAAGTCGAAGCCCTCGAGCACGAAGTAGCCGATGAAGAAGAATCCGACGATCCAGAACCACAGAATATTGAGATCCATCATTGCTCCTAGTACACAGTCACGGTGGCGGTCGGGGCCTCGGAGGCGTCGGTGACCGGCGCTCCCTCCGGTCCCTTCTGGGCGGCGCGCTTGAGCAGTCGGAATTCGACCACCGCGAGGATGCCGTAAATGAGGGTGAACGAGATGATCGAGATCAGCACGTCGAGACCGGTGAGGTTGGGCGAGACGCCGTCCTTGGTCTTCAGCAGGCTGAAGACGATCCAGGGTTGGCGGCCCATCTCGGTGAAGATCCAACCGACGATCATGGCCGCGAGCGGGAGGGGGAACGCCCAGACGGCGATGCGCCACACCCACTTGTTCTGCGGCAGGCGTCCCTTACGCATGAGCCAGAGCCCGACCGCGGAGAACAGCACCGAGAGCATGCCGAGTCCGATCATCCAACGGAACGCCCAGTAGGTGACCCAGATGACCGGGGCATAGTTGCCGGGGCCGTAGAGCGTGCGGTACTGCGCCTGCAGGTCGTTGATGCCTTCGACGGTGCCGGTGAGGGTGTGCGTCGACAGGAACGACAAGAGGTAGGGGATGCGGATCGAGAACAGCTCGCTCACCCCGTCCGGCGTGCCGAGGGTGAAGATCGAAAACGAGGCATCCGCTCCGCTCACGGTGTTGTAGGCGGCTTCGGCGGCAGCCATCTTCATGGGTTGCGTCTGCACCATCACGAGCCCGAGCTGGTCGCCGGTGAGCACGGTGAGGATGCCGGCGCCGATCATGGTCCAGAGGGCGAAGACCATGGCCGGTCGCATCGTGTCGAGATTCTGCTTGCGGGCGAGGTGCCAGGCGGCGATGCAGATCACGAGCGCTGACGAGACCATGAACGAGGCGGCGATCGTGTGGGGGAACGAGGCGAGCGACACCTTGTTGGTGAGTACCGCCCAGATGTCCGTCAGTTCAGCCCGGCCGCGAGCCTCGTTGATGCGGAAGCCCACCGGATGCTGCATGAAGGCGTTCGCCGCGAGGATGAAGTAGGCCGAGAGGATCGTGCCAGCCGCGGTGAGCCAGATCGTGGCGAGGTGGATGCCCTTCGGCAGCTTGTCCCAGCCGAAGATCCACAGTCCGATGAAGGTGGCCTCGAGGAAGAAGGCGAGGAGCCCCTCCATGGCGAGCGGAGCGCCGAACACGTCTCCGACGAATCGCGAGTACGTGGACCAGTTCATGCCGAACTGGAACTCCTGCACGATGCCGGTCACCACCCCCATGGCGAAGTTGATCAGGAAGATCTTGCCGAAGAACTGCGTGAGATGGAGGTACTTGACCTTCGCCGTGCGGTACCACGCCGTCTGGAAGACCGCCGTGGTGGTTGCCATACCGATGGTGATCGGGATGAAGAGGAAGTGATAGATGGTGGTGAGCCCGAACTGCCACTGCGACAGTACGAGGGGACTGAGGATGTCGTTCACTGATTTCTCCGGATCGGTTGGTCGAGGGCTGTGACTGTGGCGTCGGCGACGGTGTCGCCGTGGACTACGAGGGTGGGGCCGGCGATGTTGAGCAGCACGTCGTGGCTCACCGGGCCGAGGGCGGACATCTGCGACCCGTGGCGCCGGGAGCTGCCGATCACCAGCAGCTCGGCCGATATCCCGGCATCGACGAGGGCCTCCGCCGGGGGTCGCCGCAGCGTGCGGGTGCGCACGAGCAAATCGTCTCCGGCGCTGCGGGCGAGGGCGACGGATTCGGAGCAAAGGGTCTCCACGGCGTCCCGAACGCGGGTGTCGGTGCGGTCGGCATCCGTGCCGGATGTGCCGCTTCCCGCGCTCCACGCGCGCAGCAGCACGAGTTCCTCGTGTGCCCGGTGAGCTTCGATCGCCGCAAAGCGCACGGCGGCTCGACCCGCATCCGAATCGTCGAGGCCCGCGACGATTCCGTGGCGTTCGATCGACGAGCCCTCGGGAATCACCGCAACCGGGCACCAGGCCGTCGCGGCGAGCTGAAGGCTGCGTGATCCGAAGGCCCGGCCGTGCAGGAACCCTGTCTTGTGGGTGCCGATCACCACGAGGTCGACCTCCCGAGAGGCGACTCCGAGTTCGACCATCGGGTCGCCGAGCAGCACCCGTGTCGTGACGGTGACGGAAGAATTGATGGAGCGGGCGAAGACCGCATCCTTCTCCACGAGTTCGAAGGCCGAGGGATGGAGTTCGGAGATCGACTGCTCGCCGATCATGCCCCATTCGTCATCGACGACGTGGACGAGCATCACCCGGGATCCGACGGATGCCGCACGCCGCACCGCCCAGCTGATCGCCGCACGACCCGCCGAGGTCCCGTCCGCGCCGACAAGGATCAATCCGTTCATCACACCGCCCCGCTTCTTCTATTGCTCCCAGCCTGTACGGATGCTCAGGCTTCGACCGGGCCTAAAGTCCCGTCGCCCTCAGATCGGCTCGGTCCACGACGCACTACGCTCGATGTGTCGGCACGCGAGGAATCTCGGCTTCCCCATCGGGCAGCCGGAACACCGCCGGCGGAGGAGTCACGTGGCATCGCACGATGAGCGGCTCACCTTTCCCGACGAGCCGCGGGCCGAACTCGATCGAGCCCTCAGCGACCTGGTGGATCGCGCGCAGGACGTGCTCGCGACCCAGGGGCGCCTCCGTGCGCTGCTCCGGGCGAACCTCGCCGTAGTGGAACACCTCGAATTGCCGGTGGTGCTCGAGCGGATCATCGAGGCTGCGGTCGAACTTGTTGGTTCCGAGTACGGCGCCCTCGGGGTGATCGCTCCGGGCGGCGGGCTCGAGCAGTTCATCCACGTGGGCATCCCTCCCGAGCAGGCCCGGATCATCGGGCACCTTCCCGAAGGACACGGCCTGCTCGGCGCGCTCATCGATGATCCCCGACCGATCCGGCTCGAGCATCTGCACGAAGACTCCCGGTCCAGCGGATTCCCCGCTGGCCACCCGGCCATGGAGAGCTTCCTCGGGGTACCGATCCGGGTGCGCGATGAGGTCTACGGCAACCTGTACCTCAGCAACCAGTCCTCCGGTGCGTTCAGTCGCGAAGACGAGCAGCTCGTCGAGTCCCTCGCCGCTTCCGCCGGTTTCGCCATCGACAACGCCCGGCTCTTCGCAGAGACCCGCCGCCGGCAGGCGTGGTCGGCGGCCTCCGCCGAGATCACCGCGGCGATGCTCTCCATCAATCAGTCCGATTCCCTGTCCACGATCGTGAGCCGGGTGCTGGTGCTCGCGGAGAGCGATCTCGTCTGCATGATCCTGCCGGGTTCGACCGAGGGAACCCTCGTCGTCGAGATCGCTCGCGGGCAGGGGGAGACCGAGCTCACCGGGCGCAGCTTTCCCGCCGCAGGCTCCCTCGCGGCGAGCGTGCTCGAGGGCAAGCAGCCCCGACTGGTGGGCGATGGTGGTGCGGATGCCCAGGTCTTCGCCATCGATAATGCGCTCGGCCCGATGATGGCGGTTCCCTTGATCTCCGCCGGACGAGCCGAGGGCGTGCTCCTGGTCGCCCGTGTGGCCGGGGGATTGCGCTTCACCCCCGCCGACCTCGAGATGGCAGCGGACTTCGCCGGTCAGGCGAGCCTCGCGGTTCAGCTGGCGCGCGCCCGGGCATCCGAAGAGCGGATGCTGCTGCTCGAGGATCGCGGACGCATCGCCCGCGACCTCCACGACCATGTGATCCAGCAGCTGTTCGGCACCGGGCTCGAGTTGCAGAGCGTCGCCGGATCGATCGAATCGCCCATCGAACGGGAGCGCATCCTGCAGTCGGTCACCAACCTCGACGCCGCCGTCACCCAGATCCGCACGGTGATCTTCGCGCTGTCCCCGCGCCAGGACAGGCGTGACTCTGTGCGCCATCGCATCCTCGATCTGGCCAACGACCTCGCCTCCGGCCTGAAGAAGAGCCCGACGGTCTCGTTCACCGGTCCGGTGGACCTCGTGGTCACCGGTGCACTCGCGGACGACGTGGTCGCGGTGGCCCGCGAGGCCCTGACCAACGCGGCCAAGCACGCCAACGCCGGCCAGACCGGGGTGACCCTCGACATCGTGGAGGGAACCGTCCGACTGGTGATCTCCGACAACGGGGGAGGTATCCTCGACACCTCGCGGCGCAGTGGCCTGGCCAACCTCGAAGAGCGGGCGATCGCGCGAGGCGGATCCTTCGTCGTGAACACCGGGCCGGACGGCACCTCGATCGACTGGAGCGTGCCGATCGAGACCTCAGACGACGGAACGGATGCGGCATGATCAGGGTATTTTTGGTGGACGACCACGAGATCGTGCGGCGAGGCATCGCCGAGCTGCTCGGGGCGGAGCACGACATCGAGGTGGTCGGCGAGGCTGGCACAGCGGCGCAGGCCCGATCCCGTATCGCCGCGACACTGCCCGACGTCGCGCTGCTCGATGTTCGCCTGCCCGACGGCAGCGGCATCGACGTCTGTCGCGATGTGCGCTCGCAGAATCCGCAGGTCAAATGCCTCATCCTCACCGCTTACGACGACGATGAGGCGCTGTCCGCGGCCGTCATCGCTGGGGCATCCGGCTACGTGCTCAAGGACGTCCGCGGCAGCGGCCTCGTCGACTCGCTGCGCAAGGTCGCGGCCGGACGCTCCCTGCTCGATCCGATGCTCACTCGCAAAGTGATCGAGCGCATCCACACCCGCACCGACACCGATCCGCGCCTCGGGTCGCTCACCGCCCGGGAGACGCAGATCCTCTCGCTGATCGCCGGGGGACTCACGAATCGTCAGATCGGCCTCGAGCTCTCGCTCGCGGAGAAGACCGTCAAGAATTACGTTTCCGGCCTTCTGGCGAAGCTCGGCCTGCAGCGACGCACCCAGGCGGCGATCCTGCACCTGGGATCCCATCCCGCGCCAGAGGAGTGACCGTGGCGTCTGCCGGGGTCGTTCGGCCGTGCGGAGCGGGCCGCCGACGATGGCGCAGACTTGGGGGATGAAAAAACAGACCCTGCTGAATTCATCCGTCGAAGTCCCCAACATCATTCTCGGGCTGATGCGCATCGAAGCGCTCGCCGACGAGGAGATCCGCGCCCTGGTGGGTGCTGCCATCGACAGCGGCGTCACCTTCTTCGACCACGCCGACGTCTACGGCAACAGCACCCATGGATGCGAACGACGCTTCGGCGACTCGGTCACGCTGTCGCCGACCGATCGGGCCGCCGTCACGATCCAATCCAAGGTCGGCATCCGCTCGGGCTTCTGGGACTACTCGAAAGAGCACATCCTCCGGTCCGTCGACGAGTCCCTCGCCGCCCTGAAGACCGACTATCTCGACCTGCTGCTGTTGCACCGTCCGGATGCCCTGGTCGAGCCGGACGAGGTCGCTGCCGCCTTCGACGCGCTGCACAGCGCAGGAAAGGTGCGCCAGTTCGGGGTGTCGAATCACACTCCCGGGCAGATCGAACTGCTCGCCGCGTCGCTGAATCAGCCTCTCGTGGTGAACCAGGTGCAGCTCAGCATCACCCACGCCCCGTTGATCGCTGCGGGAGTCTCCGCCAACATGGCCGGCCTCGACCAGTCGATCGATCGCGACAACGGCATCCTCGACTACTGCCGCCTCAAGGGCATCACCCTCCAGGCCTGGTCGCCGTTCCAGAAGGGATTCTTCGACGGGGTGTTCCTGGGCGATCGGGAGAACTATCCCGAGCTGAATGACGCGATCGACGACCTCGCGAGCTCCTACGACGTGCCGGCTGCCGCCATCGCGGTGGCCTGGATCACGCGTCATCCGGCCAACATGCAGGTGGTGTTGGGAACGACGAACATCCAGCGGATGCGCGACTCGGCTCTCGGCTCCGACCTGCCTCTCACGCGCCCCGAGTGGTACCGACTCTTCACGGCTGCCGGTCACGTGCTTCCCTAGCAAGGCTCAGCAAGTGCGGTCGGGGGCGGGCGTAAAATTCTCAGTGTGATACGTCCAACCCAGACCACTGTCGGCGAGCTCCGGTCCTCCGGCCACGTGCAGAAGACCCTTCGCGTGGAGATACGCGAGAACCTGCTGGCGGCGCTCCGCGAGGGACGAGACCCCTGGCCTGGGCTGCACGGCTTCGAGTCGACGGTGATCCCGCAGCTCGAGCGGGCCCTCATCGCCGGGCACGACATCGTGCTCCTCGGCGAGCGCGGGCAGGGCAAGACCCGCCTGCTGCGCACGATGGTCGGGCTCCTGGACGAGTGGACACCGGTGATCGAGGGCTCCGAGCTGGGTGAGCATCCCTTCGAGCCCATCACGACGGAGAGCCGCCGGCGTGCGTCCGAACTCGGCGACGCGCTGCCGGTGACCTGGCGCGGGCGGGATGAGCGTTACGCCGAGAAGCTCGCCACCCCAGACACCTCTGTCGCCGACCTCATCGGAGACGTCGACCCCATGAAGGTAGCCGAGGGACGCAGCCTCGGTGACCCGGAGACCATCCACTTCGGCCTCATCCCGCGCAGCCACCGGGGCATCGTGGCCATCAACGAACTGCCCGACATCGCCGAGCGCATCCAGGTGGCGATGCTCAACGTGATGGAGGAGCGGGACATCCAAATCCGAGGCTATGTGCTGCGGCTCCCGCTCGACGTTCTGGTCGTGGCGAGCGCGAACCCGGAGGACTACACGAACCGCGGTCGCATCATCACCCCGCTGAAAGACCGTTTCGGCGCGGAGATCCGCACGCATTACCCGACGGAGATGGCCGATGAGATCGCGATCATCCGTCAGGAGTCCGACCTGGTCGCCGACGTGCCCGACTACCTGGTCGAGATCCTCGCACGCTTCACCCGCGCGCTTCGCGAGTCGAGCGCAGTCGATCAGCGCAGCGGCGTGAGTGCTCGATTCGCCATCGCGGGCGCCGAGACGATCGCCGCGGCGGCGATCCATCGCGCCACCCGCCAGGGCGAGGCGGATGCCGTGGCCCGCCCGGTGGACCTGGAGACCGCCGTCGACGTGCTCGGCGGCAAGATCGAGTTCGAATCGGGGGAGGAGGGGCGCGAAGACGAGGTGCTCGACCACCTGCTCCGCACCGCGACCGCGGAGACGGTGCGCACACATTTTCGGGGTCTCGACTTCGCCGTGCTCGTCGAAGCCATCGAAAGCGGAGCCATGGTCACCACGGGGGAGCAGGTCACCGCCCGCGACTTCCTCTCCGGGCTCCCCGCCCTGGGCGAATCGGAACTCTACGACGAGATCTGCGATCGTCTCGGCGCGACCAACGACGGCCAGCGTGCCGGTGCGATCGAACTCGCCCTCGAGGGCCTCTACCTGATGCGCCGCATCAGCAAGGAGAGCGGTGGCGGCGAGGTCATCTATGGTTAGCCCGAGCATCGTCAGCGACCACCGTGGTTAGGGCCAATCGTCGACTGCTCCGTGCCCGGTACGGCAGGTACGAGGGCGGGCCGGATCCGCTCGCCGCGCCCGTCGACCTGACCGAGGCTCTCGATGCCATCGGGGAGGACGTGATGGCAGGCTCATCGCCCGAACGGGCGATGCGGGAGTTCCTGCGCCGTGGCGGCAGCGACCGGGCCGGTCTTGACGACCTCGCGCGCCGGGTAGCCGAGCGGCGTCGCGATCTCACCCGCAAGCACAACCTCGACGGCACGCTGCAGCAGGTGAAGGAGCTTCTCGAGAAGGCGGTGCTGGCCGAACGCAAACAGCTCGCCCGCGACACCGAGATGGATGACGGCGATCGGATGCTGGCCGAGATGCAGCTCGACGCATTGCCCGCCTCCCCGGCCGCAGCGGTGAGCGAGCTTGGCGCCTACGACTGGAAGAGCAGTGAGGCCCGCGCCGATTTCGAGAAGATCAAAGACTTGCTGGGTCGCGAGATGCTCGACCAGCGTTTCGCAGGCATGAAGGATGCCCTCGAGAATGCCACCGACGAGGACCGCGCCGCTATCACAGAGATGATGACCGACCTCAACGCGCTGCTCGATGCCCACACTCGAGGCGAAGACACCCCCGAGCAGTTCGATGAATTCATGCGCAAGCACGGCGACTACTTTCCCGACAACCCCACCACCATCGATGAACTTCTCGACTCGCTCGCCCGGCGCGCCGCCGCGGCGCAGCGCATGCGAAATTCGATGAGCCAGGAGCAGCGGGACGAGCTCGATGCCCTCGCCCAGCAGGCCTTCGGTTCCCCTGAACTGATGCAATCGCTCTCGCAACTCGACGGCACACTGCGCGCGTTGCGTCCCGGTGAGAACTGGGGCGGATCTGAACAGATGGATGGGGAGCAGGGTCTCGGCCTCGGTGACGGCACGGGGGTATTCCAGGACATCGCTGAACTCGATGCCCTCTCCGACCAGCTGTCCCAGTCCTACGAGGGCTCACGCATGGACGATCTCGACCTGGATGCCCTGTCACGCCAGCTCGGGGACGAGGCCGCCGTCGATGCGCGCACCCTTCAGCAACTCGAGAAGGCGCTCCGCGACTCCGGAACTCTCAAGCGGGGCTCCGACGGCCAGCTCAAGCTCACGCCCAAGGCGATGCGCCAGCTCGGCAAGGCACTGCTGCGGGATGTTGCCTCCCGGATGTCCGGCCGTCAGGGCAACCGCGACCTCCGCCAGGCCGGGGCCGCGGGGGAGCGCTCTGGCGCGACCCGTGAATGGGCCTTCGGCGATACCGAGGCATGGGATGTGACCCGCACGATCACCAACGCGCTGACCCGCACCGCGGGCGAGGGTGGCGACACCACAGCCGGCATCCGCATCGAGATCGGGGACGTCGAAGTGCAGGAGACGGAGGCTCGCACCCAGGCCTGCGTCGCGCTGCTCGTCGACACGTCCTTCTCGATGGCCATGGACGGGCGATGGGTGCCGATGAAGCGCACCGCGCTCGCGCTTCATTCGCTCATCACCAGCCGATTCCGCGGCGACGACCTGCAGCTCATCGCCTTCGGCCGCCATGCCGAGGTGATGGACATCGAGCAGCTCACCGGCCTCGACGCACAGTACGACAAGGGCACCAACCTCCATCATGCCCTCCTGCTGGCGAACCGGCACTTCCGTAAACATCCGAATGCCCAACCGGTCTTGCTCGTCGTCACCGACGGGGAGCCGACCTCTCACCTCGAGGCGAGCGGAGACGTCTTCTTCAGCTACCCGCCGCACCCGGTGACGGTCGCTGTGGCGGTGCGGGAACTCGACAATTCGATGAGACTCGGGGCGCAGACCACCTTCTTCCGGCTCGGCGAAGACCCCGGTCTCGCCCGGTTCATCGATTCGATGGCAAAGCGCGTCGGCGGCACGGTGGTGGCTCCCGAACTCGACGATCTCGGTGCCGCGGTCGTGAGCTCCTATCTCAGCTCACGACGGTCCGGCGGATCGGGTGGAGCAGGCGAAGACTTCGACGGGATGTTCGGTCGCGGATGGGGCCGCTGGGGCTGACCCGCACGCGCCGGCTAGAAAAGCGGCCAGGGCATCGCTGGCATCTCGCCGTGCGGCGCCGGAAAGCGCCCCTTCGCGAGAAGCCGGGTGCACCTTTCGGCGAAGGCAGCCAGTTCCTCCGCGGTGATCAACGGGGCAAGGGCCGCCCCGAGATCCCCGGCGAGAGCCGATCGCACGCGATCGATGCCGGCGAGCTCCTCGGGAACAAGCTCTTCGCCGAGCCATCCCCACAGCACCGTCCGCAGCTTGTGCTGCTCATGGAAAGTGAGCCCGTGATCCACTCCGTGGCGATGTCCGTCCGCCATCGCGAGCACGTGAGCGCCCTTTCGATCGGCGTTGTTCACGACGATGTCGAAGACGGCCATCCGACGCAGCGCCGGGGAGTCCTCGTGCACGAGCGTCACCGGGCGATCCGCGTGATCCGTGCCGTCGAAGACCCGACGCCAGCCGTGGTCGGGCACGGATTCAGTGGCCATCAGGTCCACGGCCTCCTGCCTGGGATCGACGTCCTGCCAGAGCTGCACCATCCCGGTGCCGAGCGGACCGTCACGCAGCCAGGTGCGCGGCACGACATTCCAACCGAAGGACTCGGAGACCAGGTAGGCCGCCACCTCTCGGCTCGCGAGATCCCCGTCAGGGAAGTCCCACAGCGGGCGCTCACCACCGATGGGCTTGTAGACCACGGGGATGCCGTCCAGCTGCGCGAGGAAGGTCGCGTTCGATGCCGTCCTGATGCGACCCGTGAGTTCGAGCTCACCATTCTGGAGGTCGGCAGCGGGCATCGTCAGAGGTCGCCGGGAAGCGTGTGGACGTGCCCTTCCGGGTCGATCGGTGAGCCGCAGACGGGACAGATCGGGCGACCGGCGCCGACCACCTCGAGGGTGCGCTTCGCAAAGGCCCTGGCGGTGCCGACCGGGATCCGCACCATCAGCATCTCGGCGGGCTCGACCTCTACGGGGTCCGGGTCGAAGGGGCTCGAATCGTCGTCCTCGGTCACGACGAGAGGGTAGGCCTCGATCACGATCTGGGCCGTCGAAGGGTCCCAACCCAGGCTCATCACCCCGGTGCGGAATTCGGCATCCACGGGCTGTTCGAGCGGATCATTGTCGACGAGCTCGATCGGGGTCTCAGCGGGCACGCTCACCGGGTTGCCCTCGGCGTTCATCAGCTCGTCGAGGATCTCTTCGATCTTCTCGGCGAGGAGTGCGGACTGCTCCTTCTCGATGCCGACGCTGACCACACGCCGTCCGGCGCGGGCCTGAAGGTAGAAGGTGCGCGCACCGGGTTCACCGACGGTGCCCACGACGACCCGATCGGGCCAGTCGAAACCGTGAACGATGGTTGGCATGCCCCCATCCTACGAGGGGGATGCGGGTGCTTCCTCAGCATTGCCTGCGCCGCCACCGACCGGTGCGTCCCCGACCGGGGCGGCGGCACGCAGCCAGGAGAGGTCGCCGGAATCGGTGTTCGTGCCGATGACCTCCGGTCGGCGCGTCCCGTACCGCACGATCGAAACGGATGCCGGGCCGACGCTGATCCGCTGGAACAGGTCGAGGTGCATCCCGAGGGCGTCCGCCAGGATCGATTTGATGATGTCGCCGTGACTCACCGCCACCCAGACGGCGCCAGGCCCGTGCTGCGATTCGAACGCCGCGTCGTGATGCCGAATCGCGGCGACGGACCGGGCCTGCATCGTCGCCATCGACTCGCCGCCGGGGAATATCGCGGCGGAAGGATGGGACTGCACCACGGACCAGAGCGGCTCAGAGGCGAGGTCTTTGAGGGCTTTCCCCTGCCATTCGCCGTAGTCGCACTCGGTGATCCCCTTGTCCAGCACGATCCCCGCGAGGTCGGCCTGGTGGGCGAGGATCGCCTGCGCTGTCTGTCGGCAGCGCTCGAGGGGGCTCGAGACGACTCCGACGAGGGGAACTGCCGCGATCCGCGTACCGACCCGCGCCGCCTGTTCAATCCCGAGTTCGTCAAGCCGCACCCCGGCGGCTCGGCCCGCGAGCACGCCGGCGACATTCGCGGTGGTGCGACCGTGCCGCACGAGGATGACTGTGGCCATGGGCTCAAGCCTAGACATCGTCCCGGGTCGGGCTGACCCCGCGACGCCCGATACCGCCTCGAGGCGGGAGTCGTTGTGGGTTCCACCGGTGGGGAGTCGCATCCTCTTCCGGGTCGATCGCTGGGCTGCGGAGATAGACAGTCGGAATGAAGAATCGCGCGCTGATCTTCCGTTTCGATAGAACTTCAGCTGCGGCATAATGAGCTCACCTATGGTGACTTACCGTCGCAGTCGCCAATGAGCATCGAACCCGAGGCACGTGTGAGCACTGCAGACGCTGCGGCAAAGAAAAAGCGCAAGCTGATAAAGCGAGCGTCTGGGGTGGTCTCCGTCTTTTTCGTCGCGGTAGTCGCCCCCGTGGTTGTGATCTTGGTCACCCGGCAGGGCGCGACGACGACTTCCGCTCCCTCCTGCGATGACCCCGCTTCGCTGCACCTTGTCCGGTCGATCTCGGCCGCCGCCGACAACTACCTCACCGAACCAAACAACGGCGAGGTACACCTTCCTGCGCTCGCGATCGACCGGGATCCCAGCACCGCCTGGGTGGAGGACGGCCAACAGAAGTATGGTGAGGGAACCACAATTACTTTTACTTTCGCCACAGAGGCCGACCTGCAGATGATCTGTGTGGTGAACGGTTATGCGAAATCAGCGAAGACCTTTACTGAGAACGCGAGGGCTCGCGTGTGGTCGGTTCACACTCGCGGCCCGGCTGTTGAATCGACTCTCAAGGACAAACCAGAATCCGACTTCGATGCCTACCAGAAACTGCGGATAACAACGGGACCCACATCCACAGTAGCGATGACCATTGAGGTTGTGCGGCCCCCGACGGGAACAATCCGCTACAGCGACACCGCTCTGAGCGAAGTTCTCTTCTTCGCTCGATGATGTGGAGAGTGAGGCGGGACCCGAACGACAGGCTCGAATCCGTCCAGTCGCACAGGATCCCCGAGCAGGGCGTGCCTGGGCTCTCACCACCTCGCTGGTCTAGAACCGTCCGATCGGCAGGCGATGCTCGAACAGTCGCCCGCGCAGTGAATCAGGGGTGATCCGAACGTAGACGAAGGTCTGAATCGGCACCCACGGCGGCAGAGAATCGAGTTCCTGGTCGGTCAGGGTGGGATCGAGATCCAGATGGACCGCGTGGCCCTTCAGCACGACACTCCAGACACCGCCATCTGTCTCGGCATCCACCTCGAAGACGACGTGCCGATTGTGCGTGAGTTCGCGGAGTTTCGACCCCTCGGCGGTGCGGAAGAGGATCGTCTCCCCGTCGCAGAGGTAGTTGACCGGATAGATGTCCGGACGGTCGCCCTCGCTCAGTCCCAGGTGCCCGAAGTTGCGGCCCCGCAGCAGATCCCAACTCGCCGCATCGGACAGTTCCTCGACCGTGCCCTGTGGTGACCAGCCGTCTTCCGTCGTGTCATGGGACATCGGATACCTCGGGGCTGACGATGATCTTTACCGCGGTCTCCTTGTGGTTGATGAGGGTGTCGAATCCTTCGTCGATGAGCCGGTCGAGAGTGATGCGGCCGGTGATGAACGGCGCGAGATCCACCTTGCCCGCCTGCACGAGGGCGATGGTCGCGGGGTGATCGTTCACGTAGGCGATGGTGCCGCGCAGGTCGATCTCCTTGAGCACGAGCTTCTGCATGTCGATGGTGGCCGGTTTGCTCCAGATGGAGACGTTGACGATCACCCCGGCGGGCTTCACCAGGTCGAAGAGCTGGTCGAGCACCGCGTTGACGCTGGTGCACTCGAACGCGACATCCGCTCCGACGCCGTCGGTCAGCTCCATCACCCGGGCGACCACATCCTCCGTCGTCGGGTCGATCACGTGATGCGCGACACCGGTTGACACGGCCTTCGCCTTGCGCGCGGCACTGGGCTCGGACATGATCACCGTAATCCCCTCGGCCTTCAGCACGGCGGCAAGGAGGAGCCCGATCGGTCCGGCACCCCCGACGAAGGCGACGTCGCCGGCCTTCGCGCCGCTGCGCATGAAGGCATGATGCCCCACCGACAGCGGCTCGATCAGGGCGGCCTGGTCGAGGGGGATGTCGCCGATCGGATGCACCCACCGGCGATCCACGACGACCTTCTCGCTGAGTCCGCCTCCGCCTCCGGCGAGACCGATGAAGCCCATCTTCGTGCAGAGGTTGTAGTTGCCCGCTCTGCACGGAGCACACTCACCGCAGACGAAATACGGTTCGACGACGACGTTCTCGCCCACGCTGAGGTCCGTGACCCCGTCTCCGAGGGCGGAGATCGTTCCGGAGAACTCGTGGCCCATCGTCACGGGCTCCTGCTCGTGCGTCAGCGGATGGGGGTGACCGGAGGCCGGAATGAAGAGGGGCCCCTCGAGGTACTCGTGAAGGTCGGTGCCGCAGATGCCGCACCAGGCGACGTCGATGGCGACCGCTCCCGCTCTCAGCTCTGGTTCCGGAATGTCGTCGATGCGGATGTCTGTCTGTCCGTGGAAACGTGCGGCTTTCATGAAAATCAGCTCTCTCTTGGGGTGGTGTCGTCGTGAACGGAAGGGGAGATCAGGCGGTGACGTACTCCTTGACCGCCGTCGTGATGTCGGCGAGGCCTTTCTTCGCGTCGGCGAAGAACATGCCGGTCTTCGGATCGGTGAACAGCGGATTGGTGATGCCCGCATAGCCCGGACGCATCGATCGCTTGAGTACCACCACCGACTTCGCGTGGTCGACATCGAGGATCGGCATGCCGGACACGGCGTTGCCCGGCTTTCTCGCGTCGGGGTTGCAGACGTCGTTGGCACCCACGACGAGAGCGACGTCGCAGTTATCGAAGGCGGCGTTTGCCTCGTCGAGCTGCAGCATCTGCTCATAGGGCACATTCGCCTCGGCGAGCAGAACGTTCATGTGACCCGGCATGCGCCCGGCGACGGGGTGGATCGCGTACTTGACGTCGATCCCGTGATCGGTGAGCAACTTGGCGAGCTCTGCGACCTCATGCTGCGCCTGCGCGGCAGCGAGCCCATACCCGGGCGCGATGATCACGTGTTGGGCGTAGGCGAGCTGGATGGCCACATCATCGGCGGTGAGCTCTCGCACGTTCGTGAGATCGACCGCTTCGGATCCGCCGGCGGTCGCCGTGTCGCCAGTGCCGAATCCACCGAGGATGATCGCCCCGACCGATCGGTTCATCGCCTTCGCCATCTGCAGGGTGAGGATGGTGCCGGCTGCGCCGACGAGGGCACCGGCGATGATGAGCGCCTGGTTGTCGATGGCGAAACCGGCCATGGCGACGGCCAGCCCGGTGAACGCGTTCAGGAGGGAGACGATGACCGGGGCATCCGCTCCGCCGATCGGGAGCACCATCAGCACGCCGAAGACGAGGGAGGCGATCATGATCACCAGCAGGATGAGAAGGTTCGGCGGCACGATGAGCAGCAGCACTCCCGAGCCGACCGCGATCAGGGCGACTATCACGTTGAGCACTCGTGCACCCGGGAAGGTGAGCGGCTTGCCGGAGATGATGCCCTGGAGCTTGCCCGCCGCGATGAGCGAGCCGGAGAAGGTGATCGAGCCGATGAGCACATCGAGCACGACCGGAATCGAGATCGTGAGGTCGAGGGATGCCCGGCTGAGGTTGGCGACGAAGTCCGCGAATGCCACGGCCGCTGCGGCCCCTCCGCCGACGGCGTTGAAGACGCTCACCAGTTGCGGGATGGCGGTCATCTTCACCGTTCGCGCCCGGATGACCCCGTAGCTGGCGCCGACCGCGGCACCGACCACGAGCGCACCCCAGCCGATCCAGTTGCCGCCGAAGTCGACGAGGGCGAACACGATGGTGGTCAGCACGGCGATGGCCATGCCCCCGGCCGAGATCAGGTTGCCCTGCCGGGCCGTGGAGGGAGCGCGCATCTTGTGCAGCCCGACGACGAAGAGTGTCGCCGCGCCGAGGTAGAAGATTCCGACGAGGAATTCGAACATGCTCATGATGCGACCTTCGCGTCGGTGGCGGGAGCGGGGGCGGGATGCGGGCGGGTGAACATCTGCAGCATCCGATCGGTCACGACATAGCCGCCGAACACGTTCGCGGCCGCGAGCACCGCGGCGATGAACGTCAGCACGTAGGCGGCCGGGCTGTTCGCCACGGACGCGATCACGATCGCGCCCGCGATGACCACGCCGTGGATGGCGTTGGCGGCCGACATCATCGGGGTGTGCAGGGTGGACGGGATCTTGCTGATCACCTCTACCCCCACCAGGAGGCTCAGGATGAAGATGGCAAGGTTGCCGAACAGGGTGTCGATCATGATGCCTTCGCTTTCGATGGTTCAGGGTCGGCCGGGAGGGCGTCGAGCTTCAGAGCCGTGCGGACAGCCGCATTGGTGACTGTGCCGTCATGACTCACGACGATGTTCCTGTGCACCTCGTCCGTCGTGTCGATCACGACAAGGTTCGCCGGCGCGAGGGAGGCGATGACGGCGATGACGTTTCGCCCGTACATCTGGGAGGCGGAGGCCGGCAGGTCGGAGGCGAGTTCGCCCGCTCCGATGATCGTGACGCCTCCGGCCGTGACCGTCGTCTTGCCGTCGATCGAACCGGCGACATTTCCGCCCTTGTCGCTCGCTCCGAGGTCGACGCACACCGTGCCGGAACGCAGGTTCTTCGTGGTGGCTTCTGAGACCAACTCCGGGGGAGTGCGCCCAGGCACCTTCGCCGTCGTGATGATGATGTCGAAGTCGAGGAGCGCCTTGGCGAGCTCTGCCTGCTGCGCAGTCTGCTCCGCATCGGTCATCGCACGGGCATAGCCGCCCTTTCCGGCACCCTGGGCGACGGACGAGGTGAGGAACTTGGCGCCGAGCGATTCGACCTCACCGCGCGACGCCGCCCGCACGTCGTAGCCGGTCACCACCGCTCCGAGGCGTTTCAGCGTCGCGATGGCCTGCAGTCCGGCGACCCCGGTACCGATGACCATGGCCTTCGCCGGGGTCGCGGTGCCGGATGCCGTGATCATCATCGGCAGGTAGCGACCGTAGGCCGCCGCCGCGACGATCCCGGCGCGGTAACCGGCCGCACTCGACTGCGAACTGAGTGCATCCATCGACTGGGCACGGCTGAGAGTACGCGGAAGCAGTTCGAGGGCGACAGCGGTGACGCCCCGGTGCGCGAGGTCCGCGATGCCGGGGAGGTGATTGAGCGGATCGATGAGTCCGACCAGCGTCTGCCCGGATCGCAACGCCGCGGCGAGTGCGTCGTCGGGAAATCGGAGGACGGGGATGACCGTGCACTTCGCAATGATCTGCTGACGCGAAACCACGCTCGCGCCGGCATCGGTGTAGGCAGAATCCGAAAATCTTGCACTCGCCCCGGCACCCGACTCTACCCAGACGACTCGACCGTCGGCGGTGAGTCGTTTCACGGCGGAGGGATCGAGGGCGACTCTGCGCTCACCCGCAGAGGATTCCTTCAGCACCCCGATGGTCAGGGCCGGGGTGTCGCTGCCCGAGTGGACCGCGGTGTTCGAAGTGGGTTCCGCCGTGCCACCGGGAGCGGTGGGTGGGGTGGCGGTGATCGATGTTTCCATGGGATCCCTTGTTGGGTGGCGATGCGCTTCACCGGCGACCCGAGCGATGCACAGCCCGTTGTCTCAGCGGAGAACGGCTTACAGTCCAACAGCCGGGCACCACCCACGTCGAGGGACCTAGGTCCCGAGCATCGGGCACAATCTCACCCTCTAATGGGTCGAAAAGGAGAGTCGATGACCGACATGAAAGCGTGGCGTTCCAATCGGGGAGACCACTCGATCGAATTGGGGCGGGTGGGAAGGCCGGATCCCGAAGTAGCGGAGGTGCTCGTGAAGGTGTTCGCGTGTGGCGTCTGCCGCACGGACCTGCATGTGATCGATGGCGAGCTGCCGGTGCACCGCGAGCGGGTCATCCCTGGACACCAGGTGGTGGGACAGGTGACCGCGGTCGGTTCGGGTGTACACACCCTCACCCCCGGCGATCTTGTCGGTGGGGCGTGGCTTCGCAGCGCTTGCGGTGCCTGCGAGTGGTGCAGATCCGGTCGGGAGAACCTCTGCCCTTACTCCGCTTACACCGGCTGGGACTTCGACGGCGGCTTCGCGGAGTACCTCACGATTCCCGCAGCCTTCGCATACCTGCTCCCCGCGGGTACCGACCCCATCACCACCGCACCTCTGCTCTGTGCCGGGATCATCGGCTACCGGGCCCTTCAACGCGCGCAACTGCCACCGGGCGGCAATCTGGGTCTCTACGGATTCGGATCGAGCGCCCACCTCACGGCGCAGATCGCGAAGGCCGCGGGCGCGCGCATCTCTGCGATCACCCGGGGTGCGAAAAACCAGGAACTCGCCCGATCGCTCGGCGTCGACTTCGTCGGAGCGGAGGATGCGATCCCCGACGAGCCGTTGGATGCCTCGATCCTCTTCGCGCCCGTCGGAGAGATCGTTCCCCAGGCCCTCGCAGCCACCAAGCGCGGCGGCACCGTCGTCATCGCCGGCATCCACCTCTCTGACATTCCCGCAATGAACTATGAGAGGGACCTTTTCTACGAGCGCGACCTGCGGACCGTGACGGCAAACACCCGGGCGGATGGGGAGGCCTTCCTGCGGATCGCCCACCATCTCGCGCTCGCGCCAGAAGTCACCGTCTATCCGTTCGACCAGGTCGATGTCGCAGTGGACGACCTCCGGGCCGGTCGAGCATCAGGCTCGCTGGTGATCTCGTTCACCTGACAGCATGCCGATGATCTGCGCCCAAGCGAGGTACTAGGGGTCCAAAATCCCTAGGCGCGGGCGGCAGCGATGTGAGGCTCGAAGACGACGCGGCGCCGCCGCAGAAAATGGTCTTTCGACATGACGTACCAGACGATCAATCCGTACACCAATGAAACGGTCGCGACCTTCCCCGATGCGACGATCGCCGAGGTCGACGCAGCGATTGCTGCCGCACACAGTGCATTCCTCGCCTGGAGGGAGACCCCCTTCTCGACCAGGACCGCCGTTCTCGCCAAGGCGGCCGAGCTGTTACGTGCCGAGAGACGTCGCTATGCGGAGCTGGTCACCCTCGAGATGGGCAAAGTGATCGGAGAGGCGGAGGCAGAGGTCGACCTGTCGGCGGACATCCTGCAGTACTACGCCGAACATGGCGAGTCGCTACTCGAGACAATCACTGTGCCGGTGGCTTTTGCCGCGGAGGGTGAGGTCGAGATCGTGAGCCAGCCGCTCGGTGTGCTTCTCAGCGTCGAGCCCTGGAATTTCCCGTACTACCAGGTCGTGCGCGTGGCCGGCCCGCAGTTGCTCGCCGGCAACACGATCCTGCTCAAGCACGCCAGCAACGTGCCACAGGCTGCCGCGATGTTCGACGATCTCTTCGAGCGCGCGGGGCTGCCTGCCGGGGCGTTCAAGAACCTCTATCTGCCGCACAACCTCACCGAGCACGTCATCGACGACCCCCGCGTGCGTGGGGTGGCCCTCACGGGCAGCGAAGAGGCGGGCGCGATCATCGCCGCCTATGCTGCCAAAGCCGTGAAGAAGAGCACCCTCGAGCTCGGTGGCTCGGATGCCTTCGTGGTGCTCGGCGACGCCGATATCGACAAGACGGTGCAGTGGGCCGTCTTCGGGCGCCACTGGAATGCCGGGCAGGTCTGCGTGTCCGCGAAGCGCTTGATCGTGGTCGACGAGGTCTTCGACGAGTTCCTGGAGAAGTACCGCGCCGGGGTCACCGCGCTGAAGATGGGGGATCCGATGGATCCGGCAACGACTCTCGCCCCGCTTTCGTCTCAGGGAGCCGCCGACAAGCTGGCAGTGCAGGTGGAGAAGGCCATAACCGGAGGCGCCAGGGCGGAGACTCTCGGCGAGAAGGTGCCCGCGACTGGCGCGTTCTACCAGCCGACGATCCTCACCGGGATGACCAGCGCGAACCCCTCCTACTACGAGGAGTTCTTCGGCCCGGTCTCTATCATCATCCGCGTGCAGGACGAGGCCGAGGCGATCGCCGTCGCAAACGACTCGCCGTTCGGCCTCGGCGGATCCGTATTCACCAGGGACACGGTCAACGGGGAGAAGGTGGCCCGCAAGATCGAGACCGGGATGGTCTACGTGAACCACCCGACAATGGTCAAGGCCGATATCCCTTTCGGCGGGGTGAAGCACTCCGGTTACGGCCACGAGTTGACGAACCTCGGCATCCAGGAATTCATCAACAAGAAGGTCATCGACATCGTCGACATCGACGCTGCGTTCTGATCTGAGCCACCCTGCCTTCTGATCGAATGACGGCCCGCCGGCGATGTCGCCGGCGGGCCGTCATTCGGTGTCCGCACACGACTGTGCGGGGGCCTCTCGCTACTCAGCCCTTGGTCACCGCGACGCTCACCGGGGTGGGGTTGGCGAAGAGGTCGAGCACGGGGCAGTGCTTGTCGACGACCTCGCGCAGTTCCTGGTACCGCTCGTCGGACTCCGGACCGGTGAGGGTGATGTCGAGACGGATGTGGCTGAAACCGGCGCGCACGCCCTCGTTGATACCGAACAGCTTGCTGGCATCGAGGTCGCCTTCGGCAACGACCGAGATGTCGTCGACCCGGATGCCGAGCGCCTGCGCATAGAGGCGGTAGACCACGACCTGGCAGGAGATGAGGGCGCCGAGCGCGGCCTCCACCGGACTGGCGGCGACGTCGTCCCCGGCGAGGGCGGCAGGTTCGTCCACGAAGAAGCGGTGCTTGCCCGCGGTGATGGCGGTGGCGACCGAACCTTCACCCCGGCCCTTCACGCGGTAGGTGAGGTGAGCCTGAGCAGGGTCGGTGGCGATCCGCGAGCCCCAGGAGGCCCCGGCGGCGGCGAGTCGTTCGGCGCGGTCCGCCGCGCTGGAGGTGGGTGCTGTGGCTGAGTCGAGAAGTGTCATGGCCATACCGTAGGGTCGGCCGCGCGGCATCCGTCGAGCGTGACGTCACACGGAGTCTCGCGGCGTAACAACCCGCGATCGCACCGGCAGAACTGGCGTCAGTCCCCGGCCCACCTCACGCCGTGGACAACGTCACGGTATCGACCGAGATCTCGAATGCCCGTGTTGTGCCCGTGTTCTCCAACTTTGGCACGGTGCAACTATCCTCTGGCCCACCCGGGTGGGTCGCTTTCCCTGGGGGAGTGCGGCGGATCCTTCGACTGGGCACATTTCTTTGGTGTCGCGCGGCGTACTGTCGAACTGTGAAAATCACAGTGACCGGCGCTGCCGGACAGATCGGGTACGCCCTCCTCTTTCGCATCGCGTCCGGCGCGATGCTCGGCCCGGGGGAACCGGTCGAGCTGCGACTGCTCGAAGTACCGCAGGCGATGCGAGCCGCGGAGGGGATCGCGATGGAGCTGGACGATTGCGCCTTCCCGCAGCTCACCTCGATCGATATTTCGGATGATGCGACTCACGCCTTCGAGGGAAGCAGCGTCGCGCTGCTGGTCGGCTCCCGCCCGCGCACGGCGGGAATGGAACGCGGTGATCTCCTGGCGGCCAACGGCGGTATTTTCGGGCCGCAGGGTCGGGCGATCAACGATGCCGCGGCAGACGACATCCGCGTTCTGGTCGTCGGCAACCCGGCCAACACCAATGCGTTGATCGCGGCCGCGCACGCCCCGGATGTGCCGTCCTCGAGATTCACCGCGATGACCCGCCTCGACCACAATCGGGCCCTGTCACAGCTCGCGCGTCACCTCGATGCGCCCGTTTCCTCGCTCTCCCGCCTGACGATCTGGGGCAATCATTCGGCCACGCAGTATCCGGATCTCAGCCACGCGCTTCGCTCCGGTGATCCCGTCACGGTGGAACAGGGATGGGTCGAGAACGATTTCATCCCCACTGTCGCCCAGCGCGGAGCGGCGATCATCGAGGCTCGCGGTTCCTCGTCCGCCGCATCCGCAGCAAATGCCGCGATCGACCACATGCGCGACTGGATCCACGGCACGGCGGCGGGCGAGTGGACCTCGGCCGGCATAGTCTCCGACGGCTCGTACGACGTGCCGGCAGGGCTGGTCAGCTCCTTCCCCGTCACCTCGTCGGGCGAGGACTGGCAGATTGTTCCCGACCTCACGATCGATTCGTTCTCCCGGTCGCGAATCGATGCCTCAGTGGCGGAGTTGCTCGAGGAGCGTTCTGCGGTGGCAGCGCTCGGGCTGCTGCCTGGCAAGCCCTGACCGCACCACCCGTCACAAACCGCCGGCGACAGTCCCTGACCAAGCGTTCTACGCCAGCTCACCGCGCCGGGCCGCCCACGACTGTGTCGGGAGCCGTCAAAAATGGCTGGCTAACGGATGCCTCGAAGCGCTTTGCGTCGGCTCACAGCCCGGATTCGCCAGAGAATAGCTCGACAACGTGTGCAGCATCCACCGAGCCGAACAAAAGAAGAGCCCGACCAGGGGCCGGGCTCTTCTTTACCTCCGGTGACGACCGGACATCTCTCTCGAGCATGCCTTCATTCATCCTGTTGTGGGTGATTCGGACAATTGATTTTGCCCCGCCATCATTGGCCACTTTTGATAGCTCCGAAAGCCATTCCACGGGATAACTCCCGAAATTCCACGAAGCACCATACTTCCCAGCAATTCCGGGGGAGTGCAGGAGTCCGACGCGATCCGCACAATCAGTCGGACTCAATGCGGAATGCTGTCCCCGAAGGTCACGTCCCGTGGAGTGGTGGAGTTTCTCGAACACCGTGCGGGTCAGTTATTTCAGTTTAGGCGGCAGTCAGTTCGGGGAGGATCACCGCCTCGTCGATGGGCTCGGCCGGGGTGTTCATGGACTTCAGTTGGGACTGCCCCCGGTTTGGTTGACTCTTGACCTGTGGAGATTCGTCTTCGCTGGAAGGATGTCAGCATGCCCAAGCCCTACCCGCCCGAGTTCCGCCGTGACGTTGTCGCGGTCGCTCGCAAGCACGAAGCCCCGTTGGGCCAGATCGCGAAGGACTTCGGAATTTCGGAGTCGTGTCTGGCGTACTGGCTGAAGAAAGCCGATGTCGAAGACGGCGTCAAGCCTGGCGTAACCGAGAAAGAATCTGCTGAGCTGCGGGAGGCGCGGAAACGGATCCGGCTGCTGGAGCAGGAAGCCGAGGTAATGCGCCGCGCCGTCGCCTACCTCTCCCGGGATGTCAACCCAAAATGATGTACCCGCTGGTCCGCGAACTGGCCGTCGACGGAGTCCCCGTCACGGTGACCTGCCGGGTATTGCGCTTCTCCAAACAAGCCTTCTATCAGTGGCTCCGAAACCCCGTCTCGCAACGTGATTGGGACGACGCTCACCTGACCAACGCGGCGTGGGACGCCCACCGGGACGACCCCGCGTTCGGCTACCGGTTCATCAGCGACGAACTCAACCAGGCTGGCCTGAAGGCGGGCGAGAACCGGGTTTGGCGGCTCTGCTCCCAGCAGCGGCTCTGGTCCGTGTTCGCGAAGAAACGCGGCCTGAGGGGCAAAGCCGGCCCGCCCGTCCACGACGACCATGTCCAGCGGAACTTCACCGCGACACGCCCGAACCAGCTGTGGTTGACGGACATCACCGAGCATCGCACCGATGAGGGCAAAATCTACCTCTGCGCGATCAAGGACGTGTGGTCGAACAAGATCGTCGGCTACTCGATCGACTCCCGAATGAAAGCATCCCTGGCGGTCGCTGCGGCCCGCAACGCGATCGGGCAACGCGACATCGCCGGCACGATTCTGCACTCCGACCGCGGCTCTCAATTCCGCTCCAACGCCTTCGTGCGGGTGTTGAAGAACAACGCCATCACCGGGTCGATGGGCCGCGTCGGCGCGTGCGGCGACAACGCCGCGATGGAGTCCTTCTTCGCGCTCCTGCAAAAGAACGTCCTCGACCGGCAACGATGGGCCACGAGGGAAGAGCTACGCCTCGCGATCGTGGTCTGGATCGAGCGAACCTACCATCGCAAGCGTCGGCAACGCCGCCTCGGCAAACTCACCCCGATCGAGTTTGAGACAATAAACATGGCACTCAACGCCGCGTGAAACCACTAACCCACCGAGTCAACTGAACTCGGGGCAGTCCCACCTGGCTGGTGACCCAGATGGTCAACCGGGTTGACGTCCTCACCCTGATGGAAGCCGCCGGTCTGCAGTCCCTGGAATCAATCTCGCGACTTGCCCAGTTCGTGCCACGACCGACCGCCGACCAGCGCGACGCACAGCTGCGAGGCACCCTGTGAGCCGCCCCACAGACCTCAGCAAGTATGCCGAAGCCGAACGTTGGATGTTGGAGACCTTCGGGCAGGGAATGCAGGACTACCTCAACGCCGAGGACCAAGACCCCATCAGCGTCTGCGTTGTTGAAGTAGACAAGGTTCTGAAGAAGTCAGGAGCTCGGAAGCTTCTCGTCCAGTGGCGCGCGGAAGACATGAAGTCGAGAGCCGGACGGCACGCAATCCTCAGCCCAGCCGCCGCTCTGACCCTGATATTTCTCCAGCTCAGGCTCAGACGCGTAACCCTGATCACCGAGATGGGAGCGACCTTCCGGCATCTCAGCACGACGCAACGCACCCTTCTCGGTCTGACCCACGACGGGCACGACGATCGCATTTACGACCGGATCTGGGAAGCCATCAAACGTCTGATCGCGTTGGTCGACGAGTTTCCCGGACGGCGAGACAAGGTTCTGACCGAAGCCGAGTTCGTCGAGATGGTCAACGCCCGCGACGCAGCCGACTGCGCGATGCGACGCGAGCGAATGTTCACACTCGGGGCCTCCCTTATCGAGGGCTCCCGACTGTGTCTGCCTCAGGAACTCCGAGACCGCTCAGACGGCAACGTCTGCCTAGACGCGACATTCGTCGGCCTGTATGGAAAGACAGGGAACCGTTCAGCGAAGAACCTCAAAGGCGATCGTCGAACAGCGAACCCCGATGGCGGCTGGTACCAACGAGAGGGCAGCCATGGCGCTGTCACCCACCTTGACGCCGCGATATTCAACAAAGCCGACCCGAGCAACAAATACAAGGGAACCCCCGAGGGGAAGCGGAACTGGGGGATTGAGATCGAAATTGCCCGCATGACCGCGAACTACCGGGAAGGGAAAGAACGGTTCCCTCTCCTCACCGTCGGCATCTCCTTCCACATCCCCGGAGCGATCATCGGCGAAGGCGTCCGAATCGCCGACTCGCTGCTTCAGCGGGGCCACAAAGCCAACCTCTTCATCGTCGACCGCGCCTACTCCAACGGGCTCTACAACGAATACGCCGTCCCACTCCGCCTGCGCGGGTTCAAACATGTCTTCAACTACCGAGAAAACGATCTCGGCGAACAAGCATTCGACCCTCGCGGCTTCGTCCAGATCTCCGGCGCCTGGTACCTCGACACCCTGCCGAAGGTTCTCCGCGACGCTGACAAAGTCATCCTCGCCGAACGCAACACCTACGACGCGATCAAGAAGCGCGTAAAAAAGGACATCACCTCCACGGCCGCCGAAAAGAAGAAAGCTCTCGACATCGCCAGAAAGCAACGTGATCTGGCGGAGGACCGTTACCGTCAGCAGAGTGCCCAGCGAGCGAAGTCCCAACTCAAGCCCAAGGGACACATGGACTCTGACTGGACCCGCAGATACCTGATTCCCACCGAATCTCCCGACTACGCCAAGTGGAACGCGAAACCCGGCACCCATCAAGGCAGCACCGTGTCGATGAAGCGCCCCGAAGGCAAAGAGGGTGACAAACCCAACGCCGGAGGCCTCAAGCACGAGCAGTATTACCCCTGGGGCAGCGACGAATGGCGCGCCGCGAACGGCATGCGCAACGGGGTCGAATCCGTCAACCGGAACCTGAAGCGAAGCCAGTACGAGGACATCGCCGACGCCGAAAAGCGCGCCATCCGCGGAAACACCTTCAGCTACCTCGTCATCGCCCTCGCGACCGTCGTCGAGAACATGCGCAAAATCGTGAGCTTCTACAAAGGGCAACTCAAACTCAAAACCCTCAGCCCGAAAATCAACCGCCTGCCGGAAAGCTACTGGCAATCGACGACACCGGCCACCGAAGCCAACGATGCTTCAGGCCCACCCGGCTAGCACCCGCTAACCAACCGATTCCCTACACCTGCAAGACCCTAACAATCCGGCATGCCTGAAATCCTTCAGGCATGCCGTTTCTTCGTTAATGGGCCATCAGTCGAGGCGCCTGATCAACCAAAAGACCTCATCCGGGCATGAAAAATGGGCCGGACAACCGTTGACCAGTTGTCGCGACCCATTTTCCGAACAAGTACCGGGCAATTGCCCGAACTTCCCCACTGTGCGCGAAGGGGGACTTGAACCCCCACGCCCTAACGGGCACCAGCACCTCAAGCTGGCGCGTCTACCATTTCCGCCATCCGCGCGCTTTCGATTCCTCTTTTCAGAAGCACCGAGGTACGACACTAGCATGTGCGCGGGGCACGGTTCGAACACCGGCGTGGGGTCGCGAGACGATACCGTTGAGGCATGCTGACTGAGACTTCCGACGACCAGCTCGACGCAACCGCCCGCATCGCCCGCGACCTGATCCGCTTCGATACGACCAACTACGGCGGCGGCAGATCCAACGGCGAAACGGATGCCGCGGAGTACGTTTCCGCCTACCTGTCGGGTCTCGGACTCAGCCCCGAGATGTTCGAGTCCGAGCCCGGGCGGGTGAGCGTGGTCGCTCGCGTCGAAGGATCAGACAGCTCGAAACCGGCCCTGGTGGTTCACGGCCACACGGATGTCGTGCCCGCCCAGCCAGACAACTGGTCGGTTGATCCGTTCGGTGGCGTCATCAAAGACGGCATGCTCTGGGGCCGCGGCGCCGTCGACATGAAGAACATGGACGCGATGATGCTCACCGCCCTCCAGGACATCCTCGGCGCCGGCAAGCAGCCCTCCCGCGACCTCGTGATCGCCTTCTTCGCCGACGAGGAGGCCGGGGGAGTGCTCGGTTCTGGCTACCTGGTGAAGAACCATCCGGAACTCTTCGCGGGGGCCACCGAGGCGATCAGCGAGGTCGGCGGCTACTCAGTGACCCTCAACGGCACCCGCGCCTACCTGTTGCAGACCGGGGAGAAGGCCCTGGTCTGGGTCAAACTCATCGCGCGCGGCACCGCCGCGCACGGATCTCATGTGATGCGCGACAACGCCGTCACGAAGCTCGCCGAGGCCGTCGCCGCTGTCGGTCGCCGCGACTGGCCGGTGCGGCTCACCGAGACGACCACCGAGCTGCTCGCCGAGCTCGCCCGCATCCTCGAGGTCGACCCGCAGAAGGTGGGGCCGGATGAGATCGCCCTGGCCACCGGCACGACGAGCCGATTCATCCAGGCCTCGCTTCGCACCACGACCAACCCCACCGCCCTCACTGCCGGCTACAAGCACAACGTGATCCCGGACACCGCCGAGGCGCTCATCGACATCCGCACACTTCCGGGCGAGGAGGACGACGTGCTCGCCGAGCTCGCCGAGCTGGTCGGCCCCGACATCGAGATCGTGGTGCTGCACCGTGACATCGGCCTCGAGACCGCCTTCTCCGGCCCGCTCGTCGAAGCGATGACATCGGCTCTCGGCACCCACGATCCCGGCGCTCCCGTGCTGCCGTACATGCTCTCCGGTGGCACAGACAACAAGGCCCTCTCTCTGCTCGGCATCAAAGGCTACGGCTTCGCGCCGCTCAAGCTCCCGCCCGAGCTCGACTTTCCGGCCATGTTCCACGGCGTTGACGAGCGTGTGCCGCTCGACGCGTTAGTGTTTGGCAGGCGCGTCCTCGGGGACCTGCTGCTCGACTACTGATTGGACCCGCCCGTGGGCATGCTCAACGCCATCATCCTCGGCATCGTCCAGGGCCTCACCGAGTTCCTGCCGATCTCCTCGAACGCCCACCTGCGGCTGGTCGGCCTGCTTCTCGGCACGGGAACCGACCCGGGAGCGGCCTTCACCGCGATCATCCAACTCGGTACAGAGCTCGCGGTCGTCGTCTATTTCGCGGCGGATCTCTGGCGCATCATCTCTCGCTGGTTCCTCGCACTGTTCGGTCGCATCCCACGCAATGACCCGGACGCCAAGATGGGCTGGTTCATCATCCTCGGGTCGGTGCCGATCGTGGTGCTCGGCCTGATCTTCCAGAAGACCATCGAGACCACTCTCCGCTCACTGTGGATCATCGCCGTCACCCTGATCGTGTTCGGCATCCTGCTGGGCATCGCGGACTATGTCGGGGCCAAGAAGCGACGGTTGCGGAATCTCACGGTGCCGCACGCGGTGATCTACGGGGGAGCTCAGTCGCTCGCGCTCATCCCCGGAGTCTCCCGCTCGGGCGGCACGATCACCGCCGGCCTGTTCCTCGGGTACGAGCGTGCGGCTGCCGCCCGGTATTCGTTCCTTCTCGCCATCCCCGCCGTCTTCGGAAGCGGCCTGTTCGAGCTCTACAAGACGATCAAGTCGCCGGGCTCCGAGGTGTTCACGGCGGGGGAGACTGCCGCTGCGACCGTTGTCGCCTTCGTGGTCGGTCTGGTCGTGATCGCGTTCTTCATGAGCTACATCTCGAAGCGCTCGTTCCTACCCTTCGTGATCTACCGCCTACTGCTCGGCGGCACGCTAGTGGTGCTTCTCTCCACCGGCGTTCTGAAGCCGGTGTGATTCGGATCCTGGGCCACTCCGGCGGAGTACAGTGATCGCATGATGGCCGACACCCGAGAAGGCCGACTCGTCGACACTTTCGTCACTCTGGCCGACACGCTAGTCGCCGGCTACGACGTCGTCGACCTGCTTCATACCCTCGTGGATGCCTGCGCCACCCTGTTCTCGGCCTCAGCGGCCGGCATCATGCTTGCGGATGCCACCGGGCAACTCTCGCTCGTCGCTTCAACCAGCGAGAAAAGCCGTCTCGTCGAGCTGATGCAACTCAGCGCCGGAAACGGGCCGTGCGTCGAATGCTTTTCCACCGGACTCGTCTACGCACTCCCGGACATCGAGTCGGTGAAGGGCGCCTGGCCGGAGTTCTACCACGAGGCGGTCGCCCAAGGCTTTCGTGCCGTGCACGCGGTGCCCCTTCGCCTTCGTGGAGAAATGCTCGGAACTCTCAACCTCTTCCTGGACCGCTCCGGCTCGCTGACCGCCCATGATGCCTCCGTAGCCCAGGGGCTGGCGGATGTCGCGACGATCGGAATCCTGCAAGAACGAGCCGCCCGCGAAAGCGAGCTCACTCAGCGCCAGCTGCAGTCTGCCTTGAACAGCCGCGTCGTGATCGAGCAGGCAAAAGGGGTGATCGCGCAGTTGCACGGCGTCGACATGGACACGGCTTTCGCGACCCTTCGCCAGTACGCTCGCGACAACAATCTCAGCCTGCGTGACGTCGCCGCCGGCGTGGTCGGCAAGACGCTCTCACTCTGATCCTGGGCAGGCCTAGCAATCTGCAAGAGACCGGTCTACCGTGGCAATCGTCGCTCCGGACCCCAGACCCCAGCCTGGTGACCTGATATCGGTGGGTCTTGCTGCGCAATCGCGCAGGCTCGGCTCGCCATCGGAGGTAGAGCGTGCTTGGGCATTTCGAGGAGAGCGCCGGATCCACTCCGGCGGCCGTCGCTGACGTCACCGCGGCCGAGCCGGTGATCGCGCACGCGTCAGGGGACTCCGGCGGAAACACGGGGTCGCGCGGCGGTGCGATCCCCACGTCGCGCGCTCGAGCATTCACCGCGGAAGACCTGCTGGACTACGAGGAGTGGACGACGTCCGGAGGGTTCAGCTAGACGTCCCCGGTAAATGCCGTTGACCGGCTCGCTTAGGCTGGAATGGTGCAATCCTGGACCCGCCCGACCGTGCCCGCCCTGCCCGGAGCGGGGCTCGTGCCCCGCATCTTCGACGCGGCGTCGCAGGCGCTCGTCGAGGCGCGTCCGCACCCCTCGTCGCCCACACTCGCGAGCATCTATGTCTGCGGAATCACGCCGTACGATGCCACCCACCTGGGCCACGCCGCCACCTACCTCGCCTTCGACACGCTCATCCGGGTGTGGATGGATGCCGGTTTCGAGGTGCGCTACGTACAGAACAGCACGGACATCGATGATCCTCTGCTCGAGCGGGCGGCACGAGACGGCGTGGACTGGCGCGACCTCGCGGCCTCGCAGATCGACCTGTTCCGCGGCGACATGGAAAAGCTCGGCATCATCCCGCCCGACGAGTACGTCGCGGTCACCGAGGTGATCGCGGATGTGGCGGATGCCGTGAAGATCCTCGTGCAGAACGGCTCCGCCTACAGCGTGCCGAGCCCAGATGCCGCCGACGACCTCTACTTCGACAGCAGTTTCGCCGCGCCGGCCTGGCACCTCGGTCAGGAGAGCACACTCGACCGGCCGACGATGCTCGAGCTCAGTGCGGAGCGCGGGGGAGATCCGCTGCGTCCCGGTAAACGCGACCCGCTCGATCCGCTGCTCTGGCGGTCGGAACGGTCTGGCGAACCGGCCTGGGACTCGTCCCTCGGGCGCGGGCGCCCCGGCTGGCACATCGAGTGTTCGGTGATCGCGCTCGAGCACCTTCCCACCCCCCTCACCGTCAACGGGGGAGGCCGGGACCTCGTCTTCCCCCATCACGAATTCAGCGCGGGTCATGCCGCCGCGCTCACCGGACATCCGCTCGCCGGCATCTACGCCCACGCCGGGATGGTCGGCTACCAGGGCGAGAAGATGAGCAAGTCCCTCGGCAACCTCGTGCTCGTCTCCCGTCTCGTCGCCGGAGGCGCCGACCCGCGGTCGATCCGGCTCGCGCTCCTCTCCGAGCGCTATCGCAGCGACTGGGAGTGGACGGATGCCCATCTGCGCATCGCCGACGACCGGCTCGCGTCGTGGACAGCCTGGGCCGCGTCACCGACCGAGGGCCCCGATGACGAGTTCCTCGCGGAGCTTCGCGCGCGACTCGCCGACGATCTCGATACCGCCGGGGCGATCGCGGCGATCGATGCCCGCATCTGCGGAGGGGCTGCGGCCTCGACGACGGCGGTCAGCGCGATCGACGCGCTGCTCGGCATCCGCCTGGCCCCAGCCGCGGCTACCCGCTGACGACAGAACTCCCGCCACACGGCGTGGGACCTACTCGCGCGGACCGCGGTCTTCTGGCGGAAGCGGAGGTCCCGCCGCACCGCCGGGACCGCGCCCATCCGCCTTGCCGTCGCGCCGCCGCAGGTACTTCTCGAACTCCTGCGCGATCGCCTCTCCGCTGGCTTCGGGGGAGTCGACTGTGTCCCTTGCCTGTTCGAGCTGAGCGATGTAGGTCGCCATCTCGTCGTCCTCGCTCGCGAGCACGTCGATCCCGCTCTCCCAGGCCGCGGATTCGTCCACTAGCTCACCACGGGGAATCACCACGTCGATCATCTCCTCGAGCTTGTCGATGATCGCGAGAGTCGCTTTGGGCGAGGGCGCATTGTGCACGTAGTGCGGCACGGATGCCCAGATCGACACCGTGGGGATTCCCACCTTCTCGGCGGCCTCACCGAGCACCGAGAGAATACCCACCGGGCCCTCGTACGAACTCTTCTCCACGGCGAGCTCTGTGCGCAGTTGCGCGTTCTCACTGCTCACGAAGACCGAGATCGGTCGGGTGTGCGGCACGTCGGCGAGCATCGCTCCGAGAAAGACGACACCGGTGATCTGGTTCTCCGCGATGGTCGCCATGATCTCCGCGGTGAAGCTCTTCCAGTTGCGCGAGGGCTCGGTGCCGAGGAGCAGGTAGATGTTCGACGCGTTCTCGCCGATCGCCCCGCAGGTCTCCTGCGACTGCGGCGAGCGCTGCGCGAGAACCCCCGTTGGACCGTAGGTGACCACGGAGGGCCAGACGAGAAGGCGATTGCCGTCGTCATCCTGAGCGACCGTCGGGCGATTGAACTGGTAGTCGAAGTAGCGTTCTGCGTCGATCTCGGCGATCGGATACAGGTCGAGAAGGTCCTTGAGCATCGAGACCGCGCCGCTCGCGGCTTCCCCCGCATCGTTCCAGCCCTCGAAGGCGACGACCAGCAGTCGCCCACTCAACATTCCCACGTTTGGCACTCGCTACCTTCTGGAGTCATGTTTCGGCGGACGGCCGGCTGTGGCCTACGTGACTTCCCTCCGTCAAGGATAGAACCCCCTTCCCTCTAAACTTGAGTCCCGTGACCGATCTCCTCCCCGCCGCCGTCCTCTGGGACATGGATGGCACCCTCGTAGACACCGAGCCATACTGGCTCGCCGCCGAGGCGGAGCTCGTCGCATCTTTCGGCGGCACCTGGACCAAGGAAGACGGTCTCACGCTCGTCGGCTCCGGCCTCTGGCACACTGCGGCCGTGTTGCAACACCGCGGCGTCGAGCTCACCGAAGACCAGATCGTCGATCGCCTCACCGACCGGGTGATGGAGCAGATCGAGTCGGAGGTTCCTTGGCGGCCGGGGGCACTCGAGCTTCTCGCCGAGCTCCGGGAAGCCCGGATCCCTACCGCGCTCGTGACGATGTCCATCCGGCGCATGGCCGAGCACGTCTCGTCGTTCCTGCCGTTCACGGCCTTCGACCACATCGTGTCCGGGGATTCGGTCACCCACAGCAAGCCGCATCCCGAGCCGTACCTGCGCGGTGCCGAGCTTCTCGGAGTCGATACGGTCAGGTGCATCGCCATCGAGGACTCGACCACCGGATTGGCCTCCGCGGTCGCCGCCGGGGCCGTGGCGATCGGCGTGCCGTTGCATTCCCCGCTCGAGCACGGCCGCGGCTACACGATCTGGCCCACCCTGACCGGCCGGGGCGTCACCGACCTCTCGGAACTTCTCCACTCGACAAGAACGGATGCCGCATGACCGCCGTTCGCCGCCAGAGCGGTCCCTTCCGCGCGGGAGACCGAGTACAGCTCACCGGGCCGAAGGGCCGCCTCAACACCATCACCCTCGAGGCCGGCAAGGTCTTCCACACCCACCGCGGCATGGTCGACCACGATGCCCTGATCGGCCTGGCGGATGCCTCGGTCGTCACCGCGACCAACGGCGACGAGTACCTCGCCCTCCGGCCCTTGCTCAACGACTTCGTCATGTCGATGCCGCGCGGCGCCGCGATCATCTACCCGAAGGATGCCGCGCAGATCCTGAGCCTCGGCGACATCTTTCCCGGCGCGAAGGTCGTCGAGGCCGGCGTCGGATCTGGCGCCTTGAGCCTCTGGCTGCTTCGCGGCATCGGACCGACCGGCTCCCTCACCTCATTCGAGCGCCGCGAGGAGTTCGCGGACGTCGCCCGCGGCAACGTGGTCTCCTTCCTCGGGGCGGAGCCGCAGAACTGGACGGTGACGGTCGGCGACCTCGTCGAATCGTTGCCCACCGCGGTGGAGAACGGCTCGGTCGACCGGGTGGTGCTCGACATGCTCGCGCCCTGGGAGTGCCTCGGGGTCGTCGCTGACGCCCTCGCACCCGGCGGCGTGCTCCTCTGCTACATCGCCACCGTCACCCAGCTCTCCCGGGTCGCCGAGGCCGTGCGCGGAACGGGACTCTTCACCGATCCCGACTCGTCCGAGACGATGGTGCGCGGATGGCACGTGGAAGGCCTCGCCGTGCGCCCCGACCACCGCATGGTGGCCCACACCGGCTTCCTGCTCACCGCCCGCCGGCTCGCGCCCGACACCGTGCTTCCGCAGCTCAAGCGTCGGCTCTCCAAGTCGGACTACACCGATGAGGATGTCGAAGCGTGGACCCCCGGGGCTCTGGGGGAGCGATCGGTCACCGATAAGCGCCTGCGCAAGACTGCTCGAGCGGCCCAGACCACCGCCGGTCACGCGATTGCCGCGGCCGATACCGCGAGCACCCCGCCCGCGAGCACCCCGCCCGCGGACGAGTCGCCCGCAGAGTCACTCTAGAATTGTCAGGTTCCACGATCGTGATCGAAACGAGGATTCGTGCGTAAGACCACAGCGCTGATTGCTGCCATCGCCCTGCTCGGCTCGCTGACGGCGTGCGCAAGCGGCACCGGCTCCAGCATCGCGGGGTGCGATCCGGTCGTGACCGCGGGTGCGGCATCCTCCGTCATCACGGCACCGGGCAAGTTCGGCACCGCTCCGAAGGTGAGGTTCCCCACACCGCTGTACACGAAGACCACCCAGGCATCCACGCTCATCGCCGGCAAGGGCGCCCCGATCGTCGCCGGCCAACCGGTGATCCTCGATGTGACGATCGTCAACGCCGCGGATGGCACGGAACTGCAGAAGACCAGCTACAACAGCACCGGCGGCAGCCTGATCACCGCGGGGAAGTCCACCTTCCCGGCGGTCAGCGAGGGCCTGGAATGCGCTCAGGTGGGATCCCGGCTCGCCATCATCGGCTCGCCAAAAGACAGCCACAACGGCGTCGCGGATGCCGCGAACGGCATCGGCAAGGACGACTCCTTCATTTACGTCGTCGACGTGAAGGGCGCTTTCCTGCCGAAGGCGAACGGCTCCGACCAGATCCCCACCAACGGGATGCCGGCGGTGGTGCTCACCGCGGACGGCACCCCGGGCATCAGCGTTCCCGACCGCTCGGCACCGAAGTCCGCGACGGTGAACGTGCTGAAGGCGGGCTCTGGCGCGAAGGTGAAGAAAGACCAGTTCATCGTCGTGCAGTACACGGGCATCGGCTGGGCCACCAAGACGGTTTTCGATTCCACCTGGACGGCGCACCAGGCGTCGGTGATCCAGGTCGGTTCGGCAGCGGTCTCCTCAGGTCTGAGCAATGCCCTGATCGGTAAGCGTGTCGGTTCGCAGGTGCTCGCCGTGCTTCCACCGAAGGCCGCGGCAGTATCGGACGGCTCCGGCAAAGCTCCCGCGGACGACGCATCCGTCTACGTCGTGGACATCCTCGGCATCGCCGGGTAAGTTACCTCCCGACCGGTGCGCCGGTCTCATCCGGACACAGGCCGAGTGTCTTCCGAATTCATTCGAAACCAGGGTCCCCGTGCCAGCTGCAAGCGTCTCCAGAATCCCCGTCGAGGAGCGGCTGTTCAGTCTTGTGCTCGCGCTCCTCGCCACCGAGACCGGTCTCACCAAGAACGAGGTGCTGTCGACCGTGCAGGGCTACCGGCAGCGGTATCGCGCCGGTGGCGACAACGCGAACCTCGAGCGCCAGTTCGAACGCGACAAAGACGACATCCGCGACCTCGGGGTTCCTCTCGAGACCGTGGATTCTCCCGGCCAGGCGGGCAACAACCAGAACCTGCGTTATCGCATCCCGCGGGGCAGCTATGAGCTGCCGAGCGACATCACCTTCTCGGCGGAGGAGACGACACTGCTCAATCTCGCCGCAATGGTGTGGCGCGAGGGATCCCTCTCCGGAGAGTCGCGGCGAGCCGTGATCAAGCTCAAGGGCCTCGGACTCGTGTCCGATGAGCCCGTTCTGGGCTATGCACCGCGCCTCCGTGTGCGGGATGCCGCGTTCGAGCCGCTCCGCGCCGCTCTCGAGCGCAACGCGATAGTGCGCTTCGCATACCTGAAGCCCGGCGAAGCGGAGGCCCGAGTGCGGGAGCTCGCCCCGCTCGCCCTCGTGCAGCACCAGGGTCGGTGGCATCTTCATGCGCTCGAGCCGGGCACGGAGATCACCAAGACCTTCCTGCTGCGGCGGATCGTGAGCCAGGTCACCACCACCGGGGCGTTCTTCCCCGCCCCCAGTGGCGACCAGACCGCTCGGGCCCTCGACGAGCTCGAAGAGGTGTGGCAGTCCCACACGGCCGATGTCGAGGTGCTCGCCGATTCGGATGCCGCCACACGTCTGCTCAAACGCCGCGGCACCGTTCGGCTGCCCTCCGGCGTCTTGCGACTGCACTACTCCGACGCCAATATCTTCGCCGACGAACTGGCCGGGTACGGCCCGGAAGCTCTCGTGCTCTCCCCACCCGAGCTCCGCGAGGCGGTTCGCAGCCGCCTCCTGCAGACCGTCGAGGAGCACTCGTCCCGTGAGGGCGGCTCAGAAGGGAAGATCAGTGGCTGATCGAACCGCCCCGCTGCAGGCACAGGACAAGCTCGCCTTCCTGCTCTCCCTCGTGCCGTTCCTCATGGAGCATGAGCGCATCAGCGTGCAGGATGCCGCTGATCATTTCGGCGTGAAGCCACAGCAGGTGCGGGAGGCGGTCGAACTCATCGCCGTCTCGGGCATCCCCGGCGAGACCGGGCAGTACCAGCACGGAGACCTGTTCGACCTCGCCTGGGACGACTTCGAGGAGAACGACCAGATCGTGCTCACGAACCTCGTGGCCATCGACGACGCACCCCGCTTTTCCGGCCGGGAGGCCGCAGCGCTCATCGCCGGGCTGCAGTACCTGTCGGCGCTGCCGGAGAATGCCGATCGCAGCGCGATCGCCACGCTCATGGCCAAGCTCGCGCGCGGGGCATCCGCCCTTCCGAGCCAGTTCGCAGTCGAGGGATCGGAGTCCGACGACACACTCGCCCTCATTCGCGACTCGGTGGCCTCCGGCGTGCAGGTGGAGTTCGACTACATCAACTCGCGCGGTGAGCACGAGCGTCGGCGGGTAGACCCGCTCCGCATCGAATCGATGGACGCTGACTGGTACCTGCGGGGATGGTGCCATCTGCGCGAAGCGGTGCGCACTTTCCGGATCGACCGCATCGGAAACCCCACGGTGACCTCCGAGCCGATCACCACCCACGCCTCCGACGTGCACCTGCCCGACACGCTTTTCGAGGGCTCGGCGGACGACCTCGTGGTGACCATCGACGTCGCCCCCTCGGCGGCGCCCCTGCTCGCCGACTACCTCACCGACGGCACCGGAAGCACCCTCGTCGACGGCCGCGACCGCACGGCCCTCCGGGTGTCGCACTATCACGGGCTCAAAAGACTGGTCGGGGGACTCCCGGGCATGGTCACCGTGGTCGAGCCGGCGGATGCCCGGCGGGCCGTCGCCGACTGGGCCGCGGCCGGGGCAGCGCGCTACGACGAGCAGATCGCGGGAGCCGACTGATGCCCTGGTGGTCGTGGATCGTCATCTGGGCCTGTCTCGTGCTCGCCCTCCTCGCGATGCTCGTCTTCTCCGGCTGGCGCCTCTTCCGCAAGGCCGTCGCGGTCTTCGACGAACTCGGAGCGCTCGGCGCAAAACTCGAGCTGCTGGATGCCGCGATCACGGAGTTCGATACGAAGCAGGAGCAGTTCGCCCTCCTGCAGAAATACTCCGACGTGCAGGAGCAACGGCGGAAGGTACGTGACGCATCGCTGGCCAGAAAAGAGGCCCGACGCTCCGGCCGCCTCGACCGCGGTCGCGCCCTCACCCGTATCGATGCGAATTCCCGTCGGTGGTTCCAAGCCGAATGACAGCCGTAGAGTTCGGATAGGCGGTAAACTTACTCAACTCGATTTTCTCGACTCTTAAGGATCGCGCACATGTTAAGTGGATTCACCGGTTGGCACGCCCTGGTACTACTGGTCATCGTGGTGCTTCTGTTCGGTGCGACCAAGCTCCCGGGCCTCGCCAAGAGCGTCGGACAGTCGATGAAGATCTTCAAAAACGAGGTCAAGTCCGAGGAGAAGCCCGCACCGCCGGCCGACTCTGCGCACCTCAACGAGACCTCGAGCGAGGTCCGCGCGCAAACCGACTCGACCAACCCCTCCGCCAAGCCCTAGCGAGAGCTCATTACCGCCACCATGCCTTCCCGCAAGAAGCGGGGCGCAGGCAGTGAAGGCCGGATGTCTCTCGGCCAGCACCTCGTCGAGCTCCGCAAGCGACTCTTCATCTCGGCGATCGCGATCGTCGTGTTCTCGATCGGCGGGTTCGCTGTCGCCGACTGGGTGCTCAAAGCCATCCGCTCTCCCATCGAGCTGATCGCCAAGACCCACGGCAACACGACGCTGAACTACTCGACCATCGGTGCGGCCTTCGATGTGCACATCCAGATCGCTATCACGGTCGGAGTCATCGCCTCGAGCCCCGTGTGGCTGTACCAGGTGTTCGCCTTCATCGTGCCCGGCCTCACCACGAAAGAGAAGCGCTACACCTTCGGCTTCTTCTTCTCCGCGGTTCCCCTGTTCTTCGCCGGCTGCGCCGCCGGCTGGTGGGTCTTCCCCCACATCGTGGACGTACTCAATTCCTTCGTCCCCAGCCAGGATGCGGCCATCACCGAAGCGAAGGACTACCTCGGTTTCGTGACCAAACTCATCCTCGCGGTGGGGATCGCGTTCGTGCTTCCGGTGTTCCTGGTGCTGCTCAACTTCCTCGGCATCATCTCCGGCGTGAGCATCTTCCGCAGCTGGCGCTGGGCGATTCTCGCCATCTTCGTCTTCTGCGCTCTCGCGACCCCGTCGGCGGACGTGGCATCCATGTTCCTGCTGTCCGTGCCGATGATCGTGCTGTACCTGATCGCCGGGACGATCGCGTGGTGGCGCGACCGGGTCATCGCCAAACGCGCGGACAGCCTGGCCGGAGACCTCGGCGGCACGGCCGCCGCATGACCGAACTGAGCCCGGCGGAACGCTTCGCCGCGTCTCGCGAACGTCGCGGCAACCCGCGGGTCGAGACGTTCCGCGGCAACCAGTCTTTCGATCTCGACCCATTCCAGCTCGCCTCCTGCGTGGCGCTGGAACGCGGGGACAGCGTGCTCGTCGCCGCTCCCACCGGGGCCGGCAAGACCATCGTGGCCGAATTCGCGGTGTTCCTTGCGATGCAGGAGCCTCGGGCGAAGGTGTTCTACACGGCGCCGATGAAGGCACTCTCGAATCAGAAGTTCCAGGAGTTCGTCGCCGAATACGGGGCCGACCAGGTGGGTCTCCTCACCGGAGACACGAACATCAATTCCGGCGCTCGCATCGTGGTGATGACCACCGAGGTGCTGCGCAACATGCTCTATGCGGACTCCGATCTGCTCAGGGACCTGGCTTTCGTGGTGATGGACGAGGTGCACTACCTCGCCGACCGGTTCCGCGGCGCCGTCTGGGAGGAGGTCATCATCCACCTCCCGCAGACCGTGCGCCTGGTCTCCCTCAGCGCCACGGTGTCGAATGCCGAGGAGTTCGGGGACTGGCTTCAGGCGGTGCGCGGCGAGACTGCCGTGATCGTCTCCGAGGAGCGGCCGGTGCCTCTCGACCAGCACGTGATCATGCGCACGAAGCTCATCGACCTGTTTGCGACGACCAAGGCCGGCCCGGGGGATCCGCCCGGAACTCCGACGCACCGGGTGAATCCCGAGCTCGTGCAGATGGCCCGTTACGGGGGGCGCACCATCAGTTCGCGCCAGATGCAGGATGTCGGACGGCGGCACTCCCGCGGAGGGCGTCCCGACGAACTGAAGATGGATCGCGCCGGCGTCGTGAAGATGCTCGGGGAACGCAACCTCCTTCCGGCCATCTTCTTCATCTTCAGCCGGGTCGGATGCGACCAGGCGGTCAAGCAAGTGCTGCGGGCGGGAGTGCGGCTCACCACCCAGCTCGAACGGGAGGAGATCGCGGACATCGTCGAGGAGCGCTGCCGCACCATTCTCGATGAGGACCTCGCCGTGCTGGGCTACTACGAGTGGCTCGATGGTCTTCAGCGCGGAGTCGCCGCCCACCACGCCGGTATGCTGCCCGCGTTCAAAGAGGTCGTCGAGGAGCTGTTCCAGAAGAAGCTCGTAAAGGCCGTCTTCGCCACAGAGACCCTTGCCCTCGGCATCAACATGCCCGCTCGAACTGTCGTGCTTGAGAAGCTCGAGAAATTCAACGGCGAGGCCCGCGTGCCGATCACCCCGGGCGAGTACACACAGCTCACCGGGCGCGCCGGTCGGCGCGGCATCGACGTCGAGGGACATTCGGTGATCCAGTGGCAGGAGGGCCTCGATCCGCAGGCCGTCGCTTCGCTCGCCTCGCGCCGCACCTACCCGCTGAATTCCAGCTTCTCGCCCACCTACAACATGGCAGTGAACCTCATCGAGCAGTTCAGCCGCGAACGCGCGAGAGACATCCTCGAGTCGTCCTTCGCGCAGTTCCAGGCAGACCGCGCCGTGGTGGACCTGGCCAGAAAGGTGCGATCGCAGGAAGAATCGCTGCGCGGGTACGAGGAGGCCATGAAGTGCCACCTCGGAGACTTCCGGGAGTATTCGGGCATTCGTCGCGAGCTCACCGATCTCGAACGCAAGGGCTCGATCCGCGCCGACCTGCAGAGTCGCGGCGAGCGCGACAAGCGGCAGAACCAGCTCGCCGCCCTGCGCAAACGGCTCAAGCAGCACCCCTGCCACACCTGCAACGACCGGGAGGTGCACGCCCGCTGGGCCGAGCGCTGGTGGAAGCTGAAGAAGCAGACGGACGAACTGAGCCGCCAGATCCGCACCCGCACGGGTGCCGTCGCACGCATCTTCGACCGGGTGACCGATGTGCTCCTGGAGCTCGGGTACCTGCTGCGCGCCGAGAACGGCGAGGTGACCGCATCGGTTCATGGGCGCACCCTGCGCAGAATCTACGGAGAGCGCGACCTCTTGGTGGCGGAGTGCCTGCGCCGTGGCGTCTGGAACGATCTGGATCCGGCGGGGCTCGCCGCCATGGCCGCCGCGCTGGTCTACGAACCCAGGCGCGACGAGGGCCAGACCTCCGATCGCTACCTTCCCAGGGGCGCATTCCGCCCCGCCTTCGAGAAGACCACAGACCTGTGGTCGAAACTCGACGACATCGAGCGTGACCACAAGCTCCCCGGCAGCAACCCCCTGTCCACCGGCCTGTCGCTCGCGATGAACCGCTGGGCGCAGGGAGTCTCCCTCGATTCCGTCCTCCTCGAGTCGGAGCTCGCGGCCGGCGACTTCGTGCGCATGACAAAGCAGACGATCGACCTCCTCGACCAGCTCTCTGTGGTGGCCGACGGGGCTGTCGGACGCACGGCACGCCAGGCCCTCGAATCGATCCGGCGCGGGATCGTGGCCTACTCCTCGGTCGCCTGAGCCTCTGCCGGCAGCGCTGCTGGCCGCGGGCACAGCAACAGCCACTTAGGCTTGACGGGTGCGTTCGAGCCTCCCACCCCGCCGCGGGACTGTTCCCGGATGGCTCTCGCGCCCCCTTCCCCTCACCGCCGCGCTCCTGGTCGCGGCGCTGTCCGGCTTCATCAACGCGGCGGCCTTCCCCGCGCTCGGCTGGTGGCCGCTCATCTTCATCGGCACAGCCCTGATGTTCTGGTCGCTCGTCGGTCGCCGGGTGCGCTCGGCGCTGTTGGTGGGGTTCGTGGGCGGGTTCGCATTCTTCGGCAATCACATCATCTGGCTCACCGTCTATCTGGGACCGGTGCCGTGGCTCGCCCTCGCCGGACTCGAGGCGGTCTTCTTCGCCCTCGGGTGCGTGCTCATGGCCCTGGCCTGGCGATACGTGCCCCGGGTGTGGTCCGGGCCCGGCGCGCGGCTGATCGGCCTCCCCGCGGTACTGGCCGGCCTCTGGGTGCTGAGGGAGGCGATCACCAGCGTCTGGCCCTACGGCGGCTTCTCCTGGGGCCGGCTCGCGTTCTCCCAGTCCGACAGCACTTTCGCCCCGCTCGTGGCGTGGCTCGGGATCTCGGGCGTGAGCTTCGTCATCGCCTTCCTCTCCGCGGTGCTGCTCCAGGCCGTGCGGACAGGTCAGGTGCGCTGGAGCACCAGGGGGATGATCGCGGCCACCGCCTTCCTCGTCGCTGCACTGTTCCCGGCGTGGCCCGTGCTCTCTTCGGGCAGCATCCGCGTCGCCGCAGTCCAGGGCAACTCCAACTCCGGCCTCTTTGCGCAGATCCAACCGGGTGACAGCCTGGACGATCACCTGCAGGCCACAGTGCCCATCCTCGGCAAGAAGGTGGATGTGATCGTCTGGCCGGAGAACGCCTCAGACATCGACCCCCTCAGGAACGAGCAGGCGGCGCAGACCCTCGACTTCGTCTCGAAAGAGATGAACGCTCCGCTCGTGACCGGCACCGTCACGGAGAACTCGAAGGGTCAGACCTTCAACAGTCTGCTGCTCTGGGAGAACGGCAAGGGTTCGGTCGCCCAGTACGACAAGATCCATCCCGTGCCCTTCGCCGAATACCTGCCGAACCGCTCGTTCTGGTACCCGCTAGCCCCGAGCCTCTTCGACCTTGTGCCGCGGGATTACACCTTCGGCACCAGGTCGAATGTCTTCGACATCAACGGGGCGATGGCGGGGCTGGCCATCTGTTTCGACATCGTGGACGACGGCCTCATCCATCGGATGGTGGACGGGGGAGCGGAGTTCATCATCGCCCCGACCAACAACGCCGACTTCGGACACTCGGACGAGAGCGTGCAACAGGTGGCGATCGCCCGGTTGCGTGCCATCGAGACCGGACGCAGCGTCGTCAACGACTCCACGGTGGGAGTGAGCGCGATGTTCGCGCCCGATGGTCGCGAGATCGCGACCCTACCGACCTTCACGCGCGGGGCCCTGGTGCAGACCGTACCGCTCAGCACGACGGTCACCCCGGCCATGTTCGCCGGGCGCCAGATCGAGTGGATCGTCGCCGGGTTCGGACTCGCCAGCCTCCTAGTCGGACTGCTACTCGCACCCCGGCGACCACGTGCTCAGAGCCCAAGGGGGCGGCGTGGCTGAGACTCTGATCATCCTGCCGACCTACAACGAGATCGAGAGCCTGGAGACCGTGCTCGGGCGCATCCGCCAGGCGGTGCCCCAGGCCGACGTGCTGGTCGTGGACGACTCGAGTCCGGATGGCACGGGACGGCTGGCCGACCGACTCGCGGCCGTCGACCCCGGGATCTCTGTGCTGCATCGCGCTGCGAAGCAGGGCCTCGGCCAGGCCTACCTCGCCGGCTTCGCGCGTGCCCTCGAGCACGGCTACCGGTTCGTCGTGGAGATGGATGCGGACGGATCCCACGATCCCTCCGCGCTTCCGGCCATGATCGACCTGGCGGCCGGAGGCGCGGATCTGGTGATCGGGTCCCGCTGGGTGCACGGGGGTTCTGTGCGCAACTGGCCCTGGATCCGCCAGGTCATCTCGCGCGCGGGCAACGCGTACTCGCGCGCGGTGCTCCGCTCGGGCGTCCACGACATCACCGCGGGCTTCCGCGTCTATCGCGCCGATGCCCTTCGGTCCCTCGAGCTGTCTTCGGTGTCGTCGCAGGGGTATTGCTTCCAGGTGGAGCTGGCCTGGCGACTGGAGCGGGAGGGGCGGCGCGTGGTCGAGCATCCCATCGTCTTCATCGAACGGGCGGCCGGCCGATCCAAGATGCACTTCGGTATCGTCGTCGAAGCACTGCTGCGGGTCACGCTCTGGGGCGTCTTCGGGCCCGGTTCGCCACAGCCTGAGCAGCGGCAGGCAGAAAAATAGCCGACCACCGCGTGAACGGCGACCGGCTAGGTCTCTCGGATCGAACGCTAGGCGCCGATCTTGTGCTGCCCCTTACGAGCCCGAAGGAAGTCGAGACGCTCCTGGAGCAGTTCTTCGAGTTCCGCACGCGTGCGGCGCTCGAGAAGCATGTCCCAGTGGGTGCGGGGGATCTTGGCGTCGGACGGTTCGGGTTCCACCTGAACGCCGTCCTCGCCGAGAAGTCGACCTTCCTGGCCGCTCTTCGGGGACTCCCACACCGTGGGGATCTCCGCGTCAGACGAGAAGGTCACCTCGAAGGTGGAGCCGTCGGCGGCTTGGTACGTACTCTTCTTCCGCGGGGAGAAGGTCACGCCTTCTTCACTCTGGAGACTCTGGGATCCGAGTCTCATTCCGCGCAAACTGCGATCCGCCATTGTGTGGTCCTCTCTCGCGATGCAATCACCAGTTATAAACCCACAAGCTGGGCGTAACCTTTCCGTTACGCGGCGATTCCAGCAAACTCACAGCGTACTCCCTGCCGGCCGGTCGTGTCTTCAGGCGGGACCGGAGCGTTCGTTTCGAAGGAGAAGCGCGAGATCCGCCCGGTCGGTGATCAGGCCGTCCACGCCGAGATCGAGCAGTCGACGCATGTCCGCTGGCTCGTTCACCGTCCACACCTGCACCTCGACGCCCGCGCGCTTCAGGAGGCGTACGGTGCGGGCGGTGATCACCTGGACGCCACGGAGACGCTCGGGCACCTGCACGGCCTGCACGTCGCGAAGCAGCCGGCGGGCCAGCGGCACGAGGCCGAGCTTGACCGCGAACAGTGCACCGGCGAAGGGCGCCGCCGATGCCGAGGTCGCGACCCCTGGCAATGCCCGAACCGCGCGCAACCGCCGCGCATTGTCGAATGACGTCACGAGCACCCGGTCCGTGGCGGCGGCCGAAAGAATCGCTGCCACCGCCGGGCCGACGACCGCATCGGACTTGAGGTCGATGTTGAATCGCGCCTCGGGAAAGGCCAGAAGCGTCTCTTCCAGGCTCGGGTAGGTCTGGCCACGCCCCAGGTCCACCTTCTGCAGCTCGGCGAAGTCGAGTTCGTCGACGCGCCCCGTGATTCCCGCCGTGCGAGCGAGATCCGCGTCGTGGCTGATCACCGCGATGCCGTCCGCCGACGAGTGAACGTCGGTCTCGAGGTGGGTGACACCGCTGGAGAGCGCGGAGAGGAAGGCGAGCAGGGTATTTTCCGGGGCATCCGTCGCAAGGCCGCGATGGGCGAGGATGCGGGGGAGTGGCCCGGCGAAGAAACCCTCGCCGGGCTCGATCGCCCTCAGATCGGCCACGACGCCCTCATCTCACGACCGGTTGCGCGTCTCCGCCTCCACAAGTTGCAGTCTTTCGGGACCTCGCGGTGTGCATCACCCGCAAAAGAGTGCACCTCGCGGTGTCTGCTCGAGGCCGGGTGACTCAGGGCGCCGGCGATGCCGGGGCGGCAGGCGCTGTAGGGGAAACGGGCGGAGTGCTCGGCACCGCCGAGGCCACCGGCGCTGCCGGAGGTACCGGTGCCGGCTGGCCCGGTGCCATGCCCGCAAGACTCGAACCGAAGCCGGCCGTGATGCTCTTGATCGCCTCGGTGAGCTCCGAGGGGATGATCCAGAGCTTGTTGGAGTCGCCCTCGGCGATCTTTGGAAGCATCTGCAGGTACTGGTAGGCCAGCAGCTTGGAGTCCGGATCACCGGCGTGAATGGCGCCGAACACCGTGGTGATGGCCTGCCCTTCACCCTCGGCTCGCAGCACCTGGGCCTTCGCCCAGCCCTCCGCTTCGAGGATCGCGGCCTGTCGGGATCCCTCGGCCTGCAGGATGGCTGCCTGCTTCGTGCCCTCTGCGGTCAGGATCTGCGCCCGGCGGTCTCGCTCGGCACGCATCTGCTTCTCCATCGAGTCCTGGATGGAGAGCGGCGGGTCGATCGCCTTGAGCTCGACGCGGCCGACGCGCACCCCCCACTTGCCGGTGGCCTCGTCGAGCACGATGCGCAGCTGCCCGTTGATGTTGTCGCGACTGGTGAGAGCTTCCTCAAGATTGAGGCTACCGACGACGTTACGAAGGGTGGTGGTGGTCAGCTGCTCGACGGCCCCGAGGTAGTTGGCGATCTCATAGGTCGCGGCACGCGCATCCGTCACCTGGAAGTAGACGACGGTGTCGATCGACACCACCAGGTTGTCCTCGGTGATGACGGGCTGCGGCGGGAACGAGACGACCTGCTCGCGCATATCGATGAGCGGCCGCACCCGGTCGATGAACGGCACGAGGATGTTGAGCCCGGGCATCAGCGTCTTGTGGTACTTGCCGAGGCGCTCGACGACCCCGGCGCGGGCCTGGGGGATGATCTTCACCGCCCGGAAGAGGATGGTCAAGACGAAGATCGCGACGATGATGATCACAATCACGAGGATGATCTGGCCGAACAGGTCGGAGGTCACAGTGCTGTCCCTTCTGCGGGGACCACTATCGCGGTCGCCCCTTCGATCGCCGTCACGACGATGCGTTCACCGGCATCAACCGGTCGATCGGTGGTGGCCTGCGAGAGCCGGGCCGTCCAGGTCTCGCCGTTCGCGAGCTTCACGTGGCCCTGTCCGTCCACGAACGGAGTGGTGACCATGCCGCCGGTACCGAGCAGCGCAGCCACGTTCGTCGGAGTCTGGTCGGAGGTGCGGCCGAGCGTTCGTTTCAGCGCGGGCCGGGCGACGAACAGCAGAAGGAGCGCCAGGATCCCGGCGATGAGGATCTGCGCCCAGAATGGCGCACCGAGAAGATCGGCCACCAGACCGCCAACGCACCCGCCGGCGAGCATGAGAAAGGTGAAATCGACGGTGAGCACCTCGACGATGACAAAGAGCAGCAGCAGGCCGACCCAGAAGATCCAGGCGTACATCGTGACAAAATCGACGATCATCCCGTTGCACCCCTTGCGACTAGTGTGCTTCGAAACTAGCACCAGCACCCGGGAAACCGCCTGATCTTGCTATTGTCGTGACCCGTGGCTCCGCGCCGCGACCGACCTCGGAACCCAGGAGTCCCCTCATGACAAACCCCCTCGCCCCCGGTTCGCTCGACGGGCTCCGTGCCCTCGTCACCGGCTCCTCCCGCGGCATCGGCGCGGACACGGTGAGCTTCTTCGCCGAAGCCGGCGCGAGCGTCGTGATCAACTACCGCAACAAGGAGGCGCGCGCGAACAAGCTCGTCGACAAGATCGTCGCAGCCGGCGGATCCGCGGTCGCCATCGGCGCGGATCTCACCGATCCCGCCTCGGTCGCCGCCATGTTCGACACAATCGAGAGCGAGCTGGGCGGACTCGACATCCTCGTGATGAATGCCTCCGGGGGCATGGAGTCCGGCATGGCGGAGGACTACGCCCTTCAGCTCAATCGCGACGCCCAGGTGTACCTGCTGAACGCGGCCATCCCGCTGCTGGCCCCGGGCTCCCGCGTCGTCTTCGTGACGAGTCATCAGGCACATTTCATCCACTCGACAGCCACGATGCCGGAATACCTCCCGGTGGCGCTCAGCAAGCGCGCGGGTGAGGATGCGCTCCTTGAGATGATCCCGATCCTGGATGCGGCGGGCATCGGGTTCGTCGTCGTGTCCGGCGACATGATCGAGGGCACCATCACGGCGACGCTTCTCGAGCGGGCGAATCCGGGCGCGATCAGTTCGCGAAAGGACTCCGCCGGCCGACTGTACAACGTGAGCGAGTTCGCCGCGGAGATCGCCGCCGCCGCGGTCGAGCCGATCCCCGCCGACCACACCAGGCTCGTCGGCGACGTGAGCGACTTCGGCACCGCCTGAATCTCAGCCGGGGCCGTGAAAGCAACGGTGGCTAGCATGGGAGGTGATGAAGCCTTCAGATCTTCCCCTGTTGTCCAGTGTCTCCCGCCCCACGATCCATCCGGATGGCACGCGTGCCGTCACCGCCGTCTCGCGGCCGGATCTCGATGCGGATCGCGCCGTCGGCCAGTTGTGGAGCGTGAGGCTCGACGGCTCCGACGCTCGTCGCATCACGCGCGGTATCAGTGATTCGAGCCCGCTCTTCTCGCCGGATGGGAGCCTGCTCGCGTTCGTGCGATCGCCGGGGGAGGGGCCCGGTCAGCTGCACATCATGGCGGCTGAGGGCGGCGAACCCCTCCAGCTGACCGACCAGAAGCTCGGTGTCGGCACCTGGCGCTGGTCGCCGGACTCCCGCGCCATCGCGTTCACCGCCGCTGTCGCCGAAGATGGTCGGTACGGCACGGTCGCAAACCTCGGCTCGAACGCCGAACCCCCACGCCGCATCACCACCCTCAAGTACCGCTCGAATGGATTCGGCTACACGACTGATCGGCGTCGGCACGTGTTCCTCGTCGAGGTGCCCCGCGTTGACGGCGAACCGAGCTACCCGACCGCCCCGTCGGCGCAGAACCCGAAGCCCGAGCCCTCCGCTGGCATCCCCACGCCGAGACGCCTGACCGACGGTGACTTCGACCACGGAGCTCTCTCGTTCTCGCCGGACGGATCGAGGATCGCCGTCGTGTCCGCTCGTCATCCCGAGCGCGACCTCGACCTCGCCAACGACATCTACGAGATCGACCTCACGGGCTCGGCGGATGAAGTTCCTGCAGCCACCCGGGCCACCGATGGCCGCCGCTACGGCATCTCGAGCGTCGAATACGGTCTCGGCGGCGAACTGTGGTTCACCGGGGGCGACCTGGGCGAGAACGGCGTCGACTTCGTGGGCCGCGGCGAGCAGTTGTGGGTGCGGGATGCTCCGGGGGAGTCGGCACGGCTGCTCACCGATCCCGCCACCACCGACCTCGACGGCGAGCTCCTGATCACAGGGGAGGGAGCGCTCGTGCACGCCCTCGACCGCGGCAGGGTACACCTGCTTCGCATCAGCTCCGACGGCACGGTGTCACCGATCGTCAGCGGGGACCTCGAGGTGCACGGCACCGACGCCGTGGATGACGTGATCGTGGTCAGCTATACGGCGCCCGCATCGATGGGTGAGCTCGGTCTCGTCACTCCGGGCGGACTGCGTGCGCTCAGCGACTTCTCCGCGCCGCTCCGCAACGCCGGGGTGACCCCCCTGGAGGAACTCTCGGTCACGGCGCGGGACGGAAGCGAGGTTCACGGCTGGGTGCTGACGCCGATCGACCAGGAGGAGCCGCATCCCGTGCTGCTGGTGATCCACGGCGGTCCCTTCACGCAGTGGGGAGTCTCGTTCTTCGACGAGGCGCAGGTCTATGTCGAGGCGGGTTACGCCGTCGTCATGTGCAATCCTCGAGGTTCGGCCGGCTACGGCGAGGCCCACGGGCGAGCCATCCGCCAGCGCATGGGCACGATGGATTTCACCGACGTGATCGACTTTCTGGAGGGCGCCCTCGCGCGTCACCCGATGCTCGACGGTGCTCGGGTCGGGGTGATGGGCGGCTCCTACGGGGGCTACCTCACGGCGTGGACGATCGCCAACGACCACCGTTTCGCCGGAGCGATCGTGGAGCGGGGCTACCTCGACCCGGAGGCCTTCGTCGGCACCTCCGATATCGGCTCTTTCTTCAGCGACGAATACACGGGATCGGATCCGCAGCTGATGCGCGACCAGAGCCCTCAGGCGCTCGTCGGCCAGGTGACCACTCCGACCCTGGTGATCCACTCCGAAGACGATCTGCGCTGTCCCCTCGGCCAGGGGGAACGCTATTACGCGGCCCTCAAACGCAACGGGGTCGATACCGAGCTCCTGATCTTCCCGGGCGAGAACCACGAGCTGAGCCGGAGCGGGAGCCCGCGGCATCGGCTCCAGCGCTTCGAGGCGGTGCTCGAATGGTGGGCACGCCACCTGCCGTCCGTCGCGAACCCGGGGACCTGAGTGCATAATCGACATCGACTCACTTCTCGTATCCTGGTCTTCGATGAGCGCGATCGCATTCTGCTCTACCTGACCGTGGGGTCGGTGCCGGCCGAGCAGACCCGTTGGATCACGCCCGGCGGGGGAGTGGAGCCGGGGGAGAGCCATGCCGAAGGGGCACGCCGAGAGCTGTTCGAAGAGACGGGGCTCGACATCCCCGACCTCGGAGCGCCGGTGTGGGCGCAGGACTTCGTGCCGGATTACGTCGGGGGAGACCACGACACGGGCCACGCCGAGTATTACGTGCTGCGCACCACGGCATTCGAGCCGTCGCGAGAGAATTGGACGGCGGAGGAGCAGCTCGACGTGCTCGAGACGCGCTGGTGGACACTGGCCGAACTCGCCGAGACGACAGAGCCGTTTCGCCCGCCAGAACTTCTCGACCTCATCCGCAGCCAGCTGCCGCCCCACTGAAAGGCTCTCCATGACCGAAGACACCGCCGGGCTCATCGCCGAGATCGAAGCACAGGAAGAGCGACTGGTCTTCACCCGTTTCAGCAACGCGGATACCTGGGAGCTGGGATGCATCCTGGTCGAACTCGGCACGGAGCGCGATCATCCGATCACCATCGACATCCGACGTGGCGACCAGCAGCTCTTCCATGCCGCGCTGGCCGGCACCGCCGCCGACAACGACCAGTGGGTCGAGCGCAAGGTGCGCACGGTGCGCCGATTCGGAAACAGCTCGTTCCTCGTGGGGCTCCGACACCGCGCGACCGGCACGCCGTTCGAAGCGCGGGAATGGAACGACACCTTCCTCTATGCGGCACACGGGGGCTCGTTTCCCATCAACATCCGCGACTCCGGGCTCATCGGCACAGTGACAGTGTCGGGGCTCGCACAGTTGGCGGATCACCGTCTCGTGGTGGAGGCGATCGAGCGGCTGCTCGACCTCGGCGGTCAGTAACGGCGTACTTTTCCGTTATGTCAAGTAACGGAACCGCCGGCTAGGACTGCAGGAATCCCGGGATCAGTGTCGGTGAGAACGCCACGACGATGCCGATGATCGCCGTGACCGCCACAAGGGCGGCCATCACGGTCAGGATGGCGATACCGACATAGAGCACCAGCGAGAAGAACGATGACATGGTTCAAGTATCGCTGATCCGGCGGCGTGGTCCTGGCAGGAAGCCCCGGGGGGTTTGCACTACACAATCGCTGATAATGCACATTATGTCAAGTATCGTTCATGGCCCGCGCATTTCCCGCCGATCGCACACCGCGATCTCTCTGCCGCGGCGATCCCCCGGGCCATCACTCGATCGACATCGGGTGGACATCAGCTCGGAGGGGATCTGCGGCTTGTTGCAGATGACATCCGCGGAATCATCGCCGGCTAGACGGCAGTTCGATCCAGTGCGCACGAGCCTGACCCAGGACGGGAGATCGCGTTTCACAATCTGCGACGAAACCCGGCTGAAGTCCTCCGAGTGGAGCCGCTCAACGGCAGCGACCTTGCGCCTCTTGACCCCCTGGCACGTTCACGCCATAGTGGCGAAATGAAGCCTCGCGGCGTTCGCGTCCCCTGGAGCGCGAGCGTGGCATCCGCGGCCGCCCTCGACACGATGATCTCCCCCGCTTCCGGCCGTGGGCACCCGCACCGCTGGAGCACATCCTCTCTCCCCCGAGCAATCCGGGGCTGCGTCGATCTGAAAGCTCTGTCGCGAAAACGTCTAGCCCGTTGCGGTGCGAACTGCTGGTGAAAGGTGTCCCCCATGGTCTCGTCGTTTCCTCCCGTTCGTGCGGCCGCTGCCGCGCTCCTCGCCGCGATGCTCATCGCCCTGGCTCCCGGCCCGGTTTCTGCTCACGGTGATCTGCAGGTCGTCGCGAGCGCTCCAGCACGTGGTGAACGCGTGGCCGCTGCCCCGACCGACGTCGTCATCCAGTTCTCGGAAGACATCCTGACCGAGGGTGCGGAGATCACGATCGTGGACGGCAGCGGTCACGATTGGGCGGCCGGCGCCACCGTGGTTCCCGCCAGAGACACGGTGACCGTGTCGGTTGAAGCGGGGATGCCGGCGGCCGAGTACGAGATCCGTTGGCGAGTGGTCTCCCCCGACGGTGACCCCGTCGGGGACAGTTTTCGGTTCACGGTGAGCGATGTCGAATCGATCGCCGTCGCCGCGGAGGACACAACACGGCAGGGGCCCCCCGCGGTGGACGTCCCAGCAGCGGACGTCCCGGCAGCGGAGGTCCCGGCAGAGGAGATCTCCGCAGACCGGATCCCCGCCGGGCAGATCCCATCGGAGAGAATCCAATCCGAGCAGGAATTGATCTGGCGCACGGTGCTCTTCGGGGCGGCAGGTACGGTACTGGCTGCCGCCCTCGCTCTCGTTCTCGTCGTCCGCCGTCGAGCCCGCGGCCCGGACAACGGCGCCACGTCGAAAGAGGGCCTCTAGACGCTGACGTTGGCCTCGAACAGGCCCTCGAGCCGCGCGTAACTGGTCTCCATGCCGTCGGTCATTCCGGTGGCGAGCACCGCATCCCGCATCTCGGCGTTCGCGTAGGTGATGACGAGCGAGAGCAGTGTTCCGCCCTGCACGGGGGTGAGGGTGAGCTCGTTGCGGGTGGGCGGGAAGTCCATTCCGATCATCGCCTCGCTGGTGACCGCGCGGTGTGGCGGCTCGCTCTCGAGAAGCTCCCCGGTGAAGCCGAAACCCTCGCCACCACCGTCGGGCTCCCACACGTACCGGTAGCTGTCGCCGACGTCCGCCGCGATCTCGCACACCGGCATCGTCCATCCGTCGGGGCCGAGCAGCCACCGCTTCATGAGTTCGGCATCGTTGTGGGCCCGCCAGACCTGCTCGACGGTGCCCCGGACGACGCGGGCAACCCGCACCTGGGTGTCGCTGAGGATCTGTGCCTCCGCTGCACGGCTGGCGGCGAACTCCGCGAGGTCGGCGAGCACGGCGTCGATCTGGGACATCGCCTCGCGGGTGCCTTCGAGCACCCCCATCGAGACGAGCTGCTCGAGCTGGACGAGGGAGTCGAGGCGGGAGACGGTAGTGAGCCGCGATCCGGTTGCCGTCTGCTCGAACGCGAAGTTCGCGCGCACGGACGGAAGGCCCGTGTTCGGAGCGCCAGATTCGTCCGCGAACCAGTCGATGACCTCGAACGCCCGGGGGGCATCCACGTGCGTCCACTCCCAGCAGCCCCAGTGCTCGTCACCCGCGGGACCGGTCATGCGATAGACACTTCGACCGCCGACTGCCACGTCGTGACGGAAGAAGGTCGCGGGATAGCTGGGCGGACCCCAGAATCGCTCGAGCTGGCGAGGATCCATGTACGCGTCCCAGAGGCGGGTGACCGGTGCCGCGAAGTCAGCGATGACGGTGATGGTGAGCTGGTCGAGATCCTTCTCGACGGAGGTGACGGGCATGATTCGCCTTTCTAGTGAGTGTCTTCATCGAGCAGGGCATCGAGCTGGTCGATCCGCGAGCGCCAGAGTTGCTCGAACTGGTCGAGGAGGCGCTGTGCCTGACGGATCCGCGCGAGGTCGCCGCGCACCATCCGCTCCCGACCGCGTCGCTTTTTGGTCACGAGCTCCGCCTCCTCCAGTACGGCGACGTGCTTCTGCACGGCCGCGAACGACATGGCGTACGCGTCAGCAAGCTGAGAGACCGAGACCTCCTCGATCAGGGTGCGGCGTACAATATCGCGCCGCGTCGCATCGGCGAGTGCCCGGAAGATGCGGTTCACTGCGTCGTCGCTGAGTTCCTGTTGTACAACCATTTGGTTGTAGATTACAACGAGCTGCCGACGGGCGCAATAGTTTCTCGTCAGCGCCGGGGCCGCGTCGGCCGCCGAAGCGGACGCGCGACGGCGCCCGGTCGCCGCCTCTACCGCGCCAGCGCAGCCGCGCTAGGCGGGATCGTGCTGTGCGGGATCGTGCTGTGCGGGACCATGCTGTGCGGGGCCATGCTGGGCGAGCCGGCGAAGTTGCCCGCTGTGGACGTCGCTCACCCATTCCCAGCCGGGCTGAGCCGACGGACCGACCCGCGGGTCGAGCGGCTCCTGGTCCTCGCGCAGGGCGTGAACGTAGTCCCGGTCCCGATCGATCCGTGCGCGCATCTGACCGACCCCGCCGACCGAGCCGTGGCCCGGAACGACGACGACCGCGTCACGGGCTTCGGCTTCGATCACTTCCAGCGCCGTCAGGTAATCCCCGATCGGGTCGTCGGGGCCGTTCAGGTCGAGCATGGGAATCAGCACATCGGAGAGCATGTCACCGGCGACCAGCACTCGGGCTTCGTCGATCACGAGCGCGGCATGCCCGGGGGCATGGGCTCGATGTTCGATGATCCGCACCCGGGGACCATCCCAGGGAATCTGCACAGCGCCCGCCGGCAGTCCGGTGATGTGGCCGAGGAGTTCCAGCGGCACGTGCTCGGGGATGCCCGCGGCCTTCGCCGCTGCCTGCACCCCGCCCGACAGTCGATCCTCGGCGGTGGCTGCACACCCGGCGGTACCGTAACGGGTTGCCGTGCCGAGCGCGGAATGCCAGAGCAGGTGATCCCAATGCGGATGCGTCGAGAAACCCGCCACGACAATGTGGCCCAACTCAGACAGGTCCTTGGCGAGGCAGAGCAACTCACTCTCGAATACCCCTGCGTCGATGACCAGCACCCCGGCATCACCCTGCACGACGACCGTGTTGCTCTGGCAGAAGCTGCTCTCGTGCACGAAGACGGCCTTCGCAATCCGGGTCAGCACGGCGTTCTAACTCTCGTGCCGGATCGCGTAGTGGTGCATCGTGACCCCCTGTTCGAATGACCGCTGCTCGAGCAGATCGAGCTCGATCGGGCGGTCGTAGTCGTCGAACAACGGTCTGCCGAAGCCGAGGATCGCAGGATGGGTGAAGAGCAGCAACTCGTCGAGCAGCCCCGCCCGCAGCACCTGCGTGGCGAGATCGGCACCCCCCACACCGATGGCTCCCTCGGTCTCCGCCCGGAGTTCGGCGAGCTGCTCGATCGCGTGATCTCCCCCGATCACCCGGGTGTTGAAGTCCGCGCGGCTGCGGGTTCGGGACACGAGTACCTTGGGCGTATCCGTCCAGATCTCGCCGTATTCCCGCAGGAAGTCCGGCAGCGATTCGTCTGTGCGCGCGCGCGGCCAGTACTCCTCCATGGTCTCGAATATGACCCGACCCTGCACCATCACGGCGAGCTCCCGCGCCCGCGCGTTGAACTCGCGGTGCAATTCTTCGCCGATTCGCAGCCACTCCCCCGCGCCATCGTCGCCCGGAACCTGCTCGATCCGCAGATCGAGGGACACGTTCATCCAATACACGAAGCGGCCCACCAGCTTCTCCTCAAAATAGTGGTTGCGTTCTGCAACCACTATATTGAGAACGACGAGACTGTCAAGCAATCTGTCACGAGGAGGAATGGTGGAACCGCGATCCGGATGCCCGATCAACGCCGCGGTAGAGGTGCTCGGCGATCGTTGGTCGCTCCTGGTGCTGCGCGACGTGATCTTCGGAGACCGCCGCCACTTCCGGGCACTGCTCACCGGATCGATCGAAGGCATCGCGTCGAACATCCTCGCCGACCGACTCGTGCGGCTCGTGGAGGCGGGCATCCTCACGCGCGGCACGGCCGCACGGGGCCAGCGCGCACGCTACAGCCTCACGGAAGCCGGCATCCAGACACTGCCCGTGATCTATGCCCTGGGCAACTGGGGTCTGGATTGGCAGCCGGGAAGCGAAGAGCTGCGGATTCGGCAGCAGGTCATGCGAGAGGGCGGTCCGGCCTTCGTCGACGAGCTGATGGACGAATTGCGCACCCGTCACCTCGGTACCCCACCGGGACCCGTGGTCGGCCCCGGCGCGCTCGAACGCCTCGATGCCGCCTTCGCCTCGGCCACGGCGAGTCGAAAACGGGATCGAACAACAGGCTCCGCCCCGGTGGAGGCGTCACTAGAATTGCCCGCATGAAAACGGGCGAAGCGACTCTCCGACGCGTCTACGCCATGCCCTTCGCCACCGTGTATCCGCTCTATGTGAAGAAGGTCGAGAGAAAGGGCCGCACGACGGCCGAACTCAACGAAGTCATCACGTGGTTGACTGGTTTCGACGACGACGAGGTGGACAAGCACATCGTCGCCGGCACGTCGTATGAAGACTTCTTCGCCGCAGCCCACCTCAATATGAATGCGCCACTCATCACCGGGGTCGTCTGCGGTGTTCGAGTCGAAGAGGTCGAAGACCCCGTGATGCAGAAGGTGCGCTACCTCGACAAACTGGTCGACGAGTTGGCCCACGGGAGAGCGCTGGCGAAGATCCTGCGGTCCTGACGGGCGGGCACAGCCTCGGGCCGAAAGGGCACCATGATCCCCCATCGACGGACTCACCGAGCGCCGTCCCGGTCCGGTTTCGCGATCAGGCCTGTCGCTCGAGACCCGACGCCTCATCCCACCAGGACAGCACCCGAGTCGCGAAGAACGTGAGCCAGGGCGACGGCTCGTCGACGTCGACGTCGATCTCGAACCACACCCTCCCCGGGTGCCGGCGCTGCTGCAGCCACCTGCCATCCGACTGGCGGGCGTTCCGTACCGATTCGATGGCTTCGGCGATGCGGGGGTCTGGCGCGGTGCCGTCGAACAGCGAAGCCGAACGAAAGTAGTCCACCGCATTCAGGGCGCTGTAGAAGGAGCGAAACGGATAGGCGACCCGCGTCATCCGAGCACCGAGGATCTCTCCGCGGGAGAGCGAGTACAACAGCCTGCGCCGCAGGAGGTAGTCCTCTCCCCTGCGCCTGGCTGCGCTCAGTTCGGCATTCCTCCCGGTCTGCAACTCGTAGGAGAGGATGCCCTTCAGGCTGTTCAGCGTGGAGTCGAACGACGAGCGGGTCGATCCATTTACCCATTCGCAGTTCCATCCCCCATCCTCAAGCTGGTGCTGCGGAAACCACCCCGCGAGGACGGAGACATCGGCACCGAGCCAGGCTCCGTTCGCGAGGGTCGAGGCGTTGATGCAACAATCCACCTCTCCCTCCCAGTACGGTCGGTCGTTGTACTCCCACCGGCTGTGTGCCGCGAGCGCGGCGGCGGTGCCAGAAAGGACCGCCGCATCCAGTCCCCATTCCCGAAGGGAACTGAGCGACCAGCTCGTCGCCGTCCACGGCTGCCCCGCGCCCTCCGCCGCCTCCGGAGAGTCGAAATCGAAATCGCTGGGGAAGAACGCTCCCCCGGCCCACTGTCCGTCTGGATCCTGGAGGGCGAGCAGCTGCGCTCCGAAGCCCTCGGTCGCAACGCGACCTCGCGTCGATTCCCAGACCTCGCGAGGCGACTCCAGCAGGTCGCGCTCGACCTGCCAGCGCAAGGCGACATCGGTGTCGAGGAGAAACTCGCGCACAGAGGCGGTCAGCGGTGGCGGCACCGTTCTATCATCTGGCGACCCTCTCGTTGCCGCAACCGGTCGCCCGATTCGCTGCCCCAGTTCGACCGCGCCCTGCGATCGACAACCCAGCGATCGACGACCCAGCGGCCGCCCAGCGCCCGTAGGCTTGCCGCGAGATGAACGAGACTGCGGATAGCCCCCCGGCACGACACGCCGCCGACGGCCACGACCTGATTCGAGTTCACGGGGCGCGCGTGAACAACCTCAAGAATGTCAGCGTCGACATCCCGAAACGGCGACTGACCGTGTTCACCGGGGTGTCGGGCTCCGGCAAGAGCTCCCTGGTCTTCGGCACGATCGCCGCGGACTCGCAGCGCATGATCAACGAGACCTACAGCGCGTTCCTCCAGGGCTTCATGCCGACCCTTGCACGGCCCGACGTCGACCGGCTCGAGGGCCTGACCACCGCGATCATCGTCGACCAAGAACGGATGGGGGCGAACTCACGCTCCACGGTCGGCACCGCGACCGACGCCAACGCGATGCTGCGGGTCGTATTCAGCCGTCTCGGGATGCCGCATCTCGGCTCCCCGCAGGCCTTTGCGTTCAACGTGCCCTCGGTGAGCGGATCGGGCGCGGTGACCATGGACAAGGCAGGCCGTACGGTGAAGGAGAGGCGCAGTTTCACCGTCACGGGCGGCATGTGCCCGCGGTGTGAGGGTATGGGCCGGGTCAGCGACATCGATCTGACGCAGCTCTATGACGATTCCAAGTCCCTCGCCGAGGGCGCTATGACCATTCCCGGCTACACCGCAGACGGTTGGGGCGTGCGCATCTTCACCGGCTCCGGGTTCCTCGATGCCAACAAGCCGATCCGTGACTATTCGAAGCGCGAGCTCGACGACTTCCTGTACCACGAACCGACCAAGGTGAAGGTCGGCGACATCAACATGACCTACGAGGGGCTCATCCCCAAGGTGCAGAAGTCCTTCCTCTCGAAGGACCGCGAGGCCATGCAGCCGCACATCCGCGCCTTCGTGGATCGGGCCGTCACCTTCGCGACCTGTCCCGACTGCGCTGGCACCCGACTCAACGAGGGCGCCCGTTCCTCACGGGTCGCCGGACTGAGCATCGCCGAGGCCTGCGCCATGCAGATCAGCGATCTCGCCGACTGGGTGCGGACCATCCGGGATCCGACCGTCGCTCCCCTGCTCGCCGCGCTCAGCCAGACTCTCGACTCCTTCGTGGAGATCGGGCTCGGATACCTCTCTCTCGATCGGCCGGCGGGTTCGCTCTCCGGCGGCGAGGCCCAGCGCACGAAGATGATCCGGCACCTCGGCTCCTCGCTCACCGACGTCACCTATGTCTTCGATGAACCGACGATCGGCCTGCACCCGCACGACATCGAGCACATGAACGCCCTGCTGCTTCAGCTGCGAGACAAGGGCAACACTGTGTTGGTCGTCGAGCATAAACCGGAGACGATCGCGATCGCGGACCATGTCGTCGATCTCGGACCCGGTGCGGGAACCGCAGGAGGAGTCATCTGCTTCGAAGGCTCCGTCGAGGCGCTCAGATCGAGCGACACGCTGACCGGCCGGCACCTGGACGACCAGCGCTCCCTCAAACCGGAGGTGAGGTCACCGTCCGGCTCGCTGCAGGTTCGGGGCGCGACGGCACACAATCTGCAGAATCTCGACGTCGACATCCCGCTCGGCGTGCTCGTGGTCATCACCGGAGTGGCCGGGTCGGGCAAGAGCTCACTCGTTCACGGGTCCCTTCCCCTGCGGGATGGCGTGGTGTCCATAGACCAGGGAGCGATCAAGGGATCGCGTCGCAGCAATCCGGCGACCTACACCGGGCTGCTCGACCCGATCCGCAGCGCGTTCGCGAAGGCAAACGGGGTCAAACCCGCGCTGTTCAGCGCCAATTCGGAGGGCGCGTGCCCGAATTGCAACGGGGCCGGCGTGATCTTCACCGATCTCGGGATGATGGCGAGCGTCGCCTCCCCCTGCGAGGTGTGCGAGGGCAAACGATTCCAGGCTTTGGTGCTGGAGTATCACCTCGGCGGGCGCGACATCAGCGAGGTGCTCGCGATGTCCTTGACCGAGGCCGAAGAGTTCTTTTCACGCGGTGAGGCCCGCACACCGGCGGCGCACGCCATCCTGCATCGGCTCGTCGACGTGGGCCTGGGGTACCTCAGCCTCGGCCAGCCGCTCAGCACGCTCTCCGGTGGCGAGCGGCAACGACTCAAACTCGCCATCCACATGGCGGAGAAGGGTGACGTCTACGTGCTCGACGAGCCGACCACCGGTCTCCACCTCGCCGATGTCGAGCAGCTGCTCGCCCTTCTGGACCGACTGGTGGATTCGGGCAAATCGGTCATCGTCGTCGAGCACCACCAGGCGGTCATGGCACATGCCGACTGGATCATCGATCTCGGCCCGGGAGCCGGCCACGATGGTGGGCTGATCGTGTTCGAGGGCACCCCCGCCGCACTCGTCGCCGAGCGCTCCACCCTCACCGGCAAGCACCTCGCGGCTTACGTGGAGCGTTAGCCGGTCTCGGGGAGAGCCAGGGCCCCGGTGACTGCCGCTCTTGAGGATGCCGTCAGGGAATCCACACCGTGTCGGTCGACACGCTGATGCTCGAGACCTCGCCGGTCATCGATGCCCAGAGTTTGATGTCGTCACCGGGCTGCTTCTGATAGGGCTTACCGGAGCGGTCGTGGCAGTCGAACCCGACCTCCACCTCGAACGACACACCGATGCCGTAGGTATGCCCACCCTGGAGCTGCAGTCGCACGGAGAGATCGTCGAAAGCGTGGTGGTCACTTCGTATCGCGGTTCCCCCCTGCCCGCTCTCGCGGTATTGGAACATCACCCTCGAGCCGAACGGTCTCAGCAACTCCCACTGCCCGGTCACCGGGCTGATTTCCCAGCCCGCGATGTAGACGGTGCCGCGATAGGAGAAGTTCGAAAAACCGGCGGACGAACCGACGAGGTACCACCAGCGGCTCTCGGCCACCAGATCGACGTCGGCACTGACCCGCACCGTCGAGAGCGAGTGTGTCGGGACGATCCGCACGCCGACACCGGCAGTACCGGTGTAGCTCGGGTTCAACCCGGACACATTGGTCCAGCTGAACAGGTGCCCGGTCTTCTCCGAGGCACTGCTGGCGGTCGGCTGCGGATCGGTCCAGTGGTAGCGATAGCGGTGATCGGCGGGCGGAGCGGTGATCCAGTACTTCGTCGGGTCCGCTTCCGCGGGGACATAGAGACTCGACGGCCAGGCCAGCGTGAAGATCGGCCGGTCGATGATGTATCGATCGAGGAGCGCGTCCCGGTAAGTCAGCAACGTATCGGCGGCTCCCGTTCCGTCGAGCGAATGCCGCTCGAGCTCTCGATGCACGGTATCCAAGGCACTGTGACTCGATAGTCCCAGCGAGGCTGCCGGACCGCCCGCATCATCGCGGATCACAGGGGTGGGAGATTCTTCGCTGGCAGCCGACATGGTCGCGCCTTCTTCCTTAGTGGAGCGAATGCGAACAATTGCTGGCAGCAGCGTAGCGCGATGTGTCGCGCGCGGCTAGGCGTAATGCGGCCCGATCCTCCGTCGATTCGGGAGGCCTGCGGGCACGGCCCCGCAACGCCCGACCGGGCGACCAAACCGCGCTCGCCCGCCTTAGTCAGTGGCTTCCCAGAGCTCGATGGGAAGGCCCTCGGGATCGTGGATGCGGGCGAATCGCCCGTAGTCGGGACTGTCCCACTCGGCTCGCCGCTCGACCGCGATATCGGATGCTTCCAGCGCAGCAACCAGCGCATCCAGTTCGGTGACACGGAGATTGAGCATGAACGACTGGTCGGTCGCGAAATAGTCGGTGTCCGAAGCGAAAGGGGCGAAGACGGTCACGCCGGCATCCTGCGCCCAGGAGCCGTGCTCCCCCGCCCCGATCCCGAGGTGCTCGCGGTACCAGGCGGCACGCGCCTCCGGATCCTTGCTGCGGAGGAACAGGCCCCCGATTCCCGTCACGGCCACGGCGAAACTCCCTGCACTCGGATGACTGGCACCGATCGCGCCCCTACCAATACTCCGCAGAGCACCTGCCGCCAATGGCCGCGACACTATCACCGGTGACCCTGCACCACCAGACGCCCGCTCCCCCGTGATCAGGCGTCGAAGCGCACCTCGCTGGTAGGGGTGACGGCGGCAGTACGTCCGGGAGCGCCCTGGAAACTCCAATACAGATTCGTATGTGCGATGACCTGCCCGGGCGGCGGCGCGCCCCATTCGCTCTGATCGTTCGTAGTGTGAGCATCACTCACGAGGGTGACGTCGTAGCCGCGGGTGAACGCGCCGTGGATCGTGGATCGGATGCACGCATCCGTCTCTGCCCCCGCCACCACCAGCCGTCCGGCCCCGACCTCAGCCAGCACCTGCTCGAGCTCGGTGCCCTCGAAGGAATCACCGTAATTCTTTTGTACGACGGGCTCCGAGTCGCGCCGCACGAGCTCCGGAACGTACTGCCAGCCGGCGCTGCCGTGCTCGAGGCCCTCGTCGGAGTGCTGCACCCACACGACGGCAACACCCTCGTCGCGAGCTTTGCCGACGAGGGTGTTGATGTTGCTGATGACGGCGTCACGCTCGTGAGCTTCGGCAACGACATCATTCTGAACGTCGATCACCACCAGCGCTGTGCGGGGCCGATTTGGAAGTGTCGTCATGGCTGTCTGCTCTCCGGGCAGAGAAGACCGCCCTCGAGAACACGCTAGGCCGATCAGCCGACATCCATACGGGGATTATGCGGCGGGCCACACCGGCAGGACGACACGCTTCCAGGTGGCATTCGTGACCACCGCGAAGGATCCATGCCAGGCGAGTCCCGCGGCGATGATGCCGATCCATCCACCCAGTTGCGTGATGCCCGCAATACCGGTGAACGCACCGACCGTCAAGGCGACGAAAGTGACGGTCACAGCGACAAAGGTGGCGAAGAGCACCGCGTTCGTCTTCTGCGAAGCGACCGTCATGAGGGCGGAGAAGATCGTCCAGGCAAGCAGGAACGCGCCGACTCCGGCTGCGCCGGCCGCCTTTTCGACCTCGGGGTTGGTGAGCAGCCACCAGAATGCGAGCCAGAACGCGCCATAGGAGGTGAAGGCCGTCGCACCGAAGGTGTTGCCCTTGACGAACTCCCACATACCGGCCGCGACCTGCGCGAGTCCGCCGTAAAAGAGAGCGATGCCGAGCACGGCAGCGCCGGCTCCCCCGATGATTCCGGAATTCGCCAGGCTCAGCACGAAGGTGGTGAGGGCGAATGCGCCGAGGCCGAGGCCGGCCGGGTCCGCGATGACGCGCGCCCCTGCGGCGACCGGAGTGATCGCGTTGCGGTCGAACTCCCGTGGGGTGGACTGCTGGTGATCGATGATGGTGGTCAAGTGACACTCCTTCGTGTAGCGGACATGGTGCTGGCCGGAGCGGCGGATGCCCTCCCGGGGATTGGGGGTTATCGGGCGGGAGCACGCTCTGATCGCACCGATTGCGCGCGCAACGATGCTTTGACCACCTTGCCGGTCGCCGTGCGGGGCAGCTCGACGACGAAGACGACGGAGTCCGGCACTTTGAATCTCGCCAGGGTCAATCGCGCGTGGGCGGAGATCTCTTCCGCGGTTGCGACATGCCCCTCGTGCAGGAGCACGTAGGCCTCCGGGCGTTCACCCCAGGTCTCGTGGGCGAACCCCACCACGGCGACATCCGCGACGCTGGGGTGCGAGGCTATCGAATTCTCGATCTCGATGGAGGAGATATTCTCTCCACCGGAGATGATGATGTCCTTTGCGCGGTCCTTGACCTCGATATAGCCGTCGGGATGCATCACTCCCAGGTCACCGGTGTGAAACCATCCGCCGGCGAAGGCAGCGGCGGTGGCGGCCTCGTCCCTGTAGTAGCCGACCATCACGTTGTTGCCGCGCAACACGATCTCCCCGATGGTGCTGCCGTCCCTGGCCACGTCCGCCATCTCCGCGTCGACCACACGCGGGGTCTCCGCCTGCACCATCGACACACCCTGGCGGGCGATCTGTGTTGCCCTTGCGGAGGGCGGCAGCGAGTCCCACGACTCCTGGTATTCGCAGATGGTGAACGGCCCATACGCTTCGGTGAGCCCGTAGACGTGGGTCACCCGCGCACCGAGCCTCTCGAGACGTTCGATGATGGTGGGTGACGGCGGCGCACCGGCCGTCGTGATGCGCAGCGGATGCTGGAGCGGGTGGGCTTCCTCGGCATTGGCGATCACATTGCAGACCGTCGGCGCCCCGCACAGATTCGTGACCCCGAGCTCGTCGATGGCCGACCAGATGGATGCGGGTCGCACTGCGCGAAGGCAGACATGCGTGCCGCTTGCCGCCGTGACCGCCCACGGTGTGCACCATCCGTTGCAGTGGAACAGGGGCAGGGTCCAGAGGTATACCGATTGGTTATCGAGTTTGTTGTGGAAAACCTCGCCCATCGCGTTGAGGTATGCGCCGCGGTGGCTGTACATGACCCCCTTCGGCTTGCCGGTGGTGCCGGAGGTGTAGTTGATCGAGATCACGGCGCGCTCGTCGTCGATCTCCCAGCGCAGGGGAGTCTTGTTGGCCGCCGTTGCGGAACCGAAGGCACGGTAGGACTCCTGGCCGATGCTGAGGCCGCTCTGCGCGCATCCGAATTCCGCGTCGGGGATCTCCACGATGGCCCGCAGGGTGGAACACTGGTCGCGGGAGTCTCCGACGGCCGAGGCGAACTCGGCGTCGTAGAAGAGGAGGCTCGCCTCGGAATGCTCGATCACATATCGCACCTCGGAGGGCGCGAGACGGGGATTGAGGGCGATGAGGATGCCGCCGGCCAGCGGCACCGCGAACTGCGCGATGAGCATCTCGGGCGTGTTCGGCGACAGGAACACCACGCGATCTCCTGGGATGATGCGGGAGCGGATGGCGCGCGCGAGAGCTTCGGCGGCAGCAGCGAACTCCGCGTACGTGTAGACCCGTGTGCCATAGACGATGGCGGTCTTGTCGGGGAACACCTCGGCGGAGCGCTTGAGGAAGCGCAGCGGGGTGAGCGGCGAATCGTTCGCAGAATCGAGCGGGGATGAGGTCATCGGCATGGCATTTCTCCCTTGAAATGGTCATCGTGATCGATTCGGGAGTCGGTGACTCCGGCCTGTTACGATGCAGGCTAAGGGAACATCGAAGGGCCCGACTACCGCCTAAAGGAGGTAGGGAAGTGACCGCTGCATCTCCGGGATCCGAGTCGTCTTACGACCTCGACCTGCTTCAGCGGAGTCTTCGCGCCCTCTCCTCCAGCATCGACCTGCCGATCACCTTCGGGGGGCTCGCGACCCGGGACGGTGCCCCCCTCACCTCCTTCGTCGGGACTCTCGGGCAGAGCATCCACGGGCTGGTCATCGAACCGACGCAGGGCCTCGGCGGTCGCGCGCTCGCCGAACGCCGGCCCGTCACCGCCACCCACTACCGGCAGGCGACGAGCATCACGCACCGCTACGACCGCGAGGTGTCCGCGGAAGGGATCGTCTCGCTCCTAGCGGTGCCGATCGTGGTCGAGGGCTCCGTGAGGGCCGTGATCTACGGAGGCCACCGGCAGCCGACCCAGTTCGGTGACACCGTGCTGCAGGGGGCACTTCGCGCCGCGCGCGACCTGGCCTGGGAGTACTCGGTGCACGACGAGGTCGAGCGGCGGCTCGCGGCACTGGAGAGCGAGAGCGGTCTCCCCGGCCAGCGGAGCGTCGATGGGGCTGAACGCCAGGAACATCGCGCACTGTTCGCTGAACTCCGGGAGATCGGCCGCGAGATCGACGACCCCGTTCTCGCCGGCCGACTCGATCGGGCATCCCGCGGTCTTGGCTTCAGGGAGACGCCGCGCGAGCCGAGCGCTCCCGCGTTGTCGCCTCGTGAGTTGGATGTGCTCTGCCAGGTCGCGCTGGGCAAGCAGAACGGCACGGTCGCCCGCCAACTCGGCCTCACGGAGAGCACCGTGAAGAGCTACCTCTCCTCGGCGATGCGCAAGCTCGAAGCCGGAAGTCGCTACGAGGCCGTCGTCGCCGCCCGCCGGGCCGGGCTCCTGCCCTAGCCGCCTCCGTCGGTGCGGCGGTAACACTCCACGATCAGGGCCCCGCGGATCTGCCCCAGTTTCTCGACGAGTCTGTCGATGGTCTTCGCCGAGATCCCGGGGGCACTGATATCGAAAGGCCCGATGGGCCGCAGCTTTCCGCAGCGGATGCGCACCACCTCCCAGCCCGCTGCGCGCAACAGACGATCCTTGCGCCTATCGGACTCTTCGCGTCGACCGACATGCTCGAGGCCATCTCTGCCCGTCGTGTCGTATTCGATGGCCACCCGCAGTTCGGCAAGCACGATGTCTGGCCACACCTCGTGACGCGTGAAGAACGGCCGGGCGACTCGCACCGCGTTCAGCCCGAAATGAAGGTCGAGGCGCTCGGCCAGGCGGTGGCGCAGCTCGCCCTCGGCGGCCGACGCCGGCTTGGGTGCGAGCGAGCTGACGAAAGCCTGCCCCACCTCCCCGGCACCGGGAGTCGCGCGTGCGACCCGGGCGCTGGCAGCAGGAGACCGGGGGCGCACCGGTGCCAGACTGCGCGAGGGTGACGGAGCCCGGCGTTTCGTCGCTCCCGCAGCGCACTCGGGGCACCAGGTCGAACGCCGCCTCGACTGGCCCGGTCGCTGCCGTTGCTCGTCGGGGGTCGCCACGAAACGATGGCCGGCATCGCACTGCCAGACGAGATACACCTCGGCTGCCGGAGGCACCTGGGTCAGGGTGATTCCCGAATTCAGGTCGGGGTGGTACTGGCGCACCAAGACCGGGTAACGCTCCCAGTCGCTGCGATAGCACCCGACCGGATACGGCACCTCCAGCGACTTCGACCACTGCCGCCTCGCCCACCACAGTTCGACCGGTTCCGCCATGGCAACAGGATGCCCGATCCGTCCGACACTGCGGGCCGATGCCGCCCGAGCACGGGCATCCACGCTACGAGAGGATGTCCTTCGTGGTGAATCGGCCGAAGGCGAGAGCGCCGAAGACGAGGATGTACCCGGCCTGGAGAATCGCGTTGTCGCCGAAAGAATCCCACGAGATCGGCTGGCGCAAGAGGTCGGCGAAGCCCAGCCAGTAGTGGCTGAACAGCCACGGGTGCAGCCAGTCGAGCTGCGGAAGAGAGTCGAGCACTTGCGATACGACGGAGAGCACGATCGTGGTGGCCATGGCGCCCACCGGCACGTCCGTCATCGTGGAGATGAAGAGGCCGATCGCGGAAAGCCCGAGCAGAGAGAGCGTGATGTATGCGGCGATCAGCAACGACCGCACGATCGAGTCGCCGACCTCGATGCTGTCGCCCGAGAGCAGGGTCACGGGGCCGATCGGGAACAGAGCGGCGCCGATCACGGCTCCGGCGATGGCGACGGCGAGGGTGGCCGCCAGGCAGAAGACCGCGGTGGCGAGGTATTTCACCAGGAGAAGCCGCACGCGACCCGCCGGGGCGATCAGCAGGTAGCGCAGGGTTCCTGCGCTGGCCTCCCCCGCCATCGTGTCACCGGCCACCACCCCGACCGTGAGCGGCAGGAAGAGCGGCACTGAGACGAGTAAGCCGACGAAGCTGACGAAGAGGCCGTTCTGGCTCACCTGGTCGAGGAACGCCGGGCCGCGGCCGGAAGACGAGCCGGTGGAGAGCTTCACCGCCACGGCGATCAAGACGGGTATCAGGGCGAGGGAGGCGAGCATCGCCCACGTGCGACGGCGCCGGAAGAGCACCGAGATCTCGGAGGCCAGCAGCGGCAGCCCCATGGCCGGTCGCAAGCGAAGAGCGGTTCGATCAGCCTGCGACATCGAACCCCTCCCCCGTGAGATCGACGAAACGCTGCTCGAGGCTCGGGCGATCGATGGTGAACGACCGCACCCGCACCCCGGCCTCGACGAGTGCGGCGACCACGACATCCGGAGCGGTTTCTCGATCGCCGAACGCGGCGACGAGCTCCCCGGAATCCCCACTCGAATGAGCCACGGTCATCCCGAAGCGCGAGAGGACGGCCGCGGCGCCAGCCGGATCCGGAGTCTCCAGCCGTACCCGCGCGCCACCGACCCCACGCAATTCGGAGATCGTTCCCTGTGCGACGAGCCGACCGACGCTCATCACAGCGGCATCGGTGCACACCTGCTCGATCTCCGCCAGGAGGTGGCTGGAGACGAACACGGTGGTGCCCTCCGCCGCGAGGGACCGGATGAGGCTGCGCACCTCCCGAGTGCCCTGCGGATCGAGACCATTCGTCGGCTCGTCGAGCACGAGCAGCCGCCGTGGCGTCAACAGGGCGTTGGCGATGCCGAGCCGCTGTTTCATTCCGAGGGAGTAGGCCTTCACTTTCTTTCCCGCCGCGTGGGAGAGCCCCACCCGTTCGAGCGCGGTCTGCACCCGGGTGCGCCGGGTGGCGGATGCCGCGTGGCCGTCGGCACTGTCGAGGCGGTGCAGGTTGGCCGCACCCGACAGGTAGGGGTAGAAGCCGGGCCCCTCGACGAGAGCACCGACCTCGGGGAGCACCGTGCGGAGATCATCCGGCATCCGCCTGCCGAGTACCTCGATCTCGCCGCTGGTCGCCGAGGCGAGGCCGAGAAGGAGGCGGATGGTGGTGGTCTTGCCCGAGCCGTTGGGTCCGAGGAAGCCAAAAACCGACCCGACGGGCACGCTCAGGTTCACCCCGTCGACGGCGAGCTGCGAACCGAATCGTTTGGTCAGAGCCTCTGTGCGGATCGCGAACCCGGTCGCGACGGGGTTCACTTCGCGGCGGCGGCAGCCTGGAGCTTCGCCACGGGCACCGAACCGGCGAACACGCGTCCGTCATCCGTCATCAACACGTTGACAAGACTGGTGTGGAACAGGTGTCCACCCGCCAGGGCGGTGGTCAGCTTGCCGAAGAGCGGGGAGGATGTGGCGGTCGCCGTGCCGGTGCCGGCCGGCAGCGCCACGATGGAATCCCATCCGCTGCCGGTGACCGTCGGCTTGGCGGCGTCATTGGCCGGAGCGGTGGGACGTGCGGTTTCGGCCTTCGGCGCTTTCTCCGTGACCTTCGCACCGGCGGGCGGGGTGAACGCGAAGAGGCTTGCAGCAGGGGCGCTGAGATCGAGCTTCGAGAAGCCGACGCTGAAAGCCGGAGTCTTCTGCGAACGCGCAAAGACATCGACCGAGAGCGGGAGTCCCGTCTCGGAGTCGACCGCGATCGAGACCGAGCCGACCAGGGTGTCCGCGGCCTTCGGGGTCAGCACGAGGTCGTAGGCGGTGCGGCCGGCGACGCGAAGATCGGAGCCCAGCGACACCGCGGTGCTCGAGTCCACGGAGGAGAGGAGCTTGGCGGCGAGCTGGTCGGGGGTGGCGACGTAGTCCCGGGTTGCCGACGTGGCCGCCCGAGTCGTCAGGGTCGAGTGCACTGCGGTCTTCTTCTTCGAGTCGTACAGCCACACGTCGGAGCCGCTGCGCACCAGATCCCGCTCGGCCATGCTGTCGAGCACCTGAACCCGCTGCTTCGTCGAGCCGTCGACGAAGACTCGAGCCGTGTGCGATCCGGTGAGCAACTCGAGGGCAGAACCCGCCGAGGCATCCGCCCCGGTGGTGGGCAACTGCGGCAGACCGAGACTCGAGGTCTGCGAGATCGTGCCGGACAGAGCCGTGACTTTCTCGCCGGCGGCGAGGGCGAGCACCTGGGCGGGGGTCTTCGTCGGGAGGTTCACGGCGGCATTCGCCGAGAGTGGCACGGCGACGGCGGCCGATGCGATCAATACCGGCACCGCGACGGCGGGCATCCACTTCAACCAGGTGCGTGACATGGTGTCGAAACTACTCCGCGATACCGACAGTTCGCTGCAAGATCGTGCCGGGGTTTTCGACTCACACGTCGGAGAGGCGGGGAAGAACTCTCTCCACCATGCGCTCAGTCCAGGCGACCGGATCGCTGCCGTGCGGGCTCATCGTGATCTGGTCAACGCCGATGGCGGCGTACTGCGCCATGCTGGCGAGGAATCCATCCACGTCCTCGAGCGGATCGGCACCTCCGATGATCGTCTTCTCGATGCTGGCGAGGTCGCGCTGTTCGGTCTCGCAGTGCCCGGCGAGCACCGCGATCTTGTGCTTCACGACCTCGTGGCTCACCGCGAAGAGGTTGCACGAGTCGGCGTAGCGCGCGACCAGCCGGAGCGTCTTCTGCTCGCCGCTGCCGCCGATCATGATCGGCGGTCGGGGTGCCTGAAGCGGGCGTGGGATGCAGATGGTCTCGGCCAGCTGGAAGTGGCGTCCGTCGAAACGCCCGTTTTCATCGCTCCACATCTGTCGGCAGATCTGAATAGTCTCCTCGAGCTGCTCGAATCGTTCGCGGAGCGACGGGAACGGCACACCGAGACCGAGGTGCTCGCGCTCGTACCAGGCCGCGCCGATGCCGAGCACGGCCCGCCCCTTCGACAACACATCGAGGGTGGCGATGGTCTTGGCGAGAAGCCCGGGGTGCCGATAGGTGACTCCCGTGACCAAGAGGCCGAGCGACATCCTCTCGGTGATCCCGGCGAGGAAGCCCAGACCGGTGTAGCCCTCGAGCATCGGTTCTGCGGGTCCGCCCATCTGCTCCATCTGGAACCAGTGGTCCATGAGCGTGAATGCGGAGACCCCTCCCTGGTCCGCGACCCGGGCGGTCGCGGCCAATACTGAGGCGATCGATTCCGGCTGTCCGGGAACTGTGAAGTTGGAGAAGTGGATGCCGAGTTTCATGGTTCGAGCCTACGTTCGAAGCGCGGGGCGTGGCCGATTCCGGCGCGACGCAACGCGGGACGGGATCCCGCACCCGCCCCAACTGGTGAGCTATGTTCGCCTCATGGATGAGTTGCGGCGGCTGAATGCGACGTCCGACTCCCTGGACGATCCGTTGGGCAATCCCATCGATCCCGGTCGGGAGAGTCGACTGCGCGATCGTCGACTCGACAGCCCCGAGGCCCGAAGGATCGACCTGATCGTGTCGGTGATACTCACCGCGCTGCAGGTCGCAAGCAGCGCCTGCCTGATCTTCCTCAACGTCTTCCTCCCCTTCGCGTTCGATGCGTGCGGCGATCCCTCGCTCGCCTGCGACTACACCCTCGGCACCGTCGCATCGTTCGTGGTTCCGCTGGTCTCCTTCGTGGTGCTGATCGCGACGATCGCCCTGATTGTCAGGAATCGCGCGAAATCGCGGCTCAGTTGGTGGATCCCCCTCGCCGGAATCGCTGTGACGGTCGTCGCCCTGTTGGCGGCCATCGCACTCATCAACATCGCTACCGGAAGGCCAGCACTGTGACAGACGCACCGCGACGGATGGCGGAGGATGCGCGCTGCCCCTGCCTCAGCGGCGACAGCTATGGCGAATGCTGTGCTCCCTTCCACCGGGGTGACGCCTGGCCGCCGTCGGCCGAGCGACTCATGCGCTCTCGCTACTCGGCGTTCGCGGTCGGCGACCCCGACTACCTCCTGGCCAGCTGGCATCCGGATACGCGGCCCGAGGCTTTCGAGCTCGAGGCCGGGTTGCGCTGGTACCGCCTCGATATCGTCGCGCGAACGGCGGGCGGGCTCCTCGACACCACCGGAACTGTGGACTTCCGCGCCTATTGGCGGGCAGCGGATGGCACGGCCGGAGTGCAGTCCGAGAACAGCCGCTTCGTGCGCGCGGACCACCGGTGGGTCTACCTGGGCGAAGCCTGACCGCTGATCCGGCGCGAGAGTTCGGCCGCAACCGCGCCGATCTGATCGGCGAGCTCCGGCCAGCGCTCGGGCGGGATGGCAGGTCGCGGGAACGACACGGCAATGCCCGCGGCCGGCCACCCGGCATGATCTCGCACGGCCACCGCGACGGAGGCGATTCCCTCTGTCACGTCTCCATCCTCCGCCGCGTATCCGCGTTCGCGCACGCCGTCGAGCAGTCGGGAGAGCTGAGAATAGGTGGATGGTCCCGCGTCGGAGTGGTGCACGAAACTCTCGCTGGAGGGGAAGAGAGCGCGCAGTTGCGACTTCGGAAGGGTGGCGAGCAGCGCCCGACCGCTCGCGGTGACGTGGCTGGGCAGCCGCACTCCGACATCCGTCACCAGGTGGGGGCGCCCGGGCGCGCGCTCCTCGATGAGATAGACGACGTCGCGGCCATGGAGCACCGCGAGGTGCGCGCTCTCCCCCAGTCGGTCGACGAGAGCGGAGAGAATCGGCCGACCCAGCCGGGTGAGCGGTTCCTGGCGCATGAATCCCGAACTCAGTTCGAAGGCGGCGATGCCGATCCCGTAGCGCCGCTCCTCCGGAAAATGAATCACGAAACCATGGTTTTCGAGCACTCCGAGCAGCCGGTAGACCGTCGAGCGCGGAAGCCCGAGGGCATGGGAGATGGTCGACGCGGCGACGGGCCCGCGCTGCGCCGACAGCAGAGCGAGGATGCGCAGGGTGTGGTGCGCGGCCGGTGCGGAGCCGGTCGGGTGGTCATCCATGCCGCTCCACCTCATCCGGTCGACAGTCCCGTATCTGAGACGCCGATCAGCCTACTCTCGAGCAACATCACGGCCGAGAGGTCCGCATGCCGGAGTTCCGGTCGCGTGAACGAGCGAAATGCTCGCTGAAGACGGGCAGGCAATAGTGACTCACTGATGTTCACTTTGACACCCGAACTGGGGGTGCCGCGATGGTCAACACTCGGGCGGAGCAGATGGGTAATGAAGCCAAGCATCCCAACCCTGATAGGGGATGTGCAGCACAGCACGACAGGTCATCCCCGACCCAATGACTCCTTGCCCGCGGAGTGCCATGATCCGGATCCTTATTGTCGACGACCATACGGCGTTCACCGAGCTTCTGACGGACGCTCTCGATCGAGAACCGGACCTGGTCACGGTCGGTTCGACCGACAGCGGCCGTCGTGGCATCGGGCTGTGCCGGGAGTTGAATCCCGACCTCGTCGTGCTTTATACAGCGGGTCGCCGGTGGCATCCTGCGGAATCGCGATCTTGACCAGATAGTCGCCGCTTCCGAGCGGCTCGAAGGTTCCCCCGTCGCATTCCGGATTGGACGGATCTGTCGCGATCACCGTGCCAGTGCAGGCGTCGGTGAAGCCGTAGTTGCCGTCGACGGCCGCGCCGAAGTTGGCAGCCGAAGTGCCCTGATCGGTCGGGTATGGTCCGAATTGCACTCCCTGGATGAAGCTGGAGATGCACTCCCCCGAGGTCTCCTGATCGGGCGCGAGCACGTTCTCGTCGAAGGAGGTGGGGTTGGCTGCCGCGTGGACGAGAGGCTTGCCATCGACGTCCCGTGCCACGCACCCGGTCGGACGGCTCCAGTGCTCCGAGAGGTAGGTGTTCAACAGCTTGCCCGTGGCCAGCGACCCGTCGGGAGCGAGCTCGAACGCGTCGTTCGTTCCGCCACACGGTGCGGTCGTCGTGCCGCAGTCGACCGTGGACCACAGCTCGACCGGCACATCGGAGACGCCCGGCTGCCAGTCCTCGGAGGCCGCGTATTGCGGGTCGAGCTCGTTGCGGGTCGTGTCGTAACTGACCGAACCGACGATGCCGCCGTTGCGGGGGTCGATGCCGTTGGCCCCGGTCGCATCGTAGGAATGAACCCCCCAGTCCATCGTGCCGCTGAGGCCGATGATGCTGAGCACGCTCACGTCGACGCCGGCGCCCTTCACCGTGGTCGGTGTCGGCTGGTTGTCGGATTGGTAGGTGACGCCCGTGGTGTAGAAGGAGTTGTTGAAGTTCTCCATGACGGTCCACTCGCTGAGCGGATAGGCGCTCTCGAAGTGGTAGTAGCCCGTGCTGTCGGTGGTGACGAGGTTCGTGCCCCGGTCCATCAGCGAGTTGTCCTGCTTGCGCATGGTCAGGGTGAAGTTGGGCATGACGCTCTCGCCCGGGTCCCTCACGCCGTTGCGGTTGGTGTCGTTGAAGACGTAGCCGTCGTACTCGGTCCACCATCCGCTATCGGGCAGGTTGCCCATCTTCACCGTCTCCCCGTTCTTCACGGTGACATTGACCGTGTCGAGGAAGTGGTTCTGCGGCTCGTCCCACCAGCTCAGGCTGTAGTTGCCGTCGGGCACGCCCGAGATGTCGAAGGTGCCGTTCGCGGCTCCGTGACCCACCCAGACGGCCTGGTCCCCCGCCTGCAGGTCACTGAGGGAGAGCCACGGATTGACGATCGGCTTGCCCATCTTGCTACCGGTCAGGCCGAGCCAGTAGTTGAAATCGCCGCCCTTCGGCGGGCTGTACTGCTTGACGTTGACCACCGTGCCCGTGATGTGACCGGAGCCGGTCGTGAGGGTGTTGGTGGGCTTCACGAATCCGAAGATCGGTCCGGGCACTGGTTCACCGGCGACCAGGGCCTCGGTGTCGTAACCGGTGCTGCCCTCCATGACCCAGGCGTCGAAGTCGTGGTTTCCCTCGAGGGTCGTGGTCTGGATCCAGGTCTGGCTGGAGGGAGCGGAGGCGGTGAGCGCGTACCGGTTGCTTCCCAGGTGAGGCATGGTCAGGATGCCGTCGGCATCGCTCACGCAGTGGCCGCCCGAGCCGGGGATCGGCACCGGCAGCATGTCCGGGTCAAGACTGGCCATGGGGATGACATGCGTGATCGGGTCTTCTCACTGGTACACGGTGCACAGGGGGTTTCCGTAGACGTCGGTCTGCACTTCGCCCAGAGTGTCGGCGATGTGGCCGGTGAAGCCAGCAAGGCCGGGCTCCCCCTGGTCGATCGTGCCGTTGGTGGTCGCGCTGTCCTGGAAGATCTGCGCGCGGAGGGTCGAATCCGGCAGAGGGGTCGGCTGCAGTTCGACGGTGACAGGGCCCGATGTCGGGAACGGCACGGTGAAGTGCGCGCCGTCGATCTTGTACCCGTCGGAGAGCACCGAGATCAGGTATCGCCCGTTCGGCAGGTCGATGCCGGGGGCGAAGTCCGCCTGGTCGCCCTGGCGCACGATCGGGCTCGTCGTGTGCGGCGTCTCACTGATCGACGTCCAGTCGCACGAACCCGGATACCCGCTGTCGAGAGTGTTGCAACCGGAGCCGAGCGCAGGGCTCCGCTGGGCGGTCGAGCCGCTGTTGTCCTCGTTGATCATGTAGGTGAAGCTCAAGACGTGGGCGCCCTTGGTGACTCCGGTGCCCGCGAACGCGCGTGGTTCCGTGCGGGCGCTGATCACATTGAGGGTCAGGGTGTTCGTCGTCGCGGCCTGGGCCGGCTGGGGAGCGGGTGCCACGAGGAAGGCGATGGGCAGGGCGACAGCCGTGACGATGACCACGATCCGCTTCCACAGCGGCCGCGCCGGCAGCAGAAACCGTGAGGTTGTTCTCGTCGACACCATGATGACCTCCGAAGTCGGGACGAGATCATGATGATCGGGCGCGACGGCGTGGCAAAGCCCTACCTGAGGGGTGCCCGATCCCCAATATTGGGGGTGTCGATCGTGCCTGAGAGACCGCGAGTCGGCGGTGTCCGCTGAGGACCCCGCCTCAACTCGCATTCGGCACCGGGGCGGGATTGATGGGTGAGGCCGGCACTGGGACGCACATCATGTCTCGTATCTGAGACAGCGGTGTTCGTCTGACTGTGGCGCGGGCCCGGGCTAAGGAGTCTGATGGGGTCCATGCAGCTTTCCATGACCATCCCCCCGGTCGTCATCGGCGTGGGCGCGCTCACCCCGGAGCAGGTCGTCGCGGTTGCGAGACACGACGCCCCGATCGAGATCGACACCCCGGCGCGCGGCGCGGTAGTCGCGAGCCGGGAGACCATCGAGCTGCTCGCGAGCGACAGCGAACCGCACTACGGCATCTCCACCGGCTTCGGCGCTCTCGCCACCACCTTCATCGCCGAAGACCGCCGTCGCCAGCTGCAGCGCAGCCTCGTGCGTTCGCACGCCGCGGGGTCCGGTGCCGAGGTCGAACGCGAGACGGTGCGCGCGCTGATGGCGCTCCGGCTCTCGACTCTGCTGACCGGCCGCACCGGCATCCGCCTCGAAACAGTCCTGGCCTACGCGGGGATGCTCAATGCCGGCATCACCCCGGTCGTGCGCGAATACGGATCGCTCGGTTGCTCCGGCGACCTGGCACCGCTCGCCCATTGCGCCCTTGCCCTCATGGGCGAGGGCACGGTGCGCGACCGTGACGGCATCCTGATGCCTGCCGCGGATGCGCTGGTCGCGGCGGGGCTCACCCCCGTCGTTCTCGCAGAAAAGGAGGGCCTCGCCCTCATCAATGGCACCGACGGGATGCTCGGCCAGCTCGTGCTCGCTCTCGACGACCTCCGGAGGCTGCTCTCCACCGCCGATCTGTCCGCGGCGATGTCCGTCGAAGCGTTGCTGGGCACCGACGCGGTCTTCGCGGCGGACCTCGCCGCCCTTCGCCCCCAATCCGGCCAGCAGGTATCGGCCGCGAACCTCCGCCAGCTACTCGCCGGCTCGCCGATCGTGCAGAGCCACACAGGGCCGGAGTGCACTCGTGTGCAGGACGCATACTCTCTGCGTTGCGCACCCCAGGTGCACGGGGCGGCCCGCGACACGGCCGAGTATGCGGCGACTATCGCCGCTCGCGAACTCGCCTCGGCGGTGGACAACCCCGTCGTCACCCACGACGGCCGGGTCGAATCCAATGGCAACTTCCACCGCGCGCCGGTCGCCTATGTGCTGGACTTCCTCGCCATCGTGATCGCGGATGTCGCGAGCATGTCCGAGCGCCGAACGGACCGCATGCTCGACCCCTCCCGCAGTCAGGGCCTCCCCGCCTTCCTCGCCCACGAGGTCGGCGTCGATTCCGGGCTGATGATCGCCCAGTACACCTCGGCCGGCATCGTCTCCGAACTCAAGCGGCTCGCCGCACCGGCGTCCGTCGACTCGATCCCTTCCTCGGCGATGCAGGAAGACCACGTGTCCATGGGCTGGGCGGCGGCCCGCAAGCTGCGGAGGGCCGTCGACGGACTCACCAGGGTGCTGGCCATCGAGATCCTCACCGCCTCCCGGGCCCTCGATCTGCGCTCTCCCCTTCTTCCCGGCCGCGCCACCGGTGCCGCTGTCGCCGAGGTGCGGCGGGATGTCGCCGGGCCGGGACCAGACCGCTACCTCTCCCCCGAAATCGAGTCGGTCGTCGAGGCAGTCGCCTCGGGACGCCTCCTCGCCGCCGTCCGCACCGTCATCGGAGAAATCGCATGAGCCTCAGCACCCCCCGCACTCCCCCGGTCTCCGGCCCGCGGCCGGTACGCGCCGCCCGGGGCTCGATCCTCACGGCCAAGAGCTGGCAGACCGAGGGACCGTTGCGCATGCTGATGAACAACCTCGACCCCGATGTCGCAGAGCATCCCGACGATCTGGTGGTCTACGGCGGCACGGGCAAGGCTGCGCGCAACTGGGAGTGCTACGACGCCATCGTGCGCACCCTCGAGACCCTCGAGAGCGACGAGACGCTCCTCGTGCAGTCCGGAAAGCCGGTGGGTGTGTTCCGCACCCACGAGTGGGCACCTCGCGTGCTGATCGCCAACTCCAACCTCGTCGGCGACTGGGCGACCTGGCCGGAGTTCCGTCGCCTCGAGCAACTGGGGCTGACGATGTACGGGCAGATGACCGCGGGCTCATGGATCTATATCGGCACGCAGGGCATCCTGCAGGGCACTTACGAGACCTTCGCGGCGGTCGCGGACAAGCGGTTCGACGGCACTCTCGCCGGCACGATCACCCTCACGGGTGGCGCGGGCGGCATGGGAGGGGCGCAGCCGCTCGCCGTCACGATGAACCACGGCGTCGTCCTCATCGTGGATGTCGACCGGTCCCGGCTCGAACGCCGGATGGCGAAGGGCTACCTCGACGAGCTCGCCCGCGACCTCGACGACGCGCTGCGCCGGGTGATCGCCGCGAAGGAGCTGCGTATCCCCCTGTCGGTCGGCCTGGTCGGAAACGCCGCGACGGTCTTCGCCGAGCTCCTCGCTCGGCACGCTCCCATCGACATCGTCACGGACCAGACCTCCGCTCACGATCCCCTCGCCTACCTCCCGGAGGGCATCGCCGTCGAGGACTGGAAGCAGCGCTCCGCCGACGATCCGCAGGGTTTCACCGAGCTGTCGCGCGCGAGCATGGCCACGCAGGTCGCCGCCATGGTGGGATTCCAGGATGCCGGCGCCGAGGTCTTCGACTACGGGAATTCCCTGCGCGCCGAAGCGAAGCTCGGCGGCTACGACCGCGCTTTCGACTTTCCCGGGTTCGTACCGGCCTACATCCGCCCCCTCTTCGCCGAGGGGAAAGGGCCGTTCCGGTGGGTGGCCCTCTCCGGCGACCCCGCAGACATCGCGGCCACGGATCGCGCCATGCTCGAGCTGTTTCCGAACGACAAGAAGCTCCACCGGTGGATCACCGAAGCAGGCAAGAAGGTGCACTTCGAGGGACTGCCCGCGCGCATCTGCTGGCTCGGCTATCAGGAACGCCACCTTGCCGGCCTCAAGTTCAACGAGATGGTGGCGACGGGAGAACTCAGCGCCCCCCTCGTGATCGGTCGCGACCACCTCGACTCCGGCTCCGTCGCGTCCCCTTATCGGGAGACTGAGGGTATGGCGGATGGCTCGGATGCCATCGCCGACTGGCCGCTGCTGAATGCACTGCTCAACACCGCTTCGGGGGCCACCTGGGTGTCGATCCACCACGGAGGCGGTGTCGGGATCGGTCGGAGCATCCATGCCGGGCAGGTAGTGGTGGCCGACGGCACCGACCTCGCCCGCGAGAAGATCGAGCGGGTACTGGTGAACGATCCGGGCACCGGGGTGATGCGGCATGTCGATGCCGGCTACGACCGAGCAGCCGAGGTCGCCCGCGAGCGTGGACTCCGCGTGCCGCTATGGGAATACTGAGTGACCACTTTCCACTGCGCGGTGCTCGTGCGAGCCGGATCCGTCACCGAGCGTGTGCGAATCGAGACGGATCAGTCCGGAACCATCGTGAAGATCGTCACCGGGGTCGAGGCTGGCCCCGGGGATGTGCGCCTCGCGACCGTGGTTCCGGGGTTCGCCACCGCTCACTCGCACGCATTCCACCGGCTCCTGCGAGGCACGACGCATGCCGACGGCGGCGACTTCTGGAAGTGGCGCGAAGCGATGTACGGGGTCGCCGCGCTGCTCGATCCCCCACTGATGTTCCTCGTCGCCCGCGCGGTCTTCGCCGAGATGCTGGTGAGCGGCTACACCGCCGTCGGCGAGTTCCACTACCTGCATCACCGGGTGGACGGCGCGGCCTACCCGGCAGCTCACGCGATGGAGATCGCTACCGGGGAAGCCGCGCGCGCAGTCGGCATCCGCCTCGTGTTGCTCGACACCTGCTATCTCGACGGCGCCATCGGGGCACCCCTCTCCCCCCAGCAGCGTCGTTTCGGTGACGGATCGGCCGCTGGTTGGCTCGCGCGCTGGCATTCCCTCCGAGACGTGATCGAGGGCGACCGGGTGACCCTCGGTGCCGCCATCCACTCGGTGCGAGCCGTCTCCCCGGCGGCGATGGCGGAGCTCCGAGACGGGCTGGGCACCGGGACACCCCTGCACATCCACGTCTCCGAACAGCCGCAGGAGAACGCCGACTGCATCGCCGCCTACGGGCACACTCCGGTCGGCGTGCTTGCGAGTCTCGGGATGCTCGGCCCCCGTCTCAGCCTCGTGCACGCCACCCACCTCACGGCAGCCGACCGCACTCTCGTCGGCGCCTCAGGCTGCACTGTCGTGATGTGCCCGACGACCGAAGCCGACCTCGGAGATGGCATCGGTGATGCCCTCGGGCTGGCAGCGGCCGGAGCCCGGATCGCGATCGGTTCCGACCAGAACGCGGTCATCGATCCCCTGCTGGAACTGCGCGGCCTCGAAGCCGGAGAACGGCTCTCCTCGGGTCGTCGCGGTCGGTTCTCGCCTGCCGACCTTCTGGACGCGGGCACGGGCGCCGGTTACGCCAGCCTGGGCATCAGCAGTACTGTGCTGGCCCCCGGGGATCCGTGTGACCTCGTCGAGCTCGACCGGGCCTCGCTGCGCACCCTCGGGTCCGCCCTCGACCAGCTGTTGTTCACGGCGACCGCGAGTGATGTGCGAAAAGTGATCGTCGGCGGCCGGATCGTCGCCGAGAGCGGTCGACTCACCGCCGGGGCCGCCCGCCCGGAGGTGCTGCTCGCTGAGGCACTCGACGCGGTGGCGGCTGCCTGATGTCCGAACTCATCACCGACATCGGCGAACTCACCACGCAGGGCGACGAGAGCGCCAGGCTGCACGATGCCGCGCTGGTGATCGAGGGCACACGGGTCGTGTGGATCGGATCGGCCGGCGACGCGCCCGCCGCCGACACCCGCACCTCCGTCGGCGGCCGGGCCGTGCTCCCCGGCTGGGTCGACTCGCACAGCCACCTGGTCTTCGCCGGCAGTCGCGACGCAGAGTTCGAGGCGCGCATGGCCGGGCGGCGCTACGAGGCGGGCGGGATCGCGACCACCGTGGCTGCGACGCGCGCAGCACCCGAGGCCGGGCTGCGTGAGTCGGCGACGACACTGCGGCACGAGGCCGAGCATCAGGGCACCACCTTCCTCGAGACGAAGACCGGCTACGGACTCGACGTGGAGAGCGAGCTGCGCTCTGCGCGGGTCGCGGCCTCCGTTGCCGACACGGTCAGTTTTCTCGGCGCTCACGTCGTCCCTCCGGGCATCGATCGCCGCGACTACCTCGACCTGGTGACCGGCCCGATGCTCATGGCCGTGGCGCCTCACGTGCAGTGGATCGACGCCTTCTGCGAGGTCGGCGCGTTCGATGTCGAGGAGTCGCGCGAAGTGCTGCTCGCCGGCAAAGCGGCAGGCCTCGGGCTTCGCCTCCATGGCAACCAGCTCGGCTTCAGCGGAGGTGTCGAACTCGCGGTCGAACTGGGATGTGCGAGCGTCGACCACTGCAACCATCTGGATACGGGCGACATCGATGCCCTCGCGTCATCCGGGACCGTCGCGACCCTCCTGCCGGCCTGCGATCTGTCGACCCGGGAGCCGCTCGCACCCGGCAGGGCACTCCTCGACGCCGGAGTCGGGATCGCCCTCGCGAGCAACTGCAATCCGGGCAGCTCATACACCACATCGATGCCGTTCTGTGTGGCTGTCGCAGTGCTCCAGATGGGGCTCAGTGTCGATGAGGCCGTCTGGGCGGCGACCCGCGGAGGTGCACGCGCTCTCGGACGGGACACGGGAACGGAGGCTGTCGGCGCCCTGCGTGTCGGCGGTCGGGCCGACCTCCAGGTGCTCGATGCACCCTCCGTCGTACACCTCGCCTATCGGCCCGGGGTACCGCTCACGGCGGCGGTGTGGCGCGGCGGCATCCGCACTCCTCCGTCACAGCCGGCCTTCTAGCGCTGCATCTCTCGGGCGCACTCGATGCAGAGGGCCGCGCTCGGCCGCGCTTCGAGACGGGCGTCGCCGATCGGGCGGCCGCATCGCACGCACGCACCGTAGGTGCCGGCGGCAAGCCGGGCGTGCGCAGCGTCATTCTCTTCGAGGCGGGCGCGAAGGCCGCTGCCGATCCCTTCGATGCGAGACCAGTCCGAAGAAAGGGTGGATCCCTCGGGATCGTGTTCATCGTCGGCGGAGGCATCGGCGCGGGCGACGCGAACACCGTCGAGCTCCGAACGGGTGCTGTCGATGCCGCGTTCGAGTTCGGCGCGCTCCGCGGCCAGCACCGATTCGATCTGGAGCCGATCCGCTGGGGAATTCGGATCTGGGGATTTCGGATCTGCGGATACCGGCCTCGGGGATACCGGATCAGGCATTCCGCGATCCCCTTCCCGAGGGCACTGCACCCAGATTTCGGGCGCCACAAGCGGAGGATTGAAACCAATCATTCCCTCCGGAAGAAACCTCGAAAACAAGTGTAACGAGGCCGTTATGCCGAGCGAAAGACCGGATATGGTGTGTGGAGAGCGCATCCGGCCATCGACGCCCCGCTGGTGGCCCGTTCGTCAGATAGGAAGGTCAACGTGGACAGTCTCGGTCTCAAATTCCTCTCGGAGATAGTCGGAACATTTCTCCTGCTCTTGCTCGGTGGGGGTGTCGTCGCCAACGTCGCCCTGGCGAAAACCAAGGGCTTCAACGGCGGCTTTCTCATGGTCACCTTCGGCTGGGGCCTCGCGGTCTTCGCCGGTGTAAGCGCGTCCTACTACTCCGGAGCCCACCTCAACCCCGCTGTCACCATCGGCCTCGCGGTCAACGATCCGGCCAAGTGGCCGATCGGCACGGTGCTGGTTTATCTGGCCGGCCAGCTGATCGGTGCATTCCTCGGTGCGGTCGGCGTCTGGCTCGCCTACAAGCAGCACTTCGATGACGAACCCGACCCGGCCAACAAGCTCGGCGTGTTCTCCACCGGCCCTGCTATCCGCAGCTACGCCTGGAACGTGGTGACCGAGGTCATCGGCACCTTCGTGCTCGTCCTCGTCGTTATCGCCTTCGGCCGTGGCGGCGATGCCGGCACCAACACTCCGGCCGGGCTCGCGGCCCTCGGCGCGGTTCCCGTCGCCCTGCTCGTCGTCGGCATCGGTGCCTCCCTCGGTGGCCCGACCGGATATGCGATCAACCCCGCCCGAGACCTCGGACCACGTATCGCACACGCCATCCTGCCGATCAAGGGCAAGGGAGGCAGCGACTGGTCTTACGCCTGGGTGCCGATCGTCGGCCCGCTCGTCGGTGGCGCCCTCGCGGGTCTGCTCGCGCATCCCCTTCTTCCGCTGCTCGCGAGCAAATAGCACGTCGCTCAGGGCCGGATCGCCTCGAGAAACGCAGGGTGAGAGCCCGATCGTTTCGCACCGGGCAGGCTCGGATCGGTTCGAGCCTGCCCGAACAGCACTGCCGCAACACCGTATTTCAACCCGTTACATGGAGGTAACTCATGACTGATTACATTTTGTCGATCGACCAGGGTACGACGAGTACTCGTGCCATTATTTTTGACCATTCGGGCTCGATTGTTTCGTCGGGTCAGTTGGAGCATGAGCAGATTTTTCCGCGGGCGGGGTGGGTGGAGCATGATCCGAAAGAGATCTGGGATAACACGCGTGAGGTGATCGGGCAGGCTCTGTCGAAGGCGAATATCACCCGGCATAACATCACCGCTGTGGGGATCACGAACCAGCGGGAGACTGCGGTGGTGTGGGATAAGACCACCGGGGTTCCGGTGTACAACGCGATCGTGTGGCAGGACACCCGCACTCAGTCGATCGTGGATCGGTTGGCGGATGGGGATGTCGATCGGTACAAGCAGAAGGTCGGCCTGCCGCTCGCGACGTATTTCTCTGGCACGAAGATCGTGTGGATTTTGGAGAACGTCGAGGGGGCACGGGAGAAGGCGGACGCCGGGGACCTGCTGTTCGGTACCACCGATTCGTGGGTGTTGTGGAATTTGACCGGCGGAATCGAGGGTGGTGTTCATGCCACCGATGTGACCAACGCGTCGCGGACCCTGTTCATGGATTTGGAGACCCTGGCCTGGGATGAGTCGATCCTGGCCGACTTCGGGGTTCCGGTGTCGATGCTGCCGGAGATCCGGTCCTCTTCCGAGGTGTACGGGATGGTGTCGGAATCGTCCCTGTTGCGGGAGGTTCCGGTGGCGGGGATTCTGGGCGACCAGCAGGCGGCCACCTTCGGGCAGGCCGCGTTCGATGCCGGGGAGTCGAAGAACACCTACGGCACCGGCAACTTCCTCATCTTCAACACCGGGGAGGAGATCGTCCATTCCAAGAACGGACTGCTGACCACCCTCGGATACAAGTTGGGGGATGCGAAACCGCACTACGCGTTGGAGGGTTCGATCGCCGTCACCGGGTCGTTGGTGCAGTGGCTGCGCGACAACCTCGGCCTGATCAAAACGGCCCCCGAGATCGAGGACCTGGCCAAAACTGTCGACGATAACGGTGGGGTGTATTTCGTGCCCGCGTTCTCGGGCCTGTTCGCCCCGTACTGGCGTTCCGATGCGCGTGGCGCGTTGGTGGGCATGACCCGGTATGTGAACAAGGGACACATCGCCCGCGCCGCGTTGGAGGCCACCGCGTTCCAAACCCGCGAAGTATTGGACGCCGTCAACGCCGACTCGGGCGTGGACCTGACGGAGCTGAAAGTCGACGGCGGCATGATCGCGAACAACACGCTCATGCAGTTCCAGGCCGACATCCTCGGAGTCCCGGTCGTGCGTCCCGTCGTGGCGGAAACCACCGCCCTCGGAGCCGCGTACGCGGCGGGCCTTGCGACCGGGTTCTGGTCCGACCTCGACGAGTTGCGGGCCAACTGGCAGGAAGACTCCCGCTGGACCCCCAACATGGACACCGACGAACGCGACCGCCAAATCCGCCTCTGGAAAAAAGCCGTCACCAAAACCTTCGACTGGGTCGACGACGACGTCAAATAACGCACGGAGCTAGAACGAGCCCGTCGAGATCCTCGCGTCGCAGCAGCGGCAGCGGGGCTCGGCGGGCTCGTTCCGTTGTGCGACTCGCGCGGGCCGATCAGCTCTCAGGCGTTGGTGGCGGCGACCCAGTCATCCAGCTTTTGAGAGGCCGCACCGGAGTCGATCGCGTTCGCCGCGACCTCGATCTTCGCCCGGAAGCGATCGAGGATGCCGAGCTGAAGCTGCGCGGGATCCCGCGCGAGGTCGAAGGCCACGAGGCCGGCGGCCGCGTTCAGAAGCACGATGTCCCGCACCGGTCCGAGCTGACCGGCCAGCGTCGCACGCGCGACTTGCGCGTTGTGGGCGCCATCCGCACCGAGCAGATCCGAGATCTGTGCTCGGGCAATCCCGAGTTCGAGGGGATCGAGGTCGTGCTCGGTGACCGAACCGCGCGACACCTCCCAGATGTGGCTGTGCCCGGTCGTGGTGAGCTCGTCGAGTCCGTCGTCGCCGCGGAACACCAGCGCCGTCGCGCCGCGGGTGCGGAACACGCCGACGACCAGGGGGACTTTGTCGAGGTTCGCGACACCCACCGCATTCGCTTCACAGCGGGCGGGGTTCACGAGCGGACCGAGGAAGTTGAACGCCGTCGGGATCCCCAGCTCCCGCCGGGTGGCACCCGCGTGGCGGAATCCGGGGTGGAACAGCGCAGCGAACGCGAAGGTGATGCCCGTCTCACCGAACACGCGCGCGACTCCCTCCGGGTCGAGCTCCAGGTTGATCCCGAGGGCGGCAAGCACATCCGATGATCCTGATGCCGAGCTTGCGGCGCGATTGCCGTGCTTCACCACCGGAACACCGGATGCCGCGGCGACCACCGAGGCCATGGTCGACACATTGACCGTGCCGAATCGGTCCCCACCGGTGCCGACGATGTCGAGCGCCATCGGGTCGACCACCAGCGGGAGCGCGTTCTCGAGAATCGCATCGCGGAATCCGACCACCTCGTCGACGGTCTCCCCCTTGGCCCGCAGGGCCACCAGGAAGCCCGCAAGCTGGGCGGGAGTCGCGTCTCCGTTCATGACCTGCTGCATGGCCCATGATGCTTCGCTGATAGCGAGGTCTTCACCATCCAAGAGCGCGCTGAGAATGCTGGGCCAGGAGAGGTCGGAAGGCATGACTGCGATCTTAGCGATGAGCCTTGGTGAGCCTGATAATTTGACCGAACTACCGCTGCGAATGAGAAATGAACTCGCCGTGATCAGCCATAATGGGTAAGTGACCAGCACCTCGATCTCCCCCGGCCTCAGCGCTCCCGTTGTCAATCGACCGAGCGTCGTCGCCGTCGGCACCATCGTGTGGCTGGGCAGCGAGGTCATGTTCTTCGCCGGCCTCTTCGCCATCTACTTCACCCTTCGGTCCACCTCCCCCGAACTCTGGGCAGCGGAGACTCCGAAACTCAACGTTCCCTACGCTCTCACCAACACGGTCATCCTCGTGGCCTCCTCGTTCACCGCCCAGTTCGGGGTGTTCGCCGCCGAGCGCTTGCAGAAACGACGCACCGGTGCCAGCCCGCTCAAATGGGGCATGGTGGAGTGGTTCTTCGCCAGCTATGCGCTCGGAGCGGTCTTCGTCACCGGCCAGGTCTTCGAGTACGCGAACCTCGTGAGCGAGAATGTCTCCCTCGCCTCGAACTCCTACGGTTCCGCCTTCTATATCACCACCGGATTCCACGCCCTTCACGTCACGGGCGGCCTGATAGCAATGCTGCTCATCATCGGTCGTGCGTACAGCGTGAAAAACTTCGGCCACAAGGAGGCGACCTCGACAATCGTGGTCTCCTACTACTGGCACTTCGTCGACGTGGTGTGGATCGGGTTGTTCCTGGTCATCTACGTTCTGAAATAGTTCGAATCCATCCAGAGGAACCAGGGATACACCACAGCATGGCGAAGAACAGCAAGACCACCGGAGCCGGCACCATGGGCCGTCGTGGTCGGCGTCATCCACTTGCCACGATCGCTCTGATCACCATCGGGCTCGTCTCGACCGGCGGCGCTTACGCGCTGTTCAGCAGCACGGCGTCGGCAGAGACCTCGTCGGTTCACACCCAGGCGTCGGCGGATGAGGGGAAGAAACTCTTCTCGTCGAACTGCGCCACGTGCCACGGCCTGAACGCCGAGGGCGTGGACGGCGTCGGACCGAGCCTCTACGGCGTCGGAGCGGCATCCGTCAGCTTCCAGGTGGGCACCGGTCGCATGCCGCTGGCCAACCAGGGCCCACAGGCGGAGAAGAAGCCGGTGCAGTTCACCGACACCCAGGTCGCCTCACTCGCCGACTATGTCGCGTCCCTCTCTCCCGGCCCCGGCATCCCATCGGAGAAGTACCTCAAGGCCGACGGCAACGCGTCGACCGGAGCCGAGCTCTTCCGCATCAACTGCGCCATGTGCCACAACGTGGCCGGAGCGGGTGGAGCCCTCACCGAGGGCAAGTTCGCCCCGGCCCTTTCCGGGGTGCTCCCCGTGCACATCTACGAGGCGATGGTCACCGGGCCGCAGAGCATGCCGGTGTTCAACGACACGAACCTGACGCCCACGCAGAAGGCCGACATCATCACCTACCTGAAGTACCTCGACAAGAACCCGTCCCCGGGCGGATTCGACCTCGGCAACCTCGGACCGGTGTCTGAAGGACTCTTCATCTGGATCTTCGGCCTCGGCGCGATCGTCGCCGTGACCATCTGGATCGCGGCCAAGGCGAACTAGTCGCCCGGTCGCCGTCCGGCCCCACGCACCACAGCACCGCACCACAAGAATTCCTGCACCACCGAAAGGACCCAGAATGGCACAGCACGACGACGGTGGCACAAACGCCGCTGCCGGGTCGGCCGTAGTCCGAAGCGAACCCCCCGTGGCCAAGACCGGCACGGCAGTCGTCGCTTCCGATGCCTTTGAGAACCCGGGACTCCCCCCACACCGACTTCGCGCCACCGACCTCGATCCTCAGAAGGATCGCGTCGCCGAGCGTCGCGTCTACACGCTCTTCTTCCTCTCGATCGTCGGCAGCGTCTTCGCCGTCGCGGCCTACGTGGCGTTCCCGATCGTGCCGGGTGACACCAATTCGGTGCGGCTCAACACCGTCTTCCTGGGTCTCGGCATCTCGCTCGGCTTGCTCGCCATCGGAATCGGCGCGATCTACTGGTCGAAGAACCTCATGCGTGGCGACGAGATGTCAGAGTCGCGTCATCTCACCCGCGGAACCGAGGCCACCCGCGAGAAGGCCGTGGAGATCTTCAAGCTGGGCAACCAGGAGTCCGGATTCGGGCGCCGCACGCTCATCCGCAACAGCCTCGTCGGCGCCCTCGTCGCGTTCCCGCTGCCGGCAGTCGTGCTGTTCCGTGACCTGGCTCCCGCCGCGGATCCGGTTCCCCAGCTCGAGCACACCATGTGGGCCAAGGGAACTCGGCTCACCCACGACCCGTCCGGCACCCCGATCAGGGCTGCGGACGTCACGATCGGATCTGTCTTCCACGTCATCCCCGAGGGGCTCAATGACAAGGAAGATCGACTCGAACAAAAAGCGAAGGCTGCAGTCCTCTTGATGCGCCTCAAGCCCGCGGATCTCAACATCTCCGCAGGCCGCGAATCCTGGAATTACGACGGCATCGTCGCCTATTCCAAGATCTGCACCCACGTCGGATGTCCGGTAGCGCTTTACGAGCAGCAGACGCACCATCTGCTCTGCCCGTGTCACTCCTCGACCTTCGACGTCACCAACGAATGCGAGGTCATCTTCGGTCCGGCTGCACGCCCACTGCCGCAGTTGCCCATCGCGATCGACTCCGAGGGATATCTCATCGCGCAAAGCGACTTCCATGAGCCCGTCGGACCGAGTTTCTGGGAGCGAGCATGACCGTCACTGAAACCAAGCCCGCTGCCGCCCCGACCATCACCGAGACGTCGACGGCAGCAGCACCGAGTCGTGGGGCACGATTCACAGGGGCTGCAGCCAACTACATCGACGAGCGCACGAGCATCTCGGGCCTGGTCAAGGAGCTGGGTCGCAAGATCTTCCCAGACCACTGGTCCTTCATGCTCGGCGAGGTCGCTCTCTACAGCTTCGTCGTCATCCTGCTCTCGGGCACGTTCCTCACGTTCTTCTTCCAGCCGTCCATGGCGGAGGTGACCTACGACGGCTCCTACGTGCCGCTCAAGGGCATCCAGATGTCGGCCGCGTACTCCTCGTCGCTCAACATCTCGTTCGACGTGCGTGGTGGGCTGCTGTTCCGCCAGATCCATCACTGGGCCGCGCTGCTCTTCGTGGCATCCATCGGCCTGCACATGCTCCGCGTGTTCTTCACCGGTGCGTTCCGCAAGCCGCGTGAGATCAACTGGTTCATCGGCTTCGTGCTGTTCGTGCTGGCGATGGCCGAGGGATTCACCGGATACTCGCTGCCCGACGACCTGCTCTCCGGTAACGGACTCCGCATCATCGACGGGATCATCAAGGGCATCCCAGTGGTCGGAACCTGGATCTCCTACCTCCTCTTCGGTGGTGAGTTCCCGGGCACCAAGCTCGTGGCGATGTTCTACTCGATCCACATCCTGTTGCTGCCGGCCATCCTGGTGGCGGCTCTCGGTGCCCATCTCCTGCTGATGATCGTCAACAAGCACACCCAGTTCGCCGGACCGGGACGCACCAACGACAACGTCGTCGGTGTGCCGATCATGCCGATCTTCGCCGCCAAGGCCGGAGGATTCTTCTTCGTGGTCTTCGGAGTGATCGTTCTGATCGCCTCGTTCTTCACAATCAACCCGATCTGGACCTACGGTCCGTACGACCCGTCCCCCGTGTCCGCCGGCACCCAGCCGGACTGGTACATCGGCTTCGCCGACGGCATGCTCCGTCTGATCCCGCCGGGGTGGGAGGTCGTGTGGTTCAACCACACCTACTCCTTCAACATCATCGTGATCACCGTGATCCTGATCGCCTTCCTCGGCATCGTCGCGACGTACCCCTTCGTGGAGGCCTGGATCACGGGCGACAAGCGCGAGCACCACATCGCCGAGCGACCGCGCAACGCGCCCACCCGCACGGCGATCGGAGCGACGGGAGTCACCTTCTACGCGGTGCTCTGGGCGGCAGCCAGTTCAGACCTGATGGCGACCCACTTCAAGATCACCATCGAGGGCGTCATCCACGTGCTCCAGGTGCTCTTCTTCCTCGGCCCAGTGCTCGCGTTCTTCATCACGAAGCGCGTCTGCCTCGGCCTGCAGAAGAAGGATCGCGAGATCGCGCTGCACGGCTTCGAATCCGGCCGTATCGTGCGACTCCCGGGTGGTGAGTACATCGAGGTGCACGAGCAGCTCGACGACTACGAGCGCTGGCGCCTGGTGAGCTTCAACGAGTACACCCCGTTGATGATCCGCCCGGATGCCAACGGTCGCATCTCCGGAGCCCAGCGCACCCGCGCGGCCCTGTCCCGCTGGTTCTTCGAGGATCGGATCGCGCCGGCCACGAAGTCCGAGGTGGAGCGCTCCGGCCACCACTAGCTCGAACTGAGTGACGAACTGAAGCCCCGGCCAGCATGATCGGCCGGGGCTTCAGTCGTGTCCGGGCCCGGGGGCTGAGCGAGCCGATTCTCGGGCTCACGCAGGATCCGGGCTATCGCAGGATAGGCGTTCCGGCGGGCCGCGAGTAAGTCCGTCTTACAGGCACCAGGGGCGCATCCGCCGTCGGGATTACCCGAAGTTCGAACAGGGGATGACGACGGCCACAGGCCGCGCGCCTCAGCTGACGGACGGATCCCTCGACTTCTGTGACACGAGAGCCTCGGCTCAGTCGTTGACGAAGCTCTTCTTCAGGAAGTCGGAGGTCGAGCGGTAGTCGAGCCGCTCATAGAACCGAGCCGCGTGACTGCTGGCCACCGTGAGCTGGCGCACGCCCCGGGACCGGCACTCGTCCTCGATGGCGGCCACCAGGAGGCTGCCGAGGCCACGATCGCGCGCGGGGGTGTTCACCGCGAGCTCCTGCAGCTGGGCGGAGTCGCCGTTCGTGTAGAGCAACCGCTCGATCGTCGTATAGGCGTATGCCGAGACGACACCGTCGAGTTCGGCGACGAGCAGCAGGTGGTCCCTGCTCGGCTCCACGCCGTGAGCGAATGCCTCGGCGAACGATTCCCGGTTCGGCTTCTCGCCGATACCGAGCTGCTCGACGAGAGCGAATACGGCGTCGCGATCGGCGGGGGACGCCAGTCGCACGTTGGTCGGGCTAGCGGGCGAAGTTTCCGCGGTAGTACTCATAGACCCACCCTACGAGACTGATCAGGGTGATCGCGGCACCGATGAAGGCAATCCATACTCCGATCGCGATTCCCATGAACAGGAGCGCCCCACCGGCGGCCAACATGATGGGCCACCAGCTCCAGGGGCTGAAGAATCCCTGCTCGGGGTCTCCGTCGTCGATGTTGGCGTCCAGACGGTCCTCGGGAAGCAGTCCGCCGACGGACTTATTAGTGCGCCCGAGGTAGAAGGCCACGAATGCCGAGAGGATGGCAGCGAGCCCGATGGCCACCGCGCCAACCCACTCGACGGGTGAGCCCTCTCCCCCGCCCTGGGTTCCGCCGAGCTGGGTGACGTAACCGGTGTTGTGCTGGATGATGCTCCAGGTCACATAGGTGATGTCTGCCGCGATGAAGAACGCGCACAGGATCCAGAGCATTTTCGCTTGGGCGTTCATTGTTCTACTTCACCTGTCCGTCGGCGACATCGTAGGTCGCTGCTTCCGGCGCATCCTTGAACGGGCCGGCCCCGCCGATCCCTACCGGGATCCCCGCTTCGGGGTGGTTGAGGTCGAAGGCGGGAGACTCGGAACGGATGCGCGGGATCGACGTGAAGTTGTGGCGCGGCGGCGGGCACGAGGTCGCCCACTCGAGCGAGCGTCCGTAGCCCCAGGGGTCGTTCACCGTCACGCGCGGCGCGGTGCGCGCTGTGATGTAGACGTTGAAGATGAACGGAAGCATCGAGACGCCGAGGATCATGGCTCCCACGGTGGAGAGCTGGTTCATCCAGGTGAACCCGTCCTGTGGCTGGTAGGTCGCGTAGCGACGCGGCATCCCCATCACACCGAGCCAGTGCTGCACGAGGAACGTGGTGTGGAACCCGATGAAGAGCAACCAGAAGTGGATCTTGCCCAGGCGTTCGTTCAGCATCTTGCCGGTCCACTTCGGCCACCAGAAGTAGAAGCCGCTGAACATGGCGAAGACGACTGTGCCGAAGACCACGTAGTGGAAGTGGGCGACGACGAAGTAGGTGTCCGAGACGTGGAAGTCGAGCGGCGGCGAGGCGAGGATCACGCCGGTAAGACCACCGAAGGTGAAGGTGATGAGGAATCCGATGGCCCAGAGCATCGGGGTCTCGAAGGTCACGGATCCCCGCCACATCGTGCCGACCCAGTTGAAGATCTTCACGCCGGTGGGCACCGCGATGAGCATCGTCATGAGGGAGAAGAACGGCAGGAGCACCGAGCCAGTGACGTACATGTGGTGAGCCCACACCGTGACGGACAGCGCCGCGATGGAGATGGTGGCGTAGACGAGGGTCTTGTAGCCGAAGATCGGCTTGCGGCTGAAGACCGGGAGCACCTCGGAGATGATTCCGAAGAACGGCAACGCGATGATGTAGACCTCGGGATGCCCGAAGAACCAGAAGAGGTGCTGCCAGAGGATCGCACCACCCGCCTCGACGTTGTAGAGGTGCGATCCGAAGACACGGTCGGACCCGAGGGCGAAGAGGGCCGCGGCCAGTACCGGGAAGGCCATCAACACGAGGATCGAGGTGACGAGCGCGTTCCAGACGAAGATCGGCATGCGGAACATCGTCATGCCTGGCGCGCGCATCGTCACGATGGTCGTGATGAAGTTCACGGCTCCGAGGATGGTCCCGAACCCACTCAGGGCCAGTCCGAAGACCCAGAGGTTGCCTCCGAGCGATGGCGAGAAGGTCGTGGTCGACAGTGGCACGTAGGCGAACCAACCGAACGACGCCGCACCCTGGGGGGTGAGGAATCCGGCGACGGCGATGAGCGAACCGAAGCTGTAGAGCCAGTAGGCGTAGGCGTTCAGACGCGGGAACGCGACATCCGGAGCACCGATCTGGATCGGCATCAGGAAGTTGACGAAGCCGGCGAACAGCGGCGTCGCGAACATCAGCAGCATGATCGTGCCGTGCATCGTGAAGAGCTGGTTGTACTGCTCCTTCGTCGCGACGATCTGCAGTCCGGGTTCGAACAGCTGGGCGCGGATGACGAGTGCCATCACTCCACCGAGCAGGAAGTACAGGAAAGAGGTGATCAGGTAGAGGTACCCGATCTTCTTGTGGTCGGTGGTGGTGATCCAGCTGACCAGGATGTTGCCCTTGGGGCCCACCCGCGAGGTCGTGAACTGGCTGTTGCTCGTGCCGCCCACCGTTGGAGTCGGTGCGGGTGCTGTCGCTGTGCTCATGGTGATCGCCCTACTTCTCGGCCGACGGTGCTTTGTTGTCAGGCTGGTTCGTGTTCGTGTTGTACTCCGGGCCGAGGATTCCGGTCTGGCCCTTGTCGGCGAGGCTCTGGATGTAGTCGTCGAACTCCGACTGCGTCACGACCTTCACCTGGAACAGCATCAGCGAGTGGTAGTCGCCACACAATTCCGCGCACTTGCCCTCGAAGGTACCGAGCTTCGTCGGGGTGACGTACTCGTAGTTGTCCTTGCCGGGGATGTTGTCTTTCTTGTAGAGGAAGTCGATGACCCAGAAGGAGTGGGCGACATCCCGGCTCTCGATCTTGATCTGGACGCTCTTGTTGACCGGCAGGTAGAGGGTGGGGATCTTGGAACGATCGATGCTGCCATCGGCGTTCTCGAGCTCCTGGGCCTGGATGCCCGGGGAGTTCACGCCGTTGCCACCGGGACCGACACCCGGGTAGTTGAAGTCCCACGCCCAGCGCTTGCCGTAGACCTCGACCTTGACGTCGGGGTTCTTCACGACGTGCTCGATCGAGTTCTGCTCCTTGGCCGTGAAGGCGAAGAAACCGAGCACGAGGATGAGCGGCACGATCGTGTAGAAGATCTCGATCGGCAGGTTGTAGCGCAACTGCACCGGAAGGCCGGTCTGACCCTTGCGGCGGCGGTAGACGATGGCGGCCCAGATGATGAGGCCCCAGGTGATGATGCCGACGGCGAGCAGCACGATCCAGGACGTGACCCAGAGGCCGGTGATGCCCGAGGTGTGGTTGGTCGCGCCGGCGGAGCCTTCGGGGAGGAAGCCCCGAAGCTGCTGCTGGCTACAGCCGGCCAGAATGACGACGAGCGTGACAGCGATTGGAGCTACTGCCCATCGAAGACGGCGGTTGGAGCGCACCTGGAACCTCTCGGATGACACGGACATACAGGACAACTGCTGGGACGAATCCCAGCATATTTGGTGGTCTTAGCCTACTCCGCAGGACGCGCGCTCTCGGACGGAATGGGCCCCCGAACCGGCAATTTCCCTGCATTCGAGCAGCAAAAAAGGGAACCGCCGTCGGCGATTCCCTTCTCTGGATGCCGCGTGGGAGCCCGCTGTTAGCGTGCTCTCACTACGGGTCTGGCCTCAGTGGAAACTGTCTCCACACGCGCAACTGCCCGAGGCGTTGGGGTTGTCGATGGTGAAGCCCTGCTTCTGGATGGTGTCTTCGAAGTCGATGGTGGCGCCATCGAGGTAGGGCACGCTCATCTTGTCGACGACGACCTCGACACCGTCGAAGTCGACGGTGGCGTCGCCGTCGAGCAGGCGCTCGTCGAAGTAGAGCTGGTAGATGAGGCCGGAACATCCGCCGGGCTGCACGGCGACACGGAGGCGGAGGTCGTCTCGGCCCTCCTGCTCGTACAGGCTGCGCACCTTCGTGGCTGCGGTGTCGGTGAGGCCGACGCCGTGAGCGGAGGCTTCGGACGTCGTCTCGACGGACTTGGTTTCAGTCAGCGCGGTGTCGGTCAGCGCGGTGTCGGTCATGACAACTCCTTAGGGTCGGCGACTTCTGGTATCAAGTGTAAGCATCGGATGCTGGATATTGTTCCTGCGAGCTTCCGCGCGCGTCTCAGTGGCGTTCGTTGAGTCGCGCAAGCAGAACTGCCTCCGTGAGGATCGCCCGCTGGAACACTCCGAGGTGCAAAGACTCATTGGGGCTGTGCGCGCGCGAGTCGGGATCCTCGACCCCGGTCACGAGGATCTGTGCCGCGGGGAACATCTCGACGAGGTCGGCGATGAAGGGGATCGACCCGCCGATACCGGTCTCGACGGCGTCGACTCCCCAGGCATCCGTCATCGAGGTCTTCGCCTCGGTCACCGCCCAGCCGCTCGTGTCGACCAGGAATCCGTTTCCGGTGTCCACGTCGTCGATCTCGATGTGGGCACCGAATGGCGCGTTCGAGCGGAGGTGGCTCTCGAGGGCCGCGAAGGCCTCGGTGCCCTGCTGGCCGGGGGCGATCCGCGCGCTGATCTTGACGCTGACCGAGGGGGAAAGCGTGTTCGAGGCGTTCCCGACGCTCGGAGCATCGATTCCCGTGATGGTGATGGCCGGTTTGGACCAGAGGCGACTGAGGATGGTGCCGGAGCCGATCGGAGACACGCCTTCGAGCAGGGCCGCCTCGTGGCGCAGCTGCTCCTCGGGGTAATCGGGCGTCGCGGCCTCCCGCGAGCTGAGGCCCTCGACCGCGACGGATCCGTCTTCGGCGTGCAGGGTGGCCAGCAGGCGGATGGCCGCGAGCATGGCATCCGGAACCGCTCCCCCGAACATTCCGGAGTGTGAGGCGTGCTCCAACGTCGAGACCGTGAGGCGGAACGTGACATTACCGCGGAGACCGACGGTGAGGGCCGGGGTGTCGACGTCCCAGTTGTCGGAATCGGCGACGACGATGACGCCCGCGGCCAGTTCCGCCCGGTGCGCGCTGAGGAAGTTCGTGAACGATCGCGAACCGAACTCCTCCTCCCCCTCGATGAAGAGCGCGAGCCCCAGGTCGAAGTCCGGTCCCACGGTCTCGACGAAGGAACGGATCGCGGCGATGTGGGCCATGACTCCGGCCTTGTCGTCTGCGGCGCCGCGACCATACAGGCGGTCGCCCCGCACTGTTGGCTCGAAGGGGAGGGAGTCCCAGTCCTCGTCCTTGCCGGGCGGCTGCACGTCGTGGTGCGCATAGAGCAGGATGGTGGGCCGCCCGTTGCGGGCGGCGCGAGTCGCGAGAACGGCGGGCTGGCCGAGCGGGGCATCCGCCCCCGTTCCGATCGGGGCGCGAGCCACCTGCACCGTCTCGAAGACACCGAGCCCGGTGACGAGGGCGGCAACGGCATCCGCGCTATCGCTGACCGGCTGCGGATCGAAGGCAGCCCAAGAGACCGAGGGGATGCGCACCAGTTTCGACAGATCGGCGACGGCGACGGGGAATCCGCCGGCGACGGAGTCGCGGAGAGTCTGGAGGAGTTCTGGACGTGTGGCCGCTGGAGAAGACATGAAGGTAATCTTAAGCAGACATCGATCGGTAGGAATCTCCAGTGGCCAAGCCAGACAGTTCGAGCAAGACCGACCCGGCGGCCGGTTACGACCTCAACACAGACAGCATTTCGAGCGGCAAGGGTCATGCCACGCCGACGCGCAAGGAGCGCGAGGCCGCGAACATGCGCCCGCTCGTGTCGAGCGACCGCAAGGCCGGCAACAAGGCCTCCCGCGCCAAGATGAACGAAGCGCGCGAGAAAGCCCGCGTCGGCATGGCGAAGGGCGAAGAGAAGTACCTGCCGACGAAGGACAAGGGTGTGCAGCGTCGCTACATCCGCGATTACGTCGATGCACGCTGGAGCGTCGGCGAACTGATCATCCCGGTGATGTTCCTGGTGATCATCCTCACCTTCATCAACAACGCCGTCGTCCAGTCGATCGCCATCTTCGCGCTCTGGGGCTTCTTCCTCATCGCCGTTATCGACTGCATCATCGCCGGTGTGCTGATCCAACGCAAGCTGACCGCGAAATACGGCGAAGAGAAGGTGCAGAAGGGCAACCGCTGGTACACCGCCATGCGGGCCCTGCAGCTTCGTCCGATGCGCCTGCCGAAGCCTCAGGTGAAGCGCGGAGACTTCCCGGCCTGACGCGCACCCCGTCTGCGCGGGGCGGCGGGCGTCCCTCGCGGCTCGCGGCGGGACCAGGCTCCCTCGCGGCTCTTAGCGGGACCGGAACTACGACCTCGCGGCGGGACTACGACCTCGCGGCGGGGTTTACGACCCCCTCCGCGGTGCCACTATGCCGCCGCGAGAGGGCGTATCCCCCGCCACGCTCGCGGCGGGACTGGGCTCCCTCGACGCTCGTGGCGGGAATAAGCTCCCTCGCGGCTCTTGGCGGGACTAAGACCTCGCGGCGGGAGTTATGACTCCCTCCGCGGTACCAATATGCCGCCGCGACAGGGCGTATCCCCCGCCGCGGCGGATATCGCGCCGGCAGCGTTCGGCGGAACGCGGCCCGGTGGAATGCGGCCTCAGCCGCGTTCGCCTCAGCGGCTCGTTTCGGCTCAGCGGCATTCGCCTCAGCGGCTCAGCGGCATTCGGCTCAGCGGCCGAGCTTCGCCAACCCGCGGTTGATCGACCGCGCCCAGAGTGGCCCACGGTAGAGGAACGCGGTGTAGCCCTGCACGAGGGTCGCACCGGCGGCGAGGCGTTCTGCTACGTCCGCGGCGGTGTCCACTCCCCCGACGGAGATCACGCAGAAGTCCTCCGGCACGGCGGTGCGGATGATGCGGAGCACCGCGATCGATCGGCCGGCGAGGGGAGCGCCGGAGAGCCCTCCCGCTCCTGCAGCCTCGACGATCGCAGCATCTGTCACCAGCCCGTCACGGGACAGGGTCGTGTTTGTGGCGATGATGCCGGCGAGGCCGAGTTCCACCGCGAGTTCAGCGATTCGCCGCACCTGGTCGTCGGTGAGGTCCGGCGCGATCTTCACGAGCACGGGGGTGTCTCCCGCGGCGGCGTTCACGGCGGTGAGCAGGGGGGTGAGCTTGTCGAGCTCCTGCAGTCCGCGCAAACCCGGAGTGTTCGGGGAACTCACGTTCACCGCGAGGTAGTCGCTCACCGGCGCCAGCAGGCGTGCGCTGACGAGATAGTCGGCGATCGCGTCATCCACATCGACGACGCGGCTCTTTCCGATATTCGCGCCGATGACCGGACGGATGCCGCGGGCCAGCTCGCGCGCGAATCGAGGTGCCGCATCCGCCGCTCCCCGATTGTTGAAGCCCATGCGGTTGATCACCGCGTTGTCGCGAATCAGCCGGAACAGGCGCGGACGCTCGTTTCCCGGCTGCGCGATCGCCGTTATGGTGCCAACCTCAACGTGGCCGAATCCGAGCTGGCCGAGGCCCTGGATTGCTCGGCCGTCCTTGTCGAAACCGGCGGCGACGCCGAAAGGTGAGCCGAATCTCAGGCCAAGGGTCTCGACCGCGAGGGACGGGCCGGGACGACTGAGTCGTCGGAGGATAGCGCCGAGTCCGATGCGAGGAAGCCAGCGGATCACGTCGAACGCGAGGTGGTGCGCGGTCTCCGGATCGAGCCGGGTGAGGACGAGCCTGAAGAGTAGTCGATACATGCCAGGTTCAGGCTACCGGCCCGGCGGCCGCCATCAGTTCTCGGTGACCTCGGCTGCGGCGTCGTGTTCGACCCGGAGGAGGGTGATGGCCGCCTCGAAGTCCTCGAGGGAGTCGAACCCCTGATAGACGCTGGCGAAGCGCAGGTAGGCGACCTCGTCGAGCTCTCGCAGTGGAGGCAGGATCGCGAGTCCGATGTCGTTCGCATCCACCTGGGACGCGCCGGTGGCACGAATCGTCTCCTCGACCCGCTGGGCGAGCATCGCCAGATCCGTATCGGTGACCGGTCGGCCCTGGCAGGCTTTGCGCACGCCGGAGACGATTTTCTCCCGGCTGAAGGGCTGCACGACGCCGCTGCGCTTCACGACGTTGAGACTCGCGGTCTCGGTGGTGGAGAAGCGTCGGCCGCAGTCCGGACACTGGCGGCGACGGCGGATCGACATGCCGTCGTCGCTCGTGCGCGAGTCGATGACACGGGAATCGGGATACCTGCAGAAGGGGCAGAACATGGTGCTGACAGGATACCGCGCCGAGGCTCGCTCGCGGCGTTGGCTACTGTCCGGCGAACCGCGCGGTGATCGCGGCGGCGTGCGCAGGCAGGTCTTCGGCGGTCGCCAGCGCGACCACCCTGTCTCCCACGGCTTTGAGTGCGTCGCGGTCGTAGCGGATCACCTGCTGGGGGCGCAGGAAGGTGTAGGCACCGAGACCGGGCGTGAATCTCGCCTGCCCTCCGGTGGGGAGCACGTGGTTCGACCCGGCGAGGTAGTCGCCGAGGCTCACGGGCGAGTGCGCTCCGAGGAAGATCGCGCCGGCGCTCTCGATGAGATCGAGCACCTGGCCGGGGTCGGCCGTCTGGATCTCGAGGTGCTCCGGCCCATAGACGTTGCTGAAGGCCGCGGCGGCCACCATGTTGTCGACGAGCACGACCGCCGACTGCACGCCACGAAGCGAGATGTCGACGCGAGAGCTGTGCGGCGTGAGGGGGGCGAGCCTGAGGAGCTGCTCCTGCACGCGGTCGGCGAGGTCCACCGAGTCCGTGACCAGCACCGCGGCGGCGAGTTCGTCGTGCTCGGCCTGGCTGATCAGGTCGGTCGCGACGAGGAACGGATCGGCGGTGGCATCCGCGATCACCAGGATCTCTGTCGGCCCGGCCTCGGAGTCGATTCCGACCTGGCCGCGCACGATGCGCTTGGCCGCGGCCACGTAGACATTGCCCGGGCCGGTGATCACCTGGACGGGATCGAGGCTGAGACCGGGAACCCCCCAGGCGAAGGCGCCGATCGCACCGGCACCGCCCATGGCGTAGACCTCGTCGATGCCGAGAAGCCCTGCCGCTCCGAGGATGGTGGGGTGGATGTCTCCGTCGAACTGTCGCTGCGCCGGCGAGGCGAGCGCCACGGAAGACACCCCCGCGACCTGCGCGGGCACCACGTTCATGACGACGCTCGAGGGGTACACGGCCTTGCCGCCGGGCACGTACAGGCCGACGCGGGCAACCGGGCTCCAGCGCTGGATGACCTCGGCGCCGGGCCCGAGAGTGGTCACACGCGGCGAGGGCAGCTGGGCCTCCGAGGCCGCACGCACGCGCACGATCGCCTCTTCGAGCGCGTCGCGCACCGGAACGCTGAGGGCTCGCACGGCCGCCGAGATGTGCGCGACATCCTGACGCACGAGCGCCGGGCGCGCGCCGTCGAACCGTTCGGCCTGGTCGAGAATGGCCTCCTCGCCCCGCTCTCGCACGTCGGAGATGAGCTCTTGCGCGATCGCCGACGCGGCGTTTACGTCGGTTAGTGACCTCGGAACGAGGGCGAGCAATTCGGCGCGGCTAGGCTTAAGTCCCCGAAGGTCAATGGTCTGGATCATGGCGAGCCAATCCTAGGGGACCCTCTCTGGCACCTTCGTGGGAGTCACCCGACCGCCGGGGGAATATCGCCAGTCGACACAGAATTGATAGCCGTATGGATGAGAAAGCGCCCGTGGTCACACCGGAAGAGCCGGACGGTCTCGCCGCGTTCAAGCACGCGTTCCGCCGACATGCGGCCGGTGTCGTCGTGATCACCGCCCTCACTCCGGAGGGCAAGCCCGTCGGATTCACCGCGACATCCCTCGCCTCTCTCGCCGCCGTGCCGCCGCTGGCGACCTTCAACATGGCGAAGGTGGCCAGCGCCTGGCCCGCCGTCGCCGGCACGGACTGGGTGGCCATCCAGACCATGGGGGCGCGGACGCGCCACCTGGCGGAGCGGATGTCCGGGGACCACGACCTGCGCTTCGAAGGCGATCACTGGGCGCCGGGGCCGCACGGCCTCCCTATCCTCGAGGGCGTCACCTCGTGGATGGTCGGGCGCATCGTGGAGCGCTTCCCCGTCGCCAACAACGTCGTGGTCGTGGTGCAGGTAGAAGAAGGCGCCCTGGGGGAACCGGATGCCGCGCTGCTCTATCACGAGCGCACCTACCTGAAGCCCGGCGAGACCGTCTAGTCGGCGCGTTGCCCTTTCCCCCGGGGTGTATCCCCCGGGGTGTATCTGATCCGGGGCAGTGTGCTCCTTGGTGGTACCGGGATAAATCAGTCCCGTCACTGAGGAGCATTCCATGACCACCATCGATTCCCGCGCCGAGACCCCGGATCTCGACCACACCGAACTCGACCGCACCGAGCTCGATCACACCCGATTCGACCGGACCTCGGCCGATGTCGACTCGTTCGCCGACACACTCGACCTGCGCGATGTGGCCCTCCCCTACACGCCGTCGAATCGCTACATTCCCTGGCACCTCTGGTTCCGCACCATCGACACCCTCAGCCCCACCAAGACCATCGGGCTCGGGCGCACCAACACCACGCTGATCATGCCCACGATCGTGCAGACGGATGCGGCGACCCCCTACGCGGGCTTCGAGCGCGCCCTGACCCCGAGCCGCAATCCCACTGCCCAGGTGCACTTCGAGCCCGGCGCCTACGGGGCGACGTCGCCAGCGACCTATGTGATCTCCTTCGCCGTGGAGACCTCGGGGCCCGTCACCTTCACAGTTCAGGGGCTGTCGTTCCTGCCCGGCGTGTCCGGCCTCGGCACCCGGGTGGTGAACGGAACCCAGTCGATCTCGATCGTCTACTCGAACCTGCCAGCGACCCAGCCCGTCTACGCCTACATCGAGCAGACGGCCGGCGGTCGCTGGAACTGGTATTCCACCCGCATCAGCTACCCGCCGATCGTGCTGCAGCCCTAGTCGACCGAGCGGTCAGACCACGCAGTTCGGACCGAGGAGCGACTTGAGCTCGCCGTAGAGGTCGGCATTGACCGAGACCGGGAACGGGATCTCGAACACCCGCGCGGTCTCGCCCTTGACGAGCTTGAGCCGCACCTCGGTGTCGCCGGAGTGCCGGATGAGCACGTCGTTCAACTGCGTCACCACATCCGTCGTCGCCCGGAATTCCGGCATCGAGATAGTGAGCGGTCCCGAACCGAGGCTCTGGCCGAGGTCGGGCGTGAACATGCTCGACGCGTGCAGGTTCATTCCGTCGTCGCGCATGCTGACCCGTCCGCGAACGACGACGATGGCATCGTTGGTGAGCGCGGGTGAGAACTCCTGATATGCCTTGCCCAGGAACATCACCGTGATCTCCCCCGCGAAGTCCTCGACGGTGATGAGCCCGTACTGGTTGCCGGAATTTCGAGCCGTGCGATGCTGCACAGAGGTGATCAGACCGGCGACTGTCACGTGTTCCCCGTCTCCGGCGACCTCTCCGGCGAGAACGTCGGTGATCGTCGAACCGGCGAGCTTCGCCAGCTGGAGCTCGAGACCGGCGAGCGGATGATCAGACACGTAGAGCCCGAGCATCTCGCGCTCGAACGCGAGCTTGTCGCGCTTCGACCACTCGGGGCGATCGGGCACCCGGTTCACGGCCTGCGGTTCATCCCAGAGGCTGTCGAAGTCGAACCCGACCTGTCCGTTGGCCTCGGCCCGCTTGTCGCTCACGGCGGAGTCGATGGCATCCTCGTGGATCTCCAGGAGCGCCCGTCGGGTCGCCCGGGTGGAATCGAAGGCGCCGGACTTGATGAGCGATTCCACCGTGCGCTTGTTGGCGACCTGGATCGGCACTTTGCGAAGGAAGTCGTGGAAGGACTCGAAGCGGCCCTTCTCCTCCCTGGACTTCGCGATCGCTTCGACGACGTTGGTTCCGACATTGCGGATCGCGCCGAGACCGAAGCGGATGTCGCCCACCCCCGCCTCATTGGGCACCGCGGTGAAGTCTCCGCTCGACTCGTTCACGTCCGGGGCAAGCACCCGGATGCCCATGCGGCGGCACTCGCTCAGGTACATCCCGAGCTTGTCTTTCGAGTCTCCGACGCTGGTGAGGAGCGCCGCCATGTATTCGGCGGGATGGTTGGCCTTGAGGTAGGCGGTCCAGTAGCTCAGCACGCCGTAGCCGGCGCTGTGGGCCTTGTTGAAGGCGTAGTCGGCGAAGGGCATCAGGGTGTCCCAGAGCACCTTCACCGCCTGGGCACTGTAGCCGTTGCCGGTCATACCGGCCTCGAAGTCGGCGTACTGCTTGTCGAGCTCCGACTTCTTCTTCTTGCCCATCGCCCGCCGGAGCACGTCGGCCTGTCCCAGGGTGAACCCGGCCACCTTCTGGGCGACCGACATCACCTGCTCCTGGTAGACGATGAGACCGTAGGTGATGCCGAGACTCTCCCGCAGCGGCTCCGCGAGCTCGGGATGGATCGCGTCGATCGTCTGCAGGCCGTTCTTGCGCAGCGCGTAGTTGGTGTGGGAGTTCATTCCCATGGGGCCGGGCCGGTACAGGGCGATCACCGCAGAGATGTCTTCGAAGTTCGTCGGTTTGAGCTGCTTGAGCAGCGAGCGCATCGGCCCGCCGTCCAACTGGAACACGCCGAGCGTGTCGCCGCGGGCCAGCAGGTCGTACGTCTTCTGGTCGGCATCGAGGTCGAGGTCTTCGATCACGAGTTTGGAGCCGGTGTTCCTCTCGATCATCCGCAGCGCGTCTTCGATGACGGTGAGGTTGCGGAGCCCGAGGAAGTCCATCTTGATGAGCCCGAGGGACTCGAGCGGCGGCTGGTCGAACTGGGTGATGATCGCGCCGTCGTCTTCACGCTTCATGATCGGCAGCACGTCGATGAGCGGCTCTGCCGAGAGGATCACTCCCGCGGCGTGCACTCCCCACTGGCGCTTGAGGTTCTCGATGCCCTGCGCGGTCTCGAAGACCGTCGCGGCATCCCGGTCGGTCTCGAGCACGGCACGGAAGTCTGCGGCCTCCTTCCAGCGTGGGGCGGCCTTGTCGAGCACCTCGCTGAGGGTGATGTCCTTGCCCATGATGGCCGGGGGCATCGCCTTCGTGAGCTTCTCGCCCACCGCGTAAGGCATCCCGAGCACTCTGGCCGAGTCCTTGAGGGCCTGCTTCGCCTTGATCGTGCCGTAGGTGACGATCTGCGCGACCCGGTCGTCGCCGTACTTCTCGGTGACATAACGGATGACCTCGCCGCGTCGCCGATCGTCGAAGTCGACATCCACATCGGGCATCGACACGCGCTCGGGATTGAGGAACCGCTCGAAGATGAGGCCGTGCGCCAGCGGGTCGAGTTCGGTGATGCCCATCGCGTAGGAGGCCATGGAGCCGGCAGCGGATCCGCGCCCCGGCCCGACCCGGATGCCTTGCGCCTTCGCCCAGGTGATGAAGTCCGCCACGACGAGGAAGTAGCCGGGGAATCCCATCTGCTTGATCACGTCTACCTCGTACTTCGCCTGGGCGAGGTGCGCCTCCGACGGCGCATTGTGGAAGCGCCGCAGCATGCCAGCGTTCACCTCCTTCTCGAACCAGGTGGCTTCGGTCTCCCCCTCGGGCACCGGGAAGCGCGGCATGAGGTTGCGGTGTTCGAAGGTCACGTCGCACCGCTCTGCGATGAGGAGCGTGTTGTCGCAGGCCTCGGGATGGTCGCGGAACAGGTGCCGCATCTCGGCGGCCGACTTGAGGTAGAACTCGTTCGAATCGAACTTGAAGCGGTTGGGGTCGTCGAGCGTCGACGCGGACTGCACGCAGAGCAGCGCCGCGTGGGCGGTGGAGTCGTGGGCGTGCGTGTAGTGGAGATCGTTCGTCGCCAGCAGCGGGAGGTTCAGGTCTTTGGCGAGCCGCAGCAGGTCTTCCATGGTGCGGCGTTCGATATCGATGCCGTGGTCCATCACCTCGGCGAAGAAATTGCCCTCGCCGAAGATGTCCCGGAAGTCGGCGGCGGCCTTTCGGGCCTCCTCGTACTGGCCGAGACGGAGCCTCGTCTGCACCTCGCCTCCCACGCATCCCGTGGTCGCGATGATGCCACTGCTGTAGGTGCTGAGCAGCTCCCGGTCCATGCGCGGTTTGAAGTAATAGCCCTCGATCGAGGCGAGGGAGGAGAGCCGGAACAGGTTGTGCATGCCCTCGTTGTTCTGCGAGAGCAGTGTCATGTGCGTGTACGAACCCGAACCGCCGACGTCATCCTGGTTCTGGTGGTTCGCACCCCACTTCACCCTGGTGCGGTCCTGGCGCGCGGTGCCGGGCGTGATGTAAGCCTCGGTGCCGATGATCGGCTTCACCCCGTTGGCCGTCGCCTGCTTCCAGAAGTCGTACGCGCCGAACATGTTGCCATGGTCGGTCATCGCGATGGCCGGCATCTCCTGCTCGGAAGCCGCCTTCATCAGCGGGCCGATGCGGGCGGCACCATCGAGCATCGAATATTCGCTATGCACGTGCAGGTGCACGAATGAATCGTTGCTGTGGGGCAATTCCTGAGCCTTACTGACCGGGGGTGGGCATCCAGCTTAAGCCTCGGTCAGTCGCCGCGGAGCACGTCGAGCGCGTGTTGCAGGTCGGCCGGATACTCGCTCGTGAAGAGCACCCTCTCCTGCGTTCCGGGGTGCGTGAAACCGAGCTGTTTCGCGTGCAGCCACTGCCGGGTGAGGCCGAGTCGCGCGGAGATCGTGGGGTCGGCCCCGTACATCGCGTCGCCAACGCAGGGGTGCCTTTGGGCTGCCATATGAACCCGGATCTGGTGCGTGCGGCCTGTCTCGAGGTGCACTTCGAGCAGCGAGGCGCTGGGAAAGGCCTCGAGAGTCTCGTAGTGGGTCACGGAGTTCTTGCCGTCCGAGGTGACCGCGAACTTCCAGCTCGATGACTGGTGCCGCCCGATCGGCGCATCGATAGTTCCGGAGAGCGGATCCGGATGCCCCTGAACGACGGCGTGATAGATCTTGTCGACCTCGCGATCGTGGAACTGCCGCTTGAGTTCCGTGTAGGCGCGCTCGCTTTTCGCCACGACCATGAGACCGCTCGTGCCCGCATCGAGGCGATGGACGATTCCCGCGCGCTCCGCAGCGCCAGAGGTGGAGATGCGGAATCCCGCTCCCGCCAGTGCCCCCAGCACCGTCGGTCCGGTCCATCCCGCCGAGGGGTGCGCAGCGACGCCGACGGGCTTGTCCACCACCACGATGTCGTCATCGTCGTACACGATGCCGAGATCGGGAACGACGATGGGTTCGATCGACGGGGCGACCTTCGGCTGCCAGGTGACCTCGAGCCAGCTCTCGGCCCGCAACCGGTCGGATTTGCCCAGCGTGATCCCGTCGGCGACCACTCCCCCGGCTTCGGCGATCTCCGCGGCGAAGTTGCGCGAGAAGCCCATCAGCTTCGCGAGGGCGGCGTCGACACGTTCCCCGGCGAGCCCGTCCGGTACAGGGAGGCTGCGCGATTCCATGGGGATGCCTACTTGGTGTCGGTGGTGTGGATATCGGTGTGAGAGACGTCAGCCCCGGCTTCGGTCGCCACTGCGGGATGACGGTCGGATGCCTTGCGACCATCGAGCCCGATTCCCCGGAGCGTCAGCAAGATGAAGAGCCCCATGCTCGCGACGATGAACGAATCCGCGATGTTGAAGATCGCCGGAAAGCCTTGCACCTGGATGAAGTCGATGACGTGTCCGACTCCGAAACCCGGCTCCCGGAAGAGGCGGTCGGTGAGGTTTCCGGTGGTGCCGCCGAGGAGCATCCCGAACAGCACTGCCCAGCCGACCGAACGGATGCGGCGCGCGAACCCGATGATGAAGATCGTGACGGCGGATGCCGCGATGGAGAAGATCCAGGTGGACCCGCTCGCGATCGAGAAGGCCGCACCCGAATTCTTGACGAAGTGGAACTGCAGGAGCTCCCCGATCGCCTTCACCTGCTCCCCCTCAGCCAGCTTGCTGACGATGAGAAACTTGGTGAGTTGGTCGAGACTGTAGACGACTACCGCGACGAGGGCCAGCGCGATGAGCGCCCTGACGCTGACCGCCGAGCCGCTGACCTTGGACGCGGGATCCTTCGCCTGCGGTTCAGTTGCCGCCAAAGCCCTGGAAGCTGGCGGGCGGCGACTGCACACCGTCGGACGAGCCGAGGTCATAGGATCCGCTGGTTGCCGGCACGCTCTCGTACGGGGCCGCGGCGACAGGGGCGGAGGCGACAGGAGCCGGGGTTTCGGGGGCTGCCGGAGCGGGCTCGGTGGCGTCGAGCTCCTTCAACTGGCCCTCGATGTAGCCCTTGAGCTTCTGTCGGTACTCCCGCTCGAAGGTGCGCAGGTCTTCGATCTGGTGCTCGATCGTGGTCTTCTGCTGCTCGAGAGCAGCCTTCTCGTTGTCGAGCTGGGAGATCTGTGAACGCTGCGCTGCCTCGGCCTCGCTCACGACCCGAGCGGCGGTGGCGTGGCCCTCGGCGATGAGCGCGTCGCGCTTCTCGATGCCCTCGCGCACGTGCTCCTCGTGGAGCTTGCGCGCCAGCTGCAGGAGGTTGTTGGTGTTGCCAGAATCGATCGCGTTCTGTTCTGGCGAGGGATAGGCGATCGGAGCCGGCACGGGTGCGGGAGCGGGCTCGATGGGAGCGGCGACGGGGGTCTCGCCGAAGCGGGGCAGAGCCTGGGCGAGCTGGCCCTGCTCGGCCGGAGCCTGGGGCTGCGGGGCCTCGGTGAGGGCGGCGGGCTGCGCGGCACTGCGCTGGAGCTCGCTGATGCGGGACTCGCCGGCCACGAGGCGCTGGCGTAGCTCCTCGTTCTCCTGGTTGAGACGGCGAAGCTCCACGACGACCTCGTCCAGGAAGTCATCGACCTCGTCCTGGTCGTACCCTTCACGGAATTTGGTCGGCTGGAATCGCTTGTTGACTACATCTTCAGGCGTAAGTGCCATGGGTGCCACCTCAAAAAACTCATCTGGTACAGCGCTAATAACAGTCAGCTAACGCTAGCAAACTGACGGCGTCATCGGGTCGTGATGCCGCGTGGTGTTCGACCACGCTCCCAGAGTACACAGGGAGTGCTGTGCATCCCGGGCTACGGCGCGCCGTACCCCACCAGCCGGAGCGAAACCGGCATCGGATGCATCAGACGCTGAGGGCGGATGCGATGGAGAGCAGGATCAGCGTGACGATCATCACGATGCTCCAGGCGAAGTCGAGCGCGAATCCGCCGATACGGATCGTGGGGATGACCCGTCGCACGAGGGAGATGGGCGGGTCGGTGAGGGCGAAGACGAACTCGGAGACCACGAGGCCGAAGCCGTGCGGGCGCCATCCCCGCGAGAAGTTGCGCACGAGATCGAGGATGAATCTGCCCCACAGCACGAAGAAATACAGCAGCAGCAGGTAATACGCGATGCTGGCTGGGATGGCGAAGGGGTTTGAGGTCACGTTGTCAGACTAGGGCGCGCGCGCCGGGAGCACTTACCGGGAGCGTCTTATTGGACGAGGACTGGCAGGATCGCTCAGGACTGGGCGAAGAACGACGCATCGACGTCGGACTCAACGGAGGCCTGGTCACCGCTGACGGCGACGTGCGCCGGAGACAGTAGGAAGACCTTGCTGGTGACGCGCTCGATCTTGCCGTAGAGACCCTGCGACAGTCCACTCGCGAAGTCGACGAGTCGACGGGCTTCCGGCTCACTCATCTGGGAGAGGTTGATGATCACCGGGATGCCGTCGCGGAACGCCTCGGCGATGGCCTGAGCGTCTTTGTACTGGCGCGGGTGGACGGTGAGGATCTCGTTCATATCGGAGTGTGAGGCATTCTTCTGTGATGGAGCGCGGCGAAGGGGCGTGACGGGGGCGCGGGTACCGGAGGACTGCGCGGCCTGGGCAGACTCCCGCACCTCGCGGGCGACAGGTGCCGGAGCCACGGGCGCGGCATCCTCGTAGTCGAACTCCTCATCGGCGAGGCCAAGGTAGACCATGGTCTTGCGAAGTGGGTTAGCCATTACGTGCCTCCTGTGGTGGAACTGATGAATTCAGATTAACCGGGGGTCGGGCGGTTTCCCGTGATTGCGGAACCAATCCGCAGGTGTGTCGCGCCCTCGAGAATCGCCTCCCGATAGTCGCCCGACATTCCGGCGGAGATGAAGCGCGCGTCGGGCGCGAGCCGCCGCATCCGCTCTGAGGCCTCGCGCACCCGCACGAATGCTGGCCTCGGATCTTCACCCACGGGAGCCACGGCCATCACGCCGAGCAGTTCGAGGCCCGGAGTCGCGAGCACGAGTTCCGTCGTCTGCTCGAGCTCGGCGTCCCGAATGCCGCCTCGGCCGGGATCATCGGTGAGATTGAGCTGCACGAAGCACTCGACCGACGCTCCGTGCTCGCTGCCGAGCGCCTCGATGACGGATGTCCGGTCGAGCGAATGAACGGAATGCGCGTACGCGCGCACCTGCTTCGCCTTCTTGCTCTGGAGTTGGCCGATGAAGTTCCAGCCCAGATCGAGATCGGCGAGTTCCGCGGCCTTGGCCTGAGCCTCCTGGTGGCGGTTCTCCCCCACCTCACGCACCCCGAGGGCGTACAACTCCCGCACCAGGGATGCAGGGTGGAACTTGGTCACGACGATGGTCGTGATCTCGTCCACCCCGCGTCCCGCCTCGAGGGCCGCCGCAGCGATGCCCGCGCGCACTACTTCGAGGCGCTCCGCGAGGGTGGGACTACTTGAGGAAATCGGGGACATCCAGGTCGTCATCGCCGTCATCGAATACCGGGTCTTTCGGCGCGGTAGGAACTTCGGGCTCTGCGGCCCAGTTGGGCACGCTGCTCGTCTCCGGCTCGATGGCACCGGTGGCGGCGGGCGCTGAAGCGAAGACAGGCGCGGAGGCCGTGACGTCGCCGGTGCTGCCGCGACGTTCTTCCTTCTTCAGCACAGGCTCTCCGCCGTCGAAACCGGCAGCGATGACCGTGACCCGCACCTCGTCGCCGAGGGTGTCATCGATCACCGCACCGAAGATGATATTGGCCTCGGGGTGCACGGCCTCCTGCACGAGCCGGGCCGCGTCGTTGATCTCGAAGATCCCGAGGTTTGATCCGCCCTGGATCGACAGGAGCACCCCGTGGGCTCCATCGATGGACGCCTCGAGGAGCGGGCTCGCAACGGCGAGCTCAGCGGCCTTGATGGCCCGATCCGCGCCGCGGCTCGAGCCGATTCCCATGAGCGCCGATCCGGCCCCCTGCATCACCGACTTGACGTCGGCGAAGTCGAGGTTGATGAGTCCGGGGGTCGTGATGAGGTCGGTGATGCCCTGCACACCGGCGAGGAGCACCTGGTCGGCGGTGGCGAACGCTTCGAGGAACGAGATACCACGGTCGCTGATCTCGAGGAGGCGATCGTTGGGCACCACGATGAGGGTGTCGACCTCCTGCTTGAGGGCGGCGACTCCCACGTCTGCCTGTGCGGCTCGGCGCTTGCCCTCGAATCCGAACGGTCGCGTGACGACACCGATGGTGAGCGCTCCGATGGACTTCGCGATCCGCGCTACGACTGGCGCGCCGCCGGTGCCGGTTCCGCCACCCTCTCCCGCTGTCACGAAGACCATGTCCGCGCCGGCCAGTGCCTCTTCGATCTCTTCCGCGTGATCCTCGGCTGCGCGGCGGCCGACCTCGGGGTCGGCGCCGGCGCCGAGTCCGCGGGTGAGCTCGCGTCCGACGTCGAGCTTGACGTCCGCGTCGCTCATCAGCAGCGCCTGGGCGTCGGTGTTGATGGCGATGAATTCGACGCCGCGAAGGCCGAGTTCGATCATTCGGTTGACGGCATTGACTCCGCCGCCGCCTATGCCGACGACCTTGATCACGGCTAGGTAGTTCTGGTTCGTTGTCACGTCCGGCCTCCGGTAGGAACTTTCAACCTTTACCTGAGCCTTAAAGTTATGCTCAGTATAGGTTTCTTGTTTCGAAGTTAAGGGGCGGGGCGCGATGCTGCCGAGAAGACGTCCAGCGTGTCGCCAAGTCGCGGCGAGATTGGCGTCAGTTGCCGCCGAGCACCGGATGAGTCGGAGCCGACACGTCGTACTTCGTGGTCGTGCCGCCCACGGTGATGACGGCCGCGAGCACCTTGGCCTTGAGCGCGGACTGCTCCGCGCTCCCCCACGCGACGGACTGACCGCCGGTGAGGGTGAGGGTCACGTCATCCGAGGTCTGGGCGGTGACCGTATCGACCTTCTTCAACAGTTCGGACGGAAGGGCGAGAAGCACACCGACCGCCGCGGTGAAGGCCGGACTCTTCTCCGTGGCGGAGCCGAGCTCGATGAGCGGCAAGCCGGGCTGCCGCTCTGCAGCGGTGTCGATGACGATCCCGGCGGGATCGACCACGGAGAATCCATCCGAGGTCGCGAGAGTCGCGATCGGCGCCCGCTCGGCAATGCGGATGATCAGCGTGTCGGGTGGCACCGTCTCCGTGACGAAGCTGCGGATCAGGGGGAACTTGCCGAGAGACCTGGTGATCGAACCGAAGTCGACGAGGGCGAGGGGCCGGCCGATCTGGCCATCGACGGCGGCGCGGACGCTGGCCGCACTCACCCGGGATGCGCCCTCGACCCGGATCGTCTTCAGCGAGAGCAGCGGGGAATACACCGCTCCGGTGACGAACCCCGCGACCAGGAGCAGGGACAGGCCGCTCACGAGCCAGGTGATGCGCCTGCGCCGGGACCGGCGGGTGAAACGTCTCGCCTCCCCGCGCTCGTAGGCGCGGCGCGCACGCTCGGCACGTTTGAGGTCGTGGCGGGCCGCCGCATCGAGCTGCGGTTCGGAGGAGCGCGTGCGTCTGATGCGCGCTGGCCGCTTCGTGCGGCCCGGTGCGCTCCCAGCCGCGGGATCGGCCGAGGACCCCGGAATCGGGGGCGCAGACGGCACCATCGGCCTCTGAACCGAAAACTTCTGTGCTGGAGCCTTCTGCGCTGGAGCGTTCTGTGCCGGAGCCTTCTGTGCCGGAGCGTTCTGTGCCGGAATCTTTTGTGCCGGAGCCCTCTGAGCCGGAGGCGACGGCGCGGCGGGCTTCTTCGTTCCGGGCAGCCGGGGCGGGGTGGCTCCGGTGGTCGAACCGGGCGTGCGATCGAATCCCTCTGGCCTCTTCATCGGGACTCGCCCTCGGGCTCACCCGGCGGCAGCGCAAGGGTCTCGAGAAGCTGCGGGATGATGCGGTAGACATCGCCGCCGCCCATGGGGATCACGAAATCGCCCGCGCTCGCGATGGAGGCGGCGAAGTCGGCGGCATCCTGCCACTCGTCGAAATAGTGCACGCGCGACTGGTCGCGGAAGAGCCGGGTGATGAGCTCTCCGGTGACCCCCGGCTCGGGATCCTGGCGGGCGCCGTAGATCGGCACGACGATCGTGATGTCGGCGAGCGACTCGAAGGTCTCGGCGAATTCGGCCGCCATCTGTTTCGTGCGCGAATAGAGGTGGGGTTGGAAGATCGGGATCAGGCGCCCGGCCCCGACCACTCCCCGCGCGCCGGAGAGGGCGGCCCTGATCTCCGTCGGATGGTGGGCGAAGTCGTCGTAGACGCTCACCCCGCGCACGGTGCCGCGCAACTCGAACCGTCGCTCCGTCCCCTCGAAGAGAGCGATCGCGTCGAGCGCGGCCTGTGGTTCGACACCGAGCGAGACCAGCACGCCGAACGCTCCCGCGGCATTGATCGCGTTATGCAGTCCGGCGACCCGGAGTCGCGTCGCGTAGTCGGCACCCCCAAAGTGCAGGGTGAAGGCGACTGTCTCGGTGCTCTCGATCGAGTGCAGCCGGATGTCCGCATCCGCATGCTGCCCGAAGGTCAGCACGCTGCGATCCGCGAGCCGCGTGGTCACGGAGACCGCGCGGGCATCGTCACTCGAGATGACGACCCGTTCGGAGGCCTTGCGCGCGAAGGTGACGAAGGCCTCCTCGAAGGCCTCCTCCGAGCCGTAGTGGTCGAGGTGGTCGGGGTCGACGTTCGTGATGAGCGAGATCGCGGTGTCGTAGAGCAGAAAAGACCCGTCCGATTCGTCCGCCTCCACGACGAAGACCTCGCCGGTGCCGGTGGCGGCGCTGACACCGAGTGAGCGGATCACTCCCCCGTTGACGAAACTCGGATCCGCTTCGAGTGCGAGCATCGCCGTCACGATCATCGCCGTCGACGTGGTCTTACCGTGGGCTCCCGCGATCGCCACCACACGGTGCTTTCGTGTGAGCCAGGCCAGAGCCTGGGCTCGGTGGACTATCGGGAGGCCGCGTTCGCGCGCGGCCAGGAATTCGGGATTGTCTTCGGCGATCGCCCCGGTGACGATGAGGGTGTCCGCGCCGTCGATGTTGGCGGCGGAGTGACCGATGGCGATCGAGACTCCGCTCGCTCGAAGCGCTTCCACCGTCTCCGTCGCACGGATGTCAGAGCCGGTGACCGGCACACCGGCCTCGAGGAAGAGACGGGCGATGCCGCTCATGCCGGCGCCGCCGATGCCCACGAAGTGCACCCGGCCGAGATCGTCGGGCACGGACTGGGAGAAGTCTGACTTGATCACGGGGTCAAATCTACGGTGGAGGCGCGGGCATCCCCGACGAGGTCGACCATTCGGTCGGCGCCGTCGAGCACGCCGACCGGCAGGGTGCGCGCGGCCATTGCGGCGATGGCGGCGCGGTCCTCGAGCAGAGGCACAAGGTGATCGAGCACCCAGCGCGGGGTGAACTCGGCGTTGTCTACGATGAGGGCTCCTCCGGCATCCACCACGTCGCGGGCATTGAGCCGCTGCTCGCCGTTGCCTATCGCCAGGGGCACATACACGGCCGGCACCCCGAGGGCGCTGAACTCGCTCACCGTCGCGGCTCCGGCCCGGGCGACCGCGAGATCCGCTGCGGCAAGGGCGAGGTCCATCCGGTCGCAGTAGGGCACCATCAGGTAGTGAGCCAACTCCGTGGGCTCCAGGATCGACCGCTCCCCCGTGACGTGCAAAATCTGCCATCCGGCCCCGATGATGGTCGCCGCCGACTCGTTCACGACCTCGTTGATGTGCTGGGCGCCCTGGGACCCGCCGGTCACCAGCAGGGTCGGTCGTGAGGAGGAGAGTCCGAAGAATTCGAGGGCCTCCCGTCGCTCCGCCGGCCGGTCGAGCGACTCGATCTCCCGGCGGAGGGGCATGCCGACGAAACGGCCGTGCGGCAGACGAGCTGAGCGGAAAGCGGTGCCGACGAAACGGGTGAGTCTGGCCCCGAGCCGGTTGGCCATTCCCGGCCGGGCATTCGCCTCGTGAATGGCGATGGCGACGTTCTCTCGCCGGGCGGCGAGGTAGGCGGGAGCGGAGACATAGCCGCCGAAGCCCACCACGACATCGATGCGATGCTCACGGATCAGGGCGCGGATGTCTGCGACAAGCCGGCCGAACCGGCCCGGAAACCGCAGCGCATCGGCATTCGTGCGGCGCGGGAACGGCAGCCGGGCGACGACAAGGAGCTCATAGCCGCGCGCCGGCACCAGGCGCGCTTCGAGACCCTCCGCCGTGCCGAGCACGAGGATGACCGCTTCCGGGTCGCGCAGCACGAGACGGTCGGCGACGGCGAGCAGGGGGTTCACGTGTCCAGCGGTTCCCCCACCGGCGAGGAGATACCGCGTCACCTCAGGCGACCGCCGGTCGCGGTCGTCGTCGAGGCATCCGGGGCGTGACGGGCGAAGGACAGCACGATCCCGATGCCGAGGAGCGTGGTGACGAGGGCGGACCCTCCCGCGGAGATCAACGGGAGCGGCACTCCGAGCACGGGTAACAGCCCCAGCACAACCGCGATGTTCACGAAGGCCTGGCCGATCACCCAGATGAGCACCGCGCTCACGGCGACGCGGGCGAAGGCGTCAGTAGCAGGGCGCGCCCGGATGATCCGCACGAAGGTGACCGCGAGCACGAGGAGCAGCACCAGCACGAGGATGGCGCCGATCAGGCCGAGCTCCTCGCCGATGATCGCGAAGATGAAGTCGTTGTCAGCCTCGGGCAGCCAGGACCATTTCAGTTTCGAGTTGCCGAGCCCCACCCCGAAGATCCCACCGGAGGCCAGCGCCCACCAGCCGTGCACGGTCTGCCAGCAGAGTCCGTTGTGATCGGTGTCCGTCTGGCAGCCGTTCACCACGGCCGCGATCCGGGATGCCCGGGAGCCGGAACCGAGCGCGATGGCGGCGCCGGCGACAACGATGCCCACGAGGGGAATCGCGAAGAGCCGCATGCTGACCCCGGCGAAGAACAGCGTGGCGAAGACGATCGCGAGCAGGATGATCGCGGTGCCGACGTCGCCACCTAGTACGACGAGCCCGATCGCGAGCCCCGCCGGGATGAGTGGCTTGATGAGCTCCCGCCAGTCGTCCAGGCGATCCTGCATGCCCGCAAGTGACTTGCCGAGCCAGAGCACGAGGGCGACCTTGATGAGCTCCGATGGCTGGGCGGTGAAGCCGGCGATGTTGATCCAGTTGCGGTTTCCATTGATCTCGACGCCGATGTGCGGCACGAAGACCAGCAGCTGGAGCCCGATGGCGATCACGAGGAACCGGCCCGCCCATTTCTTCCAGAAGAAGGCGGGGAGGCGGGCCGCGATGAGCATCAGGGGCACGCCGATGGCGGCGAACAGCACCTGGCGGATGAAGCCGTTGAAGAAGTCGCCACTGGCTTTGAACGACTCGACCGCAGAGGAGGAGAGCACCATCACCAGTCCGAAGACGACGAGGAAGAGCGTCGTTCCGAGAAGGAGGAAGTAACTCCCGGTCTCGGCGGCGAAGAGACGCTTGACGGTGACAACGGCGGCGGGGCCGCGGGATTCGTTCTGTTCGGCCGGACGGGCACCGGGCTCGGGGCGCGCCGCTGTCCTAGTCTTCGCCCGGGGTCGCGGGGGGCTCGTGGTCATTCGTGCCCTCTCCGCCTGCATCTCGTGCTGTGTCTGCCTCGCGCACCGCGTCTGCGAACCGGTTGCCCCGGTCGGCGTAGTCGGTGAACTGGTCCATGGATGCGGCCGCCGGAGCGAGAAGGACTGTGTCCCCGGGCCGGGCGACCGCGACCGCCAGTCTCACGACTGTCGGCATCACCTCTTTAGTGTCGGCGGTGTCGACCTCGAACACGGGCAGCGATGGCGCGTGTCGCAGGAACGCGTCGCGAAGCGCGGAACGATCGGCACCGATCAGCACGACGGCGCGCAGTCGGGCCCGGTTCGCCGACACCAGTTCGGTGACATCCACTCCCTTGAGCAGTCCGCCGACCACCCAGACCACGGAGTCGAAGGATTCGAGCGCTGCCTGAGCCGCGTGCGGGTTCGTCGCCTTTGAGTCGTTGACCCACCGGATGCCGTCGCGGTCGAGGATCGTCTCGGTGCGGTGATGGTCCATGCGGAAGGCTCGCAGCGCCGTGCGGATGTCGGCAGGCGATACATCGAATGATCGGGCGAGGGCGGATGCGGCGAGCACGTTCGCGATCATGTGGGGCGAGCCGAGACCCACGGTCTCGAGTTCGTGCACAGTCGTGATCTCGGTGGCCGAGCGCCAGCGGTCGGCCAGGAAGGCGCGGTCCACAACGATCTCGTCGACGAGGCCGACGTCGCTCGGGCCGGGAAGGCCGCGACCGAAGCCGATCGCGCGGCATCCGTCCACCACCTCCGCCTCCTCGACGAGTTCTCGTGTGGTGTCGTCTTCCAGGTTGTAGACGCAGGCGACCCTGGTGCGTTCGTAGACGCTGCCTTTGGCTGCGCGATAGGCCGCGGCCGAACCGTGCCAATCGAGGTGGTCGTCCGCCACGTTGAGGCACACGCTAGACCACGGAGACATGGACTGCAGGTAGTGCAGCTGGAAGCTGGAGAGTTCGACGACCAGGGTATCGAAGCCGATCGGGTCGCGCACGGCGTCGAGCACGGGCACGCCGACGTTGCCGCAGGCGATCGCCCGCTTGCCGCCCGCGACGAGCATCGCTCTGGTGAGTTGCGTCGTCGTCGTCTTGCCGTTGGTGCCGGTGATGGCGATCCATTCGGCCACGCGACCCGAACGATCGCGCAGTCGCCAGGCGAGCTCGACATCCCCCCACACCGGCACACCAGCTGCGGTCGACCACGCGACGAGCGGATGCGAGGGGGCGAAGCCGGGCGAGACCACCACGAGCTCCGGGGCGAAGGTTTCGAGCTCCGTTTCGAGGTCGGTCACGGCGAGGCGCACCCCGATCACGTCGAGCAGGTCGGAGATCTCGCCATCGGCACGATCGGCCAGCACGACAATCTCGGCCCCGAGCTCTGCAAGAGTGTCGGCGACCGAGAATCCGGTCATCCCCAGACCGAGCACGGCGACCCGCAGCCCCGCCCAGTCTGCGTTCCATCCGGTGAGACCGGCCACATCATCCGCAGTTCGTGACATCAGGGAACCCGCGAGAGCCATTCGAGGTAGAAGGTGCCGACACCGGCGGCCACGAAGAGGCCGGAGATGATCCAGAACCGCACGACGATCGTGACCTCCGCCCAGCCCTTCATCTCGAAGTGGTGATGCAGCGGACTCGCGCGCCAGATCCGTTTGCCGCGGGTGGCCTTGAAGTAGATGCGCTGCACGATCACCTGCCCGGTGATCACGAGGAAGAGTCCGCCGATCAGCACGAGAAGCAGCTCGGTGCGGGAGAGGATCGCGAGGGCCGCGAGAGCCCCGCCGAGGCCGAACGATCCGGTGTCGCCCATGTGGATCTGCGCCGGAGCCGTATTCCACCAGAGGAATCCGATGAGCGAGCCGACGATCGCGGCCGCGACCACCGCGATGTCGAGCGGACGAGACACGGTGTAGCACTTGAAGAGGTTGCCGCTCTCCGCGATCGTCGAACTGAAGCAGGACTGGTTCGACTGCCAGAAGCCGATGATGATGTACGAGCCGATGGCGAAGATGGACGACCCGGCGGCGAGGCCATCGAGCCCGTCGGCGAGATTCACCGCATTGGTGGTCGCCGTCGTGATCAGCACGATCCAGGCGATGAAGAGGATGATCCCGAAGGTCGCTCCGAACACCACGACGAAGTTGAAGTTGAGGTCGCGCACGAAGGAGATCGCCGTCGAGGCCGGTGTGCGGTTGTTCGCATCCCGGTAGACGATGGCGATGATGCCGAACACGATCGCCACGATCACCGTACCGACGATCTTGTACCAGCCGGCGAGCCCCACGCTGTTCTGGCGCTTGACCTTGAGGTAGTCGTCGAGGAAGCCGATCAGGCCGAGGCCCGCCATCATCGCGAGCACCAGGATGCCGGTGCCGGCTACCGAGTCTCCGCCGACGAGATGCCCGACGAAATAGCCCACTATCGACGCGGTGATGAAGACGATTCCGCCCATCGACGGCGTTCCGCGCTTCATCACGTGCGCGGTCGGAGTGTCCGCCCGGTAGAACTGTCCGAGCTTCAGCCGCCGGAACGCCTTCGCGAACACCGGGGTCAGCAGCAGGGTGAACACCATACTGACGCCGCCCGCGGTGAGGAGCGCGATCACGCGGGCACCCCGCCGAGACGGTCACCGAGGAAGCGGAGATTGGCGGACTTCGACGATTTCACCAGCACGACATCGCCCGCGCGCAGGTCGCCCCTCAGGTGCTCATAGGCCTCGTCGGCATTCGCGACGAGCATGGACTCCCCGTCCCACGAACCCTCGAGGCCCGCGGCGTTGTGAATGTGCCTGGCACCGTGGCCGACCACGATGAGCTTCTGGATGTTGAGGCGGACGACGAGGCGCCCGATGCGGTCGTGCTCTTCGTCGGAGTACTCGCCGAGAGCGGTCATCTCGCCGAGAATCGCGATGGAGCGCTGACCTGGTTCGATGATCTGCGCGAGGGTCTTGAGCGCTGCCGACATCGAGTCCGGGCTGGCGTTGTAGGCGTCGTTGATCACGACGATGCCGTCGGATCGGGTCAACACCTCCATGCGCCAGCGCTCGGCGCGCGGCACAGTCTCGAGCGCGGTGATGGCGCTGTCGAGGTCCACTCCGAGCTCCCGAGCAACGGCGAGTGTGGCGAGGGCGTTCATGACGTGGTGCTCGCCCAGGATCCGCAGCTGCACCGGCCGGTGCAGCTCGCCGGCGATGAGCGTGAATGCCGTGCCGGAGGCGGTGGCACGAAGGTCGTCGCCACGCACATCGGCCGTCGCATCCAGTCCGAACCAGACCGGGCGGGCCTTGGTGAGGGCGGCCATGGCGGCGACGCGTTCGTCGTCGACGTTGAGGATGGCGACCGCGCTGGCCGGAAGCTCAGTGACGATCTCGGACTTCGCCCGCTGGGTCTGCTCGATCCCGCCGAATTCTCCGGCATGGGCGAGCCCCACCTTGAGCACCACCGAGATGTCCGGCACCGCGATGCCGACGGTGCGGGCGATATCCCCGACCGCGGACGCCCCCATCTCGATAACGAGGAATCGCGTGCCGAAGTCGATGGAGAGCATCGAGAGGGGCGCCCCGACCTGGTTGTTGAAGGATCCGGGAGGGGCGATGGTGGCCCCGGCCGTCTCGAGCACCGCGCGCAGCATGTTCTTGGTGGTGGTCTTGCCGTTGGATCCGGTGATACCGATGACCTTCAGGCCACCCTCTGCGCGCACGCGGGCCACGACGAACCGGGCGAGGTCGGCGAGGGCCGTGAGCGTGTCATCCACCACGACCTGGGACACCGGCAGCGGGAGCTCGTGGTCCACGATGACCAGCGCCGCTCCGTTGTCGATCGCAGCCTGCACGAACAGATGGCCGTCGGAGACCTCCCCGGGCAAAGCGATGAAGATCGATCCCGCGGTGACGAGCCTCGAGTCGGTCTGCACCGATCCGGAGATGTCGTCGAAGTCGTGACTTCCGGGCGCCAGACGAAGGGTGCCGCCGACGGCCGCCGAGAGCTCGGCAAGCGTGAGGGAGATCACTTAGGCCCAACCCGCCTCTCGCAGGGCCTCGCGGGCCTCCGCGCGGGCCGAGTACGGCGTGCGTTCGCCCCGGATGTCGCGGTAGTCCTGATGCCCCGGGCCGGCCCAGAGGATGGAGTCGCCCTCCTGGGCAAGCGCCACAGCCACCCGGATCGCCTTCTCGGGCGGACTGACCTCGTGAAGCTCCGCCTGGTGCTCGGCGAGATTCGCGCCCTCGATGAGAGTCGCGCGAATGGATTCCGGGTCTTCGAATCGCGGGTGATGATCGGTGATCACCAGGATGTCCGAACCCTCGGAGGCGACGCGGCCCATCTCGTGGCGTTTGGTGGCATCGCGGTCGCCATCGGCGCCGAACACCATGATCACGCGTCCGGTGGTGAATTTGCTCACCGCGCCGAGGGTGTTGAGGAAGGCATCGGGACTGTGACCGAAATCGACGTAGACACTCGGTCCGCGGTCTCCGGAGACCCGCTCGGTGCGCCCGGGCAGGTAGGCGTCGATGCCGTCGTCGATCGCCTGGCCGATGGCTTCCAGTTCGAAACCCGCCTCGACGAGCATCACGATCGCGAGCGCCGCGTTGGCCGCCATGTGCCAGCCGATGAGCGGCACGTGCGTGGTGATCGAACGACCCTCCGGCCCGGTGAGGGTGAACTCCACCCCGGAGGCGCGCTCGTCGAGGATCTCGACGTTCCACTCCCCCACCACGCCGGGGGTCGCCGAGATGGTGGTGACCGGGATGCGGGACCGATCGACGACCTTCTGTCCCCAGGCCGTGTCGAGAGAGACGACTCCGCGCTTTCCGCGCTCCGGGTCGAAGAAGCCGAGCTTGGCTTCGAAGTACTCGTCCATGTCGGCGTAGTCGTCGAGGTGGTCGTGGCTGAGGTTGGTGAAGGCCACCACATCGAACATGAGCCCGTCCACCCGGTTCTTGGTGAGGGCCTGCGCGCTCACCTCGACGGCGACCGCGCGCACCTCGCTCTCTCGCATACGGGCGAGAAGAGCGTGCATCTCGCTCGCCTCGGGGGTGGTGAGTCGGCTCACGACGCTCACGTCGCCGATGTGCCGCTCCGCGGTGGACGAGAGGCCCGTCACGAGCCCGAGCTGCTTGAGGATCGCCTCGAGGATGTAGGCGGTGGAGGTCTTGCCGTTGGTGCCGGTGATACCGAGCATGAGCGGCGGATGCTCGTTGGTGCGATACACCCACGCCGACACCTCGCCGAGCGCGAGGCGCGGCGACTCGACGATCACGATCGGCAGGCCGCTTTCCGCGGCGAGGGCGGCTCCGGCGCGGTCGGTGAGCACGGCGACCGCTCCGCTCTCGGCGGCCTGCGCCGCGTAGGACGCGCCGTGGCTGTTGAGCCCCTGGATGCCGACGTAGAGGTCACCGGACTCCACCTCGGTCGAACGCAGAGTGACACCGGTGATCTCGACGCCGTCGAGGGAACCCACCGAGTCGAGCCCGAATTCCGAAACGAGTCCGGCGAGAGGCCTGGCCAGCGGATGCTCCGGTCGAAGAACCGGGGGGATCCGTGCAGTCACAGCGTCTACTTTCTTACCAGGTCGTCGCCGGATAGGTGGATGGCGTTGTCGACGGGGGCACCCGGTACTTTGTGAGCACCTGGGACATGATCTTCTTGAATGTCGGCGCCGCAGCGGCCGAACTCTTCATGGTAGCTGGCTTCGTGTAGGTCACGACAACCACGTACTGAGGGTCCTCAGCGGGGGCGATGCCGGCGAACGACACGATGCGGTCGGAGGTGTAGCCCCCCGGCCCCGCGACCTCCGCGGTGCCGCTCTTGCCCGCCACGCGGTAGCCCGGGATCTTCACGGCCTTGGAAAGCTCGCCGCCCTGCACCACGCTCTCGAGCATGTTGACCACGGTCTTGGCCGTGTTCTCGGACACCACCCGCGTGCCCGTGGTGGAAGGCACGTCGGTGACTGTTCCATCAGGCTTGGTGCAGCTCTCGACGAGGGTCATCGGCAGTCTCACCCCACCGTTCGCGAGCGTGCCGAAGATCTGGGCCACCTGGAGTGCGGTCGCCGATACACCCTGGCCGTAGAGCACGTTGTACTTGCTCTGGTCGTCCCAGGGCTTCGAGGCGTTGCCCGTGACACCGAGGCTGCCGGAAGCCTCTCCCAGGAAGCCAACGGCGGTCTCCTGGCCCAGCCCGAACTTCTTCATGTAGGCGAGGCGCACATCCTCCGGCACCTGCGATCCGAGCATGGAGATTCCGACGTTCGACGAGTTCTGCAACACTCCGGTGAGCGTGAGCTGCTCGGTGGGGTGAGGAGTGGCATCGCGCACGAAACCGCCCTCGGGCGTCGTCCACTTCGAGGGGACGGTGGCCTGCATGGTCGGCGATCCGATGCCCGTCTCGAGCAGGATAGCGGCAGACATCGCCTTGAAGACCGAGCCCGGTTCGTACTGGGCGGTGAAGGCACGGGATCCGAAGTTCTCCACGGCCGAGCCGTCGATGTTGTTCGGGTCGACGGCGGGCCAATCGGCGGCGGCCATGATGTGGAAGTCCTTGATGCGCAGCACTATTGCCGTACCGGACTGGGCGCCGACCGCGGTGGCCTGCTCTGCTATCGCCTGAGTGGCGAACCAGTCCAGGTCGCTGTCGATGGAGAGTTTGAGGGTGCCCCCGGGAGTGGATGGCTTGGTGGTGATCGAGCTGCCGGGGATCTGCACGCCGTCGGCGCCCTGCTCGTAGGTTGTGGTGCCGTTGGTGCTCGCGAGGCACTTGTCGCCCGTGACCTCGAGCCCGCCGCCGGGGCCTCCGGTGTTCATATAGCCGGTGAGGTTTCCGGCGACCGCCCCGTTCGGGTAGGTGCGCTTGGGATGCAGCTGGAACACGATGCCCGGGATCTTGAGCTTCTCGATGGCACGCCGTGTCGCGAGATCGACAGACTTGGTGACGACGGAGTAGTTCGACTTCGGGTCCTTGGTGAAGGCCTGGTAGACGGTCGCCGGATCCTGCGTGGTGAGGGCGGCGAGCTCGGTAGCCGCCTGCATCACCGTGATGGTGGTCCTGGTGCCGTCCTTCGCCGTGACGGTGAATCCCCCGGCCTCGTTCATCTTCGTGAAGTTCGCCGGGGACACGGTCACGTCGTACCGATTGACGCTGTCGGCGAGCACCACACCGTTGGTGTCGACGATGTCGCCGCGTGCCGCGTAGGTAGGGGTCTCCACCGCTCTCTTACTGAGCGCATCGGTCGTGAGCTGATCGGCCCGCACGAGCTGGATGTCCACGAGACGCACGGCGAAGACACCGATGACGGCGAACACCATGACGATCGCGAGGGCCAGGCGACGACGGCTGCGACGCGGATTAGTCACGGGCGCCTCCTCTCGGGATGCGGACTGGTGGTGGTCAGTGAGTGATCGGAGACGGAAGCACGGTCTGTGCGGGAACCCCCGGAGTGGACGCTACCGACCCGGCACCCGCCGGTGCGGCAGGCGCGCCCGTGGCAGACGCGGCCGCCGCGGCGGCTGCGGTGGCGCCGAGGGCCGAGATGTCGGGGGTGATCAGTGCGTTCGGCGTGTAGGTCGCGGCATCCGCCGCAACCGTCGTGTCGGCCGCGGCCGGGGTGGGGGCCCGCGTAACCCCTCCGGAGAGACTGAGGAAGCCCTGGCTGCCCGTGTTCATCACCATTCCGAGCGCCGTCGCCTGACCGGCGAGGTTCTGCGGAGACTGCAGCACGTTGAGCGACTCGGCGAGAGCCTGCTGGTCGCGAGACAGGTCGCGCTGGGTCTGCTGCAGCCCGGAGATCTGGTACGCGCCATCCGAGAGCCAGATGCTGAGCAGAAGCTGCGCCATGAGGATCACGAACAAGCCGGCGACGGCGACGAGGGCGTAGACGACTCTCGGGCGCGCCCGCTTCTGGCTGCGGCTCGAGACGATCTCGATATGGCGGGGGTGCACCTCGCGTTCGGCCGGAAGGAAATCTGGCAGATCGATGGCGAGAGTGTTACTCATGCGGCCCTCCGGATGCGTGACGCGGCGCGAAGCCGCACTGGGGTGGACCGCGGGTTGGCGGCTTTCTCGTCGTCGGTGGCGAGTTCTGCACCGCGCACCAGAAGGGTGAACTCTGCCCGGTGTTCCGGCAGTTCGATCGGGAGTCCCGCCGGAGCGGTGGAAGAGGATGCGGCGGCCAAGGCCCGCTTCACGATGCGGTCTTCGAGCGACTGGTAGGAGAGCACGACGATGCGGCCATCGACGGCGAGCGAGCGGAGCGCGGCCGGGATGGCTCGCTCGAGCACCGAGAGTTCCTGGTTCACCTCGATGCGAAGCGCTTGGAATACGCGCTTGGCCGGGTGCCCCTTGCGCTGGATCGCCACGGGGGTCGCCGCAGTGATCAGCTCGACGAGTTCGGCGGAGCGCACGAGCGGACGGGTCTCGCGCGTCTCCACGATCTTCTTGGCATAGCGCTGGGCGAGACGCTCCTCGCCGAACTCCCAGAAGATGCGGCGCAACTCGGTCTCGCTGTAGTCCGCGAGGATGCGTTCGGCGGTCAGCGGCGATGTGGCATCCATCCGCATGTCGAGGGGGGCGTCCTTGGAGTACGAGAACCCGCGCTCCACCCGGTCGAGCTGGAGCGACGAGACTCCGAGGTCGAAGAGAATGCCCGAGACCTCTGACATGCCCAGTTCTTCGAGGGATTCCTCGAAGCGGTCGTAGACGGTGTGCACGAGATGCACCCGATCCCCGAAGGGGGCGAGTCGCTCTCCCGCGATGGCGAGGGCATCGGTGTCGCGGTCGAGCCCCACGATCACGAGCTCGGGGAATCGCTGGAGGAAGGCCTCGGCGTGGCCGGCCATGCCGAGCGTGGCGTCCACGAGCACGGCGCCCGGACGCGAGAGGGCGGGGCTGAGCAGCTCGATGCTCCGTTCGAGCATCACGGGGGTGTGGATCTGGTTTTCGGCCATAGTGACCGGTGTCTTCTGTTCCTTGTTCCTGATCCCCATCCGTCCGACCTGTCACCGGGGAAGTGATGTCAGGGCGAGTCGACGGCTGGGAGTCAGGAACAAGGGCGCTAGAAGAGTCCCGGGATCACCTCCTCCGTCGTGTCGGCGAAGGCACTCTCCTGCTCGGAGTAGTAGGTCTCCCACGCGGCGGTGTCCCAGATCTCGGCGCGGTTGCCCGCCCCGATCACGGTGAGGTCACGGCCGAGGCCGGCGTAGGCGCGAAGGGCCGCCGGAATCGTGACGCGGTGCTGGGCATCCGGCACCTCGGCGTTCGCGCCGGAGAGAAAGAGTCGCAGATAGTCGCGGGCCTGCTTGCTGGTGACGGGTGCCTGGCGGATGCGGTCGTGAAGCTCCTCGAACTCGCGAGTGGAGAACACGTAGAGGCAGCGCTCCTGGCCACGGGTGATGACGATGCCGGATTCGAGCTCCGACCAGAACTTGGCCGGAAGGATGATGCGGCCTTTGTCGTCGAGCTTGGGGGTGTGCGTGCCAAGGAACATCGGCCACTCCCCCTCATTCTCCGGCCTGGATTCAGGTGTACTCCACTTTACTCCACTCTCCACCACAAAACAATGAAAAGCGCGCCGAATTGCCCCTTTCTGGGGTCGGTGAGCCCGCAATACAGGGCTAGTTGCGGGTGGAGGGAAATGGAGCTACCGGGGGGGAATCCGGCGCGAAAATGGGCACAAAAAAAGGCCGATCTCGCGATCGGCCCAAATTTGTGAAGTCTGCTTACTGCTCGCGCCCGTCCTGGCGCTTGTCCCACCGCTCGTTCATGCGATCCATGAAGGTCGCCTTCGAACGGGTTTCGGTCGGGCGCGGAGGCTCTTCGACCAGGCGCCGCGGGGAGGAGATCGCCACGAGCACCCCCACGAACATGACGACGAAGCCAGCGACCCCGAGGATGGCGAGTTGCAGCATCACCCCCGCGACGATGACCGCGACTCCGACCAGACCGACGAGAATGCCGATGACGATGGAGCGGTAGGTGGGGCGCCCTCGACCCGATCCGACGGTCGCGACGAAGTCGGCGTCGTTGTGATAGAGACTGCGTTCCATCTCGTCCAGGAGACGCTGTTCATGTTCTGACAGCGGCATAGTGACTCCCTTCAGGTCAGAGGCGTGGTGGTGGTACATGCCAATTGTAGGCTCCCCCACGTGGCTAGGCTATAACCGTGCCTGAGAGTAAGCGGTTAGTTGACCTTGTCCAGAACGACATCGATGCCTTTCTGGATGAACGCGAGCCGCTGCTCGCATCCATCGGGCCGGACCTCGCTCCGTTCATAGACTTCTCCCGCGACCTGCTGCGGGGCGGAAAGCGGTTTCGCGCGCTGTTCTGCTACTGGGGTTGGCAGTCCGTGAGCGGGCACAGCACGGCGTTCGACGTGATGCCCGACCGAAGCGCCCCGAGCGACCTCGAGGCGATCGTGCTCGCCGCCAGTGGTCTCGAGGTCTTCCATGCCGCCGCGCTCGTGCACGACGACATCATGGACAACTCCGACACCCGTCGCGGCATGCCCAGTGCTCACAAGCGCTTCGAGGGTCTCCACGACGACGGTCGGTGGACCGGAAGCGCACGAGGGTTCGGCCAGTCCGCCGCCCTGCTCCTCGGTGACCTGCTCCTGAGCTGGAGCGATGAACTCTTCGACTCCGGGCTGCAGGCGCTGTCTTCCCCCGCGTCCCGCGCGGCCGCGCGGGCGGAATTCAACCGGATGCGCACCGAGGTGACCGTCGGCCAGTATCTCGACATCCTCGAGGAGCGGAGCTGGCGCAACTATCCCGAGCCGGAGCTCCTGTCGCGGGCGCACCGCGTCATCGTCTACAAATCCGCGAAATACAGCATCGAGGCACCGCTGGCGATCGGCGCGGCGCTGGCCGGCGGATCGGTCGAACAGGTCACGGCGCTTCGGGAATTCGGACTTCCGCTGGGAATCGCCTATCAATTGCGCGACGACCTTCTCGGTGTCTTCGGCGATCCGGAGACCACCGGAAAGCCCTCGGGCGACGACCTCCGCGAGGGAAAGCGCACGGTGCTGATCGCGCTCGCGCGAACCAAACTCCCCTCGAACTCGACGAGCCTCCTCGACGAGCTGCTGGGAGACCCTGAACTCTCTCCTCAGCAGGTGACGATGTTGCAGGCATCCATCCGCGACAGCGGAGCGGTCGAACACGTGGAACAGATCATCGATCACAACGTAAAGCTCGCCATCACCGCGATCGCGGATGCGCCACTCAGCCAGTCGTCGAAGCAACAGCTCGTTCAGCTCGCCGACACCGTGATCAAGCGGGTCGCGTGAGCCGTCGCCTCCAGGGCGACGAGAGGGGCTAGAACCCGAGAGCCTGTGCGACGCGGCGAACCTCGGCCTTGCGGCCGGCTCGCAGCGCGTCGATCGGCGGGATGCCGATGCTCTCCTCCTCGGTGAGCAGCCAGTGCATCGCCTCGTCGTCGCTGTACCCGCTGTCATGCAGTACGAGCAGGGTGCCACGCAACTCCGGAAGCGGCTCGGCGTCTCGGATAAACGACTCCGGCACCTTCCACACCCCGTCGATCTTCGACGCGAGGAGGCTGTGGTCCTCGATCAACCGGCGCACCTTACTCACACCGATTCCGAGGATGTCCACGAGTTCGGGGAGGGTGAGCCAGCGGGTATCCGAAGCAGTAGTCACGAACGCAATGCTGCCAGAAGCGGGCGCTCCTGCAAACTTCAGAGTTTTGTTTCAATCATGTTAACTCAAACAACATGCGTCCCGCTAATTGACACTGTTATAGATGTGTGTCAGCGTTCTGTGATGGCGTGATGCCCGAGCGCGAGTTCCGGGCTTATCTCGGGGGCGAGAGATAGACAGAGGTTTTGAGCATGACGAACACATTCGAAACGGGCGATGCCCGCAGCACACGGCGCCAGTCGAACCGTGCCGACCAGGGCAAGCTGGCCCGAGGCCTCTTCAACACCATCCCCATAGTGCTCGCGGGCACCATGGCGATGACCCTCAACGTGACCGGTCCCGTGCAGTCCACCGATCTGCGGCGCGACAAGCCGAGATCCACCCCCTCCGAACTCGGCAAGAGCATCCGCGATGCCTTCACCGCCGCGGCTCGCGCCGCGACCAACCCCGTCGCCGCCCCCGTGTCCCAGGCCGCGACGACGGTCGCCGCCGCGCCAGCCACCTACCGGGTGGTCGCCGGCGACACGGTCTCGAGCATCGCCGGCCGTTACGGCCTCGCCACCGCTTCCGTTCTGGCGCTCAACGGACTCAGCTGGAAGTCCGTGATCTTCGCGGGCCAGACCCTCAAGCTCAGCACTAGCGGCGCCGTCGCGGCGGTCGCCCCCGTCGCCGCGACTCCCACGAGCCGCTACACGATCCAGAAGGGCGACTCGATCGGCGGCATCGCCGCGAAGTTCGGCCTCGCGACACAGACCCTCCTGAGCGCCAACGGACTGGCCTGGACGAGCATCATCTACCCCGGCCAGACCATCGCCATTCCCGGAACCACCGGCGTGGCATCCGTGGCTCCGGCCAGCCAGGTTCGCATCATCGAGGCTCCCTCTGCCGCACCCGCAGCGGGGACCCCCGCGAAGTACACCATCGCGAGCGGGGATACCATCGCGAAGATCGCCGCCAAGTTCGGGGTGACCTCGCAGGCCATCCTCACGGCCAACGGGCTCACCTGGTCGAGCATCATCTACGGCGGGCACACCCTGGTGATCCCCACGGCCGTTGCGGCGGTGCCCACGACTCCCGGCGCCGTCGTGCCGATGACGAGCGAGATGGCATCGAATGCCCGCACCATCGTCTCTGTCGGTCGCTCGCTCGGTGTACCGGAATACGGACTCGTCGTCGCGCTCGCCGCTGCGGCACAGGAGTCGGGACTGCGCAACCTGAACTACGGCGACCGCGACTCGATCGGACTCTTCCAGCAGCGTCCGAGCACGGGATGGGGCACTCCCTCCCAGATCTTGCAGCCCACCTACGCCGCGCGGCTGTTCTTCGGCGGACCCAAGAATCCCAATGCCGCGAACACTCGCGGACTTCTCGACATCCCCGGTTGGCAGTCCAAGTCGGTGACGGATGCGGCGCAGGCCGTGCAGCTCTCCGGCTTCCCGACTGCCTATGCCAAATGGGAGACTTCGGCCCGCTCCTGGCTCGCGTCCATCAAGTGAGCAGCCCAACATAACGATTGCGGCAAAACCTGGTATCGGTGAGGCCAACGCCCGGTGTTTTAGCCGGATGATCCGTCACTCGATCCCTAGACTCGCTTGGTGACCACCAGCAGCACTGACCCCCTGATCGGACGTCTCATCGACGGCCGATACCAGGTGCGTTCGCGCATTGCACGAGGCGGTATGGCCACGGTGTATCTCGCCACGGACCTGCGCCTCGAACGCCGCGTCGCGATCAAGGTCATGCACGGTCACCTCGCCGACGATTCGCAGTACAGGGCCCGATTCATCCAGGAGGCGCGTTCGGCGGCGCGATTGGCGCATCCGAATGTCGTGAACGTCTACGACCAGGGCCAGGACGGCGAGACTGCCTACCTGGTGATGGAGTACCTTCCCGGCATCACGCTGCGCGACCTGCTCATGGAGCACAAGGTGCTCACCACGATGCAGGCGATGGACATCATGGAGGCGATCCTCTCCGGCCTCGCCGCCGCCCACAAGAACGGCATCGTCCATCGGGACCTCAAGCCCGAAAACGTACTGCTGGCGGATGACGGTCGCATCAAGATCGGGGACTTCGGGCTCGCGAGGGCGGCGTCCGCCAACACGGCCACCGGCAACGCACTGCTCGGCACGATCGCCTACCTCTCCCCCGAGCTCGTGACGCGGGGGGTGGCCGACGCCCGCAGCGACATCTATGCGGTCGGCATCATGCTCTACGAGATGCTTGCCGGTGAGCAGCCATTCCGTGGCGAGCAGGCGTTCCAGATCGCCCACCAGCACGCCAACGACACCGTGCCGACCCCGAGCACCAAGAACCCCCGTGTGCCAGCCGAACTCGACGAGCTCGTGCTCTGGGCGACAGCCCGGGATCCCGAACAGCGCCCGCGGGACGCGAAGGCCATGCTCGACCAACTCCACGAGACCGAAGCGCTGCTGAGACTCGAGGAGCCGACGGCGGCGACCGCCATCCAGCGCACGATGATCATGCCCTCCGCGGTGGCCGCCCCGTCGAGCACCGGCGACACGCAGATCCTCTCCCCCAAGGCACGTCACCGCACCGGCCCGATCCTCACGGAGACCGCCAACACCCTCGCACTCAAGAGCGATCGACGACGACGCAAGGGCTTCTGGCTGTTCGCTCTCGTCATCCTCTTCGCCGCACTCGCGGGCGGCACCGGCTGGTACTTCGGCACGGGCCCCGGCGCGCAGGTCGCGATCCCGGACCTCGCCGGGCAGTCTCCGGCGGCGGCGACCACCACCCTGACGGGTCTCGGTCTCACCGTCAACCCGACCCCCGGCGAGACGCCTTCGCTGAAGGTGCCGAAGGGAGCCGTGGCACAGACCACACCGGCCATCGGGACCAGGGTGCCAAAGGATAGTCAGGTGACCCTCCTTGTCTCCAGCGGCCCCAAGAACATCGCCGTTCCCACGCTCGTGGGAGAGGCGCAGAACGCCGCTATCCAGAACATCAAGGATGCCGGCTTCCGCTATGACTCGAAGGCATCGTCGAAGCAGTTCGACGCCAAGGTCTCGAAAGACACCGTGATCTCGGCCTTCGGCACCGATGCGCTCGACCTCACGACGGTCACGACCTACGGCCAGAACCAGCCCATCTCACTCGTCGTCTCAGTGGGCGCGATTCCGGATGTCGCGGGCAAGAGCGTCGCAGATGCCACGAACATCCTCACCGCGGTGAAGCTCACCGCGACCCCCGGTCGCCAGGAGTATAGCGACACGGTGCCCTCGGGCAGTGTCATCGGCATCGACGTGGCGAATGGCGCCGTGATCCGTCCCGGAGATCCGATCTCGCTGACGATCTCCAAAGGCAAGGAGCAGATCGCCGTTCCGGATGTCATCAACATGACGTGGGCAAAGGCCAAGCAGACCCTGCTCGATGCAGGCTTCAAACCGAGCTACAACCGGGCAGCAGATGCCGTGGCCTTCGTCGTCACAGTCGGTAAGACGGACCCGGCGGCAGGAACAATGGTCGACAAGGGTTCGACGGTGAAGGTCAACTTCAACAGCTTCTAGCATCACGGGTGAACTGCGGGTCCATGGTCGGCAGTGCTGCCGACGGGTCCGCTGCCGGACTGTACCGCCCGGCCGGTAGTCGCGCGAGATCGGGCAGACGGGCTAGCGCGCCGCGAGCTCCTCGGCCACGAGGAACGCCAGCTCGAGCGACTGCATGTGATTGAGACGCGGATCGCAGAGCGACTCGTAGCGCGTCGCGAGAGTGGCCTCGTCGATCTGCTCCGACCCGCCGAGGCACTCCGTGACGTCATCTCCGGTGAGCTCGATGTGGATTCCGCCCGGGTAGGTGCCCGCGGCACGGTGTGCCTCGAAGAAGCCCTTGACCTCATCCACGACGTCGTCGAACCGACGGGTCTTGTAGCCGTTGGGAGTGGTGAGACCGTTTCCGTGCATCGGATCCGTCACCCAGAGCGGGTTGGCATCAACCTGCTTGATCGCTTCGAGCAGGGGTGGGAGGGCATCCCGCACCTTGCCGGCGCCCATGCGGGTGATGAACGTGAGTCGACCGGGTTCGCGCTCGGGATCGAGCTTGTCGATGAGCCGGAGCATGTCGTCGATCTTGGTCGTCGGGCCGAGCTTCACGCCGATCGGGTTGCGGACCCTCGACATGTAGTCGACGTGGGCGCCGTCGATGTCGCGGGTGCGCTCACCGATCCACAGGAAGTGCGCCGAGGTGTTGATCGGTTCGCCAGTGCGAGAGTCGATGCGCGTCATTGGACGCTCATAGTCCATGAGCAGGCTCTCGTGGCTCGTGTAGAAGTCCACCCGCTTGAGCTCGTCGAAGTCGGCGCCCGCGGCCTCCATGAACTTGATGGCCTTGTCGATGTCATGGGCCATCTGCTCGTAGCGCACGTTCGCGGGGTTGCGGGCGAAGCCCTGATTCCAGCGGTGCACCTCGCGCAGGTCGGCGAAGCCACCCTGGGTGAAGGCGCGGACGAGATTGATGGTGGATGCCGAGGTGTGGTACCCCTGCACGAGTCGGCGGGGGTCTGCCTCGCGCGATTCCGGCGTGAAGTCGAAACCGTTGACGATGTCGCCACGGTACGCCGGAAGGGTCACGTCGCCGCGGGTCTCCGTGTCGCTCGATCGCGGCTTCGCGAACTGGCCGGCCATCCGGCCCATCTTGATCACCGGCGTCGAGGCGCCGTAGGTGAGCACGACGGCCATCTGCAGCACCGTCTTGACCCGGTTGCGGATGGCGTCGGCCGTGGCTCCGGCGAAGGTCTCGGCGCAGTCGCCACCCTGCAGCAGGAAGGCCTGGCCGCGCGCAGCCGCGGCGAGGTGCTCGCGCAGCACGTCGACCTCTCCGGCGAAGATGAGGGGCGGAAGCGTCGCGATCTCGGCCGACGCGGCCTGAACGGCGGAGGCATCCGGCCACTGGGGCTGTTGCTTGATTGGCAGTGTGCGCCAATGGTCGAGCCCCGCGATCACTGACGGATCTGCGAGTACGACCGGGTCATCATTGCTGGCAAACACAGGGGGTGGTTCCTCAATGCCTCGGGGCTGATCAAGCGGGGTGCAAGCGGGCGAACCGCCCGACATCCCAGCCTACCGGCTGAGAGAAGCCTGCTTCTCCTTGACGGAGGAGGCGTACACGTCCACGTATTCCTGGCCGCTCAGGCGGTCGAGCTCGTACATGATCTCGTCGGTGATGGAGCGCAGGATGAAGCGGTCACCCTCCATGCCCTCGAAACGAGAGAAATCGAGGGGTTTGCCGATGACGATGCCGATGCGGCGCACCTTGGGAAGTCGTGAGCCGATGGGCATGACCTTCTCGGTGTCGATCATCGCCACCGGCACGACGGGCACGCCGCCCTCGAGGATCATGCGTGCGACGCCGGTGCGACCGCGATAGAGCCGGCCGTCGGGGCTTCGGGTGCCCTCGGGGTAGATGCCGAGCACCTCGCCGCGGGCGAGGACGCCGAGGCCGGTCTGCAGGGACGCCTCGGAGGCCTTGCCACCGGAGCGGTCGATCGGGATCATCCCGGTGGCCTTGAGGAAGTTCTTGATCAGCCAGGACTTGGTGCCGCGACCCGTGTAGTAGTCGCTCTTCGCCAGGAAGCTGATGCGGCGGTCCATCACCAGCGGCAGGAACACCGAGTCGATGAAGGACAGGTGGTTGGATGCCATGATCACCCCGCCGGTCTTCGGGATGTTCTCATGCCCGGTGACCCACGGGCGGAAGGCGGTCTTCAGCAGCGGCCCCGCCACCAGGTTCTTCATGAACCAATAAAACATGTGAAACCTGCGCCTTCAGAGATTGCCCTACTCTAACGGCTTCGCGAGCCGCTACCTGTCCTCGGCGTGCAGACGCGCGAGGTCGGCCGCACCGACGACGCCGGCATCGTTCACCAGTTCCGCGATGACGAAAGTCGGTTCGGGGTGGAATCCCCGCGCCGGCAGGTGAGTGAGGTACGCCTCGCGGATCGGATCGAGCAGAAGGTCTCCCGCCACCGCGACGCCGCCGCCGAAGACGAAGACCTGGGGGTCGAGCACCGCACTGAGCGAAGCGCAGGCCTGCCCGAGCCAGGTGCCGAGCTCCCGCAGCGCTTTCAGCGCGCCGGGGTCGCCGTCGACGATCAGTTTCGCGACATCCGGGCCGGCAAGGCTGCCGCGCTCCTCGCGCACGGCGGCGAGCCCGAGACCGATTCCACCGACATCCGCGATCTCATTCGCCATGCGCAGCAGTGCGCGTCCGGATCCGTACTGCTCGATGCATCCGCGCGCGCCGCAGCCGCACGGCAGGCCGTCCGGCACGACGCGCATATGGCCGAGCTCGGCGCCCGCGCCGAATCCTCCCCGAAAGAGCCGGTCCTGGCTCACGATCGCTCCGCCGACACCGGTGCCGATCGTCAGCATGGTCATATCGCTGTACAGGCGACCCGCTCCGAAGCGGAACTCGGCCCAGCCCGCCGCGTTGGCATCGTTGTCGATGGTGATGTGAAGATCGAGCCGGTCGCTGAGAAGCTGGCGAAGCGGCTCGCTGCGCCACGGGATGTTCGGTGTGTAGTAGACGATCGACTGCGCAGCGTCGATGAAACCGGGGGCCGCGACCCCTGCTGCCTTCACCTCATGCCCGTCGCTCAGGCGCTGGATCATCGCGACGACGGCATCCACGATCTGCTCCGACCCTGCGGTCGGGGTGGGCACGCGATCCTCCACGATGATCTCCCCCAGCTCGGAGACGAGGGCTCCCGCGATCTTGGTGCCGCCGATGTCGATTCCGATTGCATGCACGTGCGGCGACCTTTTTCCGGGAGTTGTTGTGAGAGAGATACAAGCGGTACGGGGCTTCGCGGACGCACCACCTAGAGTTTAGGTAACGGGGGTGGGCTTCTGCTATTCGCCTCCCTCGCCCCGATTGCGCACGAAACGGTTCCTCACGGAACCCGTGCCGGCCCCGAAGGAGTTGCCGTGCAGGAATACGACGTACCCGCTCTCGTCGCCGCTGATCCCGACGCAAACGCGACGGATCTGCTGGTCGACCGAGTGAAAGCCACCCCGGATCGCGCGCTCTTCGCGCTTCCTACCGCCACCGGCGGATGGACGGATGTCTCGGCATCCGAGTTCCTCGCCCAGGTGGTCGCACTCGCCAAGGGCCTCGTCGCGGCCGGCATCCAGCCCGGCGACAAGATCGGGCTGATGTGCAAGACGCGCTACGAGTGGACGCTCATCGACTTCGCCACCTGGTTCGCCGGCGCCGTGCTCGTGCCGGTCTACGAGACCTCTTCTCCCAGTCAGGTGCAGTGGAATCTCGCCGACTCTGGCGCGATCGCCATGATCACCGAGACGCCCGACCACTTCGCCCGCTTCGACGAGGTCTATGCGGATCTGCCACTCATCCGCAACGCCTGGAAGATCAACCTCGGCGATCTCGACAAACTGGCCGCGAGCGGCACCGAGGTCACGGATGAGGAGATCGAACGGCGACGGGTGATCGCCAAGGGTTCCGACCTCGCCACCCTCATCTACACGGCCGGCACGACAGGACGGCCCAAGGGCTGCATCCTCACCCATTCCAATTTCGTGGAGCTCTCTCGCAATGCGGCGATGGCGATCCCTGAGGTCGTGAACACCCAGTCCCGCACACTGCTCTTCATCACCACGGCCCACATCTTCGCCCGGTTCATCGCCGTGCTCAGCATCCACGGAGGGGTGCAGGTCGGCCACCAGTCCGACACGAAGCAGTTGCTGCCGGCCATGGCCTCGTTCAAGCCGACCTTCCTCCTCGCGGTGCCGCGGGTCTTCGAGAAGGTCTACAACTCGTCCGAACAGAAGGCGGAGAGCGGAGGCAAGGGCAAGATCTTCCGGCGGGCCGCCGCGGTGGCCATCGAGCACTCCAAGGCGCTGGATGCCGGAAGTGTGCCTCTCGCGCTCAGACTGCAGTTCGCGGTGCTCGACCGCCTCGTGCTCTCCAAGATCCGCGCGGCCATGGGCGGCAACGTCAAGTTCGCCGTTTCCGGATCCGCTCCCCTCGGCCTCCGGCTCGGCCACTTCTACCGCAGCCTCGGAATCACCATCCTCGAGGGCTACGGACTCACCGAGACGACCGCACCCATCTCGGTGAACCGTCCATCCAACTTCAAGATCGGCAAGGTCGGCCCGCCCCTGCCCGGCGTCTCGGTGCGGATCGCCGAGGATGGCGAGATCCAGGCCAAGGGGATCAACATCTTCGACGGCTACTGGCAGAACCCCGATGAGACCGCGAAGGTCTTCGATGGCGAATGGTTCAAGACCGGCGACATCGGCGAGTTCGACGACGACGGCTACCTCTCGATCACGGGCCGAAAGAAGGAGATCATCGTGACCGCGGGCGGCAAGAACGTCTCGCCCGCGCAGCTCGAGGATCCCATCCGCGCCAATCCGATCATCGATCAAGTAATCGTGGTGGGCGAGCAGAAGCCCTTCATCGGCGCCCTTGTCACCCTCGACGAGGAGATGCTGCCCGTGTGGCTCAACAACAACGCGGAAGACGCGAACATGCCGATCGAAGACGCGGCGAAGCTCCCGAAGGTGGTCGCGGAGATCCAGCGGGCCGTGGATGCGGCGAACGCGATGGTGTCGCGCGCGGAGTCGATCCGAAAGTTCGTGATCCTCACGAAGCCCCTCACCGAGGCGAGTGGACACCTCACGCCCAAACTCAGCATCAAGCGAAACGTGATCCTCAAGGACTTCGCGCCGGACATCGAGGGCATGTACCAGGGAGCCCCCACCACGGAGGGGATCGCGACGGTCTGACGCCGCCCCTGGCGCCGGCCGAGCAGGAATGTACGCGTCGCCTCGAGCGGCGGATCGGGCTCCCGCGGGGCTAGAACCAGTCGCTGTTCCTGATGGCTTCCATCGCCTCGCGGCGCAGGCCCTTCTCGAGGCCTTCGATGTAGAGCTTTCCATCGAGGTGGTCGGTCTCGTGCTGAAGCGCCTGGGCCATGACGCCTTCGCCGCTCAGTTCGACCGGATTGCCATCGAGGTCCACTCCGGTGACCCGGGCGAAGGGGTAGCGCAGTCGCTCGAAATAGAAACCGGGCACCGACAGGCAGCCTTCGTCGACGAGCTCCGGCTCCCCCGAGAGTTCCACGAGGACGGGGTTGATGATGTAGCCGATCTGGCCATCGACGTTGTAGCTGAAGGCCCGCTGGTTCACGCCGATCTGCGGCGCCGCGACTCCCGCGCGACCGGGGATCTTCACGGTGTCGAGAAGGTCGGTGACCAGACCGGTGACGTCGTCGGTCGGGCGGATCGGGTCGGATACGGTCTTCAGCACGGGATCGCCGAAGATGCGGATCTGTCGCTCGGTCATGCTCGGTGGCTCGCTTTCGAGGGTGGAGGGTGATGGCAGGCCCGGCGGATCACCGGACCGCGGTCGCTCAGGCGCCCTGGCGGGACGGCAGTCCGTCGACGACGAGCGCAGCGAGCTCGCGGGCGGATGCCTTCGTCAGCGGCTTGAGGTCGCGATAGTTGATCACAGACCCGGCGGCGAGCTGCGGGTCGTAGGGGATGCGCACGATCTCGCGCACGCGCGACTTGAAGTGGGCCTCGATCTCCTCGAGCTTTACGAGGTTGGTACCCTGGGTCGCGGTGTTGAGGGCGACCACCGCATTCTTCACGAGATCCTGGTATCCGTTGGCCTCGAGCCAGGTGAGGGTCTCGGACGCGAGTCGCGCCTCGTCGACGCTGCCTCCCGAGACGATCACCACCGAGTCGGCGCGCTGCAGGGTCGCGCGCATCACCGAGTGCACGATGCCGGTGCCGCAGTCGGTGAGCACTATCGAGTAGAAGCGTGCGGCGAGATCGGCCACGACGTTGTAGTCGTTCTCGTCGAATGCCTCGGAGAGCAGCGGATCGGTGTCCGAGGCGAGGATGTCGAGGCGGGTCTCGTCGCGCGACACCATCGTGGTGAAGTCGTTGAAGCTGTTGATGCTCGGGGCGAGGGTCACGACATCCCGAACGGTGGAACGTGTCTGCTTGTTGACACGCTCGGACAGTGTGCCCCTGTCCGGGTTGGCGTCGATCGCGATGATGCGGTCTTCGCGGATGTCGCTGAGCGCCATTCCGAGCAGCGCCGTAATGGTCGTCTTGCCGACGCCACCCTTGCGGGTGAGCACCGGGATGAAGCGTGCACCACCCTCGAATCTCTTGTCGACGCGGCCTTCTATCGCCTTGCGGGCGAGCACCTTCGGGGAGTCCCCCCGGTTCACGAGATGCAGGGTCGCGGCGTACAGGAACGCGTTCAGGCCACCCTCGGGCTTCACCCGCTTCTTCTTGCGCGCATCGATCAGACGGTCCGCGGTGAGCATGTTCGCGGCCTCCGGCGTGTGGGAGACTTCGCCGCGGGTCCGATCCCGCCGGCCCGGACTGGTCGTCACCGCGTCGCGGCGACTCGCATCCCGACGTCCAAGGGCGCGATCATCGTTCGTCGGCAGCTCCGGGATCACGACGGGCGCGGGAACGGGCTCGGGCATCGGGGTCGGCGCCACGACCGCGATCGACATGGTGCTGGGCTGCGCCACCTCGACCGAACCCGGATTCACCGGCACTTCGACGATCGCGACGGCGAGCTCGTCTTCGGGGGCGGCATGCACCGTCGTGGGAAGGCTCACCTCGATGGAGAGGCTCTGCGGCAGGCTCGCTGCGAGGTCGTCCGCCGCTGCGTCGGCGAAGCCGTAGCCCGCCTCGGAGTCGGCAGGCGGATCGTGGCTCCCCGATTCCCTGCTTCTGCTCGGCATGCCGGTAACCCTTCGTTGTGCTGAAATTAGCGCAATAACAACCCCCTACTCTACCGCGAGGGCGGAATGACGCCGGTGGGTGCCGACTGTACGCGGGATTTGCCCCGTGTGATCTGGCTGATTGGATCAGGCTGGTTCGATCACCACGAGCAAGTCGCCGCCATCCACCTGCTGCGTGCGCGGGATGGCCAGTCGCCTCACGATGCCTGCGACCGAGGCGGTGATGGCCGCCTCCATCTTCATGGCTTCGATCGAGGCGACGTTCTGGCCGACCGCCACGGTGTCGCCCTCGGTGACCTGCAGGGTGACGACACCCGAGAACGGGGCGCCGACCTGTCCCGGCACCGTCGAATCCGCCTTTTCTGCGGCCTTGCTGTCGACGGTGATGCCACGGTCCCGGGCGAACACCGGCCGCATCTGGCCGTTGATCACGGTCATGACGGTGCGCATGCCCTTGTCGTCGGCCTCACCGATGGCCTCGAGCCCGATGTAGAGGCTCACGCCCTTCTCGATGTCGATGACGTGTTCCTGGCCCTGGCGCAGGCCGTAGAGGTAGTCGACGGTGTCGATCACGGAGAGGTCGCCGTACTGCTCCCGCATCGCTTCGAAGGTCTTGGTCGGGCCAGCGAACAGCAGACGGTTGAGGGTGGACCGGCGTGACTCCGCGTCGCCGTCGAGGCCGGCTCGGTCGTCCTCGGTGATGTCCTCCATGCCGATCTTCACCGTGCGCCCCGCGAGCACCTTGGAGCGGAACGGCTCCGGCCATCCGCCCGGCAGGTCACCCAGTTCCCCGGCCATGAAGCCGACCACCGAGTCCGGGATGTCGTAGCGGTCGGGGTTCTGCTCGAAATCGGCCGGATCGGCGTCTGCCGCCGCGAGGGCGAGAGCGAGGTCGCCGACGACCTTCGACGAGGGGGTCACCTTCGGCGGGCGTCCGAGCATCTTGTTTGCCGCGGCGTAGAGGTCTTCGATTTTCTCGAAGTGGTCGGAGAGGCCGAGTGCGATCGCCTGCTGGCGAAGGTTCGACAGCTGGCCGCCCGGGATCTCGTGATGGTACACGCGGCCGGTCGGTCCCGGCAGTCCGGATTCGAAGGGCTTGTACGCGTGGCGCACGGCCTCCCAATAGGGCTCGAGGTCGGAGACGGCCTGCAGCGAGATCCCGGTGTCCCGCTCCGTGTGGGCGAGGGCGGCGACAAGGGCGGATGCGGAGGGCTGGCTGGTCGTGCCGGCCATCGGCGCACTCGCGACATCCACCGCGTCCGCTCCCGCACGACTGGCGGCGAGGAGGGTCGCGAGCTGGCCGCCCGCCGTGTCGTGCGTGTGCACGTGCACCGGCAGGTCGAACCGCGCGCGCAGAGCCGTCACGAGCTTCTCCGCGGCGCTCGCGCGCAGGAGTCCCGCCATGTCCTTGATGGCGATGATGTGCGCCCCCGCGTCCACGATCTGCTCGGCGAGCTTCAGGTAGTAGTCGAGGGTGTAGAGGTCTTCCGTGGGGTCGAGCAGGTCGCCCGTGTAGCAGAGGGCGACTTCGGCGACGGCGGATCCCGTCTCCAGCACGGAGTCGATGGCCGGACGCATCTGGGACACGTCGTTGAGGGCGTCGAAGATGCGGAAGATGTCGACACCGGTCGCGGCGGCTTCCCGCACGAAGGCATCCGTCACCTCGGTCGGGTACGGCGTGTAGCCCACGGTGTTGCGCCCGCGCAGCAGCATCTGGATGGCGACGTTCGGCAGCGCATCGCGCAGTGCGGCGAGACGATCCCAGGGGTTCTCACCCAGGAAACGGAGAGCCACGTCGTAGGTCGCCCCGCCCCATGCCTCCACCGACAGGAGCTCGGGGGTCATGCGTGCGACGTAGGGCGCGACGGCAACGAGATCCTTGGTGCGAACCCGCGTCGCGAGCAGCGACTGGTGAGCGTCACGGAAGGTGGTCTCGGTCACCGCGAGAGCCGTCTGGGCTCGCAGGGCCGAAGCGAAACCGACAGGTCCGAGCTCGAGCAGCCGCTGGCGTGATCCGGCGGGCGCGGGCTCGCTGATGTCGAGCTCTGGCAGTTTGAGGGCCGGGTTGATGATTCCGGCACCATCGCCGTTCGGGCGATTGACCGTGACATCCGCGAGCCAGTTGAGGATCTTTGTGCCGCGGTCCTTCGACTGGTGGGTGTCGAAGAGTTCCGGGCGCTCCTCGATGAAGGAGGTGCTGAGATCGCCGGCCTGGAAAGACGGGTCGTCGAGCACGGCCTGGAGGAAGGGGATATTCGTGGAGACGCCTCGGATGCGGAACTCAGCAAGTCCCCGCTTCGCCCGCGCGACCGCCGCCGCGAAGTCCCGGCCCCGGCAGGTCATCTTCACGAGCATGGAGTCGAAGTGCGGGCTGATCTGGGTGCCGGGATCGATCGTGCCGCCGTCGAGACGGATGCCGCCACCTCCCGGCGACCGGTAGGTGGTGATCTTGCCGGTGTCGGGTCGGAATCCCGCGGCCGGGTCCTCGGTGGTGATGCGGCACTGCAGGGCGGCGCCGCGGAGGCGGAGGTCCTTCTGCTGAAGGCCGAGCTCAGCGAGGGTCTGACCGTAGGCGATGCGCATCTGGGACTGCACGAGGTCGACGTCGGTGACCTCTTCCGTCACGGTGTGCTCCACCTGGATGCGCGGGTTCATCTCGATGAAGACGTGCTGGCCCTTGCGCTCCCCCGCGGTGTCGAGGAGGAACTCGACGGTGCCCGCGTTGACGTAGCCGATGGACTTGGCGAAGGCGATCGCATCGCGGTACATGGCCTGCCGGGTCTCTTCGTCCAGGTTCGGCGCCGGTGCGATCTCGATCACCTTCTGGTGGCGACGCTGCACGGAGCAGTCTCGTTCGAAGAGGTGCACCGTCTCCCCCGTGGAGTCGGCCAGGATCTGCACCTCGATGTGGCGCGGTCGCACAACTGCCTGTTCGAGGAACATGGTGGGGTCGCCGAAGGCGCTGTCGGCCTCTCGCATGGCCTCGAGCAGGGCGGCGCGCAGGTCTTCCTTCTTCTCGACCCGACGCATCCCTCGTCCGCCACCGCCGGCGACAGCCTTGGCGAAGATGGGGAAGCCGATCGCGTCGGCACCAGCCAGCAATTCGTCGACGTTCTTGGAGGCCGGCGTGGAGGCGAGCACGGGCACGCCCGCGGCGATGGCGTGCTCCTTGGCGGTCACCTTGTTTCCGGCCATCTCGAGCACGCTCTGGCCCGGGCCGATGAAGGTGATACCGGCGGAGGCAGCTGCTTCGGCGAGCTCGGGGTTCTCCGAGAGGAATCCGTAGCCGGGGTAGATGGCGTCGGCGCCGCACTCCAGGGCGACCCGGATGATCTCCGACACATCCAGGTAGGCACGGACCGGATGACCCGGCTCGCCGATCTGGTAGGCCTCGTCCGCCTTGAGGCGATGCATCGAATTGCGGTCTTCGTAGGGGAAGACGGCGACGGTCTGGGCGCCGAGCTCATAGGCGGCGCGAAAGGCACGGATGGCAATTTCGCCACGATTGGCCACGAGGATCTTGGTGAACATCTGGTCCTTTCGAATCTCCGGCCAGTTTAGGGCCGAGCGATGCGGTCGATTCCCCGTCAAGGCACTGTGCGGGCGCCCAAGATTTAGGTTCTTTAAGACTAGTGAAGGTATCGTGGTCCCTCGTGCATGTACTCAGCGTCAGCTCTCTCAAGGGTGGAGTCGGAAAGACAACAGTGACGCTCGGGCTGGCTTCTGCAGCCTTCTCGAAAGGGTTGCGAACCCTCGTCGTGGACCTCGACCCCCAGTCGGATGTCTCGACCGGGATGGACATCAACGTCGCCGGTCACCTCAACGTCGCCGACGTACTCGGGTCGCCGAAGGAGAAGATCGTGCGCGCCGCGATCGCTCCGAGCGGCTGGACCAAGGGCCGCCCCGGCAAGATCGACGTGATGATCGGCAGCCCGGCCGCCATCAATTTCGACGGACCGCACCCGAGCATCAAAGACATCTGGAAGCTCGAAGAGGCCCTCTCGACGGTCGAAGCGGACTACGACCTCGTGCTCATCGACTGCGCTCCCTCGCTCAACGCGCTCACTCGCACCGCCTGGGCCGCCTCCGATCGCGTGACAGTCGTCACGGAGCCGGGGCTCTTCTCCGTCGCCGCGGCCGACCGTGCGCTGCGCGCCATCGAGGAGATCCGTCGCGGACTCTCACCCCGCCTCCAGCCGCTCGGCATCATCGTCAATCGCGCTCGCGTGCAGTCGCTGGAGCACCAGTTCCGCATCAAGGAACTCCGCGACATGTTCGGACCCCTGGTGCTCAGTCCGCAGCTGCCGGAGCGCACCTCGCTTCAGCAGGCGCAGGGCGCGGCGAAGCCGTTGCACGTCTGGCCGGGCGAGAGCGCCCAGGAGATGGCACACAACTTCGACCTGCTGCTCGACCGGGTGCTCCGCACCGCGAAGATCGGCGAATACGCGGTCAGCGTCTGACTTGAACGGTTGAGCCGGAGTATGCGCTGGGCCGTGCGCGTTCGAACGCGTCCTGTTGCGACCCTTGCTCCCCCGCAGGCCCGCTCCCCCACTTCCTGTCTTCCCCGCTGAGCCGCTGAGCCGCTGACCCGATTCCTGTAAGAAATGCAGGAATAACTGTGACGGATGTTGCGGGTGAGGCTCACCCGTCGCTTGCGTCGCAGTTATTCCTGCATTTCGCGCGGGACAGGAGCGTCTCGCAGGCGCGCAGGCGGGGTGCTCGGGACCGAGCGTGACTCTAAGAGGCGCGCGTCGCCCGGCGCGCGGCGAGCTCGTCCGCGACATCCGGGCGCTCGGAGTCGAGCTCGACGAGGCTGTTCTCCACTTCGCGAAGCACCTTGCCGACGGCGATGCCGAACACGCCCTGTCCGCGGCTGACGAGGTCGATGACCTCGTCGTTGGAGGTGCAGAGGTAGACGCTCGCCCCATCGCTCATGAGCGTGGTCTGAGCGAGGTCGCTGACGCCGGCCTCACGCAGCTGATTGACGGCGGTGCGGATCTGCTGAAGCGAGATTCCCGTGTCGAGAAGACGCTTGACGAGCTTGAGAACCAGGATGTCGCGAAAACCATAGAGTCGCTGCGAACCGGAACCAGCGGCACCACGCACTGTTGGCTCGACGAGCTCCGTGCGCGCCCAATAGTCCAGCTGGCGGTAGCTGATGCCGGCGGCACGAGCGGCGACCGCTCCGCGGTAACCGGCGGTGTCGTCGAGATCAGGCAGGCCGTCGGTGAAGAGCAGTCCAAGGTCGTAACGAGAATCCTCGTTTCGGGTACTGAGCTCGCTCATCTGACTGCCTTCCACCTGTTGTCGACCACCCTCAACTCTCAAGGAGTGGTTGATACTTCTGTCTCGACCCACGTTACCGAGAGGACCGCCCGGTTGGGCCGCTTTCTCGATCCGGGGTGTCGGCGTGTCGGCCAGATTGCACACTCGACGTCGAAGATCGGGAACTTTCAGCTTAGGGGTCGAGGCGCGAAAGCGCTGAGCGAATCAGGCTCGATCGCACGATCTCGAGCTGGCCGGCGATCTCGCGCGCGAGTTCGCCCGCCTTGGCCCGGCTCGACGCGTCTTTTCGGCGCGCGACCGGGATCAGGGCACTCTCGATCAGCCCGAGCTCACGCTCGGCGGCGGCACGGAACCCGCGGAGGTGACGCGGTTCGATCCCGGAGCGCTGAAGCTCCACGAGCGAGGTCAGCACGGCGAGGGCCTCCTCGCCATAATGATCCGCCGGAGCGACTAGGGACGATGAGACGGCGTCGTTCAGCAGCTGCGGTGTTGCCCCGGCTTCACGGATGAGCTCGTCCCGCGACATCCGTCGCTCAGCCGAGAGGATGGAGGGGGAGGCGAAGGTGGAGCCGCCCGGCAGCGTGGGCGGGCGGCCGGCATCCAGCTCGTCCAGGTAACCGCGGATGACCTTGAGGGGGAGGTAGTGGTCGCGCTGCATCGTGAGCACGAAGCGCAACCGGTCGAGGTCGCTCGGCGAGAACTTGCGGTAGCCGGATTCCGTGCGGGCGGGCGAGATCAGCTGGCGTTCCTCGAGAAAACGGAGTTTCGACGGCGTCAGATCCGGAAACTCGGCGGTCAGCCGCGCAAGCACCTGACCGATGCTGAGCAGCGGAGCGGCACCAGGCACACGGGCCTGGGCGGACGCGCGGGGCACTACTTGCTCGCCTGGTGCGCGAGATCCAATCGGGAGGCGTAGAAGGTGAGGCGGAACTTGCCCACCTGCACCTCCGCCCCGTCGCGAAGAAGAGCCGTATCGATGCGCACGCCGTCGAAGTAGGTGCCGTTAAGCGACCCGAGGTCTTTGATCTCGAAGGCCGTGCCGTGCCGGAGGAACTCGGTGTGGCGACGCGAGACGGTCACGTCGTCGAGCAGAATGTCGGCATCCGGATGCCGCCCCGCGGTCGTCACGTCGGCATCGAGAAGGAACCTGGCGCCGGTATTCGGTCCGCGCCGCACCACCAGCAGTGCAGATCCGGAGGGCAGAGCGGCGATCGCCGCCTTTTCCTCCGACGAGACTTCACCCTCGAGAGCGGCCAGTTGGGCCTCGAAGTCGGTGGTGAGGTGAAGCGTGGTGTCGGTGTCGCGAGGCTGGTCTCCTGTTGCGTCATCCTGGTTGCCCGGATCGACCATGTCGCACCTCCCATATTCGCCGAGCTCTCACGAGCGGCGCATCGTTACTGTCATCGCCGGGCCGTCTGTCGGGTGACGACCCTTGCTAGCGACCCAGCGTATCCGATTCGATGACTCCGCCGGGTCGCGGGATTCTTGTGACGCGCACGGTTTCGCGCAGATAAATGATGCCGGCCCACCAGTACAGGAAGGCTCCCCAGAGGGCGAAGGCCCAGCCGAACGGCACCGTGATCCACGCCAGCACAGGGAAAGCCTGCCCGATCATGAGGATCGGGAGCGCGTAGAACAGGCAGAACGTCGCCACCTTCCCCAGATGGTGCACCGGCAGCGGGCCGTAGCCGAAATTCGCCAGGGTGATCCCGAGAATGGCGAGCATCACGTCCCGTCCCACGATCACGATCACGAGCCACCAGGGGATGACTCCGCGAACGGCGAGTCCGATCAACGCGGTGAAGATGAACAGGCGATCGGCTGCGGGATCGAGCAACTGCCCGAGCCGGGTCACCTGGTTGAGCTTTCGGGCGATGACGCCGTCGAGGAAATCGGTGATGCTCGAAATGACCAGCACGAGAAGGGCGAAACCGTCTTCGCCCCGCACGATGAGCACGAGGAACACCGGGACCATCAGCAACCGGATGAAGCTGAGGATGTTGGGAATCGTGAGGATCCGGGAACTCACCTGGTAGCTCTGCTGGGGTTCCACGGGCCAAAGTCTATCGGGGGGCGGACGGCGTTATGATTCGCTGCATGGCACCTCTGGTTGTGCTCGCCGTGGTCTGTCTCGCCGCCTGCGCCTTCGCCTGGATCGCCTCCCTGATCACCGGTGACAACTCCTGGGTCGATCGACTGTGGTCGCTGCTACCGGTGGCCTATCTGTGGATCTTCGCCGGATTCGCAGGGCTGCGGGATGCGCGGCTGGATGTCATGGCCGTGCTGGTGACCCTCTGGGGGGCGCGATTGACCTTCAACTTCGCGCGCAAGGGCGGGTACTCGGGAGGAGAGGACTACCGCTGGCCGGCGCTCCGGGCACGCATGACGCCCCGGCAGTTCGCTTTCTTCAACCTCTTCTTCATCGTGATCTATCAGAACGTGCTGCTGGTGCTCATCACTCTCCCGGGCCTTGCCGCCCTCGATCACCGGGACGTTCCGCTCGGCGGGTTCGACATCCTGCTTGGCCTGCTCTTCCTCGCCTGTCTCCTCGGTGAAACGATCGCCGACCAGCAGCAGTGGGACTTCCACCGCTGGAAGAGAGCCGAGATCGCGGCCGGGCGTGAACCGCGTCCCCGCTTTCTGCAGACCGGGCTGTTCCGGCTGTCGCGGCATCCGAATTTCTTCTTCGAACAGGCTCAGTGGTGGCTGCTGTTCCTGTTCGGAGCCGTCGCGATGGGAACGCTGTGGCACTGGACTGTGGTCGGCGCCGCGCTCCTGAGCCTTCTGTTCATCGGATCGACTCGCTTCACGGAGAGCTTCACTGCGGCGAAGTACCCGGAATACGCCCGGTACCAGCAGACGACGTCGCCGAGCATCCCCTGGTTGCCCCGGCGGCCTCGGACCGGACTGGTCGCCTGAGAATTGCCGCGCAGTGGGTGCGGGATCGGGGTGTTTCGGCGTGTCCGACGGGGGCTGTCGGTATCGTGACCCTCATGTCTTGCATCCGTTTCAACACCCCAGCCCAGCGACAGGCCATGCGTGACCACGCTCCGGTGCTGCTCACCAGCGAGGAGGCCGCGACGCTGCATCCCGCTCCCCCGGTGACGGCGAGCAAGATCCGTCGACTGCGACTACTCGCCGCCGACGCGAACCCCAAGATCCGCGAGAGCGCCGCCAGCAGTTACCACACGCCGGAAGACCTCTTCGTCACGCTGGCGCAAGACGCGGACGAAGGGGTTCGGGCGTGTGTCGCTCGCAACGAGACCGCTCCCTGCGATGTGCTGCGTTCCCTCGCCGACGACCCGTCGGAGCGGGTGAGGGGGTTCCTCGCTGTGAACTTCTTCGTGCCCGCCGATGTGATGGAGCGCCTCGCGGATGACCCGAGCGAGACCGTGCGCGGCCTCGTCACCTGGAAGGGCGCCCTCGCCACTGCCTGATCGCGTTTTTTCGAGGTCGTAGAGTCGAAGAATGGATGCCCCGACCACCGCGCGCGTCGACAGTTGGATCTGGGCCGTTCGCCTGGCGAAGACCCGGTCGGCGGCTACGGCGGCCTGCCGCGCCGGTCACGTGCAGGTGAACGGCGAGCGTGCGAAGGCCGCACAGCCCGTGCGAGTCGGCGACGAGGTTCGGCTGCGCAACACCGAGCTCGAACGCACGGTGCAGGTCGCCAGACTGGTCTCGAAGCGCGTCGGCGCCTCCGTCGCCGTGGAGTGCCTTGTCGACCTCACCCCTCCGCCCCCACCGAAGGAAGAAGTCGCGGTCACGGTCCGGCGCGACCGGGGTGCGGGACGCCCGACCAAACGTGAACGACGAGACCTCGAAAAGCTTCGCGGACGAGCAACGGAAGACTGAGGCTGGTGTTCGCGGCGCGGCCGATTCGCTCGGCCTGTGGAGCGCGTCTACTGTGGATCGAGGCCGCAACGACCGAGTGAAGGCAGCGATAAGGAGGTGGGTGTGCGCAGCAGAATTGTGTTCTCACTAGCGCTGGCCACCTCGCTCCTTCTCGGCGGGTGCGCGGCGATTGCCGCTCCGCCGGATTCGACGCCGTCGCCCTCAGCCACGCTGCCGACCATGCCCACCGAACTGTATGTCGTGCCCGATCTCGCGAACGCCGCCTCGCTCGACCGGGACACCCACGCCATCACTACTATCGGCATCGATGGCGTCACCGTCTCCGCCGCCGGGAATGCGGTATCCAAACTCCCGGCCAATGCAGCCGGCCTGGTGGCAGCGGCACACTCTCGCGGTCTCACCGCGGACCTGCTTCTGAGCAACTACGACACGGTAACGTCCGACTTCTCCGCCAAGATCGCCTCCGCGCTCCTGTCCAGCGCCGAGAACCGCTCGGCGGTCATCACCCAGCTGGTCGCCCAGGTCACTGCTGCCGGATTCGACGGAGTGCAGCTCGACCTCGAGTCTCTCGGTGCCGATGACGCCGCCGGACTCGCCGCCTTCACCACGCAGCTTCACGATTCCCTCGGTGCACCCCGGTCGGTATCGATGGCGGTGATGGCCGAGAGCTCACCCTCGCGCTACCGGGATGCGGGGTACGACTTCGCGCAACTCACCCCTCAGCTCGCGCGAGTGGTGCTCATGGCCTACGACCAACACGGTCCGTCCTTCTCGAAGCCCGGCCCGGTCGGCGGCCTGCCGTGGGCGACTACGGCCCTCGATGCGCTCATTGCCGCGGGCGTGCCGACCGCACGAATCGATCTCGGCATCGCCGGCTACGGCTACTCCTGGCCGGGCAACGGATCGGACGGCAAGCAACTCAGCGACGACGACTCTCGCGCGCTCGCGGGCGACCTGGCCCGGTGGGACTCGACCCAGGCGGAATGGACCGCGACGCTCCCCGATGACACGGTCGTCTGGTGGTCGGACGCCCGGTCCCGCGACGCCAGGCACAGCCTCGCGCTGAGCCGAAACCTGCACGGGCTGGCCGTCTGGGAGCTGTCGCTCACGGATCCGCTCTAGGCGAGCCGCCCGGAACGACGAGCTAACGGGGCGGGCCCGCCGGGGTCAGTCGGCAGCGCCCTCGACGAGCGTCACCGTGGCGGAGTGGGCGGCTCCCGAGACATCCGTCCACCCGATCGTGACGGAGTCTCCGGGCGCATAGCTCCCGAGAACCGAACTGAGCTGGCTGCCGGCGGTGATCGCCCCGCCATTCACCGTCGTGATGGTGTCGCCAGCGACGAGTCCTGCGGAATCCGCAGGCGTGCCCACGACGACACCCGAAATCACGGCTCCAGCGACGGCAGAGGGCGCTTGGCCGATGCCGACGCCGAGGAACGCGGGAAGGCCGATGGTGATCTGGTCGGTCTCGACCCCGGACTCGATCTGGGTGGCGATGCGGAGCGCTGTGCCGATCGGGATCGCGTAGCCGGTGACCGCGGACGACCCGCTGGAGGCCGCGGTATCGATGCCGATGACCTCACCGTCGGAGTCGTAGAGTGGCCCACCGGAGTCTCCCGAAACGACATCCGCGTCGGTCTCGATCAGCCCGTCGAGGGTCTCCGGGTCGCTGCCCGACTCCCCCGCCGCCGTGATCGTCTGGTCGACGGCGGTCACCGTGCCCGCAGCGGCGGTAAGTGAACCGGTACCGCCCGCGTTGCCGACGGCGGTGACGGCGTCCGAGACCGCAACCGTAGAGGCGGTGTCGAGCGGGGCGATGGCTAATCCGGATGCACCCTGCAGCTGAAGCAGCGCGATGTCGCTGGTGGCATCGGTGCCCACCACATCCGCCGTGTAGGTCTTGCCCGTGCTGGCGACCGTCACGGAGATGCTGGTGGCACCGTCGATCACATGGTTGTTGGTGAGGATTTCGCCAGTGGCGCTGAGCACGATGCCCGTTCCCGCGGCCTCGGCGCCCTCGTACCCCAGAACGGTGTCGATCATCACGATGCCGAGCGACTGGCGAGCAGTCGCGGGCGTCGCGCTCGCGGTCTCGGAGGCGCGGGACATCGACCCCGATGCGCCGCGCTGGGGAAGGAGGGTCGCGTTCGTGCCGGTCGATGACGACGAGGAGCTGCCGGCCTGCAGCGACATCACCCGGGCGGTTGCGGCGATGCCGGTCGCGCCACACGCGATGACCAGTGCGCCGACGGATGCCGCGATCACCATCGAACGCGGTCGCCACCGACGGTGGGCGGGAGCGGCCTCGGCAGTCCACTGTGCGTCGGCTGGCGGCGCCGGAGTGGTCTCGGGGTGGGACGATGCGGATTCGTTCATGCTCATGGTGGCGGGAGTCCTTTCGACCGACTCGAGCGTCGGGCTGAACTCCAGCACAGTGCTCCGGGCTATGTGCGAGCTATGCGCGGGTTGGACGCCACCTCCGAGGGCGCTGAGCACTACCCCTGCCGTGTTCCCGCGGGAATACCGGGGGCGCGAAACACGCTTCATCTCTCATGAAACGAATCGGATTCCTCTCCTTCGGGCACTGGCAGGACGTGAGAGGTTCACTCACACCGACGGCGGAGGATGCCATCGTGCAGACCGTGGAGCTGGCGGTCGCCGCGGAGGAACTCGGGCTGGATGGCGCGTACATCCGCGTGCACCATTTCGCCCCACAGCTCGCTTCCCCGTTTCCTCTCCTCGCCGCGATGGCCGCACGAACTGACCACATCGAGGTCGGCACCGGGGTCATCGACATGCGCTACGAGAATCCGCTCTACATGGCCGAAGAGGCGGCGGTGACCGACCTGATCAGCAATCGGCGGCTGCAGCTCGGCATCAGCCGCGGTTCGCCCGAAACTGCGCTGAACGGATCGGAGGCCTTCGGCTACGTCCCCGGTGAGGGAAGGTCGGATGCCGACCTGGCGCGGGCGCACACCGAACTTTTCCGCGCCGCCATCGACGGCGCTGGGATCGTTCGCGCCAATCCTCGGATGAGCGGCCACTCCGGCGCACTGGCGATCCAGCCGCAGTCACCCGGGCTCAGCGAACGCATCTGGTGGGGCTCGGGAACCAGGAAGACCGCGGTGTGGGCCGCCGAACAGGGCATGAACCTCATGAGTTCCACCCTCCTCACCGAGGACACCGGCGTGCCGTTCGACGAGTTGCAGGCTGAGCAGATCGCCCTGTATCGGGCGGCCTGGGCCGAAGCCGGCTGGGACCGCAGCCCCCGGGTGTCCGTGAGCCGAAGCGTGCTTCCGATCGTGACGGATCGCGACCGCGCCTATTTCGGCGGCCGGTCATCGGATTCGACCGACCAGGTCGGGCAGCTCGACGGTGGAGCGGCCCGTTTCGGACGGAGCTACGTGGGAGAGCCGCAGAAGATCGCCGAAGAGCTCGCGAACGATGCCGCCGTGCGGGAGGCGGACACCCTGCTCCTCACCGTGCCGAACCAGTTGGGCGTGGAATACAACACCCGGCTCTTGGAGACTATTGCGAAGCACATCGCGCCGGCGATCGGATGGGCGCCGGCGACGGCTGCAGTGTGACCGCCTCCACGGCGGATACTCTGGAACCGACCCAACAGGAAGTGGAACGAATGACTGACGCCGGTGAACTGAGCGAACCCGTGCAGGACGGCAGCGGAGACGCCTCCCGCGAGCAGAAGATCGCGGGACTTGCGAGCCAGGTGGCAGCAGATGTCGCGCTCAAGCCGGTGGACCGTCGTGGGCAGGATGACATCGTCGGCGACCTGCGATTGCGTCTGACCGATGCGGGCATCGTCGTCACCGAAGACGAACTCCTCGCCCTCGCAGGCACCATCAGCTCAGGCGCGTAGCGCAACCCTACGAACCGAGCAGCCACCCATCCGGGTCGGCGAGTGCCTTCGCGGCATCCGGTCCCCACGATCCTCTGGCGTACGGCAGCACGGTCGGCGGGTCGTCGAGGATCGGCGCGACGACGTCCCAGGCATGCCCGAGTCCATCCGGGCGGGTGTACAGCGAACGATCGCCGAGCACCACGTCGTTGATGAGCTTGACGTAGGGCGGAAGCGGATCGGCATCGGCGACCTCTGCGAGGGGAAGGGCCGTCGTTCCCGTGGCGAGTTCGAACTCGGGGCCGGGTTCCTTGACGACCACGCGCAGATCGATCGCGCCCGATCCCTCGAGATTCACCGTGAGCACATTGCCCACCACGGGAGTGTCGTGGCTCAGGGGACCGTCGCCCGGCTTGCGGAAGATGATGCTCACCCGCTGGGCTCCCTCGGCCAGTTGCTTGCCGGTGCGAAGGAGGAATGGCACATCTCGCCACCGGTCAGTGTCGATCCAGAGCCGTGCGGCGACGTAGGTGTCCGTGGTCGAATCCGGCGCGACGCCCTCGGTGTCGGTGTAGCCCTCGAACTGCCCGAAGACTACCTCGTCGCGGGAGAGGGGGCGGAATGCCGCGATCACGGATTCGCGCGCCGCCTGAAGGTCGTCGGCCTTCATCGACAGCGGTGGTTCCATCGCGATCTCGGCCGCCACCTGGAACAGGTGGGTCACGATCATGTCGAGGAAGGCGCCGGTCTCGTCGTAGAATTCGGCGCGGTCATCGATGTCGAGAGTCTCCGGAATATCGATCTGCACGGCTCGGATGTGCTCCCGGTCCCACGAGCTGTCGAAGAGGCCGTTACCGAAACGCAAGGCGTGAAGGTTCTGTGTGCCCTCCTTGCCGAGGAAATGGTCGATGCGAAAGACCTGGTGCTCCTCGAGAACCCGGTGCACCGCGTCATCCAGCTCTCGGAAATTCTCGGGCGAGGTGCCGAAAGGCTTCTCGTAGACGACGCGGGACCCCGTGGCCAGGTCGTGCTCACCGAGTCCCTCGGTGACTTTGATGAACGCCGTGGGTGGGATGGCCAGGTAGTGAACGAACTGTGCGTCCTCCCCCAGCTCTGCCTTCGCCTCGGCGAGCACGTCGAGCAGGGATCCGGGATCGGACTTCTCGAAGCCGCCCCCGGCGAATCGCAGGTTCGCGCTGAACTCCTTCCACGGCCCGTCCGCGGGCTTCGGCCCGAATTCGGTCAGCACCTCGCTCACGTGTTGCCGAAAGTCCTCGTGCGACACGTCACCGCGCCCATTTCCCACCAGAAGCCACTTCTCGGGCAGCAGATCGTGCATGGCGAGTCGGAAGAAAGCGGGAAGCACCATGCGCTTCGCGAGGTCGCCGGTCGCGCCGAACAGCACGAAGACTGTCGGGCCCGCTTCAGAACTGTCTGCCATGGATATCTCCTTCAATTCCGCCGGCGAACGAATGCCGGTCACCGAGCACAGTGGACCGGGCTGCCTCTGATTACAAGGGGCGGTGCGCAAGGTCACAGGCGGCTCTATGCCCGTACCGATCGGGGTACAGGATCCGACAGACAGCCCTGTTGGTTTGCGGGGAAAGGGGCTATCATCGGCCCTAGCTCCCCCAGACCCTGGCGGCACGTTTCTCGCACTCTGCGCACGTGCGAGCGCCCCGGGTCACCGATTCGAACACCACTAGGTGAATGGCTTCGGCAGACCAGGGCAGAGGAGCTCGATCTTCGGGTGGTCGTGATCCTCAACGGGCGAGGCCGGTGCCGTTGGATCAGGTACGCCACCGGCCTCGGTTCCGCTCCCGTGGGTAGCGCTCTCCGACGTTCCGGCTGCTACTCCTCGCTCCAGTCGCGCAGACGCCCGCTTGGATCGAGCCTCGAGAGGATGCGACCCATGATGCGGTCGAGGTCGGCGATGTCCGCGGCATCCAGAACATCGATCACGCTGTCGCGCACCGTTGCAACATGACCGGGCGCGGTGTCGACCACCTTCCGCCAGCCGCTCGTCGTGAGAAAGGCGTTGGTAGCTCTGCGATCTTCTGCACAGGGCGTTCGCTCGACGAAGCCCCTCTTCTCCAGCCGGGTGATCACGTGCGAGAGTCGCGCGAGACTCGAGTTCGTCGCGGCGGAGAGGGCTGTCATCCGCAGGCTGCGATCGGATGCCTCGGAGAGCCGGGCGAGGGTGAAATACTCGAAATGAGTCAGTTCGGCGTCGCGCTGCAAGGGCGCATCCAGGGCTCCGGGCAGCAGTTCGACCACCGAGACGAGCCTGATCCAGGCGTGCAGTTCTTGGGGCGTCAGCCAGCGCGGGTCGGTCATTCCGCCATTCTACGGCGTTACTTTACGCGACAACTAAAGTGGAGGCGGTGCACGACGGCACCGCGCAGAACCGCCCGTCGCCCCGGTGACGGGCGGGTCTGCGGCTACAGGCGCATCAGTGGATCAAGACCTTCAGTGCGTCGTGCTCTGCCGCGTGGCCGAACACCTCATAGGCCTCGATGACCTGATCGAAGCCGAATTCATGGGTGACGAACTTGTCTGCCGGCAGCTTGTGTTCGGCGACGAGTTTCAGCAGCATCCCCAGGGTGTTGGTGTTGACCAGTCCCATCGAGATGTCGATGTTCTTGATCCACAGTTCGTTGAGCGCGAGCTCGACGGCCCTGCCGTGCACCCCGATGTTGGCGACATGGCCGCCGGGTCGCACGATGACAGTGGCCATGGTGAAGGTCTCCGGCACTCCCACCGCCTCGATCGCGACATCCACCCCGAGTCCGTCGGTGAGAGCGAGAACCTGCTCTTTCCAGTCCGGGTCGCCCGAGTTGACCGTGTCGGTGGCGCCGAAATCCTTCGCGCGAGCGAGCCGCGCGTTGTCGAGGTCGATGGCGATGATCTTCGACGGACCGTACAGGCGCGCGGTCATCACCGAGGAGAGCCCTACCGGGCCCGCTCCGATCACCGCCACCACGTCTCCGGGGGTGACCTTGCCGTACTGCACGCCGATCTCGAACCCCGTCGGCAGGATGTCGGAGAGCAGGATTCCCTCGGCATCCGTGACCCCCTCCGGCACCTTGTAGACCGAATTCTCGGCGAACGGAACGCGCACGTACTCGGCCTGGGTGCCATCGATCATGTAGCCGAAGATCCAGCCGATGCCGGCGATGCCCTCCGGATTCAGACAGTGGCTGTAGAGACCCTTGCGGCAGTTGGAACACTGGCCGCAGGAACTGACACAAGCGAGAATAACGCGGTCTCCCACGGCGAGCTGGCTCACACTGCCGCCCACCTCGGTGATCACTCCGATGCCCTCGTGACCGAGTATGCGACCCACGGCTACCTCCGGTACATCGCCCTTGAGGATGTGAAGGTCCGTGCCACAGATCGTGGTCGCCACCATTTTCACGATCACGTCGGTCGCAGCGAGGATCACCGGATTGGGCACATCCTCCCAACTCTTCTGGCCGGGACCTTTGTAGACGAGGGCTTTCATGGCTGACCTTCCTGTAGTTGACTTCCTTCCAGTCAACGCCAGCGATCGACCGGTGGCAGGGCCGAAAGTCCCGTGGACGCGGTCGATCACTCGGGATCTTGGCCGCACCTGCTCGATGCCAAATACCTGCTCGGTGCCAAATACCTGCTCGGTACCTGAATCGAGCGCGGCCGGTGTCGACTCCGCGCGGGCGACTAGCGGTACTCCGGGTTCGCATCGAACCCGAACCGCTCCCCCGCGTTCCACGCCTGGCGCAGGTTGCCGACCGCGGGGATCCCCCCGGCGTCCTTGAGTATCCGCGCGAGGTGCAGCAGGTTCCAGGTCATGAACGTGGTGTTCCGGTTGGTGAAGTCGTTCTGCGGTCCCCCGGATCCCTCGTCCAGGTAGCTGGGGCCGGGACCGACCTCCCCGATCCAGCCGGCATCCGCAGCGGGCGGGATCACGTAGCCGATGTGCTGCAGGCTGTAGAGGATGGACATCGCCGCGTGCTTCACGCCGTCTTCATTGCCCGTGATCAGGGCTCCCGCGGTCTTGCCGTAGAAGACGTACTGGCCGCGGTCATTGAACATTCCGCTCATGGCATAGAGCCGTTCGATGAACTTGCGGGTGATGGAGGCGTTGTCACCGAGCCAGAGCGGGCCTCCGATCACGAGGACGTCCGCGGCATCGACTAGCGGCCATACTTCATCGAGCCAGGCATCGCTCGCCCAGCCGTGCTCGCGCATGTCGGGGTAGATACCGGTGGCGATGTCGTGATCGATGAAGCGGATGCTGTCGACCTTGGCGCCCTGTGCGCGCATGAGGGCGATGCTGCGGTCCATCAGACCCTGCGTGTGACTGAGCTCGGGGCTCTTCTTCAGGGTGCAGTTGACGTACAGGGCCGTGAGGTCGCTGTAGTCCACGCCGTTTTCACTGGTCATGCCGTGATGCTACCGCCGTGCCGGCGCGGCCGACCTTACAAAATCGTGACGCTCGAACCGGGTGGTCAGCGTTGGGTCGCGACATACACGGTGTTGGAGGAGACGCCGGAGGTCAGCGGATTGTCGAAGTCGACGACGTGGGCGACGACGTCGCCGAAGACGGTCGACGCCCGCGCCAGGAACTCCTCGTCGGGCGGGTCGTCAGACCAGAGGGCGAAGATGCCGTCGGGCTTCAGGTGGCGCACCAGTGCGCGCATCCCGTCGACCGTGTACAGGTCGGCGTGGCTCGGGTCGAGCTGGTGGCGCGGCGAGTGGTCGACATCCAGGAGGATCGCGTCCCAGCGCACAGCTTCGGGCTCGCGTCGCATCAGGGCGAAGAAGTCGTCGAGCACGAGGCTGGTGCGCGGATCATCCGTCAGCGTGACGGAGACGGGGAGCAGGCCCCGCCGATGCCAGTCGATGACGGCGGGCAGGGTGTCGATCACGGTCACCCGATGCACCCGGCTGTCGGTGAGGGCGGCGACAGCGGTGTACCCGAGGCCGAGGCCGCCGACCAGCACGTCGAGATCACTCGGCGCCCCCACTGCCGCGAGACCGAGCGTCGCGAGCGCCTCCTCTGCCACCGTGAACAGGCTGGACATGAGGAACTCCTCCCCCAGCTTCACCTCGAAGACATCGACGCCGAGGGTGGGCTCGACTCGGCGGCGCAGCGTGAGGTCGCCCATCGGAGTCGGCTGGAAGTCCAGCTGCTCGAATCGCAGGCTCATGGGGATGTGTTCCTCTTTCGGCGGGAATCGTCCGCGTGGGGAGCCTACCCGCTCCTGAATACGCGTCACGCGTTGCTCGCCACCAGCGTCCCGCGCCGCCGGGAAACCGCGACCGGGCGCGCGATGAGGGTGACACCGAGCGCCGCCACCCACAGTCCCCAACCGGTGCTTCCCACCAGACCCGCGAAATCCAGGACCGGGAACGTGGGCAGGGCGGTGCTCATCACGTCTCCCTGATTGAGGAGGTACAACACGCTTGCCGCGATTCCGGCCACACCCAGCCAGCGCGGAAGCACCCGGCTTCGCAGGACTATCACGCTCACGGTCAGCGACCACACGATCGCGAGGAGCTGGCCGAGGTGCTCGCCGAGCAGCGCGCCCCCGAACTGGTGCTGGGCCAGCCAGGCGGCTTCGACCGCGGACCTTGTCGTCGCGTCTCCGGACATCCAACTCTGGGCGAGGCCGGGCACAACAAAGACCCAGCGCAGGAATCCGATGAGCGAGAAGGCCACGGATGCCGCGCCGATGGAAGTGGCGGCTCGAAGCACGGGGGCATTCGCACGCTCGAGAACGACTGGGAGCAGCAGGATCGGCACTGCAAGAATCGCGTAGGTCCAGGCGGTAGCAAACCAGGTCCAGATGAGCGTGTCTCCCCCGGCTGCGAATGCCGGCAACACGACATCCGCGCTCTCTCGCAGAACGTCCGGCCAGTCGAAGGTCGCGGACAGCACAGACGCAGAAATGCCGAACGCGATCGCACCGACTGCGAATAGCGTGCCGGTGGCGCGCCGAAGGCTGGATGAAGTTTCTCGGGCTGGGAGTGTCGAGCTCACAGTGTTCCTCCTCTGGGTTAGTGTACGGTGTACGTGATCGACAACGTACAATGTACGCGAAAGGCTGTCAAGCAATGCCAGAGAACCGTTCCAGTGCTCGACCCCGGCGTTCGCGCAGTTCGGTCAGCGCTGACGAGATACTCCTCGCCGCCGAAGAGGTGGCGCGAGGGGGTTTCGACGCTCTCACAATGCGTGCCGTCGCCCTGCGGATGGAAGCATCCCCAATGGCGCTGTATCGCTACTTCGCAACGAAGGACGAACTCATCGACGCCATGCTGGACCGCGTACTCGGGCGAGTGACGCTCAGGCCCGCGACGGACGACTGGCTCGCCGACCTGACAGCATTCGCTTTCGACCACCGGCAGGTGGTTGTGCAACATCCCTGGGCGATCGTGCCTCTCTTCACCCACTCCAACCCCGGCATCAACGGCTCGATCCTCGGGGAACATGCCCTGGGCATCCTCGCCCGCGGCGATGTGCACGGGGCTGCGGCGGTGGCCGGATTCAGCACGATCCTCGCGCTGAACTACGGATGGTTCGCCTTCAGCGCCGCCCGCGACGCGAGGCGCGCGCAGATCGATCCCGAAGCCACCCTCGCAGCCGACCTCGCACGCCTGCCGCCGGACCGATTCCCTCTGACGATATCGGTTGCTGAATACCTCAGCCAATACGGCAGCGAGGAGCAGTACGGGATGGCGTTGCAGCGGGTGGTGTCGGGGATCGGAGTCGCGGGCGACTCCTGAGCCGCTCACCCCGCGCGGATCCTCAGGACCTTTGGCCCGATCCCGGACCGGACCGTGGAGGAGGGTGAGATTACTCCCACCCATAACGATCAGAGGACACCCCATGAAGGCCGCCGTCGTCACCACATTCAGCGAAGCGCTCACGATCGAAGATCGTGAGATTCCCGAACCGGGTGTCGGACAGGTACTGGTACGTCTCGAGGCGTGCGGTCTCTGCCACACCGATATCCACGCCGCCCACGGCGATTGGCCGGTCAAGCCGACACTGCCCATCGTGCCCGGTCACGAGGGTGTTGGAATCGTTGAAAAGCTGGGCGATGGTGTCACCAGCCCTCAGCTCGGCGACCGAGTCGCCATCGCGTGGCTCGGATTCGCCTGCGGTGAGTGCCGTTATTGCATCGGCGGCCGGGAGACCCTCTGCGAGCAGCAACTCGACAGCGGCTATTCGATCGACGGCGGGTTCGCCGAGTACGCCGTGGTCTCCGCCCGCTTCGCGACGCGGGTGCCCGAGGGCATAACTCCGATGGATGCGGCTCCCCTGAGCTGCGCTGGAGTGACCACGTACAAGGCGCTCAAGGTGGCTTCGATCGTACCGACCGAGCGCGTGGCCATCTTCGGCATCGGTGGCCTCGGTCACCTTGCCGTGCAGTACGCCCGGATCATGGGCGGAAGCGTCGTTGCCGTCGACATCGAGAAGGAGAAACTCGATCTCGCCGTCTCGCTCGGCGCCGAATTCGTCGTGAACGCGGCAGAGGTCGACCCGGTCGAAGCCATCCAAGCGCTCGGAGGTGTGGATGTCGCGCTGGTGCTGGCCGCCTCCCCGCGGGTGTTCGAGCAGGCCTTCGCCTCGTTGCGCCGCGGCGGCCGGCTCATCTGCGTCGCGCTGCCCGCCGAAGGCACCATGAGCATCCCGATCTTCGAGACGGTACTCAAGGGCATCTCGATCATCGGCTCGATCGTGGGAACGCGGCAGGATCTCGCCGAGGTGTTCGCCCTCCACGCGGCCGGCCGCACGACGGTCATCGCCGAGAGCCGCCGCCTCGACCAGGTGAACGAGGCGATGGCGGAGGTGCTGTCGAGCAAGGTGCCCGCCCGTCTCGTGTTCGAGTTCTGAGGCGGGCGCGACCCCGCACCCTCAGCCCCAGCTGTCGCGTCCCCACTGGCACAGTCGCACTAAACCGTTGCCGCCGGCGAAGAGGCTGTTCTTCTCTTCGGCGAAGTTGTCTTCGCGACCGCTCAACGTTCCGATGATCTGGCGACCACCGTTCGTCCAGCGTGCCCACAACGGCCCGCCCGACTGGCCGCTGGCGATATCGGCTCTCGTTTCCAACTCGAGGGTGTCGTAACTGTCGCTGTCGTCGTCATGCACGGAGATTCCCAGTTCGTAGCACGGACGATTGCCAGAGGGGCTGAGGTCATAGGGGTACCCCGCGTGCGACCACACCCGAAGATCCTCCCAGTCGTCGTCATAGGCGCGATAGCCGAAATAGCCGAGCCACTTGCCGAAGGGCTGATCGAGTTGGCAGACGGCCATGTCATAGCCGTCCTGTCCCACGAACTGCTCCCACGCCGCGATGCCGGTCACGTTGGCCGTCCAGCTGGCGCCGAGCACCGACGATCCGTCGAACATGCCCGGAGTGAAGGTGACTGCCCCCAGTACCGGTCCCCCGGGCGACCAGGATTTCTTCACCACATGGGATGCGGTCAGAATCGTGGACGTGCCGATCAGGGCGGCCGATCCGCTCCCGCCGAGGCTGGTGTTCAGCTGACCGACACGCACGAGCGGCGCGCTGGTCGACCGGTACACCTGGCGACTCTCACCGTCGTAGATCTGGGTGAAGTTCGCCGGTTCGACCGGAGACCCATTGAATCGTCGCAGCATCGACGGTCGGGGGTGCCCCAGCGAGCGCGGTCCTCCCACGATCACTTCCGCGTTTTCCGGTGTCCATTCCTCAACGCTGTGGATTCGCACCTCCGTCAACAGCCGCGTCTCCAGCGCCACGGAGCCGGCCGCTTCGATCCGGTCCTCTGCCGGATCGCGCAAGCGATTCAGATCAAACCAGTTCGGCTCGCCGACCTGGTCGCCGAGCTTGAGTTCTTCATCGATTGTGAGCGGCAGTTCACCACGCACACCTTCAGCAACGTCGTACCTCATCGAACACCACTCTCCATCGCGACACGATGTCGCGTCGCTCTGTAGGAGTCCGCCTTGGTCGGTCAGATACATCTGCTCACCGTTTGCACGCGTAGCCTTGATGCCCATCGCCAGAAGCATTGCGACCAATACCCCCGCCGACCTCGCCGAGATGCTCGAGTTCGTGCGCCCGCGGCACCGGATGCTGCTGGCCACCACCCGCTCCGACGGCAGGCCGCAGATCTCGCCGGTCGCGGGCGGGGTGGATGCCGAGGGGCGGATCGTCATCTCCACCTACCCGGCACGGGCCAAGACCCGCAATGCCGAACGCGACAGCCGGGCATCCGTTCTCGTGCTCTCGGACGACTGGGATGGCGCGTGGATCCAGGTGGACGGCGACGCAGAGGTCTTGCACATGCCCGAGGCATCCGACGGTCTCGTGGACTACTTCCGCTGCATCGCGGGACAGCATCCGAACTGGGACGAGTACCGGGAAGCGATGGCGATCCAGGACAAGTCCCTCATTCGCATCACTCCGACCCGGTGGAGCCCGATAGCCACGGGAGGCTTCCCGGTAGACGTAGCCGAACGGCTGGACGCGCTCTAGAATCCGTTCAGACGCGCACCGACGAGAGGGTGACCCGATGCCCAGTTTCACGACAGAGCTCCTGCAGACCGGTAATAATGTCGGCATCGTGATTCCGGATGAGGTGATGCTGCAACTCGGCGGAAAGCGCGTGCCTGTGGTCGTCACCCTGAACGGCGGCTACAGCTATCGCAACACGACTGCTGTGATGCGCGGCCTCAACCTGGTGGGCCTGAATTCCGAACACCGGGCGGCTTCGGGGTTCGGCGGTGGCGAGACAGTCGAGGTCACGATCGAGCGCGACGAGGCCCCGCGGGAGGTCGACGTGCCGGAGGTGCTCGCCCTGATCCTGGCGACGGATCCGGAGGCCACCGCAGCCTGGGACAAGCTGCCCTACAGCCAGCGCAAGGAACATGCCCGCTCCATCGCAGAAGCCAAGGCTGAGGATACGCGGGCGCGTCGTGTCGCCAAGACCGTGGCAGCCCTCCGCGGAGAGCCCTGATCCCTCGCCGGTGTATCACAGGCACGACCGTGCGCTCCTGTCTTGAGAAGCCTCGCTGAGGTTTGCGCCAGACAGTCATCGCCTCGGCGCTCCCGATTGTGAAGGGATTGCCCCGTGAACACCCGATCCGCCGCCTTCGTCGTCACCGCCGCTGCCGCGGCCATTCTCCTGAGTTCGTGCTCCGCAGTCGGTAGCGCCCCCGCAGCTCGCCTGACCCGGTATCCGCCCCATCCGTCGCGCCGAGCGCTCCCGAACAGCCCAGGGCCAAACGGGCGGACAAGGTGGAGAACATCGATGTCTGTGCGGCGCTGCCGCTGGAGACCGTGGTCAGTGTGACCGGGCGGTCTTTCACCCGGGCCTCATCCGGCACCGCGGTCAAGGACGGCATCCCCCTCGCCGCCTGCGCCTACGAGGGTGCCGACGAGGATCTCGCATCCATGCTCGTGATGTCGGTGTTCGTCTACCCGGCCGGGGGCCCGGCCGCAGTCGACTCGTACTGGACGAACTTCGGCGGCGGCGGCACTTCACGGATGCCGGTTCCCGGCGTCGGTGACAGCGCGGAGAGCAGTGGTCACGACCTCGTCGCGCGCTTCGGGCAAGAGGTGATCGCGGTGGTCGATGGAATTCATGGCACCTACGCCGACGACTTCACCGTCGACAAGCGCGCGGTGCTCGTGCAGGCGGTGCACGACGCTCTATAGGGCGCTCGACCGATTCCGGTCATCCCACATCGCTGGGGTGAGTGGCAACATAGTCAGCGTCGACAGGAGACTCTCATGCCCCAGTACGCGGTCCTCATCTTCACCCCGACCACTGTCGACACCGAACAACCGGGCCCGACCGAGGGCGATGTGCACGGCGCGTACGCGAACGAGCTGATCGAATCGGGCGCGATGGTCGCGGCGTTCGCCCTTCGCCCGGCCGCCACGGCGACTTCGATTCGCCGTGACGGAGAATCCGACGGTCCCTTCATCGATGCACCCGAAGTCGTGGCCGGCTTCTACGTGATCGAAGCGTCAGATCTGGATGCCGCGCGGGAGATCGCCGGGCGCAATCCCATCCTCGAACAGGGCGGTGGCGTCGAGGTGAGACCGGTCGAGGGCGGATTCATCGTCGATCGAGCACCGGGGGCCTGACCGCGGCTACGGTCGCCATCGGGAGCAATGAGTGGTCAAGTCGAAGTGTCGGCACGGGCTCCTAAACTCTGAACCTGCAGAGGCCGACTGCTCCGAGAGGAGAGCCGGTGGGCACCAACAAGCGCTATGCGGATGCGATCGACCGGCAGCAGCACGACCGGGTCAACGACATGATCATGCGCGACTCCACGCCATCCAGCCTCACGGATCCCGAACTCGAGCTCGACCGATTTCCCCTGACGCGCACCCCGGTGCCGGAGCGCGTCAGGGTGTGGGTGCGGTACCGCGACGCCGCGATCCGCATCGACGCGGAGCTCATCGCCTGGACCCCACGGGCCTGCGCCGTGCGCTGGAGAACGTCCACCGGCGAACAACACCGGGCCTGGGTGTGGGCCTCGGCGGTGGAGAAGCTGGGTTGATCGCGAGGAGGCCCGGCAGTTCTCGCGTACCCGGCCTCATGGGTACAAAGTCCCTCACGATCTGCTCGCCGCGCCGTAGCGTCGACGCTATTGCTCTGGGCTTCGGCAGCGGCATCCCGTGGGCGATGCTGGCGAGGCGAATCCCTGGCGGCCCTCGAGGAACAGGAAGCGATCATGCAGGTAATCATCAACACCGATCACAACATCACTCTGACTGAGGATGCCACCAGCGCGCTGGAGGCAACTGTTCGCAGCATGCTCGACCACGTCGCGCCGCACTTGACGCGGGTGGAGGTCTATGTCAGCGATGAGAGCGCCGGGCGGAGCACAGGCAACGACATCCGCTGCCTCGTCGAATCACGTCCAGAGGGACTGGACCCGCAATCCGTCACGGAGAACGCGGCGACCGTCGACCTCGCCGTCCATGGTGCCCTCAGAAAGATGGTGCACTCGCTCGAGACCACCATCGGTCGGCTCGACAAGCGAAAGGGCGCAAGCTCGATGGGCGGAATCGAACCCCGCTAGGCGCGCGCTGTCGAACCCCGCTCAGCGCGCGAACGTGACGTGGATGACGCCGCTCTCGGCCACCTCCGAGGTGACGGTGTAGTCGCGCTCGAGCTGTCGCAGATCGTCCCAGAGTCGCACGCCACGACCGAGAATGATCGGACTGATCGCGACGTGCACGCGATCGACGAGGCCGGCGTGCAAAAAATCACGTGCGACGCCCGCTCCCCCGCCGACCCTGATGTCGCCGTCGCCAGCATGTTCCCTTGCACGAGCGAGCGCATCCTGGGGCGTCGCCGCGACGAACTCGAACCGCGTGCCGTTGGCGAAGTCGATCGCCGGTCGCTCCCGATGGGTCAACACGAGCACGGGAACGCGGAACGGCGGTTCCTCACCCCACCATCCGCGCCAATCCGGGTCGTGCGGAAACGCGTGGAGCCCGAACATCCCCGCTCCCATGATCTCGGCGCCCACCGCCTCGAAGTAGGCGCTGGCGTACCGGTCGTCGATGCCGGTAGTGCCCTCCCCGGTCGTGTCGTGAAGCACGCGCTGGCGAAAAATCTTGGTGCCCATGTAGACCTCCACCAGCCGTCCCCAGTCTGCGCCCATGGGGTTGTCCGGCGTGGGGTCGGCCGGCGCGACGACGCCATCGAGCGAGAGGTTGAGGTCGATTCGTACCGCCATGAGATCCCTCCGGAGAGACTGATGTGGACAGCGTACCCATCCCTCCTCGTGTCGTTGACTCGGTTGCGGAGCGGGCTGTGATGAGAGCGCTCACGACAACGAGTACGCGCTCTGAATGCGTCGTCGCTCCAGACCGACTGCCCCAAGGCTCGGTCACTTTAAGGATCGGGGCGCGGGCGGGCAGCATCCTGTCGCGTCGCTCCGCCGCGAAACAGAGGGCCGCGAGACAGAGGGCCGCGAGACGGAGCGCCGCTGGAGTGCACTCCAACACGCAAAGCGAACTCAGGCACGCACGGCCCATCGGCCCTATCCCGGCGCCTCGTCGTAGGGGGATGGTGAGCCGACCAAGATCAGCAGACCGAGGGCCTATTCAGGTAGACGAGGGAGAAAACAGAAGAACATCCTGTTGATAGTCGTGGCCATAATTGCGGTCGTGCCCGTGGTCACCGGAGGCTTTGTGCAGTCCCTCACTTTCCTGCTCGGGGTCGGTGTGGTGCTGTTGATTCTTGTCGTCATCGCGTTCCTGATTCGAATGATCTCAGGACGGCGAAACGTCTAACTTCCACGCTTCCACACGCGGAACTGACTCGCAGCGATGCGCACGGCGCCAGGGTCGCCTACCTCGATCTGTTGCGCGAGAGACGAGCAGCAGGGCCGTCAGCAACACCTGAGTCGCCGCTCAATCTTGACCACCTGGCATAGCCTCCTACACCTCCTCGTGGTGGCGCACATCCCCCCTAGGCGTCCGAGCGCGAACGATAAGATAGTCGATACGTCTTCCGCTACGGAACCTGGGTGCGTCACCGTCGTCGAATCGGTGGCGGTGATTGCGGCGTGAAGCACTACTCCATCAGGCGATGGCTCCCCTGGCATGGGTCAGGTATTTTCCGCCCGGCACGCTCCCAAATGAAGTTGCTGCGGTTTGCGCAGCATATGTGTGCGCACTGGCGAACTAGCCGAGCATCCTTCAGAATTTGACGACATCGAGGAGATGCGCGCGATGGACCTAATTGACGGCCATACAGCCGAGGGACGACTCGACCGGGTGAGCGTTCGCGGAGCCCGCGAACACAACCTGCGCGCAGTCGACGTCGACATTCCGCGGAACGCCCTCGTAGCGTTCACCGGCGTCTCAGGATCGGGCAAGAGTTCGCTCGCCTTTGGCACCATCTATGCCGAAGCTCAACGCCGATTCTTCGAATCCGTCGCTCCCTACGCGAGGCGCCTCATCGACCAGGTGGGTGCACCCGACATCGATTCGATCGAAGGCCTCCCACCCGCGGTCGCCCTTCCGCAGCGCCGAACCGGCGGCTCTGCACGTTCGACTGTGGGGAGCGCGACGACGGTGGCCAACGTCGTCCGCATGCTGTATTCCCGCGTAGGGACATATCCGCTCGACGCCCCAATGTTGTTCGCCGAAGACTTCTCCGCAAACACTGTCCAGGGCGCTTGCCCCGAATGCCATGGCATCGGTCGGATTTACGACGTGCCCGAGCAACTCATGGTTCCCGACGACTCCGTGTCGATTCGCAACCGGGCGATTGCGGCCTGGCCGACCGCTTGGCACGGCAAGCAACTCCAGGACAGTCTGATATCTCTCGGATACGACATCGACGTGCCCTGGCGGGATCTTCCCAGCGACCAGCGCAACTGGGCCTTGTACACGCAGGAGTCACCGCAGGTGCCCGTGTTCACGGACCGCTCTCCCAGCGAGGTGCGCAAGGCCGTGGCATCCGGGGCGGAACCGCGTTACATGAGCAAGTTCCTCGGAGTCAAACGCTATGTCCTGGAAACATTTGCGAACTCGAAGAGTGCGCGAATGCGTCAGAAAGCTGCTGAGTTCATGATCAGCGTCGCGTGCCCCGTCTGCGGCGGCAAGCGGCTCAAGCCGGATGCCCTCGCCGTCAGGTTCGAAGGCGCCGACATCACCGAGATCTCGAGGATGCCGCTGGACGACGTGGCTCGCTTGATGGAACACGTCCTCCTGCCTGAGTGGAGGTCGACCGAGCAGTCCGGGGACGAGAGTCTCCCTCCGGAGAAGCGTCTCGCCGCACAACGGCTCGCCTCCGAGCTGCTGGGACGGCTGTCACCGATCATCGACCTCGGCCTGGGCTACTTAACGCTCGACCGCACGACTTCCACCCTGTCGTCCGGGGAGCTCCAGCGCATGCGGTTGGCAACTCAGGTCCTCTCACGCCTCTTCGGAGTGGTGTTCGTCCTGGACGAGCCTTCCGCCGGGCTCCATCCTGCCGACACCGAAGCTTTGCTTCGCATTCTCAGAAATCTCAGGGACTCTGGCAACACCGTCTTCTACGTCGAACACTCTCTCGACGTCATCCGGGAGGCTGACTGGATCGTCGACATCGGTCCCGGCGCCGGCGCTTCCGGCGGGACCGTTGTTTATTCGGGAAGGATCGACGGCCTTCGTGACGTGAAGGAGTCCGTGACCCGTCGCTACCTCTTCGGCGGCTCGAACTCCGCTCCCGATCAACCCCGTGAGCGCCGGGTCGGCGACGGCCGGCTCACACTCCATAACGTCACGCGCAACAACCTGTCGGATGTCACCGTGGCCTTTCCTCTGGGAGCCTTCACCGCCATCACCGGGGTGTCCGGTTCGGGTAAGTCGACGCTTATCAATCACGGCATTCCAGACTTGCTCCGCGCGGACCTCGCCAGTGTCACGGGTGAGGCCGAAGGTGATCTGGAGACCACCTCGGAGGATCCGCTCGATTCGGCCTCGCCTGTGACGACAGCCGGCCGCGCTTCAGGCCCGGCCGATCGCGTTCGTCGGATCGTGCACGTGACCCAGAAACCCATCGGACGAACACCACGGTCGAATGTGGCGACGTATACGGGCGTCTTCGATCGTATCCGCAGCCGTCTTGCCGCGACCCCAGAAGCGCGGCGACGCCACTACGGAGCCAGCAGGTTCTCTTTCAATCTCCCCAGCGGTAGGTGCCCGATCTGCAAAGGCGAAGGCATGATCGAGGTCGAGCTTCTGTTCCTGCCGACGGTGCATGCCCCGTGCTCGGCGTGCGGGGGGACGCGATACAACGCGGAGACGCTGGAGGTCCGACTAGAGGGCAAGACCGTGGCCGAAATACTCGCGATGAGTGTCAGCACGGCGCGGGAGTTCTTCGATAAGGACAGCGACATCGTCCAGCACCTCGACGCTCTCCTGGACGTCGGTCTCGGATATATCTCGCTCGGCCAGTCGGCCACAGAGTTGTCGGGAGGAGAAGCGCAACGCGTCAAGCTGGCGGCAGAGCTACGCCGCGCCCAACTGGGCGACACCCTCTATCTCCTCGACGAGCCGACCTCGGGTCTGCACCCGGCCGATTCCGATCGTCTCATCGGGCACCTCCAACGCCTTGTCGACGGGGGAAACACCGTGATCGTCGTCGAGCACGACATGCGCGTCGTGGCCGAGGCCGATTGGGTGATAGACCTCGGACCGGGAGCAGGAGACGCCGGCGGTCAGGTGGTGGCCACGGGTACACCGGAGGAAGTCTCAGTCAACGTAGCGAGCCGAACAGCACCGTTCCTAGAAGCAGCGCTGGTCAATCGACGTCAAGGCTAAGTCGGGGCTGGAATGCAGTATGCGGCACTCCGGGCTTGTGGACGAATCGATGCCGCCACATGAACGCGGTGGCACAGGATCTAACGATCGTTGTCAGAGTTGTTCGGAGTTCACCCAGCCAGTCAGGACCTTCGGAACACTTCAGTTGCGGCGACGGAAATCAAGAGAATAGAAATATTCTCGGACTATGCCCTCCAGCGAAACACAAATCGACAACGGCGTTTTTCGGGTTACCAAGTGGACCATCCCGCCAGGAGACGAGATCCCGATGCACGTGCACGACTATGACTACGTGGTCGTTCCACTTGTAAGTGACACGATGCACGCAACAAACGCCGATGGCTCCGAGCTTGATGTAGATCTGCGCATTGGCCAGAGTTATGCTCGCCCAGCTGGAATCGAGCATTCGGTCGCGAACCGGGGCACGGCCACGATTATTTTTGTCGAAACTGAGAAGCTGGCGTAGGCAAGGCGCGTCCGAGACCTTGGGCGCAGCCGTCTTGGCTCGGATAATGGCGCCTACGTCAGCTTGTCCGAAACCCGCTATTCCTCCTCCGTTGTTATCGACGGGGCGAACAAAGTCCACACCACGGCCGCCAGCCACTTCAAAATGCACGACTCGGGTTCCAGCGCACACCGGGCAACTGACAAGGCCGCCAACGTGGATCGCCCCGGCGTCGACCAAGCAGATATTCCCGAGTTTCTCGACCGCATCTGCAAGCAACATTCCGTGTCATTCACCAAGGAAGACACCCTGCGGCAGAAGCAAGCCTTCCCCTTCATGAGCGAGGAATGGGACGAGTTCCACGACCACGCGCGCCAGTCGATCGAGTCTCTGCACAGCGGCTTTAAGGACGCAGGCAAAGAAGGGGTCGAGTCCTCCGGACGCCGACGCGTACGAGGATTCGCCGCCGGCAGATCCTGGTGACAGTCATGATCCTCAACTTCAACCTGCGCACCATCGCGAAGTTCCTGCGCGATGAAGTCGAAGCCGACGCCGAGCCAGAACGCGTTCGCGCGGACCCTATCGTCAGACGCCGAGACCGAGTCTGGGACAACCTCTATACGAAGACCACCGCCCGCGATTCAATCCTCGATATCCAAGAACGAGGCGAGCTGGAATCACCGCTCCGAACGTAGGGAGCGCACGTTTTCTCACGCCGCCATCGGGCACCCACCACCGCAGACCGAAGAATCCAACGCGCCCAAAACAGGGCGCGTTCGTCAGTTAACGCACCAACGCACCAATCGGTGCTCCCACTGTCAGATTCACACCGGCGACAGAGCCAGAAAAGACGAAACGCTCCCGAGAATCCTCAGGAGCGTTTCACTTTCAGGCAGTTCTTAGAACAGTTCTTAGAACAGACCTTTTGTCGGGCTGACAGGATTTGAACCTGCGACCCCCTGACCCCCAGTCAGGTGCGCTACCAAGCTGCGCTACAGCCCGATGTCGATCGAAGGCGAACCTGTCGAAGGCGAACCTGTCGAAGACAACCTGACCATACTAGCGCGACCGAGGCGGCCGCTCGAACGGGCAGCGAGTCAGGCGCGGAAGACCTCGAGGACGGTTGGGGCATCCCGCGGCGAAGACAGGATCTCGATCTCGTCGCCGGCCGCGATTTGGCCGGTGCGGATGACGCGCAGGTAAGCCCCAAGACGTCCCTCTGTGGCGAAGCGCTTGACCCAGCCCCGCTCATCCGCTCCCCCGACCCAACTGGCGAAGGTGGCGCAGGGAGAGCGCGGCATGGTGACCTCGACCTCGACGGTGCCGCCGATTCTCCAGCGTTCACCGACCCGGGCGTTCGAGACGTCGAGGCCCGAGACGCGCAGGTTCTCGCCGAACCAGCCCGCCGGTAGCTCGCGGGCGAGCTCCGCGGTCCAGAAGTCGGCATCCTCTTGGGCGTACACGTAGAGGGCCTTATCCTCGCCACCGTGGTGCTTGCGGTCGGCCTGCACGTCGGCGTGGAGACCGAGACGGCGCAGCTTGATCGGGCCGACGGTGGGGCGCTTGTCGATGGCGGTGATGCCGACAGTGCCCTTATCGGGACGCAGGTCGCCGACAACGCAGGTTGCTAGGAGGGTGGGCATGAGGGGAGTTTACTCAGCGGGGTCTCGCGACGCCGCTGGCGCTCCCTACTCGACCAGCAGCTGGCGGAGATCGGACCAGGCGGCGCCGAAGCCCGGGTGGAGGGGCAGGTCGTCGACCTCGGTGAGCGGCACCCAGCGCAGCTCGGCGCTCTCGGCATCCGCGATCACCGGCTCGAAGACCTCGAGCGCCTCTGCCACAACGGTCGTGTACGACCAGTAGCCGAGGTCGAGCACCGAAGTGTGGATGATGCGCAGCAACTCCGGCGGCACGGTCGCCTCCTCGGCGGCCTCGCGCAGCGCACCGTCGACCGCACTCTCGCCCTGCTTGCGGGCGCCGCCGGGGAGGCCCCAGGTGCCGCCGAAGTGGCTCCAGCCGACGCGGTGCTGCAGCAGGATTCCGAGGGACGGATGCCACACCAGGAGGCCGGCAGCGCCGAAGCGTCCCCAGAACTTCGCGCCGTCCGGGCCGTAGACCCAGGCGTCGCCGGGGTCGCGGATGTAGCCCGGCGGCAGGGGCGGGGGGCGGTCGGACATTAGTTAAGTCTGCACTACCACCGGCCTCGATACGCGACACTCGCTCGGCGGCGGCGAGCCCACTGCGATCCAAAGTAACCGCGCGGTCTACCCCCGTCAACCCGTGTCATTGATTCGGGTTCTGTGGCACATTGGTCGCTTCGATCGCCTCTTCGGAAGAGGCCGAGTTCGGGGGTATCCCATGGCAATGAAAGACCTCTTCATCACTCGCTCGGTGGCCGACCTCGTGAAGGAGGCAGAGGGCGCGGAGGGGCTGAAGAAAACGATCGGACCGTTCGCGCTGACCGCCCTCGGTGTCGGCGCGATCATCGGCACCGGCATCTTCGTCGTCATCGGGGAAGGAGCGAAGCTCGCCGGTCCGAGCCTGTTCATCTCCTTCATCCTCGCCGCGATCACCTGCGGTTTCTCCGCGCTCTCGTACGCCGAGCTCGCGTCGAGCGTTCCGGTCTCCGGCAGCGCTTACACCTTCTCCTATGCCACCCTCGGGGAGCTGGTGGCGTTCATCATCGGTTGGGACCTCGTGCTCGAATACGGAGTTTCCGTCGCTGCGGTCGCGGTCGGCTGGGGCGGAAACGTCAATGAATTCCTGCGAGCCGCCTTCGGATTCGAGCTGCCGGCGGCGATCTCGACCTCACCGTCCGAGGGCGGTGTGTTCAACATTCCGGCGGTATTCATCGTGCTGGTGATCAGCGTCATGCTCACTCTCGGCACCCGCGAGAGCACGACATTCAACGCCGTCATGGTGGTGATAAAGATCATCATCTTGATCTTCTTCATCGTCGTGGCATTCACCGCCTACAACTCCAACCACTTCTCCCCCTTCGCGCCGGACGGGTTCGGGGGAATCGCTTCAGCTTCCGGCGTGATCTTCTTCGCCTACATCGGGTTCGATGCCGTGTCGACGGCATCGGAGGAATCAAAGAATCCGGGACGGGACCTTCCGATCGCCATCATCGGATCCCTCGTCATCTCGACGATTCTCTACGTGCTCGTCGCAATCGCGGCCGTCGGGGTCGCCCCGGTCAAGCTACTGTCGGGTAGCGATGCACCACTGGCCGCCGCCCTTCGCCAAGGAGCCGGCATCCCCTGGGCGGGAGGACTGCTCGCCGCTGGAGCGCTCATCGCGATCACGAGCGTCGTGCTGGTGATCATGTATGGCCAGACCCGCATCTTCTTCGCCATGTGCCGCGACGGGCTGCTTCCCCGCCGTCTCGCAAAGGTGCACCCGCGCTTTGGGACTCCGGCGCGGCTCACCCTCGGATTCGGCGTGCTGATCGCTATCCTCGCCGCCCTCGTACCGCTCGATGAGATCGTGAAGCTCGTCAACATCGGCACGCTCTTCGCCTTCGTGCTCGTCAACGTGGGAGTCATCATCCTCCGACGCACGAAGCCCGAGATGAAGCGTCCGTTCCGGGTGCCGTTCTCCCCCGTGTTCCCGATCATCGGCATTCTCCTCTGCGGCTATCTGATCGCCCAATTGCCGTGGGAGACCTGGCTGCGCTTCGTCGTCTGGCTCGTCATCGGACTCATCATCTATTTCTCCTACTCGCGAAAGCACTCCCGCGTGCGCACCGGAGAGGCGGCGCAGCTGCCGTCGGACCCCTCAGCCTGATGGCCGAACAGCCGGGTGCCGCGCCCATCCTCGCGGCCTACAAGGGAGATGCCGGCGCTGACGTGCTTGCGTTCGCCGCCGCCTGGAGCCGAGCGAGCGGGCGTCCGCTCACCGTGATCACCGTTTACCCGAGTTCCGCTCCCATCGGCATGGGGCGGGTCGACAGTGAGTGGGTCGCCTACAACCGCGAGCAGGCGGAGATCCTCCTGAGCGGCGCTCGCGCGATCCTCACCGGAACGGATGCCCGTTACCGAGCGATTGCCGCAGACTCCGCGTCCCACGGGCTGAGCGACGCCCTCGAATCGGCCGGATACGGCGCGCTCCTGGTGCTGGGGTCGCACAAGACCCGCGGCACCCGACGCACGGCTCCCGGGAGCACCGCAGAGAGGGTGCTGCAGGGTGCGCCCGGACCGGTCGTGATCGTGCCGTGGGCATATGAGGAATTCGCCGCGTCATCCCCGAAGCACGTCGCTGTCGCGTTCATCGATACGGCCGACGGGCGAGCCGCGCTCAGTACCGCGCGCCAACTCGCGACCGAGGTCGGAGCGACACTGCGACTCGTGAGCGTGCTTCCCGATACCCGGGTGCAGCCGAGCCTCGGTGAGCCGACCAGTTTCGCCTCAGAGCAGAGGGCCCAGTTCACTCGATCGCTCGAAGACGCTGCCAGGCGGATCGACGCGACTCCGCTTCTGTTGGACGGGCCCGTGGTTGACGCGCTCGCTGATCTCCGCCCAGAGCAAGTCGACCTGCTGGTGTGCGGCTCGCGGGGGTATGGACCGGCACGCAGGGTGCTGCTCGGCGGAGTCTCCTCGCGGTTGCTCAAGGCAGCGAGAGTTCCGGTAGTGGTGGTTCCCCGGGGGTAGTCGGGGTGGGGTTGGAACGTCAGCGGGTCTCGCTCCCCACGAAGCCGCCGCCCGATCCATAAGCGGGATCGTTCGGACTGCGTCGTGTGTGCCAACGTCGCTGGCGCTCCTACTCGACCCGCGGCGGTGGCTACGTGCGCTTGCGGCGCTCGCGCACCCGCATGTTCACGTTGATCGGGCTGCCCTCGAAGCCGAAGATCTCGCGAAGGCGGCGCGTGATGAATCGACGGTAGCCCGGGTCGAGGAATCCGGTGGTGAACAGCACGAACGTCGGCGGACGCGTCGCGGCCTGGGTTCCGAACAGGATTCGCGGCTGCTTTCCACCGCGAACGGGGTGCGGATGCTCGGCCGCGAGCTCGGCGACGAGAGCGTTGAACTTGCCGGTGGGGATGCGGGTGTCCCACGAGGCGAGTGCAAGCTCGAGGGCGGGAACCAGCTTCTCGAGGTGACGACCGGTCTTCGCGGAGATGTTGACGCGCGGGGCCCAGGCCACGTGCGCGAGGTCCTGCTCGATCTCGCGCTCGAGGTAGCGACGGCGGTCGTCATCCATCAGGTCCCACTTATTGAAGGCGAGCACGAGGGCGCGACCGGACTCGAGCACGAGGTCGATGATGCGCACGTCCTGCTCGCTGATCACGTCGCTCACGTCGAGCACGACAACGGCGACTTCGGCCTTCTCGAGCGCCGCGCTGGTGCGCAGCGAGGCGTAGAAGTCGGCGCCCTGGGCGAGATTCATGCGACGACGGATGCCGGCGGTGTCGACGAAGCGCCACACCTTTCCGCCGAGCTCGACCTGCTCGTCGACCGGGTCGCGCGTGGTTCCGGCGAGCTCGTTGACGACTACCCGCTCTTCGCCGACCGCCTTGTTGAGCAGGCTCGACTTGCCGACGTTCGGGCGGCCGAGGATGGCGACGCGGCGCGGTCCGCCGACCTCCTCCTTCGCGACGGCCGAGACCTCGGGGAGGATCGTGAGCACGTGGTCTAGGAGGTCTGCGACACCGCGGCCGTGGAGGGCAGAGACCGGCCACGGTTCGCCGAGGCCGAGGCTCCAGAGACCGGCGGCCTCCGGCTCCTGGCGCGCGTCGTCCACCTTGTTGGCGGCGAGGATCACGGCCTTGCTGGTGGAGCGGAGCATGCGCACGACGTGTTCGTCGGTGCTGGTGGCCCCGACGGTCGCGTCGACGACGAAGAGCACGGCATCGGCGAGGTCGATCGCGATCTCGGCCTGGGCGGCGACGGAGGCGTTGATGCCCTTGGCGTCGGGCTCCCAGCCGCCGGTGTCGACGAGGGTGAACTTGCGTCCGGCCCACTCGCCCTTGTAGGTGACGCGGTCACGGGTGACACCGGGGGTGTCCTGCACGACGGCTTCACGACGACCGAGGATGCGGTTGACGAGCGCCGACTTGCCCACGTTGGGGCGACCGACGATCGCGAGCACGGGGAGCGCCGGGAGGTAGGTGATGGCATCCGGATCGTCCGACGCGGAGTCGAGGATGTCGCGGTCTTCCTCGTCGAGGTCGTAGTCCTCGAGGCCCGCACGAAGCGCATTGGCTCGCATGAGTGCGTCGGACTCGTCGAGCACCGCGAGCTTCTCGCTCAGCTTCGGGTCGAGATCGCCGTATTCGTCGTGCTCTTGGTCGTTGTTGTCTGGCATGGGGATTTCCTGGTCTGTGGTCTCGACACGGCCTAGCGGCCTACTCGACCGACAAGTGCTACGACCGCCTGCACGGTCTGGTCGAAGTCGAGATCTGTTGAATCGAGGGTGGTCACACCCTCGGCGGCGTTCATGAAGTCGACAACCCGGGAGTCCTGGGCATCTCGAGAACTGAGCTTTTCGGCAACGGCCGCAGCCGACTCCGACGGTAACTCAGCGGAACGCCTCGCCATTCTAGCTTCTTCGGAGGCGGTCAGCAGTATCCGGGTGTCGGCGTCCGGGCAGACCACCGTCGTGATGTCGCGTCCCTCGGTGATGATACCGGGGCGTTCGCTGCGGTCGATGACCCCCCGGAAGAGGTCGACGAGGTAGGCACGCACCACCGGAACCCGCGCGACCTCGCTCACCACTGCCGAGATGCGGGGGTCACGGATGGCGTCCGTGACATCCACTCCCCCGACTCGCACGAAATAGTCGTCGGGATCGATGCCGATCTCGTAGGCGAACGCGGGCAGCGACGCGATCACGGCGTCGGCATCCGCGGTGTTCACGCCGTTCTCGAGCGCGAACCACGCGAGCGCCCGGTAGGCGGCGCCGCTGTCCTGGTAGTCGAACCCGAGGGCGCGGGCGGATGCCCGGCTCACGCTCGACTTGCCGCTTCCGGCCGGACCATCGATGGCCACGACGACACGCGGTTGGCGCGCCTCGGCTGCCGCGCTCACGCGTTCACCTGGGCGATACGCCATCCGCGCGCCTCGAGGTCGGCGACGAGTCCCGACTCGGCCTCGGGCACGACGGAGATCTCGGCGAGCCCGATCTGCTGCCCCGGTGAGTGCTCCAGCCTCAGGTCTTCCATGTTCACTCCGATGTCTCCGATCTCTGTCAGCAGCCGCGCCAACTCGCCCGGCTTGTCATCGACCATCACGATGATCTGGTTGAAGCGCCGATCCTGGCCGTGTTTTCCGGGGATGCGCGCCACTCCGGTGTTGCCGCCGGCAAGAAGCTCGGCGAGGGCGCGACGGGCGCCAGGCAGCTGCGGGGCGTCGAGAGTGTCGATGGCCCGGTCGAGGTCGGCGCGGTACTCCCGCAGCACCGCCGTGACCGCGGCGGCGTTCGCTCCGAGGATCTGCACCCACAGCTCGGCATCGCTCGAGGCAATGCGGGTGGTGTCACGCAGCCCCTGCCCGGAGAGGGAGAGGGCGGATTCGGTTCCCCCGCTGAGGCGCCGAGCCAGCAGGGAGGCGATCACCTGGGGCACGTGGGAGACGAGGGCGACACTGATGTCGTGCTGCTCGGCGGTCATGATCACGGGAACCGCGCCGAGATCGAGCACGAGGTCTTCGATGACGCCGACCTGCGCCGCCGGCATCCCGTCGTGCGGGGTGATCACCCAGGGGCGTCCGAGGAACAGGTCGCCGCGGGCCGAGATCGGTCCGCCCCGTTCGCGGCCGGCGAGGGGATGCGATCCGACATAGCGGTTCACGTCCGCTCCGGAGTCCCTCACCCCGGCCAGCACCGCCACCTTCACGCTCGAGACATCGGTGACCAGCGCATCGGGGAAGGCGGCGAGCTCATCCGCGATCACCCGTGCCGTGACATCCGGGGGCACCGCCACGACCACCAGCCGCGGATTGTCGGTGTCGCGGGCGGCGCGTCCTGCCCCGTAGTCGATGGCGAGGCTCAGGTTCGCCGGCGAAGAGTCGTGCACGATCACGTCGACGCCGAGGGCGCGGAGCCCGAGGCCGACGCTCGCGCCGAGGAGTCCGGTGCCGACGACGCGCACCTGGCCGATCATGCGGCTTCCATTCATGGTCTGGGTTTCCGTTGCTCTAGAGGCGGGGCTTTATTGGGCGAGGTCGAGCCGCAGCGCGACCGCTCCCCGCAGGTAGGCGTGCACGATGTATTTGCGCGGGGTGTCCGACTCCACCAGGGCCATCAGCCGGATGACGCGCGGCATCGAGCCAACGACATCCATCTCCACCGCGCACATCAAGGGCACGTCGCCGAGCCCCAGCTCCCGCGCCGCGAGGGCGGGGAACTCGCTCGTGATGTCGGGCGTCGCGGTGAACATCACCGATATCAGGGCGTCGGTGTCGATCTCGTTGGCGTGCAGGGTCTTCGACAGCAGCTCGGCGGTGGCGTGCAATACCTCGGCACGATCGTCCCGATCGAGCTGGATGGCTCCGCGAACGGCCCGCACCGCCATCAGTCGGTCTCCTCGGCGTCAGCGTCCCCGGAGCTTCCAGAGCTCGCGTCGCGCGAGATCGTGAGCAGCGCACCGAGCTCGGCCTTGGTGAGGTCGCGGATGTCCCCTGCCCCGAGCGACCCGAGGTGCAGCGGACCGAACTGGCGGCGCACGAGGTCGATGACCGGGTGGCCGACCTCCTCGAGCATCCGCCGCACGATGCGGTTGCGCCCGGAGTGCAGGGTGACCTCGACGATGGTCTCGCTCGCGCCGGCCTGGCCGACGATGCGCGCCTTGTCGGCGGCAATCGGCCCGTCTTCGAGGTCGATGCCGCTGGTGAGCTTCGCGACGGTCTGCGGCGACACCCGGCCCTCGACCTTGGCGATGTAGGTCTTCATCACCCCGAAAGACGGATGCGCGAGCACGTGGGCGAGCTCGCCGTCGTTGGTGAGGATGAGCAGACCGGAGGTCTGTGCGTCGAGCCTTCCCACGTTGAAGAGCCGCTCGTCGAAACGCGACACGAAGCGCTGGAGGTCGGGGCGGCCGCGGTCATCCTGAAGCGAGGAGACGATGCCGACGGGCTTGTTGAGCATGAGGTAGCGGCGCGAGGTGTCGAGTTGGATGGCGACGCCGTCGACGGAGACGAGATCCGTGCCGAGCACGCGGCGGCCGAGTTCGGTGACCACCTCGCCGTTCACCTCGACGCGCCCGGCCTCGATCATGTTCTCCGAGACGCGGCGAGAGGCGACGCCGGCCGCGGCCATGAGCTTCTGCAGGCGCACACCGTCATCGGAGGCTGCGCCAGCGGGCAGGTCAGAAACCATCGGCGAAACCGTCCGATCCGTCGGAGAGCAGTGGCGAGATCGCCGGCAGCTCGTCGATCGAGTTGATGCCCAGTTGGGCGAGGGTGAGATCGGTGGTGGCGTAGTGGATTGCGCCGGTCTCGCTGTCGGTGAAGGCCTCGGTGATGAGGCCGCGACCCAGCAGCGTGCGCACGACGGAATCCACATTCACGGCCCGGATCGACGCGATGGCGCCCCGGCTGATCGGCTGCTTGTAGGCGATCACGGCGAGCGTCTCGAGCGCGGCCTGCGACAGTCGCGTGGGGTTCTGCGTGAGCACGAAGTCGCGCACGACGTCGTCATACTCGCCGCGCACGTAGATGCGCCATCCGCCCCCCACCTCGCGAAGTTCGAACCCGCGACGGATGCCGCCGGCCTCACCGTGGCCGTCGAAGTCGGCGACGAGTCGCTCGATCGACTGCCTCACGGCCGCGACGGGCGCGCCGAGAGCGGTAGCGAGGGAGACGAGCGTTTGCGGTTCGTCGGCGATCATGAGGATCGCCTCGAGGCTTCGCTCGACGTTCACCGGAGGGGTCGCCGCCTCGGGGGTCTCATCCATCAGGTCAATTTCCATAGTCTGATCCCAGGCTCGCGAGGTTCTCTTCCGACCAGTGTTCGGCGGTCCAGCGTACGGTGAGTTCGCCGAGCGGTTCCAGCTGCTCGAACGCGAGTGAGGCGCCGCGGTAGAGCTCGAGGATCGCGAGGAAGCGCGCCACGATCACGCCCTTCTGCTCGACACCGGCGATCAGCTGGCGAAAGGTCATCGGCTCGCCGCGGCGCAGCAGGGCGACGACGTGAGCAGCCTGCTCCCGGATGCTCACGAGGGGCGCGTGCAGGTGGTCGAGCCCGACGGTGGGCAGCTCGCGCGGCGCGAATGCCAGCGCGGCGATGGCGGCGAAGTCCTCGAGGCTGAGAGTCCAGACGAGCTCCGGCGTCTGCTTACGGAACTTCTCCTCCAGTCGAACCGTGCGCACATGCCGGGTCGCCTCGGCATCGAGCTGGGCGGAGAACCAGGTCGTCACCTCCTTGAATGCCCGATACTGCAACAGGCGGGCGAACAGGAGGTCGCGAGCCTCGAGAAGCGCCACGTCCTCGGCATCCACCAGCTCGCCCTGCGGGAGCAGCCCGGCAACCTTGAGATCGAGCAGTGTCGCGGCGACGACGAGGAACTCGCTCGCCTGGTCGAGTTCCGTCGCCGTGTCGAGCTGCTTGAGGTAGGCGATGAACTCGCCGGTGACGATGCTGAGGGAGATCTCGGTGATGTCGAGCTCATGCTTGCCGATCAGCGAGAGCAGCAGATCGAACGGGCCGTTGAAGTTGCTGAGGCTCACCGAGAAGCCGGCGGCCTCCGGATGCTCGACCGTCGCGTCAGGCGACCGCGCCACGGGCGATCAACTCTCTGGCCAGCTGGCGGTAGGCCCCGGCTGCCGCGTGATCGGGAGCGAACTGTGTGATCGGGGTGCCGGAGACGCTCGCATCCGGGAACTTCACGGTGCGCCCGATCACGGTCTCGAAGACGCGGTCACCGAATGTCTCGACCACCCGCTCGAGCACCTCACGGGAGTGCAGGGTGCGGGAGTCGTACATGGTGGCGAGGATGCCGTCGAGCTGCAGTGCGGGATTGAGCCGGTCCTTGACCTTGTCGATGGTCTCGACCAGCAGGGCTACACCGCGCAGGGCGAAGAACTCGCACTCGAGCGGGATGAGCACACCGTGGGCGGCTGTCAGGGCGTTGACAGTGAGCAACCCGAGCGAGGGCTGGCAGTCGATGAGGATCACGTCGTACTCCCCGCTCACCTGGCGGAGCACCCGTGCCAGGATCTGCTCGCGAGCCACCTCGTTCACGAGGTGCACCTCGGCCGCGGAGAGATCGATGTTGGCCGGGATCACGTCGAGGCCCGGGGTGGACGTCGTGCGGATGGCCTGGTGGGCATCCTTCACGGTTCCGAGCATGAGGTCGTAGATGTTCGAGCCCTCGTGGGAGGCCACACCGAGGCCTGCAGACAGGGCCCCTTGAGGATCGAAGTCGATGGCGAGCACCCGGCGGCCATAGCCTGCCAGCGCTGCGCCGAGGCTGATCGCGGTCGTGGTCTTACCGACGCCACCCTTCTGGTTGCAGAGGGCGATGATACGCGCGGGACCGTTGGAGGCCAGAACCGGAGGCTCCGCGAAGACGCTGAGCGGGCGACCGGTCGGGCCGGTGGCGACGCGATCGAAACCGGGGAGTTCCTCAGCCGATTTGTCCCGCTTCGCTGTCATCCCGACATTCCTTACCGTTGATCACCGGCCGCTGCCGATTAGGACGATTCTATCGATGGCGTGCGCGCCGCCCCGTCAGACTCGCCATGGGCGGTGGGGTGTGGTGGGGTCGGCGGTGGGTGCGGGACAGCACAAGCCCGGCGGTCGACGGCGCTTATGGGGCGTCATCCGCCGATCCGTCAGAAAGTACTCCCCCACGGAACCGAAAGCGCAGTCTGTGACGGGCGGGCTGGGGAGCGACATTTGCCACCTCGATGTTGACGTCCCCGTTTGACAGGGCTAGACGCGACGTCTTCGCCGACGGCGTCCACCGATCCGTCACTAACTGCGCCCGCTGGGGCCCGGGCCAGCGTTTTGTGACGGGTGAGCGGCGGCGTGGGTGTTGTGGCGCCGGTACTGACTCGGCGGCACCGGGTGAACTGTCGGAAATGGCTCCGCCCGAGCAGCGCGCCAGCAGGTTATGACGGATGGTTGGCATGGGCGCACTCGGCCCGGCGGCCACTCCGCCCGGCGGCCACTCCGCCCGGCGGCCACTCCGCGCACGACGCTAGCCGTCAGAAACTGCTCGATCGAAGCGCCGGGCCAGCCGTTCGTGACGGTTGGGGCGGGCAGCGGCGCCCCGACGCACTCTGCCCACACGCACCACCCCGCGGGCCGGCGGGTGTTGTGCGCCGTTACCCACCCGGCGGCAAGGGGTGAACCGTCAGAAACCGCTTTCGCGCACCATCGAGACAGCACATCGTGACGGTTGGGCGGGGACGTGCGCGTTTTCGGCCCGGCACCCACTCCGCGGCGCAGGGTGAACCGTCAGAAACGGCTCCCGGGCAGCAACGAGCCAGCACATTGTGACGGTTCGGCGGGGACGTGCGCGTTTTCGGCCTGGCACCCAGTCGGCGGCAAGGGGTGAACCGTCCGGAGCAGCAGGTTGTGACGGTTGAGGCCGCGACCGCCGGGCTCAGCGCGCTCGCGGATGCGCCGTCGTGTACATGTCGCGCAGGGTGTCCGCCGTCACCAGGGTGTAGATCTGCGTGGTCGCGACAGAGGAATGCCCGAGCAACTCCTGCACGACGCGCACATCGGCACCACCGGCGAGCAGGTGCGTCGCAAACGAGTGTCGGAAGGTATGGGGCGAGATCTCGATACCGAGCTTCGCCTGTTCGGCCCGCGCGCGGATGATCAACCACGCGTTCTGCCGCGACACCCGCTGACCGCGGATGCCGAGAAACAGGGCCGGGGTCGACTTGCCCCGGGTGGAGAGCAGCGGCCGCCCTCGCACCAAGTAGGCATCGATGGCGGCCTGAGCGTAGGAACCCAGCGGCACGATCCGCTGCTTGCCCCCCTTGCCGAACAGGCGCACGACGTCGACACTGTGCCCTTCCGTGCCGATCACGTCGTCCACGTTCAGGTCGACGGCCTCGGAGATGCGAGCGCCCGTGGCGTAGAGCAGCTCTAAGAGGGCGCGGTCCCGCAGGGACTGGAGGTCGTCCCCCGATGCGGCATCGAGCACGGCCGTCATCTGCTCGATCGTGATCGCCTTCGGGAGCCGGCTCGCGAGCTTCGGCGGGGTGACGTCGGCGGCGACATCCACCGCTACCAGGCCCTCCTCCAGCAGGAAGCGGTGCAGGCTGCGCACCGAGGACAACATCCGTGCCATTGAGGATGCCGTGAGCGGGTTCTCGTCGCGGGTGCGCAGGTGGAGCGCGAACGCCGAGACGTGCGCAACCGTGATCTGTTCCGGCGTGGTCACGCCGGTGTCAGCAAGCTGACGACCGTACGTCGATAGATCACGGCGGTAGGCGGCCACGGTGTTCGGCGAAAGGCCGCGCTCGATCGAGACCTGTCGTAGGTATCTGTCGACAGCTCGTTCGAAAGTTGAGTCGTCAGTCACGGCTGTGGGACTTCGGATGGCGCGACCACGGTGCGTCGGCAGCCCCGAGGCTTGCCCACCCTGCCGCCCGCGACACCTGGGCCGTGAGCACGGCGATGGACAGGATCGAGTTGCCGACCGTGCGGCCGAGCACGGCGGCGACGACCTCATCGAGCGGCACCCACCGCTTCTCGATATCGGATTCCTCGTCGGTGCGCTCGAACACGCTGCGGGCGTCGCTCAGTCCGCGGGCGAGGTAGATGCGGATCGCCTCATTGCTGCCGCCGGGCGTGGAGTAGAAATCGCTCAGCAGGTTCCACTCGCTCGCGACGACATCCGCCTCCTCGGCGAGTTCGCGTTGCGCACCCAGCACGGGAGATTCGCCATCGATGTCGAGCAGCCCCGCGGGGATCTCCCACTCACGCGCACCGACGGGATGCCGATACTGCTTGATCAGCAGCACCCGATCCTGGTCGTCGAGGGCGAGGATCGCGACCGCGCCGGTGTGGTCCACGTATTCGCGGGTGATGGTCTCCGCCGGCACCGTGTCCCCGTATTCGAACATGTCCCGCCGGATGTCCCAGACGATGCCCGCGTAGACCACCTCGCTCGACACCACGTTGACGGGGAAGACCTCGTCGGAGAGCGGCTGTGACATGTTCACGCGTCCTGCACGGTGAACAGGCGCGTGGCCTCCTGCCGCTCGAGCGCTGCGGCGACGAGACCCTGGAAGAGCGGATGTGCGCGGTCGGGTCGCGACCGCAGCTCCGGGTGGGCCTGGGTGCCGACGTAGTAGGGGTGCACGTCTCGCGGCAGTTCCACGAATTCCACGAGATGGCCGTCGGGCGAGACGCCGGAGAAGTCGAGTCCCGCCGCGGCGATCTCCGCGCGATAGGCGTTGTTGACCTCGTAGCGGTGGCGGTGGCGCTCCTCGACGCGAGTCGATCCGTAGACCCCGGCGACGATCGATCCCTCGGTGAGGTCGGCGGGATAGAGGCCGAGTCGCATGGTGCCGCCGAGGTCTCCCCCGGCGATGATCTCCACCTGCTCCGCCATGGTCGCGATCACCGGGAATTCGGTCTCCGGGTCGAACTCCGACGAGGATGCGCCGGTGAGTCCCACGACGTTACGCGCGTACTCGATCACCATGCACTGCAGTCCGAGGCAGAGACCCAGCACCGGGATGCCGTTCTCCCGCGCGAATTTGAGCGCGCCGAGCTTGCCTTCGATGCCGCGGACTCCGAAGCCTCCCGGCACGCAGATGCCGTCGACATCCGACAGCAGTCGCGCCGCGCCGTCGGGCGTCTCGCACTCGTCCGAGGGGATCCAGCGCACGAGCACCTTCGTCTGCTGCGCGAAGCCGCCGGCCCGAAGAGCCTCGGTCACCGAGAGGTAGGCGTCGGGAAGGTCGATGTATTTTCCGACCAATCCGATCGTGACCTCGTGCTTCGGCTGGTGTACGGCGGCCAGCAGGTCCTTCCAGCCGGACCAGTCCACCTCTGCCGCCTCGAGCCCGAAGTGGTCGATGATGTACGCGTCGAGTCCCTGGTCGTGGAGCATGGTCGGGATGTCGTAGATGGAGGGCACGTCGATCGCGTTGACGACGGCCTGCTCGTCCACGTCGCACATGAGCGCGATCTTGCGCTTGTTCGACTCGGAGACCGGGCGGTCGGAGCGCAGCACAAGGGCATCCGGCTGGATTCCGATGGAGCGCAGGGCCGCGACGGAATGCTGGGTCGGCTTGGTCTTCTGCTCTCCGGAGGCGCCGAGGTATGGCACGAGGGAGACGTGAACGAAGAACACATTGCTGCGGCCCAGTTCGTGGCGCACCTGGCGGGCCGCCTCGATGAAGGGCTGGGATTCGATGTCGCCGACGGTGCCGCCGACCTCGGTGATGATGACGTCGGGCCGTGTTCCGTCCTCCGCGAGCTCGGCCTGGAGACGCATCCGCCGCTTGATCTCGTCGGTGATGTGCGGGATCACCTGCACAGTGTCGCCGAGGTACTCGCCGCGGCGTTCCTTCGCGATGACCGTGGAGTAGATCTGGCCGGTGGTGACATTCGCGGCCTGATTGAGGTTGATGTCGAGGAAGCGCTCGTAGTGCCCGATGTCGAGGTCGGTCTCGGCCCCGTCGTCGGTCACGAAGACCTCGCCGTGCTGGAAGGGGTTCATGGTGCCCGGATCCACGTTGAGATACGGGTCGAGCTTCTGCATGACGACGCGGAGGCCGCGGGCCGTGAGGAGGTTTCCGAGACTGGCAGCCGTGAGTCCCTTACCGAGACTCGAAACGACTCCACCAGTGACGAAGATGTGCTTGGTTATGTCCGCGTTTTGTTTGTTCACCACGGGGTTACAGCTTATCAGTGGCTCGGCACCGAAAACGGTGCGGGGCTCGCCCCAGTTCCGGCATTCTCACGCCCCTGCCGTGCCGAGTCGCACCGCGAGCGAGTCGACCCGGGCGGCGATGGCTTCGCTTGCACTCCAGCGCGCCTGCAACCGTGCAAGCACGGCATCCAGCTTGACCCGATCGAGACCGGGCTGCAGCGCGAGGTAGACCACGAGTTCGGGACCGGTGAGCCGGGCATCCGCGTCCCCCGGTTCGACCCTCAGTGACGCCACCGCGGGTTCCCCCTCGATCGAGAGGCGGAACTCGTCGAGCACTCCGGCATCGAGATGGCTCGGGGACCAGGGCTGGCACTGCGCGATCGCCCAGAGCGCCGGGCGTCGGATCACAAACTCGGTCGGCGAGGTCGGGTCGAGCACCACGAGTTCTGTGCCTTCACTGGCGGCGGCGAGGGCCACCCGCACGGCATCGGCCGGCACGGGGCGCGCCAACGGCTTCCAGTGTCGCATCGCCTCCACCGAGCTGAAGACGGGCATCACGTTGCGCCCGTCGGGGCCAGCGACGGTGACGATCGACAACTCGGCACTCTTGTCGACGGGGTGACCGTGATCGCCGATCGCCGATTCGCCGAGCTGAGCCACCAGAGGAATCAGCAGACGCGAGCCGCGAATAGCGTCGACGACCCCGGCTACTCCAATCTCTCCGGCGGCGAACTGTGCGAGCGCCAGCGCGAGCTCTGCAGGCGCCGAGCCGTCGTCATCCGAGGAGGCGCCATGCTCGAAGCGGCGCCCCTCCCAGGGCACGCCGGCGGAATCGGACACCGGATGCTCAGTCGGACGCGACCGCGAGGGCTTCGGCGAGGGTGAAGGCCTTGGCGTAGAGCGCCTTGCCCACGATCGCCCCCTCGACTCCGAGCGGAACGAGGGCGCGGAGCGCGGCGATGTCATCGAGGTTCGAGATGCCCCCGGATGCGACGACGGGCCGGTCGGTGCGCTCGGCGACCGAGCGCAGCAGTTCGAGGTTCGGACCCTGCAGGGTGCCGTCCTTGGTCACATCCGTCACGACATAGCGCGCGCAGCCTGCCCCCTCGAGTCGGTCGAGCACCTCGAAGAGATCCCCGCCGTCCTTCGTCCAGCCGCGCGCCGCGAGGGTCGTTCCGCGCACGTCGAGCCCGACCGCGATCAGCTCGCCGAACTTGGCGATCACCGTCGCCGCCCAGTCCGGATTCTCCAGCGCTGCCGTCCCGAGGTTGATGCGCTTCGCCCCGGTGTCGAGGGCCGCTTCGAGGCTGGCGTCATCGCGGATTCCGCCCGACAGCTCGATGAGCGCGTCCCCGCCGACCCGCTTGATCACCGAACGGATCGCATCGTGGTTGTTGCCCCGACCGAAGGCGGCATCGAGGTCCACGAGGTGGATCCACTCTGCGCCCTGGGAGGTCCAGTCCGCCGCGGCATCCACCGGATCGCCGTAGCTCGTCTCACTGCCGGCCTCACCCTGGGTCAGGCGCACCGCCTGGCCGTCGGCGACGTCGATCGCGGGCAGAAGCACGAGTTTGGGAGTGGAGTCGAGGGCGCTCATCGGATCTTTTCTCTTCGGGACGACTGGGGCTGCAACGTCTTGGCGTCACAATGGCTTTACACGGTTCGGGGCGTTACTGCGTTTGGCGCGATACGGGGTTTGGGGTGTTACAGGGTTTGGAGCGTTACAGGGTCTCCAGCCAATTCGAGAGCAACCGGATGCCCGGCTCCCCCGACTTCTCGGGGTGGAACTGGGTGGCGCTGAGCGGTCCGTTCTCCACCGCTGCGAGAAAACGGGTGCCGTGCTCGGCCCAGGTGAGCTTCGGTTCTGAGAAGGGCGGCATCGCATCGAGAGTCCACTCGGTCGCGGCGTAGGAGTGCACGAAATAGAAGCGCTCATCGGCGATTCCCGCGAAGAGCACCGAGTCGCTCGCCGCTTCGAGTGTGTTCCACCCCATGTGCGGGAGTATCGGCGCGTCGAGTTCCGTGATCACCCCGGGCCACTGATCGAGGCCCTCCGTCTCCTCCCCGCGCTCCACTCCCCGACCGAACAGCACCTGCATTCCCACACAGATGCCGAGCACGGGCTTGCCTCCGGCCAACCGGAGGTCCACCAGGTCTCCGCCGTGCACCGAGTCGAGGGCAGCCATGACCGCGGAGAACGCGCCGACCCCGGGCACGAGGAGCCCGTCGGCCGCGAGCACACGGGACCGGTCGGCCGTGAGATCGACGTCGGCTCCCGCAGCCTCGAGAGCTTTCGCGGCGGAGTGCACGTTGCCGCTGCCGTAGTCGAGCACGACGACGGAGGGCCGACTCATGGTCAGAGCGCGCCCTTGGTCGACGGGATACCGGTGACCCGCGCATCCGGAGTCACGGCTGTGCGCAGCGCGCGGGCGAAGGCCTTGAACTCCGCCTCTGCGATGTGGTGGGGATCCCGCCCGCCGAGCACGGTGATGTGCACGGTGAGGCCGGCGTTGAAGGCGATCGCCTCGAAGACGTGGCGAACCATGGAACCGGTGAAGTGTCCGCCGATGAGGTGGAACTCGAACCCGGCGGGTTCACCGGTGTGCACGAGGTACGGGCGCCCCGAGACATCCACGACGGCCTGCACGAGAGCCTCGTCGAGCGGCACGAGCGCGTCTCCGTATCGGGCGATGCCCGACTTGTCGCCGAGCGCATCCTTGATCGCCTTGCCGAGCACGATCCCGATGTCTTCGACGGTGTGGTGCACATCGATCTCGGTGTCACCGCTCGCACGCACCTTCAGGTCGATCAGCGAGTGCTTGGAGAACGCGGTGAGCAGGTGATCGTAGAAGGGCACCGAGGTCTGGATGTCGGATACGCCGGTGCCGTCGAGGTCGAGCGACAGGTCGATGCTCGACTCGCTCGTCTCACGCTGGAGGTGCGCGACGCGCTGGGGGCTCATGCCCCAATCCTACCGAGAGCGTTCGAACCGTTACCCGCCGAGTCGAGCGCCGCGAGAGCGTTGAGAAACGCAGTGGTCTCCGCCGCCGTTCCCGCCGTCACCCGCAGGTGATTCGGGATCCCGATGTCGCGGATGATGATGTCCTGTTCGAGCAGAGCCTTGAACACCGCGTGCGGGTCGTCAACTCCCCCGAACAGCACGAAGTTGGCCCAGCTGCGCCAGACCGGGTAGCCGAGCCTGGGCAGTTCCTCGAGCAGGCGATCCCGCTGCGCTTTGATGTCATCCACCATCGCGAGCATCTCGCCGCTGTGAGCAAGGGCGGCGATCGCGGCAGCCTGGGTGAGGGCCGAGAGGTGGTAGGGAAGGCGCACGAGGCGAAGGGCGTCGGTGATTGCGGGATCGGCCGCGAGGTAGCCGAGACGGGCTCCCGCGAACGCGAATGCCTTGCTCATCGTGCGGGAGACGATGAGCCGTTCGCGACCCTCGAGCAGGCTGAGGGCGGTCGGCAGGTCGGTCGGCGCGAATTCGGCGTAGGCCTCGTCCACGACGACGATCCCCTCGGTGGCGTCGTAGGCGGCGACGATCGTCTCGAGGGAGAGCGGTGTGCCCGTGGGGTTGTTCGGCGAGCAGAAGAACACGATGTCCGGTGTCGTCTTCTCGATCCACTGGACCGCCGTCTGCGGCGAGATCTCGAATGCCTCGTCCCGCTTCCCGGCAATCCATCTGGTGCCCGTGCCCGACGCGATTATCGAATGCATGGAGTAGGTGGGAGGGAATCCCAGCACACTGCGCCCCGGGCCCCCGAACGCCTGCAGGATCTGCTGCAGCACCTCATTGGAGCCGTTCGCCGCCCAGATATTGTCCCGGGTCAGGCCGGATCCGAGGTAACCGGCGAGGCTGTCGCGCAGTTGAGTGAACTCGCGATCGGGATAGCGGTTCACGCCGAGGACGGCCGCGGCCAGCGCGGTCACGATGTCCGTGGCGACCGCCTCGGGAATGGGATGGGTGTTCTCGTTCACATTGAGCCGGATTCGCACCTGCTCCTGGGGTGCCCCGTAGGGGGTGAGACCACGGAGGTCGTCGCGGATGGGCAGATCGTCTAGAGAAACCACGTGTCAATGCTAGAGGGCGCAAGATGCGAGGAACGGAGCTGGGATGTGCGGCGATGATCCGCAGTGCACCGGCTGCTCAATCTGAGTGGCGCGACTCATCCCGAGCGGTGTCGAAGGCGAGAGTCTCAGTTTGAATAATCTCAGCGTGAATATGCTCAGGGTGAATATGCTCAGGGTGAATATTCTCAGTGCGAATACTTGACCGGAACGGCGAGGCTCTGACCCGGCTGCACCTCCGCGCTGCCCAGCTGGTTGAGCTGCACGATGTCTGACACGACATCCCGCGGGTCCGACGACGGAGCGATCTCTCCCGCCAACTGCCAGAGACTCTCGCCGGGTTGCACGATGACATGCTCGAAAGTGACCGAGGAGGCATCCACACCCGCCGACGCTCCGCCACCGTTGAGGGCGAGACCGAAAGCGGCGATCACTAGCGGTGCGGCGACCAGGATCGTGAGCAGAGCGTATCCACGGCGCGTGATGCGCAGTCGTGGTGCGCGCTGCCGCGGCGTGCCGTTCGTCGCCGGCCGGGCCGCGCTGATCCGGGCCGCGCTGCTGGGCGCAACTGACCTGCTCAGTCTCGATGCGGTCGGTGCTGCGGTCAGGAGTGCTGTGGTCAGGATTGCTGTGGTCATCGTCGTGCCTTCCTCTGCCTACCTCGGAGCGCTCAGGGGAATGAAGCGCCTACAGGGTTTTCGTATCCGACACTCGGCCGGGAGTGCCGGATACGAAGCTTTGTTCCGAACATACATTCGATTTGTGCGAAATTCAAGCGTTGTCTTCGACATTTCCCGAAATCGAGTTGCGACACACTCGAACAGGTGTTTGTTTCGAGGGTGAAACGCGGATACAGTTTCGATTGTCTGGAGATGAGACAACCAGCGACCACTGACATTGCCGGAATCGCGCTACATCAGCCCCGGCTATGGCGAATGGCCCAGCAGAGAACCACCCAGACAAAGCAGTACCCAGACCGACGAATGCCCAGACAGCAGGAGTGACATGAGTGAGTTGGATTCAGGCGACAACGGCGGGGCCGGACGCGGACCGCGCGAAGCCGGACCGGTGCAGGAGAAGCCGGGGACCCGTCGACGCAAGAGCCTGAGCGACAAGCAGCTCGCGATCCTCGACTTCATCCAGCGCGCTGTCGCGTCGAGAGGCTATCCGCCGAGCATGCGGGAGATCGGGGATGCGGTCGGCCTCTCATCGTTGTCGAGTGTCACCCACCAGCTCAACCAACTCGAGCTCAGCGGCTACCTGCGCCGCGACCCCAACCGGCCTCGCGCGCTCGAGGTGCTCATCGACATCCAGCAGGATGAGAGCGCTGTCGTCTCCGACAACCCGACCCCGATCGGTGACGCGGCGATGGTGCCCCTCGTCGGTCGCATCGCTGCCGGCATCCCGATCACCGCAGAAGAGATGGTGGACGAGGTCTTCCCTCTCCCCCGCCAGCTCGTGGGCAAGGGCGAGCTCTTCATGCTGAAAGTCGTGGGGGATTCCATGATCGACGCCGCGATTTGCGACGGAGACTGGATCGTGGTGCGTCAACAGAAGTCTGCGGAGAACGGAGACATCGTCGCGGCGATGCTCGACGAAGAGGCCACAGTTAAGGTCTTCCAGCAGCGTGATGGCCACACCTGGCTGCTTCCGCGCAACAGCGCCTTTGCGCCGATCCTCGGTGACTACGCCGAGCTGCTCGGCAAGGTCGTCGCGGTGCTTCGATCGGTGTAAGGCAGTCGGTGAACGCGCCGGTGCCGGTGCCGGGTACGAGCTGGGGATCTTCCGGCGCTCGATGACGCGCTCGGCGAGTCCTGAGCGGCGGCGCCGGTAAGGGACCAGATCTGCCACAGCAGCACGGCGCTGGCCAGAATCGATGCGAGCCCCAGGGGATTCTTCAGGTACGTGAGCCAATAGCCCAGTTCGGGCGGCGAGGCCACGACGCCCCCGATGATCGCGCCCGTCCGCACCTGCCACGGGTCTGGCGTCTCGTTCGCATCGCCTTTGGTGGTGATCGTGCCATCCGCGTTGATGGACATGAGGCGATGGGTGATCACCGTCCCGTCAGCGAGGAAGGCGATCGGCTGCCCCACGCGGTACTGGTGCTCCCGCACGATCACGGCGCTGCGCGAGGGGATCGTCGGTGACATCGACCCGGTGTGCACCACATAGAGCTTGTACGGCAGCGCTCCCGTCGCTGCGAGCACGAAGGCGACCGCGACCAAGAGAGGGATCACGCAGGCGAGCGCGAGTCTCAGTCTCTTCATGTTCGATGGCTCTTCATGTTCGATGGCTCTCCGTCGGTGGGCTGGGCGTGCGGGAGAATGGGGAAGGATGCCGCCCACGCGAGTCGCGGAGCGGCATCCTGTCTCGTGATGTTACGGAGTCACTCCGTGCTGGGTCGCCACGATCTGGTAGGGCAGACCATCACCGTAGCCATCGGCTGAGGACACATAGTTCTGGTCGTTGGTGTTGCCGGAGACCAGATATCCCTGCGCCGAGGCGGGGTAGTGGTTGAAGGCGACTGGCGGCGTCACCGTCTTGCTTGCGAGGGCGAAGGCGAACGACACGTTCCCCGCGCTGCCGGGTGTGAGGTTCGAGGCGACGAGGTACTTCTTCGCCAGCGGCCAGCACCCGGTCGGTGAGAACGCCCCGCACGTGCCGGAACGATCGTTGAGATTCGCGGAGTCGAACAGCGCGGTCCCGTTCGCCGAGAGGTGCACCTCACCGTAGGTTCCCATGTTGTTGAGCGCGCTGAGCGCGGTGGCGTTGTTGAAAACGATCCAGACATCCTCGGCGTTGGCACCGGTGTTCTGGTAGTTGACGGTGACCTTCTGGGACTCCCCCGGCAAGAGCTTGTCGAAGGACAGGTCCATCGAGCTGGCGCCCGCGCCGCCATACGGCGTCACCTTGATCGATCCGACGGTTCCGGTGATCGCGCCGGTGTGGGTGTCGCTGAAATAGGCACCCGTCGTGCCGGCCGCAATCCAGGCCGTACCGCCGAGCACTGCAACAGTGGCGACGAGGGCGAGACCCTTTACTTTCACATTCTTGAGCATTGAGGACTTTCTTCTGGCGTTGTGCGAGCGCTCCCGGCGGGGGCCGGGCGCTCGACTGTTGTGGAAACCCCTGGAGCCCGGAAGGCGCGTCAAAGCGCGCCGGAACCGTCCAGCGACGCTGCTATGGCGCGCGCAAAAAAGGGGTGCGGGTAAGCGACGATTCCGCGCGCGGTGAGACGAATCTTCCTTCGGGGGCGTTTCAGATGAGGAAACAGATTCGGGATGCGGGTAAGCGACGAATCTGCCCCGAGCGCTCTCTGCGAGAACGGCTCAGCTACAAACTAGACCCCACCGAGGGCCACCACAAGGCGAAACGGCAACTTCGTTGCACTCCTGCAACAGATCACGACAGCGCCGGGCCAGCGCGCTCATCTCACCGTCTGCTCAGCGAAAGTTCCTCCACCATCTGAGCGTCTTTTTTCTGGTCCGGCGCCCGGGAGGTGTGCTGGGCACCTGTCACGGGCAACGATGCCGCGCTAGGTCTGATGCAGGCGCGCACGTAGCGGCAGATGTGGTCGGCAAGGAGCCTGCACGCAGAAATGGGGCCAGGTTCGCACCTCCATTGCCCGATGCTCGCGGGCATGGCCCCCCTGCGCTCGCGGCAGTCCCTTGAGGGGGCTCCTGAGAGAAATGGCGTCGCGGCGGGAGTCGTAACTCCCGCCGCGACGCCATCAGACCTCCGCGAAGGGTTGTCCTCCCGCCCTGACGGGCAGGAGAGGTGAGCGCTACTGCGCGTTCACCCGCTCGCGCACGGCACGCGTTGCGGCGACCACGTTCGTGAGGGATGCGACAGTCTCGTCGTAGCCGCGAGTCTTCAGGCCGCAGTCGGGGTTCACCCACACCTGACGGTTGGGGATCGAGCCGAGGGCGATCTCGATGAGGTCGGTGACCTCCTCGATCGAGGGCACGCGCGGGGAATGGATGTCGTAGACGCCCGGGCCGATGCCGCGCCCGAAACCGCTGCGCTGGATGTCGGGAACGACCTCCATCTTCGACCGGGCGGCCTCGATGGAGGTCACATCGGCATCCAGGTTGTTGATGGCATCGATGACCACTCCGAACTCCGAGTAGCAGAGGTGGGTGTGGATCTGGGTCTTGGCCTCGACCCCCGCCGTCGCCAGGCGGAAGGATCGCACGGACCAGTCGAGATAGGCGGCCTGGTCGGCCTTCTTGAGGGGCAGCAGCTCGCGCAGCGCGGGCTCATCCACCTGGATGATGCCGATCCCCGCCTCCTCGAGGTCTTCGATCTCATCGCGGAGCGCGAGCGCGACCTGGTTGGCCGTCTCCCCCAGCGGCTGGTCGTCGCGCACGAAGCTCCAGGCCAGGATGGTGACCGGGCCGGTGAGCATGCCCTTCACCGACTTCTCGGTGAGACTCTGCGTGTACGACGACCACTCCACGGTGATGGGCGCCTCGCGCGCGACATCCCCCCACAGGATCGACGGACGCGTACAACGGCTGCCGTAAGACTGCACCCAGCCGTTCTGCGTCACCGCGAAGCCGTCGAGGTGCTCGGCGAAGTACTGCACCATGTCGTTACGCTCGGGCTCGCCATGCACGATCACGTCGATGCCGATCTCTTCCTGCAGTTCGACGACGCTCTTGATCTCCGCCTTCAGGAAGTCGATGTACTCGTTCTCGCTGATCTCGCCCTTGGCATTGGCCGCGCGGGCCTTGCGGATGTTGCCGGTCTGGGGGAACGATCCGATCGTCGTCGTGGGAAGGAACGGAAGGTTGAGGGCGGCGTCCTGCGCGGCAAGCCGCTCGGAGTAGTCACCGCGCCCGAAGTCGGCTTCCGTGAGAGCGGCGGCTCGCGCACGCGCGTCTCCGTCGCGCACTCCGGGAGCGATGCGGCGGTCAGCGAGTGCGGCCGAGGCAGCGTCGAGGTCGCCCTGGATAGCGGATGCGCCGCCCGCGAGTCCCGCCGCGAGAACCGCGATCTGCGCGACCTTCTGGTCGGCGAAGGCCAGCCAGCTCTTCAGGCGGTCATCGAGAAATGGCTCGTCCGCGACATCGTGCGGGGTGTGGAAGAGGCTCGTGGATGAGGTGACGGCCACGTTGGGCGACAGCGCCTTCAACGACTCGAGGGTGCCGAAGGCGGCCGCGAGGTCTCCGCGCCAGATGTTGTGACCGTCGATCACGCCACCGACCAGCGTCTTCTCCGTGTGGAAGCCCTCTGGAATTGCCCCCTTCACGAGGTCGAGCCCGATGGCCTCGATCGAGGTCGAGTCGAGCACCGGGAGCGCGTCATCGAGGCTGCCGTAGGGTGCGGCCACAAAGATCTGCGGGCGCAGGCCCAGGGCACCGAGGGCGTCATAGGCCCGCTTGGTGGCGGCCAACACCTCGGCGCGGGGCACCTCGATGCTCTCGCTGACGAGCGCCGGCTCGTCCAGCTGCACCCACTCGGCACCGACGGCGGTCAGCGCGGCGAGCAGTTCGGCGTAGACCGGCAGAAGGTCGTCGAGGCGATCGAGGGGCTGGTAGCCCTCCGGGGCATCCTCGCTCGCCTTGCTGAGCAGCAGGAAGGTGACCGGGCCGACGATGACCGGGCGGGTGCGGAATCCGCTAGTGGTGGCCTCTGCGACCTCACGCACCAGTCGGTCGGAGGCGAGGTGGAAGTCGGTCTCCGGACCGATCTCCGGCACGAGGTAGTGGTAGTTGGAGTCGAACCACTTGGTCATCTCGGCGGGGGTGTTGTTGCCTTCGCCGCGGGCGATGGTGAAATAGCCGGCGAGGTCGACGGTACCGTCGGCGGCGACGAGCGAAGCGAAACGGGTGGGAACGGCCCCGACTGCGACCGCGGCATCCAGCATCTGGTCATAGAAGGAGAAGGCCTCGGGGATGGAGGAGTCGGACTTGCCGAGACCGAGAGAGACCAGGCGTTCACGGGTGACGGCTCGCAGCTCGGCGGCGGTCGCTTCAAGCTCATCGGAGGTGATTCGGCCGGCCCAGAATGACTCGACGGCCTTCTTGAGCTCGCGGCGACGGCCGATCCGGGGGTAGCCCAGGATGCTGCCGGTGGGGAATGAGGGGGTCGTCATACGGATTCCTTGTGTTTGGGTGATTCTGGTGGGGTCAGCCCGGCGATGAGACCGACTCCGTCGAGAACGGACAGTACGGCCCGGTGCTGGTTGAAAGTGTAGAGGTGGAGGCCCGGTGCCCCTCCCGCGAGGATCTCGAGCGAGAGCGAGACGGCGTGCTCGATCCCGATCTCGGCCTGTTCCTCGGCGGAATCGGTGGCGTGCAGGCGCCTGGACAGCTCTTCGGGGCGACGCTCCCCGGTGAGTTCGAGGATTCGCTCGAGCCGGGTGGGGGCCGTGGCGGGCATCAAGCCCGGCAGGATCGGGATCGTGACGCCCGCAGTTCGGGCCTCATCGACGAATCCGAGGTAGTCCTCCGCGTGGAAGAACAGCTGTGTGATGGCGACTGTTGCGCCGGAGACCTGCTTGGCGAGCAGGGTATCGATGTCCTGGTTCGACCGCTTCGACCGCGGGTGCCCATTGGGGAAGGCCGCCACTGCCACTCGCACCTTCTGACGGCTGGACGGGATCACGCCACCGCCGGAGGCACTGCGCGATGGGAGCGTCGCATACTGAGCGCGCTCGGTCTGCACCCGGTGGATGAGCTGCACGAGCTCGGAGGCACTGCCGAGGTCGCCGAGGAACTGGTCGCCCTCGACCGCACCGCGCGGGGGATCGCCGCGGAGGGCGAGAAAACTCGTGATGCCCGCGTCGAGGAACTCACGAACCAGCCGGTTCGCCTCGTAGTGAGATGATCCGACGCAGGTGAGGTGGGCGAGGGGATGCACGGAGGTCTGCTCGCGGATGTACCGCAGCACCCCGAGCGAACTCTCGCGGGAAGACCCGTTGGCCCCGTACGTGACCGACATGAAGTCGGGACCCACCGCAGCCAATTGCTGAATGGTGTCCCAGAGAGTGTGCGCCGCCGCCTCGTTGCGGGGAGGGAACAGTTCGAACGAGAACGGGATGCGCACGCCGGACCGGCTGTTCTCGCCGGAGCTTTCGGGAGCGGGCACTGGTCTGGTCCTCGGTGCATATCGCCGGCTGTCGAGTGGCCCACTGGGCCCACTGCATCGCCGTTCTGGTGGGATGCGGAGCCGAACGGCTCCTGTGGGCGGGTGCCGGGCTCGGCTGTCGCTCCTGGGCTCGCAGACCTCGCGAACCTCGGTCCCGTCAGACTAGCAAGCGGTGCTCGTGACCGGCAGAAGTGTTACGCAATCAGACGACGGCGGCGGGCACCGGCGTCGCGAACGGGCGCAGCGCTGCCGCGTGCTCCTCGGTGACGAGCACCGAGATCCGCGTTCCGCCCTCTTCATACTCGGTCGAGACGATCCGCGCGTGGTCGTGAAGCGAGGAGATGACATCCCCACGGTCATAGGGAACGAGAAGGTCGAGTTCGATCGACGGGGCGGGAAGGGTGCGCGCGATCGCGGCGAGGATCTCCTCGATGCCCTCACCGGTGCGAGCGGAGGCGAAGATCGCCTTCGGTTCGAGCCCGCGCAGCACGAGCCGCTGGCTGTCGTCGATGAGGTCGCTCTTGTTGAACACCACGATCTCGGGGATGTGTCGCGCCTCGACCTCTCCGATCACGTCTCGTACGGTCGCCAGTTGGCTGCCGGGGTCGGGGTGCGATCCGTCGACGACGTGCAGGATCACATCCGAATCGGCGATCTCCTCGAACGTGGAGCGGAACGCCTCGACCAGCTGATGGGGCAGGTTGCGCACGAAACCGACAGTGTCGGTGAGGGTGTAAGCCTGTCCCTCCTCGGTCTCGTTCTTGCGCACAGCGGTGTCGAGAGTGGCGAACAGCGCGTTCTCGACGAGCGCGCCGGCACGCGTGATGCGATTGAGCAGTGAGGACTTTCCGGCGTTCGTATAGCCGGCGATCGCAACGGATGGCACGGAGTTGCGATTGCGGTTCGCGCGCTTCGCCTCTCGGGCGGGCTTGAAGGCGAGGATCTGCTTCTTCAGTCGGGACATGCGGGTGTGGATGCGGCGGCGGTCGAGTTCGATCTTCGTCTCACCGGGACCACGGCTTCCCATTCCGTTGCCGGCGCCCACCTGGCCACCGGCCTGGCGGGACATCGACTCTCCCCAACCGCGGAGCCGAGGAAGGAGGTACTCGAGCTGGGCGAGTTCCACCTGCGCCTTGCCTTCCCGGCTCTTGGCGTGCTGGCTGAAGATGTCGAGGATCACCGCCGTGCGGTCGATAACCTTCACCTTCACCACGTCCTCGAGCGCACGGCGCTGGCTGGGGGCGAGCTCGCTGTCGACGATCACGGTGTCGGCGCCGACGCTGGCGACCACATCCCGCAGTTCGATGGCCTTCCCCTTGCCGAAGAAGGTGCTGGCATCGGGAGTCGCCCGCCGCTGGAGCAGCCCGTCGAGTACGGTGGCGCCGGCAGTCTCGGCAAGCGCGAAGAGCTCGCGCATCGAGTTCTCGGCCTCTTCGGTGTTGCCCTGGCTGTAGATGCCGATGAGCACGACACGCTCGATCCGCAGCTGCCGGTATTCGACCTCAGTGACGTCTTCGAGCTCGGTGGACAGACCGGCGACACGGCGTAGCGCCTGGCGGTCTTCACGGTCGAACTGGTCGCCGTCGGAGTACGACTCGACCCCGCGACTCTGGAGGGCCTGGGCGTTGCCCGACCCGAACAGCGTGTACCCGGCCGACTTGCTCGCGGCTTTCGCCAGCACGCGGCTGACGGCGTCGTCATCCTCGCGTGCGTCTGTCTCAGGTTCAATCATCTGGTTAACCCTAGCTCCTCGTATTTCGATAGGTTTCTCTGCATGGCCTCTGAGCATTACTTCTCCGAAATGCCCGAGAGTGAGCTCAAGTTCCGCCAGATCCGTGTTCCGCTGGCCGGTCAGACTTTCGAGCTGACCACGTCAAACGGCATCTTCAGTCCCGAACGCATCGACGCCGGAACCCAGGTGCTGCTCGCGAACACTCCCCCGGCGCCTCCGGGGGGAAATCTGCTCGACCTCGGCTGCGGATGGGGACCGATCGCCCTCACTCTCGCCCTGCAATCCCCTCACGCCACCGTGTGGGCTGTGGATGTCAACTCCCGCGCCCTCGACCTCGTGCGCCGCAATGCCGAGGCCATCGGCGTCACTAACATCAACGCCGTTACACCTGAAGATGTTCCCGCGGACCTCAGTTTCATGTCCATCCGCTCGAATCCGCCGATTCGGGTCGGAAAGAACGAACTCCACGGGATGCTGGAGTTCTGGCTGCCGCGGCTCGACCCGGATTCTGATGCCTGGCTCGTCGTGCAACGCAACCTCGGATCCGATTCCCTGCATCGCTGGCTCGAGGGCTGGCTCCCCGCGGACTTCGCCATCTCGCGCGCAGCCACCAACAAGGGCTATCGCGTGCTGCGGGTGCGCCGAAAGTGACCCACCGGGATCCTCCGCACGGCTGATCCGAGCGGCAGATTCTCGAGAGTCATCTCGAGCGCCGGCAGTCCACGGCGTTTGTGAAGGGTGGATGGACCCCTCGCCCGGCTGGATCCGCCGCCGTCGGCGAACCGGGCCGCTGGTCGCGGCGCGTTGGGCCCAGCCACCAGCACGTCGGCGCAGTTCAGTAGGTGAGATCACCCTCGAAGACCAGCTCGGCCGGTCCGCTCAGCGAGACGTGCTCGCCGTCTTCTGCCGCCCACATCCGCACCCCGAGGGTGCCGCCCGGCACCTCGACCCGCCACTGGTTCGGAGCGCCGGACCCAGCCCAGTGCCGAGTGGCCAGGGCCGCCGCGGCCGCCCCGGTGCCACAGGAGAGCGTCTCGCCGCTGCCGCGCTCATGCACGCGCATGCGGATGCGTCCGACGCCGTCTTTCACCAGCGGGTCCATCGGCACGACGAACTCGATGTTCGCGCCCTCGGTCGCCTCTGGGTCGAGCACGGGGATGAAGGTCAGGTCGGCGCTCTCGAGCTCCTCGTCACTGGACAGGGCGACGACGACGTGGGGGTTGCCGATGTTGATTCCGAGACCGGGACGCGCCACAGACAGGTTCTTCGCCCGCACAAGCGGTTCGCCGCCCTCGAGCGACCAGCGCCCCAGGTCGACCTGGAATCCGGAACTGTTGCGCTGGAGGTCGCGCACACCGCTCCGGGTGCCGATCGGGAGGGTCTCCCCCTGTCCGAGCGTCGCCAGCCCGTTCTGAATCAGGAACTTGGCGAAGACGCGGATGCCGTTTCCACACATCTCCGAGACCGATCCATCGGCGTTGTGATAGTCCATGAACCACTCCGCCGCATCGTCCTCGGCGAGGGCCGCAGCACCCGCAGGCAGGTTCTGGGAACGCACCGCCCGGATGACGCCGTCGCCTCCCACACCGAAGTGGCGGTCGGCGATCGCGGCGATCTGCGCGGGAGTGAGATCGATGAGGCCGTCGGGATCGGCGAAGAAGACGAAGTCGTTGCCGGTTCCGTGGCCCTTGGTGAAATGCAGGTCAGGCATGATCCAAGAGTATCCGGCGCGCGGACGACACCCGGTCAGGGTCGTCCGAATCCAGCCAGGTCGTCTGGGGATACCGCCGAAACCATCCCACCTGGCGACGGGCGTACTTGCGGGTGAGCACCCGGGTCTGCTCGATGGCTTCTGCCTCGGTGAGGTCGCCTCTGATCTGCCCGAGCGCCTGCGCATAGCCGATGGCGCGAGACGCCGTCACCCCGAGCCCGGTGCCCTCGAGCGCTCGCGCCTCGTCGACGAGACCGTCTCTCCACATTCCGGCCACCCGTTCGTCCAGCCGGGGCACCAGGATGTCTCGCGGAGTGGCGAGCCCGAGGAAGGTTGTCGGCATCCAGTGGTCGGACTCGGCGGGCAGGCCAGACCCGAATGGCCGCCCGGTGAGCTCGACGACCTCGAGTGCACGCACGAGGCGCCGACCGTTGGACGGACCGATCGCCGTCGCGGCTTCCTCGTCCACAGCACGGAGATCGCGGTAGAGCAGGCCAGGACCACGCACGAGGAGATCCTGCTCCAGCCGCTCGCGAACGATCGGGTCGGTGGGAGGAAATTGGAAGTCGTAGACGACCGACGACACGTAGAGTCCGGATCCGCCGACCAGGATCGGAACGGCCCCGCGATCGAGGATTCCCGTGATCGCGGCGCGGGCATCCGCCTGAAAGGCCGAGACGCTGGCTTCCTCGCCAGGGTCGAGCACATCGAGCAGATGGTGCGGAATGCCGCGACGCTGGTCGACCGGAAGCTTGGCCGTGCCGACATCCATGCCGCGATAGAGCTGCATGGCGTCGGCATTGACGATCTCGGCCGCCCGGCCCGCGGAACGGAACGCGTCTGCGAGATCGAGCGAGAGGGCCGACTTGCCGGTGCCGGTCGCACCGACGATGACGATGAGCATCGCCGCTAGCGCTGCCCGTCGTTGAGGTCGTAGATCGGGGAGGTGGCGATCCGGAGGGTGGGCAACCCGAGCGAGACCCGTGCCGGAGAGGTTGCGGCACCTTCGGCGGAGGGCACCGCGCACGAGTCGGCCTCGGCCCGATCCCAGGCGTCTCCGGCGGTCGTGCGCCGGATCGACAAGGAGACTCCGTCGGCGGAGTCGGCGAGCAGATAGAACGGCTTCGCCTCGGAGATACGCACGGTGACGACATCCCCCGGACGCGGAAGCTCGCTGTGTGGCGGCACCTCGAAGTGCACGAGCCGGCTGTCTTCGGCGCGACCGGACAGCCGGTGGGTGTCGGCATCCTTCGACCCCTCGGCGCCGACCAACACCTGAACCTCGGTGCCGATCAGCTTCTGGTTCTCTTCCCAGGAGATGCGGTCCTGCAGCGCGACCAGCCGCTCGTAGCGCTTCTGCACCACGTCCTTCGGCACCTGTTCGTCCATAGTCGCCGCGGGAGTGCCGGGACGGATCGAATACTGGAACGTGAAGGCGGTAGCGAACCGGGCGAGCTCGACCACACGGAGGGTCTCCTGGAAGTCCTCCTCGGTCTCTCCCGGGAAGCCGACGATAATGTCGGTGGAGATCGCCGCGTTCGGGATGCGGGCCCGCACCCGGTCGAGGATGCCCAGGAATTTGTCGGACCGGTAGCTGCGGCGCATCGACTTGAGGATCCGGTCCGACCCGGACTGGAGCGGCATGTGCAACTGCGGCATGACGGCGCCGGTCTCCGCCATCGCGTCGATCACATCGTCGGTGAAGGCAGCCGGATGCGGACTGGTGAAACGGATGCGCTCGAGCCCGCGGATCTCGCCGGCCGCACGGAGCAGCTTGCCGAAGGCCTGCCGATCTCCGAACTCGACCCCATAGGAATTGACGTTCTGACCGAGAAGGGTGACCTCGATGGCCCCGTCATCCACGATCGCCTGGATCTCGGAGAGGATGTCGCCCGGCCGGCGGTCCTTCTCCTTGCCGCGCAAGGCCGGGACGATACAGAACGTGCACGTGTTGTTGCACCCGACCGAGATGGATACCCAGCCGGAATAGGTGGACTCGCGCTTGGTCGGAAGTGTCGAGGGGAAGACGTCGAGGGATTCGAGGATCTCCAGCTGAGCCTCACCGTTGTGGCGTGCCCGCTCGAGCAGCGTGGGGAGCGATCCCATATTGTGGGTGCCGAACACCACATCGACCCAGGGCGCCTTATCGAGGATGACGTTCTTGTCCTTCTGGGCGAGGCAGCCACCGACGGCGATCTGCATCCCCTCGTGCTTCTGCTTGACCGAGGCGAGATAACCGAGGTTTCCGTAGAGCTTGTTGTCGGCGTTCTCCCGCACCGCACAGGTATTGATCACCACGACATCCGCGGTTCCACCCTCTGCGCGCACGTAACCCGCCGCCTCCAGCGAGCCACTCAGTCGTTCTGAGTCGTGCACGTTCATCTGGCAGCCGAAGGTGCGCACCTCGTAGGTGCGTGGGGAAGCGGTGGCGGCAGGGGTGGCGCCGAGAGAAGCAGTGAGGGTCATGATTCCCCAATCTTAACCGTCGCCTCGCGCGCATCCGCTCGGCGAACGGGCCTGCCCGCCATCGGTGAAGCCCTTACCGGAATCGCACGCCGCTCGAGCGAGGTGACAGCGCCTCGTCGATCGCCGCGCGCACGACGCCCGACGAATAACCCTTGCGGGACAGGAAGCCGTGCAGTCGGCGCTTTGCGGTCTCAAGATCGTAGGAACTCAACTGGCCGGCACGCTTGATCGCCAACTGGGTGGCGCGTTCTTGCTCATCGTCGTCGTCGACCTGTTCCAGGGCAGCATCGATGTGCTCCTGGTCCACGTGACGGCGACGGAGCTCCGCGGTGATGGCTCCGCGTCCCAATCCCTTGCGATCGTGTTGCGTGCGGACGAAGGTCTCGGCAAGCGCCGCATCGTCGAGGAGGCCGACCCCCTCGAGACGGTCCAGCTCGGCCTCGACGACGTCTTCGTCAAATTCCCGGGAGAGGAGGGTCTTCTCGAGTTCCCAGCGCGACATACCGCGACGGGTGAGAGCGTGCATGCTCACATTCTCGGCACGCACCTCTCGGCGGGTGCCGCTGCGTGCCGCGGATTCCGGATCGTCAGTGGGTGCGTGCACCTCGGAGACGGTCGAATCCTCTGACTGCGCGGGTACCTTCTCCCCGAAGAACGAGACGAAATCGGGGAGAACCGCGCCCGCGGCATTCTCGGTCGGGTCGCTCTGCGGTGACGGCCCCTCCTGCGCCGGGGCAGGAGTGACCCCGGGCAGGTAGGTCACCCGGGCGAGCTTCGGGCCGTCACCGGACACCACGATCTACGCGCCGATCGCGGTGCGGCTGTCGGCCGCCGCGAAACTCGCATTGGCTGCGGCCTTGGCTTCGGCCGCACTGGCACGCGAGCCCTTCGCCGGGGTGGAGGCCGCGGTCAGCGTACCGGCCGACTTGGCAGCGGCCAGCTCTGCGTTCGCGTCCGCTTTCGCCTGCGATGCGGCTGCCGCGGCCGCCTTCGCGTCGACGATGATGCCGAGCTTCGCCTTGATCTTCTGCTCGATCTCGTTCGCGGTGGCCGCGTGCTCGATCAGGTACTTGCGAGAGTTCTCCTTGCCCTGGCCGAGCTGGTCACCGTCGTAGGTATACCAGGCGCCGGACTTGCGCACGATCTCGTGCTCGACACCGAAGTCGATGAGGCTTCCCTCACGGGAGATGCCGGTGCCGTAGAGGATGTCGAACTCGGCCTGCTTGAACGGCGGAGCCATCTTGTTCTTCACCACCTTGACCCTGGTGCGGTTACCGACGGCATCCGTTCCCTCCTTGAGGGTCTCGATGCGGCGGATGTCGAGGCGCACGGAGGCGTAGAACTTGAGTGCCTTGCCTCCCGCGGTGGTCTCTGGCGAGCCGAAGAACACACCGATCTTCTCGCGAAGCTGGTTGATGAAGATCATGGTGGTGTTGGTCTGGCTGAGCCCGCCGGTGAGCTTGCGGAGGGCCTGAGACATGAGCCGCGCCTGTAGTCCGACGTGCGAATCGCCCATCTCGCCCTCGATCTCGGCGCGGGGCACCAGCGCCGCCACCGAGTCGATCACGACGAGGTCGATCGAGCCGGACCGGATGAGCATGTCTGCGATCTCGAGCGCCTGCTCCCCCGTGTCGGGCTGCGAGACGAGAAGGGCATCGATGTCGACACCGAGCGCCTTGGCGTATTCGGGGTCGAGGGCGTGCTCCGCATCGATGAAGGCGGCGATTCCCCCGGCCTTCTGGGCATTGGCGATGGCGTGGAGGGTGAGCGTGGTCTTACCCGAGGATTCCGGGCCGTAGATCTCCACGATGCGACCGCGCGGAAGCCCGCCGATGCCGAGGGCAACATCCAGCGCGATGGAACCGGTCGGGATCACCGCGACGGGAGCGCGCTCGTCACTGCCGAGGCGCATGACGGAGCCCTTGCCGAACTGGCGGTCGATCTGGGCGAGGGCGGTCTCCAGGGACTTTTCGCGATCTGCAACTGATGGCATTGTGGTGCTCCTTCTAGCGTCGAGGTGATGCGCCTATAGGCTGCCGTTTCGTCGAAAACACCGATCCTGCAAGGTGTTCACGACCTGCGACAAGGCTGTTGTTGGTGGCTTCGTCCAACGAATCGAACGGTACGCGAGACCGGGGACATTGCTGCCTGGCCGGGGACATACGGTGAACAATTCGCGGATTTCGGCCGCTGTGAAGGAGACTACGCCACACCGAAGACATGTTCGAATGTTGCGCTCCGGCGTGTCGCGTGGATTCGAAGCCGAGCGATGGTCTTCTCCCTCTTTCACGCCGGCTTCGGAGACAATGGGACCATGCCGCACACCCCAGGAAGCTCCTCCCGCGCGATCCGCATCGACAGGGCGTGGGGCACCACTGCGCAACGCGGGATCGGGATGCTCGTGGCCGCCGTGGCTCTGGCCCTCTGCGTGGCAGGGGGAGCAATCACCTCCGCCGCTCTCTCGGGGCGCCCCACCACTGTGGACGAGGCGCTCTATCGGGCGATCGCGGGCTTCCGCGCACCGTGGCTCGAAGCTCCCTCCCTCGCTCTCAACCAACTCGGAGGCGGCAGCATCGCCCTGTTCGTCGTTCCCGCGATAGCCGCGGTCGCGCTGCTGGTCACCCGGGGGGTCTTGGCCGCCCTTGTGGTGCTGCCACTACGCCCGATCACCCAGTGGGCCGTCGAATCCCTCAAGGCGATATTCGAGAGGCCGCGCCCGCCCCATCGAGAAATCGCCGTCAGCCTCTCGGCTTATCCCTCTGGCCATTCCGCGGTAGCGGCATCGCTGATCGTGGTGCTCGCACTCTTGGTGCGCCATCGCTGGTTCACCGTGTTCGGGGTGGTCTACGTCGTGGCCATGGGGTACAGCCGCCTGTACCTGAACGTGCACTGGTTCACCGACACTCTCGGCGGCACCGCCCTGGGGGTCGCGATCGGACTCGTCGTCTGGGCCGTGGTGGGAAGCATCCGCTCCCTGCTGGGTCGCCGCCGGGCCTGACCGTTTGGCTCAGGCTCCCGCTTTCGGCTCCCGGTTGCCGACACCGTGGCGTCGGCCCTCCGGAACGTCGGTGGCGCGGCAGAGCGCGAGCCAGGTACCGCGGATGTCGAGCCCCTTTGCGAGGGCCTGCTCCGCAGTGAGATCTCCGAGTTCACCGAGCACCAGATCATGCACGAGGGCACGGCCGAGGGCCGCACCGAACTCGTCGGAAACGGCGGTCCAGAACTGGCTGAGGCGCATCCGTTAAGCGTATCGGGCTCGTACCATGGTCGACGCGCGCACCGGTCGATCGGGATGCAGGGAGTACTCGACAGCGCAGAAGTCGCCCGACGGAGACGGTCTTAACGACGAATGCCCGGCTCACGAAAGCCGGGCATTCATTCCACGAACCGGCCACACCGTGTCGGTTCGGTAAGTCTTAGCGCGTGACGAGTCCCGCGTCGAAATCCGCGACGAGGTCGTCGGGGACGGTGTCGGGAATGATGTTGATCCCCTCGATTACTGCAAGGCGGTCGCCCACCTCACGCATGATCACTGAGATCGGTGTCTCGAGTGCATCCGCGACCGAAGCGAGGATCTCGGAACTGGCCTCTTTCTGGCCACGCTCCACCTCGCTGAGGTAGCCGAGAGCAACACTTGCTTTGCTCGCGACCTGTCGAAGGGTTCGACCCTTCTGCAGGCGGAAGTCCCGGAGCACGTCACCGATTTCTTGACGAACTAGAACCATTGGACCCTCCTCCTCTACTACGACTGCGTCGTAAAAACGACCACACGAACGATAACCACGGATGCTGCTGAGTAATTCCGGCCCAGCGGATCAGTAACACTAAACCACCGGTAGATAAAACAGTAACCAGCTACATCTGTATGACGCTTGTGAATCACTGTGATGTAACGAGATCGAAACGAGAAAGATTCCCGGAGCTGTTCACCGGGTTTCGAGGGCGATTCTCAACCGTGCAAGTGATTCGGAGACAGTCTGGTCTCGGATAGCCCCACGGTCTCCCCCCAGTTCGAGTCTCAGCGAACTCACATCCTCGCCGATCGCGAATCCGAGATAGACCGTGCCCGCGGGATGACCGTCCTGGGGCCCGGGGCCGGCGACTCCGGTCGTCGACAATCCGATGTCCGCCTTCGCACCGCCCACCGCGAGAACGGTTCTCACCCGGTCGGCCATCTGCCGGGCGACCTCCGGATCCACCGGTCCGTGTTCCGCGAGAAGACCGGCGTCCACCCCGAGCACGCTGTGCTTGATCGCGGTGTTGTAGGCGACGACCCCACCGAGCACCGCAGCGGATGCCCCGGGCACGTCGACGAGGGCCGAGACGAGGAGTCCTCCCGTGAGCGACTCTGCGACGGCGATGGTGAGGCCGCGTTCGATCAGGATGGCGACGACCTCTGCCGCGACATCCGCGGTGCGTTCCCTGGTCATGGCTCAGGCCGTTGCGACGCGGTTCTGCTGGCGATACTTCACGACAAAATCGACACCGGAGACCACGGTCAGCACGAGGGCGGCTCCCATAACGATCCAGCCCGCCCAGTGCTCCCAGTCGCCCACGGCGGTCCAGAAGGGGAAGAGCAACAGCGAGATGCCCACCGCTTGGAGCACGGTCTTGAGCTTGCCGCTGGCGACGGCGGGAATGACCCGGGTGCGGATCACCGCGAACCGGAAGATCGTGATGCCGAATTCGCGAACCAGGATCACCACTGTGACCCACCACCACAGTTCGCCGAGGATCGACAACGCGACAAGAGCCCCACCGATTAGCACCTTGTCGGCAATCGGGTCGAGGATCTTTCCGAAGTCCGTGACCAGGTTCTGACGGCGGGCGAGGATCCCGTCGACAGTGTCCGTGACGATCGCGAGCACGAAAAGGCCGGCGGCGATGTACCTCAGGTAGCCGAGATCGCCGCCGTCGGCCAGCAGCAGCCAGATGAATACCGGTGCCATGAAGATGCGCACCACGGTGACGATGTTGGCGATGTTGCCTGTGCTCGCCGGGGTGTCCCCCGCGCGGGCGACCCGGCCACGCATCGGGTTCGGACGCTTGACGGGAACGACCGGATCGGACGGTTCACGAGATTCTGGCGATGCCATGACTCTCACTCCCTGCCGGTCAGATTCCAGGCGTCTTCGTCCGCGTTCACGTGGGACTCATCGTATCCGCTCGTCGAGTCACCCACCGGATCGGCCGAGTACCGGTCGTCGGTCGCCGAGGCGGCCGGCCCGTCTTCCCCGCGCAACTTCGCGAGAACTCCCGGCAACTGCTCAGGGGCGACGAGCACATCGCGGGCTTTGGATCCCTCGGATGCCCCCACGATCTGCCGCGACTCGAGCAGGTCCATGAGGCGACCGGCCTTCGCGAATCCGACCCGCAGCTTGCGCTGAAGCATCGACGTCGATCCGAACTGGGTGCTCACGACGAGCTCGGCAGCCGCGAGCAGCACCTCGAGGTCGTCGCCGATATCCCCGTCGATCTGCTTCTTCTCGGCGGAGACCGCGACGTCATTGCGATAGTCGGGTCGGGCCTGACGCGTCACGTGTTGGACGACGGCATTCACCTCGCTCTCGGTGACCCACGCGCCCTGCACCCTGATGGCCTTCGAGGCCCCCATCGGCAGGAACAGTGCGTCGCCCTGGCCGATGAGCTTGTCGGCGCCTGGCTGGTCGAGGATCACGCGCGAGTCGGTCATGCTCGACACGGCGAAGGCCAGACGGGACGGCACGTTTGCCTTGATGAGTCCCGTGACGACGTCGACCGAGGGTCGCTGCGTCGCCAGCACGAGATGGATACCGGATGCCCGCGCGAGCTGGGTGATGCGCACGATCGAGTCCTCGACATCCCGCGGCGCGACCATCATGAGGTCGGCGAGCTCGTCGACGACGACGAGCAGGTAGGGGTAGGGCTTGAGCGAACGCTCGCTGCCGGCCGGAAGCACGATCTCGTCGGCGATCACCGCCGCGTTGAAGTCGTCGATGTGGCGGAACCCGAAGCTCGCCAGGTCGTCGTAGCGCATGTCCATCTCCTTCACGACCCAGGCCAGCGCTTCCGCGGCCTTCTTGGGGTTCGTGATGATGGGCGTGATGAGGTGCGGGATGCCGGCGTAGGGCGCGAGCTCCACCCGCTTCGGGTCGATGAGCACCATGCGCACCTGGGCGGGCGTCGCGCGCATCAGGAGCGAGGTGATCATCGAGTTGACGAAACTCGACTTTCCCGAGCCGGTGGAACCGGCAACGAGCAGATGGGGCATCTTGGCCAGGTTGGCGACGACGAAGCCGCCCTCGACATCCTTGCCGAGACCGATGGTCATGGGATGCACGCTCGAGGTGCTCGCCTTGGAGCGCAACACGTCTCCGAGAGACACGATCTCGCGATCGGCATTCGGGATCTCGACGCCGATGGCACTCTTGCCGGGGATCGGCGACAGGATGCGAACCTCGTTGCTCGCGACGGCATAGGACAGGTTCTTCGTGAGCGCCGTGACGCGCTCCACCTTGACACCGGGGCCGAGTTCGATCTCGTACCGGGTGACCGTCGGGCCGCGACTGAAACCGGTGACGCGGGCATCCACCTGGAATTGCTTGAGTACTTCGGTGATCGAGGCGACGATCACGTCGTTGGCCTCGGAGCGCGACTTGGGCGGCGTGCCCGGCACGAGGCTGGATGCGGCGGGCAGGCGGTAGGGCGCGGTGGGAGCACTCGGTTTCGGCGCCGCGAACTCGCCGAGGTCACCCTTCGCCGAGGCCGTCGCCGCGAATCCGGGCAGCAGGTCGGCGACCAGCGGGCCGTCGTCACGGATTCCGGTGACGGGTGCGACTTCGCCGGTGAAACGCTTGACCGCCGCTTCGGCCTCGACGAGCTCGTCGAGCAACTCGGTGCCGAATTCCTCGTCTCGACGCGTGCGGTCGATCACCTCGGTGGCCTGGTCCGTGGCGCTGCCGTCCTTCGAGACGACCGGGCTGTCGAAGGCCGGCTCGTCTTCGCGCTTTTTGTTGCGACGCCACCATGGGAGGGATCCGGAGTCCTCCCCGTCGAGGTCGAGGTCGCCGAGCGATCCGAAGTCCCCGGTGTCGGCCGTCAGGCCTTTCTGGAGCACCTTGGTGGGGGCTGGCTCCGCAATCTGGGCCCCGAACAGGTAGGCGTAGAGCTCCCGAAGGCGCGCACCGGTGCGATTCGGCGGAGTCTTCGTGATGATGAAGAGCGAGAGCAGCAGCAGCAGCGAGACGAGGGGAACCGCGAGCCAGGCCGTTCCTACGGCGAGCAGCGGACCGGCGAGAATCCAACCGACGACTCCGCCGGCACGGGCGAGCGGCTCGACACCGCCGGAGGGTTGCGGTGCGCCACCGAAGATGTGGCACAGCGCGCTGATCGAGGTGAGCATGAGCGCGAGGCCGATGCCGATGCGGCCGTTGTCGTGCACCGATGACGGATGCCGGAACAGCCAGACCGCGAACAGCAGCATGATCACCGGGAGCGCGAAGGCGACCCGACCGAACAACCCGCCGAAGGTATAGGAGTCGAGCGCGATGGCGATCGGGTCAGCGGGGTTGAACCACTCGACAACGGCGCCGACCACGGCGAGGAGGAAGATGAAGAAAGGGACGCCGTCGCGACGTTCGTCTTTGGCGAGGGTCTCGCGGCCGAGCACGCGCGCGGCACCCCCCACGGCGTGAGCGAGCGCGAGCCACGCCACGGTGAGCAGCCCGGGCTGGTCCGACGGGGCCGTCTTCATCACGGGCAGTTTGCGCGTGGTTCCCTTGCCCGTTGGGCGGGTCGCGGCGCGCGGCGTTGCGCGCGCGCGGGGGGTCGACCTGGTGCTCGTAGCCATGTGCCAACGCTAATGCCGGGGTGTCTCGCAGCCCGGGATGCTCGAGCGGCGGGTCTCGATCTGTGCCCGGGAGGGCGCTACTCGACCAGCGGCGGACTAGGCCTCGATCACCACGGGCACGATCATCGGACGACGGCGGTGTGACGAATTCACCCAACGGCCCACCGTGCGGCGGATCACCTGGCTGAAGGCGTGCGTGTCGCGCGTGCCGTTCGCCGCGGCATCCGAGAGCGCCTTGACGATGAGCGGCTTGACGGCGTCGAATACCGCTTCGTCCTCAGCGAATCCGCGAGCCTGGATCTCCGGCCCGACGATGACCCGTCCGGTCTGCGCGTCGATCGCGACGAAGATCGAGACGAAGCCCTCCTCGGCGAGGATGCGGCGATCCTTGAGGTCGGCATCCGTGATCTCGCCGACGGAGGAACCATCCACGTAGACGAAGCCGAGATCGAGCTGGCCGACGACGGTCGCTTCGCCGTCCTTGAGGTCGATGACGATGCCATCTTCACCGATGATCGTGTTGGCCTCGGGAATGCCCGTCGCGATCGCCAGCTGCTGGTTGGAGACCAGGTGGCGGTACTCGCCGTGCACCGGAAGCACGTTCTTGGGTTTCAGGATGTTGTAGACGTAGAGCAGCTCGCCGGCCGAGGCGTGCCCGGAGACGTGCACCTTCGCGTTGCCCTTGTGCACGACATTGGCACCGAGCTTGGTGAGGCCGTTGATCACGCGGTAGACCGCGTTCTCATTACCGGGGATGAGGCTCGAGGCCAGGATGATCGTGTCGCCCTTGCCCACCTCGATCTGGTGCTCGAGGTTGGCCATGCGAGCGAGAACGGCCATCGGCTCGCCCTGAGACCCGGTCGACATGTAGACGATCTTGTTGTCGGGGAGGTCGGCGGCCTTCTTCGCGTCGATGAGAACGCCGGCCGGCACCTTGAGGTACCCGAGGTCGGCGGCGATGGTCATGTTCCGCACCATCGATCGACCCATGAATGCGACGCGGCGTCCGTTCGCGTGGGCGGCATCCAGCACCTGCTGCACGCGATGCACATGGCTCGAGAAGCTCGCGACGATCACTCGTCGCGGCGCCTTCAAGATGACGGACTCGAGCACGGGCCCGATGTCGCGCTCCGGGGCGGTGAAGCCGGGGACATCCGCGTTAGTGGAATCGGGGAGGAACAGGTCGACGCCGATCTCGCCGAGGCGGGCGAACGCGCGCAGGTCGGTGATGCGGTCGTCGAGGGGGAGCTGGTCCATTTTGAAGTCGCCGGTGTGGAGCACGACACCGGCGGCGGTCTTGATGGCCACCGCGAGGGCATCCGGAATCGAGTGGTTCACCGCGATGAACTCGAGGTCGAACGGACCGATCTTCTCGGACTGCCCCTCCGCGACGGTGAGGGTGTACGGGGTGATGCGGTGTTCCTTGAGCTTCGCCTCGATCAGCGCGAGCGTGAGCGTCGACCCGATGAGGGGGATGTCCTGGCGGAGCTTGAGCAGGTAGGGCACCGCCCCGATGTGGTCCTCGTGGCCGTGCGTCAGCACGACGCCGAGCACGTCGTCGAGCCGGTCCCTGATGGGGCTGAAGTCGGGCAGGATCAGGTCGACACCCGGCTGGTTCTCCTCCGGGAAGAGCACACCGCAGTCCACGATGAGGATCTTGCCGTCGATCTCGTAAGAGGTCATGTTGCGGCCGATCTCCCCGAGACCGCCGATGGGGATGACGCGCAACGTTGCGGGTGCGAGAGGACGTGGTTCGTATACCGGTGAGTTCATGGGGTCCAAATTGTTCGGTGATCTTCGGGGCCTTTAACCCCCTTCTTCGGGCTGTTATCGCGTGGTGCCGGCGACTTTGGGCAACGCGCCGCCCGCGGCCGCATTGCGGTCCGGGCGGAAGTTCGAGAGGTCGACGCCGGGGATCTCACCGACGAGAGCGATCTCGTCTTCGATCTGGGCGGCCTCGAAGTCCTCTGGGCCGACGAGAGGCAACCGCACCCGCGGGCTGTCGATGCGGCCGAGGCCGTGCAGGATGTATTTCGCGGCGACAGTGCCGGGCACGTGGGTCATCACGGCGCGCACGAGCGGCTCGAGCTGTTGGTGCGCTGCGGTGGCTGTGGCGAGATCGCCCGCGTTCACCGCATCCACGATCACCCGGTAGGGTGCGGCCGCGATGTTCGCCGTGACCCCGATGAGACCGGTAGCGCCGACCGCCAGGTGGGGAAGCACGTTGGCGTCATCGCCGGAGAAGTAGAGGAGGTCTGTCTGGTTCAGCACCCGACTGACCTCGCTGAAGTCACCCTTCGCATCCTTGATCGCCCTGATGTTGGGATGCTTCGCCGCGCGCAGGATCGTCTCGTAGCGGATCGGAATGCCCGTGCGCCCGGGGATGTCGTAGAGGATGACCGGGAGATCGGTGGCGTCGGCGATCATGCGGAAGTGGGTGAGCACCCCCGCCTGCGTGGGCTTGTTGTAGTACGGGGTGACGATCATGACGGCGTCGGCGCCGGCCTTCTCGCTGTGCTTGTACAGCTCGATCGCGTGAGCGGTCTCGTTGGATCCGCCGCCGGTGATGATCTTCGCCCGGCCGGCCGCGACTGACTTTCCCACCTCGACGAGCTTGAGCTTCTCCGGGTCGGTGAGAGTGGATGTCTCCCCCGTGGTACCCGTGACGACGATACCGTCGGCCCCGGCGTTGATCACATCGTCGATGTGCTTCTCCACGCCCGCCCAGTCGACCTCCCCGTCTGCGGTGAAAGGGGTCACCAGCGCGACGAGCACCTGGCCGAAGGGATTGTGGGACGTAGACACGAGTTACAGGGTATCGCGCCCGCGGGTGCAGATCGCGATGGACTGCTGTCGCCCAGGGCGGACCTGCGCCGCGAGGAACGGCAGGTCGACCGCCTGGCACAGCGCGCCGCCGGGAAGTCCGCCCTTGGACACAGTGACGCGCCGCCAGTTCGATTCCACTCAGAATCGATGCAGACCGAGCTCGACATATCTGAGAACAGCAGAGACCACGGAGGCTGGCTCGAAGAAGATCTGCCGCCAGTCGAATCTCAGCACAATGAATCCGAGGCAGGCGAGAGCGGCATCCCGCCGAAGGTCACGAAGACGTTGCTCGCGACCGCCGTGGTGCTGCTCGCTGTCACACTCGATGACCAGTCGATCGCCGACAAGGAGATCTATCCGGTCGAGATCCGTGAAGGGGATGCGCACCTGGGGAGTCGCCGCGCACCCCGCTTGAGCCAGAAGCACCCTGACCACGCTCTCCGACCCCGAATCTGCGCGATCGTCGACGAGCGAAAGCAGCGAACGTCCTTTTGCGGACAGCCCGATCGCGGCGGCCTCGAGGTCGAAACGTGAGGTCTCCGTGCGGCGCAGAAGCGAATCCAGGATCGCGACGATGTATTCGTCCGGTTCGGTGTCGACGAGTTGCCTCATCATGTCCGCGATCGAAGCGACCCCGATTGAATGGCGCAAGGGCCGCGGCGCGCCGGTCCACAGGATCCGCACGTCCCCACGATTTCGGTCAAGCGCTCGATGGGGATCATCGGGATCCCGCAGGTGAGTTGCACCTCGGGATACTTCCACAACGAGCCCCCGGTCCGGCGGAACCCACAGTCTCATCGCCCGCGCCGCCGAGGCTCCCGCGAGCCGGCCACCGACCCGGGCCGCTCGGACTAGTTCTGCATGGGCGTCGAGCGCGGCATAGACGCCTGGCCGCACTCGCACGACCCTCCCGATGGCAGCCGCGCGCTCGACCTGTGAATGCGGTATTCCGATTTCGCCGAGGGTCCGGACGTGGGCGACGCCACCGAGGGATCGGAGAGAAGATTCGAGCGATGACATGAGCCGATGATGATCGCGGTCCCGGCGACGTGGGGAATTCCGATCCTCCCGGTGGAGATGATGTGGCTGTCGAGCGCTGTGGAGGAGTCGACATCCCTGCTGAGAGCGGACCAAACGTGCGACTCGCCGTTTGAGGGATGCGACACGCCGGGGGAAGGCACGGAGATCCGCTCTCGGCGTCGCGTCTGGCAGCCGCATCCGTCGCGACGGGCCGCCGCAGCGCCCACGACCGCGAGACGCAGAACAGAACCGTGTAACCCCGCGTCATACAGCGCCAGCGCGATGGCGGCGCGGATAGCGTGGATCGCACCATGAACCCCCTCGGAATCGCCGCAGTGCTGGTCGCTCTTCTCGCCGCCTCCACCGTGATCGGCCTCGTCTGGCGCTCGACCACAGGACGCATTCGCGCGGTCTCTCGAAGCGACGAGCGCATCCGCGTCTCAGAGCTTTCGGCGGATGCCGTGGCGGGCTCGGGTGCCACCCTCCTGCAGTTCTCCACCGAGTTCTGCTCGCCGTGTCGCACCACCAACTCGCTGCTCCGTGGGCTGGCGGCCGAACTGCCCGGCATCACCCACGTGGATGTCGACGTCACCACGCGTCCCGATCTCGCGGACCGGTTCACCCTGCTCCAGTCCCCGACCACCCTCATTCTCGATGCGAGCGGCACCGTGCGAGCGCGGATCGGTGGCGCACCCCGCATCGCGGACGTGCGTGCCGAGCTCGGCCGAATCCTCCACACCGCCTAGGCGAGAACCCGACCGAAAGGGCGCTCATGAGCGTTACGAAACCACTTCCCGCCTCGAAGCAGGCACTGATCGCGAGGCCCGGTACCCCGGGCATCGACCCCCGCGGACCGCGCTTCAGCGCGGGAATCACCGCCGTGCTCCTTCTCGTCGTGATCGCACTCGCCCTCGCCTCGACTGCCGTTTCCGCGCCGACGATTGGCGAACGGGCTGGCCAACCCGCGTTCATCCTGTTCGCGATCATCACCGCGCTCTTCGCGTGGGGTGCGCTCGCCGGGGTCTCGCGTCATCCCTATGGCTGGCTCTTCCGCACGCTCGTGCGTCCCCGCCTCGTGGCGCCGACTCACCTCGAGGATCCGAGGCCGCCGACCTTCTCCCAGGGCGTGGGCCTCGTGGTCACGCTCATCGGTGTGGTGTTGCACCTCGCGGGTGTGCCCTTCGGGCTCGTGATCTTCGCGGCGGCGGCGTTCATCGCGGCATTCCTCAACTCGGTATTCGACTACTGCTTCGGATGCCAGCTCTATCTGCTTCTCGTTCGGGCAGGCCTGACCGGGCGGAAGGCCGGTGCTCGCGCGTAGTCTGAAGCCATGGCGGTGACCAGCGAGGCGACGACGCTCTGGAACGGTGATCTGACGAGCGGATCGGGCCACACGAGGCTCGACTCCTCTGCCGCGGCGGAGTTCCCCGTCACCTGGGCCGCCCGGGCCAGCGGCGAGCCCGCCCACACCAATCCGGAGGAACTGCTCGGCGCAGCCCACTCTGCTTGTTTCTCGATGGCCCTCGCCAGCGCGCTCGCTGGTTTCGGCACACCGCCGCAGAGTCTCCAGGTGACGGCGGCGGTCACTTTCGATCCCGGCGCCGGTATAACGGGCAGTCACCTGCTGGTCAGTGCGAAGGTGGCGGGCATCAGCGAACGGGATTTCGCGCGGATCGCGGCCGAGACGAAGGAGAGTTGCCCGGTTTCGCGCGCGTTGGCAGGCATCCCCATCACTCTCGAAGCTAATCTCGCATAGTGCCCACAACAGACCTGCCCTCGGCCGCCGCGCCCTCTCCCCGCAAGGCGAGAGCGCCACGGGCCCCGGTGCGTAAACCCCTGCGCATCCTCATCTCGGGTGCGAGCGGATTCATCGGCGCCGAACTCACCCGGCAGTTGCAGGAAGACGGGCACGAGGTGCTCTCGCTGGTGCGCCGGCAGCCGAAGACCCCCCAGGAGATCAACTGGGCCCCCAGTGCTCACATGCTCGACGCGAGCGTGATGGACGGGGTCGACGCGGTGATCAACCTCTCCGGGGCATCCATCGGTCGGCTGCCGTGGACCCGCGGCTACAAGAAGCAGATCCTGGATTCTCGAGTTCAAGCCACCCGCACGCTGGCCGAGGCCATGGCGCGGGCGACGACCCCGCCGAAGGTCTTCCTCAGCGGATCGGCAGTCGGAATCTACGGCGATCGCCCGGGCGAACGCCTCACCGAAGAGTCCAAGCGCGGGCCGGGATTCCTCGGCGACGTCGTCGAGGCATGGGAGCAAGCCGCGCAGCTGCGGCCGGCGAAGACCCGCCTCGTGACCTTCCGCACCGGAGTGGTGATCGGCAACGGCGGATCGCTGCTGCCCGTGATGGCTCTCACGCGGCTCGGCCTCGGTACCCGTCTCGGTACCGGCGGCGATATCTGGCCCTGGATCAGCCTCTACGACGAGGCCGCCGCCATCCGGTACCTGCTCACATCGAAACTCAGCGGTCCGGTGAACCTCGTCGGGCCCACTCCGGCGACCTCCGATCGCATCACCCACCACGTGGCGAAGCGGATGCACCGCTGGTATCCCTTTGTCGCGCCGTCCTGGGTGATCGATCTCGCGCTGCAGGATGCCGGACCCGCGCTGCTGCTGAGCAGCCAGCAGATTCTCCCGTCGAAGCTGCTCGCCGACGGTTTCGTGTTCCGGGACGAGACTGTCGAGCAGGCGATCGACGCCTTCCTGCCCTAGCGACGAAGACGCGAGCGCTCAGGGTGTCGAGCGCTCTGGGTGTCGAGCGCTCAGCGTGTCGAACGTTCGAGGGCGATCGCGCGCCGGAGCGAACGGCGGGCGCGGCTGCGGTCCCCGCTCGCGTCGTAGGACAGCCCGAGCCGGAACCAGGCCTTCCAGCTGCCGGGATCGGCTTCGACGTCGGCCTTGTACCGGGGAAACTCGGCGTCTGCCGCGGCACGCTCCGGACGACCGCTGGTGCGTTTGGGCAGGGAGTCGACGGGCAGCTCGCCCGCGGCATCCAGTTCGCGCACCAGACGCTGGGTGCGCACGCCGAAGAGGATCTCGGCCACGAGGGCCCAGGCACCGATCAGCGGAAGCACGAGCAGGGCGATCCCGAGGGTCATCGAGATGCCGTTGTCGACGGCGATCAGCCGGAGAGCGAGTTGAAGCACCAGGACCAGATAGAGCACCAGGAGGGCGGACATCACGATCGCCGCGATTCGACCCTTCATTCGAGATCGCTCGGGATCCCCGCCGGCGGCTCCGGATCGGCGGGACCGAGATGGATGAGGCGATCGAGTCCGACGAGGACGCCGGTGGCGGATCCGAGGGCGCGAAGGGCCAGCATGATGCCCGACTCGTACGAGCTCGGGTCGAGCGTCTCGTGGCTCAGGGTGAGGGTCTCGCCCGTTCCGCCGAAGATCACGTCCTGTTTGGCCACGATGCCCTGCATCCGTAGCGAATGGATCGGCACACTCGAGACCTGCTGGCCCCGGGCGCGCTGGTCGGCGTGCGGGGCGATCACCGGCCCGAGGGCGGCGCGGGCGTTCCCGATCAGCTCGGCGGTGCGCACCGCGGTGCCGGATGGGGAGTCGACCTTGGTGGCGTGGTGCGACTCGATGATCTCGATCGAGTCGTAGAAACGGGCCGCCATCGCCGCGAACGATGTGGCGAGCACCGACCCGATGGAGAAGTTGGGGATGATGATGACCGCAGCGCCGGTGCCCTCCGCGATGAGGCGATTCTCGAGCGAGACGATGCGGGTCGCCGACCATCCGCTCGTTCCGACCAGCACGCTCTTGCCGTGTCCGACCGCGAAATCCACGATGCCCTGGCTGACGGCCGGCACCGTGACATCCACCACCAGATCGGCCGCGAGCATGTCATCGAGGGCGGAGTGGGAATCGAGGCTGGCGACGAGCTCGAAGTCTGGGGAGTCGTCGATGAGGCGCGTGATGAGCTGCCCCATGCGCCCGGTCGCGCCGGCGATGGCGACGGTTGTTGTCATGGCCCAAATCTACCAAGCCCTCCCCCATAAGCTGGTCGGATGCTGCGCTGGAGAGAATCGCGGGTCGACGAGCCGGCGGCCCACGAACTGCTGACCGAATACTTCGCCGGACGAGCCGCCGGATTCCCCGCGACGCAGGGCCTCTACCGCACCACGTTCCCGGTGCCCGAAGACTTCATCGAACCGCGGGGTGTGTTCCTCATCGCGCTCGACGAGAGCGATTCCGCGCTCGGATGCGGCGGTATCAGGTTGCTCGAGTCTGCGGGAGTCGACGGACTCCGCTACGAGGTGAAACACCTCTATCTGCGCCCCGATGCCCGGGGTCAGGGCCTCGGTCGCGCGCTCCTCGCCGAACTCGAGTCGAGGGCGCGCGCCTTCGGGGCCACGGAGCTGGTCCTCGACACCAACGCGAGCCTCCAGGCGGCCGGAGGCCTCTACCGGTCGAGCGGCTACAGCGACATCCCGCCCTACAACGAGAATCCCAACGCGACGAACTGGTACCGGAAGGTGCTCTAGAAGGGCTGCCCCTCCGGCAGGCCGGTGCGCAACTCCGCCGGCAGGTGACCGAGGTCGTTATGCGTGATCAGCACGGGCGGCTTGGCGGAACGCACCCGGATGATGGTGAGACCGCAATTGGCCTGGTTGAGTCCCATCCAGCGCCAGGCCGGCGCGTCGAACACCTCGCGCACGAACCAGGCGATGACGAAGTTGTGGGTGATGAGGAGGTCGTGCCGATCCTCCCTCGCCGGAGTCAGCCATTCGCTGACGGCATCCGCCATCTGCGCCTCGCCGGCATCGATCTGGTCGCGGGTCACCGAGCCGAAGAAGGAGTCGAAGGCGTGGGGCATGTCGGGAGTCGGCCCGGAGGGGATGCAGTCGAAGAGCAGGGCCGAGGGTTTGGAGTCGAGACTCGGCATACTGGCCGTCATGATGGTGGCGGTCTCTTCCGCACGCTGCAGGGGCGAATGCCAGGCGCCGGTGAATGGCACCCCGCTCAGCCGGTCAGCGAGGAGTTTGGCCTGGCGGATGCCGCGCCCGGAGAGTGGTCCGTCGGGCATGCCGTGTTCGGCATCCTGCTGCTCGCCATGGCGAACGAGGTAGATGAAGTGGGACATCGTTGTTCCTCTTACGGGTCGATAGGGATGAAGCTGCGGTCAGACGGAGTGGGGCTGGTCGACGATGCCATCGAAGACCGAGGCCTCGACGGTACCGACGGCGGCGACGGACAAGGGCCGCGCCGCGAGCTCGGCCGCGAGCTCTCGCACGCCCTCGGGCGTGACCAGTGCGAGTCGACGCAGTGACTCGTCGAGATCGGCGTATTCGCCCAGGGTGATCTCCGAGCGACCGAGTCGCGACATCCGGGTGTCGGAATCTTCGAGCGCCAGAGCGGAAGCGCCGCTCAGCTGGCCGACGGCGCGACGCATCTCGTCGTCGGTGACTCCCCCGGTGCCGAGGCGTCGGAACTCGCCGAGGAGCAGCTCCGCGACCTGGCCGGCCTTTGCCGGAGAACAGCCGGCGTAGAGGCCGAAGAGTCCGGCGTCCGAATAGCTGGGAGAGAAGGAGTAGACGGAATAGGCCAGACCGCGCTTCTCGCGGATCTCCTGGAACAGGCGTGACGACATGCCGCCACCGAGGATCGAATTGAGGACGGCCATGGTGGACCTGCGGTCATCGGAGGCAGGGATGCCGGAGACACCCATGAGGATGTTCGCCTGCTCGATCGGTCGCTGCACGACCACCAGGGGGCTTCCACGCTGGATGACACCCAGAGTGGCGTCCCGGCGCGGGACCGGTGCCTCTTCGGTGTCCAGCTTCCAGCCGGCGGCAGTCAGCGCGCGCTGTACGCCCGCGACGAGCTCATCGTGGTCGACTGCCCCCGCGACCGTGATCACGAGATCGCGAGCACGGTAGTTCGACTGGTAATGGTTCCACACGGAGTCCCTGGTGGCCGCACGGATCGTCTCCGGGCTCCCGCCGATGGGACGGCCGAGAGGATGGTCGCCGAGCACCGCCTCGAAGAACCGCTCGCTCGTGACATCCGAGGGGTCGTCGTCGGCCATGGCGAGTTCTTCGAGGATGACATCGCGTTCGGTTTCGAACTCCTCCGCATCGATGAGGGAGGAGGTGACCATGTCCGACAAGACCTCGACGGCCATCGGCAGGTCACGGTCCTGAACTTTCGCGTAGTAGCAGGTGTACTCCTTCGCGGTCATGGCGTTGTGTTCGCCACCGACCGCGTCGAAGCTCACCGCGATGTCGAGAGCGGACCGCGCCGCGGTGCCCTTGAAGAGCAGATGCTCCAGAAAGTGGGTGCTGCCGAAGGTCTGTGGCAACTCGTCTCGGGAACCCACCGCGACCCAGTAACCCACTGTAGCGCTGCGGGCGCCGGGAACGTGCTCGGTGAGGATGCGCACGCCGCTCGGAAGCACGCTGCGCCGAACGAGCGAGTCTCCCGAGGAATCGATGCTGAGTTCAGCGAGGTCGAGGGGAAGCGGAACAGCACCGGTCATTGAACCGAGCTTACGTCACCGCGCCCGGACGAGGCTGAGTGACTGGCCCCCGTATTGGGGGATAGAACGAGCTGAATAAAGAGGACAAACAGAGTTGTCTGTCCTCAACTCCGTGTTACTGTTTTGACGTCGAGCAAACCACCCGAAGGTTTCTCGACACTCTGCACCCGAGCAGAGTGACCGTAATTACCACAGAACCGCAAACCCGAAATTTGCGGGGCAACAACACCGGACATCCCCCCAACGTCCGGTTAGCTGCCGAACGGCTTCGAGGACACCTAGCCGACTAGCCCAAGGGAGCCACGCTGTGCCGATTGTTGATACGCATCCGATCGGCCAGCGTGCCCCCTGGGGCGCTGGCACACACCACGTCACGGTCGCCCCGGCGAAACGCCGCATCCTCGAGACCGCCAACCGGCTCTTCTACGACGATGGCATCCGCAGTGTGGGAATCGACCGCCTGATCAGCGAATCCGGCGTGACGAAGGCCACCTTCTACAAGCACTACGGATCCAAGGACCGTCTGATCGTGGAGTACATCTCTCAGCGCCACAACCTGGCACAGGAGCAGGTGGAGGAACTCATTCGAGAGAAGGGCGATCCGCAGTCGGCTCTTCGCGCCCTCATCGACCTGACCGTCGCCGAAGTCGTCTCCCCCGGTTTCCGCGGCTGCGCATTCATCAACGCGGCGACGGAGTTCACCGACTCGCGTCACGCCGTGCGCGTGATCGTCTCCGATCACCGGGAGTGGTACGCCGAGACCCTCAGCGACCTGCTCAAGCAGCTGGGTCATCCGCTACCGGGCGACGGCGGAGACGAACTCGTGCTGGCCCGCGATGGCGTAATGACCGGTGGCTACGCCGGAGACCCCATCGCCGCGACGACCGCCTATGTGCGGGTCGTCAACCGCGTTCTCGAACGCCCCGCGAGTTAGTCAGGGCCGGTCACGCCGGCACTCGACCGGACCGAGACCGAACAGGTGCGGTCGGATCGGGCACAGGCGATCGGGCGCAGGGGATCAGGCGCAGGGGATCAGGCGGAGACTCTGTCGAGTTCGGCGACCTGGTGACGGCCGAGCTGCACCTTCGCAGCGGCCACGAGCTCGAGCACCTGCTCCGGTCGGCTCGCGCTCGCCACCGGGGCGACGATGCCGGGCTTCGAGAGCAACCATGCGAGAGCGATGGTCGCCACGCTCGACGACTGCTCGCGGGCCACCTGGTCGAGCACTGCGAGCACCCGCTGACCGCGCTTGGAAAGATGATTGGCCAGTTCGGTTCCCCGGTTGTTCTTGCCGAGATCCGCCTTCGTGCGGTACTTGCCGGTGAGGAATCCGCTCGCGAGAGCGAACCGGGGCATCACCGCGAGACGTTGCTGGGATGCGACGCGCGCGAGGTCGCCCTCGAAGCTGGTGCGGTGCATCAGGTTGTAGTGGTTCTGCACCGCAAGCATCGGAGCGACCCCGAGCTGCGCGGCGATCACCCGTGCTTCGACCAGACGGTTGCTCGAGTGGTCGGACGCGCCGAAGTGGCGCACCTTGCCCGCCCTGATGAGGTCGTCCACCGCGAGGAGCGTCTCTTCGAAAGGCACCTCCGAGTCGTCGACGTGCAGGTACAGCAGATCGATGTAGTCGGTCTGCAGGCGCTCGAGTGAGGCATTGACCGATCGACTGATCGCCTTCGCGGTCACTCCCGGATTGTCCGCGCTCTTCCCGACCTTCGTCGCGACGACGATGCCCGAACGAAGTCGACGATCCCGCATCCAGTTGCCGATCATGATCTCGCTGCGCCCGGCAGCGTAGGAATCGGCGGTGTCGATGAAGTTGCCGCCGTGTTCGAAATAGGTATCGAGGATGTCGTTGGTCGCACCGCCGTCCGCGGTCCACCCGAAGACATTGCCGCCGATCGCGAGCGGGAAGACTCTCAGCGCCGACTGGCCGAGCGGCCGCCGGATCGGCAGCGAGACCTCGAGTGTCGGGAGATTTGCCGATGCGGAAGCAGCGGGTGAGGCGGGAACACCGGGGACCGAGTCGGGCGGCGATAGCTGCACCATGACCATCCCTTGAACTCTCTCTCGCTTCACGTTCGCGACATCCGACGCCGGAGCACCGAACGCGGATTCGAACGACGCCCCCGTGCTCTCGACAATAGATGTCGATGGTGACAAATCAAGGTCGACAGTGTTAAATCCGGCCCGCGTCGACTGAATTGTTACCTGCTCGAGACCGGAGGCGTCCGCCTGTGAATTCACTCGATGGACATCTCTTTTTCGGGTCGCCCACTGGTGACACCGAGGTGCGATGTCTACATTCGAATCGTGCAGGAGCCAACCACTCCTGAGTAGCCTCCGTCCACAGCGTACGGTGGTGACGACACAGTCTCGCCAGGACTTAAACCGGCGACAGAAGGGCCGTCTCCGCCGTCACTATCGGCGGGCGGCCCTTCGCCAATGGAAAGGACGACCACAATGACCAACGACCCCAACTGGCGACTGCCCGAGGTGCCGAGCTTCGTGCTCGAGAGCTCCGATTTCGCAGAGGGCGACAGATTGCCCGAGTGGGTGAGAGGCGACAGCGGCAACCGCGCGCCATCCCTCCGCTGGAGCGGCGCTCCCGACAGCACGAAGAGCTACACGCTGACCGTGTACGACCCCGACGCGCCCACCGGAAGTGGATTCTGGCACTGGGCCGTGCGCGACATCCCGGCTTCGACCATAGAACTCGCCACCGGCGGCTCCCTGCCGCCGGAGGCCATCGTGATGGCCAATGAACTCGGCGCCGAAGAGTTCACCGGCGCCGCTCCCCCGCCCGGGGACGGTGAGCACCGCTATTTCTTCACGGTGAGCGCCCTGGATGTCGAGCATCTCGACATCCCCGCCGGCGCGACGCCCGCGGTGCTCGGGTTCATGCTGCGCGGCCACATCGTCGGCCGGGCGCAGCTGATGGGCACGGCGGAGACTCCCGCCGACTGACGCCGGAGATCCCGCCGCTCGACGGTCTCGGAGTCCGTCATCCCCCTGCGCAACTCCTGCACTGCGGGCCGGGTCCCCTGTTGGGGAGCTCTCTCGGCAGTCGCTGTTCGATACTGCAGGAGTTGTGCGGGTCTGGCGCGCGGGCGTTGCCCCGGGCCGGGCATCACTTTGCGACCGCCATCCCCATCGACTCAGGACTCGTTGCGGGTGGGCTCGGCTCGAGCCCGCCGTTAGTCCCGAGTCGAAGATGAGGGCGGACTAATTGCCTGTACGGCCCTGCGTCGGGGACCTTCGCTGGCCGAAGAGATCGAGCTTCTGGGGCTCGCAGATGAGCTGTCGCCGGTAAAGGGGCGGGAGTCACTCTCGGCCTACGCAACACAGACGAGAAAAGCCCGCCCCGACAGTGATGTCGGGGCGGGCTTCGGTCTCGATGCGGCCGCGGACGGCCTACTCGACGAGCGAGGGACTAGACCTCGGTCGAACCACCCTCGGACGAGGTGTCGACGTTTTCGGCGCCGGCAGAACTACCCTGGGTGTCTGCGGCCTCGGCTTCGTCAGCCTCGACCGGAGCGAGCGACAGCTTTCCGCGGTCGTCGATCTTGGTGATCTCCACCTGGATCTTCTGGCCGACCGCGAGCACGTCTTCGACGTTCTCGACGCGCTTTCCACCGGCGAGCTTGCGGACCTCGCTGATGTGCAGCAGTCCGTCCTTGCCGGGGGTGAGCGAGACGAAGGCTCCGAAGGTCGCGATCTTGACGACGGTTCCGAGGAACCGCTCGCCGACCTCGGGGTTCAGCGGGTTCGCGATGGCGTTGACCGCCGCGCGAGCCGCTTCGGCCGACGGGCCGTCGACGGCGCCGATGTAGACGGTGCCGTCATCCTCGATCGAGATGTCGGCTCCGGTGTCGTCCTGGATCTGGTTGATCGTCTTGCCCTTCGGGCCGATCAGCTCGCCGATCTTGTCGATCGGGATCTGCACCGAGATCACGCGGGGCGCGGTCGGGGCCATCTCGTCGGGAGCGTCGATCGCCGCGTTCAGCACGGAGAGGATCGCGGTGCGAGCCTCCTTTGCCTGCTTCAGTGCGCCATCGAGCACGGAGGACGGGAGTCCGGCGAGCTTGGTGTCGAGCTGGATCGCGGTGATGAACTCGCTGGTTCCGGCGACCTTGAAGTCCATGTCGCCGAGCGCGTCTTCCGCACCGAGGATGTCGGTGAGAGCCGCGTAGCGGGTCTGGCCGTCGACCTCGTCGGAGACGAGTCCCATCGCAATGCCGGCGACCGGGGCGCGCAGCGGCACTCCGGCGTTCAGCAGCGAGAGGGTCGAGGCGCAGACCGAGCCCATTGAGGTGGAGCCGTTGGACGACAGCGCCTCGGAGACCTGACGAATGGCGTAGGGGAACTCCTCGCGGGGCGGCAGCACCGGCACGAGGGCGCGCTCGGCGAGGAAGCCGTGCCCGATCTCGCGACGCTTCGGCGACCCGACGCGGCCGGTCTCACCGGTCGAGTAAGGCGGGAAGTTGTAGTGGTGCAGGTAGCGCTTCTTCTTCACCGGGGCGAGGGAGTCGATCTGCTGCTCCATCTTGAGCATGTTCAGCGTGGTGACGCCCAGGATCTGGGTCTCGCCGCGCTGGAAGATCGCCGAACCGTGAACGCGCGGGATGACCTGCACCTCGGCGTCAAGTGCACGGATGTCCGAGAGGCCACGGCCGTCGATGCGCACACCGTCAGTGAGGATGCGGCCGCGCACGATCTTCTTGGTGACCGACTTGTAGGCGGCTCCGACCTGGCCGCGAGCGGACTCCGGAAGGTTGCCGCTCTCGATGAGGTCGTCGACGTGACCCTTTGCGCGGTCCTTGAGGGCGTCATCCGCGTTCTGGCGCTCGACCTTGTCGGCGATCTGGTAGATGCCCTTGAGTTCGTCGTAGGTGAAACCGGCGACGGCGTCGTAGGTTGCCTGCTCGTAGGGCGGGAAGACCGGGTAGTCCGCGATCGGCTTCGCAGCCTGGGCGGCCAGCTCGAGCTGCGCCTTGATGAGCTGCTTGAGGAAGGGCTTCGACGCCTCGAGGCCCTGGGCGACGACGGTCTCGTCGGGCTTGGTGGCCCCACCCTTGATGAGGTCCCAGCTGCCTTCGGTGGCTTCGGCTTCGACCATCATGATCGCGACGTCTTCGTTACCGTCGTTGTCCGTGGTGAGACGGCCGGCGACGGTGAGGTCGAAGACGGCCTCTTCGAGCTGCGAATACTTGGGGAAGGCGACCCACTGGTCTGCGCCGTTGGAGCCCGGGATGAGGGCGAGGCGGATGCCCGCGACCGGTCCGTAGAACGGCAGGCCGGAGATCTGGGTCGACGCGGAGGCCGCGTTGATCGCCAGGGCGTCGTAGAACTCGTCCGGCGCGATGGCGAGGACGGTGATCACGATCTGTACCTCGTTGCGCAGGCCTTCGACGAAGGTCGGGCGCAGCGGACGGTCGATCAGGCGGCAGACGAGGATGGCCTCTGTCGACGGACGTCCTTCACGACGGAAGAACGAACCGGGGATCTTGCCGGCGGCGTAGGAACGCTCTTCGACGTCCACCGTGAGGGGGAAGAAGTCGAAGCCGTCACGAGGGTGCTTGCCCGCCGAAGTGGCGGACAGGATCATGGTTTCTTCATCGAGGTACGCGGCGACGGCACCCTGTGCCTGCTGCGCGAGGCGACCGGTCTCGAAACGGACCGTGCGCGTGCCGAACTTGCCGTTATCGATAACGGTTTCGGCGAATTTGATTTCTGGACCCTCCATAGGGGGGCGTCTCCTTTGTTTTATGTCGTAACCCCGTGTGGGTCGCGACTCATCGGGGAGCAGGAGTCTCAGCAGAAAGGGGCGCACGACATAGTTGCGGCGCTTTGGCGGTGGTGTCGACTGCGGGTACTCCGCAGCGACACACAGCTCTGGCCAACAGTAGAAAAGCACTGAATCCGTCGAGACTCAGGAGTTCACCACTACTGACCAGCTTCGTGCCAGCCTGCTCCAGTGGCCGTCGGGCGACTGTCACATGCGACAGATCGATCCAGACAACCTCGTATACCTTACCAGCCACCCCTGTTCGCACCAAGGGCACTGCGGACTCCCGGCGCGGCGGATGCCCGGAGGTGCGCGACACCGGCACTGATCCGCGGCAGGGGAAACATGGGAAACTAGTGCAACGACAGGGCGGGGGCCACACTCGTGCACGACAGCGACACACGACGCACGGGGCCGACGCTTGCGCGGCGAAGCAGGCTCCGTTTCGCGGGCCCGGCGCTCGCCGCGCTCCTGCTCTTGATGACGGCCGGATGCACGGCCGCCCCTCCCCCGCTTCCCTCCCCGTCCATCACCGAGGCTGCCCCGGGCATCCGTGACGCCGAGAGTTCACTCACGAGCACCGAGGTCTTCGCGGGCGGACTGTTCGTCGATCCACACAATCACGCCAGCACGGCGACCGCCCGGCTGAAGTCTTCCGGCAACGCGGATGCGGCAGCCATCGCCAAGATCAGCTCGCAGCCGACCGCGGTCTGGCTCGGCGACCAGTACAGCGCCGCTCAGCTGGGCCCACTGCTCGCCGGCTATGTGGCATCGGCGAAAGCCGCCGGGCGCACCCTCGTGTTCGTGACCTATGCGATCCCGCATCGCGACTGTGGCGGACTCTCGGCCGGAGGCCTCTCCCCCAGCGCCTACGCCACCTGGAATCGCGCCATCGCCACCGCTCTACGCGGTTCGAATGCCGTGATTCTCGTCGAGCCCGACTCCCTCGCCATGCTCACCGAGAAGAAGTGCGCCGCCGAAGTCACCTCCCGGCCCGCCGTCATCCGCAGTGCCGTGCACGAGCTGGTGAATGCCGGGCTCACCGTCTACCTCGATGCGGGCAATTCGCACTGGGTGAAGACGGAGACGATGGCCGGGCTCCTCGAGGCGGCGGGCGTCGCCGATGCCCGGGGGTTCTTCACCAACGTCTCCAATTTCTACCGGGTCGACCAGGAGCGCGCCTACGCGGATTCGCTCTCCCCGATCGTCGGCCAGAAACACTATGTGGTGGATGTCTCCCGCAACGGCAACGGGTGGAAGGGCACCTGGTGCAATCCCTCCGGTGCGGCGCTCGGCCAGGATCCCCATGTGAGCGCCGGCACGACGAGCCTCGACGCGCTGCTCTGGGTGAAGCATCCGGGCGACAGCGACGGCACCTGCAACGGCGGACCAAAGGCCGGAGTGTGGTGGGAGAAGTACGCGCTCGACCTGGTGCGGAACGGCTCGACAGGCTAGCGCCGGTCAGGCACGCTGGGTGCGCAGTCGCCGGGCTTTCGCCCGGGTGAGTACCAGGGCGACGAGCACGCCGACCACCGTGCCGAGGCTGTTGGCCACGAGATCGCGCACGTCGCTGACCCGACCGGGGATGAACCGCTGCGCGAACTCGATTGCGAGGGTGAGCATGACCCCGCTGATCACGCTCATGAACCAGAGCCGACGTCCGAACAACAGCACGAAGAAGATGCCGATCGGCACGAACATCGCCACATTCGCGAGGAACTCGACGCGGTCGTAGGTGAGCCAGCGGGTCGATTCATGGGTGGAGAAGAAACGCAGAGCCCTCCACAGCCAGTAGCCGTTGCCCGAATTGATGGGCTGCGGGCCGAGCGTGATCCATCCGACGACCGCGAGGTACCCGACTGTCGCGAGGCTGAGGATGGGGTGACGTCGGAACATCGGATCATCATGCCCGGCGATCCTGAGCGTTCGGCCGCACGAGCAAGTGAGCTGGGATGCTCAGTTCCTGATCCAGCCCGGGCTGGAGGGGCAGCGCTGCAGGATGTCGCGATCACCCGGCCGAGCGGTGGCAAAGGAGACGCCGAGGTAGGGGTTCCAGCGTTTCGCCGTGTAGAAGGTCGAGATGAATCGCGCGCGGGCGGGAGCGTCCGAGACGGCATGGCCGGAGAGGCTGAGGCAGGGTTGCAGGAATCCCACGTAGTAGTCCCACAGGGCGCCGAGCTGCGAATCGCTCAGGAACGAGTCGTAGAGGTCTCGCCTCGGGTATTCGACAGTGCAGGTGAAGAGCGCGATGTCCTGGTTCTCGAGCTGGGCGGTCGTCAACACCGTGGCCGAGCGATCGACCCCGATCGTGCCATCCGCCGAGACCGAGACTCCGGTCGCGCCCTGTCGCCTGAGGCAGGCGCGCAGCACCGCCGCGAGGTTTCCCCCCTCCTGGATCTGCAGGATCGAGACCTCGGGCCGAACGGCATCGGGATACCGGTCCGCGATGGTCTTCCAGTACCGGTCGAAACCCTGCTGGAGGCGCTCGATGCGCTGCGCGGCCGTCAGGGGCACGACCTCCGGCGGCGACGCACACGAGGAGACCGTCAGCGCGACACACGCGGCCACGGCGACGGCGAGCATCCGAGCGGATGCCGCGAGCCTGTGCATGATCGGAATTCTCGCACCGTGGGCTGGGAGTGATCACTCGGATCGACGCGAAACGTCGACGGGCGCGCCTCCAGGATCGTCGTGATCTGACCCGATCCGCGGCACAGGCGAGGGGCCGCGATGTGCCGGGCGTTCCGTGACGATCAGCCGGACGTGCGTGTGGCGGGGCCGGTATCGGTGAGGTCGAGCCAGGCAGGGAGCGGCGGGCACCGCTTCTCGAGGTAGGCGAGGGTGTCGGCTCGAGGTTTGGACGCGAGTATCTCAGCGAACGGACTCCACGCGGCGAGGGCGGCGGAGAGGTAGTAGGCCGGTCCGCCATCGGGCGGCGCCGAGGATCGGGCGCCGGCGGCGAGAAGGCACGGTCTCACGATCTTGCGCTGGTAGTCGAACAGGGCGGCGCGTGAGCTTCCGCTCAGGTAGGACACCACCTCCGACTCACTCGGAGCACTGGACTCGCAGACGTAGCGCACCGAATTGAACTCGAGCAGAGACTGGCCGAGACTCGAGTTGTAGCGAAAACCGTTGTCGCTGGGTGATGCCGGCACTCCACTCGCTCGCATGCACTCGAAGAATGCCGCCGCATGATCGTTGTCGGCAACCGGGCGCATGATCGGCACCACCGGCCGAAGCGCGTCGGGGTAGTCCCTGACGACATCAGACCAATGAGCGTCGAGGATGGCCTGGCGGATCTGTTCCCTCCGCTGGGGTCCGAGCGGATCGGACGGCGCCGCCGCCGCGCATCCCGCGAGCATCAGCGCGGCGAGAGAGGCCGTGATGACGACGAGTGTGCGACGACAGAGCGACATCACGGCGCCAGGTTGAGCCAGGACGGCGTCGGCGGGCACCGGCGCTGGAGGTAGGTCAGGGTGGGGGTGGACATGCTGCTCGTCCAGATGACCTGGTAGGGGTTCCAGCCGGCCAGCCCGGCGAGGCCCTCCGCCGCAGATCTGTCGGGCGAGGCCGGCGACGGCGCCCCGGCCGTGAGCAGACAGGGGCGAACCACCTGCAGGTAGTAGTTGTAGAGGGCCGCAGACTGCGCTGGGGTGAAATACGACGCGACCTGCGATTCGGAGGGATGCGCCCCTTCGCACCCGTAGTAGCGCACCGCCACTTCGAGTGGGGTCTGGCCGGCGCTGCCGTAGGTGGGAGCACCGTTGGCGATGTAGGCCACGATCCCCTCGGATTTGAGGCACGCGACCATGGCTGCCGGCCAGTCGTGGTCGGGAACTGTCGGCGCCATCGTCACTTTCGGGCGGATGGCTTCGGGGTACTCCGCGGCGACCTGAGACCACTTCGCGTCGAGGATCGTGGTGCGGATGCTGGCGCGCTGCCGATCCGTCAGCGGAGCGGCACCCGAATCACCGACCGTCGGCGCGCACCCGCTGAGTGCGGCGGCGGCCACGAGCACCGCAGCAGTCAGCGCAACCGGGCGGAGTCGGACCATGGCCAGAGTGTGCCAGCGCAATCTGGTGATTGGTCGGGTGCCCGAATCGCGACTTATCACTCGGCCACATCCAACCAGGCGGGCCGCGAGGGACAGAGCTGCTCGAGGAAGGCAAGCCGTGAGGCCGGAACGGGGCTGCTCCAGGCAAGCCGATAGGGGTTCCAGCTGGTGCGCGCGTCGACTCCCCTCAGATACGCCGACAGGGAGGGAGGAGGCTCCGACGGCACGCCCGAGAGCAACAGGCAGGGTCGCACCGTTCCGACGAGGTAGCGGAAAAGTGCTTCGAGCCGATCGCGGTCGAGGTACCGCATGACATCGTCGACCCGGGGATAGCGGGAACTGCAGAGGTAGGTGCCGATGGCGAAGTCCTCGGTGGACCGCCCTGCGGTGCTGCCGAATTGGAAATAGCGTCCGTCCACGTAGACGGTGAACCCGGCCGCGCGCAGGCAGCCCACCATCGATCCCGGCCAACTGCCGTCATCCGTCGTATGGACGACGTTCACCTCTGGACGAGCCGCGAACGGGAACCGCGCGGTCACGACCTTCCAATTCTGCGCCAGCAGTTTCTCGCGGATGACGGATCGCTCTGCCGGCGTGAGCTCGGCCACGGCCGCGGACGGTGCACAGCCGGAGAGGATGCCGAGGGCGACCACGACCACGGCGACACAGCGCATGACGCGGCCGCTGCCGCGCCCCTCGGTGAGCGCCGATGCTCGACCGCGTCTCGAAGAGATCGCCATGAAACATGGTCCCACGAGAATTTTCGAAGTGGAGCAAACCGAAACCGTGAGAGCGACGAATCTCCTGTAGCAAGAGGGCAGAAGTCATCGGGGGATTATTTCTGTTCGTTCAGTGGGGGGAAATACAAGAAGGCCGGACGGGGTGGGACCCGATCCGGCCTTCTTTATGCCACGGCGGAGCCAGCGTGTCGGTGCCTCAGCGTGTCTGTGCCTCAGCGTGTCTGTGCCTCAGCGCGTCTGTGCCTCAGCGCGTCTGTGCCTCAGCGCGTCTGTCCGATGAGCAGATCGACGCGCCATCCGCTCTTCGTCCTCTGCACGGATGCGGGGATGCGCGCCTTCTTGCCCGCGCGGTCGAGGCGACCGAGAGCCTCATCGATGACAGGTTCCAGCCCGCGGGGGATCGTGCCGACGACACCGGTCACCCGGGAGCCCGAGAAGAGCCGGATGTCCATCGGAGCGTCAGTGCGCTCCTCCTCGATGCTGCGGCGGGAAATGGCGGTCTCGAGCTCAGCCTCACCGCTGTCGACGATGCGCTGCAGCTCCTCTTGGCACGGAGCGCTGTTTGCGAGGCGCACGGTCGTGCGAGCGTTGCTGGGAAGCAGGTCGTATTTGTAGTCGTCGAAGGAGCCGGAGCCGCGATCATCCTTGGGGAAGGACCGGTCGACGGGCGCACGATTCCAGAAAGCCATGCGTGAATGCTATCGAGCATCGGCTGGGATGCGACTCGACGGAGCCGCGGGATCAGCTCATCCAGCGGTACTCGAACTCCGGTCGACCCGGTGCGCCGTACCTCGATGTGCGAATCGCCCGCTGATCGTCGGAGAGGTGCTCGAGATAGCGCCGGGCCGTGACCCGGGAGAGATCGAGTGCGGCCGCGGCCTGCACCGCCGATACCGGACCCGGGGCTTGCTTCAGATAGCGGATGACGACCGCGAGGGTTGATGCCGCGAGGCCCTTCGGCAGCGCGGCGGGAGCCGAGGGTCGCAGGGAAGCGAGCATCCCGTCGATGTCTGATTGCGTGGTCGACGATCCCGAGAACTCGAGCTGGCGCCGGAAGTCGAGGTAGGACTCGAGGCGATCGCGGAAGACCGCGAAGGAGAACGGTTTGATGAGGTATTGCACGATGCCGACGTTGATCGCCGTGCGCACCACATCCGTCTCCCGCACGGCGGTGATGGCGATGATGTCGACCGCGATCCCCGACGAACGGATGCGGCGGGCCAGTTCGAGGCCGTGGCCGTCGGGCAGGTTCATGTCGAGGAGCACGAGGTCGATTCCGCCGTGATCCTCTGGCGTGCGGATCGCCGCCTGGGCCGCCGCCGCCGTGCGCGCGATGCCCGCAAGCTCGAAGCCCTCGAGACGACCGAGATACTCGGCGTGCGCCTCGGCGGTGAGCGGGTCGTCTTCCACGACCAGTGTGCGGATCACCGGGCCACCGCGCCGACGGTCGGCCACTCGGCAACGAACCGGGTGCCCTCCGCGCCGGTGGACTCCATCGAGACGCGGCCGCCGCGGCGGGAGAGGATGTCCCGCACGACTGCGAGACCGAATCCCCGACCGGACCGGTCAGCCGGTTTGGTGGTGAATCCGCGCGTGAAGATCTTCTCGACAGACTCGGCATCGATGCCGCCACCGCTGTCAGTCACGACGAGTTCGACGACGGCCCGGTCGCGGTCGGTGGCGAGACGCACCCAGACCGTCGTGTCGTCGCTGCCGCTCGCGGCATCCACCGCGTTGTCCACGAGGTTGCCGATCACTGATACCAGTTCGGAGGTCGTGAGGACGGATGCCTCGAGCTCGTCCTCCACGGCCAGGCGCAGCTGAACGCCCCGTTCTGCGGCCTGGGCGACCTTGCCGAGGAGCAGCGCGGCGAGCGCCGGCTCCGAGGAGGCGCCCACCAGGTCGTCGGCAAGGGACTGGCTGGTCTCGGTCTCCTGGGCGATCAACTCGACAGCCTCCCGGGTGCGGCCGAGCTCGATGAGCGACACGACGGTATGCAGGCGATTGGCGTATTCGTGGGTCTGTGAGCGCAGCGCCTCACTGAGGGTGCGCACCGATTCGAGCTCTCCCGCGAGCCGCTGTACTTCGGTGAGGTCATGGAGCGTGGTGAGGCTTCCGAGGGGAGCGCCGGTACGGGAGCCGGTGGGACTCGCCGGCTCCTGGTTGATGAGGAGCACCCGATCCCCGGCGAAGTGCGACTCCTCCACGATTCTCGTCCGGCCCTCGATAAGGGCCGCGATCGTCGGCGGCAATCCGAGCTCCGACACCGTCGAGGGAGGTCGGTCGTTCACGCTCGGCGGCAGGCCGAGGAGGTCAGCGGCCTCGTCGTTGTACAGCACCACCCGTCCCCGGTCATCGGTGAGGATCAGGCCCTCCCGCACCGAGTGCAGCACTGATTCGTAATAGCCCACCATTCGGGACAGCTCACTCGGTCGCATCGATCCGGTCACCCGGCTGAGCGATCGGCGGGCGAAGAATGCACCGACGGTGCCGAGGGCGACCAGCAGCACCGCCGCCCCGATGACGAACGGAATGCGTGGAGCGAGCGAGGCGAGCACTCTCTGCACGGTGACACCGGCCGAGACGATGGCGATCACCTTTCCCCCCTGCAGGACGGGGACGACGGCCCGTACCGATGGACCGAGAGTGCCGGTGTAGGTCTCGGTGAGGCTCTTGCCCTCGAGCGCTCTGTCGATCGTGCCGAGGAAACGCCCGCCGATCTGCGACCGGTCGGGGTGCGTGTAGCGGATACCGGAGGTGTCCATGATCGTCACGAAGTCGACGCCGGTCGAACCCACGATGCGGAGCGCGTAGGGCTCCAACTCGGCAGAGGGATCCGCAGCCTGCACCTCGGCGATGACGAAGGGATCGCGGGCGAGGGTCGTGGAGATGCCCAGACTGAGTCGCGCCGCGGTGTCGTCGGCGGACTGGCGGGACACCAGCCAGAGGGCGAGCGTGAGGCATCCGCTCAGCACGATGACGGCGACCAACTGCACGGCGAAGACCCTGCTCGCGATGCTCCATCGTTCTACTCGTCGCGCCATGAATCCCACCCTCCTCGTGATCAGTATGACCACAAGTAGTGCCGCCGCGCTCAATCGAACAGGCTGCTGGCACGCCTCATCCGTAGGCCGGGCACAAAGACGTTCCGAGACAAAGGACACCCCATGGCAGTGACGCCGGGCACGACAAAACGCGGGATGCTTCGCCGCATCGATCGCAACCACTACCTCTACATCGCGGTCATCGTCGCGGTCGCCGCGGGTGCGATCCTCGGGCTCGCCGCCCCCGAATTCGCCAAGACCCTCGACCCGGTTGGCAAGGGATTCGTCGCCCTGATCAAGATGATGATCGCCCCGGTGATATTCTGCACGATCGTGATCGGCGTCGGTTCGATCGCGAAGGCGGCCACCGTCGGCAAGATCGGCGGACTCGCGATCGGCTACTTCCTGATCATGTCCACCTTCGCGCTCGGGATCGGACTGGTGGTCGGCAACCTGTTGCACCCCGGCACCGGGCTCAACATCGCCACCTCGACCTACCAGGCCGTCGGCGAGCCGGTCAGCGGCACGGACTTCATCCTCGGCATCATCCCGGCAACCCTGTTCTCGTCCTTCACCTCCGGAAGCATCCTCCAGGTGCTTCTCGTCGCACTCCTCGTTGGCTTTGCGCTACAGGGCCTCGGGGAGAAGGGCACGAGCATCCTGGAGGCGGTGAAGAAGCTGCAGGCTCTGGTGTTCCGCATCCTGAGCATGGTGCTCTGGCTCGCGCCGATCGGCGCATTCGGAGCGATCGCGGCCGTGGTCGGCAATACCGGCGCGGGCGCACTGCTCAGCCTCGCGACCCTGCTCGTCGGCTTCTACATCACCTGTGCGGTCTTCATCATCGTGATCCTCGGCACCATGCTTCGCCTGGTCACCGGGGTGAACATCTTCAGCCTGATGAAGTACCTCGGCCGCGAGTACCTGCTCATCGTCGGCACCTCGTCGTCGGAGGCGGCACTCCCCCGTCTCATCTCCAAGATGGAACACCTGGGTGTCTCCAAATCCGTGGTGGGAATCACCGTGCCCACCGGCTACTCATTCAACCTCGACGGCACCGCGATCTACCTCACGATGGCTTCGCTCTTCATCGCCAACGCGATGGGGAAGCCGCTGGAGATCGGCGCCCAGATCGGCCTTCTCGCCTTCATGATCATCGCTTCGAAGGGCGCCGCCGGCGTCACCGGCGCGGGCCTCGCGACTCTGGCGGGTGGGCTTCAGACCTACCGTCCCGACCTGGTCAACGGGGTGGGAGTGATCGTGGGCATCGACCGCTTCATGTCCGAAGCCCGCGCGGTGACGAACTTCACCGGAAACGCGGTGGCCACTCTCCTCATCGGTCGCTGGACGCGACAGATCGACACCGCCCAGGTGCGTGCGGTGTTGTCTGGTGAGCGTCCATACCAGGAGTCGATGCTGGCCGACACTGACGGTCATGGAACGGACACGGTGCCAACGACCGCGGCGATCACCGTGATCGTCGAAGGCCCCGAACGCGAATCGGTGAAGAACCGCTGATCCAGCGCTGATCACGAGAATGAGGCCGACCCCACGGGGTCGGCCTCATTTTCCAGTGCGCGTGACGCTAGGGAGTCTCGACCTCGAAGACGGGGTCCTTCGAGAGGCCCTCGGCCTTCGTGAGCAACTCGCCCGCCCGGCGAGCGGCGGCGGGTCGAGCGATGACGATGACGAGGAAGATCACGAGCCAGGCGATCGAAAGCCCCGGGCCCCACCAGGCGGCACCCACCGGGAACGGGAAGATGTTGCGGAACAGCGTGTAGCCGAGCACGATCAGAGCGAGCACCGGGATCACGATCTCCCACGTCTTCACGCGCTTGTCCCCGCTGAAGAAGAGGAGCTTCACGGCTCCGATCGTCGCGAGCACATAGGCGACGAGCAGGATGAGCGTTCCGGTCGTTCCCGAGGTGACGAAGAGGTCGAATGGCTTCACCTGCAGCACGAACCACGCGACCGCGATGAAGACATAGATCGTGACGATGACGGCACCCACCGCTCGCGAGGGCACTCCGTGCTTCGCCGAGACGGCCTTGAAGGGAACCGGACCGAGGCCGTCCCGGGACAGTGCGTAGATCAGACGGGAGGCTCCGACCACGCAGGCGAGAGCGCAGGCGACGGCGCTGATGCTGGCACCGAGGGTGATCACCGTGCCGATCCAGGGAGCGATGTAGGTCGCACCGAGGTCGCCGAGCAGGGATCCGGAGGCCGCAAAGGCCTTGATGCCCTTCTCGTCGGTGCCGAAGCCCATCACCTCTACCGCGGTCACCACGATGAAGTAGACGCCGCCGAAGATCGCGGTGCCGAGAATCGCCCGCGGGATGTCCTTGCGCGGGTTTCGCGCTTCTTCGCCGAGAGTCGCAGCGGCTTCGAACCCCGCGAAGGACAGGAACGCGAATACCACTCCGAGGAAGACACTCGAGGGATCGCTGCCCGGCTGAATCGTGAAGACGCTGAGGTCGAAGGTCTGGGCTGCCGGTACGTCACCGACGAGGAGCTTCACGATGATCACGACAGTGACGATGAGGATGAGCGCGACCGTCACGGATTCGACGATGAGCAACAGTCGCGTTCCGCCCTTTGCCGGACGAGAGGCGAGGAACCAGACCAGCCCGAGAAGGACGGCACCGATCACGAATCCGAGCCAGTCGGGTGCCTGCTTCCAGATGCCGAGTGCGCGAATCTCGCTCGTGAGGAAGATGCCGGCCGCCATGCTCGTGACCGCGCCGTAGAAGATGTAGGTGCCGGCCATCGCCCAGCCGCTGAATGCGCCCGCGCGAGCGCCGAGTGTGGCTCCGACGAAGCCGTATACCGATCCGGAATGGTGGAAGCGCTGGCTCAAACGCACGAAAGTGTAGGCGATCAGGAGCACGGCGACGGTGGCGATGGCGAAAGTGAGAGGCACCGCGCGACCGACGAGGCCGATGGTTCCCTGCGGGTTGATGTTGATCGCCATCGAGGGGGCCATGAGCGCAACGCTCACCCCGATCGCCTCCCAGATGCTGAGGTTGCGGCGCAACTTCGGGACGGGCGTTTCGGACACGGGAAGCTGCACGGGCGGGGCGTCGGTCATGATCGGTCCTTTCAATGGTGAGCGGGTAAAGGTCTTCGGTCAGTACGTCTGGGGGACTCCATAGAGGCGGAGGGCGTTGCCGCGTGCGGAGAGTTCGGCGACCCGTTTCGCATCGGCCAGTGACCACTCGCCACGTTCGACCCAGTCCCCGAACACTCGGGAGATCGCGTTGCGCCAGAGTTGCGCCCCGAGGAAGTGGAGCTCACTGGGTCCCCACGCGTCGGAGGAGTACAACACCTTGGCGAATGGCGCGAGCTCGAAACTGCGAGCCACGAGCTCAGTGCTTCGAGCACCGAGGTAGTTGATCGAGAGTCCGACGTCCAGATAGACATTGCCGAAGGCCTGGGCGAGATAGCCGGCCTCGCGCTCGAACGGATAGCAGTGGAGCAGCAGGATCGGCACCGCGGCGACCTCGGCAGTGCGAAGAAACGGGAGCAGGAGCATCGGACTCGTGCGTTGCAGATCGAGGTCGCGATCGCCGAATCCGACGTGGAACTGGATCGGGAGACCGGCGTCCACCGCCGCATACAGGCCGAACACCAGCAGCACCGGGTCGATGAGACGGGGAGAGGCGTCCGGTTTCTGCTCTTTCGACCAGGCGGATGCCGCGGTGGCGACGGACGCATCGCTCGGTCTCGACAGCTCGACATCGAAGCCCGTCCGATAGGCGATGACGGACTTGGTGCCGATCGCTCCGGCACCGATCGCTGCGGTGATTGCGGCTCGAAACCGCTCGGCGTAGTCATCCGCGCCGCTCGCGATGATCGACTCGGCGATGGTCTCTAGCCTGACGATCTCGTGGACGCGCGCTCCGGTGACCGTCGCCATCTCATCGAGGCCGTAGCTCCCGGACGCGAACCCGGTGTCGATCATCCAGTCGGACACGCCGGCTGCCGTGAGGAAGCGGCGATTGACCTCCGCCTCTCCGAGCGCTTCTCGACGGGCCCAATACACCTCTGCCGGAGCGGAGGGTTCGAGATCGAGAAGCGGGGAGCACCACCGGCGAACGGCAAATCCGAGTTGCGAGTCGAATCCGCTCACGAAGGAAGGAAGAGGGTCGGTGCTCGCCTCGTTGAGCGCGTTCTCGAAACGGTCGCGCGTGCCGTCCTCCCGGAATGCACCGTGCACATGATGATCGACGAGCCCGAGCGTACCGACGAATTGCGCCAGGTCGCTCGATTCGAATGACGCTGCCATGGCGTTGTTCCCTCCTAGATCGACCATGCGAACCGAAACCTCTCCGGAAGCTGCTCGGCATCGGCGGAACCGTAGTGATCGAGCTCCCAGCGACGGACGGCGAGCACCGCGTCGACGATCTCTTCTCCGAGTATGCGTGCGGCGAGCTCAGAGCCGGCGAGAGCATCGAGAGTCGGTCCGAGTTCGGATGGAAGCAGCACCGTCGCGGACTCCTGCTGCTGTACTTCGGTCTGCTCGGCCGGGTTCGCAGTCACCTCTGCGGGGAGGGTGAGTGACGATCGGATGCCCTCGAGGGCCGCTCCGAGGATTGCCGCGGTCGTCAGGTACGGATTGGACGACGGGTCGACGATCTTGACCTCGACATTGGCGCCCTTGGGGTTCCCGCGGTTGGCCTCGAGGAATCGCACGGCCGCTTCGCGATTCTCCCGCCCCCAACAGGCGTACGCGCCCGACCAGTATCCGGGCCGGAGCCGGGATCCGGAGAGTATCGATCCCGCGAGCACGCCCTGGATTCCGGGGAGGGCCGCGAGGATTCCGGCGATGGATGATCCGCCCTCCGCGGTGATGCCATGCGGACCCTTTCCGCCGGAGAACAGCGACGCCCCGTCCCGCGAGAAGGAGTAGTGGATGTGCGCGCCGTTTCCTCCCCCACCGGCGAAGGGAAACGGGGAGAAGGAGGCCCGAAGGCCGTGCTTTCGCGCCAGCCGTCCGATGATCAACCGCGCGAGCACCACGCCATCGGCGGCGGCGAGGGGTGCGACCGGCGGCAGTGAGAACTCGAACTGGGCGGGAGCGTATTCCGCGTGCAGCTGTTCGAGCGGGATCCCCGCCGCCGCGCACGAGGAGAGGAGTTCGACGAGAAAGGCTTCGTGATCGAGAACAGGGCCGAGCCCGTAGGGCGCCCAGCCGGGACGGGCGAACGGCGTTCCGTCTTCGGCGGTGATGGTGAACTCGAGTTCGTGGCCCACGAGGGTCTCCAGTCCCGCATCCTCGAGCTCTCTCTGGATTCGACGCAGTCGTCCGCGGGGGTCGACGGGGAGGGGCGCGCCATGCTGATCGAAGATCTCCGTTGGCGCCCAGGCGAAGCCGCCATCCAGGATCTTCAGCGCGTCGAGGTCGAGACGCAGTCTCATATCGCCGACGACGCCAAGATCGGGGGTGAATGCGATCCCGCCGTCGATGCAGAAGATGTTCCACGTCGGGGAGGCACCGAGCCCCGCTGACGCGAAAGCCCCGAGGCGCTCGACCTCGATCGTCTTGGCGAGGTAGAGACCCGCCATGTTCGCGACGGTGCCGGCGATCATCCCCACCTGAGAGGTCGTGAGGCGCTCTGCGACCTCGGCGATGCGGCTGTCGGAGAACACGGGGAGAATCGAGTCTGTCATCACACGGACATGCTGGCAGAAATATGTGTCAGCTGTGTTACGAATCTGAAATCTGCACCTGATATGTTGCGTTTATTACGTCACGTGGCGGTCGAACGACTCGAGGTCGAAACCGCCACAGGACTGAGGAGAAGGAAGTGCCATGTGCCGACTCATCGGATTCGCATCCCCGGAACCGACGACTCTCGCGGACCTCATCGGCGAGCTTCAATGCTCGACTTTTCAGCACATGTCGCGGCTGCACGCCGACGGCTGGGGCACGATGTGGATCGACGCGGAGAACCGGATCGAGTCACTCAAGATAGCAACCCCCGGGCAGGACGACGACGCGCTGACGGCGTCGATGACCGATGAGCAGAGCCGCACGCGGGTGCTCCACCTGCGCATGGCGACCGACGGCATGGCGGTGCGTCTCGAGAACAGCCACCCCTTCGTGACGGATGGTATCGGCCTGGCCCACAACGGATCGATAGTGCCGACCGAGCTGCTGCGAGAGCACCTCACTCCCCAGATCCTGGCGGGCGTGCGTGGTGAGACCGACAGCGAACTGTACCTCGCCGCCGTCCGTCAGGCCGTCGCAACGGGGCTGAGCCTCGCCGACGCCGTCTTCGAGACCGTCCGCTGGTTGCGCGAGGCTTATCCGAAGGCCAGCCTCAACGCGCTGATCATGTCGGATTCCGAATTCGTCGCCGTGCACGCCAGCTCTTTTGCGACCCCTCCACTCGCCGAGTTCGAGGCGAGCGGACTCACCGCAGACCAACTTCCGCTCGATCACGTGGACAGCTATTACACGCTCAGCTATCTCCGCCGCGAGAATGGTGCCGTGGCATTTTCTTCTACGGGGATCGACCGGGCCGGCTGGACGCCCCTGCCGGCAGAGTCCGTCACCTCGGTCGACCTCCGCTCGTTCGATCTGGTCACGCGCACCCTTGCACCCGCAGCCGAGCGCGTGCGGTGAACGCCGGCCGAGGGCCACTGGCGGCTTCGACGGTTGCCGAACTCATCGGCGACCGGATGGATTCGTTCAGCCCCTCGGAGAGACGAGTCGCGCGCGCCCTTCTCGCGGACTATCCGAGTGCAGGTCTGCGCACTGCGGCTTCTCTGGGAAAGGATGCCGGGGTGAGCGCACCGAGTGTGGTGAGATTCACCGTCGCCATCGGGCTCGAGAGCTTCTCTGCCCTGCAGGCCGCGCTTCGTGACGAGCTGAGCCTCCGTTCGCAAGGACCGCTCGGCCGGGTTCAGTGGCAGGCCGACGATGGCTCGAACGCCGAGATGCTCGTTCGACGTGCGCGCCAGCTCGCCGATGACGCCGTCGCATCCCTCGCTTCGATCCCCCCGACCGAGATCGACCGCGCTATCGATCTTCTGGCGGATTCGTCCCGCCGGCTGTTCCTGACCGGTGGTCGGTTCAGCGGGGCACTCGCGCAGCACCTCGCCATCAATCTCGAGCAGATCCGCCCGAGAGTGCGGCTGGTCTCAGATCCCTTCGGGGCGGACATGATCCGCGTTGTGGACCTGGCGGCACGCGATGTGTATCTCCTCGTCGACTTCCACCGCTACCAACGCAGCACTGTCGATCTCGCGCGCCACGCGAAACGATGTGGTGCCAGCGTGATCCTCATCACCGATGGCAAGCTCTCCCCCGCAGCGGCAGACGCCGATGTGGTGCTCCCGATCAGTGTCTCCGCGCCCTCGCCCTTCTACTCCCTGAGTGCGGCGATCATGCTGGTCGAGCTGCTCGTCATCCCGGTGTTCCATCGACTCGGCGCGAAGGGCGAGGAACGGATGGGCAAGTGGGATGCGTTTCGGAGCCGCGAGTTGCTGCAGACCGAACAGCCGACGACCGACTGACGCCGACACGACAAAAGAGGCAGACCCCGCGGGGCCCGCCTCTTCCGTCTCTTGCTTGTTCTTAGGCTGCGCGGTCAGACACGTAGCTGCTGACCCGGGACTCCGGGCGCTTCACCGGCATCGCCGATTCGCGCGGGGTACCGACCACCGCGGAATCCGGTACCTGGGCGTCCGCGTCGATGCGCATTCCCCCGGCGATGCGCACATTCGCGCCGATGCGCGAGTGACTGCCGAGTCGCACATCGTTGCCGACGACACTGTCGCGGCCGATGTGCACGTTTTGACCGATGAACACGCGCTCACCGAGAATTACCCCCTGGTCGATCCAGCTCCCCGAGCCGATCGTGCCGCTGTCGCCGACGCGGGCATCCGCTTCGATGTAGGCCGTCGCGGCCACAAAGGTGCTCGGCTGTACTCGCGCTTTCGGGGAGACGAAACCCCGACCGTTTGCATGGTGCTGGTACTTGAGAACGATGCCGTTCTCGGCTTCTACTTCTTCGTTCACTCTTCCCATGGGCGACCTTTCTGTGCTGTTACTTAACTAGTGAACGCAAAAAGGCATCGGATGATTCCTTCTAGCTGCTTCACAGCCAACTGACAGCGGAGGGCGGCTTTGCCGCCCCCGCAGACAGCGAAAAGCCCGCCCTGCGAACAGGACGGGCTTTCGACCAAGAAACGGTACTAGCGACGCAGTCCGAGACGCTCGATCAGCGTGCGGTAGCGCGAGATGTCGATGTCCTGCAGGTAACCCAGCAGGCGACGGCGCTGGCCGACGAGCAGCAGCAGGCCACGACGCGAGTGGTGGTCGTGCTTGTGCTCCTTCAGGTGCTCGGTGAGATCCTTGATGCGGGCGGTCAGCATTGCGACCTGCACCTCGGGGCTACCGGTATCACCAGGATGGGTGGCGTACTCGTCGATGATCGTCTTCTTGGCATCTGGTGCTAATGGCATAGATGGCCCCTCTCACTCGTTGCGCGGTGCCCGTCACTGAGTGTGCGAGCTCTCTTTATCCGCGGCCGTTGGACGGCAACCTTGTGAGTTTAGCAGAACGGTCGTGCGGGCGACCGCACCTTCGGCACTCGACGTGAGGACTAGTGACCCGACCCGGCCAGCAGCGCCAGGGTATCGAGCAGTCCGAACACGAATACTGCCACGTTGATCCATGCGACCACCAGGCCGACAATCGCTAGCACTCTGCCCCGCTCTCGCGCGAAACGGGTGCGCCGCAGACCACGCCTCGCGAGCACGAACCCCACGATGAGCGCCACCACAGTGAGCAGCAGGCTGGCCACACGGTATCCGAGCCCGACCGCAATGACTGGTCCGAGACCGCTCAAGCCGGCAGAAACCGGGGCGGTCAGAAACTCGATCAGGAGCACTCCCCCGATCAGCGTGTTCACCGCCCAGCTCCCCACGCCGACGACGACGCTCCCCACAGCCGATCTATTGAGAGGGGGCACGTCCGCGAGCTCGGCAACGGAGCTCACAAGAGATCGGCTCCAGGCTGATGATGGATGCTCATGCAGTGACCATACTGGACCGTCACGCCATGACAGATCCCTCTCTCTACCGCCGAGCGGGCCGGATGTTCTCCCCCGCGCTCCGGGAGAGGAGAAGTGCCTCCACCGTTGCGAGGGCGGTGAGAACCGCGAGTACCGCGAAGGCGAAGGCGAAACTGCCGGAACCGATCGCGAAGGCGTCCCCCAGCCGCAGTGCCACCGCTCCGACGGCGACACCGAAACCGGCGGCGACCTGTTGCAGCGTGGAAGCGAGGGTGTTCGCATCCGTCATCTCGACCCGCTCCACATCGGCGAAAGCGATGGTGTTGTAGGCGGTGAACCCGGTGGAGCGGGCCACTCCACTGGCGGTGAGGAGCACGATCACGAGCCACAGTGGCGTCGCGCTCGTCAGCAGCGACATCAGGAGCATGGTCAGGGCTGCCGAGGCACTGGCCGCCATGATCACCGCCCGGAATCCGAAGCGGCGGAGCAGAGCGGTCGTCGCCGGCTTGATCGCGATGTTTCCCACGAACACGAAGAGCACCAACGCCCCGGAGAGAAGCGGCGTGTAGCCGAAGACGTCTTGAAAGAGTAGCGGCAGAAGGAACGGCACCGCGTTCACGGCCAGCCGGAACAGCGATCCGCCCGCGTGGGCGAGGCGGAACGTCTCGATGCGCAGCGCCCGCAGGTCGAGAAGCGGATGCCGCGCGCGCAGCTGGTGCGCGATGGCGAGGCCGATCAGGCCGGCCCCGGCCACTCCCCAGCCGATCGTCCGGAGCACACCGGGGTCACGCTCGGCCAGCAGGGATCCGAGGTAGACCAGCGAACCGAGCCCGGTGCAGGTGAGCGCAAGGCCAAGCCAGTCCAGCGGCGGAGGAGTCTCTCGCTCCTCGGACGGAATCAGCCGCAACGCCGCGACGAAGGCGACGATGCCGAGCGGCACGTTGATCAGGAAGATCCAGTGCCAGGTGGCATAGGTCGTGATGATGCCGCCGGCGAGGGGTGCGACGACGGGCGCGACGAGCGCGGGCCAGGTGAGCAGCGCGATCGCGCGGATGAGATCGGCCCGGTCGGTGACCCGCAGCACCGCGAGGCGGCCGACCGGCACCATCATCGCTCCCCCGATACCCTGCAGCACCCTCATGACGGTGAGTTCGGGCAGGCTGGTGCTGAGCGCGCAGAGCACGGAAGCGAGAGTGAAGATCGCGATCGCCGACAGGAAGACGCGACGGGAACCAAGGCGCCGGGTGATCCATCCGCTCAGCGGGATGAGCACGGCGAGTGTCAGCAGGTAGGCGGTGATCGTGATGCCGATCGCCACCGAGGGCACACCGAACGACCGACCGATGCTCGGCGCCGCTGTGGTGAGGATCGTGCCGTCGAGGTTCTCCATGAAGAACGTGCCCGCCACCAGCAGCGCGATGTTCCTCTGCCGGTTGTGACCCATGACTCCCGAACCTAGCGCGTAGGCGCCGCCTCCCCGTGCACCCGCACCAGGGCTTCGTTGTGTTTGAGGAATCCGGGCTTCCATGGGGGGTCGTACCGCGCGAAGTAGAGATTGCCCTCCGGAACCAGTCCGGCGATCTCCACCGCGGCGAGCAACGCCTCACCGTTCTGTTCGAAGCGGGCATCCGTCCAGCCCCCACCGAAACGGCGGGCGGCGACGCGGCCGGCCGGTACCGCGACAGTCGCGACGGCGGCATCCGTCGGCAGGGGAACCGTCGACGGATCGGTGCCGTCGGGCAGCACGAAACTCACGGTGTGGCTGTGGTCGCCGAGCGGCTCCTGCGTCACGGGCGCCGTCATCGGGATGCGAAGGGCCCGGGCATTCCGACCGCTGATGTAGCGGATGAGCGGGCGGAACCCGAGATTGCCGGCACGGAGGAAGTCGCCATCCACGGTCACCTGCACGAGAACGTGCGCCGGATAGCGCCTCACTTCGAATTCGTCGAAACGGCGCTCGATCTCGAAGGATTGCTGTTCGGTCATGGAATGAACCGTACGCCGATCGAGCTGCGTTGGTTCACCTCAGACTGCGGGAACGACCATGAACGAGAGAATCAGCCGCACGATCTCGGCGATGGCGACCGGGGTGATGAGGATGGCCCCCACCCCGAGCGTGAGCAACCAGAGTCGGGAGCGCTGGCGGGCGGCATCCACCTCGAGCCGCAGTCGTTCGAAGCGGGCGAGCTGATCGGAGGTGTCATGCACTGCCACCGGCTCCTGCTGCCAGGTGCTGCGCTCCTCCGCGAACATGGAGAAATGGGCGACGGCGCGTTCTGACATCACCCGGGGACGTCTCATCAGCCAGCGCAGCAGCGTGTTGCTCGACACGACAGCGACACGCGGGCGCTTGCGCCCGGTCGTGACGGATGCCGGATTCACGACCACGATCAGCGGGGTCACGGTGACCGGGCGACCGGTCACGCTGCTGAGCAGCCGGGCTGCCCTCTCGGCCTCGTGGGCGGAGGTGCGCATGTGCTCCTGCTTGTAGCCGTTCACGAGGAACGTGCTTCCGCCGATCCAGATCTTCTTGCCGGAGTGGTTGTGGGTGGTGACGGTGAAGATGCCAGCAGGTCCGAGGACCAGGTGATCGATGTCGGGAGCGCCGGGGCCGACGGGCACAGAGTGCAGTACCGTCCAGGCCTCGCCCAGCTGGGCGAGAGCATGGGCGACCACGATCTCGCCGAGTGCGCCGCTGTACCAGCTGCGGGCATCCGGATGCAGTGGATTGTTGCCCAGAACTCGAGCGAGTCGTCCACGCGTTGTCGCCGACTCCTGCCGTACGAGGCATTCCTGGAGCACCGCGTAGGCCGGGCCGCGTGCCCGCAGGTTCGGCTCGATTGACCAGGGGCCCGATTCCGAAGCGACCGCTGAGGCCGCAGCGGACGGCCCGGCAGAAGCACCTGACGCGGTCGTCGGAATAGCCGTGGTGTCTGGCTCTCCGAGAACCGGATCGAAGTCCACTCTCGACTCCGCGGCCGGCGCAGCGAGGTGAGCGGAGACATCGAAGGGTTCGCCGTCGATGGCACCCGTGAGAGAGAATCCGGGGTGAATCGGACCGGTGGTGATGGGGCCGGAGAACGGGGACTCGTCGATTGGGGGCGAGAACGCCGCCGATTCGTCGGTGTGCAGCGCCGTCGCGGTGCGTTGTGTTCCGCCCGCATCCCTGATGTCCATCGGCTCCCCCAAGCTCTGATGCTCTTCAGGCTAGACGCGACACGAAAGGCTGTGCAGCCCCAGAACGGGCAGCCCCAGAAAGGGTGCCAGCGCTGCGGTGAGGTGCGCTCAGCGCACCCGTGACAGCAGGCCGGAGCCGTTCGGCAGCGAGCCCCACGTGGCGCGTTCTTCCGCGACCAGTGAAAGGGCGGCGACAGCGCTATCCGAGAGCGTTCGGGAACACTCGGAGAGCCACTGCGCCACCAGGTCAGCGGGCAGGGTGACGACGCGACGCGCAGGGTCGCCGCCGAACGACAGTGAGAGAGGGTCCATGACCGCGATGACCGGAGTCGCTCGAACGGACTGGCCCATGATCGCGCTCAGCCGGGCGGACGCCCGGTCGGCAGCGCGGCGAGCATCGCGTACCTGGTCGGTCGGGCGCCCATTCAGCCAGAGCACGTCCTCGTCGACCCAGACCTTCGCGCCACTTCGTGCGCGGGTGGTGATGAGGAAGATTCCGGCAGGCCCGACGACGACGAAGTCGGCATCGAGCTCGCCGAAGACATCGAATGCCCGCAGCACGGTGAACCGCTCGTCGAGCGACATCAGCTGACGCCCGAGTTCGAACTCGGTGGGTGCCTCTGAACGCCAACCTCGTGTGGTGCCCGGTGCGCCCCCGCGACCGAACAGACCACGGAAGCTGAACCCGGCGCGCTGCGCCGACTCGGTGGTGAGATCTTGCGCGCGACCGTGCCGCCTCGATTCGGCCCCTCTGCGCGCTACAAGATCAGTCACTGCTTCCCCCAGGTTTGGATGACCTCACGCTAACCGTGGGGCTCGAACGGTCGACAGTCCCCAGTAGAGGGCACGCCTGAACGGGGGTAGTGCTCGCGGCGTATTCCCGGCGGCGCATGTTCGACCCTCGACACCGCGAATACGCAGCATTCGGCCCTACGCTTGCCGCATGCCTTCCGCCCGCCGTGCTCGTCCGGAGCCGATCTATCGCTCCGCGATCACACTCGGGCGCGGTCTCTTCGGTTTTTGGCGCCTTCGCCGCCGTGGGAGCGGGCTCGAGAATCTTCCGGACAGCGGCGGTGCCGTGCTGGCCATGACCCACTTCGGCTATCTCGAATTCGCGCTCATCGAGTGGGCGACCTGGATGCACAATCGCAGGCGCATCCGCTTTCTCGCCACCAAACGTGCGTTCGACAAGCCGGGTGTCGGCTGGCTGCTGCGGGGAATGCACCACATCCCGGTGGACATGGGACGGGGTGCCGAGGCTTACGCCGAGGCCGTCGCCGCACTGCGGGCAGGCGAACTCATCGGGGTGTTCCCCGAGGCGGGGGTCAGTGCGTCATTCGAGGTGCGCGAGCTCAAGACCGGAGCCGTCCGGCTCGCCGCCGAGGCCGGGGTACCGGTGATCCCAGTCGCCGTCTGGGGCGGCCAGCGCCTCATGACCAAAAACCACCCGGTTCCATTCCGGCAACGTTTCGGGGTCGAGATCTCCTACGCCGTCGGTACACCGATCACCGTCGGGACGGGCGACGATCCCCAGTCCGTGACGGAGGCCCTTCGGGTGACCATGCAGTCGATGGTGGATTCGCTGCAGGCCGACTATCCCGTCGACGGCACGGGTCAGTGGTGGCAGCCGCGATCTCGGGGAGGCACCGCACCGACGCCGGCCGAAGCCGCTGCGGCGGATGCCGCCCGCGCGCTGAGGCGGGAACAGGCCCGACCGACCGCTACAGGTGCACCATGATCCAGGCCAGCAGGTAGGAGCGGCTGTTGCCGTCGTCGATGCGGTCCTCGTTGAGCACCGACGTCGCCTCGAGAGCGGATGCCGCGGCATCCGGCCCTTCGAGTGCCCGGTACATCAGCAGGAAGTCACCGAAGACCACGTCGTAGCCGTTGGGCACGGAGTCGGCGAGATTGGCGGCGATTCGCGCCGGGTCACCTCCCAGATAGTCGGCCACGGGACTCATCGGCAACACCACGATTCCCAGCTTCGCGCTCGGATCGGCACTGAAGAAGGTGGCGTAGTCACGCTTGCCACCCCAGACGAGGGATGTGACGGTGTGGTCGAAACCCCGGTAGACGCTCGCATCGAGGGGGAAATCGGTCCAGTAGGCCTTGGACGAGGCGGCCTCGGCCGACAGCATCCACCGGGCTTCGGTCTCGAGAGCGGGCTGCGCGCTCGCTGCAGCCCAGAGCGCCAGACCATTCCAGGCCGACACGGCCTCTGAGCTGGACTCCTGGTTGTTGCCGTCACCGAAGATCGAGGTTCCGCTCGCCCAGGAATGGCCCGCATAGGCGTCGAAGACCCGCTGCACGGGGAAGTAGCTGCTCTTCGCCGTGGTGGCGAGGTCTGCGGCGAGGAGGTTGATGACGGGGGCCCAGCGGGCGGCGAGTTCGGGGTTGTCGGCCGCGAGCACTCCGGCCGCGTAGAAGAAGTACCCGTAGTGGAAGTGGTGATCGTTGAACTCGTCTGAGCCGAACGAGGGCTGGAGCCCGACGATCCCCTTCGCCGTGGCGTCGTAGACGAAGCAGCGGGAGTCTCGGGTGCTGCAGCCCTTCGGGTCGGTCCAGTCGTCGATGGCGGCGACGAGCTTCGTCGTGATGGCGGCGGCCGCGTCATCCGCGCCCACCTGTGTGGCGATCTCGAGCAGATTGACCAGGCGGTACAGCCACTTGCCGCCGTAGTAGGTATCGGCCGGTTCGTCTCGGGTCGAGACCACATCCGCTGTCACCTGGGCGGCGAGCCTGGCCTTCTGCGACGCAGCGAGCTTGGAGAGGTCGAGCGAGCCACGGGGATCGATGGCGGGAGTCGTCCAGCCGAGGGTAGTGACGGCACAGGCGCTGAGCTCTCCATAGATGCTCGGATAGGTGCCGGCGGCGCAGGAGGTGCCCGGGGCGAGGGCGGCGGTCTGGTGGGGCATCGCGGCGACGATCGTCGGGGCATCGCCGACCGTGGCATAGGAGATGGCCGTGCTGGCCTTCGAGCCGCCCGAGGCCCACGTCAGCGTCGTGCCGGTGACCGGATGCCGGCCCGCGGTGACGAAGTCCGCCACCGATCCGCCCGTCGCCACGACGAACCAGGTCGCGGACTGACCGTGGGTGAGCCGAAGCGATCCGCCGCCTTCGGCGAGGGCTCCCGCGGAGACGAGACCATAGGTGACTCCCCCGATCTCGGTCGTCCAGGCGCCGGTTCCCGCGGGCTTCGTGAACGGCTGACCGAGTGTGACCGTCATCGTCTTCGCCGCGGTGAAGCTGACGAAGGGCGAGCCTTCCGCGATGACGGTGTGCCCGAGACGGGTGCTTCCGTCTCGCTGCTCGATGGTGACGGATGCGGTGTCATAGGCGGTGACGACCTGGGAGTCCGCGCCGAAGTCGGCGCCGATGATCGGCGCGAAGCCTCCAGTGATGACGGCGGGCTGCGTCGAAACGGTCGGCAGGCCGAAGGAGAACCCGCCAGTGGAGAGCTGGAAGCCCAAGGGAAGGGGGAAGACGGGCATCGAAGGGGTGCCGAAGACCAGCCCGCTGAACCAGCGGTTGGTCGGCGGCAGGAGTCCCGCATCGAGGCGCGCCTGCGGCAGAGCCTTCAGCGTGCGCTCGGGCACCGCGGCGACCAGGGGCGCGATGCCCGAGGTGGGAAACACGGTGGAGCTCGGTCCCGGCGGGACCGCCGAAGATGTCGATGACGGGCCCGTCGGGAAGCATCCGCTCACCAGCGCCGCCACGGCGACGAGCACGGCGACGAACCCCACGGCACCCGAGCCCCTTGCTCTCATACCCGGTCCCTGCCGGCCGGACCGGTCAGAGTCCGATCTTGTGGATGAAGGCGAAGAAACCGTCGCTGACCCCGGAGAGGATTCCGTCGTCACGCAGGGCGAGCGAGGCCGACACCGGCGTGCCCCGTTTCACGAGCCCGTTGTAGGCGCCATCCACGAGTCCATCGCTCGATACCTTCACGGTGGTCTGGGCGTCACCCTGAACGGTCTCGACGTCGACGGACTCGACTTTGCCCTCGATGACGGTCTGATTGGGCAGCAGGATCTTGACCGCGGCGCCGTCTTCCACCCGCGAGTACTCGCGACCGGTGAGCCGGAATTCGGCGGTCACGAAGAGCGAACCCGCCCGGTCGATCGTCGCAAGCACCTGGCCGGCCTGCACGAAGGATCCGGCCTCGGTCGTCACATCCGCCACCGTTCCCGCCACGGCTGCCGTGAGCGTGATGATGCCGTCATCGGTCACCGTATAGGTGATGGTCTCGGGCTTGAGCAGCCCCTTTGCCAGGTCGGCCTGCAGCGAGGGACTCTGCAGGGTGAAGAGCGTTTCACCCTTCGTGACCCGGTCCCCGTCTTTCACGAGGCTCGAGATGACGGTGCCGCCGTAGTCGATGCCGACGGGATAGCGCTCGGCTTCGAGGGAGGCGGAAGTGCTGGTGGTCTGGGATTGCCGCTGGTTGAACACCAGGGTGAGACCGGCGGCGATGATGAGCACCCCGATGATTCCGGTGAAGAGTTTGAGACGGCTGGCCCAGGTCATGCGGAGACCTCCTTCGGCGAGAGGATGGCCGAGTCGGCACGCTCGACCCGGCGGGCGGCCCGCGCAGCCACCTTCGCCGATCGGCTCTCTCCCATCGCGGCGATCACGAAGCTGCCGAGGATCACCGTGTTGGTCACGTTCCACGCCGTGGCGAGGGTGAGGAAGCCGTTGTCGAGGTCGCGGTAGATCGCGACGACGGAGGTCAGGGCGAGGAAGGTGAAGAAGAGCACCTGGGGGATCATGAAGTTGAACGGCGAGCTGACCGTGGTGCGGTCGCCGGTGGCGCTCCACTTCTGTTCCTTGCCGACGAGCACATTCACCAGAGCGGCGACATAGATCGGAAACGATGCGGTCGCGAGCATCAGGGTCTCCCAGCGGAAGGATCCCATCGTGTAGAACGCGAGCACGATCTGCATCACGTAGAAGCCGCTGTAGTAGAGCAACCAGGTGAACACGGTGGTGGAGAGATTCATCGGCCTCAGGTCGAAGTAGATCTCGAGCGGCGGCACCAGCAGGAGCAGCAGCGGGCAGATGCCGGTGAGGTAGAAGGATGCCGTCACGAGGTACTGCAGACGCTGGTCGAGGGTGAGCTTGCGACCGCGGGCGAGCGGGTTGTGGCGGAACAGGATCTCGAAACCGCCGGTCGCCCAGCGCAACTGCTGCTTCGTGTAGGCCTCGACCGTGTCGGGGGCGTGGCCGACGGCGAGAGTCATCGGGATGAACACCGTGTTCCAGCCCCGCTCGTGCAGCATGAGGGAGGTCCAGACGTCTTCGGACTTCGAGTCGGTGTAGAGGCCGCCGACATCATCGATTGCCGTGCGGCGGAAGATCACGTTGGTGCCGACGCAGAATGCCGCGTTGAAGCGGTTTCGGCCCGGCTGGATGAACCGGTAGAACACCGACTGCATATAGCCGGCGCCGCGGGAGATCACGTTGTGAAGGTTGCCGTAGGTCTGCGGAGTCTGCACGAAGGCGACATTCGCATTCGCGAAGAATGGCACGGTCTCCACGAGGAATTCGGGGTCGGCCACGAAATCCGCATCGAAGATGGCGAAGAACTGGCCGGAGCTGATGGCGAGGGCGTGATTGATGTTTCCGGCCTTGGCTCCGCCGGAGGTGAGCCGCCGTACGTAACGCGCACCGAGTGACTCGGCGAGATCCCGCACCTCATCGGACCGACCGTCGTCGAGAACCCAGGTCACGTGGGAGCCACGGATGGCGAGAGCGGCAGTGACGGTCTCGCGGATGACCTCGAGCGGCTCCCCGTAGGTGGTGATGAAGACGTCGACCGAGACGCGTTCGCCGTCGAGGTACATGCGGCGGCGGTCGTAGACCCGCATGCTGCCGCGGCCGACCGGCTCGGCATCGTGGAAGAGCACCGCTCTGGCATTGTGGAATGCGAAGTCCCGGGGGTCCTGCGACCCCGAGAGGATCGTCCACATGGAGAGCAGCGCCTGGGCGATGAGGATCGACTCGGCGAGGATCACCATCGAGTAGGGCAACCAATCACCGCGGCTCGCGGGATTGAGCAGGAACCAGGCGTAGGCGAGGATGCCGACAGTCGCGATCAGAACGAGCATGACGAGCGACGGGGACTGCGACTTCGTCGACTCGACGGCGCGCTCCACCGGTTCGGGTTCGATGTAGTCCGGCGGCGCGACCAGGCGCTGACGAGGAGAATTGAGCGTTGTCATTGTGCACTCTTTCGGGTGAGAACTCATGAACTGCTGAAGAACGGATGTGGTGCTGCGGGTAGGTCCGCGCGCGACGCCGCGATCGTCGCCGGGAATGCGAAAAAGAGGGCCTCTGACGCTGGCGAAAAACGCAACGGCGTCGTTGACGGCACACTGACTTCACCGGGGTAGCGGTGGAGCCACGGGACGCGATACGGATCCGGACTAGGGACAGACAGGTCGTACGCGGTATATCGGGTAGTGCACTTCGAGAGTAGCCGATGCCTCGTGCATCCGGAGCCACACGCCGAATTCGGCTGGCAATGTTCACCTTTCTGAAACCTCGGTGAAACCCGGCCGCCGGGGGTGGGGCAGACTGGTGTGCGACCTCGAGGGCCTCGTCAGAGACACCTCACCGCCAGACAGCCACACCGCTGGGAGCCTGAATGACGATCCGTGCCGCCGCCGATGGCTCCGCCCTCGGCAACCCCGGCCCGGCCGGCTGGGCCTGGTACGTGGATGACTCGTGCTGGGCCGCCGGTGGTTGGAAACATGCCACCAACAACCAGGCTGAGCTGACGGCGGTGCTCCAGTTCTTGCGTGCGACCTCGCACCTGGACGACGACCTGCTCATCCTCTGCGACAGCCAGTATGTGATCAACTGCGTGACCAAGTGGATGCCCGGGTGGAAGCGAAAGGGCTGGCGAAAGGCCGACGGAAAACCGGTGATGAACGTCGAGCTTCTGCAGGAGATCGACGCGGAGCTGCCTGGTCGGCGCTACCGCTTCGAGTGGGTGAAGGGTCACGCGAACCATCCCCTCAATGAGGCAGCGGATTCGCGGGCCCGCGCCGTCTCCGAGGCCTACCAGCGCGGGGCAGCGATCCCTTCTGGGCCGGGCTTCGTGCGTGCGGGGGAGAGTGCGGTCGCGCGCCCGTCAGACACGCTTCTGGCAGCGGCGCCGGAAGAGCCCCCTCCCGCGGTGCTGTTCGACCTCGATGAGCCGGTCCCGGCGGAGACGGTCGACGTGGTCGTGACCCTCAGCGCCGCCGAATTCGAACGACTGTCGGCGCGGGCACGGACCCGCGGCGTGCGCCCTGACCAGGTGTTGCGCGACCTGATCTGAGACATCGGGCATCGGGGTCCGGGTGCAGCCGCGGGTCGTTCTTCGATCCGGGCCGCCGGCTCAGGCCAGTCCGAGGTACGGACGGCGGGTGACGCCGAACTCGTCCCGGAGTGCCGTCATCGCGGCGTAGTAGCCACCGAGGCCGTGCACGGCGGGGCCGGGAGGGGTGGACGAGGAGCACAGGTAGATGCCACGCGCCGCAGTGCGCCAGGGGGTCGGCGACAGCACCGGACGAGCGAGCAGTTGCGCGATGGTCACGTCTCCACCGGCGATGTCCCCGCCGATGTAGTTGGGGTTGTGTCGCTCGACCTCGAGGGCGGTGCGGCTCGACGAGGCGATGATCGTGTCGCGGAATCCCGGCGCATAGCGCTCGATCTTCGACATGATCGCCTCGGACCGGTCCTCGGTCGACCCACGGGGAACGTGCGTGTAGGTCCACAGCACATGGGTGCCCTTCGGCGCGCGCGAGGGATCGAAGGGTGTCGGCTGGGACACGAGCACGTAGGGGTCTGCCGGATGACGACCGGCGGCGACATCCGCCTCTGAGATCTCCACCTCCTCGCGGGTGCCACCGACATGGAGGGTCGCCGCCTCGGCCAACCGCGGATCCGTCCACGGCACGGGCGCGGAGAGCGCGAAGTCCACCTTGGCGACCGCGTTGCCGTAACGGAAGCGCTCGAGCGCGCGACGGTACCTCGCGGGAAGACGGTCGCCCGCGATGCGCGCCAGGGCCCGCGGGGTGAGGTCGAACAACACTACTTTCGCCTTCGGAAGCTCGGCGAGAGAGGTCACCTCGGTGTGCGTGACGATCTCTCCCCCGTGAGCGAGCAGGTCGGCCGCGAGGGCGTTGACGATCGACTGGCTTCCCCCGATCGGGATCGGCCAGCCGCGCGCGTGCCCGGCGGTGGCGAGTACCAGGCCGGCGGCCGCCGTCGCGAGGCTCGGGACCGGTCGGATCGCATGCGCGTTCACACCCGTGAGCATCGCCGGCGCGAGATCCTCGCGAAACCGCACATCCCAACCGCGGGTGCCCTGCTCGAGGATCCGCAGGCCGAGTATCGCGAGAGTGAGTGGATGACGAGGCAGCTGCAGTACCTGGGAGCCCGCGAACTGGGCCACCTCGTCCGCCCGCTCCACCAGCGGTCGGAGCAGGCTCTTCCAGGCGGCACCATCGACGCCGAGGCCGTCCGCGGTGCGGTCGAGATCGCGCCAGGCGATGCCGGAGCGGCCGTTGTCGAGGGGATTCGCGTAGGAGATCTCGGGGATCACGAAATCGACCCGCTTGTCGAGCTCGAAGGCGCGGAAGAATGCGGACGAGAGCGCCTGCGGATGGACCGCCGAGCAGACGTCGTGAAGCACCCCCGGAAGAGTCAGCTCCTCGGTGCGCGCTCCTCCGCCGATGGTGCTCTCCCGTTCGTAGACCCGAACGGAGAGTCCGGCGCGGGCCAGCACAACGGCAGCGGCGAGACCGTTGGGTCCCGCTCCGACGACGATCGCATCACAGTCATCCATTCCCCCACCCTGTCACAATCGACGGGTTCGCCCTCAGCACTCGACAGCGGCGGCGAAGGGTGTACAGGCTGCCGTGGCACACTGGGCGGTGCCCGGGCAGACGACGCGGGAGGTGAAGGGACGGCGGCATGACCGGCTCCGTGGTGCTCGACCTGCTGCTGGTGCTGCTTCTCATCGCCTACGCGGTCTTCGGATTCCGCCGCGGGTTCATCCTGAGCCTCGGCAGCTTCGCCGGAATCATCGCCGGAGCCGTCGCCTCCTTCTTTGCGATACCCCTCGTGACCGGATGGGTCACCGCCCCGCAGTTTCGACTACCGGCGGTCCTTGTCGCGGTCGTCGCGCTCATCGCGCTCGGTCAGGCCGCCGGATCCGCGCTCGGTGCCGGCATCCGCCGCCGGGTCCACAAGACTCCGCTCCGGGCCATCGACCGGGTCTTCGGTGCGGCGATCACTCTCGTCGGCGCGGCCCTCGTCGTCTCCATGCTCGCGTTCGGGATCGGGTCGCTCGGGGTGCCTGTCGTCTCGCAGGCGATCGGCTCATCGACCGTCGTATCCGCGATCGACCGCGTCACCCCCGATCCGGTGAAAGCTCTCGAGGCGAAGGTACGATCGGTCTTCGCCCTCGACGGGCTGCCCCGGCTGTTCGAGGCGCTCGGAACGGGAACACCGCTGGCGGTGCCCGCCTCCGGGGAGACCGCCGCGCAACGAGTTGCTGCGCGATCCGTCGTCAAAATCACCGGCAACGCCTATCAGTGCGGGCAGAACCAGTCCGGAAGCGGATTCGTCTCCTCCACCGGGCGGGTCGTCACCAACGCCCACGTCGTCGCGGGCGTCACCGAGCCGGTGGTTCTCACCCCTGCCGGGGGAACCTACACGGGCCGGGTCGTCTATTTCGACCCGGTGCAGGACCTGGCGGTCATCGCGGTGAACGGTCTCCCGACCCCTCCGCTGCCTCTCGGTGCCGACCTGAAGACCGGCGCCACCGCGGTGTTCGACGGCTATCCGCTCGGTGGACCTTTCCTTTCCAGCCCGGCGGCGGTGCAGAACGTCGCCACCATCGAATCGCCCGACATCTATGGCTCCAACCCGAGCCCCCGCGAGGTCTACTACCTCGCCGCCGACGTGCAGGAAGGCAATTCCGGAGGACCGGTGCTCGATGCCGCGGGAAGCGTCACCGGGGTGATCTTCGCCCGCTCTGCGACAACCAGCCATCTCGGATTCGCGATGACGACGAACAAGTTGGCCCCGGTGGTCGCTCAGGCGCAGGGCCTGAGCGCCGCCGTGTCCTCTGGAACCTGCACGCGCGGTTAGGTCGCGAGGCGGTCAGCCGGCCAGTGCCCCGTTCAGGAATGCGAGGGTGCGCTGCCAGGAATCCGCCGCGGCATCCGCTCGATACATGAAGGCGTTCGTGTCGTTGAAGAACGCGTGCCCGGCGTCTTCGTAGACGTGTGAGGTGAAATCGATGCCCGCTGCCTGCATCGCCGCCGTGACCTCGGGGAGCGAATCGATGAGGTTCGTGTCGGTGCGCCCGTAGAACGCGAGCACCGGGCCTGCGATGTGAGCGACGGTTTCGATCTGCGGCGGAGCGCCGTAGAACGGCACCGCAGCGCGGATGCGACTGTCCGCTGCAGCGAGCGCGAAGCTATAGCTGCCGCCGAAGCAGAACCCGGTGACCGCGATACGGCCCTCGATGCCCGGCTGCTGCTCGAGATAATCCACAGACTCGCCGAGGGCGGCCAGCGCCCAGGCGCCGAACTCCGGAGCGTTCATACCGGCGAAAGCAGCGCGCAGTCGGGGTTGGCCCTCGGAGCGCACCTTATCGTCGGTGCTCTTCATGATCGCGTTGAGCTCGAGGCCGACCTGCGCTTCGATGCCGATCGACGACATGAGGTCCGGTGCGATCACGAGATAGCCCTCGGCCGCGAAGCGGTCCGCGATGCCGGTGATGTGCTCGACGAGCCCCCAGACCTCATGGATGACCACTAGGGCTCCCTTGGGAGCACCCTCGGGATGCGTGACGTAGGCGGAGAACTCGGTGGCGGTGACTCCCCGCTCGCCAGCGGCGGCCTGGGCCGTGACGGTCGCGGCGGGGATGGGCAGGGTGATGGTTTCGGAATTCATGCTGTGATCTTGCCACCCCCGATCGAGAGTCTTCTGCTCGCCGGCCGCACGCCATCGCAGCAGCTAGCGTTGATGGATGCCCACACCGCACCCGCCCACCGCTCGCGCACTCATCACCGGGGCGACGGCCGGAATCGGCGCCGAGTTCGCCCGGCAGCTCGCAGCCCGCGGGCATGACCTCGTGCTCGTCGCCCGCGACGCGGCCCGCCTGCAGGAGCGTGCCGTCGAACTGCGCGCGGCCCACGGGATATCCGTCGAGGTATTGCCGGCAGATCTGGTGGATCGCGTCGGACTGGCCAGCGTAGAAGCCCGCCTCACGGCATCCGGCGCCGATCGCGTCACGATGCTGGTCAATAACGCGGGCTTCGGTCTGCTGAAGCCCTTCGACGAGAACCCCGCGGACGATGAACAGCGACTCCTCGACCTGCTGGTGACCGCACCGATGCGCCTGTCCCACGCCGCGCTGGGCCAGATGCTCGCATCGGGATCGGGCACGATCGTGAACATCGCCAGCGTGGCCGGCTACACGCCGCGCGGCACCTACGGCGCGTCGAAGGCGTGGATCCTGAGCTTCAGCCGCTGGGCCAACCTCACCTACCGGCGCCGCGGGGTGAACGTCACCGCGGTCGCCCCCGGGTTCGTGCACACCGAGTTCCACGACCGCATGAACGTGGCGAAGGACGGGGTGCCGGCATTCCTCTGGCTCGACGCTCCGACGCTCGTGCGACTGGCGCTGCGGGATGTCGCTCGCGGCAAGGCGGTGTCGATCCCGACCATCCGCTACAAGCTCGTGGTGCTGCTCTCGGGCCTGCTACCGAAGCGGATCGTGGCCGCGGGGGCGCTCAGGGGACGTTGAGTCGGCTCCGGGTTCCGCGCTTGCAGGAGACGCGGATGTCACGGAATCGCTGAGCAACATGGCGCGGCAGGACCGGCGTGGATCTACCTCCCGAGCGCGCTCGTCAACTCGAGCGCCGTCAGGCCGCCGAGGTTGAGGATCACCGCGCCATAGCTCACGACCACGCCGAGACCCGTCCAGAGCAGCCGTCGAAAGCGCGCCGACGAGACACGAAGGCGAAGCCTCTCGAACTCGGCTCTCCGCTCGTGAGTGTCAGCCCCGGAGTCGAGACGCTCGAGCGAACCACTCGGCCAGCTGGAGGCCGCCACCGCGACCGCCACTATCTCTTCGACGACTGTGGGAGAGAGCATTCGTGGCAGACCCGTGAGCCACGCGGCGAAAGAACGCGCGGTCACCACCTGGATGCGGCCGGGCCGCTGGCGCACCTCCAGCGTCGCGGGCGCATCGACCACGACACAGGGGGTCACGACGATCTCGAGCGCGATGCCGGCAGCGGCGAGCGCGCTTCCCAGCAATAGAGTCACCGCGCGCCCGGTCTCATCGGCCCTGGCGAGGTGATCGAGCCGTTCGCCATCCGCGATGAACGTGCGCTCACCGACCCAAAGCGCCTGTCCCGCGTGACTCTCGACCGAAAGGGTGAAGATCCCGGCCGGGCCGATGACCAGGTGGTCGATCCCCCGGTGCTCCGCCGAGCGGTCATCGTCCTGCCGCTCCCCGGCTAGCGGAACGGAATGCAACACCGTCCACTCGCTCCCGAGGGCCGAGAGGGACTCGGTCACGGCCAGTTCGGCCAGCGCGCCACTATAACTGCGTCGCGCCTCTCGAGCGATGGGGTGCACTCCGAAGAGGCGGGAGTGAAAAGACTGCGGGGGTTCGTCGGCCTGGAAGGAGAGGCACTCCCGAAGGGCGGACAGTGGCGGCATCCGCTGCAACGGCGCCACCGGATGCCCGGCAGGCGTCGACTCGCCGCCCGGCGCGGGCCGCAGCGACGGGATGGACCCTTCGTCCCCTGTGATTACGATGCCGTGCTCCAACTGTAGATATCGGGTCGACCGCCGGGAGCGGATCGCGCGCGGCACTCGCGTCGAGCCCGCGGGGTGCTCGGAGCGGGGTGCCACTGAGTCGAGGCTAACGACGAGCCGGGCCAGCCGAACTCCCCAGAAGGGGTCATCCCCGAACGGGACACGGAGCACCGCGATTCATCCCCGACCGGGGCCCCCGTCGGGCAGACTCTGCTCATGCCCGATCACGATCGCACGACGCCGCTGGTCGCGCGGCTCTCGGCCGGGCTGGCCCGCCCATTCGAACGCAGCACTGAGGAACGGGTCGTCGAACTCGCCCGGCGCCGGTACGGGATCACACCCACCCGAGTGCGCCGTCTGGCGACCGAGCGAGATGAGACGTTCCGACTGTGGGTGGCAGAGGACCCGAACGGTTTCGTGCTGAAGATCGCGCCTCCCGGCGACGACCCGACCGAGCTCGACCTCCCGTCCGCGGCCATCTCCCATGCCGGGAGGCGCGACCCCACGCTCCCCCTCCAGCGCTTCATCGCGCCGGTGCCCGGTACGACCCGCTCGACGCGACTCCGCTCGATGCGCCTCCGTTCGACGCGCCTCCGCTCGACGCGACTCCGCTCGATGGTCGCGCGACACGGTTGATCCGGTATCTCCCCGGTCGGTTGCTGAGCGACACCGCGACATCCACGGCACAGTGGGCAGCAGTGGGACGGATGCTGGCTCGCGTCGCCCTCGCGCTCGCCGAGTTCGACCATCCGGCGGCCAGTCGCTGGCTGGCCTGGGATCTCGCCCACCTCGACCAGCTGGCGGAACTGGTGCCGATGCTGCCGCACGACGACCAACGCTCCGCGGTTGGCCGCCTGCTCGCCGACCTCGCGGCGAACACGCTTCCGACCCTTCGGCTCACGCCACGCCAGGCGGTGCACAACGACTTCCACGGGGGCAACCTCATCGTCGACCCGGGCGCGGGCGGCTTCGTCACCGGCATCCTGGATTTCGGCGATGTGGTGCGCACCCACCGCTCTGCCGATCTGGCCATTGCGATGTCCTATGCGATTCCCCCCTCGGCGCGAGATGGCGATCCCTGGACCGCGGCCATCGCTCTCGCGGCGGGATATCGCGACCTGATAGCACTGCCCGCTCACGAGGTCGCGCTGCTGCCGCAGCTCGTGCGCGGTCGTCTCGCCCAGCGACTGCTGCTGGGGTCGTGGATGTCGGCGACCCGATCCGAGAACGCGGCCTACACGGCACGGAATCTCGACGCGACCTGGCGACAATTCCTGCGTCTGAGCGACTCTCCCCCGCCCCACGGCGCGCTCGGCCACTAGGGTCGGACCATGCCTGGTCCGAGCACCTACTTCAGCAATGACCGTCTCGATGAACTCAGCGAACCGACTCGCCTGATGGTGGAGCAGCGCAACCGCAGCCTGGGGGCGGCCTACCGGCTGTTCTACGACGACCCGGTCGAGATCGTGCGCGGCCTCGGAACGAAACTCTGGGATGCCGCGGGCACCGAGTATCTCGACGTGTACAACAATGTGCCTTCCGTGGGTCATTCACATCCGCGCGTGGTCGACGCCGTCGCGGCCCAGGCCGCTCTCGTCAACACGAACACCCGCTACCTCGATCGCCACCTCGTCGAGTATTCCGAAGAGCTGCTCGGCACCTTTCCCCGGGCGCTCGCCAACGTGCTCTACACCTGCACCGGATCGGAGGCGAACGACCTTGCACTGCGGATCGCCAAGACCGTGACCGGTAAGCGGGGCGTGATCGTCACCCGCAACGCCTACCACGGAGTCACTTCCGAGACGGCGCTGATCTCACCGTCGCTCGGGGGCGAGGAGAGCATCGCCTCCTGGGTTCGCCTGGTCGACCCGCCCACCGGCGACGGATCGACGTTCGCCGATGCCGTCACCGCCGCGGCCGCAGAGCTCGCGGCTTCCGAGCACGGCTTCGCCGCCCTGGTCGCGGATTCGATCTTCGCCTCGGACGGCGTGCAACCGGGCAGTGCACCCTTCCTCGGCCGGGTCAGCGACATCGTGCACGATGCGGACGGGCTCTACATCGCCGATGAGGTGCAATCCGGATTCGGTCGCCTCGGGCACCACCTGTGGGGTTTCGCCCGTCACGATTCGGCCCTCGGTGCCGTCGTTCCCGATCTGGTGACCGTGGGAAAGCCGATGGGAAACGGCATGCCGATCGGTGCCGTCATCGCCCGGCGCGAGCTGGTGGACGAGTTCGCCACCCGCGGACGGTATTTCTCCACCTTCGGCGGAACACCGGTATCCATCGCCGCCGCCCGGGCGGTGCTCGACATCCTCCGCGAGGACGGACTCATCGAGAATGCGCGGGTGGTGGGCGACTACCTCACCGCCGGCCTCGGGATGCTCGCCGGCTTCCACGACTCCATCGGAGCCGTTCGGGGGTCCGGCCTCTTCCTCGGCGTCGATCTCGTTCGCGAGGGGGCGCCCGATGAGAACAGCACCCTGGTGGTGGTCAACGAGCTCCGCCGTCACGGTGTGTTGATCGGGGCATCCGGCGCGACTCGCAACACGCTCAAAGTGCGACCTCCGCTGTGCTTCAGCATCGCGGACGCCGACCGTTTTCTCACGGAGCTGGACAGCGCTTTGCGAGTGGCGCGTCCTGCGCGGTCGATCTGAGGAGCCGGGCGAGCACAGCCCAGATTTCAAACGGGGGTATTGCGCTCACGCCCCCGACGGGAGTATCCTGTTATCAGAACAACCCGTCGCCCGGAAGAGCCGCACCAAGTGCCGCACCGGGCGACGAGTCTGTGGGCAGCCGAATGCGCGAGTCGCTGCAGCTACGACGTCGCTGCAGCTGCAACTCAGGCGGTGGAAGCCCTCAGGAACTCGTTCACATCGGTCAGTTCTTCGCGGGAGATCGAATGTCCGATCCCGTCATAGTGCCGCCGGGTCAGAGTCGAATGGGATGGCAGCCACTGCGCGGTCCGGGCGATCGCACCGGCAGGGATCACGGGATCCGCCGGGTCGCTTCCCCAGAACACCGGCGGCCGTTGCGTCTCGAGTGCCCCATCGGCGGGCGCGTCACCCGCGATGGCGAATCCGGCGAGATTCACGATTGCCGCGAATCGTCGGGGGTCGTGTCTCAGAGCGTGGATTGCCATGGCCCCGCCCTGGGAGAAGCCCAGCAGCGAGACGGATGTCGCAACCGGCACCGAATCGAGCCAGGCCAGAAGCGCGGCGACCGCCGAGTCCGCGGCGGCGATGCTCGGCAGCCCGGGCTCCCCCACGGAAAACCACGAATAGGAGCCCGGCGCGAGCTCGAGCGGCGCGCGGAGGGCCGCGATCACGAATTGCGGCGGCAGCAGCGGCGCCAGAGCGACGAGATCCTGTTCGTGCGAACCGCGGCCGTGCATCAGCACCAGCAGCGGACGTGTCGCGAGCTCGGCGGCACGCGACGACTCGGGAACAGACCAGACGATCACGGAGGGGTCCAGGGCGAGCGAAGACGTCATGAACTCAGGGTAGGCGACGCCAGTTCGCGGTGCAGGCGGTAATTGTCGCTGCGCTCAGTCGTCGATCGGGCCGAGCAGTGCGGTCGCCACCGTGGAGTGAACCGAGTCTTCGTTGCTCGGGTGGAACCCTCCCGCGAGCACGTCCCGGTACAGCCGGGAGAGTTCGCTGGTCGCCGAGAACGCGGCGCCGCCCGCGACGGCGACGGCTTGGTCGACCACATAGCGGGCCGACCGGGTCGTACGGGACTTGAGCCCGACGAGGTCTTGGAACCACCGCGCGCCGCGATCCACGCCATCGTCGAGGTCGGAGGCCAGCGCGTCGAGCTGCGGGAGCAGCGCGTCTTGCGCGAGAGCGGCATCCGCGATCTTCCATCTCACGTTCGGATCCTGGTGCCGACCGAGCCCGGTGCGTCGTGACCCTCTGGTTCGCGCGGATTCGACCGCGAGCTCGAGAGCGCGCTCGCCGATTCCCACGTAGACGGCGGAGATGAGGATCTCGAAGTTGGCGAAGATCGCGAAGATCAGGGCGTCCCGACTCGGACCCGGATCGAGACGTCGGAAGACGCGGTCGGAGGTCGCGGCCACCGAATCGAGGTGGGTGGTGTTGCTCTGGCTCGCGCGCATTCCCAGGGTGTTCCAGTCCTGGGCGATGGTGATGCCCGGGGCCTCCCGGGTGACCACCGCGTGCACCAGTTTCGGGGCATCCGTCGAGACCGTGTCGAGTCCGAAGAGACCGAGGCGGGTCCACGCCGGTGAGAGGCTGGTGAAGATCTTGGTGCCGGTGAACGCGTAGCCGCCGTCGGGCAGCGGGCGGGCATCCGTCGTGCTGTCGAACAAGACGAGATCGTTGCCCGCTTCGCTGATCGCAAAGGCGTAGATCTCGCCCGCCGCGGCATCCCGCAGCACGAAGTCCAGGCTGTCATCCCCGCGATCGTGAAGAGTCTTCGCGACACCCGTCCAGACCAGGTGCATGTTCACGGCGAGCGCCGTGGCCGGAGCGGCCTTCGCCAGCCTGACCTGCTCGTGGGCCACCTGCTGCAGGCTCAGGCCTCGACCACCGAGATCGCGGGGAACCAGCGACCGAAGATAGCCAGCCTCGGCGAGTTCGGTGAGGTCCTCGGTGAAGAAGGAATTGTCCCGGTCGTACCCGGGTGCCCGCTCGTGGATGCGGGCGAGGAGCTCGTCGGTGAGCACGGAATCGGTCGGAAGCGTCACCCGTCAAGCATCCCACCGCCGCCGGGTGAGAATGGTGTGAGTGAGTACTGAACCCGAGGCCCCCACCGAGCACGTCACGAGACGCTCGCACCTCATCGACCTATCCCCGCTGCGGGAGAGCGCAGCCTTCCGAAAGCTCTGGGCTGGCAACGCGATCTCGGGTATCGGCAGCCAGATGACCATCGTCGCCGTCGGCCTGCACATCTACCAGCTGACCCAGTCCACCTTCGCCGTCTCGCTGGTCGGTGCGTTCGCCCTTGTTCCCATGATCTTCGCGGGACTCTATGGCGGCATGCTCGCCGACGCCTTCGATCGTCGGCTCATCCTGCTGCTCGCCGCGATCGTCGCGTGGGGGTCGACCATCGCCCTGGCCCTTATCGCCTGGACTGGCGTGGAGATCGTCTGGCCGTTCTACCTGCTCACCACCCTCAACGCCGTCGCCGCGACCGTGATGAACACCGTGCGCTCTGCCGTGTTGCCCCGCCTCCTTCCCGCACGGCTGATGCCCGCGGCATCCGCTCTCACCGGGATGAGCATCGGAGTGATGGTGACGCTCGGTCCGGCTCTCGCGGGAGTGCTCGTGGCGACTGTCGGGTTCGGATGGACCTACACCACCGATGTCGTGCTGTTTCTCAGCGCTTTCGCCGGTATCGTCTCGTTGCCGAAACTCGCTCCGGAGGGTGCGGTGCAACGCCCGGGACTGGAATCCCTGAAATACGGCATCGACTTTCTGCGGTCGGCCCCGAACATCCGGATGACGTTCATCGTCGACATCATCGCGATGACCTTCGGGCAACCCCGCGTGCTGTTCCCGGCGGTCGGCGCGCTCGTGCTGGGCGGCGGAGCGGTGACGGTGGGTGTGCTCACGGCCGCTGGCGCGGTCGGCGCCCTGCTCTGCAGCCTCCTCTCCGGGCGCATCGGCGGGGCGCGCTGGCACGGTCGCGCCATCCGCACCTCGATCGTCGTCTACGGCGCTTTCATCGTGGGATTCGGAGCGGTGCTGCTCGCCATGTCCCTCGGCAGCTTCGGGCCGGTCTCGCCGACGCGGGCGAATCTGGCGGCCATCGCCATCGCGAGCGTGATGCTCGCCGGGGCCGGCGCCGCCGACAATGTGAGCAGCATCTTCCGCCAGACGATGCTGCAGGTCGCCGTGCCGGACAACATGCGGGGGCGACTGCAGGGGGTCTTCACGGTCGTCGTCACGGGAGGGCCACGCGTCGGCGATATCTACGTCGGCATCATCGCCGCCATCGGAGCGGTCTGGCTCCCACCGCTCCTCGGCGGGGCCGTGATCATCGTGCTCATCGTGTTTCTCACGCGGATCCAGCGGAGCTTCCTGCGGTACGACGCGCTGGCGCCGTCTGCCTGAGTGCTCGCTTCGGGGGCAGGGTCTCGATGCGCTCGCACCTCGACCCCGACGGAGTCCGGCGCTATTCGAACGGCAGGTCGATGCCGGCCGGCAGCTCCCCCTCGGCGACCAGCGTGAGTCGCTGGGTCGCTCGGGTCATCGCCACGTAGAGCGCTCCTGCCCCGCGCTCTGACGCCGCGAGGATCGCGGCGGGATCCACGACGACCACGGAGTCGAATTCGAGCCCCTTCGCCTCCTGCGGGGTGATCACGGCGATATCGCGGACCAATCCGATCGAACCGAGCCCCACCGCATCGCCGAACTCGGCCGTGAGGCGATCCGTCAGCTCGCGGATGCCCGACTCGAGCACGATCACGGCGAGGGTGCCGCCGGTCCCGTCCGCGGCGCGATCGATGCGCACCGCCTCCACGGCGTCGGCGACGACGGTGATCGGCCATTCACTCGAGCGCACTGCGCGCGACTCGGTCACGTGCAGACCGTTGGCGATCGCCATCGATTCCGCGGCAGCGGCGATCTGGCTCGGCGTTCGGTAGTTGACCGTCAGTTCTTCGAGCCGCCACCGGTCGGACTCCGGAGAGTCCGCGAGCAGGGGTTCGAGCGCATCCTTCCAGTTGGATGCCGCGGCGGCCGATGCGGCCTGGGCGATGTCGCCCACGATGGTGAACGAGCGCTGGGGACCCCTTCTCAGCAGCAACCGCCACTGCATCGGCGACAACTCCTGGGCTTCATCCACCACCACATGACCGTAGGTCCAGCTGCGGTCCGCGGCGGCGCGCTCGGCCGTGGTCGCCCGATCCCCGAGCTCGGCGAAGTTGTCGGCGAGGGACTTGGCGTTGACGAGTCCTCCCACCTGCATGTTCTCGATCGCGTGTTCCGCGTTCTCGATGTCGCGCTTGCGTTGCTGTTTGGCCTCGCGCTTCTGGGCGGCGTCGGCCACGCTGTACTCGCCCAGGTGTTCCGCCGCCTCGTCGAGCAGCGGAATATCCGCGATCGTGAACTCGGCATCCCGATCGCGGTGGAGCAGCGCCCGCTCGGAGTCGCTCCATCCCGGGGTCAGTTCGGCGAGCCACTGCGGCCGGGCGTAGAGGTCCTGCAGGAATTTCTGCGGGGTCAAGGGCAACCAGGCGGTGTTCAGTGCGACACGCACGTCTTCGGCCGATCTCAGGTCTTCTCGCAGCATCGGCAGGTCGGTGTCATCCATGGAGTTGCCGGCGTCCTGCAGCTGGGTGAGCCACTGGCGGGAGAGAGCACCGAGCGCGTTCTTCACGAAGACGACCCGGGCCTCGTTGTGGGACTTGTTGCTCTCGCGGGCTCGTCCGATCGCGCTGGCGATGAGACGGGGATCCAGGGTCACCCGATCGCCGTTCACATCGAGATCCTGCGGGGCGGATGGCACGCGCTGGCGTGAGCGCACCGCGCGCGCGATCAACCCGGCCATTGCCGCCCGGCCCTTGATTGCGGCGGTGGCGGGGGCGTCCTCCCGTGTCGCCTCCACATCGGGGTAGAGCTGCCCGACACTCGCGAGCACCACGCCGGTCTCGCCGAGCGAGGGAAGCACCGCCTCGATGTACTGCAGAAACGATCGGGAGGGGCCCACGATGAGCACTCCGGAATTGCGCAGCCGATCGCGATGCGAATAGAGCAGGTAGGCGGCGCGGTGAAGGGCGACCGCCGTCTTACCGGTGCCCGGACCGCCCTGCACCACGAGCACTCCCTTGAGTTCGGAGCGGATGATGCGGTCCTGTTCGCCCTGGATCGTGGCGACGATGTCAGACATGCGCCCGGTGCGCTGGGCGGTGAGCGCGGCGAGGAGGGCCCCCTCGCCCTGCAGCTCGGTGTTCGCGCTCTCGAGCAGCTCGGAGTCGAAGATCTCATCTTCGATCCGGATGATGTTGCGCCCCTTGGAGAGGAGGTGCCGGCGGGCTCTAGCACCGAGCGGCGTCGCGGCGGTGGCCTGGTAGAACGCACTCGCCTGCGGCACCCGCCAGTCGAGCAAGAGGGGTTGGAGGTCTTCGTCGCGCAGACCGATGCGGCCGATGTAGCGGAACACCGAGCCATCGGTGCCGTCGTCCGCTCCCCCGGCGGCCTCGGGTTCGAACTCGAGGCGACCGAAGGCCAGACGCTCGTCTACCTCACGGAGTTGCAGGATGCGGTCTTCGTAGATGCGCGCGAAAGTGTCTCGCTCGGACCGCCCCTGGTGATTGCCGCCGACGTCCAAAAGACGCACCGCGTCGAGCTGCTGCTCCGCCTCCCGCTGGAGCGCGTCGAGACGCGCATACAGGCTGGCTACATACTGCTGCTCATGCTGGAGTTCACGGTCGACCACTGGCAATTCCCCTCGAACGCCGCGCTGAAATGCGGCAGTCAAGTTTACGCGTTCGCGCGCGGGCAACTTACCGTTGCGGTGCTACTGCAGCGGCGGAAGGGCGGCCAGTGCGCGCCGGTCTTGCCCGATCGCTTCGAGGAGCGCCGCCTCGTCGAGGCTCGCTCCGATGCCCTCGCGACCATTGACCAGCCGCTCCCTCGCGAAGGCCAGCCGGGTGGCGTCCCGCACGAAACGGCGGTACGGGCGACCGAGCCCCTGGCGAGTCGCCCAGGTGATCGCGCGCTGCCGCCCGGCCCCAGTTGTCAGCAGGTTGACTTCGGATTCGGTGAACCAACCGACTGCCGCGTACTCGGAGAGACGCACATGAGTGAGCCGCTGTTCGTGACGACGCAGTCGAGTGATGCCGGCGATCGCCAGAACGAACAGTGGCACCTGCACGACGAAGTAGTAGCGGAACCAGTCGGTGGCCCAATAGCTCGCGCTGTTCCAAAACGCATGGAGCAGCACCGCAGGCACGAGTCCGAGCAGGAAGTAACCGATCGCCCCGAGACGACCGGTGCGCCGGGCGGCCAGACCGAGCAGCACCCCCGTGCACGCGGTGAACATCACGTGAGCGAACGGCGAGAGGATGGCGCGAAGCAGGAAGGTCTGGGCGACGTCGGTGCCCAGTCCGCCGTCCTGGTTGATCGCCAGACCGAAATACTGCAGGTTCTCGGTGAAAGCGAAACCGATGGCGATGGTCGCCGCATAGACGACCCCGTCCACCGGCCCGTCGAAGGTGCGGCGCATCACCCACAGGATCAACAGGATGCCGAGCCCCTTGGCGAATTCCTCGATGACGGGAGCCTGCACGACCGTCTCGAAGAAGGTGGCGACTCCGGATCCGGTGAGGCCGGCGAGTGACTCGTAGTGCTGGGTGACGCCGGAGAAGACGAGGGCGATCAGCACTGACGCGCCGGCGCCCCACAGCAGCGCGAACAGCAGCGCCCCCCGCGGTTCCGGCTCCCAACGGTCGATCCAGTGGATGAAGAACAGCACGCCGACGAGCGGGATCGCCGCGAGCACCAGGGCCACGAGCAGGGCCGTCGGGCCGAGCACGGCAAGCAGGTACCACGCCACGAGCAGCATGACGAGCGTGAGCACCGCGAAACCCAGAGCCGCGAGCGCGATGATGCTCCCCTTCCGGCGCACCGGCGTGGTGACGGCGCGGTCACCTTCCTGCGCGACGACCGGGTCGGCGTTCCTCGCGATCGACGGCGCCGCTTCGAAGACGGGATCAGTCATCGGCGGCAACACGCCCGACGGTGTTGACGAGGTTGATCGCCACGACGCGGGCGGCGAACGAGAGGAGGGCGAGGCGGCGCTGCGGGGTGAATGCCGCTTCCAGCCGGGCATAGAACGCATCAGGGATGTCGCGCGGGCTCTGCACGATGAGCCGCCCCCAGTCGATGATCAGCTGCTCGGTCTCCGTGACCTGAGGATGATCCGGGTCATCCCCGGCGGCCGTGAGGATGTCGCGGAAATAGCGCGTCGTCACGGCCGAGCCGTACTCGTGCGAGACGGCATAGGAGAAGAGCGTGGCAGCACGCTCCCCGATCCACGGTGCGATCTCGTCGCGGAGGGCGTGCCAACCGAGGTCGTCGGCGCGGGTGAGAGGAAGGAAATCCATGCGCACAGCCTAGAAGACAGCGGGCGACACCGCCGGGAGGGTCGGCCCACGCCGACTCGGAAGACCTCGGCCCCGAGCAGCCGAGTAGCCGAGTTCAGTAGACCTTGCCCGGGTTCATCAGGCCCTGGGGATCGAAGACGGCCTTCACCTGCTGCTGCAGCTCGAACTGGTCGTCTCCGAGCTCGTCGCGCAACCAGGCGCGTTTGAGCAGCCCGACCCCATGCTCGCCGGTGAGGGTGCCCCCAAGACGGATCGCCGCGGCGAAGAGCTCTCCCGCGGCCGCCCAGATGACCTCCGGCACCGATCCGTCGGCGGCGGGTTCGTAGACGAAATTGGGATGCAGGTTGCCATCGCCGGCATGGGCGACGGTCGGGATGCTGATTCCGAACCGTTCGCCGATGACCGCGATCTCGGCGAAGATCTGGGGCAGCGCGCTACGCGGCACCGCGACATCCTCGATCAGCACGGTGCCCTGGGCTTCGAGGGCGGGATGGAAGGCGCGTCGGATCGCGAAGAGCTCCTCCCCCTCGGCCGGGTCGCTCGTGAGCTCGGCGTCCCCTCCCCCGCGACGGATGATCTCGAGTGCGTCCGCGGCCTCGGCGGCACTGCCCGCGCCATCCGTCTGCAGGATGAGGAAGGTATTGCCCCGCTCTGACAGGTGCACGCCGAGATGCGCGTCGATGGCACGGAGGGCGGCGGCATCCATCAACTCGAGAGCGGCGGGGCGGATGCCGGAGGCGGTGATCGCGGCGCACGCTGCTGCGGCAGTAACGACATCCCCGAACCACGCCCCGATCGTCGCGACCGGTGCTGTCGGCAGCGGCCGCAGCCGGACGGTCGCCTCGACGATCACGCCGAGGGTTCCCTCCGAACCGATCATCAGCGCGGTGAGATCGAGGCCCGTGACCCCCTTGACGCTGCGGTGTCCGAGGCTCAAAAGCCGCCCATCCGCGAGCACCACCTTGAGGGCGAGCACGGATTCGCGCGTCACGCCGTACTTGGCGCAGAGCAGGCCGCCGGCGTTTGTTGCGATGTTTCCGCCGACCGTGGAGATGGCGCGGCTCGCCGGATCGGGGGTGAACCAGAGCCCGTGGCTCGCGAGCGCGGCGTTCAGGTCGCCGTTGAGGATGCCGGGCTGCACCACGGCCAGTTCGTCGGCGACCGACACCTCGAGGATGCGGTTCATCGAGAGCGTCGAGAGCACGACTTCGCCAGCGCTCGCGATCGCCCCGCCGGCCAGACCGGTGCCCGCTCCCCGCGGCACGACCGCGACGCCGAATCGGGAGGCGAGACGCAGCGTTGACTGCACGTCGTCGATCGAGCGCGCCGTGACCAGGGCGAGCGGCGTGCTTCGGGAGTCGTGGCCCGACTTGTCGGCGGTGAGCGAACCCAGCACCGCGGCATCCGTCGACACCGCGTCACCGAGCTCCGCGCGGAGTTCGTCGAGGAAGGTCATGTTGCACTCGCATTCAACGCATCGTCGACCTGCGCCCTCATCGGCACGGAAGGTACTGCGCCAATAGTCTGCACCGAGAGTGCGGCGGCCGCGGTGGCGAAGCGTGCTGCCGCCTCGAAGGGCTGCCCCTCCGCGATCGCAGCGGCGAATGCACCGCAGAAGGTATCGCCCGCGCCGGTCGCGTCCACCGAGGTGACCCGGGGGGCGGCGATCCGAGCGACCTCGGCACCGTGCTGGTAGAGCGCCGACCCTGCCGAACCGAGGGTGACGATGAGCCGGGGCACGCGGGCGGCAAGCCGACGGGACGCCTCAGCAAGATCATCCGAGCCCCCGACGATACGGGCCTCGTACTCGTTGACGATGAGCACATCGAGGCAACCGAACACCGCCTCGGAGAGGCCGTGGGCGGGCGCGGCGTTGAGCATCACCACGCAGCCGAGGTCGCGGGCAGTCGCCGCCGCCTCGGTGACGACGGAGAAGGGGAGCTCCAGCTGCATGAGCAACACGTCGGTTCTCGACAGCAACTCGATGTCCTGGGGCTCGAGCGTGGTGACACTCGCATTGGCGCCGGAGGCCACGATGATCGTGTTCTCGCCGGACTGATCCACAACGATGAAGGCCTGACCGGTCGGCGCGCTCTGCCGCCGCACCCGGGCACTGTCGATCGCCGCCTCCGCCATCGTGGCCGCGAGCAGCTCGCCCGCGTCATCGCTGCCGAGTGCTCCGATGAAGCTCGTGGATGCCCCGGACCGTGCGGCGGCCACCGCCTGATTGAGTCCCTTGCCCCCCGGGTAACGCTCGGACGATGCGGCCAGCAGGGTCTCCCCCGGGGAGGGAATGCGATCGACACCGAACACGATGTCGAGATTCGCGCTGCCGAGGATCGTGACGTCACTGCGGGCGATCGTCGATTCGTTCATGAAGCCATGCCGCTCATCTGGCCAGCGTAGACGTTACGGGCGATGTCCGATTTCCGCTAGCCGAGGTCGGTGGCCGATGGGAGGGTTGTGGAGTGATCATCGAGACCCCCGCCCGTGTGACCAGCTCCGATCCCCAGTTCGCCGAACGGTATCGCGCCATGTCGTCTCGGGATGTCCGCTTCGACGGGCAGTTCATCACCGGGGTGCACTCCACGGGAATCTACTGCCGACCCAGCTGCCCGGCGACGATGCCCAAACCATCCAACGTCAGCTTCTATCGCACGGCCGCCGCGGCCCACGAGGCGGGTCTCCGGGCGTGCAAACGATGCCTCCCCGACGCCGTTCCCGGCTCCCCCGAGTGGAACATCCGGGATGACGTCGCCTCTCGCGCCATGCGGCTCATCGCCGATGGGGCGGTCGAGCGGGAGGGCGTTCCTGGACTGGCTCGGCGGCTCGGTTACACCCCTCGCCATCTCGGTCGTGTGCTCGTCACCGAGCTCGGTGCGGGGCCGCTCGCCCTCGCCCGGGCGCATCGCGCCCAGACCGCCCGCACCCTCCTCGTGAGCTCCGACCTGCCCATCGCCGACGTGGCTTTCGCGGCCGGCTTCTCGAGCATCCGCCAGTTCAATGAGACGGTGCAGGCCGTCTATGAGCTCACGCCGACCGCGCTGCGGCTCGGTGCGCCCCGGGCCTCGGCTCGGGCACGGGCCACCGATGAGACGGCAACCCAGATCTCGCTGCGCCTGCCTGCCCGGGCTCCGTTCGACGGTGCGGGACTTCTGGCCTTCTTCGACGCTCACGCGATCTCCGGCATCGAGACGGCGGATGCGCACTCCTTCACCCGCGCCGTTCGACTGCCGCGCGGCGTCGCCCACCTCGAGCTGCGTCTCGACGGCACCGACGCGGTGCAGTGCACGGCGCGGATCGAGAACATCGCCGATCTGTCGACCCTGGTCTCCCGGGTTCGACGCCTGCTCGACCTGGATGCCGATTCGGCCGCGATCGACGAGGCGCTCTCCGCCGACCCCGCTTTCGCGCCTCTGGTGCGCGCACGTCCGGGGCTGCGACTTCCCGGCAGTCTCGACACCGACGAGACGCTGTTCCGCACCATGATCGGGCAGCAGATCTCCGTCGCTTCCGCTCGCACGGTGTTGGGACGGCTCTCCCGGGAGCTCTCTGCGACTCCCGAACTTTTTCCGACCGCCCTCGAGATCGCCGAACACGGTGCCGAATTCCTGCGGGGCCCGGCGACGAGGGTCGCGAGCATCCTCTGCGCGGCGCGGGCCATCGCTGAGGGCTCGCTGCGGCTCGATCTCGGGATGCCGGCCGACGAGTTCACCGCCCGTCTCACCGCGCTACCGGGGATCGGTCCGTGGACGGCCGGATACCTCGCCATGCGCGTGCTCGGCAACCCGGATGTGCTGCTGTCGAGCGATCTCGTGATGCTCGCGAGTGCCGCGCGCCTCGGCCTGCCTGCCACGGCGCGGACGCTCGCCGCGCACGGCGCGCGGTGGGCGCCGTGGCGCAGCTACGCGGGAATGCACCTCTGGGGGGCCGCGGGGCGCTGATGGCTGTCGGGAGGAGGCGGGTCTCGATACGCGCCCCAGCGGGCGCTACTCGACCAGCGGGCGCTACTCGGTGTCGGTCTCCACATGGGGCACCACGCTGATCACGCCGGTCATCGGCACGAGGCCGCTGAGGCGCCCCGGCGAGAGCACATGGGCCACCTGCTCCGCGGACATCAGGCCGGCCGAGACCACGAGGTCGGCGATCGACGCGTTCGTCGTGAGCGCGGTGTGCGCGAGGGAGGCGGATGCCGCGTAGCCGATGTAGGGAGTGAGCGCGGTCACCACCCCCACCGAGGACTCCACCTGCGCAGCAAGCCGAGAGATGTTGGCGCTGATGCCATCGACGCAGTTCACCCGCAGCGTGTAGCAGGCGTTGGTCATCCAGGCGAGGGACTGCAGGATGCTGTGGGCGATCACCGGTTCGAAGGCATTGAGCTGCAACTGGCCGCCTTCCGCGGCAGCGGTGACTGTGGCATCCGCTCCGATCACGCTGAAGGCGACCTGGTTCACCACCTCCGGAATCACCGGGTTCACCTTGCCGGGCATAATCGACGAGCCTGCCTGCCGAGGCGGCAGGTTGATCTCGCCGAGCCCGGCCTGCGGCCCACTGGAGAGCAGCCGGAGGTCGTTGCAGATCTTCGACAGCTTCACGGCGGCGCGCTTGAGCGTGCCGCTCAGCGTCATGAAGATGCCGGCGTCCGAGGTGGCCTCGATCAGGTCGGCCGCGGTCTCCATCGGGATTCCGGTGATCTCCACCAGGTGACGGCAGACCGCTTCCGCGTAGCGCGGATCGGCGGTGATGCCGGTGCCGATGGCGGTAGCACCCATGTTGATCTCATTGAGCCACGGGATGATCTCGCCGAGACGGTCGTAGTCTTCCGCGAGGGTGTGGGCGAAGCCGCTGAACTCCTGGCCGAGCGTCATCGGCACGGCGTCCTGCATCTGGGTGCGTCCCACCTTCAGCACGTCTGCGAACTCGACCCCCTTGCGGGCGAAGGACTGAGTGAGCAGGCGGTGCTCTTCGAGTAGTCGCTGCACCCCGAAGACCATCGCGAGTTTGATCGCGGTCGGATACACGTCGTTCGTCGACTGGCTTCGGTTCACATCGTCGATCGGGTGGAAGTGCGAGTAGTCGCCGAATTCATGGCCGAGGATCTCGAGGCCGCGGTTGGCGATCACCTCATTGGTGTTCATGTTCGTTGAGGTGCCGGCACCGCCCTGGATCACCCCGACGGCGAACTCGTCGTGGAGCGCACCGCCGACGATCTCCTCGCAGACGCGCTCGATCAGGTCGGCCTTCTCGGCATCCAGCACGCCCAGTTCCTTGTTGGCACGTGCCGCCGCCTGCTTCACCCGGGCGAGGGCGCGGATCAGGTCGCGGTAGACCGAGATGGGCCGACGAGTGATGGGGAAGTTCTCGAGCGCCCGGGCGGTGTGGATGCCCCAATAGGCATCTGCCGGGATCTCCATGCTGCCGAGGGAATCGCTTTCGATCCGCGTGCGGATACGTGACCCGGGCGGCCCGTCCATACCCGGGATGGCTGGCAGATCGGCGACGGAATCGTCTCGCCTCGTCTTCTCCGCGCCCTGTTCGACGAACTGATCGCTCAACACATTCCCTGCATTCACAGTGGCTCCATTGCCTCGTGGCTGTTCACCGCGTCGTTGTCCGATGCGGTCCGCGGTCCAGCACCGTGCTAGATGTCGCGCCGGCGGATCGTTTGTGGCAATACCGCCGAGAAGAGCTTAGCGATTCGCGACAGGCGGGATCGGTGGCTCGACCCGGAGGATGGCGTCGACTGCGCCCCCAACTGGGGCCAGCAGACGATCAGAAACCCCCGGTCAGATGCTGTTCCGGGCGATAGGTTTAGCACACCCGAATGTTTAGCGTTACCCCGGAGAGCCCGCACTGGGCATCCATTGATCCCAGGTAAATGAGCCGACTGCAGGAGGGCAGATGTTCGAGGACGACGTGACAGTGCCGGCCGGCTGGTACCCGGACCCCATGGGTCTGCCCCAGCTCCGCTGGTGGAACAATCACGCCTGGACCGAACTCACCACAGAGGCCCGCCCGCCACTGGTGGTGCAGACGGCGACCCGCCTCGCCTATGCGGATGACGAGCTGCCTACCCGTCGCCAGCAGCGGGAGCAACGCGAACGCGATGAGGAATACGCCACCCTCGCCACCGACGAAGGCGATGCGAGGGATGCTGCGGCCGCCCACTCCCCGCTCAACGTGACCCTGCGGGAGATCGATCCCCCGGCATCCGCCGACGCCGAGCTCGATGACGATGTCGATGATGACGATGAGACGGATGGTGACGCCGGTTCCGGACCGACGGGCTCCGATCGCACAGAGCACGCTCACACCGAAGACGATCACACGGAAGACGATCACACCGAAGACGAGGACGACGCTGTCGACCCGGGCGATCGCGCTTCCTCCTCTCATCCGACTCCCTCTGCGCACACTCGACCGGCTGCCGGGCGTCAGACCGCACCGCTGGAGAACGTCGACACCATCGACTACGACTCGATTGACTACGACTCGGTCAGCTACGACTCGGGTAGTTTCGACTCGGGCAACGTCGACTCGGTCGATGGCTCCCCGCTCGCATTCACTGCCCGGCCTTCCGCAGCCGGCGTTTCCGAGTCCTTCGAAGCGTTGTTCCAGCCTCGTTCCGCGGAACCCGTGCGCGACGATCCCGCCGCACAGAGGGAGCGGGCGACGCCAGACTCGCGATCGGACGGGGACCGGGAGGCGTACTCCGATGCCTTCGGTCGTCGTGGTTCTGCGTCGCGGTTGCCGATCTACACCGCGCCGGTCTGGATCATCGCCCTCGTGCCCCTGCTCCTGCTCGTCTTCAGCCTGCTGCTGCTCCTCGGCTTCGGCTCCAGCCTCAACATGTGGGTCACCCCCGCGATCTGGGGCATCTCCTACCTCGCCGTCGTCATCCTCGCCATCACCGACCGCGCCGCCCTCGGACGCGCCGGATACGAACACCGCGCCAGCTGGGCCTGGGCACTGCTCACCGCCCCCGTCTACCTCCTCGCCCGCTCCATGAGCCTCTCCAAAGTCGGCCCCCTCGGATTCGCCCCCGTGCTCGTCTGGGCCGCCCTCGGCATCCTCCAAATCGGATCCGTCCTCGTCGTACCCGGCCTCATCATCTCCGCCCTCCCCAACGTCTTCGCCACCCAAGCCGAACAATCCATCGCCTCCGACGCCTCCATCATCGGCGTCGACCTCGCGGTGAAATGCTCGCCCTCGCTTCCGGTGCTCGTGGGTCAGACCTTCGATTGCGCGGCGACCAGCGGCAAGGATCACTACGACCTCACCGTGGTGCTGCAGCGCACCAACGGGTGGATCGACTGGCACGTCAGCGACTGGGGCTACCTGCATGGAGCGCCGACCACCTGAGCTTCAGCGTGGGGATAGAGCGCACTCTGTCGACCGCGCGTTCATCGAGAAAAATCCGCGGGATGCCCCGAAGACCGAATTCCCACTAATCTGGCCATAAAGGCGACTGCGAGAGGGCAGATGTTCGAGGACGACGTGACTGTGCCGGCCGGCTGGTACCCGGACCCCATGGGTCTGCCCCAGCTCCGCTGGTGGAACAATCACGCCTGGACCGAACTCACCACCGAAGCCCGCCCACCGCTGGTGATGCAGGTTCCCACCCGTCTGGCCTACGCCGACGAGGAGCTGCCCACCCGTCGGCAACAACGAGAACAGCGGGAACGCGACGAGCAACAGTCCGCTCTCGAGACAGACGAAGGCGAATCGCGGGATGCCACGGATCGCCGGGCGCCCGCCAGCGTGACCCTGCGGGAGATCGATGCCCCGGTCTCCGCCAGGACAGTCGAGGAACCCCCCGCGGTGAGCACCGTGGACAACAGCACGGTGGAGAACAGCACCGTGGAGAACACCGTGACCGTGGACTCCCTCGCGGACGCGTCCCCCCTCCCGTCAGCCGCAGAGCCGTCCTCCGCAGAACCGACCTCCGAGCCCGCGACCGCCCCGACCGCCAAGGCCCCGCTGCACGACCCGGTAGATGATGAACCGGCCGATGATGAACCGGTCGACGATTGGGCTCACGACGTCACGGGTGCCCGAGAGGTGTTCGTGCCCCGCACCGCGTTCGGCACGACAGAGGGCTCGGTCTTCGGAACGCCGGTGACCGCCGAGAGCGCTGCGGAAGACCGCATCAGACTCGACGACGGGGCCTACCGGCGCGAGGCTCGCTACAGCGATGATCGTCGTGGTTCTGCGTCGCGGTTGCCGATCTACACCGCGCCGGTGTGGATCATCGCCCTCGTGCCCCTGCTCCTGCTCGTCTTCAGCCTGCTGCTGCTCCTCGGCTTCGGCTCCAGCCTCAACATGTGGGTCACCCCCGCGATCTGGGGCATCTCCTACCTCGCCGTCGTCATCCTCGCCATCACCGACCGCGCCGCCCTCGGACGCGCCGGATACGAACACCGCGCCAGCTGGGCCTGGGCACTGCTCACCGCCCCCGTCTACCTCCTCGCCCGCTCCATGAGCCTCTCCAAAGTCGGCCCCCTCGGATTCGCCCCCGTGCTCGTCTGGGCCGCCCTCGGCATCCTCCAAATCGGATCCGTCCTCGTCGTACCCGGCCTCATCATCTCCGCCCTCCCCAACGTCTTCGCCACCCAAGCCGAACAATCCATCGCCTCCGACGCCTCCATCATCGGCGCGGACATCACAGTGGACTGCGCGAAGAACCTGCCGGTGATCATCGGCCAGACCTTCACCTGCTCGGCGACGAATGCGAAGAACGATCCGTTCACCATCGCGGTCTCGCTGCAGCGCACCAACGGGTGGATCGACTGGCACGTGGAGGACTGGGGCATCTACACGCTCTCGCGCTGACCCGCTCTCGCGCTGACCCGCCGGGGTTCGTCCACCCTCGCTCATCGAGGTGGGAGCACCACAGATTGAGGATTAGGGTGAAACGATGCCCCCTTCCCCGGACCGTTCCCTCACGACCGCCGAGCGTGCCCGCCTGAGCAGGCGGCCCAGCGACCGGGCGATCACCACGACCCTGGCTCTCACGGGGCTCATCGCGGCATTCATGCAGACTCTCGTGACGCCGATCATCCCGCGCCTGCCCGACTTCCTCGACACGACGACAGCTGATGCGACGTGGGTTCTGACCTCCACGCTCCTCGCCGCCGCGATCTCCACGCCGATCAGCGGACGCCTCGGCGACATGTACGGCAAGCGCCGGGTCGTCATGGTGCTCCTGATGCTCATGGCCGGCGGATCCATCATCTCCGCGCTGTCCAACACCTTGATCCCCATGATCGTCGGGAGGGTGTTCCAGGGCGTCGGGCTGGGGGTGATCGCCCTGGGGATCAGCATCCTGCGGGACGTCATCCACCCCCGCAACCTCGGCGGCGCCGTCGCCCTGGTCAGCGCGACGCTCGGCGTCGGCGGGGCCGTCGGGCTCCCGGTCGCCGCCCTGATCGCCCAGAACTTCGACTATCACTACCTGTTCTGGCTGGCCACCGCGCTCGCGATCGTCGCGATCGTGCTCGTCGGGTCCATCGTTCCGGTATCGACGCTGCGGGCGGGCGGGCGCTTCGACTTCCTCGGCGCGATCGGATTCGGAATCGGTCTCGTCGGCATCCTGCTCGCCATCTCCAAGGGCAGCGAATGGGGATGGACCAGCGCGACGACGCTCGGCCTGCTGATCGGAGGCGCGGTCGTGCTGGTGGTGTGGGGCGTGGTCGAACTGCGCACCACCGACGCGCTCGTCGACCTGCGCGTGGCGGCCCGACGGCCGGTATTGCTCACCAACCTCGCCTCGATCTCGGTCGGCTTCGCCTTCTTCATCACCACGGCGGCGCTGCCGGTGCTGCTCGAAGCTCCGACCAGCACCGGGGTCGGGCTCGGCCAGTCGCTCATCGTCTCGAGCCTCTGCCTGATGCCCCTCGGACTGGTGATGTTCGCGATGTCCCCCGTGGCCGCGAGGCTGTCCGCCGCCCGCGGCCCTCGCACCAGTCTCATCCTCGGGGGCCTGATCATCACCGTGGCCTTCGCGATCGCAATCTGGCTGCACAGCGAGATCTGGCATGTCATCCTCGTTTCCACCATCGTCGGCTTCGGCGTCGGCTTCGCCTATTCGGCGATGCCGACGCTCATCATGCGGGTCGTTCCTCCGACAGAGACGGCGGCGGCCAACGGACTCAATTCCGTGATGCGCACCCTCGGATCGACCATCGCCGCCACCGTGGTCGGCCTCATCATCTCCGCGCACCTCGTCATCTCCGGCGGTACGGCCATCCCGACGAGCGAGGCGTTCCGCATCATCTTCACGATCGGAAGCAGCGTTGCCCTCGTCGGTGCGGTCGTCGCCTTCTTCATCCCCCGCCGCGGCCGCGAATACGGCAACACCGCCAGCATGCCTATCACCCTCCCCGAGCGCTGAACGGCAGAATGTCACAGTGCCCTCCTCCGCCCTGCTCCTGCTCAACCGGCCTTCGGCTTCGGCCCAACCCCACCGGGTCGGCGCACCCGATCTGACGCAGTTCGATCCGCACGATCCGGTGCTCAGTGCGCTCGATCTCGCCGCGACCCGAGGCGATGGCATCTTCGAGACTATCGGCGTCGGCCAGGGGGCACCGCAGGCGCTCGAGCACCATCTCCGGCGGTTCGGGGAGTCGGCGCGACTGCTCGAGCTGCCGACTCCGGATGCCGCGGCCTGGCGGGCGGCGATCACCACCGCGATCGCCGCGATCGACCCGGTCGACGAAGCATCCGTGAAGATCGTGCTGAGCCGCGGGGTCGAGGGCGACGACCGCCCCACCGGTTGGGCGTTCGCGAGCGCCTCACCAGACCATAGCGCGGCGCGGCGCGACGGTATCTCCGTGGTCACGCTCGATCGTGGGTACCGGCACGACGTGGAGACCACCTCCCCGTGGCTGCTCGCCGGGGCGAAGACTCTCAGTTACGCCGTGAACCGCGCGGTGATGCGGGAGGCCGCCCGACGCGACGCCGATGACGTCATCTTCGTCTCGAGCGATGGCTACGTGCTCGAGGGGCCCACCTCGACCGTGGTCTACCGGCAGGGCGACCGCATCCTCACCCCGGGGCCGAGACTCGGCATCCTCGACGGCACGACCCAGTCGAACATCTTCCGCTACGCCGCGCAGCAGGGGCTGCAGACAGGCATCGCCCAGCCCTCGGCCGCCGACCTCACAGCGGCCGATGCCGTGTGGCTGGCCTCGAGCGTGCGGCTGGCCGCACCCGTGAATCGCCTCGACAGGCTTGACCTCGCCGTCGACCGGGAGTTGACGGCAGGGATGAACGATTTCCTGCTCGCGGTGCGCGAGTAGGCCACACAACTCGCCCCGCCGTACTCAGATCAGGCAGCCGACTCCGGCCCGGCGTTCCCGGCTCAGGCCGTTGCGCGCACCAGGCGAAGGAGTGCGGCGGCGTAAGCGTCAGCCGGCTCGGCGGCTTCCCATTCGGTGCGTTCCCCGGTGACCACCAGGGCGACGGTGTATCCCGTGGCGGTGCGCGAGAGCGAGGCGAAGGTGCCACCGAGGAGCTCACGCAACTGGTCTTCACGTGGAAGCCAGAGGGCATCCTCGATGGCGACCGAGTCGAGCGCCCACTCGGTGGTGCCGTTGAAGCCGAGGATCGTGCCGGTCTCGAACTCGTGCGATTCGATGGTCATGTCGCTCACGACGAAGACAGCACTCTCGAATCCCTCCCGGGTGATCACGAAGGAATCTCCGGAGACGGGGCGCCACCGCACCCCGGCGGAGCGGAGATCATGAGCGAGGGATACGGAGATCATGTGCTCATTATGAGGCAGCGAGTTGGGTGAACGGCGGGTGGTCAGCCTGGTGCCCGGACGGGGTCCATGGGGGCGACGACTTCGTATCTGCGAGAGCCGAAGATCGGGCATACCCCCGTATCCCGCCTTGCAACTCTCGCGAAATCGCCGCCACCCAGGTGTCCCCCGGTGGTGCTAGTTAGAACAATATTGGCTGATGAGACGCGTGTCTGCCCCCAGAGCGGGGTTCCCCCGAACAGGGGGCACCCTGGTACCCCGCGTGTCAAGGGGTGCCCGATCCGCTCCGCTCTGCGTAGGGTAAGGAGAGTCCTTTCCTCGGCGCTCAGCGCCACCAAACGCTGGAGGTGCCCGTGGCCGGCGTTCCCGACTATCTCGAATCCTGGATGACGCGGCAGCGCTGGTACGCCGGCAAGTCGCGCGCGCCTGAGCTTCAGGTCATCGGCGGATTCGGGCTCGCCGACCCGACCGGCGAAGCGGTGATCCGCGTCTACCTCGTGCTCGATCATGCCGAGCATCCTCTCCTCTACCAGGTGCCGCTCACGGAGCGCAGCGAACCGCTCGAGGGCGCCGAGAACGCGCTGGTGGCCTCCTTCGACGTCGAGAACGGTCGCCGCTTCATCTACGACGGTCCTCACGACCCGGCATTCGCCGAGGCGCTGCTGCGGTTGATTCTCGACGACGGTGAAGCGCACGAGACCGACGGGCCGGCGGCCGCCAACAGCGGCGGTCCGCTCGTCGCGCGGGGGCATCACACTCCCGACTCCGCCTCGGTGCAGTTCGTCTCCTCCCGCGTGCTGGGCGGTGAGCAGTCGAACACCTCGATCATCTTCCAGGTGGCGAGCCCCGACGGCGCGGCATCCACTCCGATCATCTGCAAACTCTTCCGGGCCATTCATCACGGCGAGAATCCGGATGTGACGCTCACCGAGGCGCTCGGCGCCGCGGGAAGCGCCGTCGCTCCACGGTCGATCGGTCACATCACCGGCCTCTGGACCGACAGTGGGATGGCGGAGGGCATCGCGACCGGCCACCTCGCATTCGCGCAGGAGTTCCTGCCCGGGGTCGAAGACGCCTGGAGGGTGGCTGTGCGCGCGGCCGAGGTCGGCGAAGACTTCACCGAGCGTGCGCGTGCCCTCGGTGTGACGACGGCGGAGATGCACGAGACCCTGCACTCGGCACTCCCCTCCCGTGCCACGACACCCTCGGACATCGCCACGACGGTCGCGAGCATGCGTTATCGATTCGAGCTCGCCGCCGCGGAGGTGCCCGGTCTCTCGGAATACCGCCCGGCCCTCGAGCAGGTCTATCACGAGGCCGCAGCCAGCCCCTGGCCGGCACTTCAGCGCATCCACGGCGACTTCCACCTCGGCCAGGTGCTCGCGGTACCCGACCGCGGCTGGGTCGTGCTGGACTTCGAGGGTGAACCGATGCGCCCGATGAGCGAGCGTTCGCTGCCGGACATCCCGCTGAGGGATGTCGCGGGCATGCTGCGGTCATTCGACTACGTCGCGGGATCGTTCGCCCTCTCGCATCCGGGCGAATCCGCTGCAGCCTGGGCCTCCGCCTGCCGACGGGCATTCGTCGACGGCTACATCGAACGGTCCGGTCGGGACCTGCGCGAACACCGGGCCGTGCTCGACGCCTTCGAGATCGACAAGGCGCTCTATGAGGCCGTCTACGAGGCCAGAAACCGCCCCGGCTGGCTCGCCATCCCCACCCTCGCGATCTCGCGCCTCATTGAACGCTCGGCGACGCCCTAACGCCGCAGTCTCATCGCGTCGCGTCGCGGCCCGGGGATGAGCACGCCGGAGCACGGACCGCCCGTGGCCAAACGCGGGCCTTCGGACGCGGGCCTTCGCAAGCAGCCCTCGGCCGCGGCTCAGCTGTAGCGCGAGGTCGGGAGTTTTCTCAGGCGCGGTCTGCCGCGGTGATCGCGTCTTCCAACAGGGCCACAAGGGCGTCGAGCTGCACGCTCGACTCCCCCGCGACGTCGGAGTCGTCTCCGTCGAGAGCGCGGGCGGCGAGGCCGGCCTTGCTGTCGATCAGCTCGGCGATCTTGGCGTCGATGGTCTGAGAGGCGATGATCCGCCAGGCGGTCACCGGCTCGGCCTGGCCGATCCGATGCACCCGGTCGATCGCCTGGGTCTGCTCGGCGCTCGTCCAGCTCAGTTCCGCGAGTACGACGTTCGATGCGGCCTGCAGGTTGAGGCCGACGCCGGCGGCGGTGAGCGAGGCGACGACGACGGAGACCTCCGGATCGTTGTTGAACGCATCGACCTGCTTCTGGCGGAAAGCGGCGCTCTGGTCTCCGCGGATCGACACCGTGGTGAGCCCGCGCTTGGCCAGGGTCTCTTCGGCGATGTCCATCACGTCGATGTGCTTCGCGAAGAACACGACCTTGCCGACGGAGCGTGCGAGCTGGGCGGTGTAGTCCGCGGCGAGCACGGCCTTCGCCTGTCCGATCTTGCGCACCATGGTGAACACGTTCTCGCCGGTCTTCGCGGCCTTCGATTCCTCGAGCTCGGCTTTCGCGACCATCCGCACGAGCTCCGGATGTGGGATGTCGGCAGACTCGATGCGTGCCTTGACCAGGGCGCGGTAGCGCGACAGCAACCGAAGTCCCAGTTCGCGCTCGGCCTGGCGGATCGACCGGCCGAGATCGTCATCGAGTTCCACCGGAAGGTCGGCGATGCGCTTGGAGGGAAGGTCCGCGGCCACATCGATCTTCTTGCGGCGCACGATCCCCATGTCGATCACCGTCTGGCGGGCCTCCGCGAAGAAGCCGAAGTCTGCCGGGGTGAGGCCGTTCTCCTCGAGCTCCTGCATGAGCCGCGCCGTCGGCTTCTCGCCATCGATCCAGCCGAGAAACTGCCAGATCGCGCGGAAGTCCTCGATCGTGTTGATGAGCGGGGTGCCGGTGAGGGCGATCATCAGCGCGCGCGGCGATCTCGACCGCACGCTCTTGGCGAGGGCAAGCACATTCTTCGATCGCTGCGATTCGCGATTCTTGATGAAGTGGGCCTCATCCACCACCATTCCCTTGAATCCGAGAGTTCCAAGCCAGCCCATGTGCCGGTCGAGCACGTCGTAGTTCACGATCACCACATCGGCGAAGGCGTCGAGATTCTCACCCGAACCGTGGATTACCGTTGCCGAGCGCTGCGGCGTCCAGAGCTCGACCTCCCGCGCCCAGTTCATCTTCACGACGTTGGGAACGACCACGAGCAGCGGGTAGGAACCGGAGACCTGCGCGGCGAGCAGCGCCTGCGCGGTCTTGCCCAGCCCGGGCTCGTCGGCGAGCAGATAGCTGCGGTGCCCCTCGCGGGCGCTCGCGATGAACTCGGCCTGGTGATGGAAGAGCTCGAGACCGGTCGGAACCCTCAGGTCGGCGGCGGTCGGGTCGGGGAGGTCCATGCTCGCGACCTGTCCACCGGAGCCGTACTCGAAGGCGCGGAAGAGGGGCTCGAGCAGCTCCCAGTTGGCCAGTCGGTGCGTGACCGGCGCGACCTTCACGCTCTGGCTGAAGTCAGGAGCGAGGAAGGGGTTGGAGAGTTGACGGGCGATCACCGATTGTGGCACCACCTGCCGTTCGGTGGCCGGCGCCACGGGATCCGGCTCCTTCACGATGATCAGCTCGTCGGGCGAGAGCTCTGTTCCCGCCGCGATCAGCATGTCTCGACGCAACGTGCGCGCGGCATCCGTGACGGCGGTCTCTTCGGCGAGCAGCTGGATGAGCGAGGTGTCCCGCGCTGCGGTCTTGGCGAGAATCGTGGCGACGCCGTCGAGACGCTTGAGCACCTCGGTGCGCTCGGCATCGGTCACCTCGCGGTCTGCCTTCGCCCGCGCACGCTCTTCGCGCATCAGCAAGGCGATCACCTGGAACTTGGTGCGGTTGGATGGTCCGACCTTGCCGCGCTCGGCGGCCCCCTCGACCTCACGCACGGCGCGGGCAAGCACAGGGATGACGCCGGCGTCATCGGTCCCCCGCGAGCGGCGCTGCTGCGACTTCTGCTGCGTCGGCTTCTTCGCCGAGGAACGGCGAGTCGACTTACCCGAGCCACCCGAATTCTGGGCGCTCTGGTTCTGGGCGGACTGTCCCTGGCCGGACCGAGCCATGCTTCTCCTGCGTCTCTGAGCGCCGTCTGCGCGTCGACCGATCTCCCTCTGGGGAGGTGTCCCTCGAATTCAGGGACCGGGTGGCCGCACGCGGACGTGCCAATGGTGACCGAGCAATCCCGAGTGGAGCCACCCGAAGGGGCAACTCAGTCGGACCGGTGAAGAGTCAGACAGTGGTGAATCGGGCCACCGGGTGCCGAGAAGTCTCAGGTACCCCGGGCCGAGGCCACACGCGGGATGAACGGGTGCTGCACTCAGTTTAGGCGGTTGCCGGCCCCATCCGTGCACGACTCTCCCCCGATTTGGGGTAGGGATCGCCGCAGTTTGTTCACCCCCCGGCCAGCTTGGGGTGATGGGATTGGCGCATGTCCGGTTACACGGCCCAATATCCACGGCCCGACCACTTCATCGTCCACCTGAGCGACACCCATTTCGTTGCCGGCGGCGCGGGGCTCTACGGAGGCTCGGTCGACAGCGAGACCCACCTCCGCCAGCTCTTCTGCGAACTCGATGCCTCCGGGGCCACCCCCGAGGCCATCATCATCACCGGAGACCTCGCGGATGTCGGAGATCCGGTGGCCTATGAAGAGCTGAAGGCGATCGTCGAACCGGCCGCCCTGCGCTACGGCGCACAGGTGGTCTGGGTGATGGGCAACCACGACGACCGCGGTGCCTTCCGCGAGACGCTGCTCGGCCAGCATCCCTCCTCCGCTCCGGTGGACCGGGTTCACTGGGTGGGTGGTCTGCGCATCATCGCCCTCGACTCGACGGTTCCGGGCCACCACCACGGTGAGGTCACCGACGCCCAGCTCGACTGGCTCGCCGAGGAGCTCGCCTCCCCCGCGCCCCATGGCACCATCCTCGCGATGCACCACCCGCCCATCCCGAGTGTGCTGGATCTCGCCGTGCTTGTCGAGTTGCGCGACCAGGCCGGTCTGGCCGAGGTGCTTCAGGGATCCGACGTGCGCAGCATCATCGCCGGCCACCTCCACTACTCCACCAACTCGACCTTCGCCGGGATACCCGTCTCGGTCGCCTCTGCCACCTGCTACACGCAGGATCTCAATGTGCCGGTCGGAGGCACCCGCGGCCGCGATGGCGGGCAGGCATTCAATCTCGTGCACGTCTACGAGAACACCGTGCTCCACTCGGTGGTCCCACTCGGCCAGGATGCCGCGGTGTCCTATGTCGATGCGGCGGAGACCGCCCTCATCCTCGCCCGCCACGGAGTCGAGTTCCCCGCGAGCGGCACCCGCCCGGCACCGGTGGAGGCGCCGATCACCGACGAAGAGCTTCACCCACCGACGCGCGAGTTCGCCGTCGTCTGATGCGGACGAGCGGAACACCGCGCTGGGAGTGCGCCCCGGCTGCGGTCAGTCCGCGTCGACGACCGGCCGCTCCCATGGTGCGGCGATCGGGTAATACGAGTCGAGGAACGACCTGACAGCCGCTGCGCGTTCCTCGGCCGTCAACTCGGGAAAACTACCGTCGTTGAGGCAGAACATGTCGATGTTGCGCTTCTTGAGCAGCAGCGTCATCTCGGCGAGGCCGGCGCGCATGGTCGTATCGACGTACCTCACCGTGGCATCCGTCTGAGCGACGGCCCGACCGGTCACCCACGCGTAGTAGTGATAGAGCGAGTTGGTGACCGAGATGTCCGTCGCCGAGCGGAAGGTGCTCGCCGCGGTGCGCCGGAAGTCTTCGGGGAATTCGGCCTCCAGCTGGCGCATGACCGACTTTCGCAGCGGAGTCGGGGTGTGTTCGAGATGACGGGTGATCGTGCGCCCGAACCTGTCCTGGATGAGACGCCGGTTGACTCTCGCGGAGTTCTCGAATCCACTGCGCGCCAGATTGGACTCCCCCATGCCGATGCGGGTGGTCGCCTCGATGAACTTGGTCACGCCGCCCGGTGAGAAGAACATGTCGGGCGACACCGCGCGGCCGAAGAACATGTCGTCATTGGAATAGAGGAAGTGCTCGCTGAGGCCCGGGATGTTGTGAAGCTGGCTCTCGACGGCCTGGGAGTTGTGGGTCGG